>NZ_JBPJZP010000004.1:0-695096 GCF_051216855.1 Variovorax monticola
CACCAGGCGCTGCGGGGCTGAGGCCCTTGTCTTCTTCACTTCGCGCCCCAATGAAAAATGCCCCGCTGTTGCGGGGCATCTTGATCTAAGCGGCCGGCTGACTATTTACACAGCCTGCGAAGCGGGTTTTTTCATGGGCGCCGAAGCAGGCTGTTCAGGCTTATTGCTTCTTGGCGGCTGCGTTCTCGGCCGTGCCGGGGATCTTCTCGCCGATGGCGGCGCCGGTGCTGCGCATGCCGTCGGCGGCCTTGTGGCCGGTGTTTTCAACCGCGTCACCGGTCTTCACGGCGGCATTCTTGGTAGCCGTGGTGGCCTTCTTGGTGGTGCGCTTGGTGGCGTTCCAGGCCTTCTTGCTGCCGTTTTCGGTGGCGTTGGCGGCCTTCTTGGTCGTGCGCTTGGTGGCGTCCCAGGCCTTTTCGGCGCCGTTCTCGGTGGCGTTCACGGCCTTCTTGGTCGTGCGCTTGGTGGCGTCGACAGCGTTGCTGCCGGCTTCCTTCACCTTTTCGCCGGTGGTGGGCTCGGCCGTGGCCGGGGTCGCCGCCGCGGGAGCGGTGGTCTGCGCCACGGCCGACACGCCGATGGAGGCGAGCGCCAGTGCGAGGACGACGGGCATGGTGCGAATGAAAGACGTGGTCATGTAAAGGCTCCTGTTTGGATGAAGTTTTTGAAGTGACTGACTTGCCACTGGTCTAAGCAACGAACTTCCGAACCTCGAGGATGACAGCAAATCTGCAGCATCTGCACACACCCGCGCAGGTCGGGGCATTGGCCTACGCGCGGTGCGGCGGGCGTTCCGACAGCGGCGTGAGATTTTTCAGACGCGGCAATGTGTCGAACGCATTCCGGGTGGTGGCTTCGGCCAGTTCGGCGATGCCGATGCCCCGCAGCCCGGCCACCACGGCCGCGATGCGCGGCAACTCGCCAGGGTCGTTACGGCCCTGCGGCTCGCCGGCGTCGCGCTGCGCCTGCGTGCGGTAGAGCCAGTGCGGCTGGATGTCGGGCGCGTCGGTCTCCATCACGATCGATTCGAGCGGCAAGGTGACGGCCAGGCGCCGCAGTTGCAGCGCGCGCTCGAAGGTCACGGCGCCGCCGAAGCCCAGCCTCAGCCCGAGCGCGATGCAGGCCCTGGCCTGCTGCTCGCTGCCGTTGAAGGCATGGGCGATGCCCTGCCATGGCTCGCCGCCCGATGTCTGCCGCAAATGCTTGAGCACCTTGTCGACCGAGCGCCGCACATGGATCAGCACGGGTAACCCATGCTTGCGTGCCAGTTGCAACTGAGTGTGAAAGAAACGCTCCTGCCTGGGGCCGTCGAGGCCTTCCACGAAGTAGTCGAGCCCGATCTCGCCCACGGCCACCAGGTGCGGGTCGCCGCGACGGGCGCCCAGTTCGGCGTCGAGCGCGTCGAGGTCTTCGTCCTTCGCCTCGCCGGTGCACAGCGGGTGGATGCCCAGCGCATAAGCATCGCCCTGCGCGTGGGCCAGCTCGCGCACGGTGGCGAAATTGAAGGCGGCCACCGCCGGAATGACGCACAGGGCCACGCCCCTTTCGGCTGCCCGGGCGCGGATCGCGGGCATCTCCGCACCGAATTCGGGCGCGTCCAGATGGCAGTGGGTATCGACGAAGGTAGCCATCGGGCGATGATGCCCGAAGGGATGCACAGCCACGGAAAGCGTGCTACCGTGAACTCCTTCACGCGATTTTTTTTGCCGGAGGTGCTCCGATGCGCAGGCCCGCTTTCTACAGCCGTTCGCCACGCACGCCGCCACCGGCCGCAGACGAGGCGGCCGATCGGGTGGATGCGCCAGCATCGCCTGTCGCCGCTGGCGCGGCCGATCCCGGCAACGCCGCGCAGGCCGTGCCGGTCAAGAAAACGGCCTGGCAACCCGGACGCCGCAGCTTCGCATTGCTCATCGTGCTGTCGGCCGCGCTGGTCGGCGGTGCCATCTGGGCACCTCGCCCCGGCGCCAAGGCCCTCACCCAGAAAGACATCGACGCGGCCGTGCTGCGCACGCTGCAGACCAACACCCTGCCCTCGCCCGCGGCCAAGGCGGCCGACATCATCCGGCCCTCGGTGGTGCGCGTGGTGAGCTACGGCGAAGAGAAGAACACCCCCGAGGCCAAGACGCAGAAGCGCGGGCGCAACCTGGCCAAGGGCAAGGCACCCGAGGCGCCCAACGACGGCGGTCCGACCGGCGAGGTCGAGCGCGGCGTGGGCACGGGCGTGGTGATCGTCGACAAGGGCGTGATCCTCACCAACCTGCACGTGGTCGCGGGCGCCGACAAGATCAAGGTCACCTTCTTCGACGGCCTCGAAGCCATCGCCACCATCACCGGCGTGCAGCCCGAGAACGACCTGGCGGTGCTGCAGGCGCAGAAGGTGCCCGACGACCTCATTCCCGCCACCATGCGCTCCACCGCCGACCTGCGCCCCGGCGACCAGGTGGCAGCGGTGGGCTTTCCGTTCGGCATCGGGCCGTCGGTGTCGGCCGGCGTGGTGTCGGGCCTGAAGCGCTCGTTCCGCTCGCCCGAGGGCAAGCAGGAGCTGGGCAACCTGATCCAGTTCGACGCGGCCGCCAACCCCGGAAACTCGGGCGGCCCGCTCATCAACATGGACGGCGAGGTGCTGGGCATCGTCACCGCCATCCTCAACCCGACGCAGCAGCGCACCTTCATCGGCATCGCTTTCGCCGTGCCCATCGAGAACGCGGCCTCCGCCGCCGGGTCGCCGCCGTTCTGATTCTTCCGTCACCTCTACGAAAGCCTTTCGCATGAGCACAGAGACTCCCAACCCCACCGCTGCGGGAACCGCCGAACTGATGGAGCAGATCCTCTACGAGGTCAAGCGCGTGGTCGTGGGCCAGGACCGCTTTCTCGAGCGCGTGATGGTCGCCATGCTCGCGGGCGGGCACCTCTTGGTCGAAGGCGTGCCGGGGCTGGCGAAGACGCTCACCATCAAGACGCTGGCCGACACGGTGCGCGGCCATTTCAAGCGCATCCAGTTCACGCCCGACCTGGTGCCGGCCGACCTGGTCGGCACGCGCATCTACAACCAGAAGACGGGCGAGTTCAGCACTTCGCTGGGCCCGGTGTTCGCCAACCTGCTGCTGGCCGACGAAATCAACCGCGCGCCGGCCAAGGTGCAGAGCGCGCTGCTCGAGGTGATGCAGGAGCGCCAGGTCACCATTGCGGGCGAAACGCACAAGGTGCCGCGCCCCTTCCTGGTCATGGCCACGCAGAACCCCATCGAGACCGAAGGCACCTACCCGCTGCCCGAGGCGCAGGTGGACCGCTTCATGATGAAGGTGCTGGTCGACTATCCGACGGACGAAGAAGAGTTCGTGATCGTGCAGCGCGTGATCGGCCCGCCGGTCGAGGTCTCGGCGGTCGCCACCACCGAACAGCTGGCGGCGCTGCAGGCCGAGGCGCGGCGCGTGTACGTCGACCCCTCGCTGATCCAGTACGCCGTGAAGCTGGTGTCGGCCACCCGCACCCCCGAGAAGCACGGCCTGAAGGACCTGCGCCGCTTCATCACCTTCGGGGCCAGCCCGCGCGCCAGCATCAGCCTGACCGAAGGCGCGCGCGCGCTGGCCATGCTGCGCGGGCGCAGCTATGCGCTGCCCGAGGACATGACCGCGCTGGTGCCCGACGTGCTGCGCCACCGCGTGACGCTTTCCTACGAAGGCCTGTCCGAAGGCCTGACGCCCGACAGCCTGATCGAAAAGATTATGCGCGCCGTGCCCGCCCCTGCAAAACCGCTCGAACATGAAAAGCTGGTGGCGTAAGGCCCCCGCGGCCGCGAACGACGAACGACTCGCCGCCGAGGCAGTCGTGGCCGGCGGCGCCGAGCGCGCGCTGCGCCGGCTCGAATGGACCGTGATCCGAAGGCTCGACGGCCTGCTGCAGGGCGACTACCGCACGCTCATGCGCGGTGCCGGCCTCGACCTGGCCGACCTGCGCGAATACCAGCACCACGACGACGTGCGCCACATCGACTGGAACGTCACCGCGCGGCTGCAGACGCCCTACGTGCGCGTGTTCACCGAAGACCGCGAGATGGCCGCCTGGTTCGTGCTGGACCTGAGCCGCTCGGTCGATTTCGGCTCGGGCCTGAAGGCCAAGCGCGAGATGTCCGCCGGCTTCGTCGGCGTGATGGCGCGGCTGCTCACGCGGCACGGCAACCGGGTCGGTGCGCTGGTGTACGGCAACGACCTCGAAGCGGTGATTCCGCCGCGCAGCGGACGCCGCCATGTGCTGCATCTGCTGCATTCGATGGAACGGCGCGCCGACAAGGCCCACGCCATGCCCACGCAAAAAGGCATGACGCGGCTCGACACCCTGCTCAAGTCCGCTGCCAACCTGATGCCGCGCCGCTCTACGGTGTTCGTGGTGTCCGACTTCTTGAGCGAGCCCGGCTGGGAAAAGCCGCTGGGGCAGCTCGTGCAGCGCCATGAGGTGATTGCCGTGCGCCTGTTCGACCCGCTCGAGCTCGAGCTGCCCGACCTCGGCCTGGTGCCGCTGAGCGACGCCGAGACCGGCGAGCAGCTCTGGGTCGACACGCACGACAGCGGCTTTCGCAAGCGCTTCGCGCGCCTGGCGGCCGAGCGCGAGAGCGCCCTGCGCGCCGCGCTGGCCAGGGCCGGCGTCGATGCACTCGAGCTCTCGACCAGCGACGACCTGGTCGAGGCCATCGTTCGTTTTGCCGATCTGCGCAAGCGCCGCACGCGCATCGGCTCCGCAGGCGCGAAGGCGGTGGCAGCATGAACTTTCTCTGGCCTCAATTCCTCTGGCTGCTGGCGGCGTTGCCGCTGCTGGTGCTGCTGTACCTGTGGCTGATCCGCCGCAAGAAGAAGATGGCGCTGCGCTACGCCAGCCTGTCGATCGTGCGCGAGGCGATGGGCCCGGGGCAGAGCCTGCGCCGGCACCTGCCGCCGCTGTTGTTCCTGCTGGCCATGGCCGCGATGTTGATCGCCGCGTCTCGGCCCATGGCGGTGGTGGTGCTGCCGTCGAACCAGCAGACCATCATCCTGGCGATGGACGTGTCCGGCAGCATGCGAGCGGCCGACGTGCTGCCCAACCGGCTGGTGGCGGCGCAAGAGGCGGCCAAGAGCTTCATCAAGGACCTGCCGCGCAGCGTGAAGGTGGGCATCGTCGCCTTCGCCGGCAGCGCGCAGGTGGCGCAGTTGCCCACCACCAACCACGAAGACCTGGTGACGGCCATCGACAGCTTTCAATTGCAGCGCGCCACCGCCACAGGAAACGCCATCGTGGTGTCGCTGGCCACGCTGTTCCCGGACGCTGGCCTCGACGTGGAGCAGTTCAACGCACCGAGCCGCCAGCGCGGCGCGGCCATCGACTCGTCGGAGAAAAAGCTCAAGGACTTCACGCCCGTGGCGCCCGGCTCGTTCACCTCGGCCGCGATCATCATGCTGACCGACGGCCAGCGCACCACCGGCGTCGACCCGCTCGACGCCGCCAAGGCCGCGGCCGACCGCGGCGTGCGCATCTACACGGTGGGCGTGGGCACGGTCGACGGCGAGACCATCGGCTTCGAAGGCTGGTCGATGCGCGTGAGGCTCGACGAAGACACGCTCAAGGCCATCGCCAACAAGACCAATGCCGAATACTTCTACGCGGGCACCGCGAGCGACCTGAAGAAGGTCTACAACACGCTGAGCTCCAAGCTCACCGTGGAGAAGAAGGAAACCGAAATCTCGGCGCTGTTCGCGCTGGGTGCGGCGGTGCTCACGCTGCTGTCGGCGGGGCTGTCGCTGCTGTGGTTCAACCGGATTCTGTAGCCGCGCGCACCGCCTCGGCATTGGCTGCGATGGCCGCATAGTCAGGCAGCTTCACCGCGCCGATGCCGCCCAGGAACAGGTCGGCCACGATCGGCGCAATGGCCGCATGGTCTAGCCGCCCGTTCGGCTTCATCCAGGTGAACATCCAGTTGATCATGCCGAACAGCAGCATGGTCAGCGGCTTGGCGAGGTCGTCGCTCGGCGTGCCGGGGCGCAGGGCCGCCACCGCGCGCGCAAAGCCTGCGACCACCTTGCGCTCCTGGTCGAGCACGCGCTCGCGGTCGGCTTCTTCCAGAAAGCGCACGTCGTCGGTCAGCACGCGGTGCGCGTCCTGCGCGCCGGCATATTCCTCCACGATGCGGTAGATGAAGCGGCGCAGGCGCTCTTCGTCGGTCTGCGTCGACGCTTCTTCCTCGGCCACCAGCGCCGCCAGCTTGGACACGTGCGTCTCGGCGATGCTGATCAGCAGGCTGCTCTTGTCCTTGTAGTAGTGATAGAGCGTGGCCTTCGAGAGCCCGCAGGCTTCGGCCACCTGGTTCATTGACGTGGCCGGATAGCCGCTGCGCGCGAACAGCTGGGCGGCCTGCGCAAGGATCAGTTCACGCTGGTCGTCGTAGGTGGCGGATCTTCCACGCGGCATCGGGTCGGGTTCCTGGGTTGGAAGGTTGAGGGCAACGCGCGATCTTGCACGAAGCGCCGTCGGCCTCAGCCGCCCTCGCCCCGCTTGGTGGCGATGAGCGAGCGCACGTCGGCCTGCGGCAGGCGCGGCCGGCCGGCCTCCACCTGCGCGAGCGGCGCCACCTCGTGCAGGCTCGCGAGGCTGCGCACCGTGAGCGCCTGGTAGGTGAGCGTGCCTTCCAGCTTCCAGGCGATTTCCTCGTCGCTCAGTTCGCGCTTCACCTTGGCCGGAATGCCCGCGACCAGCGAGCGCGGCGGCACTTTCATGCCGGCCGGCACGAAGGCGCAGGCCGCGACGATGGCCTTCTCGCCGATCTCGGCCTCGTCCATCACCACCGCGTTCATGCCCACCAGCGCGTCGCGCCGCACGATGCAGCTGTGCAGGATGGCACCGTGGCCGATGTGGCCGTTGACCTCCACCACCGTGTCGTTCTCCGGAAAGCCGTGGATGCAGCAGTGGTCCTGCACATTGGCGCCTTCCTCCAGCACGATGCGCCCGAAGTCGCCGCGCAGGCTGGCGCAGGGGCCGACATAGCAGCGCGGGCCGACGATGACGTCGCCGATCAGCACGGCCGTGGGGTGCACGTAGGCGCTGGGGTCGACCACGGGAATCACGCCGTCGATGGAATAGCTGGGCATCCGGTCTCCTTGTTTCGTGGGGATGGCACAGGCTTGTGACGCGAGGCCTAGGGTTTGCCCTGAATACCTCGCGCTTGTGCAGTCATCGAGGTCGATCCTAAAATCAACCGAACGGTCGGTCAATAGTGTTTGCACGTCGATCGGCCTCCCACGAAGGATGAAAGAGACACGCATGACCGAGCCTTTGGTACTCATCAGCAACGCCGGCGCGGTGCGCACGCTGCGCCTGAACCGCCCTGCGGCGCTCAACAGCTTTACTACGGAACTGCACGCCGAGTTGCTCGCCGCGCTGGCGTCGGCCGCAGGCGACGCGGGCGTGCGCTGCGTGGTGCTCACCGGCGCCGGCCGCGCCTTCTGCGCCGGGCAGGACCTGGCCGACCCCTCGGTCGCCCCCGACCCCACGCCCGGCGCCGCCCCCAAGGACCTGGGCCATGTCATTTCCACCTACTACGCCCCGCTGGTCGCGCGCCTGCGCTCGATGCCGGTGCCGGTCGTCGCGGCGGTGAACGGCGTGGCCGCGGGCGCGGGCGCCAACCTGGCGCTGTGCTGCGACCTGGTGGTGGCCGGCCGCTCGGCGAGCTTCATCCAGGCCTTCACCAAGATCGGCCTCGTGCCCGACACCGGCGGCACCTGGCTGCTGCCGCGCCTCGTGGGCTCGGCGCGCGCGCTGGGCATCGCGATGCTGGGCGACAAGCTGCCGGCGGAAGAAGCCGCGCGCATCGGCCTGATCTGGCAGTGCGTGGACGACGCGGCACTTTCCGACACCGCGGCAGCGCTCGCGCTGAAGCTGTCCGGCATGCCCACGCGTGCCCTCGTCGCCACGCGCCAGGCCATGGCCGCCGCGCAAGGCATGGACCTGGACACCGCGCTCGCCGAAGAAGCCCGCCTGCAGCGCGACATGGGCAGCGCCGACGACTACCGCGAAGGCGTCGAGGCCTTCCGCGCCAAGCGCGCCCCCGTGTTCAAGGACCGCTGAGCCATGACCGACACGACGCCCGACATCACGCCCGCCACCCGCACGCCGCAGCAGACGGCCGAATACGTCCGCGACGGCATGTTCGCCAACGACAACGCCACCCAGGGCCTGGGCATGCGCATCGTCGAGGTCGGCCCCGGCCAGGCCACCATCGAAATGAAGGTGCGCCCCGACATGCTCAACGGCCACGCCACCTGCCACGGCGGCTTCATGGCCACGCTGGCGGACTCGACCTTCGCCTTTGCGTGCAACTCGTACAACGAGCTGACCGTGGCCTCGGGCTTCTCCATCGACTTCATCGCCCCCGCGCGCGAGGGGGACCTGCTCATCGCGCGCTGCCACGAAGTGTCCAAGGCCGGGCGCACCGGCGTGTACGACACCGAAATCACCAACCAGCGCGGCGAGCGCATCGCGATGTTTCGCGGACGCTCCTACACGGCCAAGGGCCGCCCCGCTGTCGCAGCCTGAGGAAAGCAAAACCCCATGACCGTCAAACGCCCCGCCCCCGGCGACCTCGACCCCATCGAAACCGCCAGCCGCGACGAAATCACCGCGCTGCAGCTCACGCGCCTGCGCGCCACGCTGCAGAACGCCTACGACCATGTGGCGCACTACCGCCAGGCCTTCGACGCCAAGGGCGTGCACCCGAACGACCTGAAGTCGCTGGCCGACCTGTCGAAGTTTCCCTTCACCGTGAAGAGCGACCTGCGCGACAACTACCCCTTCGGCATGTTCGCCGTGCCGCGCGAAAAAGTGGCACGCATCCATGCGTCCTCAGGCACCACCGGCAAGCCGACCGTGGTCGGCTACACGCTGAAGGACATCGACACCTGGGCCGACTTGGTCGCGCGCTCCATCCGCGCGGCGGGCGGGCGGGCCGGCGACATGATTCATGTGTCTTACGGCTACGGCCTGTTCACCGGCGGCCTGGGCGCGCACTACGGCGCGGAGCGCGCGGGCTGCACCGTCATCCCGATGTCGGGCGGGCAGACCGAGAAGCAGGTGCAGCTCATCCAGGACTTCAAACCGAACATCATCATGGTCACGCCCAGCTACATGCAGGTGATCATCGAGCAGTTCGAGCGCCAGGGCCTGAGCGCCAAAGACAGTTCGCTGCAGGTCGGCATTTTCGGCGCCGAGCCGTGGACCGAGGCCATGCGCCGCGACATCGAGGCCAAGGCCGGGCTGGACGCGGTCGACATCTACGGCCTGTCGGAAGTGATGGGCCCGGGCGTGGCCAGCGAATGCGTGGAGAGCAAGGACGGCCCCGTCATCTGGGAAGACCACTTCTACCCCGAGATCATCGACCCCGAGACCGGCGAGCTGAAGGCCGACGGCGAAGAGGGCGAGCTCGTGTTCACGTCGCTGAGCAAGGAGGCCATGCCCATCGTTCGCTACCGCACGCGCGACCTCACGCGCCTCTTGCCGCCCACTTCGCGCGCGTTCCGCCGCATGGGCAAGATCGTCGGGCGCAGCGACGACATGATGATCATCCGCGGCGTGAACGTGTTCCCCACGCAGGTGGAAGAAATCGTGCTCGCGCACCAGGCGCTGTCGGGCCTGTACCAGGTGCACGTGAGCCGCGCTGACAAGCTCGACCAGGTCGAGGTGCACTGCGAGCTCAACCCCGCGGACGCCGCATCGGCCGACCGCGCCGCCATCGGCGAATGGGTGCAGCACCGCGTGAAGACGCTCATCGGCATCTCCACGCGCGTGGTGGTGCATGCGCCCGACGAGATGGAACGCACCCAGACCGGCAAGGCACGCCGCGTGATCGACACGCGCGCGCGCTGAGCTGCCAGAGCCTACGCAAACACCCCAACGAAAGGACACCCGCATGTACACCCAAGCGATGGACACCATGGGCAAGGACGCCGGCAACGACGCCGATGAGGGCAGCAAGAAGAAGGCCTTGCGCTCCGCTGAAGAAATGCAGCTCGAAGCGCGCTTCGATGCGCACATCGATGCAGGAGACTTCATCGAGGCGAAGGACTGGATGCCCGAGCACTACCGCAAGACGCTGGTGCGACAGATCAGCCAGCACGCGCACTCCGAAATCGTCGGCATGCTGCCCGAGGGCAACTGGATCAGCCGCGCGCCCACGTTGAAGCGCAAGGCGATCCTGCTGGCCAAGGTGCAGGACGAAGGCGGCCACGGCCTCTACCTGTACGCCGCGGCCGAAACGCTGGGCACCTCGCGCGACCAGATGTTCGACGCGCTGCACAGCGGCCGCGCCAAGTACAGCTCGATCTTCAACTACCCGACGCTGAGCTGGGCCGACATGGGCACCATCGGCTGGCTGGTGGACGGCGCGGCCATCATGAACCAGGTGCCGATCTGCCGTTGCTCGTATGCGCCGTATGCGCGCGCCATGATCCGCATCTGCCGCGAGGAAAGCTTTCACCAGCGCCAGGGCTACGAGGCCCTGCTGACGATGATGACCCACGGCACCGGCGCGCAGAAGGCGATGGTGCAGGACGCGGTCGACCGCTGGTGGTGGCCGTCGATCATGATGTTCGGCCCGCCGGACGACCAGTCGCCCAACTCGGCGCAGTCGATGCGCTGGGGCATCAAGCGCTTCAGCAACGACGAGCTGCGCCAGAAGTTCATCGACGCCGCCGTCGAGCAGGCCGCCATCCTCGGCGTGACCCTGCCCGACCCCGACCTGAAGTGGAACGAAGAGCGCCAGGCGCACGACTTCGGCACCATCGACTGGAGCGAGTTCTGGCGCGTGATCGGCGGCGACGGGCCCTGCAACCGCGAGCGCCTGCAAGCCCGCGTGGACGCCTGGGAAGACGGCGAATGGGTCCGCGAAGCCGCCATGGCGCATGCCAACAAACAACCGATGAAGGAGGCGGCATGACCGTCGAACAAAAGCAAGAGTGGCCCTTGTGGGAAGTGTTCGTGCGCAGCAAGGCCGGCCTGGACCACAAGCACTGCGGCAGCCTGCATGCGGCGGATTCGAAGATGGCCATCCAGATGGCGCGCGACGTGTACACGCGCCGCCAGGAAGGCAGCAGCATCTGGGTGGTGCGCTCCGAGCAGATCGTGGCGAGCGATCCGGCGGACAAGGACATGTTCTTCGACCCCGCGGAGGACAAGGTGTACCGGCATCCGACCTTCTATGCGCTGCCCAAGTCCGTGGACCACATGTGAGCGGCACGCCATGCAAGCATCGATCGAACTGAACCGAACGCCCGCCGTGCAGTACCTGCTGCGCATCGGCGACACCTGCCTCGTGCTCGCGCAGCGCCTGGGTGAATGGTGTGGCCATGCGCCCGTGCTGGAAGAAGACATCGCGATGGCCAACATCGCACTCGACCTTGTCGGGCAGGCCCGCGCGCTGTTGACGCACGCCGGCAAGCTCGAAGGCGAAGGCCGTGTGCACGACGAAGACCAGCTCGCCTACCTGCGCGATGAACGTGACTACTTCAACCTCACCATCGCCGAACTGCCGCGCGGCGACTTCGCCTTCGCCGTGGTGCGCAACACGATGGTCTCGACCCTGCTCAAGCTGCTGTGGCAGCGCCTGGCCACGTCCAGCGACGCCGAAGTGGCCGCCATCGCCGGCAAGGCCGTGAAAGAAGCGCGCTACCACCAGCAGCACTCCGCCGACTGGGTCGTGCGCCTGGGCGACGGCACCGAGGAATCGCGCCGCCGCACCGAGAAGGCGCTCAAGCAGCTGTGGCTCTACATGCCCGAGCTGTTCGAAAGCGACGCGGTCGATGCGCAAGCCAGCGCCAGCGGCTTCGGCCCGGCCTGGAGCGAACTGCGCGAACCGTGGCTCGCCGAAATGCAGCAGGTGCTCGACGCCGCCGGCCTCGCCTGCCCCAAGGAGGCCGCCTTCCGCAGCACCGGCAAGCAGGGCGTGCACAGCGAGCACATGGGTTTCATCCTGGCCGAGATGCAGCACCTGCAACGCAGCTTCCCCGGGGGCGTGTGGTGACTGCCGGCGCCGTGGCCACGCTCGCGGCCTCGCGCGTCGATGCCGCGTGGGCCGTGCTGCACACCGTGCTCGACCCCGAGGTGCCGGCCGTGTCGGTCTGCGACCTGGGCATCGTGCGCGAGGTGATCGACCACGGCGACGGCCTGGAGATCGTGCTCACGCCCACCTACTCCGGCTGCCCCGCGACCGAGGCCATCGAGCACGACGTGCTGGCCGCCATCGAACAGGCCGGCCTCGGCCACGCCCGCGCCACGCTGCGCCGCGCGCCCGCATGGAGCACCGACTGGATCAGCGACGAAGGCCGCGCCAAGCTCAAGGCCTACGGCATCGCGCCGCCGGCGCACCTCACGCCCGAAGCGGCCGCAAGTACAGCCATGCCGATCAAGCTCTTCGGCCGCATCTCGGGCGAGCGCATCGCGTGCCCGCGCTGCGCCAGCGAGCGCACCGAGCGGCTCTCGGCCTTCGGCTCGACAGCGTGCAAGGCCCTATATCGCTGCATGGCCTGCCGCGAACCCTTCGAACACTTCAAGCCCATATGAAGACCCACCCCCAGGCTTCGCGCACTTCGTGTCGCTTCTCCTTCCCCCTCAAGGGGGCGCTGCCAGTGGCCCGGCAAAGCCGGTTCCACGGCAGCCCTGGAAAAATCCCCGGCAACCTCGAGCATCTCGCATGAGCACCCTTTTCCATCCCCTGCGCGTGAAGGCCGTGGAGCCCGACACGGCCGAGGCCGTCATCGTCTCCTTCGACGTGCCCGGCGACCTGCAGCAGGTCTTCGGCTTCACCCAGGGCCAGTACCTCACGCTGCGCAAGGACATCGACGGCCAGGACCTGCGCCGCTCCTATTCGATCTGCGCCGGCCTGGACGACGGCGAGCTGCGCGTGGGCGTGCGCAAGGTGCGCGGCGGCGTGTTCTCCAACTGGATCAACGCCCACCTGAAGCCCGGCGACGAGGTGCAGGTGATGGCCCCGCAAGGCCGCTTCTTCGTGCCGATCGAACCGCAGGCCGCGCGCCACCACGTCGGCATTGCCGGCGGCAGCGGCATCACACCGATCCTGTCGATCATGAAGACGGTGCTGGCGCGCGAGCCCGCGAGCCGCTTCACGCTGATCTACGGCAACCGGCAGCTGCAGTCCACGATGTTCAAGGAAGAAATCGAGGACCTGAAGAACCGCTACATGACGCGCCTGGTGCTGCAGCATGTGTTCTCCGACGAGCACACCGATTCGCCCCTGGGCTACGGCGTGATGAACCGCGAGAAGATCGGCGAGTTCCTGAAGAGCGTGGTGCCCGCGTCGCGCATCGACCACGTGTACGTGTGCGGCCCATTCCAGATGAACGACGAGGCCGAGGCCGCGTTGCTCGCGGCCGGCGTGCCCGAGGAACGCATTCACATCGAACGCTTCGGCGTCGCGCTGCCCTCGACCACGTCCACCGAGCAGGTGGGCGCGGTGGTGCACGAAGCGCTGCCCGGCGACGCGAAGCAGGCGCGCATCACCATCATTCGCGACGGCCTGCAGCGCGAAATCACCTTCACCGAAGGCCAGCCCAGCATCCTCGACGCGGCGTCGGCGGCCGGGCTCGAAGTGCCGTTCTCTTGTACCTCGGGCGTGTGCGGAACCTGCCGCGCCAAATGCGTGGACGGGGAAGTCCGCATGGAAAGAAACTTCGCGCTCGACAAGAATGAAGTGGCCGCGGGTTTCGTACTGACCTGCCAGGCACACCCACTGACCGAACGCGTCACGCTTTCGTTCGACGAGCGCTGAGATACTTCAGGCCTCAACATTCATTCAACCCGGAGACAAACCACCCATGAAATTCTTCAAGCCCCTGCTGATCGCCGCACTGTGCGCCACCGCCGCCGCGGCCTGGGCCGACGTCAATGTCGGCGTGACGGTCTCGGCCACCGGCCCTGCCGCCTCGCTCGGCATTCCCGAGAAGAACACCATCGCGCTGATGCCCAAGACCATCGGCGGCCAGAAGATCAACTACATCGTGCTGGACGACGCGTCGGACACCACGGCCGCCGTGGCCAACACGCGCAAGCTCATCGCCGAGAACAAGGTCGACATCATCCTGGGCTCCACCACAACGCCCAACTCGCTGGCCATGATCGACGTGGCGAGCGAAGCGAAGACGCCGATGATTTCCATCGCCGCCTCGGCCCGCATCATCGAGCCGATGGACGCCAAGAAGAAGTGGGTGTTCAAGACGCCGCAGAACGACATCATGATGTCGCTGGCCATCGCCGAGCACATGGCCGCCAACGGCGTGAAGACGGTCGCCTTCATCGGCTTCTCCGACGCGTACGGCGAAGGCTGGTCCGAAGAATTCGCCAAGGCCGCCGCGCTGAAGAAGATCACCGTGGTCGCCAACGAGCGCTACTCGCGCACCGACACGTCGGTGACCGGCCAGGCGCTGAAGATCATGTCCGCCAAGCCCGACGCCGTGCTGGTCGCGGGCTCGGGCACCCCGGCCGCGCTGCCGCAGAAGACGCTCAAGGAGCGCGGCTACACCGGCAAGATGTACCAGACGCACGGCGTGGCGAACGCCGACTTCCTGCGCGTGGGCGGCAAGGACGTGGAAGGCACCTTCCTGCCCGCGGGCCCCGTGCTCGTCGCCGCCCAGTTGCCTGCCGACAACCCGGTGAAGAAGTCCGCGCTGGCCTACGTGGCAGCCTATGAAGCGGCCAACGGCAAGGGCACGGTGTCGACCTTCGGCGCGCACGCCTGGGACGCCGGCCTGCTGATGACCGCCGCCGTGCCTGTCGCGCTCAAGAAGGCCCAGCCCGGCACGCCCGAATTCCGTGCGGCGCTGCGCGATGCGCTGGAGCAGACCAAGGACGTGTCGGGCGCGCACGGCGTGTTCAACATGACCGAGAAAGACCACCTCGGGTTGGACCAACGCGCACGCGTGATGGTGAAGGTAGAGAACGGCGCCTGGAAATACCAGCCCTGAGTTTTCCCGCCTTGCGCCCTCCCCCGCTGGGGGAGAGCCGGGGTGGGGGCAAGCGGCTTGTGATGAGGCACTGCGCCGAAAGGGCAACGCCCCCATCCCAGCCTTCCCCCGGAGGGGGAAGGAGCAATGCAATGCAAGGCAGCGCCACCGACGGCGCTTGTGCCTGACACCGATTCGACACACGGGCCGAGCCCGAAGGTTTTCTTATGGATTTGCAGATCGCCCTGCTCCTGGGGCAGGACGGCATCGTGAACGGCGCGGTCTACGGACTGATGGCGCTCGCGCTGGTGCTGGTGTTTTCGGTCACGCGCGTGATCTTCATTCCGCAGGGCGAGTTCGTCGCCTTCGGCGCCCTCTCGATGGCGATGCTGCAGGCCGGCCGCGTGCCGGCCACGCTGTGGCTGCTGCTGGTGCTGGCCGTCGCGGTGCTGGTGGTCGAGCTCTGGCGCTGGAAGCGCGGCGCGGTGGTCGACTGGGCCTCCGCGCTCGCGTGGTGCGTGGTGCTGCCGGCGGCCGCCGCCGCGCTGGTGCTGCTGCTCAAGCCCACCTCCATGGCGGGCCAGACGCTCACCACGCTCGTGCTCATCATGCCGCTCGGTCCCCTGCTCTACCGGCTGGCCTACCGGCCGCTGGCGGACGCCAACGTGCTGATGCTGCTGATCGTGTCGGTCGCGCTGCACGGCGTGCTGGTCGGCCTGGGCCTGCTGTTCTTCGGTGCCGAAGGTTCGCGCACCACGGCGTTCTCGGACGCGCGTTTCGACATCGGCGGCATCCCGGTCAGCGGGCAGTCGCTGGTGGTGGTGGGCGTCACGCTGCTGCTGGTGATTGCGATGTTCCTGTTCTTCGGCCGCTCGATGGTCGGCAAGGCGCTGCGCGCCACCGCCATCAACCGCGTGGGCGCGCGGCTCTCGGGCATTCCGACGGAACTGTCGGGTGACCTGAGCTTTGCGCTCGCGGCGCTCATCGGCGCGGTGTCGGGCTTGCTGATCGCGCCGATCACCACCGTGTACTACGACACCGGCTTCCTGATCGGCCTGAAGGGCTTCGTCGCGGCCATCGTCGGCGGGCTGGCAAGTTATCCGCTGGCGCTCGTGGGTGCGCTGCTCGTCGGGCAGCTCGAAGCCTTCGCCTCTTTCTGGGCCAGCCCGTTCAAGGAAGTGCTGGTCTTCACCCTGATCATTCCCGTGCTGTGGTGGCGGTCGCTGCGCAGCCATCATGTGGAGGACGAGGAATGAGCGCGTCTTCGAACCACCTCGCCGCATCCGCACCGCCCGAAGGCAAGCCGCTGGTCACGCCGCGCCAGCTCACGCTGGTGCTCGTCGTCGCGCTCGCGCTCGCCTGGGGCTTCCTGCCCGAGTTCACCGTGTCCGTGCTCAGCAACATCGGCCTGTACGCGCTGGTCGCGGCCGGCCTGGTCATGCTGACCGGCGTGGGTGGCATGACCTCCTTCGGCCAGGCCGCCTTCGTCGGCATGGGCGCGTATGCCACCGCGTGGATCTGCACCTCGCCCGCGGCCGCAGCGTGGCTGGGCGGCGCGGTGAGCCCGGCGCTGATGCCCTGGGCCGGCCTGTTGCTGGGCCTGCTGTTCACCTTCGCGCTGGCCTGGGCGCTGGGCGCGGTCACGCTCAAGCTGCAGGGCCACTACCTGCCGCTGTGCACCATCGCGTGGGGCCTGAGCCTGTACTACCTGCTGGGCAACATGGACTTCCTGGGCGGGCAGACCGGCATCACCGGCGTGCCGCCGCTGGTCGTCGCGGGCGTGTCGCTCGCCACGCCGCGCGCTCTGGGCGTGGTGATCTGGGCGGTGCTGCTGCTGGCGCTGTGGGCGCTGCACAACCTGCTCGATTCGCGCGAAGGCCGCGCCATTCGCGCGCTCAAGGGCGGGCGGCTCATGGCCGAGTCGATGGGTGTCGACACGGCGCGCCACCGCATCAAGCTCTTCGTGCTGGCCGCGCTGCTGGCGGCGGTGTCGGGCTGGCTCTATGCGCACCTGCAGCGCTTCGTGAACCCGACGCCCTTCAACCTGAACATCGGCATCGAGCTGCTGTTCATGGCGGTGGTCGGCGGCGCGGGCCACCTGTGGGGCGCGGTGCTGGGCGCCACGCTCATCACGCTGCTGAAGGAAAAGCTGCAGGACGTGCTGCCCGCCCTGCTGGGCACCAGCGGCAACTTCGAGGTGATCGTGTTCGGCCTGCTGATGCTCTTCGTGCTGCAGCGCTTCTCCGACGGGTTGTGGCCCACGCTGGCGCGCCTGGTGCGCCGCTGGGTGCGCGAGGACAAGACGGGCAGGGCACCTGCCGCCGCGTCGAAGGCGCCCACGGTACAGCTCGCGCAGCGCACCCTGCCCGCCAGCGGCGAGATGCTGCTGGAGGCCAGCGACGTGAGCAAGCGTTTCGGCGGCCTGGTCGCCAACAACGCGATCTCCATGACGTTGAAGGCCGGCGAGATCCATGCGCTGATCGGCCCCAACGGCGCTGGCAAGAGCACCTTCTTCAACATGATCTCGGGTGTGGACGATCCCAGCTCGGGCGAGGTCAGGCTCTCCGGCCAGTCGATGGCCACGAAGCCCTCGCGTGCCTTCGCCGCGCTGGGCCTGGGCCGCACCTTCCAGCACGTGCGCCTGCTGGGTCAGCGCAGCGTGGTCGAGAACGTCGCGCTGGGCGCCCACTTGCGCGCCAGGCGCGGCTGGCTCGCGGCCATGCTGCGGCTGGACCGCGCCGAAGAAGCCGCGCTGATGGCAGAGGCCCGCCGGCAGATCGAACGCTGCGGCCTCGGCGCGCATGCCGACACGCCCGCCGCATCGCTGTCGCTGGGCCAGCAACGCGTGGTCGAGATTGCACGCGCGTTGGCCGGCCAGCCCTCGGTGCTGCTGCTGGACGAGCCCGCCGCCGGCCTGCGTCACCTGGAAAAGCGCGCCCTGTCGGTGCTGCTGAGCCAGCTGCGCGCCGAAGGCCTGGGCATCCTCGTGGTGGAACACGACATGGAGTTCGTGATGAACCTGGCCGACCGCATCACGGTGCTCGAATTCGGCACCGTCATCGCCACCGGCACGCCCGCCGAAGTGCAGGCCAACCCGCGCGTGCTTGAAGCCTATCTGGGCGGCGCGGACGACGAACTGCTCGAGGACGCACGATGAGCCACCCCCTGCTTCGACTCGACGACTTCTGCGTCGCCTACCGCACCGTGGAAGCGGTGCACAACGTGCGCCTGCAGGTGAACGAGGGCGAGATCGTCACCGTCATCGGCCCCAACGGCGCGGGCAAGACCACGCTGCTGTGCGCGGCCATGGGCCTGCTGCCCTCCACCGGACAGCTTGCGCTGGACGGCGAGCGCATCGCGCGCCCCGGCGTGGAGACCATGGTGGCGCGCGGCGTGGCGCTGGTGCCCGAGCGGCGCGAGCTGTTCGGCGAGATGTCGGTGGAAGACAACCTGCTGCTCGGCGGCTTCTACCAGTGGCGCAAGGGCAAGCGCGACCAGCGTGCGCGCATGGAAGAAGTCTTCGAGATTTTTCCGCGCCTGCGCGAGCGCAAGCCGCAGATGGCCTCCACGCTGTCGGGCGGCGAACGCCAGATGCTGGCCATCGGCCGCGCGCTGATGGCGCGCCCGCGCCTGCTGATGCTCGACGAACCCTCGCTGGGCCTGGCCCCGCTGGTGGTGCGCGAGGTGCTGCGCGTGGTGTCGCAATTGCGCAGCCATGGCGTGTCGGTGCTGCTGGTGGAACAGAACGCCCGCGCCGCGCTGCAGGTGGCCGACCGCGCCTATGTGCTGGAGATGGGCGCCGTGGCGCTCGAAGGCCAGGCGCGCGACCTGCTGCACGACCAGCGGATCATCGATACGTACCTGGGCATCGGCAAGAAGGATTGACCCGGTTTTTCTCCCCTGCCTTGCTCCCTCCCCTCCCGGGGGAGGGCTGGGGTGGGGCACGACGGCACGCGACAAAGCACTGCGCCGAACCCACGCCGCTTGCCCCCATCCCAGCCTTCCCCCGGAAGGGGAAGGAACCATACGAAGCCAAAGGACACGCACCATGACCACCACCCTCCAAAGCTACATCGCCGGCCGCTGGATCGGCAACGAAGCCTCTCAACAGTTGCGCAGCGCCGTCAACGGCCAGCCCGTGGCCGCCACGCATGCCGAGGCCATCGACTTCGCGGAAGCACTGGCCTATGCGCGCCGCACCGGCATTCCAGCGCTGATGGCGCTCGACTTCCAGCAGCGTGCCGAGCGCCTGAAGGCACTGGCCAAGTACATCGCCGCGAACAAGGAAACGCTGTACGCCGTCTCGGCCCACACCGGCGCCACGCGCGCCGACAGCTGGATCGACATCGAAGGCGGCGCGGGCACGCTGAGCGCCTATGCCGGCATCGGCACCAACGAGCTGCCCTCGGGCAACCTGGTGCACGAAGGCCCGGCCTTCCCGCTCGGCAAGAAGGGCGGCTTCGCGGGCACGCACATCCTGGTGCCGCGCGGCGGCGTGGCAGTGCACATCGACGCGTTCAACTTTCCGGTGTGGGGCCTGCTCGAGAAATTCGCGCCCAGCTTCCTCGCGGGCATGCCGTGCATCGGCAAGCCGGCCACGGCCACCAGCTACCTCACCGAAGCCTTGATGCGCCTCATCGTGCAGTCGGGCATCCTGCCCGCGGGCAGCCTGCAACTGGTGATCGGCAGCACGGGCGACCTGCTCGACCGGCTCGAAGGCCCCGACGTGGTCACCTTCACCGGCTCGGCCGACACCGCCGCCAAGCTGCGCGTGAACGCCAACCTCGTGCGCCAGTCGATTCCGTTCAACGCCGAGGCCGACTCGCTCAACTGCGCCATCCTCGCGCCCGACGTCACGCCCGACGACGAGGAGTTCGACCTCTTCGTGAAAGAGGTCGCGCGCGAGATGACCATCAAGGCCGGCCAGAAGTGCACGGCCATCCGCCGCGCGATCGTGCCGCGCCAGCACCTGGACGCGGTGGCCGAACGGCTGCGCGCGCGGCTCGCAAAAATCGTCGTCGGCGACCCCTCGCGCGAAGACGTGCGCATGGGCGCCCTCGCCTCGCGAGACCAGCAGGCCGACGTGGCCGAACGCGTGGCCACGCTGCTGCAGGGCGCCGAGCTGGTGTACGGCGAGCGCGACGGCTTCTCGCCCGTGGGCGACGGCGTGAGCGAAGGCGCCTTCTTCGCGCCCACGCTGCTGCTGAGCCGCAAGCCGCTCGAGCACGACGCCGCGCACGACGTCGAGGCCTTCGGCCCCGTCAGCACGCTGATGCCCTATGACGGCATCGACGAGGCGCTGGCACTCGCTGCCCGCGGCCGCGGCAGCCTCGTGGGCACGCTGGTCACGCGCGACCCGGCCATCGCTGCCAAGGCCATTCCGGTGGCTGCCGCGTGGCACGGCCGCCTGCTGGTGCTGGAGCGCGAAGCCGCCGCCGAATCGACCGGCCACGGCTCGCCGCTGCCGCAGCTCAAGCACGGCGGCCCGGGGCGCGCCGGCGGCGGCGAAGAGCTGGGCGGCCTGCGCGCCGTGAAGCACTACCTGCAACGCGCCGCGCTGCAGGGCTCGCCCACCATGCTGGCCGCCATCACCGGCGAACACGTGCGCGGCGCGGCCGTGCGCGAGAGCGAGGTGCACCCCTTCCGCCGCTACTTCGAAGACCTGCGCGTGGGCGACTCGCTGCTCACGCACCGCCGCACCGTGGGCGAGGCCGACATCGTGGCCTTCGGCGGCATCTCGGGCGACTACTTCTACATGCACTTCGACGAGGTGGCCGCCCAACAGAGTCCGTTCGGCAAGCGCATTGCGCACGGCTACTTCGTGCTGTCGGCGGCGGCCGGCCTGTTCGTGTCGCCCGCGCCCGGCCCGGTGCTGGCCAACTACGGCCTGGACACGCTGCGCTTCACCAAGCCCGTGGGCATCGGCGACACCATCCGCGCGCGCCTGACCTGCAAGCGCAAGACCGACCGCAACAAGAAGGACGCCAGCGGCCAGGGCCAGGGTGTGGTGGCCTGGGACGTGGAGGTGACCAACCAGGACGGCGAGCTGGTGGCCAGCTACGACATCCTGACGCTGGTGTCCAAGAAGCCCGACGCACCGGACGCCTGATGGGCCGCAGGGCGGGCAAGGCCGTGTAGATTCGCCCGTCATGCTCTTCGGGTTCCAGCTCTTCCTTCTCGTCGCCGGCACGGCCGCGCTGCTGTACGTGTCGCGCAGCCCGCTGAGCCAGCCCGGCTCGCACGGCTTCTACCGCTTCTTTGCGTGGGAATGCATGCTGGTGCTGATCGTGGTGAACCTGCCCACCTGGCACGACGACCCGTTCTCGCCGAAGCACATCGTCTCCTCGGTCTTCTTCGTGCTGTCGATCTGGCTGCCCATTCACGCGGTGCGGCTGCTGCGGGCCGTGGGCAAGCCCACCGAGGCGCGCAATGACGACCCCGCGCTCTACGGCTTCGAGAAGACATCGTCCATCGTGAAGACCGGCGCCTTCCGCTACATCCGCCATCCGATGTACACCGCGCTGCTGCTGCTCGCGTGGGGCGCCTTTCTCAAGCAGTTCACCTGGCTCACGCTGGGGCTGGTGCTCGCGGCCACGGTGCTGCTGTTTATTACGGCACTGCGCGACGAGCAGGAGTGCATTGCGCACTTCGGCGACGACTACCGTGCCTACATGCGCGGCACGCGGCGCTTCATTCCCTTCCTGCTGTAACCCGCGCGCCGCGCGACGCGCCGGCAACCTTGCGGGACGCTGACCCGCACGATCAGGTTGCGTTCACACGGGGCTCTTAGCATCCGCGCATGCTGCTCGCACGTGTCCGCCGTTTCGCCGAAGCCCACCGCAAGGCGTGGTGCGTGCTCGGCATGCTGCTGGTTCTGCTGCAGCCTTTCATCGCGGTTCACTTCCGCTGCGACGGCCTGGAAGACGAGCCGATGCTGCGCGTGCGCAGCCTGAGCGACACCGCGCAGTTCGAGGCCGACGACCGCGCCGACCATCCGGCGGACCGCGAGACCACCGTGTTCGCGCAGGCGCCGGCGAGCCTCGACCACCCCGACGCATTCAGCTTCGCGCTCGGCGCCCTGATGGCGCTGGTGCTGGCGATGCTACCGCTGGTGTTGTCGATGGCGCGGCTGGTCGTGCCCATCGTGCGCAAGGTGCCCGAGCACGTACCGCCGCACGGCGGCGCGCCGCCCACCGCGGCGCCCTGGCGGCGCCTGCCGCCCACCACCGCCCCACCTTCCCCGATCTGAGAAGCGATTCGGCGCCGCGTGCGTCGCAACGCCTCGCTGCGCCTCGTCACGCCACAAGGCGTGAAGCCGGAGCCGAGGGCTCTCTTCCTCCTCGAAAGGTCTGACCATGTCCCGCTCTTTCTGGCGTGCGTGCCGCGCCGGGTGCCCTTGCACGCCTGTCTTCCTGTTCCGCATGCGGGGGGTCGCGCCATGAACGCGCTGAACCTCGCCGTCTTCCAATGGCTTTCGGCCGGCAGCCAGCCCACGCCATGGGTGCTTTCCGCGGCCACGGCCTTGGCGCTGTGGGGCAGCTGGCTGAGCGCGGGCATCGTTGCGCTGGCGCTGTGGCGCCACCCTGCCGACCGGGCCTGGCTGTTCGTCGTCGCCGCCGCGGCAGGCCTGACGTCGTTGCTGGCCCATGGCATCGCGATGACGCTCAACGTTCCCAGGCCCTTCGTGCTGGGGCTGGCACCGGCCTACATCGAGCATGCGGGCCGCGGCTCGCTGCCGAGCACGCACGCCGCCGTCATGTTCATGGTGGCGGTGGCCTTCATGCTGCGCCCCAACCTGCGCAGGCTCGGCCTGCCGTTGCTGGCGCTGGCCGCCGCCACCGGATGGGCGCGCGTGTACGTCGGCGTTCACTTTCCGCTCGACATCGTCGCGGGCCTGTTGCTCGGCGCGGTGGTTGCCGGCGCGATCGCCATCGGAAGCTGGTTCGTTCATTTTTTCGTCTTGCGCGCCACGCGCGGTTCGGACAACCCTCAGGCGGCCTCGTCGCCTTGGAGACCTTCATGATTTCGTCGACGACTGCCAGGCATTCACGCGCCGGCGCCGGCATCGATGCCACCGAAACGATGGTCGAGATGCGCGCCGGGACCGATCGCTCGCGTGTGCCGTCGATGCCGCAAGCGCAGGCCCGCAGCATCTCCTGCGTCATCCCCTGCTTCAACGAGGGCGCCAACCTGCGCCACTTGCTGCCGCGGCTCGAGGACATCCTCTGGGCCACGAAGCTGCGCTGGGAAATCATCGTGGTGGACGACGGCAGCACCGACGACACCGCCGCCGTCGCGCAGGCGTGGTGCGAGCTGTCGGGCTTTCGCTGCATCTCGCTGTCGCGCAACTTCGGCAAGGAGGCCGCGATCACCGCGGGCCTGGCCGCAGCCGCCGGCGACGCCGTGGTGCTGCTCGACGGCGACCTGCAGCACTCGCCCGACCTCATCCACCAGATGATCGCGCAGTGGACGGCCGGCGCGGAGGTGGTGTACGCCGTGCGTGAGGAGCGCAGCGACGAAAGCCGCTTCAAGCAGCTCGGCAGCAAGCTCTTCTACCGCCTGGTCAACACGTCGGACCGCTTCGCCGTGCCCAAGGACGCGGGCGACTTCCGCCTGATGGACCGCAGGGTGGTCGACGCGCTCATGAGCCTGCCCGAGCGCAGCCGCTTCATGAAGGGCCTGTACGCCTGGGTGGGCTTTCGCGCGGTGGCCATGCCGTACACGCCCGCGCCGCGCGCGGAAGGCGTGAGCAGCTTCAACGCACGGCGGCTGGTGCGCCTGGCGCTCGACGGCCTCACCGCCTTCACGACCTGGCCGCTGCGCATGGTGAGCGTGGTCGGGCTGCTGTTCGCGGTGCCGGCCTTTGCCTACGGCATCTACGTCGCCATCGACCACTTGCTGTTCGGCAACGCGGTCTCCGGCTGGACCACCATCGTGGTGAGCCTGATGTTCTTCATCGGCGTGCAGATGATCTCCACAGGCATCGTCGGCGAGTACATCGCGCGCATCTACGAAGAAGTGAAGGGCCGCCCGTTGTACGTGGTGCGCCGCGAGGACGGCGCCGGCCTGGAAGCCGGAAAACCATGAGGCAGCCGGGCTCCCGATGGTGGACCGCGCCCCAGCCCCTGTGGCTCATCGCGGCGATCTTCGCCTGGTTGCTGGCCACCGCCTGGGTGCGTCCCCTGATGGCGCCCGACGAGGGCCGCTACGGCGGCGTTGCGCTGGCCATGCTGCGTTCGGGCGACTGGCTGGTGCCGCGGCTCGACGGCCTGCCCTTCTTCCACAAGCCGCCGCTGTTCTACTGGATCGGCGCGGCCGCGATGGCGGTGACCGGCCCGGTGGAATGGGCGGCGCGGCTGCCCTCCGTGCTGGGCGCGGGCGCGGCGGCGGCAGGGCTGTTCCTGTTCCTGCGCCGCTGGTCGACCGTGCGCTTGGCGCTGCTGTCGACCGTGGTGCTGGTGACCACCCCCTTCTTCTTCCTGGGCGCGCAGTTCGCCAACCTCGACATGCTGGTGGCCGGCTGCATCGCGTGCACGGTGCTGCTGGCGGCGGGCGCGGCCCTGGCGAAGGAGCGCGAGGAGCCGTGGCGCGCGCTGCTCGCGGGTGCCTACCTGTTCGCCGCGGGCGGGCTGCTGGCCAAGGGGCTCATCGGGCTGGTGCTGCCCGCGATGGTGATCGCCTTCTGGTGCGCGGCGACGCGCAGGCTCGCGGCGCTGAAGCTCGCGCTGTGGCTGCCCGGCTGGGCCGTGTTGCTGGCCGTGGCCGGCCCGTGGTTCGTGGCCATGCAGATGAAGTACCCCGAGTTCTTCGACTACTTCGTCGTCACGCAGCACTTCAGGCGCTTCGCCTCGTCGGGCTTCAACAACCAGCACGGCTTCTGGTTCTACCTGCCGGTGCTGGCCGGCCTCACGCTGCCGTGGTTCGCCTGGTTCGCCTGGTCGTTGGTGCCGCGCGGCAAGGACGGCGTCACCCGGCCCAGGCGTTCCGACGTGGACGTGCTCATGTGGATCTGGCTCGCGGTGATCGTGGCGTTCTTCTCGATGCCGCGCTCCAAGCTCGTGGGCTATGTGCTGCCGGCGCTGCCGCCGCTGGCGTACCTGATCGCGCAGCGCGTGCTCGCGGGCCGCACGCCGGAGTCGCTGCTGCCCAAGGTGCGCGCCACCACGCTGGCGTCCGCGGCGCTGTGCATGGCCTGCGTGGCGGCCATCACGGTGTATGCGACGCCGCCGGGCGCGCGCCTGCGCCTGCCGGCCGGCCAGTCGGTCGCGCCCGGCGAGCGGGTGCTGATGCTCGACAGCTACTCCTACGAGATTCCGTTCTACTGGAACCTGCGCGAGCCGGTGCTGGTGTCGGACGACTGGCAGGCGGCGGCGCGCGACACGCGCGACAACTGGCGCAAGGAGATCTCCGACGCCGGCCGCTTCGATCCGGCGCGTGCGGCCGCCACGCTGCTCGAGCGCACGCAGCTGGCTTCCACGCTCTGCGTGCCGCGCGCCACCTGGATCGTGGGCGCGAACACCGTGCATCAGGCGAACCCCTGGCTGGCTCGCGCGCAGCTGGTGGCGGTCAACCACGCCCTGGCCGCGTGGCGCTTCGCGGGCAGCGCCACCAGCGACCCGCATTGCCTGGACGCCCCACCCTCCCTGACCCCCATATCCCCCATATCCCCCATATCCCGCGCACCCCCCGTGCTCACCGTCCCCGCCGCATCGCCCGCGGGAGCCAGCGGCGATGACTGACGAGGCCGCCCTGCACCCTTCCACCGCGCGCCGCATCTGCTTCTGCGCGGACGACTTCGGCCTGAGCACGGGCGTGAACGCGGCCGTCGTCGACCTGGCCGAGCGGGGCAAGATCTCCGCCACCGGCGGCATGGTCCGGCGCAGCGCCTGGCTGGCCGGTGCGCAGGCGCTGCGGCGCTTCGCTCCCGCGCGGCTCGATGTCGGGCTGCACCTGGACCTCACGCGGCCGTCGCATGTCGACGGGCCCGAGCCCGGCCTGGCCGGCCTGCTGGCGCAGACCTGCACGCGCACGGTGTTCGCGGCGGGGCTGAAGGCCGACATCCGCGACCAGATGACACGCTTCGAGGACGCCATGGGCCGCGCGCCGGCCTTCATCGACGGGCACCGCCACGTGCACCAGTTCGCGGTGGTGCGCGAGCTGCTGGTGGAGGAGATCGCGCGGCGCTACGCGGCGTCGCCGCCCTGGCTGCGCTGTACCGCGCCGGGCTGGCTGCAGGGGCCCGACCGCTGGAAGGCCAGGCTCATCCATGCGCTGGGCGGTGCACGGCTGGCCGCGCTCGCGGCGCGCCACGGCATTCCCACGAGCCGGCACCTGCTGGGCGTGTACGACTTCTCGGGCGATGCCGGCGACTATGCGCGCCGGCTGGCCGAATGGCTCTCGGCCAGCGGCAGCGGCGATGTGCTCATGTGCCATCCCGCCGCCGGCATCATGCCCAGCGACCCGCACGGACCGGCGCGGCTGCGCGAGTACGCGGTGCTGCGCGAACTGGTGCTGCCGCTGCCCGGCCAGCCGGGGGGCATCTGGCTGTCGCCGCTCTCGCAGCTGTTGCGCATGGGGAAACCGGCGCACCCCTGATCCGCCCGGGCGGTCGCGTAACATCCGCGCCACCGTCCCCCCAGCGCCCGTTCACCGGCGCCCTCCTCATGCCCTCCCCGAAAAGCGCGGCCTTCCCTTCGCCGGCGCAAGCCGCCCTGCTGTTCGTGGCCCTGTTCCTCTGCGAATTCGTCGTGGGTGCCGCACTGCGCGACGCCAACGGCTGGCTCGGCCTGAACCCGATGCAGATCGGCGTGCTCGCGGCCGTGCTGGGCAACGGCTGCGTGTTCGCGGTGGTCATGCACTTCCAGAAGCTCACCTACCGCGAGCTCTTCCATCATTCGCCTTCATCGCCCGGCGCCATGCTGATGCTGGTGGTGCCGCCGGTGCTGCTGCTGGTGCCGGCGCTGCTGCTCGCCATCACCTCCACGCTGCAGTTGCTGATGGCGATCGTGCCGCTGTCGCGCTGGGAGGAGTCGTTCTTCAGCCGCATGGCCGACGGCAGCGTGGCGGCCGTGCTGGCGGTGTGCGTGATGGCGCCGCTGCTGGAGGAGATGCTGTTCCGCGGCATCGTGCTGCGCGGCTTCCTGCAGCGCTATCCGCGCTGGCAGGCCATCTTCATGTCGGCGCTGCTGTTCGGCGCGGCGCACATGAACATCTACCAGTTCGTGGTCGGCTTCGTGATGGGCACCGTGCTCGCCTGGCTGTACGAGCGCACGCGCTCGCTCATTCCATGCATTGCGCTGCACGCCACCTACAACACCACCACCTTGCTGCTGGCCGACCGGCTGGAGGCCGCGTCGCCCTCGCGCCTGCTGTGGGCCGTGCTGCTGGCATTGGCCGCGGCCGTGTGCGGCGTGGTGGTCTTGCGCGCGATGCTGGTACCGCGCGCGGCGCGGGGCAATTCGGCCTGAGCCGATGCCCTGAGAACTAGGCCTTGGGCGGCAGCGGCCGCGCATCGACCGCATCGCCGTCGACGATGAAATGCCCGCCCGCCACGTGGTGCAGCGTGCGCAGGTCGTCGTGGCCGTCGAAGTTCCAGCGCCCGTTGGCGAACACACGCGAATCGGCCTGCGCCACGATCACCTCGCCCAGGAACAGGTCGTAGCGCTCCTGGATGTGCGGCTCGGGCAGCAGCCGGCATTCGAGCCAGGCCGCGCAGCCTTCGAGCAGCGGCGCGCCCGTGGCGGCGCCCGCGAAGGTCTCCAGGCCGTAGGCGGCGAACTTGTCGTGCCCCGACTTCTCGACGATCTCGCGGCCCGAGCTGCTGCCCAGCGCCTCGGTCAGGTCGAGTTGCGCGCGCGTGGGCACCTGCAGCGCGAAGGTGCCCGCGCCTTCGAGCAGCACGCGTGTCCAGGTGCTCTTGTCGAGCACCACGGCCACCTTGGGCGGCGCGAAATCGAGCGGCATGGCCCAGGCCGCGGCCATGATGTTGCGCTGGCCGCCGTGCGCGGCGCTCACGAGCACGGTGGGGCCGTGGTTCATCAGGCGGTAGGCCTTGTCGAGCGGAACGCTCTGGCGGTGCTTTGCGTTGTTCATGGTGCGCAGGTTGGGGTGTCGGGTGCGTCCGCCGGCACCCGGCGCACGGCGACCGGGCGGATGCGCTGGGCATCGACCTCGGTCACGGTGAAATCGTACCCGCCGTCGGAAAGGGCACCTGCAGCGCGCTCCTTGCAAGCAGCGCGAACCAGGGGCTTTTCCGCGCCGGGATTCGGCAAGCTGCGCAGCGATGTGTCGGCGGCGGGCGAGTCCTTCCTGTCGGTCTTCGATCCCGCGACGTTGCAGGCATTGCTGCTCGACACCGGCCTGCGGCTGAAGGAAGATCTGGACGGGCACCGGGCCATCGAGCGCTACGACCCCGCGGGGCTCAACAGCCTGCGGTCCGCAGGGGCCGCGCACATGGCGCATGCCGTCAGCTTCCGGTCCGCCGGCGCCTGATAGCTTGCGGCGGCAACCACCCACTCCTTCATGACCGCAACCACGCCGCCCACGCCGCCCATCCCGCCGACAAGCGCCGCCTCCCGCCGTCCCGGTCTCGCCGACCTCGTGGCGGGCGTGTCCATTGCGGGCCTGCTGCTGCCCGAGGCCGTGGCGTACGCCAGCATCGCGGGCCTGCCGCCCCAAGCCGGCGTGATCGCGCTCTTCGCGGGCCTGCTGGTCTACGGCCTGTTCGGCAGCAGCCGCTTCGCGATCGTCTCGGCCACCTCGTCGTCCGCCGCGGTGCTGTTCGCGGCCACGATGTCGGTGACGGGGGTGGACGCCGTCACGCGGCTCGCGATGGGCGCGGGCATCGTGCTGCTGGCAGGCCTGTTCTTCGTCGTGGCGGGTATCGCGAAGCTCGGCGCGGTGTCCAGCCTGATCGCCAAGCCGGTGCTGCGCGGCTTCGCGCTCGGGCTGGCGTTGACCATCGTGGTGAAGCAGTTGCCCAAGGTGCTGGCGGTGCAACCGGTGCACAGCGACTTCTTCCGGCTCGCCGGCGGGCTCGTGGGCGAATGGCGGCACTGGAACCTGGCCGGCGCGGCCATGGCGCTGGTCGCGCTCGCCTTGCTGCGGGGTCTCGCGCGCTGGCGCGCGGTGCCGGCCGCGCTGCTGGTGATCGCCGGCGGCATCCTGCTCGACGTGAGCGGCCTGTGCCAGGCCTGGGGCGTGGCGGCGGTGGGGCCGATCTCGCTGGACTTCTCGCACCCCGGCGTGCCGCAGCTCGACCGCGCGCAGTGGCAGAACCTGGGCGGACTGGCCTTCGCGATGGCGCTGATCCTCTATGCCGAGTCGTACGGGTCGATCCGCACCTTCGCATTGCGCCATGGCGACAACGTGTCGGCCAACCGCGACCTGCTGGCGCTGGGCGGCGCCAACCTGCTCTCGGCGCTGTTCCAGGGCATGCCGGTGGGCGCGGGTTATTCGGCCACCTCGGCCAACGAGTCCGCCGGGGCGCAGAGCCGCGCGGCGGGCATCGTCGCGGGGCTGGTGGTGCTGGTGGCGGTGCTCACGCTGCTGCCGTGGATCGCGCACACGCCGGAACCGCTGCTGGCCGCCATCGTGATCCATGCGGTGAGCCACACGCTGAACCCGGCCGCGCTGCGGCCCTATTTCCAGTGGCGGCGCGACCGGCTGGTGGCGCTGGTGGCGGTGGCCGCCGTGCTGCTGCTGGGCGTGCTCGACGGGCTGCTGGCCGCCATCGGCGTGAGCCTCTTGCTGCTGCTGCGCGGGTTCTCGCGCACCACGGTGAGCTGGCTCGGCCGGCTGGGCCAGAGCCACGACTACGTCGACACGGCCCGCCACCCCGAGGCCGTGGTGCCGCCGCACACGCTGATCGCGCGGCCCGAGGTGCCGCTGTTCTTCGGCAACGCGGACGCGGTGTTCGCGTCGATCCGCGCGCGTGTCGACGCGGTGCCGGGCCTGCAGCGCATGGTGCTGAGCCTGGAGGAGTCGCCCGACCTCGACGCCACCAGCATCGAGGCGCTGTGCGACTTCGCGGCCTACGTGCGCGTGCGCGGCGCGCGCCTGTCGCTGGCGCGTGTGAAGGACGACGTGCGGGACCTGCTGGCCAAGGTCAATTCGCCCGACCTGCACGCGGACGTGTATGCGCCGTGGAGCGTGGACGACGCGGTGCAGTGAGCGAAAACGAACGGCGCGGCGTTTACCAGAGCTTCCACCAGGGCTTCGGCTTGGCGTCGCCCTTTGTCCGATGCGCACCTTGCGGCATGGAAGCCCGCTGGACGGAAGCCGCTATGGCGGCCGTATCGAAAGAAACGGATGCAGGCGCATGTGTCATCACGATCGACGGCACGGACGTGCGGGTGAAATCGGGTCGAGCTGCCACCGGCATCGGCATCGGCATCGGCATCTGCGCAGCATCGACCGGGGCTTCAGGTTCGACGGCGAAGCCGCCGAGCAGCGCTGCGGAGTTGCGCCGTCGAGCCGCATGGTCCAGCACGCCTCCCGACATGAACTCCTCGTACGCATACGGTGCCTGGTCCTTTTCATAGAACGACAGCAACCTGATGGCCTCGAATGCCGCTTCGCCACCTTCAAAGGCTTTCACGAAAGCAAGCGCCTCTTCATCGGGATCATTGAGCAGAAAAATTTCTGTCGGGTCCATGGCGAGATACGGCAGGGCGAGCCCGCGCAGCGTATCGACGGCAGCTTGCCAATAGTCCTCGACCAGCGCCCGGTCTCCGACGAACGCATCCAGCAGCGCGCGGGCCGCGACCAGGTTGCGCACCGCGTGCTCGACGGGTGCGCATGGCAGAAGAATCTGTCGGTGAACGACGCCAGCCCCATGCCCGAAGCTGAGGGTGGCGGGAATCAGGTCTTCCTTGCGGAAGCAGAAGAACCAGATTGCCGGAATCTGATTGGCACCTTGGGCCACTTCCGCACAAGGCGATCCGTCGCGCGCAGATGCCTCATGCAGGTGGATGCGATTGCAGACAGGTACAGAGGTGTTGAACAGGTATGCGCGGTTGGCCATGTCCAAGAATGCCACACCGGCCGTCGCCGCAACCCCGCCCGCCGCCCTCAGCGCACCGCCGCCTGCCGCCTGAACTCGCTCGGGCTGCCGCCCGTGTGCTCGCGGAACACGCGGCTGAAATGCGAGAGGTTGCCGAAGCCCGCGGCCAGCGCGATGTCGGTGATGGAACGCCCCGCGTTCGCCGGGTCGATCAGGTCGCGAATGCTCGCGGCCAGCCGCTGGTGCTGGATGTAGCCGTTCAGCGTTTCGTCATCGTCCGCAAAGGCGCTGTGCAGCAGCCGCTTGCTGCAGCGCAAGGCCAGCGCCGTGCTGTCGATCGACAGCGCCGGGTCGCGCAGGTGCTGGGCCACGTGGCGGCGGATGCGGTCTTTCAGGGCCTCGCGCTGGGTCTGCGGTGTTTCCTGCCCGGCCAGTTCCATCAGCGACAGCCGCACCAGCTGGATCAGCAGTTCGCCCGCGCCGCGCGCCGCCGCCTCGCTCATGAAGGGCAGCTCCAGGTAGGTGCTGCGCATGGCCTCCAGCGCCACGCGCGAGATGCCGCTGGCCCCGCCGATGCGCCGCGCCACCAGGTCGTTGAGCGGCAGCGCGGGCGAGGCGAGCTGGTCCTTCGGCAGCATCACGATGAGGTGGTCGCTGCGCTCGGGGTTGGCCACGGTGTAGTCGGCCGTGGTGTCGTAGAGCGTCCAGCCACCCGAGCGCACGGCGGCCGCGCGCCCGCGCTGCGTGACCTCGGCCGAGCCCTGCCAGGGCGCGACGATCTTCAGGTACGGCACGTCGCTCAGGCGCGCCATCTGCGTGGTCTTGAGCACGCGGTGGCGGTTGGCCTCCAGCCGCGTGAGGATCACGTCGCCCGCGTGCGAGGCCGCCAGGTGGCCGTCGAACTCGGTGTCGTCGTACAGGTCGGAGCCCAGGCCGCCGAAGTGGCGCCACACCCACTCGCACCACAGCGGCCCGCGCTCCTTCGGCGGAATCTCGTCGGTGGACAGGCGCAGGGACGTGGTCATGCAGTGAAAGGGTTGAAGGCCGAGAAGCGAACGCGAAAGGTAGCAGGCCGGGCCCGGAACGCCGCGCATTGTGGGGCGATTCGAATGGCCTTTTCATCGCGGGTTAACCACTAGTCGCGTGCACGCTGCGTCAAGTGCTTTGTGCGCGGCGTGCACAGCGCGCGAGGGCTCCCGTTTCTACGATTGCAGGGAGCGGGCGCACTCCGACGCCCGGCAGGAGACCTCATGCAACACCACCCCAATCGCCGCCGCTGGATCCAGGGCACCGCCACCGCGCTGGGCGCGGCCGCCGTCGCACCGCGCCTATTCGCGCAAAGCGGCCCCGTGAAGATCGGCTACGCCATTTCGCGCACCGGCCCCTGGGCCGCGGGCGCGCAGGTGAGCCAGGAACCCAACTACCTGCTGTGGGCCGAACAGGTGAACGCGGCGGGCGGGCTGTCGGTGAAGGGTGCGAAGCGCCCCATCGAGCTCATCGGCTACGACGACCGCAGCGAGACCGAGACCTGCGTGCGCACCTTCGAGAAGCTCATGGGCAGCGACAAGGTCGACCTGGTGCTGCCGCCCTGGGGGTCGGGCGCCAACTTCGCGGTGGCCCCGCTGGCCAACCGCTTCGGCTACCCGCTGCTGGCGCCCACGGCCCTGTCGCGCAAGCTGATCGACATGCGCCTGCCCTTCTTCTTTTCGCTGCTGCAGCAGCCCGACAAGATGATGGGCGCGCTGGTCGACATGCTGGTGGCGAACAACGTGAAGACCATCGCCATCGTCTACATGGACGACCTGTTCGGGCTGGAGAACTTCGCCGCGCTGAATGCCGCGCTGAAGAAGACCAGCATCCAGGTGGTGGAGCGCAAGAGCTACCCGCTGGGCGTGAAAGACCTGGCCCCGGTGCTGCGCGCCATGAAGGACCTGAACCCCGACGCCTTCATCGGCATCACCTACCCGCCCGACACCATCCTGGCGAGCCGGCAGGCGCGCGAGGTGGGCTTCAACCCGAAGTACTTCTACGCGTCGGTGGGCACGGCCTTCCAGCTGTACAAGAACGTGATGGCGGCCGACACCGAAGGCGTGATCGGCATGGGCTCGTGGAACGGCAAGACCAGCCCCGAGGCCAGGGCCTACTTCGACGCGCACACCAAGAAGTTCGGCAAGGAGCCCGACCGCTGGGCCAGCGGCCACGCATGGGCCGGCCTGCAGATCCTGCAACAGGCGGTGGAGAAGGTGGGCCTGGACCGCAAGGCGCTGCGCGAGCAGATCGCCAGGAACGAGTTCAAGACCATCCTGGGGCCGATCCGCTTCGAGGGCAGCGAGAACGCGTCCATTCCGGGCACGGTGTCGCAATGGCAGGGCAACGATTTCGAAGTGGTCTGGCCCAAAGACCGCGCCACGGCGCAACTCAGCCCCAAGCCGGCCTGGAAGTAAGCACGTGTCTTTTTCTGGATGGGCCGAGCTCCTGGCCGGCGGACTGATCACGGGCGGCATCTACGCACTGGTGGCCATCGGGCTGAACCTGCAGTACGGGCTGATGCGCATCATGAACATCTCGCACGGCGAGTTCCTGATGCTGGGCGCCTTCGTCACGTGGTGGGCGCACACCGCCTGGGGCATTTCGCCGCTGGTGTTCATGCCGGTGGCGTTCGCGCTGCTGATGGCGCTGGGCATGGCGGTGCACTGGCTGTGCTTCCGGCAGGTGGCCGCGCGCGCGCCCAACGTCGACGTGTTCGAGGCGCGCAGCCTGATGGTGGGCTTCGGCCTGATGTTCCTGGTGCAGAACACCGCCCTGCTGGTGTGGGGCGGCGACCTGCGCGGCTACGACTACCTGGCCGACCCGGTGCAGGTGGGCGAGATGCGCTTCACCGCCAACAAGCTGGTGCTGTTCGGCGTGGCGCTGGCGCTGAGCCTGGCGCTCATCGCGCTGCTCAAGCTCACGCTGCTGGGCAAGGCGGTGCGCGCGCTGATGCAGTCGCCCACCGGCGCGCAGCTGGTGGGCATCAACACGAAGCGGCTGCATCCGCTGATGTTCGGCATCGGCCTGGGCCTGTCGGGCGTGGCCGGTGCGCTGCTGTCGATGACCTACGAAATTTCACCTTCCATGGGCGAGCCCTACACCGTGACCGCGCTGATCGTCATCACCCTCGGCGGCTTCGGCAGCATCGCGGGCAGCCTGGTCGGCGGCCTGCTGCTGGGCGTGGTGGAAGCGCTGGGCATGTACTACACGAGCCCCTCGCTCAAGATGCTGCTGTCGTACGCCGTGTTCATCGGCGTGCTGATCTGGCGGCCCAACGGACTGTTCTCCAGAAGATGATTTCCCTTTTTCATAACAAGCCGTGGTGGGTGCTGTGCATCGGCCTCGCGCTGGCGGCCGCCGTGCCGTGGGTGGCGTCGGAGTTCGCGGCCTCGGTCGCGCTCGGCTGCCTGATGTACATCGCGCTGGCCACGAGCTGGTCGTTGTTCTGCGGCGCCACGCGCTACCTGTCGCTCGCCACCTCGGCCTTCTTCGGCCTGGGTGCGTATGCGAGCGCGACGCTGCTCGACGTGCTGCCGTGGCCGCTGGTCATCTTGAGCGGCGCGGCCATTGCGAGCGCGGTGGCGGTGCTGATGGGCGCGGCCGTGCTGCACCTGCGCGGCACCTACTTCGCGGTGCTGACCTTCGGCATGACGGAGCTCATCCGCCATGCCGTGACCTTCGTCGAGAAGCAGGTGTCGGGCACGGTCGGGCGCGTGCTCACGGTGGTGCCGTCGAACGAGACGGTGTACCTCACGGTGCTGGCGATCGCAGGTGCTGCCATTGCAACCGCGCTGCTGGTCAAGCGCAGCCGCTTCGGGCTGGCGCTGGCCGGCATCGGCGCGGACGAGCAGCGCGCGCAGACGCTGGGCGTGGACACGCGCCGCGTGAAGGTGATGGGCTTTGCGCTCACCGCCGCCTTTGCCGGCGCGGTCGGCGCGGCCATGGCGGTGCGCTGGACCTACATCGACCCGCCGGCGGTGTTCAGCCCCTTCATCGGCTTCCAGACGGTGCTGATCGCGATGATCGGCGGGGCCTCCAGCATCGGCGGGCCGGTGGCCGCGGCCATCGTGTTCAGCCTGCTGTCGGAAACGCTGCGGCTGCAGTTGCCCTACGGCTACATGATGGTGCTGGGGCTGCTGCTCATCTTGTGCGTGATGTACCTGCCCAACGGCCTCGCGTCGCTGTGGCAGCGCAAGGCGGCGGTTCTGCGGAGACACGGCCATGAGTAAGGCGCCGCTTCTGGAAGCACGCCAACTCACGGTGCGCTTCGGCGGCCTGACCGCGGTCGATGCGGTCAGCGCCACGCTGCACGCGGGCGAGCTGGTCGGCATCATCGGGCCGAACGGCGCGGGCAAGACGACCTTCTTCAACGCCATCTCGGGCGTGGTCATGCCGACCTCGGGGCAACTGCTGGTGGAAGGCCACGTCGACCTCACGCGGCGCGGCCCGCACCTGTATGCCGCGCACGGCATTGCGCGCACATTCCAGACGCCGCGCGTGATGGCCGACATGACACTCGAAGACAACGTGCGCTTCGGCATGCAGTTCGCCGGGCGGCATCGCACGCCCATCGCGGGGCTGGGCAGCACGGGCGAAATTCTCGACATGCTGGGCCTGGGCGCACTCGCGAAGAACATCGCGGCCGACGTGACGCCCTCGCAGCAGCGCCTGCTCGAAATAGGCATGGCGCTGGGCACGCGCCCGCGCGTGCTGCTGCTCGACGAAGTGGCCGCGGGCCTGACCGAGGTGGAGGTCGACGCGATGGCGCGGCGCATTCGCCGGCTGCGCGACGAGCACGGCCTCACGGTGGTGTGGATCGAGCATGCGGTGGCCACGCTGCTGAAGTACGTCGAGCGCGTGCTGGTGCTGCACCAGGGCCGCAAGATCGCCGACGGCACACCGGCCGAGGTGGTGCGCAATGCCGAGGTGGTCGAGGCCTACCTGGGCGACGAGATGGAGGCCACGGCATGAACGACACGCGCGCAAGCACGCTCGCCGTGCGCAGTCTCTCGGCGGGCTATCACGGCTTCCAGGTGATCCAGGGCATGAGCCTGGACGTGACGCCCGGCATCACCGTCGTGCTGGGGCCCAACGGCGCGGGCAAGACCACGCTGCTGAAGGCGCTGGCCGGCCTGCTGCCGCGCACGGGCGAAGCCTTGCTCGACGGCGCGGCCCTGCCCTGCAGCGACGCCACGGCCTGCGTGCGCCGCGGGCTGGCGCTGGTTGCCGAGGGCCGCCAGCTGTTCCCGCAGATGACCGTGACCGAGAACCTCGAGCTCGGCGGCTGGCTGGTGCCCGCGCGCCTGCGCGCCGAACGCCTCGTGCGCGCCTTCGACGACTTTCCACGCCTGAAGGAGCGCGCCTCGCAGCTCGCCGGCACCATGAGCGGCGGCGAGCAGCAGATGGTGGCGGTGGCGCGCGCCATGATGAGCGGACCGCGCCTGCTGATGCTCGACGAGCCCTCGCTCGGCCTGGCGCCGCGCATGGTGGACGAGCTGCTGGCCATCGTGCGGCGCATCGCATCGCAGGGCGTGACCGTGCTCATGGTCGAGCAGAACGTGCGCAAGGCGCTGCAGGCCGCCGACCGCGGCTATGTGCTCGAACGCGGCCGTGTGGTCGCCTCGGGCGAGGCGCAGGCACTGCTGCATTCCGACGCGGTGCGCCAGGCCTACCTGGGCGTTGCCTGACACACCCCTTCGATTTCGTCTTTCCTCTTTTCTGCAAGGACACCCCATGACCGACATTTCCATGTTCATCGACGGCGAACTCCGCACTGCCGCGGGCGACGCGCGCTTCGAGCGCCGCAACCCGCTGGACGGCAGCGTGGCCACCCGCGCCCCCGCCGGCACGCCGGCCGACGCGGTGCGCGCCGTGGAGGCCGCGCACCGCGCCTTCGCCACCTGGTCGAAGACGGGGCCCAACGAACGCCGCACACTGCTGCTGAAGGCAGCGCACGCGCTCGAAGCCCGGGCCGACGCCTTCGTGCAGGCCATGGCGCGCGAGACCGGCGCCTCGGCGCTGTGGGCCGGCTTCAACGTGCACCTGGCGGCTGGCATCCTCACCGAGGCTGCATCGCTCACCACGCAGATCGCGGGCGAGGTGATTCCGTCCGATGTGCCCGGCAGCCTGGCCATGGGTGTGCGGCAGGCCGCGGGCGTGGTGGTCGGCATCGCGCCGTGGAACGCGCCCGTGATTTTGGCCACGCGCGCCATCGCAACGCCGCTGGCCTGCGGCAACACCGTGGTGCTCAAGGGCTCGGAGCTGTGCCCCGAGACGCACGCGCTCATCGTCGAAGCGCTGAACGAAGCCAGCCTGCCCAAGGGCGTGGTGAATTTCGTGACCAACGCGCCCGCCGATGCAGGCGCCGTGGTCGAAGCCATGGTCGCGCACCCGGCGGTGCGCCGCGTCAACTTCACCGGCTCCACGCGCGTGGGCCGGCTCATTGCGCAGACCTGCGCCAAGTACCTGAAGCCGGCCGTGCTCGAGCTCGGCGGCAAGGCGCCCTTCGTGGTGCTGGACGACGCCGACATCGACGCCGCGGTGAACGCGGCCATCTTCGGCTCGTTCGCCAACTCGGGGCAGATCTGCATGTCGACCGAGCGCATCGTGGTGGACAACGCCGTGGCCGACGCGTTCGTCGCCAAGTTCGCGGCCCGCGCGCAGGCGCTGCCCCTGGGCGATCCGCGCGAAGGCCCGGTGGTGCTGGGCTCGGTGGTCGACATGGCCACGGTGATGCGCTGCAACGCGCTGATCGACGACGCGCTCGCCAAGGGCGCGACGCTGGTCTGTGGCGGCAAGGCGGGCAACACGCTGATGCCCGCGACCGTGCTCGACCATGTGACACCCGCCATGGACATCTACCGCGAAGAATCCTTCGGCCCCGTGAAGGCGGTCGTGCGTGTCAGCGGTGTGGAAGAAGCCGTGGCCGTGGCCAACGACAACGAGTTCGGCCTGTCGTCCGCCGTGTTCGGCCGCGACGTGGCGCGCGCGTGGAATGTGGCGCGCCGCATCGACGCCGGCATCTGCCACGTCAACGGACCGACCGTGCACGATGAAGCGCAGATGCCCTTCGGCGGCGTGAAGTCCTCAGGCTACGGGCGCTTCGGCGGTCGGGCCGGGGTCGAAGCCTTCACCGAACTGCGCTGGATCACGGTCCAGACGACGCCCCGGCACTACCCGTTCTAGGCGTCGGGCATCAGCCGGCCAGAAAGTCCGGCTGGCGAAACTTCTTCTCCAGGAACTGCCCGTTGGCCACCAGCGCGGCGGCATCGCTGGACGCCACGTTGGCCACGATCTCGCGCAGCTTGCCGTCGAGCAGACCGAGTTGCTCGCCGAGCAGCTGCCGCGCCGTCTTGCCGTCCTTCACCGCATGGGTCATGCGGAAGGCCGGCGGCAGCGCCACGTAGTTGGCGAGCGTTTCGGGCAGGTAGCGCAGCACGGTCTCGCGCACGGTGAACAGGTCGTCGCCATTCGAGCGCGCGCCCACCAGGCGGGGCAGCACCTCGCCGACCGAGCCGCGCACGTTGTCCAGGCTCTTGCGCATGTCGTCGGTGAGGTGCGGCTGCGCTTGCGCGACCACGCGGTCCAGGTGCTCCAGCGTCTCGTCCACGCTCAGCGTGTCTTCGATCCGGCGTTCGAGTTCGGGGGCCTTGCGGCCCAGCAGCCAGCCGGCGACATACAGGCCCGCGGTGATCGGCAACCAGCCCCGGTCGATGACGCCGGCGAACAGCAGCGCGGGCCCCGCAAGCGCCAGCGCGCAGCCCAGGATGTTGGCGTTGCCGTAGAGAAACAGCAGCGCCCGCAGCTTCAGCGAACGCTCCGGCATCACTGGTAGCCCCGGATTTCCTTGAACACCTGGCCGAGCTGCAACTTGCGGCCGTCGAACTCGCGGCCGCCCGAGAGCTGCGCGATCTGCTGCATCTCCGACGCATTGGCCTCGCCGAACAGGATCGGGAAGATGCGCGCCGGCAGGCCGTTCGCCGCATAGCGGTCGCGGAACTCATGGACCTTGAGGCCTGAATTGTTCTCGCCGTCGGTCAGCAGCACGATGCTCACGAAGCGGTCGGGCTCGCGCTGCTGCTCCTGGCGCGCGAGGTCTTCGGCGGCGGCCAGCGCGGAGTAGATCGCCGTGCCGCCGTCGGCCGTCATCGCGTCGGCCAGGCGGCGCAGCTCGGCGCGCGCCGCGGCAATGCCGTCGCCTTCGAAGCGCACCCACACGGGTGGCGACACCTGGCTTGCGAAGGTGATCAGCACCACGCGCTCGCGGCTCTGGAAGGCGCTGTAGCGCGCGCTCGCGGTGCTGGCCGCATCGGCGCCGGAGAGCAGCTTCAGGGCCTCGCGCATCGAGGCCAGGCGCTTGCCCTGCATCGAGCCGCTGAGGTCGAGCACGAAGATCGAGGTGGCGGGCTTGCGCCATTGCGACTGGTAGGTGCCGAGCACCGCATCGATCACGTCCAGCCGGTTGGGAAAACCCAGCTCTGCCACGGCGGCGGTGGGCAATTGCGCCGATGCGGCCACTTCGGGGTTGGCCGGGCGCAGGAAGGCGGCCGACAGCGCATCGCGCTGGAAGGGTGCGGCCTTGAGCGTGCCCACCAGCTGGGTGTAGGCCTCGCGCTTGTCGGCGTTGAGCAGCATCAGCGGGTAGTCGGCCGAGATCATGCCGTCGCGCGGGTAGATCAGCTGGAGCTGGTCGGCCGCGGGCAGCTTCTCGTTGGCGCGCAGGATCACGGCCTCGTAGTTCACCATGGCGTCGATGGCGGACGGGTCCTTGATGTACGCCTCGGCGAGCCAGCCCGAGCTCCCTGCGGTGAGCTTCTGGCCCGAGAGGAAGGCCTTGAGCGTTGTCTCGTCCACGTCCTGCGCGCTCAGGTCTTCGGTCTTGCCGGCCAGCGCCGAGGCCACCGCGAACAGCGCGCTCATGCCGGTGTTGGAGCTGGTGGCGTTGGTCATGCCGTAGCGCAGTTGCCCGGTGCCGGCGGCCTTGGCAATCTCGGCCCAGCCGGGCGGGCGCTTGTTCCAGCCGAGCTGGGCGGCCTTGGCCTTCTTCACGCCGAGCGCAATGCGCGAATAGAAGAGCTTGTCGCGCGCGAGCGGCCTGGCCTGCAGCGCGAGCGCGGGGTACGCGCCGTTGGGCGGCAGGATGGCATCGAAGCGCTCGCCGGCGTTGATGCGCTCGACGATGTCCAGCGTGCCCGCATACGAGAGCCTGACCTCCACGCCGGCGGCCCTGGCGGCATCGACGATGGGGCCTTCGAGGTCCTTCAGCTCCGAGCCCGCGAGGATGGTGAAGGCAGCGTCCGGCATGGCCGCCGGCACGTTCCTGGCGGCCTGCGAGTCGTCGTCGCCACAGGCCGCCAGGCCCGCGGCCAGTGCAAGGAGCACAAGGAGCGCCAGCAGCCAACGCACACGCGAAAGGATCACAGCGAAACCTCTCCGCGCGGCTGCTGCAGCGCCTCGGTGGTTTCCTGGCGGCGCACGCGGTCCAGGTAGGTGCGGCTCCTGGCGACTTCGTGGGTCAGCGTGTCCACCGTGGTCTGCATGGAATCGAGCGCACGGCTCTTGAAGTCGGCGATGGTGTCCATCGTCTGGTAGATGTTGGCAAAGGCCTGCTGCAGCTTGGCGATCTCGATGGTGCTCGAGGCGGCCTGCTGGTGGATGGCGCTGCTCTGGTCGCGCAGCATCTCGCTGGTGCCGGCGATCAGGTTGCCGGTGGTGGCGTTGAGCGCGCTGATCTGGTCGAGCACCAGCTTCTGGTTGGACAACGCCTGCGCCACGATCACCGCCGTGCGCAGCGCGGCCACCGTGGTGGTGGTGGCGCGGTCCACGCCTTTCATCAGCTCCAGGTTGTTCTTGCGGATCATGTCCAGCGCGAGATAGCCCTGGATGTTCACCGCGAGCTGGGTCAGAAGGTCGGTGACTTTCTGGCGCGAATAGAACAGCATTTCTTCCCGTACCACGCGGGCCTTCTCGGGGTCGCTGGTCTCCAGCGCGCGCGCCTTGGCATCGAGCTGGCCGTCGAGCGCCTTGCCGATGTGCACGTATTTCTCGAGCCGCTCCATCAGCGTCCAGAGATTGACTTTTTCCTGCTCGATGGCGGTGTTGTCGCGCAGCAGTTCGTCCTTGCCGCGCTTGAGCGATTCGATGATCGCGTTCAGGTGCGTCTGCGACGACTGGTAGCGCTCGAAGTAGGCCAGCAGCTTGTTGCCCAGCGGAATGATGCCCAGCAGCTTGCGCGCCGAGAACAGGTCGCCCTGCTTCGAAGGGTCGAGGTCTTCGACCTGGTGGCGCAGGTCGATCAGCGACTGGCCGATCTGCGCGCCCTTGTCGAACAGGCCGTTGCGCAGCGACCCCACGGGCCGGTCGAGCATGCGGTTGGAGACGGAGGCCGAGGCCTCGATGTCCTTGTTGCCCATCGAATGGATGCGCTCCACCGCCTCCTTGAACTGGGGGTGCTGGCTGTCGTGCGCGGTGATGTCGTCGATGAAGCGCGCCACCTGCGCGTCGAGCTCGGCCACGTCCTCGGGCTTCAGACGCACCTTGCCGCTGGCGGACTCCACCGGCACCGGCGCCACGGCGGCGGGCGGCTCCAGGGTGAAGGCCTGCGGCGGCAGGAGTTCTACCGGCGCTGGCGCCGTCGTGGTGGTGGTTGCGGTGACAGGCGCGTTCATGGGAAGTGTTCCTTGGTTCATTACTTGAAGCGGGCCTCGATGGCCGTGATCATTCGTTCGAGCCATTCGAAGCTGGGCGGATCGATCACGTCGACCAGCACGTCGGGCACCTTCACGCCGCGCGAGGCCCAGGTCTCGGGACCCTTGGTGTCGCCACCGGTGCGGTAGCCGTATTCGTGTGCCAGCTCGCGCAGCACCGGGTCGTTCTCCAGCGCCGCGCCCAGCCGCACGCCGCCGGGCGTGTAGGGCACCAGCACGTGCTTGGAGAAGACGGTGGGCTTGGGGTAGAGCAGCACCATGTCGCTCTTGAGGCGGTCGGGGTTCTTCAGCCAGAACTCGACCATCTGCGATTCGTAGGCCACCAGCAGCGGCGCCTTGCCCATGCCCAGCGCGAGGTAGTCCTCGAACGGCCCGGAGGACGACTGCTCCTGGAAACCCTGCCGCAGGAACAGCGGCGCAACGACGGGCAGCACCCGGGCCACGTCTTCCTGGCTCTGCACGATCTGCTGGCTGTTGGCCAGGTAGCTCGCGAGCGCCAGGTACATCGCCGCCGAGTTGGAGGTGCGCACGTCGGTCGAATTGATCAGCAGCGACTTGCTGGTGGAGAAGGCGCTGCTGGCCTTGAGCTCCTTCCAGCGCGTGCCTTTCTCGATCATGGCCATCAGCCCCGGCAGGTCGACCACGTAGTAGAAGTCGCCCTGCTTCGCGGCGATGCCGTTGGCCACCAGGATCTCGGCAATGGGCCGCCAGCTGGCCAGCACGATGGGGGTGTAGAACGGGTTGAAGACGTTCGGCGCCTTGGCCAGCGTCTTGAGCTGCTGCGCCGCAGGCGCGCCCGAGGGAAAACCGAAGTCGAGCTTGCTCGCGTCGTAGCGGTTCGCGATGGCCCGCGATCCGGCCTTCTCGACCGTGACGGTGATGCCCTGCGCGGCCAGTGCCTTCTGCACGCGCGGGTCGGCGAAGAAGGTTTCTTTCTCGGAGCCGATCAGGCCGCGCAGCGTGACCTGCTTGTCCTGCTCGATGCGCGCCGCCGCCGCGGTGGCCGACTCATCGTGCAGCCGGGTGTTCGAATACCAGACCCCGGACCCGACCGCGGCCAGCAGGACCACGGCCAGCACCGGCGCGATCAGTTTTCGAATTTCCAAGTCTCATGCTCCTCTGACCCTCTGTAGCGGGGCTGAGAAACATCCTACTGACGCAATATGACAGTGCTGTCACACCACGGTCGCAATCTCCTGCGTGACCTCGAGGAAGCGTTCCACATCGGCCATCGAATGGCAGTGCAGCGGCGACACGCGCACCGTGCCCGCAAGCCCGAAGGACTCGAGCATCCGCTTCGAGTAGATGCTGGTCGCCACGCGTTCGTACACCGTGACGCCGCGCTTGCCGTACTCGACCACGGCCTGCGTGCAGTCGATGTGGTCGAAGCCGATGCCCAGGATCAGGTCGCGCCGGGTCAGGTCCTCGTGGTCGAGGAACACTTCGACGCCCCGCATCTCGCGCAGCCCGGTCGCGTTGCCGGTGCCGTCGAGCAGCGCGGCCAGCAGCGCGCGCTCGTGCAGCTCGATGCGCCCGATGCCCTCGACGAACAGCGCGCGGCGTTCCGTGGCATCGGTGAACTGGCCGCCGAGCCAGCAGACGTAGTCCACGATCTGCGTGAGCGCCGCAAACTGCCACGGCGCGGAACTGCCCAGGTCCCAGAAGTCCGGCTTCTTGCCCGCGAGCTTGTGGTGCGGCAACACGGCCGCGCGGTCGGACACCCACGAGAGCCCCGAGCCGCGGCAGCCGAAGAACTTGTAGGGCGCGAGGTTGATGCCGTCGACCGGCGTCTTGTGCAGGTCGATGAGGCCGTGCGGCGCATGCTGCACCGCGTCCACGAGGATGTAGAGGTCGGGCTTGATGGCGCGCGCGCGGCGCACGATTTCCGCCATGTCGAGCTTGGCGCCCGAGATGTTCGAGGCGTAGATCACGTTGAGAAGGCAGGTGTCCTTGTCGACGAGGCGCACGATCTCCTCGACGTCGACACCGCCCGTGACGGGGTTGCTCTTCGCCACGCGCAGCTCTCGGCCGAGCCGGCTTGCATAGAGGCTCATCGCATCGAAGGCCGAGGGATGCTCGAGCACGGTCGTGACCATGTTCGTTCCGGCCACGTTCTCGGCCACCGCGCGCACCATGTCGAACATCGCCCCCGAGGCGGTGAGCGAGGCATACACGCTGCCGCCCTGCGCGTTGAGGATGGTGCGCAGATCGTCGCCCGCCTTCGCCTGGATCTGCTGCAGCTCGACCGCGGTGGCGTGGATGCGCTCCGCGTTGTCGGGAATCGCATCGACCAACGCGAAGCGCTCGACCGCGGCCTTGAGCCGGAACGAGCCGCCCGCGTTGTCGAAATAGAGGCGTTCGCGCCCGTGGTGGTCGCGGTCGACGAGCAGGAAGCGCTCCTTCACCTCGCGCATCAGCGCATCGGAAAAAGCCAGGCCCCGGGGGTGGTTGTCGGGTGTGGTTGCCATGTGCTCAGACGCCCTTGTTGTTGGGGTTCTTGTAGATGTCGCGCACCGCGTCAGACATCGGAAAGTTCAGGTTCACGTTCTTCGGCGGAATCGGCGACATGAACCACTTGGTGTAGAGCTGGTCGATGGCACCCGACTTCATGAGGCCGGACACGGTTTCGTCCACCAGCGCCTTGAACTGCGGGTCGTCCTTGCGCAGCATGATGCCGTAGGGCTCCTGGCGCAGCGACTCCTTCAGCAGCTTGTATTCGCCCGGGTTGGTGGCGCTGGCGACCATGCCGGCGAGCTGCACGTCGTCCAGCACATAGGCATCGGCGCGACCGGTGGACAGCAGCAGGAAGCCGTCGGAGGTGTCCTTGCCGGCGATCTCGTTCACTTCGATGGTGCCGCTCTTGCGCGCGCCGCGCAGCAGCTGGATCGAGGTGCTGCCCGACACGGTGGCCACGTTCTTGCCGTTCAGGTCGGCCAGCGCATTGATGCCCGAGGCCTTCTTCACCGCGGCGGTGATGTTGGTCACGAAGTGGCTGGGCGCGAAGTCGACCTGTGCCTGGCGCTGCGTGGTGTTGGTGGTGGTGGCGCAGTCGAGGTCGACGGTGCCGTTCTGCAGCAGCGGAATGCGGTTGGTCGAGTTGAGCATGGTGTAGCGCACCTCGAGCTTGGGCAGGCCCAGCTTCGCCTTGATGGCGTCGACGATCTTCAGGCAGATGTCGTTGGTGAAGCCGATGGGCGCGGCGTCGGCGCTGAGCTTGTACGAGAACGGAATCTGGCTGTCGCGCGCGCCGATCTGGACCGTGCCGCTCTCCTTGATCTTCTGCAGCGTGCCGCCGTCCTGGGCGCTGGCTGCGCCACTGGCAAAAGCGAGAACCAGGCAGAGCGCGAGGGGCAGTTTCTTGAAGTTCATCGGAGGTTCCTTGAAGGGTCGAAGAAGCGTGGACAGGAGGGACGTGGGCGCATCTTCTGCTTCCGGATGAATTTCCAAAAGCGATTTTTTGTGATCGAATCACATGACTAAAAGCGTTCTTTTTGCCGGAGTGCCGCACCGTGATGACCTTCAAGCAACTCGAAGCCCTCTACTGGATCGGCCAGCTCGGCGGCTTTGCGCAGGCGGCGAACCAGCTGCACACCTCGCAGTCCGCCGTGTCCAAGCGGGTGCACGAGCTGGAGCTGCTGTTCGACACCGCCCTGTTCGACCGCAGCCAGCGCACCGCGCGCCTCACCGAAAAGGGCGAGGAGATGTTCGTGCTCGCCAAGCAGTTGCTGGCGCAGCGCGATGCCGCGGTCGAGCAGTTCGGCAAGCCCGGCGTGGTGGAGCGGCGCATCCGCATCGGCGTGACCGAGCTCACCGCCATGACCTGGCTGCCGCGGCTGGTGGGCCTGATCCAGCAGCACTACCCCAAAGTGATCCTGGAGCCCGACGTGGACGACAGCCTGCAGCTGCGCGACAAGCTGCTGGCCGACGAGCTCGACGTGGTTGTCGTGCCCGACTCCTTCGCCGACGCGCGCATGCAGAGCAAGGTCATCGGCCGCGTGCAGAGCGCATGGATGTGCAAGCCCGGCGTGCTGCCCGGCGTGTCGGCCACCGGCACCGTGCGCCTGCACGACCTGGCGCGCCACCGCATGCTGGTGCAGGGCAACAACTCGGGCACCGGCCGCGCCTACGACGCATGGATGAAGGACCAGGGCGTGCAGCCCGCGAACGTGATCGTGGTGAGCAACCTCGTGGCGCTCACGGGGCTCACCGTGTCGGGCCTGGGCGTGAGCTACCTGCCGCGCGAATGCCTGTCGCCGATGGTCGACGCGGGCATGCTCGCGGTGATCGAGGTGACGCCTGCCCTGCCCGTGGTGCGGTACGTGGCCATGCACAAGGGCGAGCACCGCAGCGCGCTGACCTCGTCCATCGTGATGCTCGCGCAGGAATGCTGCGACTTCTCGCGGATGTTCCAGGCGCAGGGGGAAGAGGAGGCCGAGCGCAGTTGATCGCCGGCAGCGCAGCGATCGACCAGCACCGCGCTTACTTCACCGCCAGCGACGCCCGGTAGCTCAACGCATACGCCAGCTTGCCCGGCTTCGCAGCCGTCACCGGCGTGTTGAGGTCGGCGAACGCGTCGCTGGCGGGCTTGTCGAAGCTCGCGCGCTTGCCCATCTCCTTGGCGGTCAGGCCGGAGGAGCCGATCGGCGTGGCGTCGGGCGTTGCGATCATCAGGTTCGACGCGGTCTGGATGGCCTGCAGGTAGCTCGCGGCGTCGGTCAGCGTGTAGGCCGAGAGCTGCAGGTTCTGCGGCGCGGCGCGCAGCCATTCGGACCAGTAGAACTCCAGGAACTCGGTGCTGTTGGCGGGCTGCGCGTAGCCGATGTCGCGCGTGAAATACAGCAGCGCACGGTACGGGTCGTCCTGCAATCCGTTGCTCAGGCCCAGTTGCTGCGGCAGGTCGGGCGGCGTGATGGCGCGGCCGTCGGGCAGCTTGAGCCACACCGTCTTGCTCGCACGCATGCCGCGCCAGAAGGTGGCGTTGTTCTGGTCCATGAAGTTGCCCTTCATCACCACCGGCACCTTCACCTCGGCACCGCCGCCGTTGGGCGCCTCCCAGAAGCTGGTGAGTGTGTGGTGGCCGTCCGTGAGGTACAGCACGCCGCGCGGGCCCACCACGGCCGACTTCAGCACGCTCGCGTCGAACGCGTTCTTGGTCGAGCAGGTGAAGCTGGCGGGGTCGGTGAGCAGCGAGGTGCCGGCGATGACCGTCCCGCCCTTGGCGCCGTCGGTGAGGCCCCTGGCTTCGCAGTAGTCGTCGAACTCTTTCTTCCACTGCGTCGAGCCGTTGGCGTTGTTGCGGTAGCGCTGCTGCTTGTAATAGACCTGGTCATAGCCGATGGCCGGCTGCGTGGGGCGCGCGTCCCCGATGCGGATGTCCATGACGGCGGTGCCGGTGGTGGGCGCGGCGGCATAGGTGTTGATCACGACCTGCGCCGGCAGCATGCGGCACACGCCCGAGAAGTTGGTGGACGCAGCGGCGTCCCTGCCGGTGCCGATGTAGTACGCGGTCTGCTTGCCCACGGGCAGCAGCACGCGCGCGAGCTTCTGGCTGTCGGCCCACTGGCCCGCGAAAAGGCCGTTCACGGCGTTGGTGCCGAGCTTCACGTCGGTGTCGACGGTGTCGGTCTGCAGCAGGCCCGCGCCCACCGACACGAAGTTGCGCTGCGTGCGGCCGGTGGCCGCGCCGGTGGTGGCGTCGAGCGCCGGCTGGCTGCACAGCCATTCGCCGTCGAGCGCGGTGGCGGACAAGGCGGTCGACGCACTCTGCAGCACCCAGGTGCCGGTGCGGAAGCTGCCGTCGGCAGCGGTGGTGAATTCGTCGGCCAGCAGCGTGGCCGCGCCCGATTGCGCATTGACCATGACGCGGCCGATGCGCTGGCCGTCCAGCGTCAGGGCGAGTGCGCCCGGGTAGGTCTGCTGGTCGGTCTCGGCTGCGAGCGTGCCGGTGTGGCCGTCGGCGCAGTTGTCGGCATAGGCCCCGCCCAGGCAGGCCCGCACGGTGCCGTCGGCCTTCAGGTTCAGCTGTCCGAACGCGGACGCGGGCGCGCCCTGCAGCACACCCTTGGCGCTGTAGCCGGACGTGAGCTTGACGAAGCTGTACACGCCGGCCAGGCGGGCCACGTCGGCCACCCCCTGGTTCGACGCGGCAATCTCGCCTTGCAGCAGCGAGCCGTCGGCCGCCTTGAGGTTGGGCACCTGGGCCAGCGAACCGCTGAGCAGGCCGCCGTCGAGCTGGAAGCGCAGGCTGAGCCGGGGCAGTGCGGCAGCGAGCGCATCGGGCACGCCGCTGCCCGCAACCACTGCGAAGGTGCCGGCCAGCAGCGAGCCGTCGGGCTGCGCGGTGTAGCTGGCGCTGACGGCGCCGGCCAGTCCGAAGCGCGAATCGACGAAGCGCAGCGTGAGCTTGCCGGCCGCGGGCTGGTCGAGGGTGATGGACACGGTGTCACCGAAACTGGCGGTGCCCGTGTACTGCGATCCGCCCGCCAGCGGCTGCAGCGCCACGACGGAGGTGTCGGGGCTGCCGGCAGCGGCACTGCCGACCGGCACGAAGCCGCTGTTGCCCCCACCGCCGCCGCCGCAGGCCGCCAGAGACAAGGCCGCAAGGCCGGCCGACACCGCGGCGCGCGCGCAGGTCCATTGAAAGTTGTGATGCATGAAAGTCCACGGAAAAGGGGCTGGGCACGTCGGCGCAGGCGCGGTGCGCCATGGCCGGAAGCGGCCCGATTCTGTGAACCCGAGGTGACAGACCCGTGACTGTGCGCCGCCGGATCGCGGGCCCCGATAGCAAATTCATCGGGCCGCAGGCAAATCTATCCGCAAATAAATGGAAAGCGGCTAGCGAAAGCGCTTGGTGAACTCGCGCACGACGCCGATCACGGTGGCGCTGCCCAGCAGCTTGATGGGGTAGCGCGTGTTGAGCGGCTTGAGGTAGAGGTCGCCGCCGTCGCGGATGAGCTGCTTGAACGTGGTTTCGTTGACGTGGTTCAGGGCAATCACGTAGTCGCCCGGCAGGGCGGCCATCTCGGGCTCGACGATGACCAGCGAGCCGTCTGGGAACGAGTCGCCGGACTCGCTCACCATGCTGTCGCCGTGCACGCGCAGCGCATAGGTGTGGCGCTTGACCGGCACCGTGACGGGCACGGTTTCGAACCGGCCCTTGGGCTTGAAGTTGTCAATGACGGTGTAGTTGCCGGCCTCGACTTCGGACACCAGCGGCACTTCAGCGCGCATGTCGAAGCCCGGGCTGATGTTGGTGCCGCCGGAGACCAGTTCGGCCAGTGAGACGCCGAGCAGTTCGGCCACACGCGGCTGGTTGCTTCGCTTGGGAGCGGTTCCGCCGGGCTTTTCCCATTGTTGTACGGCACCACGGCTCACTCCGACGGCGTCAGCAAATTGCTGCTCGCTCATCCCGAGACGTTTTCGACCTTCGCGAATAAGTTGATGAATGCTCACAGCCAAGAGGCTATGCCCTCATCGAGATAGAAATTCAATCGACGATAGCGATTCTGTCTGAACCGCTCCAGCAGGCGAAACATTTAATTCACACTGCTGACGTTCTGTACCGGGTACAGACGCCGCAGCGCCAAGGAAAGGGCAACGGCCTGCTCACGCGCGCCTGGCTCGTCGCGCGCCAATGCGGCGAGCGCCGCCTCGTAGTCGTCCGTGAGTTTCTGCCACAGCTCGAAGTCGGCTCCGAGGCTGTTCGCGTCCTTGTCCATGGTCGCTCCTGTCACGTGTTTGCCTGCCCTGGCTTCCCAGTGTGACGGATTTTCTATCCGAATGTGAGTACTTTCAGATAGCTTAGGCCTGTCGCTCGACCGACAGGGGCAGCAACCAGTCCGGCATCGCGGTCTTTCAGGTGCCGCGCGTCAGCATTCGCCCTGCACGCGCGAGCACGCGCGCTTCGATCTCGCCCCCCCGGTAGGCCAGCACGCCGTTCACGAACACCCGCTCCACGCCCTGGCTCACGCCGTGCGGCCGGTCGTAGGTGGCGGTGTCGGCGATGGTCTCGGGGTCGAACACCACCACGTCGGCCATGGCGTTGGCACGCAGCAGGCCCCGGTCGGCGATGCGCAGGTTGCGCGCGGTCATGCCGGTCATCTTGTGCACGGCCTGTTCCAGCGTAAAGAGACGGCGTTGGCGCCAGTAGCGCGCCAGAACACGCGGAAAGGCGCCCCACAGGCGCGGGTGCGGGTGGCGGTCGTGCGGCAGGCCGTCGCTGCCGATCATGGTGAGCGGGTGCGCGATGACGCGCTCCACGTCTTCTTCCTGCATCTGGAAATAACAGGCGCCGCCCGGCTTCAGGCGCTGGCAGGCCTCCTGTTCGTTGGTGCCCCACTCGCGCGCGATGTCGGAAACGAGGCGCCCGGTCATCTCCGGGTGCGGGTCGGACCAGGTCAGCAGCACGTCGATCACGCCGTCCACCAGGTCCTCGCGCAGCACCGTGGAGCCGGCCACGTAAGGGTAAACATCCATCGCGATCTGCTGGCGCCGCGCCAGTGCTTCTATCAGGGGCAGCGTTTCCTTGGTGCGGCCCCAGTTGGCGGGGCCGGCGCACTTGTGGTGAGAAATGACGAGCGGCACGCCAGCCGCGAAAGCCGAGTCGCCGGCCTCGTGCAGCGCCTCGATGATCTGCTGCATCTCGCTGCGCAGGTGCGTGGCGTACACGCCGCCATGGCGCGCCACGACGCGGGCCAGCGCGGTGACCTCTTCCGCCGGCGCCGCAAAGGCTTCTTCGTAGAACAGGCCCGAGGACATGCCATGCGCGCCGTCGGTCATGCAGTTGTCGAGCAGTGCCTCCATGCGCGCGAGCTCGTCGGCGCTGGCCGGGCGGTCGAGCGCCTGCATGGTCGCGAACCGCAGCGTGGTGTGGCCGACGAGCGCGGCCACGTTGAGCGCGGGCCGTGTCGCATCGACGGCCGCGCGGTACTCGGCCATGGTCGCGTGCTGGAACGATTCCGCGCCCAGCAGCGTGAGCGGCGGCTTCGACTGCGGCGTGCGGTACGGCGCCAGCGAAATGCCGCAGTTGCCCGTCACCACCGTGGTGATGCCCTGGGACACCTTGGGGCAACACAGCGGGTCGCGCAGCACGATGGCGTCGTCGTGCGTGTGGGCGTCGATGAAGCCGGGCGCGATCACCTTGGCGCGGCAGTCGACCACGTCAACGTCTTCCAGCCTCAAACCCTCGGGCAGCCGCCCGCGCAGGCCTTCGCCCAGCGCGACGATGCGGTCGCCCCGCAGCAGCACGTCGCCGGGCCACGAAGGACCGCCCGAGCCGTCGACCACGAGGCCCGCTTCGAGCAGGATGGCTTGGCTTGTCTTCTCGCTCACGGTGCCGCCTTCTTGCTGTTGATGCCGCCGCCGTCCCAGCTTTGCAGCGGGTGCGTGGTGGCGTCGATGCCGTGGCGCTGGAACGCCTCGCGTGCGCGCTGCAGGCGCTGCACCGCGGGCTCGCCGCGGCGTTGCGCCACCAGCACCGTGAGGATCTCGATGGCCGTGAGGTGCGTCAGGTAGGCGTCGATGCCCACGTGCATCACCGCGTCGTCGGGCACCGACAGGCCGAGCAGAAAATCGGCCTTGGCCGCGAGCGCCGTGCCCGGCCGCGTGAGGGCGACCACCTTGGCGCCTTGCCCGCGCGCGATGTCCACCGCGTCGAGCAGCGACGGCATGCCGCCCACGTGCGAGATGGCGATGACCACGCCGCCCGGGCGCTGCGCCGCGCCCGCCACCTGCTGCAGGTGGTAGTCCGCCCAGGCATTGGCCGACAGGCCGAGCCGGAACAGGCGCGCCTGCAGGTCGTTGGCCATGAACCACGAGGTGGCGCCCGCGCCGTAGATGTCCACGTGCGGCGCCGCCGCAATGGCCGACACGGCACCTTCGAGCACCTGCATGTCGAGCTGCCCGCGCACGCCCGAGACGGACGCCGCCGCGCTGCGCGCGATCTTGCCCACCACTTCGTCGGCCGCGTCCTCGATGTTCACGCGCCGGTGCAGCGGCGAGCCGCCCAGCGCCAGCTCCTGCGCCAGCGCGAGCTTGAACTCGCGCAGCCCGGCAAAGCCCAGGTCGCGGCAGGTGCGCATGATGGTGGGCACCGAGCTGCGCGAGCGCTCGGCCAGCTGCTCGAAGCTTTCTTCGAGCACGCGGTCGGGGTCTTCGAGGATCAGGTCCAGAATCGCGCGCCGCGTGGCCGGGGCACCGCTGCGGATGTCGGCGATTTTCTTGAGCAGGGAGGGCGTCATCGGTGCGCGTTCAGAAGTGCATGGCCACCGCGTCGCTCACGCGGTAGTCCTGTTCGACCACCGGCATCCAGTGCCATTTGTCGAAGGTGGTGCAGGGGTGCGAAATGCCCAGGCCGACGCGCTCGCCGACCACGGGCGCTTGCGCCTCCTCGCCCGCGTCCCAGCGCAGGTAGGCATGCTGGTCGTTCAGCGCGGTGATCTTCCATCCGGTGGGCACGCTCTGCGGCGTGAGCACGCCGCGGGCCGCGCGCGCGATGGGCACGGGCAGCGACAGGTCGAAGGAGATGTCGCGCTTGCCGACCGCAAGAATCGCCAGGCCTGGCTCGGGGCGCGACTGCACCGTGGCCCACACTTCCATCGCAGGCACCAGGCTTTCGCCGCAGTCGCACCCCAGGCGCTCGTCGACCACGTTCACCATGCGCTTGTAGAAACCGTGGTCGTGCGTGACGTAGCAGCCCGAGCGCAGCAGGCCGCGCACCGGTGCGCCCAGCGCCGGCTTCAGGCGCCCGGCCACCAGGTCGAAGATGGCCGAGCCGCCGGCGGAGACCAGCACCTCGTCGGCCTCGAAGAGCCGGTGCACGTCGCAATGGCGCGCCACGGCTTCCACGCGGTCCATCAGCGTCTTCGCATAGGCCGCGTCGGGCTCGCTGGCGCCGGTGGCGCCCTGCCCTTCGTAGGTCTCGATGCCGACGAGCTTTGCAGCCGTGCTGGCGCGCAGCCGCGTGGCGAGCGCAACGGCTTCTTCGTGCGTGCGGCAGCCGGTGCGCGCGCCTTCGACGCCGATCTCCAGCATCACCTCGAAGGGCACGCTGCCGGCATGGCGCGTCGTCCAGTCCTCGATCAACGCGAGTTGCGCGAGCGAATCGACCAGGAACACGATGCGCAGGCCGGCGTTGGCGCGCAGCAGCAGCTGGATGCCGCCCAGGTCTTCGTCGCTCACCACCTGGTTGGCGATGAGCGTGCGGCGCGCGCCGGCGGCCACGCCCACGGCCAGCTGCGTGACGGTGGCGAAGGTCAGGCCCCAGGCGCCCGCGTCGAGCTGGCGCTGGAACAGTTGCGGCGACATGGTCGTCTTGCCGTGAGGCGCCAGGTCGATGCCCCATTCGCGCACGCGCGCCTGCATCCACGCCAGGTTGTGCTCGAGCGCCTCGCGCTTGAGCACGGCCAGCGGCAGCGGCAGGTCACCGGCCAGCACGTTCCAGCCGGCGGCGCCGACTTCGCTGCGGCGGCGCGGTGCCTGGGTGCGCGGGTAGCCCTTGAAGCGGTCGCTGAGGAGCGGGTCGGTGAAGTCGGAGGCCGAGGTGGCGGCGTTGGTGTTGGCGGCGGCTGTGTCGGTCATGGTCATGCGGCGATGTTGGAGAGCAGGTCCTTGCGGATGCAGGCGCTGTAGTGTCCGGTGGAAATTTCGTCGAGCGGCGGCACGGTCTGCGCGCAGGCCTCGATGGCATGCGGGCAGCGCGTGCGGAACACGCAGCCCGAGGGCGGCGAAATGGGGCTGGGAATGTCGCCCTTCAGCGCGATGCGCTCGGTCGCCACCTCGGGGTCGGGCTTCGGGCTGGCGGCCAGCAAGGCCTGCGTGTAGGGGTGCGACGGGCGCGCGAACAGCTCGTCGGTGGCGGCGACTTCCATCACCTTGCCCAGGTACAGCACGACCACGCGGTCGCACAGGTACTCGACCACGTCGAGGTCGTGCGAGATGAAGAGCATCGTCAGGCCCAGCCGCTCGCGCAGGTCGGCCAGCAGGTTGATGACCTGCGACTGGATGGACACGTCGAGCGCCGACAGCGGCTCGTCGGCCACGATGAATTCGGGCTCCACGGCCAGCGCGCGCGCCACGCCGATGCGCTGGCGCTGACCGCCCGAGAACTCGTGCGGGAAGCGGCTGGCGTGCTCGGCGCGCAGGCCCACGGTTTCGAGCAGCTCGGCGATGCGCTTGTCGCGCGCGGCCGCGCCCTTGTGCAGGCCGTGCGTGGACAGCGCCTCGCCGAGGATGGCGCTGATGCGCATCTTCGGGTTCAGGCTGGCGTACGGGTCCTGAAAAATGATCTGCAGCTTGCTGCGCAGCTTGCGCATGCGCTCGCCGGAGAGCGCGCCGATGTCTTCGCCGCGGTACAGCACCTGGCCGCTGGTGCGTTCGAGCAGGCGCAGCACGGTGCGCCCGATGGTGCTCTTGCCCGAGCCCGATTCGCCGACCAGGCCCAGCGTTTCGCCGGGCTGGATGGCGAACGACACGTCGTCGACCGCGCGCACCGGGCGCTCGCCGCTGCCGAAGTATTTCTTGAGTCCGCGGACTTCGATGAGGGGGGCGGCGGTGGTCATCGTGGGTGTTGGCTGTTGGGTATTGGCCCCCTCCCCTTCCGGGGGAGGGTTGGGGTGGGGGCGCGACGGCGCTGGATGAAGCACTGCGCCGAATGAACGCCGCTTGCCCCCATCCCAGCCTTCCCCCGGAAGGGGAAGGAGCAAGACCGGAACACGGCGCGGGTCATGCGGCTCTCGGCAGCGCTTGCACCGCCTGCACGCGCACGCAGCGCGCCTCGCGGCCATGGTGCGTTTCGATCAGCGGCGGCATCGCCGCGCTGCACTCGGGCAGCGCCAGGTCGCAGCGCGGCTCGAAGGCGCAGCCCGGCGGCGGCGACAGCGGGCTCGACACCTGCCCGCGAATCGCGAACAGGCGCCTGGGGCGGGGCTGCCCCGGCAGGCGCGCCTTGCCCGGCAGGCAGGCCAGCAGGCCCTGCGTATACGGATGCTCGGGCTGCGCGAACAGCGGCCGCACCGGCGCGCTCTCGACCACGCGGCCCGCGTACAGCACCACCACGTCGTCCGCATGGTGCGCGACCACGCCGAGGTTGTGCGTGATGAACAGGATGCTCATGCCCGTCTCGGCCTGCAGCCGGCGCATCAGCGCCAAAATCTGCGCCTGGATGGTCACGTCCAGCGCGGTGGTGGGCTCGTCGGCGATCAGCAGCGTCGGCTCGCAGGCCATGGCCAGCGCGATCATCACGCGCTGGCGCATGCCGCCCGACAGCTGGTGCGGGTACTCGCGAATGCGTTGCGCGGCGGCCGGAATCTCCACCAGCTCCAGCATGCGCAGCGCATGCGCCATCGCCGCCTTGCGGTCGAGCCCCTTGTGCAGGCGCACGCTTTCCGCGATCTGCTCGCCGATGGTGAACACCGGGTTCAGGCTGGTCATCGGCTCCTGGAAGATCATCGACAGCTGGTTGCCGCGCAGCGACCGCATCTCGCGTTCGCCGATCTGCAGCAGGTCGAGCGTCTTGCCCTCGCGCGTCACGAACGAAGCGCTGCCGCTGACCTGCGCGTTCGCGGTCTTGGGCAGCAGGCGCATCAGCGTGAGGCTGGTGACCGACTTGCCCGAGCCCGACTCGCCCACCAGCGCGGTCGTCTTGCCGGGCTGGATGGAGAAGCTCACGTCGGCCACCGAACGCACGAGGCCGTCTTCGGTGGGAAAGCTGGTGCTCAGGTTGCTGACCGAAAGACGCGGCGTTGTGTTCGTCATCACGAGGTCTTCTTCAGTTTCGGGTCGAGCAAATCCCGCACGCCGTCGCCCAGCAACTGCAGCGACAGCGCCGTGAGGATGATGGCGAGCCCCGGGAACAGCACCACCCAGAAGGCCTGGTGCGCGTACTGCTGGCTGCCCGCGACCATGGTGCCCCAGGTCGGGATCTCGGGCGGCACGCCGACGCCGAGGAACGACAGCCCCGCTTCCGCCAGGATGGCGTACGCGAAGATGAACGACACCTGCACGAGGATCGGCGACATCAGGTTCGGCAGTATGTGGCGCCACAGGATGCGCGAGGTGCGCACGCCCAGCGCGCGCACCGCTTCCACGAACAGCAACTCGCGCACCACCAGCGTCGAGGCCCGCACCACCCGCGCCACGCGCGGCGTGTACACCAGCACCAGCGCGAGCACGGTGTTCATCAGCGAGGGCCCGAGGACGGCCACCAGCGCGATGGCCAGCAGGATGTCGGGGAAGGACATCATCGCGTCGACCACGCGCATCAGCGGGGTGTCGAGCCGGCGGAAGAAGCCCGCCATCAGGCCCAGCGCGGTGCCTGCAATGACGGCACCGAGGGCGGTGAGCGCCGCGATGGCCAGCGAGTAGCGCGCGCCGTGCACGATGCGCGCGTACATGTCGCGGCCCAGTTCGTCGGTGCCCAGCAGGTGCTCGGCGCTCGGCGCCTTCAGGCGCTGCAGCACGGCCGTGTCGTTGGGGTCGGCCGAGGCGAAGATCGGGGCGCCGATCGCCAGGATGGCGATCACCAGCAGCACCAGGGCGGAAACCATCACGATGCGGCGGTGCATCAGCTGGCGGAGCATTCGGGGCATGCGCATCGCTCAGACCTTCACACGTGGATCGACCACCGCATACAGCAGGTCGATCGAGAAATTGATGAGCACGTAGATCGCGGCAATCACGAGCAGCGCCCCTTGAATGACCGGGTAGTCGCGCCGCAGCACGGCGCTGACCACCAGGTTGCCCACGCCGGGCAGGCCGAACACGGTCTCGGTGATGACGGCGCCGCCGATCATCAGCGCCACCGTGAGGCCGATCACCGTGACGATGGGCACCAGCGCGTTGCGCAGCGCATGCTTCAGCACCACCGTGCTTTCGCTCAGGCCCTTGGAGCGCGCGGTGCGCACGTAGTCTTCACTGAGCACGTCGAGCATCGACGCGCGCGTGAAGCGGATGATGAGCGCCGAGTTCAGCAGGCCCAGCACCGCGGCCGGCAGCACCAGCGCATGGAGGCGTTCGGCCAGCGGCGCGTCGGGCGCGCCGTAGCCCGACACCGGGAACCAGCCGAAGGACACCGCGAAGATCTGGATCAGCACGATGCCCAGCCAGAAGCTCGGAATGCTCGCGCCCAGCATCGCGATGCCGGTGAACAGCTGGTCGACCACGCGCCCGCGGAACACGGCGGAGACGATGCCGCACGGCACGCCGATGAGCGCCGCGATGGCCACTGCCATCAACGCCAGCAGCGTGGTGGGTTCGGCGCGCTCCCACAGCGCCTGCGTCACCGGGCGCTGCAGGAAGATGGAGGTGCCCAGGTTGCCCTGCAGCACCTCGCGCAGCCAGTAGCCGAACTGCACGGGCAGCGGTTTGTCGAGCCCGTACTCCTTCTGCACGCGGGCGATGTCGGCGGCGGTGGCCTGGTCGCCCAGCAGCACCGACACCGGGTCGCCCGATGCGGCTCGCGTGAGCACGAAGACGATCACCGCCACCAGGGCGAGCACGACGAGCATGCCGGCGAGGCGGGATGCGAGATAACGAAACATGGGGCTGGCTCCGGTCGGGCTGGCTGGCTTGCTGGCGCGCTGGCCTACTTGATCTTTGCGTTCCAGAAGAACGGCCAGGTCGCGGGCGTGTAGTTGTCCAGCGCCGGGCTCTTTGCCGACAGGCCGTTGAACTTGCCCACGTTGATGTACGGCACCTCGTCGTACACCACCTGCTGCACCTTGCCCCACAGCGCACCGCGCCTGGCCGGGTCGCTCTCGACGTTGAAGGCCTGCAGCGCCGCCTTCTTGGCGGGCGTGTCCCACCAGCCGGGCGCGCCGTCGCCGAGTTGCGGCGGCGAGAGCATGGGCTCGGGGAACTGGCCCGAGTGGGTGACGTAGATGTCCCACAGTTTCGAGTCGTTGCGGCGCTGCACCAGCGTGGCCCAGTCGACCACGTTCAGGTCGACCTTGAAGCCGGCGCGCTTCAACTGCTCGGCCATCAGCAGCGACATGTTGTAGTGAAAGTCGTACTGCCGGCTGGTGAGCACGCGGATCGGCTCGCCCTTGTAGCCGGCCTTGGCCGCGGCTTCCTTGGCCTTGGGTGCGTTGCGCTGGTTGTACTGGTCGGTGCCGGCCGTCGAATGGAACGGCGAGCCCTTCGGAAAGTGGTTGCCCTCGGCCACGAAGAAGCGCGTGTCGCCGAAGCCGGCCGCGAGCATCTCGCCTTCGCCCAGCGCGGTTTGAATGGCCTGGCGCAGGGCCGGGTTGGCGGCCACGCCTTCCTTGGTGTTGAGCACGAGGTACGGAAAGCCGAACGACGGCGTCATGATCGGCACCGTCTTGCCGCCGGACTTCTCCAGGCGCGGCAGGGCTTCCACCGGCAGCAGGTCGGCAAAGTCGTACTGGCCGGCCAGCGCGCCTTCGACGCGGGTGCTGGCATTGGGCACGGGCACGAAGCGCAGCTCCTCGATGGCCGCCTCTCGCTTGCCGCCGTAGCCGTTCGCGGGCTCCTTGCGCGCGGTGTACTTGTCGAAGCGCGTGAGCAGCACGAACTGGTCGGGGCGGCGCTCCTTGAACTTGTAGGGGCCCGTGCCGACGAAGTCCTTCAGCGGCGAGGCGATCGAGTCCTTGGCCATGATGGCGGCCATGCCGCTGGGCAGCGCGAGCTGCGACAGCAAAGGCGCATAGGGCTCCTTCAGCACCACGTCGATGGCCAGCGGGCCCCTGGCCTTCAGGCTGTCGATTTCCTTGCCCACGGCCTTGCCGCGCGGCGACTGCTCCATCCAGCGCTGCAGGCTGGCGACCACATCGTCGGCGGTGAGCTCGCGGCCGTTGTGCAGCATCACGCCGCGGCGCAAGGTGATGGCGTAGGTCTTGCCGTCGGCCGAGATCTTCGGCATGCCCTCGGCCAGCATCGGCACCACGTTCCACTTGGCGTCGAAGGTGTAGAGCGTCTCGTACACGTGCTGCATGATGGTGCCGACCAGGTCGGCGGTCGAGGCCATCGGGTCGAGCGTCTGCGGCTCGGCCACCATCGCCAGCGTGGCGAAGTTGCGCGGGCCCTGCGCATGGGCGCCCTGGTGCGGCAGCGCGGCGCACAGCATCGCGAGCAAGGAAGCGCCCAGCAAGGTGCGCTTGGACAGCAGAGGCAGGGCGATGCGCTGGACTGGACCGACGTGGGGCATGGGGGACTCCTTCTTGGGGCGGGCGCCGCGAGGTGGGCGGCTTTATGAAAGAAAATTTCTTTCTTGTCCGGACTTTGAAGCACTATTCATGCCAAATCATCCGTGTTAACCCTTGTTCACCGGCTATTCTGAAATAGATTTTCAGAATGGAGAGATACTCGCGGCGCGTTTCATCCCAGTTCCGTCCCCTGATCTTTCATCCCCAAGGAGTCCCCATGCCCCTCGAATACCTCGGCGCCCCGCCCCTCGCTTCGGACCGTCAGGTGCGCCCTTTCTCCCCGGCCGTGCGCGCCGGCGACTTCGTCTATGTGTCGGGCCAGGTGCCCGTGAACAAGGAAGGCGAAATCGTGACCGGCGGCATCGAGGCGCAGACGCGCCAGGTCATGGAGAACCTCAAGACCGTGCTCGCACTGGCCGGCGCCACGCTCGACGATGTGTGCAAGAGCACCGTCTGGCTGCAGGACGCGCGCGACTTCGGTGCCTTCAACCGCATCTACATGGGCTACTTCGGCGAGAACAAGCCCGCGCGCTCGACCACCGAGGCGCGGCTGATGATCGACGCCAGGGTCGAGATCGACGTGGTGGCCTACAAGCCCAAGGCCTGAACCGTCAGTTCAGTTCGGTCTTGCGCCGGATGACGCGCGAGACCAGCCCGTATTCGACCGCCTCTTCGGCCGACAGCCAGCGGTCGCGCTCGATGTCCGCCAGCACCACGTCCAGCGGCTTGCCGGTTTCGCGCGCGATCTCGTGCGCGATGCGCAGGCGGGCCTTGATGATTTCCTGTGCCTGAATGGCGATGTCGGTCGCCTGGCCGCCCGCGCCGCCGCTGGGCTGGTGGATCAGGAAGCGCGTGTTCGGCAGGCACACCCGGCGCTCGCGCGGCGCTGCCAGGAACAGGTGCGTGGCGGCGCTGCCGACCCAGCCGGTGCCGATCATGTTCACCGGCGCGCTGATGAAGCGCACGATGTCGTGGATGGCGTCGCCCGATTCCAGGTGGCCGCCCGGCGAGCTCACGAGGATGTCGATGGGCTTGTCCGCGCTGTCGGCGTCCAGCGCGATGAGGCGGCGCGTCACGTCGGCGGCCACCGAATCGGTGATGCTGCCGAAGATCAGCAGCGTGCGCGACTTGAACGCCTTTTCTTCCAGGTAGGAGTTGCGCGGCTCGGCGGTGGCGGCGGGCTTGGTGTCGTCGTCGGATTCCATCGAGAACATGGGCAGGGTGGACATGAAGAAGGCTCCTGTAGGTTGAACTGTCTTGACGAACAAGCCCACAGTTTCGTGACATGGCGCCTGCTGTGGCAAGCTGGCCCGATGCTCGATGAACGCTATCTCTCGCAATTCGCTGCCCTGCGAAGCCGGCTGGTTCGCGCGGCGGCGCGCATGCTGGGCGGCCACGCGGAGGCCGAGGACGTGGTGCAGGAAACCTACCTGCGCGCGCTCGAAGCCGGCGGCCTGCCCGGGCCCGATTCGGCGCAGGCGTGGCTGACCACGGTGATGCAGAACCTTGCGATCGACCGGCTGCGGCGCGACAACTGGATGCAGCGCTGGCTGCGCGATGCCGATGCGCTCGCGCTCGAAGCCCCTTCGGCGGAAGCCGATGCGGCGCAGGCCGAGTCCATCGAGCAGGCGCTGCGCTCGATTGCCGCCCGGCTGTCGCCGGTCGACGGTGCCGCGGTGCTGTTGCGCGAGGTCTTCGAAGCCAGCTTCAAGGAGATGGCCCAGGCCAGCGGCAAGACCGAGGCGGCCTGCCGGCAACAGCTGCATCGCGCGCTGCTGCGGCTGCGCCAGGACAAGGACGGTGAAGACACCGGCTCGGAAGCGGTCTTCCAGGTGTACCGGCAGGCGCTGAGCGACTGCGATGCACGAACGCTGTTCGCGATGCTGCGGCAGCCGCCGGCGCGTGCGGTTGCTGTGTCGGCTGCGATGGCACCCAGGTCGGGCGCGCCGCGCGTGGTCTGCCAGGTGATGCAGATCGGCGGACGGCTCGGACTGGTGCTGACGCTGGGTGGCAAGGTGTTGTGCGTGCTGCCGCTGGATGCACGGCAGACCGAAGAAGAAGCCGCGTCTTCGTCTTCGTATTAGCCCCTTCCCCCTCTGGGGGAAGGCTGGGATGGGGGCACACGCGGCCTCGAAGGCTGCATGGCGTTGAAGGCCGCGAGCCCCGACCCCTGCCCTCCCCGAAAGGGGAGGGAGAAAGACCAAAGAATCAGCCGGCCAGGCGCCCGGCCACCAGCTGCAGCACCCGATCGCAGCGCTTCGCCAGGTCCTGGTCATGCGTGACCATCACGAACGCCGTGCCGTGCCGCCTTGCCAGGTCGAGCATCAGTGCGAACACGTTGTCCGCCGTGCCGCGGTCGAGGTTGCCCGTGGGTTCGTCGGCCAGCACGCACGCCGGCTGCGTGACCAGCGCGCGCGCGATGGCCACGCGCTGGCGCTCGCCGCCCGACAGCTCGGCCGGCCGGTGATGCAGCCGCTCGCCCAGCCCCACGCTCTGCAGGATCTTCGTGGCCGCCTGCGCGGACGTCGAAGGCTCCACGCGCCGGATCTTCAGCGGCATCGCCACGTTGTCCAGCGCGCTGAACTCGGGCAGCAGGTGATGGAACTGGTAGACGAAACCCAGGTGCTGGTTGCGCAAGCGCCCCTGCTCGGCCGCATCCGCGTGCGCGATGTCCTTGCCGAGCAGCTCGACCTTGCCCGCCGTGGGCGCGTCCAGCCCGCCCATCAGGTGCAGCAGCGTGCTCTTGCCCGAACCCGACGCGCCGACGATGGCCAGCGTTTCGCCGGCGTGCACATCGAGGTCGACGCCATGCAGCACGGTCAGGTCGAGGCGGCCTTCGTGGAAACGCTTGGTCAGTCCACGGGCCTTCAACACAACATCACTCATAGCGCAGGGCCTCGGCCGGGTTCACGCGGCTGGCGCGCCAGCTCGGATACAGCGTGGCGACGAAGGCCAGCACCAGGGAAATGATCGCGATCGGCACGATGTCGCTTTGCTGCGGATCGCTCGGCATCTTGCTGATCAGGTAGATGTCCTTCGGCAGGAAGCTCGCATGGAACAGCTGCTCCAGGAAGGGCACGATCACGTCGATGTTGTAGGCAATGCCCAGCCCCAGCAGCAGCCCGGCCACGGTGCCGATCACGCCCACCATGGCGCCCTGCACCACGAAGATGGCCATGATGCTGCGCGGCGAGCTGCCCAGCGTGCGCAGGATGGCGATGTCGGCGCGCTTGTCGGTCACCGTCATCACCAGCGTGGAGACCAGGTTGAAAGCGGCCACCGCCACGATCAGCGTGAGGATGATGAACATCATGCGTTTCTCGACCTGCACGGCCGCGAACCAGGTCTTGTTCTGGCGCGTCCAGTCGCGGATGAGGAACTCGCCCGGCAGGCTCGTGGCCAGTTGGTCGGCCACGTCGCGTGCCTCGTTCAGGTCCTTCAGCTTCAGCCGGATGCCGGTGGGCCCTTCGAGGCGGAACACCTTGGCCGCGTCCTGCTCGTGCACCATGGCCAGCGCCGAGTCGTACTCGTAGTGGCCCGAGTCGAAGGTACCGACCACGGTGAACTGCTTCAGCCGCGGCACCACGCCGGCCGGCGTGACCTGCCCGCCCGGTGCCACCAGCGTGACCTGGTCGCCCGGCTGCACGAACAGCGAGCGCGCCAGCTCGGCGCCCAGCACGATGCCGAACTCGCCCGGCACCAGCTTGTCGAAGGTGCCCTTGGAAGCAATGCCGTTGATGTCGGTCACCTCGGGTTCGAGCTTGGGTTCGATGCCGCGCACGATGGTGCCCTTCATGTCCTCGCCGCGCGCAATGAGCGCCTGGGTGCTGATGAAGGGCGCCGCGCCGACCACCTCGGGGTGCTTGCGCGCCGCGGCCATGATCTGGTCGAGGCTTTGCAGCGCCTGTCCGTCGCGCGAGAAGATCTCGATGTGCGACACCACGCCGAGCATGCGGTCGCGCACCTCCTTCTGGAAGCCGTTCATCACACTGAGCACAATGATCAGCGCCGCCACGCCCAGGGCGATGCCGAGCATCGAGACACCGGAGATGAAGGAGATGAAGCCGTTGCGCCGCGTCGCCCGGCCTGCGCGCGTGTAGCGCCAGCCGAGCTGCAGTTCATAAGGAAGTCGCATCAAATTTCCTGCCGAGCCGCCTCAAGGGAAATTTGCCCGCCCTCGGGGGGCAGCGAATACACGAAGTGAGGAGCGAGGGGGTACGTCATACGGCGGAATTGTGGCATCCCGGATTAATGAAGGGCTTCCCGGACAATAGGGGAATGGCCGAACCCTCCCCACGTCACCTCTTGATCCCCTTCGCCGGCCGCGGTTCCCCGGCTTGCCGCGCGGCACTGCCCACGTTGCGGCTCCCCAACCTCGAAACCCTGCTGCTTCGCCTCACGCTCGCACACACCGACACGCAGAGCGACAGCACGCGCTCGCCGCCGCACGAACGCGCGCTGGCGCAGGCGCTCGGCATCCTGGCGGCAGACGGCTGCATCCCGTGGGCCGCGTTCGAGGCGCGGCAACTCGGCATCGCCATGCAGGACGATGCCGAAGGCTGGGGCGTCGTCACGCTGTGCAACTGGCAGGTCGGCATCGACGACGTGGCGCTGGGCGACCCGTCGGCCATCGAGATCGACGCGGCCGAATCGGCGGCGCTGCTGGCCGTGGCGCGCCCCTTCTTCGAGGAAGACGGCATTGCGCTGCACGCGTCTCCCGTGCCCGGCCGCTGGCTGGCGCGCGCGCGCATCTTCGACGGACTGGCCACCGCCTCCATCGACCGCGCGGTGGGCTACCCGATCTCGCAGTGGTCGCCGCTGGCCGATGCCGGGCGCTCGCTGCGCCGGCTGCAGAACGAAATGCAGATGCTGCTGTACACCGAGCGCGTGAACGACGACCGCGCCGCGCGCGGCGTGCCGCCCATCAACTCGTTCTGGCTCAGCGGCACCGGCGCGCTGAAAGCAACACCCTCCCCGACCGGCCCCGCGCCCGAGGTGAGCGACGCGCTGCGCGTGGCGTCCCTGCGCGACGACGGCGCCGGGTGGGCCGAGGCGTGGCGGGCGCTGGACGCCGGCCCCATCGCCACGCTGCTGGCCGACTACACCCGCGGCACCGACGTGGCGCTCACGCTGTGCGGCGACCGCGCCGCGCAGCGCTACACGGTGCAGCCGCGCGGCTTGGCGCGCTGGGCCCGGAGCCTTTTCGACCGCAAGCGGGCGTCGGTCGTGCTGGAGTCGCTATGAAAATCATAGCTAGAGAGATCCCGCCGCGCACCGTCTGGGCGCTGGAGCAGGCGGGCGTGCACCCGCTGCTGGCGCGGCTGTTCGCGGCACGCGGCGTGCGCGCCAAGGACGAGCTGGACGACGGCCTTGCGCGCCTGCTGCCGCCCGACACCTTGCGCGGCACGCAGGCGGCCGCCGTGCTGCTGGCCGATGCGATCGCGCAGGACAAGCGCTTGTGCATCGTGGCCGACTATGACTGCGACGGCGCCACCGCCTGCGCGGTCGGCGTGCGCGGCCTGCGCCTGCTGGGCGCCAGACACGTGAGCTACCTGGTGCCCGACCGCGTGGTCGACGGCTACGGCCTCACGCCCCCCATTGCCGAACGCGTGGCCGACAGCGGCGCCGACATGCTCGTCACCGTGGACAACGGCATTGCCAGCGTCGACGGCGTGGCCGCCGCCAAGGCGCGCGGCCTGCAGGTGCTGGTGACCGACCACCACCTGCCCGGCCCCGAGCTGCCGGTGGCCGACGTGCTGGTCAACCCGAACCAGCCCGGCTGCGAGTTCGAGAGCAAGAGCATCGCCGGTGTCGGCGTGATGTTCTACGTGCTGCTCGCGCTGCGCTCCGAGCTGCGCAAGCGCGGCGTCTTCGACGTGGCCACACAGCCCAAGCTCGATGCGCTGCTGCCGCTGGTGGCGCTGGGCACGGTGGCCGACGTGGTGAAGCTCGACGCCAACAACCGCCGCCTCGTGGCGCAGGGCCTGCGCCGCATCCGCGCCGGAACCATGCCGGCTGGCGTGGCCGCGCTCTTCAAGGCCGCGGGCCGCACGGCGGCGGTGGCCACCACCTTCGACTTCGGCTTTGCCCTGGGCCCGCGCATCAACGCGGCCGGCCGGCTGGCCGACATGACGCTGGGCATCGAATGCCTGCTGACCGACGACGCGGGCCGCGCCGAAGAGCTGGCGCGCATGCTCGACGGCATCAACCGCGAGCGCCGCGACATCGAAGGCGGCATGCGCGACCAGGCGCTGCTGCTGGCAGAGTCGCTGTTCGCCATGGACGACAGCGGTGAAGGCATCGCGGCCCCGCCGCCGGCCATCAGCGTGTTCGACGCGAACTTCCACGAAGGCGTGGTCGGCATCGTGGCCTCGCGGATCAAGGACCGTTTTCACCGCCCCACCTTCGTCTTCGCCGCGAGCGGTGCGCCGGGCAAGGAACACGAGCTCAAGGGCTCGGGCCGCTCGATTCCGGGCTTTCATTTGCGCGACGCGCTCGACCTCGTGGCCAAGCGCCATCCGGGCGTGCTGCTGCGCTTCGGCGGCCATGCCATGGCGGCCGGCTGCACGGTGGCGCGCGAGCACTTCAAGACCTTCGAGCAGGGCCTGGCGCAGGTGGCCGGCGAATGGCTGGCGGCCTCGGCGCTCACGCGGCAGCTGGAGACCGACGGGCCGATCGCGCGCGAGTACATGCGCATCGACCTGGTCGACACGCTGCACAAGGAGGTGTGGGGCCAGGGCTTCGCACCGCCGACCTTCAGCGAAGAGGTGGAGGTGGTGTCGCAGCGCCTGGTGGGCGAGAAGCACCTGGCGCTCAAGCTCAAGCACCAGGGGCAGCCGATCGACGCGATCTGGTTCAGCCACACCGAGCCGCTGCCGCCGAAGGTGATGCTGGCGTTCCGGCTCGACGCGGACGAGTGGCAGGGCGTGCGGCGGCTGCGCTTTTTGGTCGAAGGCGCGGAGTTCTAGTGCCGAAAACAGACGCTGCGCCAAGGATTCTGAGACGCAGCGCATAGGCAGCCTGCGCGCGGGAGATACGATCAGTTACTGTTTCTTTCACCGATGCCTTTGACTCGACTTGCCCGAATGCTGCCCAGCCGCCATTTCCGCACCTTGCCCTCCCAAGGCCGCCGCTCATGTTCGACGGCGTGAGCCTTGGCCTGCTGGCGGGCCTGATGGTGTGCGGCCTGGTGCTGCTGCTGGTGTTCGGCACCTTCATCCATGTCTGGTACGTGCTGGCCTGCGGTTTCGCGCTGGCGGCCGTTGCGGGACTGAACGGTTTGGCACCCCACGACGCACTGGCGCACTGGCCGGCCGCGGCGCTGGTGCTGTGGGCCGCGTGCCGGCTCCAGTTCGCGCGGCAACTCTTGCGCATGCGGCATTTCGCGCCGCGCCTGGACAAGGCCGCGCTGGTGCTGCTGGCCGCGCTCGGCCTCACCCTGCTCTACGCCGCGCTCGACACCCGGCTGGCCTGGACGCTGCGCGCGGTGCAGGGGCTGGTGGTGGCCTCCACCGTGCTGCTTGCAGTCGGTGCGCTGCTCGCGCGGCGCGCGCTGCCCTTGACGGTGGCCTTGTTCTGCGCCGGTGCCATGCTGCTGATGGCCGGCATCTGTGCCTCGCCCCTGCCGGCTTGGGGTGAACCCGCCTGGAGCGCCTGGCGCATGAATCCCGCGCAGGCCGCGGTGATCGCCGAACTGGCGCTGCTGGCGCTGGCGCTGGCCGCGCGCATCCGGCTGGTGCTGCGCGCCGAAAAGGCCCTGGAACAACGCACCCAGGCCCTTATGGGCGCCATGGGCACCGACGCGCTCACCGGCGCCACCAGCCGCGCGGGCCTGGAAAGCCGCGGCGCGGAATGGCTGCGCGAGGGCCGCCCCTTCTCGCTGATGATGGTCGACCTGAACGGCTTCAATCGCGTGAATGAACGCCACGGCCGCGCGGGCGGCGACGCCGTGCTCGCCGCCATCGCCCAGCGCCTGCGCCAGCAGGTGCGCGCAGACGACATGGTGGCGCGCCTGGGCGACGACGAGTTCGCGATCCTGCTGGCCGGCAACCCGGCGCGGCAAAAGCTCGCGGAGATGGCGATCCGCATCGAGACCGCGGGCGCCACGCCGGTGGCCTTCGAGGGCCGGCTGCTCGCGGGGGGCGAACTCAGCATGGGCATTGCATGCCACCCCGCCGACGGCGACACGCTGGCGCGCCTGCTCGAATCGGCCGATCGCGCCTTGCGCCATTGCAAGCGGCAGCGCATGGGGCCGTCGTATGCGTTCGCCGGCGAAAAGTCGGGCAGCGCGGCGCCGGGCTGACATCAAGGACGCGCGCGGCACGCCAGCGAGGCGCCCGGCTTTCGAACCTTCTTCTTACCTCGCGCCACGCGAGGCGCAGTGCATGATTCGGGCATGAGATTCCATGCCTTCGCACTGCCTGTTTTTTCAGCACCACCGACGGCACCGCCCTCGCGTGGCTGACGGGCACGGCCTGCCAGGGCCCTCTCATTCATCCGCCCCACATCCAGCGCTTCGCGCATCGCGAGCGGGCGCGTCATGCATCCACAGGAGGACGTTTTTTCCATGCGCCGTTTTGAACTGATCGAAGGAACCGCCAGCAAATTCTGGGAAGTGGAGCGGTCGGACACCGACCTCAACATCCGTTGGGGCCGCATCGGCACCGCGGGCCAGAGCCAGACCAAGTCGTTCGCCGACGCCGCCAAGGCCGCCACCGCGATGACCAAGCTGGCGGCCGAGAAGTCGGGCAAGGGCTACAGCGAAGTGGGCGTGGCGGCGGATGCGGCCATCGGCAAGACCGAAGCCAAGCCGAAGGCCGAGGCGGCGCCGGAAAAGACCACGGCCGCATCGGCCACATCGGCCGCCAAGGCCGCGCCGGCAAGCGACACCGCAGCGGCGGACGCACCGGCCGAAGGCATCGACAGCCAGGCCGACCGCGTGTTCGAAAGCGTGCGCTCGCAGATCGAAGCCGGCACCCTCACCCGCAACGACACGCTGTCGCCCGCCAGCCTCAAGCGCCCGCACGGCGTGAGCGAGCAAGGCGCCGCGCTGGCCTTCAAGCGGCTGCAGTCCGCGGGCCTGCTGGAGGGCTGGGGCACCAGCTGCTCGCCGCCGAAAGACGCGCAGGCCATCGCGAAGGAACTGGGCACTTCGGCGTCGACCACGCAGGCCGCGTCTTCGCCCGCACCGGCCGCGGAACTCGCCATCAACGCCGACACACCGCCCTGGCTTGCCGCCGGCACGCCCATCCGGCTGTCGCCCGACATGCTGCGCGAAGCCTTCCCCTCGCGCCGCTTTCCGCCCAAGCAGGTCGAGCCCCCGGCGAGCGTGGGCGCGGCCTGGCTGCCGGTGCGCCGCAAGCTCGACCTCCACGTGAACATGACCGGCACCGACGCTTCGCTGCGCGACGCCACGCAGCGCATGATCGATCGCAGCACGCAGCCCATTCCCGCGGCCGACGCCGAGGCCGACACCGTGCTGCTGGCGCTGGCGCTGAGCAGCGGCAACCACGGCAACAGCCAGATGGGCGCGGAGCTGGTGCCCTACCTGGCGGCGCAGTACGGCCTGCCGGGCGCGGTCGATGTCCTGCTGGCCGCGCAACAGATCGAGGTGCAGTCCGACTACGACCGGGCGGCGAAGAAGCACCAGTACAGCTTCAGCGCCAGCGTCTCCAAGCAGATGGGCAGCGCCTACTACGGCCCCTTGGGCGAAGGCGAGCAAGCCTTTCGCGCGCACCTGGCGCTGGCCGCCCCCGAGGTCTGGCAGGACTGCCGCGACCGCATCGAGGCCGGCCTGCCCCGCGTGCACCCGAGCCGCCAGCCCGCGCTGGCGATGCTGCTGCCCGACGCGCCCGAAATTTCCAACGCGCTGGTGCACGCGCTCGCGGCCGCGAAGCCCGCGCCCGAGACGATGCACTGGCTGCAGCTGACGGCCACCGACCCCGACGCCGTGGCGCTGGCTGCGAAGGTGCGGCTGAGCTATTCGAGCGGCTTCTGGGGCAGCGGCCCCATGACCAGCACGCTGGTGCAGGAGCGCGGCGTCGACGCGGTGCCCGTGCTGGAGCGCGGCGCGGCCACCGACGACGCGGGCGACGCGCTCGCCTGCATCGGCACGCCCGATGCGGTGCAGGCGCTGGCCCGCGTGGCGAGCACGTCGAAAGGCGCGCTGGCACGCCTGGCACTGTCGGTCGACCGCTGGCCGCTGGCGGCGATTCCCGCGCTGTCGCGGCTGGTCGCGGCGGGCGGCAAGGACGCCAACCTCGTCAAGCCCAGCCTCACGCGGCTGCTGCGCGCGCACGGCGCCGCCCTGCCCGCGCTGCGGCCCTGGCTCGACGCGGGCGCGCAGGCCGTCATCGACCAGCAACTGGCCTTGCTGGCCGGCCCCACCGAGGTGGCCGATGCGAGCGAGCTGCCCGGCGTGCTGGCCGCGCCGCCGTGGCTGGCCAAGGTGCAGAAGAAGACCGCCGCGGCGCTGGTGCTCGAACCGCTGGCGCTGGCCCCGGTCGAGCAATGGGGCGACGGCCTGCGCGAGAGCGCGCTGCGGCTCGCCTCCTGGCAACAGAGCCGCCAGGCCCTGGCCAGGAAAGACATCGCGGTGCTGCTCGACCAGCTGGGCTTCGACCGCAAGGACAAGAAAGAGCACGGGCCGCTCGGCAAGGCGGCGGAGTCGGCAATCAAGGCCGGCGACACCGCCGCGCTGATCGCGCACTGGCGCGCCATGCTCGGCGAACGCAAGGAGGGTCGCTACTACTGGTTCCGTTTCGACTCGTTCGTGGCGGCGGTGCTTCCGGCCGCGGTGGGCGTGCCGTTCTGGAACGCGATTGCCGGGGAATCGGAAAGCGACGACATCGGCGTGATGCTGGCCACCCACGGCCTGGCCGTGCTGCCGGGGCTGGTGGCCATGGTGCGCACCAAGCCCACCGAAAACCTTTCGTACGCGCAGAACTACGGCGCGGCCGAACTCGCCATGCCTGCCGCGCGCGCCTTCGCCAAGCTGAAGACACTGCGCGCCGAAGGCCGCGCCTGGCTGCTGAAGTACCCCGAGCACACCGCCTGCGGCCTGATTGCGCCCGCGCTCGGCAAGGCCGGCGAGGCCCGCGACTGCGCGGGCTCCGCGCTGCGCCTGCTGCAGGCCAACGGCCACGAGGCGCTGCTGCTCGACGTGGCCGGCCGCTACGGCAAGCCCGAGGTGGTGGAGGCATTGCGCGCGGTGCTCGACGAGAGCCCGCTCGACCGTTTCCCCACCAAGCGCGCCAGGCTGCCCGAGTTCTGGCAGCCGCGCAGCTGGCGCCGGCCGACGCTGAAGAACGGCAAGGCATTGCCCGACGAGGCGCTCGACCACCTCGGCCAGATGCTGACCTTCCCGACCAACGAGGAAATCTACGGCGGCATCGCCGTGGTCAGGGAGGCCTGCGACGCCGTATCGCTGGCCGAGTTCGCCTGGGACGCCTTCACCGCCTGGCTCGAGGCCGGCGGCCCGAGCAAGGAAGGCTGGGCACTCGCCATGCTGGGCCAGTTCGGCAACGACGACACCGCGCGCAGGCTCACGCCCTTCATTCGCGCGTGGCCCGGCGAGGCGGCGCATGCGCGCGCCGTGACCGGGCTGGACGTGCTGGCCACCATCGGCAGCGACGTGGCGCTGATGCTACTCAACGGCATTGCGCAGAAGGTCAAGTTCAAGGGCCTGCAGGACAAGGCGCGCGAGAAGATCGACGCCATTGCCGAAGCGCGCGGCCTGAGCACCGAGGAGCTCGAAGACCGGCTCGCGCCCGACCTCGGCCTGGACGAGCAGGGCACCCTGCGGCTGGACTTCGGCCCGCGCGCGTTCAAGGTGGGCTTCGACGAAACGCTCAAGCCCTATGTGCGCGAAACCACCGACGGCGTGGACGGTGCCCGCCTGCCCGACCTGCCCAAGCCCAAGAAGACCGACGACGCCGAACTGGGCAAGGAAGCGGTCGAGCGCTTCAAGCTGCTGAAGAAGGACGCGCGCACCATCGCCAGCCAGCAGCTGCTGCGCCTGGAGGTGGCGATGTGCGCGCGCCGCCGCTGGACGCCCGAGGTGTTTCGCATGTTCCTGGTCGAGCATCCGCTGGTGCGCCACATCGTGCAGCGGCTGATCTGGGGCGTGTATGCGGTGGAAGGCGCAGCCGAGGGCAGCAGCTACGGCGGCACGCTGCAGGCGTGCTTCCGCGTGGCGGAAGACGGCAGCTGCACCACGGCGGAGGACGACACGTTCGCGTTGCCCGAGGGTGCGAGCATCCGCATCGGCGTGCCGCATGCGCTGGACCTGCCGCCCGCCGATGCCGCGGCCTTCGGCCAGGTGTTCGCCGACTACGAGCTGCTGCAGCCCTTTGCGCAGATCGGCCGCGACGTCTACACGCTGACCGACGAAGAAAAGAAGAGCCTGAAGCTGGAGCGCTGGAAGGACGTGAAGGTGCCCACGGGCCGCGTGCTGGGGCTGGCCAACAAGGGCTGGCGCCGCGGCCAGGCGCAGGACGCGGGCTGCATCTGGTACTTCAGCAAGCCGCTGGGCACGAACCGCGTAATCGAGCTGGGCCTGGACCCCGGCATCATCGTCGGCATGGTGGACGAATACCCCGAGCAGACGCTGGGCCAGGTGCAGGTCGGCAAGCCTTCGGGCTGGGGCGACATGCAGGATGCGCAAACGCTGGACCAGCTCGACCCGATTTCCGCCAGCGAACTCATCCGCGACATGGAAGGCCTGCGGGCCTGAACGACACACACATGGCCACACCGAAAAAGACCAACGACGCGTCGGGTACGGCATCGCAGCAACTGCAGCGCCCGCCGGCCGAGATCCAGTACGCCGCGCAGCTCGCGCGGCTGCAGGCGCAGGACACCGACCCGCGACCGCCCGGATGGGCGCTGGGCCTGAAGGCCGCGCGCTCGTTCATCCTCGGCGACGCGGCGCTCGACATTGCGCCGAAGATCGTCGCGCCGGTGGCCAGCATCGAGCGCATGCTGGTCACGCTGGCCACCGGCCGCGGGCTGATGCTGGTGGGCGAGCCGGGCACGGCGAAGTCGATGCTGTCGGAGCTGCTGGCCACGGCCATCTCGGGCATCTCCACGCTCACGATCCAGGGCGGCGCATCGATCACCGAAGACCAGATCAAGTACGGCTGGAACTACGCGCTGCTCATCAACGAAGGCCCGAGCCCGCGCGCGATGGTGCCCGCGCCGCTGTACCTGGGCATGCAGCGCGGCCAGGTGGTGCGCTTCGAGGAAATCACGCGCGCGCCGCTGGAGGTGCAGGACTGCCTGCTGGGCATGCTGTCGGACCGCGTGATGGCGGTGCCCGAACTGGCGGGCGAGCACGGCATGCTCTACGCGCGCGAGGGCTTCAACATCATCGCCACCGCCAACACGCGCGACCGCGGCGTGAACGAAATGAGCGCGGCGTTGAAGCGGCGCTTCGACTTCGAGACGGTGTTCCCCATCCTGGACTTCGACCGCGAACTGGCGCTGGTGCAGGAATCGTCCGCGCGGCTGCTCGCGCAGAGCGGCATTCCGAAGACCGTGCCCGCGCCGGTGCTGGAGCTGCTGGTGTCCACCTTCCGCGACCTGCGCGGCGCGCCGGGCAAGGCTGAAAAAGCCAACGGCAACTGGGGCAACGACGGCGCCATGGACAAGCTCACCGCCGTGATGTCCACCGCCGAAGCGGTGAACGTGGCCCACGCGGTGGGCGTGCGCGCCTGGTTCCTGGAGCAGCGCGAAGGCTCGCCGGCCGACCTGGTCGATTGCATCGCCGGCACGGTGGTGAAGGACAACGCGGACGACCGCGCCAAGCTGCGGCGCTACTTCGAGCAGAAGGCGGCCAAGCGCAACGGTGCCCACTGGCGCGCCTACTACGAAGCCCGGCACCGTCTGCCCTGAACTCGCGCCGATGCAGCAACCCCACATCGTCGGCGTGCGCCACCACAGCCCCGCGTGCGCCGGGCTGGTGGCCGAGCGTATCCGCGCGCTGCGCCCGGCCTACGTGCTGATCGAAGGCCCGGCCGATTTCAACGAACGGCTCGACGAGCTGTACCTGCCGCACCGGTTGCCGGTGGCGATCTACAGCTACCTGTCGGGCGACGACCGGCACCACGGCTCGTGGTCGCCCTTTGCAGAGCATTCGCCCGAGTGGCAGGCGCTGGTGGTGGCGCGCGAGGTGGGCGCGGCCGTGCGCTTCATCGACCTGCCCGCATGGCACGGCGCCTTCTCGCACATGGAGAACCGCTATGCCGACGTGGCCGACCATGCGCACGAGGAGCGCGCCGAAGCCTACGAGCGCGCGCTGACCGAAGAGCTTTCGGTGCAGGGCCGCGACGCCCTGTGGGACCACCTGTTCGAGGACGGCTGCGACGCGGCCGAACTGGCGCGGCGCCTGTCCACCTACTTCGCTCATCTGCGCGGCGACGACGCCGGCTCGCAAGGCAACCAGGCGCGCGAACAGATGATGGCGCGCTGGATCGCCTGGGCGATGGCGCAGCCGACGCAGCCCGGCCGCGCGCAGGCGCTGGTGGTGTGCGGCGGCTACCACGCGCCCGCGCTCGCGCGGCTGTGGCCGGGCATGCCCGCCGAGCTGCCCGCCACGCCGGAGCCTTCGCACGAATCCGTCGAGGCGAACGACGAAGATGCCGGCACGCGCGATGCGCAAGCCCCGCTGCGCTTCGGCTCCTACCTCGTGCCCTACACCTTCAAGCGGCTGGACGCCTTCGCCGGCTACGCCTCGGGCATGCCCTCGCCGGCCTACTACCAGTGGGTGTGGGAGCTGGGCGCCGAGGGCGCGGCGCACCGCGCGCTGCAGCAGGTGATGCGGCGCCTGCGCGAGAAGAAACTCCCCGCCTCCACCGCCGACCTGATGGCCGTGCACCTGCGCGCCCAAGGGCTCGCGCGGCTGCGTGGGCACGAGAAGCCGCTGCGCTCCGACTGGCTCGACGCGCTGGCCGGCGCGCTGGTGAAAGACGCGCTCGACGCCCCGCTGCCCTGGACCTATCGCGGTGCCATGCGCCCCGGCACCGATCCCGTGCTGGTGCAGGCGATGGACGTGCTGGCCGGCGACACCGTCGGACGACTTGCGCCCGGCACGCCGCAGCCGCCGCTGGTGGCCGCGGTGCAGGCCGAGCTGGCGGCGCACGGCATGGTGCTGCGCGGGCAGCTCAAGCTCGACCTGCTGGGCGAGGCCGACCGCGCGAAGAGCCGCGTGCTGCACCGGCTGTCGATCCTGCGGCTGCCCGGCGTGCGCCGCACGCAGGGGCCGAAGCTCGCAATGTCGGGCGAGCGCACCGAGCTCTGGTCGCTCGGCGAACCGCTGGAGCAGCAGGCCGCGCTGATCGAGGCCGGCGCCTGGGGCGCGAGCCTGCACGACGCGGCGCGTGCCCGGCTGGAAGACGACCTGCGGCAGGCGCAGGGCCGGATCGCCCCGCTGGCCGAAGGACTGAACCAGGCGGCATGGGCGGGCCTGTCGGCGCTCAGCGATTCGCTGCTGCGCGAACTGCAGGGCGCCATCGCCAACGAAGCGCGCTTCGAGGCGCTGGGGCCGGCCCTGTCGGTGCTGCACACGCTGCTGCGTCACGGCCAGACGCTGGGCATGGCCGACGCACCGGTGCTGCGCGTGGTGATCGGCGCGGGCTTCGACCGCGCGCTGTGGCTGCTGGAGCCGCCCGCCGCCGTCGCGCCGGCCGAGATGCAGCCGCACCTGGAAGGCCACCTGGCGCTTCGGCAGATCGTGGCCGATGTGCTGGCCCATGCGCAGGACAACGCGCACCACGTGCACGACGCGCACGTGCCCTCGCTGCTCGACGTGGAGCCCGCCCGCGCGCTCGCCGTGTGGCAGCGCAAGGCCGCCGACGCCAGCGCCGCGCCCGTGAGCCGCGGCGCGGCGTTGGGGGCCACGCTGAGCCTGGCCGGTCGCCTGCCGCATGCACAAGCGCAGGAAGACGGCGTGGGCGAAGCGATGCGGCTGCTGCACTCGATGCCTGCCCCGGTGCTCGGCGATGCGCTCACCGGCCTGCTGGCGCTGGCGCGCGAGACGCTGGCGTCCGAGCCCGCCTTCATCGCCGGCATGGACCGCACTGTGCAGGCCCTCGACAACGCCGACTTCGTGCGGGCCATGCCCGGCCTGCGCGGCGCCTTCGCCTGGCTGCCGCCGCAGGAACGCGGGCTGCTGGCCGACCAGGTGCTGGCGCTGCACGACGCCACGCACCTGTCGCGCCGCACACTCACGGCCCACCGCGCAGGAGAGGCCGCGCCCGGGCAGCTGGCCGAGGCGCGGCGCGTGGAAGACGCCGTGCTCGCGCGCCTCGCCGCCTGGGGCGTGACGCTCGACGGTACGCAAGGAACGCTTCACCCATGAGCCTGGACATTCCCGATCCGCTGCAACGCTGGCGCCTGCTGCTGGGCGATCCGGCCGAAGCGGCCTGCGGCGCCCTGAGCGCTGAAGCCCAGGCGGCCGACGCCGCGCTCGACTGGCTCTACGGCCGCGACAGCGACCGCGCGAGCCGCGGCGAACGCAGCGCCGGCCTGGGCCCCTCGGCGCTCAGCACGCCGGACTGGATCAACACCATCCACACGCTCTTTCCGAAAGAGGTGATCGAGCGGCTGGAGCAGGACGCGGTGGAGCGCTACGGCATCGACGAGGTGGTGACCAACCTGGAGGTGCTGGAGCGCATCGAGCCGTCGGAGTCGCTGCTGCGCGCCGTGCTGCACACCAAGCACCTGATGAACCCCGAGGTGCTGGCAGCCGCGCGCAAGCTGGTGGCCGAGGTGGTGCGCCGCATCATGGAGAAGCTCGCCACCGAAGTGCGCCAGGCTTTCAGCGGCAGCCGCGACCGGCGCCGCCGCTCGCGCATGAAGGTGGCGCGCAACTTCGACTTCAAGCAGACGCTGGCTGCCAACCTGCACCGCTACGACCCGGAGCGCCGCAAGCTCTACGTGGAGCGCCCGGTGTTCATCAGCCGCACGCGGCGGCATGCCGAGCCGTGGGACATCATCCTGCTGATCGACCAGAGCGGCTCGATGGTCGACTCGGTGATCCACAGCGCAGTGATGGCGGCCTGCCTGTGGCAGCTGCCCGGCATGCGCACGCGGCTCGTGGCCTTCGACACGGCGGTGGTCGACCTGACGGCCGACGTGTCCGACCCGGTCGAGCTGCTCATGAAGGTGCAGCTGGGCGGGGGCACCGACATTGCGAAGGCGGTGGGCTATGCGCAGTCGCTCGTCGCCAATCCGGCCCGCAGCATCGTCGTGCTGGTGAGCGACTTCTACGAAGGCGGCAGCCCGCACGAGCTGGTGCGGCGCGTGAAGGCGCTGGTGGAGTCCGGCGCCAAGGTGCTGGGCCTGGCCGCGCTCGATGCGACTGCCGAACCCAACTACGACCGCGAGATGGCCGCACGGCTGGTGCGCGAAGGCGCGCAGATCGGCGCGATGACGCCCGGGCAACTGGCCGGCTGGCTCGCCGAGAAGGTGCAGGCATGAGCGGCGACATCGCATGGCGCACCGACCTGCTGGAGCTGACGCCCGAGGCGCTCACGGCACTGGCCAACGCGGGCTTCGTGAAGCGCGCGCAGAAGGACGTGGCCGCCGGCCTGCTGCCGCGGCTGGAGGCCGGTGCGGACGGCGTGGTGCAGGCACATTTCGACGACGGCGTGCGCACCAGCCTGCCGCCGGGGCGCACGCTGCGCGATGCGCAGTGCAGCTGCCCGGCCAGCGGAATGTGCCGGCACCGCGTGATGCTGGTGCTGGCTTACCAGGCGCTGGCCGCATCGTCGAAGGCCGACGCCCCCGAGGCCGCGCACGATGCGCCCACCGACGCCGACGGCGCCTGGAGCCCCGCGCAGTTCGACGACACCGCGCTGGCCGCGAGCTTTGCGCCGTCCGTGCTCGAGCAGGCGAACAGGCTCGCCGCCGCACGGCCGGTGGTCGGCGTGCAGGCATGGCGCAGCGCGAGCGCGCCGCCGGTGGCGCGGCTGCCGATGTGCAGCGTGCGCTTCTTCTCGCGCAGCTCGCTCGTGCATGCGCGCTGCGACTGCAGGCAGGGCAGCGGCTGCGCGCACGTGGTGGTCGCGGTGTGGGCGTTCCGCCAGGCCGGCGCGCTGCCGCCGGGCACCGCGGAAGCGATGGTCGAAGTTCGCCCGCCCGCTTCGGCGGATGAGGACACGGACGCAGCGGGCGTCGCACAGCAGCCGCTGATGCAGGGCGAGGCCGCGCGCGTGCTGCGCGGCCACCTCGACGCCTTGCTGCTCTCGCTCTGGCTCGACGGCTCGAGCCAGCCGCTGATGGCGCTGGCCGCGCGCTTCGAGGCTGTGCGCCAGCAGGCGCTCGCGCTGGGCTGGAACTGGGTCGACGACGCGCTCGACGAGCTGTGGCAACTGCTGCAGGCGCAGCAGGCACGCAGCAGCCGCTTCGAGCCGCTGCGCCTGGTGCGCGTGCTGGCCGAGCTGTGGGCGCGGCTGCAGGCGGCGGCGCATGCCGAGCGACCGCAACCGCAGGCAAGGCCGGCGCTGCTGGCGAGCCAGATCCTCGGCGTCGGGGTGAAGGGCGAGGTGGCGCTCGACCACCTGCGGCTGGTGTCGCTCGGCGCCGAGCTCTGGTCCGACGACACGGCCGAAGGCGCGAGCATTCTCTTCGCCGACCCCGACACGCAGAACGTGACGGTGCTGGAGCGCCAATGGACGCGCGCAGCCGACGCGGCGGCCGGCGGCGCGGCGCAGGCGCTGATGAACCGGCGCGTGGCGGGCTTTCCGCTGCGGCAACTCGCGAGCGGCCAGGTCATCACCAAGACCGCGACGCGGCGCGCCAACGGGCGGGTCGACATCACGGCCGGCGCGCGGCAGACGGGCGTGCTGCCGCTGTCGCCCACGTCGTGGAACGACCTCGTCGCGCCGCTGCGGCAAGGCAGCGTGGCCGCGCTGGTGGCGCACCTGCGCGAGGCGCCGCCCGATTTCGTCCGGCCCAGGCAGGCGGCGAACGGCGCGTCCGCCGGGGCCTCGGGGCAGCTGCACGTGGTGGCCTTCGATCGCATGGAAGTGGTGTCTTGCCACTGGGATGCGGCCGCGCAGGTGCTGCATGCGGCGCTGGCACAGGCGCTGATGGACGAGGAAGTCGAACCCACGGCGGTTCCCGCCGCAGAGCAACTGCGTCTGGCGCTGCCGCACCGCGCGGTGGCGCCGGACGCGGTCGATGCGCTGGCCCGCACGCTGGCTGGCGACCATGGCGCGCTGCGCGCCGTGGCAGGCACGGTGCACCTGCGGGGCGGCGTGGCGGTCATGCAGCCGCTGAGCCTGCTCACCGCGCAGCGCGCCGTGGTGCTGCAGGTGGAGGCGATGGCGCCGCAGCCGCTGGGCTTGCACAGCGAAGTCGACGAGCTGCCCGCGCTGAACGCGCTGGCGAACGACACGCTCGCGCTGCTGGCGTTGTGGCTGCGCCAGGGCCTGCGGCACCAGGGCGGCAATGCGCTGTCGCGCGCCGAGGCGCAGGTGCTGCACCTGAAGCAGGCCGGGCTGGACCGCGGCGCGGCGCTGCTGGGCACGGTGCTGGAGAACCTGCGCTCGGCACAGCGGCCGGCGCTGGCGGCGCAACTGGCGATGCTGGGGCTGCTGATGCAGGGCGTGGCGCAGTCCGCATCGACCGAGGCATCGGTATGAAAAAACCCCCAAGCCATCGCTGACTTGGGGGTTCCTTGCATGGTGCCGCTTGTCGGAATCGAACTGACGACCTTCCGCTTACAAGGCGGGTGCTCTACCAATTGAGCTAAAGCGGCTGAAATTCCAGTGCGTGATTCTAGTGGCGTCGGCCGGCGTGGCCGGCCGCCCAATCACACACCTACTTGACGCGCTTGAGCGACGGCCGCGAGCCGCCGTTGACCGGCGGGCGCGGCGGCTCGTCGACCGGGTCGGTACCTGCGCCGGCATCGACGACGGATTCGTCGCCGTCCTCGCCCGTCACCAGGTGCACGATCTTGCCGGCATCGCCTTCGGTGCCGCGCGAAGCGTCACGCAAGGGCATGCGCGCCGGGCCCTGGGGCGACGGCACGGCCGCCGGGGCGTCGCCGCCCTGGGGGTCCGCGGGAACCGACGGCACGGGCGCCGGAAACGCCATGCCCTGTCCGTTTTCGCGCGCGTAGATCGCAATCACGCGCCCCACCGGCACGCTGATTTCCCGCGCCGAGCCCGCGAAACGGGCCTTGAACTCGATGAAATCGTTGCCCAGCTTGAGCGAGCTGGTCGCGTCGAAGCTGATGTTGAGCACGATCTCGCCGTTCTTCACGTACTCGCGCGGCACCTGGACGGTGTCGTCGACCTGCACGGCGACATAGGGCGTGAACCCGTTGTCGGTGCACCATTCATACAGCGCCCGGATGAGGTACGGGCGGGTGGAAGACGACTCGAGCGCGTTGATCATGAAAGACGGTGAAGAACAGTGAAAGCGGCCACGAAGCTTACTTACTTGCGCATGACCTTTTCGGACGGGGTCAGTGCCTCGATGTAGGCAGGGCGCGAGAAGATGCGCTCGGCGTACTTCAGCAACGGCGCAGCGTTCTTGCTGAGGTCGATGCCGTAATAGTCCAGGCGCCAGAGCAGCGGCGCAATGGCCACGTCGAGCATCGAGAAGTTGTCGCCCAGCATGTACTTGTTCTTGAGGAACACGGGCGCCAGCTGCGTGAGGCGGTCGCGGATATGCGAACGCGCCTTCTCGATCGCCTTCTCGTTGCCCTTGGTGGTGCGGTTCTCGAGCATGGCGACATGCACGAAGAGCTCCTTCTCGAAGTTGAGCAGGAACAGGCGCACGCGCGCGCGGTCGACCGGGTCGCCGGGCATCAACTGCGGATGCGGGAAGCGCTCGTCGATGTATTCGTTGATGATGTTCGACTCGTACAGGATCAGGTCGCGCTCGACCAGAATCGGCACCTGGCCGTACGGATTCATCACGCTGATGTCTTCGGGCTTGTTGTAGAGATCGACATCGCGAATCTCGAAGTCCATGCCCTTTTCGAACAACACGAAACGGCAACGGTGGGAAAAGGGGCAGGTCGTTCCTGAATACAAGACCATCATGGCGAGAGACTCCTAAAAATCAAAAAGAGTGGGTCGCGTTGGCAACCCACTCTGTGGGACCGGATGCCTGGGGCAGGCGTCCGGTCGGCGTGGACGGAACTACTTGACGTCTTTCCAGTACGAGGCGTTCAGTCGCCACACAAAAACCACCGACATGGCCAGGAACAGCAACACCCACACGCCGATGCGAACGCGGGTGTTCTGTGCCGGTTCGGCCATCCATTGCAGGTAGCTCACCAGGTCGCCGACGGCATTGTCGTACTGCACCGATGTCAGGGTGCCGGGAGTGACTTGCTCCCAACCCTTGAACACCTCGGTGGCATGGCCGTGCTGCTCGACCTTGGTGTAGACCGGGCGGCGCTCGCCCTGCAGTTCCCACAGGGGGTTCGGCATGGCGACGCTGGGGAACGCGAGGTTGTTCCAGCCGGTGGCCTTGGTGTCGTCGCGGTAGTAGGTGCGAAGGTAGGTGTAGAGGTAGTCCGCACCGGTGCCGCCGTGGCCTGCGCGCGAGCGTGCCACCAGCGTCAGGTCGGGCGGGTTGGCGCCGAACCATTCCTTGGCCTGGCGCGGGTCGATGTTGGCCTTCATGGTTTCGCCGACCTTGTCGGTCGTGAACAGAAGGTTGTCCTTGATCTGCTGCTCGGTGATGCCGAGGTCCTGCAGGCGGTTGTAGCGCATGAACGCGGCCGAGTGGCAGTTCAGGCAGTAGTTGACGAACAGCTTGGCGCCGTTCTGCAGCGAGGCCACGTCGGTGGTCTTGTTGGGCGCCTTGTCCCAGGCAATGCCCTCGGACTCGGCGGACGCCGCCGCGGAAAAGGTCAGGCCCACTGCCAGACCCAGGACCGCGAGCCAGCCGGAAATGCGTGTCTTCATCGTGTGTTCTCTCAGCTCTTTGGGGCGGCTTGTCTCAATGGGCGGCGAAAACCACGCGCTCGGGCACGGGCTTGAATTCGCCCTTGCGGCTCCACCAGGGCATCAGCAGGAAAAAGCCGAAGTAGAAGAGGGTGCCGATCTGCGAGATGGTCTGGGCGATGTCGAGGGCAAAAGAGCCGATGACCAGGTTGCCCCAGACGCCGGGCGGCTGGATGCCGAGGTAGCCCAGCACCAGGAAGAACAACACGAACACGCCGTACACGTACTTGTGCCAGCTCGGGCGGTAGCGGATCGACCTGACTTCGCTGTGGTCCAGCCACGGCAGGAAGAACAGGATGATGACCGAGCCGCCCATCACCACCACGCCCCAGAACTTGGCGTCGAAGCTCTTGAGCAGGAAGATGACCACGGCGGCCACGACGAGGGCCGCGATCTTCAGGCCCGTGCCCGACTTGCCCTTGACGAAGTTCCAGATGGCGGCCGCGCCGATGATCAGCGCGAACACGTTGACCATGTCGTCGGTGGTCGCGCGCAGCATCGAATAGAACGGGGTGAAGTACCACACCGGGGCGATGTGGTTGGGCGTCTTCAGCGAGTCGGCCGGAATGAAGTTGTTGTATTCGAGGAAATACCCGCCGGCTTCAGGGGCGAAGAAGATCACCGCCGAGAAGATCGTCAGGAACACCACCACGCCGAAGATGTCGTGCACCGTGTAGTACGGGTGCGACGGGATGCCGTCGACCGGATGGCCGTCGGCCCCGCGGTTGGCCTTGATCTCGATGCCGTCGGGGTTGTTCGAACCCACTTCGTGCAGCGCGATCAGGTGGGCCACCACCAGGCCGAGCAGCACCAGCGGCACGGCGATCACGTGGAAGCTGAAGAAGCGGTTCAGCGTGGCGTCGCTCACCACGTAGTCGCCGCGGATCAGCAGGGCCAGGTCGGGACCGATGAACGGAATGGCGGCGAACAGGTTCACGATGACCTGGGCGCCCCAATAGGACATCTGGCCCCAGGGCAGCAGGTAGCCCATGAAGGCTTCGGCCATCAGGCACAGGAAGATCGCGCAGCCGAACACCCAGATCAGCTCGCGGGGCTTGCGGTAGCTGCCGTACATGAGGCCGCGGAACATGTGCAGGTACACCACGATGAAGAACGCCGAGGCGCCCGTCGAGTGGATGTAGCGGATGAGCCAGCCCCACGGCACGTCGCGCATGATGTACTCGACCGATGCGAACGCCTGGGTCGCGTCGGGCTTGTAGTGCATCACCAGGAAGATGCCGGTGACGATCTGGATCACCAGCACGAGCATGGCCAGCGAGCCGAAGATGTACCAGAAGTTGAAGTTCTTCGGCGCGTAGTACTTGCCCCACTGGTCGTTCCAGAGCTTGGTCAGCGGGAACCGGTTGTCGACCCAGTTGAGCAGCTTCGCGCCGGCGGGCGCATTGGGGGAGATATCGTGGAATTCAGCCATGTCGTTCTTCTGCCTCAGGCCTTCTTGGAGTCTTCACCGATCAGGAGCTTGGTGTCCGACAGGTACATGTGCGGCGGCACCGGCAGGTTGTCGGGCGCGGGCTTGTTCTTGAAGACTCGGCCGGCCAGGTCGAACGTGGAACCATGGCAAGGGCAGAGGAAGCCGCCTTCCCAGTCGGCGGGCAGCGAGGGCTGCGGGCCGGCCTGGAAGCGGTCGGTGGGCGAGCAGCCCAGGTGGGTGCAGATGCCGACCACGACCAGCACGTCGGGCTTGATCGAGCGGTGCTCGTTCTGCGCGTACTTGGGGGTGAATTCGTCGGGGTGACGCTTGGAGAGGGGGTCGGCGAGCTGGCCGTCCAGCTTGGGAAGTTCGGCGAGTTGCTCCGGCGTGCGCTTGAGGATCCAGACCGGCTTGCCGCGCCATTCGACGGTCATCTTCTCGCCGACCTTGAGGCCGCCGATGTCGACCTCGACCGCGGCGCCCGCGGCCTTGGCCTTCTCGGACGGCTGGAAAGTGCTCACAAAGGGGATGGCGGTGGCCACGCCACCTGCTACGCCGGCACAGCCGGATGCGATCAACCACGTCCGCTTGCTGGTGTCGATCCGGGGCGAGCCGGAGGTCATGTCACTCATGGGGATCCTCTTGTCTTCTTCGCTGGAGCAGGGGGGTCAACCCGCGATTGTAGCGGGGCGCCGAAGGGATATTCAATGGCGGCCATGCGCATGGCAGGCAGCCGGCGGCCGGGCGCGCCGCATTCGCGGGGCGCCCGCCGCAGGGCGACAAAGGCTGTCGCCAGGGGGACTTCAGTTCAGAAGACCGTGCTGGGTCGCCTCGTGCACGGCCTGGGTCCGCGACTTGACGGACAGCTTGCGATAGATGCTCTTGGCGTGAAACTCGATGGTGTTGACCGACAGGTAGACCGCCTCCGCGATCTGCCGATTGCTCCAGCCCTGTGCGATCAGCCGCAGCACCTTGAGTTCCCGCGGCGACAGCAGTCCAGGCCCTGATTTGCCGGCCGGTTGCGCGGCCCCGGGCGGCGGTGCCTGCACGCGGATGGGTTCGATGCTGCGCGTTCTCGCCGACGCGGCAATCGACCCGACGATGCGCCGCGCGATGCGCGAGTCCATCGGCGAGCCGCCGCGCTCGATCGAACGCAACAGGTAGGACAGCTCGAAGTCGTCGGTCTCGGTCAGCAGGTAGCCGATGGCACCCGCGGCGATCGCGGCGCTGACCAGTTCGGCGTCGTCCTGTGCGGACATGCCGATGCTCTCGATGCGCGCATGGTGCTGGCGCACATGGTTGAGCAGCGCCACGCCGTCCCTGCCCGGCAGTTGCATGTCGACCAGCAGCAGGTCGTAGGGCAAGGCGGCCAGCAGGTTGAGCGCCTCGGCACGGCCCGACGCGACGACCACGCGACGATGCGGCGCGAGCTCCGCAAGAATGCGCCGCATGCGGTCGGCCACCTGCGCATCGTCGGCGACCACGAGCGCGGCATGGAACACGCCGCCGTACAACTGCGCGATCGACAGCGCGGGCCGAGCAGCGGCGTACTGGAGCGTCATTTCCATGACGGCACTCCCCGGTCGATGCGACGGACGGTGTCCGCGCTTCGTGCACTGCTGGCGATGCTCGATAACAAATTGATCACGCGATGCTCCTGCGGCTTTCGGGCTACCTACAGGCAGCCTCGAACTGTTGACTTTCGTTTCAGATACCGCAGGAACGATGCCCACGCGCGCCGGCATCGCGGCGCCGAGGGGCGCAAACGCTGTAGCACTTTGATTTCATTGGGGAATCTGCCGCTGGACACCTGAAAGACAGCGCTCGGATGCGGCCACCGAAGGGCTGTTTTTGCGTCGTTGTTACGTGCGCGTTTCTGCGTGTGTTACGTAGCAGCGCGACACGCCACGCGCGCCCGAAACCGCATGCCGCGACCTGGGAGCGCGTGGTGCGCGATGGCTGCAAAGCCGCATGGGCATTGGGTCTTCGGGCATTCGATTGGTCTGCACATGCGCCGTCGTGCGATGCGCATCGGTCCAGAACTACGGATCCCGGTGATGTTCAGCAACGGACCGGATTCCTAGCATCGGTTGCATGGGGTAACGCAATGAAACCCACCTCCGACTCCCTTGGCGAATCGCCTGGAAGTCGACCAGTGCAAACGATCCTTCAAGGAAGAAATTTTCAGATGACTACACCCAGGCGCTCTGCTTCCCACCCGTCTTCCATCGCTCGCCACTCGGGTGTCGGCCGCCTGCTTGCGTCGGTGCTGGTGGGTGCCGGCTATGTAATGACGCTGCCGGTGGCACATGCACAGGTCACGATCGGCGGACAGACCGTCAACGCCGGCAACGTCGGTGCCAACCCCAACCCCGGCAACAACGGCACCCTGCTGAATGCCCCGGGCGGCATCAACACCAACGCGCTGAGCGCCACGGCTGCCAGCATCACGACCTTGAACGCGACCACGCTCAACGCGACGACCGGCAACATCGGCGCCGTCAATGCCAGCACCGTGACCGCGACCGCGGGCACGATCCGCGCGCTCAGCTCGACGACCGTCAACGCGACGACCGCGAATGCCACGACGCTGAATGCGACCACCGGCAACATCGGCGCCGTCAATGCCAACACCGTGACCGCGACCGCAGGCACGATCCGCGCGCTCAGCTCGACGACCGTCAACGCGACGACCGCAAACGCCACGACGCTGAATGCGACCACCGGCAACATCGGTGCCGTCAATGCGAATACCGTGACTGCGACCGCTGGCACGATCCGCTCGCTCAGCTCGACGACCGTCAACGCGACGACCGCGAATGCCACGACGCTGAATGCGACCACGGCGAACGCCACGACCCTCAACGCAACGACCGGCAACATCGGCACCGTCAACGCCAACACCGTGACTGCGACCGCTGGCACGATCCGCTCGCTCAGCTCGACGACCGTCAACGCGACGACCGCGAATGCCACGACGCTGAATGCGACCACGGCGAACGCCACGACCCTCAACGCAACGACCGGGAACATCGGCGCCGTCAACGCCAACACCGTGACTGCGACCGCTGGCACGATTCGCGCGCTCAGTTCGACGACCGTCAACGCGACGACCGCGAATGCCACGACGCTGAATGCGACCACGGCGAACGCCACGACCCTCAACGCGACCACCGGCAACATCGCCACGCTGAACGCCACCGACATCACGACGTCCAGCCTGTCGGCCACCACCGGCACGATCAACACGCTGAGCACCACCAACGTCACCACGTCGAACCTGTCGGCGTCCAGCGGCACCGTCAACAACCTGACGTCGACCAACGCTTCGACCACCAACCTGTCCGCCGCCAGCGCCACCCTCAACGCCCTGACCGCCAACGCCATGAGCGTCACGACGGTGAGCGCCGGCACGGTGAACGCCGGCACGGTGAACGCAACCACGGTGAACGCCAGCACGGTCAATGCCACCACCGGCAACTTCCAGACGATCACGGCGGCCAACGGCAATATCACGGTGCTGAACACGCAGACTGGCAACATCGCCACCATCAACGCAGTGACGGGCAATGTCACGACGCTGAACGCCGGCACCGTCAACGTGACGGGCAACGTGAGCGCGGGCGGCACGATCACCGCGGGCAACGGCGTGGTCGCCAACGGACGCGTGCAGAACGTGGCACCCGGCGTGCTGCCCACCGACGCCGCGAACATCTCGCAGCTGAACCAGGTCCGCAGCGAAGTGCAGGATGTGCGCAAGACAGGCAGCACCGGCGCGGCCATTGCGCTGGCTGCCGCCTCGGTCCCGGCGCTGGAGGCGGGCAAGAACTTCGGTGTGGGCGTGGGCGTGGGTTCGTACGATGGGCGCTCGGCGGTTGCAGCGGCGGCGAGCTTTCGCATCGGGGAGTCCGCACAGCTCAAGGTCAACTTCGGCAGCGGCAACAACGGCAAGGTCGGCGGCGGCATCGGCGCGTCCTGGTCCTGGTGATGCGCGGCGGTCCGCGAAGCCCCTGCTCCGCGGACCCGCCAGCGGCTGAAAACGAACGACCGGCCCCTATACTGGCCGGGCGGTTTTCTTGCCTTTGCATGCCTTGCCTGCCTTGGACTGAAGCCGGGCTTTGCTCGACGGCCTCCTGACCCGTTCACACGCGGCTTCATGAACTCAACCTCTCCCGCCCCCGCGCCCATGGCGCCGGCCGAAGATGCCGGCCACCTGCTGGAACAGGGGCTGGCGCTGCACCGGGCGAGCCGCATCCCGGAGGCGCTGCAGGTGTACGAAGTGCTGCTCTCGCGCTTTCCGGAACATGCCGATGCGCTGCACCTCACGGGCGAGGCGCTGTGGCGGCAAGGCCGGCCGAAGCTGGCGCTGAACTGGGTGAACCGAGCGATCGCCAGTTCGCCGCACCCCTTCTACTTCAACACCCGCGCCACGATCCTGATGCACATGGGGCTGCTGGCCGAATCGCAGCAGGACCTGCGCCGCGCGATCAAGGCGCTCCCGAACTACCCCGAGGCCTACGTCAACCTGTCGGCGGTGTACCGCCAGCAGAAGAAGTTCCGCCATGCCCGCGAAGCCGCGGCCGAGGCCACGCGGCTTGCGCCGCAGGCGCCCGCGGCCTGGAACAACGCCGGCGCGATCGACATGGAACAAGACCGCTTCGAAGAAGCCGTCGCGCAGTTCGCCCGGGCGCTGGCGCTCGACCCGGGCTACCTCACCGCGCACAAGAACATCGGCAAGATCCGCGCGCACCAGCACGACTGGCAAGGCGCACTGGCATCGCTGGAGCAAGCCCAGGCAGACCCCTGCGACGTCGAAGCGGCCTGCCTGCTGGCGCGCGCGCTGGTCCATTGCGGCCGCCACGACGACGCAGTGGCGCCCATGCAGCGCGCCATGCGCCATGCAACGCCCGAGGTGCGCGCCCGCGCGCTGGCCGAGCCCGACGCCATGGCCGCGCTCTACGGCGTATGCGCCACGCTCGAAGGCGCGGCCATGCGCTTCGCCGAATCGGCGGAGCTGTACCGGCTGGCGCTGGAGTCCATGCCCGAACAGGAGGCGCTGCTCAACAACCTGGGCGCCACGAACTTCCGCCAGGGCCACTACGACGCGGCCATCGAGGTGCTCAGGAAAGCGCTGGCACTGCATCCGCGCCAGGTGCTCGCGCGCTGCAACCTGGGCGTGACCTACGTGATGGCCGGGCAGTCGGAGGCGGCCATCGCGGAGTTCGAGCAGTGCCTGCGCGACGACCCCGACTTCATGCCGGCCATGGTGTGGATGCTGGGCGAAAAGACCCACATCGCACGCTGGGAGGGCGTGCCCGAACTGCGCGAGCGCATCGCCGCGCACCTGGACAACCCCGGCAACGAACAGACCGTGTCGTCGTTCATCCTCATGTCGAACTACGACGACGCGAAGCGCCTGAAAACCTGGACGCAGCGTTCGGCGACGCTGGCCGACGCGAACCTGGGCATCAGGCCCTTCGCCGATGCCGCCACGCGGCGCACGGCGCCGCGCATCCGCGTGGGCTACTACTCGTTCGACTTTCGCAACCATCCCGTGGCCCACCTGACGGCGGAGCTCTTCGGCCTGCACGACCGCCATGCGTTCGAGGTGTTCGTCTACTCCTACGGCCCCGACGACGGGCATCCGGCGCGCACGCGCATCGCCGCATCGGCCGAGCACTTCGTCGACCTGCAGGGGCAGTCGATCCAGCAGATGGCCGAGCGCATCCGCGAGGACGAGATCGACATCCTGATCGACCTGTCGGGCGACACGCGCGGCGCCCGGCCGCAGCTGATGGCCTGCCGCGCGGCGCCCGCGCAGATCATGTGGCTGGGCTACATGGGCACCAGCGGCACACCCAGCTACGACTACCTGGTGTCCGACAACTTTCTCGCGCCGCCCGGCACGGAAGACTGCTACACCGAAAAGCTGCTGCGCCTGCCCGAGACCTTCCAGGTGATCGACACGCAGCGTCCGGTCAATGCACGCCAGGCCACGCGCGCCGACCACGGCCTGCCCGAAGACGCCTTCGTGCTGTGCAACTTCTCGCAGTCTTTCAAGATCCAGCCCGAGACCTTCGACGCCTGGGTGCGCATCGTGCAGGGCATTCCGCACGCGGTGCTGTGGCTGGCGCAGGGGCCCGAGGGCTTCGAGCACAACCTGCGCGCGCACTGGGAGCGGGCGGGCCTGGCGAGCGGCCGGCTGATCGTGTCGCCGCGCATGCCGGTCGAGCAGCACCTGGCGCGCATCGGCCTGGCCGACCTGTTCATCGACACCTTCCCCTACAGCAGCGGCGCGACCGCGAACGACGTGCTGTGGTCGGGCGTGCCGCTGCTGGCGCTCACGGGCACGACCATGGTGTCGCGCATGGCGGGCAGCCTGCTGCATGCCATCGGCCTGTCCGAACTGGTGGCCACGGACCACGCCGACTACGTGCGCAAGGCCGTTCACTTCGCCACGCACCGCGGCGAACTCGCGGCGCTGCGCGCACGCCTCGCGCAGGCCAAGGACGCGCGCCGCGGCTACTTCGACACGCCGCGCTTCGTGCGGCATCTCGAGGACGGATTCAGGCAGATTGCCGCGCGCAGCCGCGCGGGGCTGCCGGCCGCGCACATCGATGTGGCCGCGCAACCGGATGACAAACAGCCGATCGCGGGCATACTCGGCCTTCCCTCAACAAGCAAAGCTCAAGCAGCCATTTGAATCATGAGCATCGTCAGTGAATTCAAGGAATTTGCCGTCAAGGGCAATGTGATCGACCTCGCGGTGGGCGTGATCATTGGCGGCGCGTTCGGCAAGATCGTCGACTCGCTCGTGGCCGACATCATCATGCCGATCGTGGGCCTGGTGTTCGGCAGGCTCGACTTCTCGAACCTCTTCGTGGTGCTGGGCACCGCACCGCCCGGCGTGGCGAACACGCTGGCCGACCTGAAGAAGGCCGGCGTGCCGGTGCTGGCCTACGGTAACTTCATCACCATCGCGGTCAACTTCGTGATCCTGGCTTTCATCATCTTCATGATGGTCAAGCAGATCAACCGCCTGAAGCGCAACGACGAACCGGCCGCGGCACCCGCCACGCCTGAAGACGTGGTGCTGCTGCGCGAGATTCGCGACAGCCTCAAGCAACGTCCTTGAGCACGAAGGCGCATTCAGGCGCCTTCAGGTAGCCCGGGCGCCGTTCACGCGCCCTTGAGCACCCTGGCCATGCGCAGCGCCTCGACGAGGCTGGACGCATCGGCCCGCCCCGTGCCCGCGATGTCGAACGCGGTGCCGTGGTCGGGGCTGGTGCGCACCAGCGGCAGGCCCAGCGTCACGTTCACGCCCTTCTCCACGCCCAGGTACTTGACCGGGATCAGGCCCTGGTCGTGGTACATCGCCACCACCACGTCGAACTCGCCGCTGGACGGCACGCCGGCCTTGGCGCGCGCGCGCATGAAGACCGTGTCGGGCGCATGAGGTCCGCGGGCGTCGATGCCTTCGGCGCGCGCCGCCTCGATGGCCGGCGCAATGATCTCGCGCTCTTCCGAGCCGAACAGGCCGCCCTCCCCCGCATGCGGGTTAAGGCCCGCCACGCCGATGCGCGGCACGCGGCCCAGCGCATGGCTCAGCGCGCGGTGCGTGATGCGCAGCGTGTCGAGCACGCCCTCGAAGCGCACCGCCTCGATGGCGTGGCGCAGCGACATGTGGATGCTGACGAGCACGGTGCGCAGCTCGTCGTTGGCCAGCATCATGCGTACAGGCACCTCGGCCACGGTGCGCCCCAGGTGCGCGGCCGCCTCGGCCTGCAGCAGCTCGGTGTGGCCGGGGTACGGAAAGCCCGCGGCGGACAGCGCTTCTTTGTGCAGCGGCGCGGTGACGATGGCGCCGATCTCGCCGCGCAGCGCAGCCCGCGCGGCCCACACTACGCATTCGCCCGCCACGCGGCCGGCCTCCGCGCTGATGCGGCCCTGTTCGACGTGCGACGGCGCAGCGACCACCTGCAGCACCGGGATGCAACGCGGCGGCACGGTGGCGGCCTCGGCGACCGACGCGATCTCGAGCACCGGCCAGGCCGGCTGCCCCGGCGCGGCGAGCGCCTGCGAGGCCCGGCGCACGGTGCCCACATCGCCCGCGACGAAGGCGCCGCGCGTGGCCTCGGGCGCGTCGCGGAAGGCCTTGACGATGATCTCGGGGCCGATGCCCGCGGGGTCGCCCAGGGTGATGGCGATGGCGTCGTTCATGCGGGGTTGTCGATGTCGATGAATTCGTGCACCAGCCCGAGCTGCGCCGCCACGTGCCCGGCCACCGCCTGGGCGCCGTAGCGCTCGGTGGCGTGATGCCCGCAGGCCAGGTAGGCGACGCCCATCTCGCGTGCGTAGTGGGCCTGCGGCTCGGAGATCTCGCCGGTGAGGAAGGCGTCCGCGCCTGCGGCGATGGCGGCCTCGAAGTAGCCTTGCGCGCCGCCTGTGCACCACGCTATGTTTTTAATAGCGCGATATGCATTATCGACGAGCGTTACCGGCCTTTTCAGCACCGATTCGACGTGCGTGGCGAGCGCTCGGGCATCGGCAAAGCCCGCGCCGCTTTCCTGGGTGCCCAGAAAGCCGAGTTCCTGCTCGCCGAAGCGCCCGCCAGCGCCGGCGTGCGCCACGAGCCCCAGCTGCAGCCCGAGCTGTGCGTTGTTGCCGAGTTCCGGATGGGCGTCCAGCGGCAGGTGGTAGGCGAACAGGTTGACGTCGGCGCCCAGCAGCAGGCCCAGGCGCTGCTTCATCCAGCCGGTGACGCGCCCGTCCTGGCCGCGCCAGAACAGGCCGTGGTGAACGAAGATGGCGTCGGCCTCGGCGTGGATCGCGGCCTCGATCAACGCGCGGCTGGCGGTGACGCCCGAGACGATCTTGCGGACCACGGTGCGGCCCTCGACCTGCAGGCCGTTGGGTCCGTAGTCCTTGAAGCGGCCGGGGGCCAGCAGCAGGTCGAATGCGTGAAGCAATTCGTGGCGGGTGGTGCTCATCGCGACATTGTCGCGCCGCCTCGGCAAGCCGCGCCGGTGCGCCGGGCCTTACGCCACGCAGCGCGTGGGTGCCATGTGTCGGCCAACAGCCCCCTCTTCGACCTGGCAGTGCGGTCTCCGGCGCGCACGATTGGGAGACAATTGACAACGTTGCTGCGCCTCGAAGCAGCCTTGACCGTCTTTCTCTCCAATCTTTCATGAAACGCACCTGGCTGCTCTTTGCCCAAGCCGTGACCGTCCTGCTGGCGGCCTACTTCGTCGTTGCAACGCTCAAGCCCGAGTGGATCCACAAGCGCTCGACGTCGCTGGGCGGCGTGGTGTCCATCGTGGAGGCGCCGACGGGCGGCGCTGCCGTCGCGGCGCCCGGCAGCCTGAGCGTGCCGGCCAAGAAGGCCTCGCCCGCGGTGGTGAGCATCAACACCAGCAAGGCCGCGCAGCGCCACCCGCGCAGCAACGACCCTTGGTTCCGCTTCTTCTTCGGCGACCAGGACGACCAGCCCCAGGTGGGCCTGGGCAGCGGCGTGATCGTCAGCCCCGACGGCTACATCCTCACCAACAACCACGTGGTCGAGGGCGCCGACGAGATCGAGGTGACGTTGAACGACAGCCGCCACGCGCGCGGCAAGGTGATCGGCACCGACCCCGACACCGACCTGGCCGTGCTGAAGATCGAGCTCGACAAGCTCCCCGTGATCGTGCTGGGCGACTCCGATGCATTGCTGGTGGGCGACCAGGTGCTGGCCATCGGCAACCCGTTCGGCGTGGGGCAGACGGTGACCAGCGGCATCGTCTCGGCGCTGGGGCGCAACCAGCTGGGCATCAACAACTTCGAGAACTTCATCCAGACCGACGCGGCCATCAACCCGGGCAACTCGGGCGGCGCGTTGATCGACGTCAACGGCAACCTGCAGGGCATCAATACCGCCATCTACTCGCGCTCGGGCGGCAGCATGGGCATCGGCTTCGCCATTCCGGTGTCGATGGCCAAGATCGTGCTCGAGGGGATCGTCAAGGACGGTCAGGTGCGCCGCGGCTGGATCGGCGTGGAGCCGAACGAACTGTCGCCCGAACTGGCCGAGACCTTCGGCGTGAAGGCGGATGCGGGCGTCATCATCACCGGCGTGCTGCAGAACGGCCCGGCCGCCAAGGCGGGCATTCGCCCGGGTGACGTGATCACCTCGGTGGGCGAAAAGAAGACGGACAGTGTGCAGGCGCTGCTGACCGCGGTGGCGGGCCTGAAGCCCGGCAGCTCCTCACGGTTCGCGTTGCAGCGCGGCAGCGACAAGATGGAGCTGGATGTGACGCCGGGGCTGCGACCGAAGAGCCCCGTCAAGCAGGTGCCCGCCCAACAACCCGAATAACGGGCCGGCGGGCCGGTCGGGTCAACCGATCAGGACTGCGCCGAGTCGGCGCTTTCCTCTTCTTCGGGCTTCCTGCCGCTCCTGGCGAAGTACTTGGCACCCAGGATGCCGACTTCGTAGAGCACGCACATCGGCACTGCCAGCGCCAGTTGAGACACCACGTCGGGCGGCGTCAGCACGGCGGCCACCACGAAGGCCACCACGATGAAGTAGCCGCGGAAAGACTTCAGCTTCTCGATGGTGACCATCTCGAAGCGCACCAGCAGCATCACCACGATCGGCACCTGGAAAGCCACGCCGAAGGCGATGTACAGCGAGAGGATGGCCTCGACGTACGAAGAGATGTCGGGCGTCGCCTGCACCGCGGCCGGCGCAAATCGCTGGATGAAGCTGAACATCTTGTCGAGCACGAACAGCTGCACGAAGGCGATGCCGCTGTAGGCCAGCAGGCTGCCGAAGAAGATCAGCGGCAGCGCGAACTTGCGCTCATGACTGTAGAGCCCGGGCGCCACGAACATCCATGCCTGGTACATGAGCCAGGGCAGCGCCAGTAGCACGGCCGCCATCATCAACACCTTCAGCGGCACGAAGAACGGCGAGAACACACCGATGGCGATCAGCTTCGCGTCGTGCGGCATGTGCGCCTTGATCGGCATCGCGATGATGTCGATCAGCCCGCCGGGGCCCGGCCAGATGGACAGCAGGATGCCCGCGATCACCAGGCCGTAGACGCAATAGAGCAGGCGGTCGCGAAGCTCGACCAGGTGAGCCACGAACGGCTGTTCGGTGCCCGCCAGCTCGTCTTCTTTGTCGTTGTTCTTGTTGTCGGAATCGGCCATTGGAAAAGAAGATAGCGTGACGTCGGCCGGCGTGCGGCGCTCGGGGAACGCGGTGGTGGGGGTGCGCTAGTTGATCTTGTTGATCGTGTGCGGGCGGAAGCGGGCGACCCGTGCCGCGCCCGACAGCGCCTTGGTGCGCACGCCGTTGCGCGACTTGTACCACTGCGGCGTGGCGCCCTGCTTCAGGCGCCAGTTCTTGCGCGGATGCTTGTATTCGGGCGGCGCGGGCGGCTCGGGTTCGGCCAGCGCCGAGAGTGTTTCGCCCGAACCGCTGAACTGCTTCTCGAAGTCGCTCGCGCCGGTGTGGATGCTGTGCTCGACGTCGCGGGCCGCATCCTCCACGGTGGTCTTCATCTTGCGGAGCTCGTCGAGCTCCATCGAGCGGTTGACTTCGGACTTGACGTCGTTCACGTAGCGCTGCGCCTTGCCGAGCAGGGTGCCCACGGTGCGCGCCACGCGAGGCAGCTTTTCCGGACCGATGACGATCAGCGCCACGACGCCGATCATCGCCAGCTTCTCGATACCGAGGTCGAACACGTGCGGTCCGCGCTCAGGACTTCTGACGCGCTTCGACGTCGATGGTCGACTTGTCGTTGACCGGCTGGCCGGTCACTTGCTGGGCGGGTGCCGAAGTGCCGGCGGGCGCGTCGGCGCTGCCGTCCTTCATGCCGTCCTTGAAGCCCTTGACGGCGCCGCCAAGGTCCGAACCCATGTTGCGCAGCTTCTTGGTGCCGAAGATCATGACCACGACGAGCAGCACGATCAGCCAGTGCCAGATGGAAAAAGAACCCATGGAGAACTCCTAAGAATGTGTCCGATTTTAGTCGGGCGAAATGTGACAGTTTGGCTTAAGCGTACTCAGCCGCGAAGCCATGGCCGGGGACCGCCCATGACATGGACATGGAGATGGTGAACCTCCTGCCCGCCCTCGTTGCCGGTGTTCACGACCACCCGGAAACCGCCCTCCGGATAGGGCTTGCAGCCCTGCTCCAGTGCCAGCCTGGGGGCCAGCGTCATGATCTTGCCCATGAGCGCCGCGTCCTCGGGCGTGAGCTGCGCCATCGAGGCGATGTGCTTTTTGGGCACCATCATGAAATGCACCGGCGCCCAGGGCGCGATGTCGTGAAAGGCGAACAGGTCGTCGTCTTCGTAGACCTTGCGCGAGGGGATCTTGCCTTCGACGATCTTGCAGAAGACGCAATTCGGGTCAGATGACATCTTGGGGTTCCATGGGGCGGCTGTCGTTCATGCGGATCATGCCTTTCACGATCCGGTACAGGAACCACAGCGAAATCAGGCTCCAGGCGATCCAGCCGGGGATGAAGAAGAGCAGCCAGAGCCACGACGTCACGATGTAGAGCAACCCGGCCCACAGCACCGAGCGGATGCGCCAGCTGAAATGCGAGGCCTGCCAGGTGCCGGCTGCGTCGTCGCGTTTCACGAAGTCGATCACCAGCGCCAGCAGGAGCAGCAGCACGGAGGCCTGCGCCCCCGGCACGACGGCGCCGATGGCCACGATCAGGTGGAGGATGTAACTCACCCAGCCCCAGGTCTTGAGGGAATCGTCGGGTTTCATGTTCACGATGTCGTTGGCCATGAGGGGTGTCCTTTCAACCGTTAACCGTTGCCGTTGCCGGCCTCGCGGGCCTGCACCTTGCGCAGCGCCTTTTCCTCGATGCCGCTGGTGCCCTCGCGGCGCTCGAGCTCCGCGGTGACGTCGGCGGGCGAAAAACCGTAGTGCGCCAGCGCCACCATGGTGTGGAACCACAGGTCGGCCACTTCGTTCACTATTTTCGAGCGGTCGCCACCGTGGTCGGCGTCCTTGGCGGCCATCACGACCTCGGTGGCTTCCTCGCCGATCTTCTTCAGGAAGGCATCGGGGCCCTTGTGCAGCAGCCGGGCGGCGTAGCTCTTCTCGGGGTCGCCGCCGTTCGCGGGCAGGCGGCTCTCGATGACGGCGGCCAGGCGTGCCAGGGCATCGACGGACGAGGAAAGACTGGGGTTGTTCACCGTGGCGGTCATTTGTAGATCGACTCCGGGTCTTTCAGCACGGGTTCGACCACCGTCCACTGACCCTTTTCGTACTTGCTGAAGAAGCAGCTGTGGCGCCCCGTGTGGCAGGCGATGCCGGGCTCGTGGCCGAGCTGGGTGACCTTGAGCAGCACCACGTCGTTGTCGCAGTCCAGGCGGATCTCGTGCACGGTCTGCACGTGGCCCGACTCCTCGCCCTTGAACCACAGCTTGTTGCGCGAGCGGCTGAAATACACCGCACGGCCCAGCTCGGCGGTCTTTTCGAGCGCCTCGCGGTTCATCCAGGCGAACATCAGGACGTCGTTGCTGCCCTGCTCCTGCGCGATGACCGGCACCAGGCCGTTCGCGTCCCACTTCACTTCATCGAGCCATTTCATCGCGGTATTGTCGGGGATAGAAAAAGACCCTTGAGGGGCGTTCGAACGCGGCCCCGGGGGCGTTCGCTCAGCGATCGATCCGCACGGGAATGCCCCGCGCGGCCATGCGGGCCTTGGCCTCGCCCACGGTGTGCTCGCCGTAGTGGAAGATGCTGGCCGCCAGCACCGCGTCGGCGCCGCCGGTCTGGATGCCGTCGGCCAGGTCGTCCAGGCTGCCCACGCCGCCCGAGGCGATCACCGGCACGTTGACCGCATTGCTCACCGCGCGGGTCAGCTCCAGGTCGAAGCCGCTCTTGGTGCCGTCGCGGTCCATGCTGGTCAGCAGGATCTCGCCGGCGCCGCGTCGCGCCATCTCGGTGGCCCACGCCACGGCGTCCAGGCCGGTGTTCTTGCGCCCGCCATGGCTGTACACGTCCCAGCCGGCACCGCGGGTAGCGGCCTCTTCGGGGCTGCGGCGCTTGGCGTCGATGGCAACCACGATGCACTGCGAGCCGTACTTCTGCGAGGCGGCGTCGATCACGTTCGGGTCGGCGATGGCGGCGGAGTTGAAGCTGGTCTTGTCGGCGCCCGCGTTGAGCAGCCGGCGCACGTCGGCCACGGTGCGCACGCCGCCGCCCACGGTCAGCGGAATGAAGACCTGCGAGGCCACCGCCTCGATGATGGGAAGGATCAGGTCACGCCCGTCGCTGGTGGCGGTGATGTCGAGGAAGGTGAGCTCGTCGGCGCCTTGCGCGTTGTAGCGTGCGGCAATCTCGACCGGATCGCCCGCGTCGCGCAGTTCGAGAAAGTTGACACCCTTGACGACACGGCCGCCGGTGACGTCGAGGCAGGGAATGATGCGTTTGGCAAGCATGGGGTGGACCAGAAAAAGAACCGGATGAATCAGAGAACGCGCAGCTGTTGCCAGCCCTGCCATTGGGCGCCGGGCGCCAGCAGCACGGGCTCGTCGATGCGGGCGGCCTCCACGCACAGCATGTGGCGAAAGCCGTCCGCGGGCATGTCGGCGAGTTTCGCACCGAGCACCGCGCCGGGGTTCCACACCACCGTTTCGCTGCAGCTCGCGCTTTGCGAAATCTCGAGCTTGCCGCCCGGCTGCACGAGCCGCAGCGGCTGGGCGGGCGCGGCGTACACGCTGTCGAACTCTGCATCGAAATGCAACGCCGCCGCGGTTTCCACGTGGCGGTCGTCGCGCAGCGAATCCCAGCGGTTGGCACCCTGCAGGCCTTCGAGCCGCACATCGGCGATGTCGTCCACGCGCAGGTAGGTGTGCAGCGCCGCTGTGAAGGTCCAGGGCGCGCGGTCGATGTTGATCAGCGTGAGCGTCGTGCGCAGCTGGCCGCGCGACAGGGCGGCTTCGAGCTGCGCCTCGAAAGCGTGCGGCCAGAGCTTGCGGGTGGCGTCTGAATCGCGCAGCGTCAGGCGCAGCGTATCGGGCGCGTCCGACGCCTCGTGCTTCCAAGGCAAATTGCGCATGAAGCCATGCTTGGGCAACATGCCGCGCTGGTTGAACTGGGGGCAGCAAACGGGTACGCCGCCGCGGATGGCGGTATGCCCGTCGAACACCGCCGAAGGGCTCAGGTAGAGCCTTTCCACCCCGTCGCCCGCGGTCCAGGAGAGCACTTGCGCGCCATGCAAAGCGACGGTGAGGGTGCTTTCGTCGGGGCCTGCAACGCGCAATGCGGGCTGGCCGCGAAACTCGATCGGGGTGATTTGCATGGCCGGAATTGTAGGCAGCGCCCGCGCGGTGGCACGGAATTGGCATCGGGGCCCATTGCGTGCACGGGGCCTTCTTGGATACCCTGTGACCGCTTCAGTCCCGTGCTCGAAAAAATCACTCACACACGACAAAAGGGGATACGCATGAAGAAAAAGCTGCCGATGGCCGCCTGGATCCTGATTGCCATGGTGCTAGGCATCATCGTGGGCTACATGATCTTCACGAGCTTCCCGGACAAGAAAGCCGCCAAGGAGATCGCCGACTACGTCTCCATCGTCTCGGACGTGTTCCTGCGCCTGATCAAGATGCTGATCGGCCCGCTGGTGTTCTCCACGCTGGTGGTGGGCATCGCGCACATGGGCGACGCCAAGTCGGTCGGACGCGTGTTCGGCAAGGCCATCGGCTGGTTCCTGACCGCCTCGCTGGTGTCGCTGGTCATCGGCCTGATCATGGCCAACCTGCTCAAGCCCGGCGAGAACCTGGGCCTGCCGCTGCCCGACATCGGCGCCTCGGCCAACCTGGCCACCTCCAAGTTCACGCTGAAAGACTTTGTCAGTCACACGGTGCCCAAGTCGTTCGTGGAAGCCATGGCCAACAACGAGATCCTGCAGATCGTGGTGTTCTCGATGTTCTTCGGCGTGGCGCTCGCCTCGCTGGGCGACAAGGCCAGGACGCTGGTGGCCGCCATCGAGGAGCTTTCGCACGCCATGCTCAAGATCACGGGCTACGTGATGAAGCTCGCGCCGCTGGCCGTGCTGGCCGCCATGGCGGCCACGGTGGCGGTGAACGGCCTGAGCATCCTGCTGAAGTTCGCCGTGTTCATGGGCGACTTCTATCTCGGCCTGTTCGTGCTGTGGAGCGTGCTGGTGCTGGCGGGCTTCGTGTTTCTGGGGCCGCGCGTGTTCAAGCTGCTGGTGCTCATCAAGGAGGCCTTCCTGCTGTCCTTTGCCACGGCGAGCTCGGAAGCTGCTTACCCGAAGATCCTGCAGGCGCTCGACCGTTTCGGCGTGAAGCGCAAGATTTCGAGCTTCGTGATGCCGATGGGCTACTCGTTCAACCTGGACGGCTCGATGATGTATTGCACCTTCGCCGTGCTGTTCATCGCGCAGGCCTACAACATCCACATGCCGATCAGCACGCAGGTCACGATGCTGCTGATCCTGATGCTCACATCGAAGGGCATGGCCGGCGTGCCGCGCGCCTCGCTCGTGGTAATTGCCGCCACGCTGAACCACTTCGACATTCCCGAGGCGGGGCTGCTGCTGATCCTGGGCGTGGACACCTTCCTCGACATGGGCCGCTCGGCCACCAACGCGGTGGGCAACTCCATCGCCACCGCGGTGGTCGCCAAATGGGAAGGCGAGCTGCTCTCCGAGAGCGACGCCGACGTCAACGCCCGGGCCATCGACGAGGAAGCCAACGCCACCCTCGCCCACCCGGCGCACGCGTGAGCCGGCACGCCATGAAGCGCATCGGCACGCTTGCATCCGCCTGCGCCGCGTTGCTGGCGGCCCTGGTGCTGGCGGTTCCTGTGCAGGCGCAGGAGCTCACCGGCACACTGGCCAAGGCGCGCTCCACAGGCACCATCGCCCTCGGCTACCGCGAGTCGTCGGTGCCGTTCTCGTACCTCAATGCGCGCAAGGAGCCCATCGGCTATTCGATCGAGCTCTGCCGCTCGCTGGTTGCCTCCATCGAGGACGCGGTGAACAAGAGCTTGGCCATCAAGTGGGTACCCGTGACCTCCGACTCGCGCATCGACGCGGTCGCCAGCGGCAAGGTCGACCTGGAGTGCGGCTCCACCACCAACAACCTCGAGCGGCAGAAGCGCGTGAGCTTCTCGCCCACCATGTTCGTCTCGGGCACCAAGGTGCTGGTGAAGAAGGGCTCGCCCATCAAGTCGTTCCGCGACCTGGCCGGCAAGAAGGTGGCCGTGACGGCCGGCACCACCAACGAGAAGACGCTGCGCGAGCTGTCGGAGAAGTTCAAGCTCGGCATCGACCTGGTCGTGACGCCCGACCATGCGGAATCCTTCGGGCTGGTGAAGAGCGGCCAGGCCGACGCCTTCGCCACCGACGACGTGCTGCTGTACGGCCTGATCGCGCAGGACGCCGCCAAGGCGAACTACGAGGTGGTCGGCGACTTTCTCTCCTACGACCCCTACGGGATCATGTACCGCAAGGACGACCCGCAGCTCAACAAGCTGGTCGTCGACGCCTTCCAGGTGCTGGCCGAAGACGGCGAAATCGAGCGGCAGTACAAGCGCTGGTTCCTGCGCAAGCTGCCCACCGGGGAGAGCATCAACCTGCCGATGAGCGCGCAGCTGGAAACGATCATCCAGACGATGTCGGTGAAGGCCGAATAAGCCTTTCGCCGCCCTGCCCTACCGTGCGGGCCACTCCCAGCGCGGGATCTCGCTCATGTCGAGGTTGGCGATGCGCGTTTCGCCGAACTGCTTTTCGAGCACCACCGGCTGCAGGCCGTCGCTGTCTTCCAGCGCCGCGATCAGCCGCGCGGCATGCGACACCACGATCACCTGCGACTGGCACGCCGCCTGCGCGATGAGGCGGCCGAGCGCGGGCAGCAGGTCGGGGTGCAGGCTCGTTTCCGGCTCGTTGAGCACCAGCAGCGCGGGCGCGCGGGGCGTCAGCAGGGCCGCGATCCACAACAGGTAACGCAGGGTGCCGTCGGACAGTTCCGCCGCCGTCAGAGGCCGCAGCAGGCCGTGCTGGTGCATCAACGTCTCGAAGCGGTCGCCGGTCACCTGGACTTGGACGCGGGCTCCCGGAAAGGCGTCGTCCACGGCACGGTCGAGCGCCTCGCCGTCGCCGATCTCGCGGATGGTCTGCAGCGCCGCGGCCAGGTCGGCGCCGTCGTTGGCGAGCACGGGCGTGCAGGTGCCCAGCTGCGGCTGGCGCGCGGGCGCCTCGGCATCGCAGCGGAAATGGTCGTAGAAGCGCCAGGAGCGCATCTGCTCGCGCAGCGTGAGCATCTCGGGCGCGTCGCGCGGGTCGGCGTGCTCGGTCATCATGCTGGCGAAGGCCGGCATCGGCCGGCCGACGGCCTGCCAGCCCTTGCCGTCGCGCAGGCGCAGCGCGGCACCCTTGCGGTCGACCAGTTGCGTGGAGGGGCGCAGCATCGGGCCGCTCCAGATGGCCTCGTGCTTGATCTGCGGATCGCACGAAAAAGCCGTCGACGGAACCGGCGGCGGCAGGCCGATATCGATGGCGTAGCCGAAATCCTCGCTTTCGACGCCGGCGAAGCCCAGCTTCAGCGCCACCGGCTCGCTGCGCGTGGTGCCTTGCACGGGCACCTCGCCGCGCAACATGGCCGCCGGGAACCGCTCGGGCCCGGCCCACAGCGTGGAAGACAGGCCGCCTTCGCGTACCAGCGAGCGGATCACGCCGCCGTTGGCAATGTCGGCCAGCAGCCGCATCGCCCGGTACACGCTCGATTTGCCGCTGCCGTTGGCGCCGGTCACCAGCGTGAGGCGGCCGAGCGGCACCGTCAGCTGGCGCAGCGAGCGGTAGTTGGCAATGGCGAGCGCGGAGAGCACGCGCTGCTACGGCAAAGGCGTCAGGCGCCTGCCAGCTCGTCCGCGCGGGCTTGCGCCGCGGCGAAATCGAGGTCGCCCGAATAGATGGCGCGTCCGCAAATGACGCCTTCGACGCCCTCGAATTCGACCGCGCAGAGCTTGTCGATGTCGGCCATGTTCGACAGGCCGCCCGAGGCGATCACCGGAATGCTCAGCGCCCGCGCCAGCTTGACGGTGGCCTCGATGTTGATGCCCGAGAGCATGCCGTCGCGGCCGATGTCGGTGTAGATGATCGACTCGACGCCGTAGTCCTCGAACTTCTTGCCCAGGTCGGCCACCTCGTGGCCCGTGAGCTTGCTCCAGCCGTCGGTGGCGACCTTGCCGTCCTTGGCGTCCAGGCCCACGATGATGTGGCCGCCGAAGGCGCTGCAGGCGTCTTTCAGGAAGCCCGGGTTCTTGACCGCGGCGGTGCCGATGATCACGTAGCGCAGGCCGTCGTCGATGTAGCGCTCGATGGTGTCGAGGTCGCGAATGCCGCCGCCGAGCTGCACCGGAATGTCGTCGCCGACTTCCTGCAGGATCGCCTTGATGGCGGCGTGGTTCTGCGGCTTGCCGGCGAAAGCGCCGTTCAGGTCGACCAGGTGCAGCCGGCGCGCGCCGGCGGTGACCCACTTGCGGGCCATGGCGGCAGGGTCTTCGCTGAAGACGGTGGACTGGTCCATGTCGCCCTGCTTGAGGCGAACGCAGTGGCCGTCTTTGAGATCAATGGCGGGAATGAGGAGCATGGAAGTGACGCGAGTGTGCGGAGTCCGGGCTGTGGGGGTTCGGCCCGGACAAAAAAGGTTCAGGGATTCCAGTGGAGGAAGTTGCGATAAAGCTGCAACCCGTGGTCCGCACTCTTCTCGGGGTGGAACTGGGTGGCAAAAATGTTATCGCGTGCAATGGCTGCGGTAAAGCTCGCGCCGTAATCCGCTTCGCCCACGCTGTGCTTCGGGTCGACCGGACAGGCGTAGAAGCTGTGCACGAAATAGAAATAGCTGTCGTCGGGCACGCCCGCCCACACGGGGTGGGGTTGGGCCTGGCGCACCTGGTTCCAGCCCATCTGCGGCACCTTGAAGCGGCTGCCGTCGGGCTGCAGGCGACCGGCCAGGTCGAACTTGACGACCTCGCCCGGAATGAGGCCCAGGCCGTCGGTCGGGCCTTCGTGGCTGTGCGACAGCATCATCTGCATGCCCACGCACACGCCGAACAGCGGCTTGCCGGCCGCCGCCTCGAGCACCGATTCCTGCAGGCCGGACTCGCGCAGTTCGCGCATGCAGTCGGGCATGGCGCCCTGCCCCGGCAGCACCACGCGGGTGGCCTTGCGCACCACGTCGGGGTCGGAGGTGACGAACACCTCCACGCCCACCTGGTCGGCCGCATGGCGCACGGCCTGCGACACCGAGTGCAGGTTGCCCATGCCGTAGTCGACGACCGCGACGGTATTTGCTACGGATTTCATAGCTGTTTGCCGGCGCGCATCACAGCGACCCCTTGGTCGACGGGATCACCCCGACGGAGCGGGGGTCGAGCTCCAGCGCACCGCGCATGGCGCGCGCGAAGGCCTTGAACACTGTTTCGCACTGGTGGTGCGCGTTGATGCCCTTGAGGTTGTCGATGTGCAGCGTGACGAAGGCGTGGTTCACGAAGCCCTGGAAGAACTCGTAGGTGAGCTGGCTGTCGAAGGTGCCGATCATCCCGCTGGTGAAGGGCACGTGCATCACGAGGCCGGGGCGGCCCGAGAAGTCGATGACCACGCGGCTCAGCGCTTCGTCCAGCGGCACGTAGGCATGGCCGTAGCGGCGGATGCCCTTCTTGTCGCCGATGGCCTTGGCCACCGCCTGGCCGAAGGTGATGCCCACGTCTTCCACCGTGTGGTGGCCGTCGATGTGCAGGTCGCCCTGGCAGTCGATGTCCAGGTCGATCAGCCCGTGGCGGGCGATCTGGTCGAGCATGTGGTCGAAGAAACCGATGCCGGTCGAGAGCTTGGCGCGGCCGGTGCCGTCGAGGTTGACGCTGACGCTGATCTTGGTTTCCGCGGTGTTGCGGGTGACGGACGCGATGCGCTCGCCGCTGTCCTGGGGGGTGGGGGTGGTCATAGTGAGGCTTCGAGTGCCGAGAGCATGCGCGCATTCTCGTCGGCCGTTCCGACGGTGAGGCGCAGGCAGTTGGCGAGCAGTTCGTGCATTTTAGAAACGTTCTTCACCAGCACCCCGCGCGCCTTCATGCCCTCGAAGGTCTTGGTGGCATCGGGCACGCGCAAAAGGATCATGTTGGCGTCGCTGGGCCAGGTCTTCACGCCGGCCAAGCGGCCGAGCCCCGTCATCAGGCGCTCGCGCTCCTCGCGGATCTGCCGGGCCTGGGCCTCGAACACCTCGGCGTGCTCCAGCGCGAACAGCGCGCACTCGCAGTTGAGCACGCTGATGTTGTAGGGCGGGCGCACCTTGTCGATCTCGGCGACCAGCGCGGCCGGGCCCATCAGGTAGCCCAGCCGGATGCCGGCCAGGCCGAACTTGCTGAGCGTGCGCATCAGCAGCACGTGGCCGTGCTTCGCGAGCCGGTCGATGTAGCTTTTGGCGGCAAAGGGCTGGTAGGCCTCGTCCATCACCACCAGGCCGCCCTGCGCGCCCTGGGCCTGGACGATCTTCTCGATGACGGCGTCGTCCCAGAGGTTGGCGGTCGGGTTGTTCGGGTAGGCCAGGTAGACGATGGCGGGCTTCTCGCGCGCGATGGCAGCCAGCATGGCGGCCTCGTCGAGCTCGAAATCGGCCGTGAGCGGCACGCCGACGAACCTCAGGCCCTGCAGCTGCGCGCTCATGGCGTACATCACGAAGCCGGGCAGCGGCGCCAGCACCGTGGCGCCGGGCTGGTCGCAGGCGATGTCGAGCAGCGAGATCAGCTCGTCGGAGCCGTTGCCCAGCATCAGGGCGAAGCCTTCGGGCATCTGCGCGTGGGCGGCGAGCGCACGCTGCAGGTCGGCGCCGCGTTCGCCCGGATACCGGTTGAGCGCCAGCGCGCCGAGCCGCGCGCCGAGCTCGGCCTGCAGCGCGGGCGGCAGGCCGAAGGGGTTTTCCATCGCGTCGAGCTTGATGAAGCCGCTGGCGTCCTGCACCGCGTACGCATGCATGGCCCGCACGTCGGAGCGGATGCGGTCGAGCGGGGAGCGGGCGTTTTCAGGAGCGGTCATCGGGTGCAGCGGTAGCTGTTTTTCAGGGCGCCGGCCATGACCAGTTGAACGGGCATGTCGGCTTCGTAGCTGTCGGCGTTGCGGCTCAGCTCGCTCTGGTAGAGCGAGCGGGCCATGGCCGGTTCCAGGCGGCGGCCCTCGACGCAGAACACGGGCGCCTGCCCGTTGCGCTGCGAAGCCTCGACGCCTTCGCGCAGGCCTTCGAGCACACCGACAAGGTAGTAGCTGGCATAGGCCTTGCCGTCTTTTTCGCCAGCCTCGAGCGTGCGCAGCTCGCGGATGCTCATGGCCTGCGCGCCGGCGGCGGCCATCAACGCAAGAAACAAAAAGGCAGCACGTTTCACGGGCATCACTTGCGGTAGCGCGGCGCCGGCGCGTAGGCGCCGTCGGCCGGGAAAGCGCTGGGCTGCGACGGGGTGGCGTCACGGCGCTGGCGGCGGGGGGCGTCTTTTTCTTCGAGCTCGAACAGCGCGGCGCCAATGACGCCGATGTTGCGCACGTCGCCGGCTTCGGTGTTCGCGGCATAGGCACGGCCCGGCGCGGCGAAGCGGAAGGCTGCGACCTCGTTCTGGTTCTTTCGGAAACCCTCGACGGTCAGGGCCTGCAACGGGCGCAGCACGTAGCCGCCGTTGCGCAGGCTGCCGGGCTTGCCGTTCAACACGTCCAGCCCGTCGACCGTGGCGACGACCTCGTAGCTGCGCTCGCTGAGGTTGCGAAAGCGCAGCGTGTAGCGCGAGCCCTGGACGCCGGCCAGGCGGAACATGTCTTCTGCGCCCGCGCCACGGCGTGCGCGCTGCAGCGACAGGGGCTGGCCCTCTTCATCGAGCACCGACCATTCGATGTCGCCGTCCGCCAGCATCAGGCTCAGGCGGCGTTCGGGGTTGTTGCCCACCGCACGGCGCACGGCCGCCGCTTCGTTGTAACCGAGCGAAGCCACGTCGTCCGGCTGGGTTGACAGGCGCGTGGTGACGACCTCCTGTGTCTTCGACTCGCGGCCCTCGCCCCACTGCGTGCCGAGTTGCGGCGCGGGCGCGGCCGGCGCAGGGGCCGCGCGGGAGGTGACACCGACAGCAGACAAGTCGCGCGGCACCTGCGGCATCTGCGTGCAGGCGGCCAGCAGCGCGGCACCGGCAACGAAGCCGGTGGCGAGTCTGGACAGACGCGAACGACAGAGACGGTCAATCATCTTGCTTGCTCCTTCCGGAGGCTTGTCATGGGAGCTCAGATCTTACGCAGCCGCATGCGGGCGGCTTCGGCGTGCGCCTGCAGGCCTTCGCCTTCGGCCAGCGTGACGGCGATGGGGCCCAGCACCTGGGCGCCGGCCTCGCTGACCTCGATCAGGCTGGAGCGCTTCTGGAAGTCGTACACGCCCAGCGGGCTCGAGAAGCGCGCCGTGCCGCTGGTGGGCAGCACGTGGTTCGGGCCGGCGCAGTAGTCGCCCAGGCTCTCGCTGGTGAAGGCACCCAGGAAGATCGCACCGGCGTGGCGCAGCAGAGGTTCCCAGCGGTTCGGCTCGCTGCTGCTCACCTCGAGATGCTCAGGCGCGATGCGGTTGCTGATCTCGCAGGCCTCTTCCATGCTCCGGGTGTGGATCAGCGCGCCACGGCCGTTGAGCGAGGCGGCGATGATCTCGGCGCGCGGCATGGTGGGCAGCAGGCGGTCGATCTCGGCCTGCACACGGTCGATGTAGGCGGCGTCGGGGCACAGCAGGATGCTCTGGGCCAGCTCGTCGTGCTCGGCCTGGCTGAACAGGTCCATGGCCACCCATTCGGGCGGCGTGCTGCCGTCGGCCAGCACCAGGATCTCGCTCGGGCCCGCGATCATGTCGATGCCCACGGTGCCGAACACGCGGCGCTTGGCGGCCGCCACGTAGGCATTGCCGGGGCCGGTGATCTTGTCGACGGCGGGGATGGTGGCGGTGCCGTAGGCCAGTGCGGCCACGGCTTGTGCGCCACCGATGGTGAAGGCGCGGGTGACGCCGGCGACATAGGCGGCCGCCAGCACCAGCACGTTGCGCTCGCCCTTGGTCGACGACTGCCCGCCCGCCCCCCCGGTGGCCACGCTGCCCTTCACGGGCGTCGGAACCACCATGATGATTTCGCCGACACCGGCCACATGGGCTGGAATGGCGTTCATCAGCAGGCTGGACGGATAGGCCGCCTTGCCGCCGGGAACATAGATGCCGACGCGGTCCAGCGGCGTGACCTTCTGGCCCAGCAGCGTGCCGTCCACGTCGCGATAGCTCCAGCTTTCGCCGCTGGCCTTCTTCTGCGCCTCGTGATAGCTGCGAACGCGATCGGCCGCGGCTTGCAACGCCGTGCGCTGGTCGTCGGGCAAGGAATCGAAGGCTTCCTTGAAGTCGGCCTGAGTGAGCTCCAGTTCCGGCACGGTGTCGGCGCCGAGTCCGTCGAAGCGGCGCGTGTACTCGAGCACCGCGTCATCGCCGCGCTTCTGCACATCGGCCAGGATGTCCGCCACCACCTTCTCGATGGCCGCGTCCGCGTCCGCGGACCAATGCAGCCGCGCCTTGAATTCAGCGTCGAAGCTGGCTGAAGTCGTGGAGAGTCGGACGGGGGCTGCTTTCAGGTTCATTGCGTTTGAGAGGAGTGGAATGTCTGAGACGGTGCTTGGGCGCACTCATTCGATATCGTCTTGAGCCAGCGAGGGCGAATTCACCAGCCTGCCCCGTAGCTTGATCGTTGCTTCGAGCGCGCGGGCTCCAGCCCAAGCAGCGAGCAGCGCAAAAAGGCATGCAATTCCGCCCACGGCGCCACCACTTGTCAGCCTAAACATGACCACGAGCAGCGTCACCACCGCAAGCAAGAGCGCTGCGCCGGATGCAATGCGACTGCGATACCTGCCGATGCCGAACGCGCACGCCGCGTTGATGAGCGCATCGACCAAGCCAGCCTTGTCAACGATGAGCGCCGACACCGCCTGCGCGCCAGCAACGAAGTACAAGGCCTTCGCGGTGTCCTTGACCATCTCGAGAGCCGCGTAGTGGCTGTCGAGGCGGGCGAAAAAGCTTTTCTTGCTCTCTTCTGACATGGCCACCTCAGATCTGGGGAATGGCCGACGCGAAGGCGTCGATGATGCGGCGGATGGGCTCGCGCTTGAGCTTGAGCGCGGCCTGGTTCACCACGAGGCGCGCGCTGATGTCCATGATGCGTTCCACCTCGACGAGGTGGTTGGCCTTGAGCGTGTTGCCAGTCGAGACCAGGTCGACGATGGCGTCCGCCAGGCCCGTGAGCGGCGCCAGTTCCATGCTGCCGTAGAGCTTGATCAGGTCGACGTGCACGCCCTTGCTGGCGAAGAAGTCGCGCGCCAGGCCCACGTACTTGGTCGCCACGCGCAGGCGCGAGCCCTGCTTCACGGCCGAGGCGTAGTCGTAGTCGTTGCGCACGGCCACGCTCAGGCGGCAAGCCGCGATGCGCAGGTCCAGCGGTTGGTACAGGCCTTGGTTGCCGTGTTCGAGCAGCACGTCGGAACCCGTCACGCCCAGGTCGGCGCCGCCGTACTGCACGTAAGTGGGAACGTCGGAGGCGCGCACCAGCACCACGCGCACGTCGGGGCGGGTGGTGTCGAGAATGAGCTTGCGCGACTTCTCCGGGTCTTCGGTGACCTCGATGCCGGCGGCGGCCAGCAGGGGCAGCGTCTCTTCGAAGATGCGGCCTTTGGACAGAGCAAGCGTGATCACGATTGCGGCTCCTGTGATGTCAAGGTGATCATGCGGCGGCTCCCGCCACGCGTTCGATGTCGGCACCCAGCCCGCGAAGCTTGGCTTCCATGCGGTCGTAGCCCCGGTCCAGGTGGTAGATGCGGTCGACCAGCGTCTCGCCCTCGGCCACGAGGCCGGCGATGACGAGGCTGGCCGAGGCGCGCAGGTCGGTGGCCATCACGGTGGCGCCGGAGAGCTGCTGCACGCCCTCGACCATCGCCACCTTGCCCTCGACGTGGATGCGCGCGCCCAGGCGCACCATCTCGTTCACGTGCATGAAGCGGTTCTCGAAGATGGTCTCGGTGACCATCGAGGCGCCGCGCGCAATGACGTTCAGGGCCATGAACTGGGCCTGCATGTCGGTCGGAAAGCCCGGGTATTCGGTGGTGCTGAAGCTCTGCGCCTTCAGGTTCTCGTATGCCGGACCCTTGGAGGCGATGCGCACGCCGTCCTTTTCGCAGGCGACGGTGCAGCCGGCGTCGCGCAGCTTGTCGATCACCGCGTCCATGTGGTCGCCGCGCGCATGGCGCAGAAAGGCGTCGCCGCCCGTGGCCGCCACGGCGCACAGGAAGGTGCCGGCCTCGATGCGGTCGGCCACCACGGCGTGCTCGCAGCCGTGCAGCTTCTCCACGCCCTGGATGCGGATGTGGCTGGTGCCGTGGCCTTCGATCTTCGCGCCCATGCGGATCAGCATTTCGGCCAGGTCGACGATCTCGGGCTCCTGCGCGGCGTTCTCGAGCAGGGTCTCGCCCTCGGCCAGCGCGGCGGCCATCAGGAAGTTCTCGGTGCCGGTGACGGTGACCATGTCGGTCAGGATGCGCGCGCCCTTCAGGCGGGTGCGGCCCTCGGGCAGCCGCGCAAGCATGTAGCCGTGGTCGACCACGATCTCCGCGCCCATGGCCTGCAGGCCCTTGATGTGCTGGTCGACCGGCCGCGAGCCGATGGCGCAGCCGCCGGGCAGCGACACCTTGGCATGACCGAAGCGCGCCAGCAGCGGGCCCAGCGCCAGCACGGAGGCGCGCATGGTCTTCACGAGTTCGTAGGGCGCCTCGGGGTTGCCGAGGTCTGCAGCGTTCAGGCGGACGGTGCCGTTGTCGTCGCGCTCGGCCGCAACGCCCATGTTGCGCACCAGCTTGAGCATGGTCGACACGTCCTGCAGACGCGGCACGTTGTGCAGCGTCACGGGCTGGTCGGTCAAGAGCGCCGCGCACAGCTCGGGCAGCGCGGCGTTCTTGGCGCCGGAAATGAGTACTTCGCCGCGGAGCTCTCGCCCGCCGCGAATCAGAAGTTTGTCCATCGAAATTCCAGCGAAGTCAGGGGCCCACGGGGGCCGGAACGTTATTTTTCCACTGCGGCCCATTCGGCCGGGGTGTAGGTCTTCATCGAGAGCGCATGCACCTCGTCGGTGTGCATTTTCGCACCGAGGGTGGCGTACACCCGCTGATGGCGCTGAATGGCGCGCTTGCCCTCGAACTCGGCCGAGACGATGGTGGCGTACCAATGTCGGCCGTCCCCCTCGAGCGTGATGTGCTCGCACGGAAGATGGGACTGGATCAGGGCCTGTAGTTGTTCGGCGGTCATGGGGTGTGGAGAAAAACGTTCAGCTGCGGATCTTGTAGCCGATGCGCAGGAGGTGGACGGCAACGGCGCTCACCACCAGCCAGGCGGTGCCGACGATGCCCAGGCTCAGCCAGGGCGAGGCGTCGCTCACGCCGAAGAAGCCGTAGCGGAAGCCGTCGATCATGTAGAAGAACGGGTTCAGGTGGCTCACCTTCTGCCAGAAAGGCGGCAGCGAGCCGATCGAATAGAACACGCCCGACAGGAAGGTCATGGGCATGATCAGGAAATTCTGGAACACGGCCATCTGGTCGAACTTTTCGGCCCAGAGGCCCGCGATGAGCCCCAGCGTGCCCAGCATGGCGGCGCCCAGGAACGCGAACACGACGATCCAGAGCGGCGCCACGAAGCTGGGCATGGCAAAGAACATGGTGACCACGAACACGCCGAGCCCCACGGCCAGCCCGCGAATGATCGACGAACCCACATACGCGAAGAACCAGCCCCAGTGCGACAGCGGCGTGAGCAGCACGAACACCAGGTTGCCCATGATCTTGCTCTGGATGATCGACGACGAGCTGTTGGCGAACGCGTTCTGCAGCACGCTCATCATCACGAGGCCGGGCACCAGAAAGGCGGTGTAGGGCACGGTGCCGTAGACCGTGACACGGCCTTCGAGCACGTGGCCGAACACCATGAGGTACAGCAGCGCGGTGAGCACCGGCGCACCGACGGTCTGGAAGCCGACCTTCCAGAAACGCAGCGTTTCCTTGTAGAGCAGCGCGCGCCAACCCGTGACAGCCATCATGGGGCCCCCTTGCGCGGCACTGCGTGTCCTCGCGTCCCCCCGAGGGGGAGCTTCGCTTGCTTGGGGCGGCGCGGCGCGGCGCTCATCGCGCGACCTCCAGCGGCGTCTGCTCGCCCGCCATCAGGTCGATGAACACGTCTTCCAGGTCGGCCTTGCGCATTTCCACGTCTTCCACCGCGACGCCGGCTTCGCGGATCGCGGCCAGCAGTTGTTCGACTTCATGGGCGTTCTGCGCCGGCAGCTGCACGATGCGCCCGGTGATGCGCGCATGCTGGGCAATGGCCCAGGGCAGCATGGCGTCAGTCTTGAAGCGCAGCACGTTGCTCGCGGCCGACTTCAGCAGCTCGCTGGTGCGGTCAAGTGCGATCACGCGGCCCTGCTTGAGCATCGCGATGCGGTTGCACAGCGCCTCGGCCTCTTCAAGGTAATGGGTCGTCAGCAGCACGGTGCTGCCCTGCTTGTTGAGCCTGGCGACGAACTGCCACAGCGTCTGGCGCAGCTCGACGTCCACGCCGGCGGTGGGTTCGTCCAGCACGATCACCGGCGGCTTGTGCACCAGCGCCTGCGCCACCAGCACCCGGCGCTTCATGCCGCCCGAGAGCTGGCGCATGTTGGCCGTGGCCTTGTCGGCGAGGCCCAGGCTTTGCAGCAGCTCGTCGATCCACGCCTCGTTGTTCTTGATGCCGAAGTAGCCCGACTGGATGCGCAGCGACTCGCGCACGTTGAAGAACGGGTCGAACACCAGCTCCTGCGGCACGATGCCGAGCTGGCGGCGCGCCTCGGCAAAGTCGCGCTGCACGTCGAAACCGTGCACGCTGATGGTGCCGGACGTGGGGCGCGACAGGCCCGCGAGCATGCTGATCAAGGTGGTCTTGCCCGCACCGTTGGGGCCCAGCAGGCCGAAGAATTCGCCCGGCTCGATCTGGAAAGTGACCTCGTCGACCGCCTTCAGCCCTTGCTTGCCTTGGGCTTTTTGTTGTCGGGAGGGGGGGTAGGTCTTGGAGACCGATTGGAATGAGATCGCGGGCATGGGAGCCCGCGATTTTACCGGGCCGTTACTTTTTCAGGGCGCGGCGGGCAAAAGGCCTGCGATTCCGTACAGCGCCGCCAGTTCGCGCAGGCGCGGCGACAGGCCCTTGACCGAGAAGCCGCGACCCAGCGCGCTGGATTCGCGCCGGCATTCGAGCAGCACCGCCAGCGCCGACGAATCGAACTGCGCCAGCGCGGTGGCGTCCACCACAGTGGACGACGAATCGGCTTGCCCCTTCAGCCCCTGCTGCAGCATGCGCATGCAGGCGGGGGCCTCGTCATGGGTCAGGCGCGTGGGCAGGACCAGCATCGGTCAGCTCTTGCCGTTGCCCTTGTTGCGCGCCGCCAGCGCCGCAATCAGGCCGTCGATGCCGCTCTTGTTGATTTCCTGCGAGAACTGGGTGCGGTAGGTGTCGACCAGCCAGACGCCCAGCACATTCAGGTTGTAGACCTTCCATCCGGCGCCCTGGCCGGGGGTCTTCTCGAGGCGGTAGTCCAGCTGGACCGGGTCGCCGCGGCCCTTGACCTCGGTGCGCACCAGCACGTCGGCGTCGTCGGGCGAACCGCGGAACGGACGCACGGTGACGGCCTGGTCGCTGACCTGGTCGAGCGCGCCGGCATAGGTGCGCACCAGCAGGGTCTTGAACTCGTCCTGCAGGCGCTTTTGCTGCTCGGGCGTGGCGGTGCGCCAGGCCGGGCCGACGGCCGAGGACGTCATGCGCTGGAAGTTGACGTTGGGCATGATCTTGCTGTCGACCAGCAGCATGATCTTGTTGACGTCGCCCGACTTGATCGACTTGTCCGACTTGATGGTGTCGAGCACGTCGGTCGAGATGCGCTTGACCAGCGCATCGGGGGTTTCGTCGGCAGCGCGTGCAGGGCTCACGAAGGCGGCGGCGGCGCTGAACAGCAGCGCGCCAGCGAGCACCAGGTGGCCGAAGCCGCGTCGTTGCAGGATCGTCTTGTTGTTCATGGAGAGGTCCCTCAGGTTTCGGATTTCGCGCAACACGCACTAAAGCGGCGTGTCACGATAGAACGGGTTCGACAGGCCCCCGGCCTACCGGGTTCCTGTAGCGCAGGTGAAGCCTTGCAACTTAATGCAAGCAAGCCGCCTGTGCTGGCCGCGTCCGGCTTGTTACTTGCCTGCGTCTTCGTCGGGGCTCTTGCCGTCGTGGATCAGGCTGAGACGGCGTTGCAGGAAGGCGTCGCGCGTGAACGAATACTTGTCGAGCGCGGCGTCGTCGATCAGGCGACCGGCGCGCAGGTACTGCGAGCGCGTGTCGACCACGCGCAGCACGGTCAGCGAATTGCGCCACGCCACGTCGTTCATGGCATTGAGCGGGTCGCCGTAGAAATCGACTGGCTTGGCGACCGTATCGCGCAGTGTCGAGGGGCCGAGCACCGGCAGCACGATGTACGGGCCGGCGCCCACTCCCCAGCGGCCCAGCGTCTGGCCGAAGTCTTCGTCATGGCGGTCGATGCCGGCTTCGGTGGCCACGTCGAGCAGGCCGCCCAGGCCGAAGAAGGTGTTGACGTTGACCCGCATGAAGGTCTCGGCGCTGTTCTGCAGCTTGAGCTGGGCCACGCTGTTGGCAAAGCTCCAGACGTCGCCCAGGTTGCCGAAGAAGTTGTTCACGCCGGTGCGAACCATCGAGGGCAGCACGTTGACATACACCGTGGACACCGGCACGAGCACGGCCTGGTCGAGCTTGTCGTTGAACGTGAACACGCCACGGTTGAACGGCTCGAAGGGGTCGGCCGGGTTGGCGTTGGGGCCGGTGGCGCAACCCGCCACGAGTGCGAAGACCGCGGCAGCGCTGGTCCAGCGCGCGTATTTGGCTGTTTTGTTCATGGCAGTCGATGCGACGTGCGAAAAAGATCGTGTTTTCATTTTTTATTGGGGGTGCCCTGCGCCGTGCCGGAGCTGGAGCTCCCGTCGGCGGCCTTGCTGTAGAGGAACTGGCTGATCAGGTTTTCCAGCACCACCGCGGATTGCGTGGCTGTGATGGTGTCGCCGGCCTGCAGGTTCTTCTCCTCGGCGCCCGCCTCGATCCCGATGTACTGCTCGCCGAGCAGGCCACTGGTCAGGATCTTGAGCGAACTGTCCTTGGGAAAACTGTAACGGTTTTGCAAAGCCAGTGTGACGTCGGCCTGAAAGGTCTTGTCGTTGAAGGAGATGGATTCCACGCGGCCGACCACCACGCCCGCGCTGCGGATCGCGGTTTGCGGCTTGAGCCCGCCGATGTTGTCGAAGCGCGCGGTCACCGCATAGGTCTTCTGGAAGTTCAGACTCAGCAGGTTGGCCGACTGCAGCGCGAGAAACAGCAATGCGGCGGCGCCGATCAGCACGAACAGGCCGACCCAGATGTCATTGTTGGAACGTTGCATGGTTTGAACTCTCTAGAACGATGGGAGCCAGGCTCCTTTAGATACTGAACATCATGGCGGTCAACAGGAAGTCGAGCCCCAGCACCGCCAGCGATGCCGTCACCACCGTGCGCGTGGTCGCGCGCGACACGCCTTCGGGCGTCGGCTGGGCTTCGTAGCCCTGCAGCAGTGCGATGAAGGTCACGGTGAAACCGAAGACGATGCTCTTGACGACGCCGTTGCCCACATCGCGCCATACATCGACGCCACCCTGCATCTGCCCCCAGAACGCGCCCGGGTCCACGCCCAGCATCAGCACGCCCACCACGTAGCCGCCCATGATGCCGACCGCGCTGAACACGGCGGCCAGCAGCGGCATGGTGATGACGCCGGCCCAGAAGCGCGGCGCCAGGATGCGCTGCACCGGGTCGACGGCCATCATTTCCATGGCGCTCAGTTGCTCGTCGGCCTTCATGAGGCCGATTTCCGCGGTAAGCGACGTACCGGCGCGCCCGGTGAACAGCAAGGCGGCCACCACGGGCCCGAGCTCGCGCACCAGGCTCAGCGTGACCAGCAGGCCCAGCGCTTCCGCGGAGCCGTAGCGCTGCAGCGCGTAGTACATCTGCAGGCCCAGCACGAAGCCCACGAACAACCCCGACACGCCGATGATGGCGAGCGAGTAGTTGCCCAGGAAATGGATCTGGTCGCGCACGAGGCCGAAGCGGCGCATGATCTGCGCGCCCGGCCCGAGCAGGCGAAAGAAGAGCTTCGCGCCGTACCCAAGATGGGCCAGACGGCTGCGCACGCCATAGCCGATGTCGGCGGGCTTCCACCAGCTCATGACCGCCCTCCTTCGACATTGCCGAAATCGTCTTCGATGCTGACGCCCGGGTAATGGAAGCGCACCGGCCCGTCGGGCAGCGCATTCACGAACTGATGGACGAGCGGGTCGACGCTGTTGCGCACTTCGTCGGGGGCGCCCTGCGCGGCGATGCCGCCGTTGGCCAGGATGATCACGTGGTCCGCGATGCGGAAGGTTTCTTCCAGGTCGTGCGACACGATGATGCTGGTGAGACCGAGCGTGTCGTTGAGCTGGCGAATCAGCCGCGCCGCAGTGCCGAGCGAAATGGGGTCGAGGCCGGCGAAGGGTTCGTCGTACATCACGAGGTCGGGGTCGAGCGCGATCGCGCGCGCCAGCGCCACGCGCCGTGCCATGCCGCCCGACACCTCGCTGGGCATCAGGTCGCGCGCGCCGCGCAGGCCGACGGCATCGAGCTTCATGAGCACGATGTCACGCACCAGCGCTTCGGACAACTGCGTGTGCTCGCGCAGCGGAAACGCCACGTTGTCGAACACGCTCATGTCGGTGAACAGGGCGCCGAACTGAAAGAGCATGCCCATGCGGCGCCGCGCCGCGTAGAGCGCCTTGGCGTCGAACCTGACGACGTCCTGACCATCGAAAAGCACCTCGCCGCGCTGCGCCTTCTGCTGTCCGCCGATCAGGCGCAGCACCGTGGTCTTGCCGCCGCCCGACGCGCCCATCAGGGCCGTCACCTTGCCGCGCGGCACGGCGAAAGACACGCCGTCGAGAATGGCGCGCGCGCCGTAGCCGAACGAGACGTTGCGGAACTCTACGAAGGGATGTGGCGGTGCGGCTGGGTCCATCTCAATAAAAAAGCCGGGCGCTTTTTCAAGCATCCCGGCATGCGGTTTCACGCGGATGATAACGGGGCCATGACCGGGCCCGCTAAATTGAAACAAAATTCATCGCGGCAAGTCGCTGAATCCCATCAGAAATTCATCGACCGAACGTGCCGCTTGACGGCCCTCGCGAATGGCCCACACAACCAGCGACTGGCCTCGGCGGATGTCGCCGGCGGCAAACACCTTCGGCACGTTGGTGGCATAGCCGCCGATGAAATCGACCGTGGCCCGGGCGTTGCCGCGCGCGTCTCGCTCGACACCGAAGGCGTCCAGCACGGTGGCCACGGGGCTGATGAAGCCCATGGCCAGCAACACCAGGTCGGCCTTCAGCACCTGCTCGCTGCCCGCCACTTCCTGCATCTTGCCGTCCTTCCACTCGACGCGAACGGTCTTCAGGCCGGTGAGCTTGCCCTTTTCGCCGATGAATTCCTTGGTGGAAATGGCGAACTCCCGCTCGCAGCCCTCTTCGTGGCTGGAACTGGTGCGCAGCTTGATCGGCCAGTACGGCCAGGTCATCGGGCGGTTTTCTTCCTCGGGCGGCTGCGGCATCAGCTCGAACTGCGTGACGCTGGCAGCGCCGTGGCGGTTGCTGGTGCCCACGCAGTCTGAGCCCGTGTCGCCGCCGCCGATCACGATCACATGCTTGCCTTCGGCGCGCAACTGGCCCTTGAGCTTGTCGCCCGCGTTCACGCGGTTCTGCTGCGGCAGGAACTCCATGGCGTAGTGAACGCCGTCCAGGTCGCGGCCCGGCACCGGCAGGTCGCGCGATTGCTCCGCGCCGCCCGTGAGCACCACCGCGTCGAATTCCTTCTGCAGCTGTTCGGGCGTGACGGTTTCCTTGGCGAGGTTGGTCACCTTGGAGCCCTTGCCCAGCGGCTCTTTCGCCGCACCGACCATCACGCCGGTACGGAAGGTCACGCCCTCGGCCTTCATCTGCTCGACACGGCGGTCGATGTGGGTCTTCTCCATCTTGAAGTCGGGAATGCCGTAGCGCAGCAGGCCGCCGATGCGGTCGTTCTTCTCGAACAGCGTCACGTCGTGGCCCACGCGTGCCAGCTGCTGCGCAGCCGCCATGCCGGCCGGGCCCGAACCCACCACGGCCACCTTCTTGCCGGTCTTGTGCTTGGCCACGCGCGGCGCCACCCAGCCTTCGTCCCAGGCGCGGTCGATGATCGCGTGCTCGATCGACTTGATGCCGATGGCGTCGTCGTTCACGTTGAGCACGCAGGCCGCCTCGCAGGGCGCGGGGCAGATGCGGCCGGTGAACTCGGGGAAGTTGTTGGTCGAGTCGAGCACCGCGAAGGCGTTCTGCCAGTCGTTGCGGTACACGAGGTCGTTGAAGTCCGGAATGATGTTGTTGACCGGGCAGCCGCTGTTGCAGAACGGCGTGCCGCAGTCCATGCAGCGCGCGCCCTGCACCTTGGCCTGCTCGGGCGTCAGGGCAACGACGAATTCCTTGTAGTGCTTGAGCCGCTCGTCGATGGGCTTGTAGCCCTCTTCGATGCGTTCATGCTCCATGAAGCCGGTGATTTTTCCCATCGTGCTTTCCTCTGTTCTTCGTGTTCGTTGCCGCTCAGACCGCGGCGGTTGCGGACGGCGCTGCCAGCGCATGCGGCTCGAGACCGGCGTGCGCGTCGTTGCCGCTGCTCGCCAGCTCGACCTTGCGGTCGTGCAGTTCGCCCAGGGCGCGCTTGTATTCGTTCGGGAACACCTTCACGAACTTGGTGCGCGACACGGCCCACGTGTCGAGCAGCTCGCGCGCGCGCTTGCTGCCGGTCCAGCGGTGGTGCTCTTCGAGCAGCTTCTTGAGCTGGGCCTCGTCGGTCTCGCCGCCGTGCCAGATCTTGCGATGCACGCTGGCCGTCTGCTCGGCCGAGGTGAGCACCTTGTCGAGCGACACCATCGAGAGGTTGCAGCGCGTGGCGAACTGGCCGTCCTCGTCGTAGACGAAAGCCACGCCGCCGCTCATGCCGGCCGCGAAGTTGCGGCCCGTCTTGCCCAGCACTGCGACAGTGCCGCCGGTCATGTATTCGCAACCGTGGTCGCCCGTGCCTTCAATGACCGCCGTGGCGCCCGAAAGACGCACCGCGAAACGCTCGCCGGCCACGCCGCACAGGTAGGCCTCGCCGGTGGTCGCGCCGTACAGCGCGGTGTTGCCGACGATGGTGTTGCGCACCGCTTCGCCACGGAAGTCCAGGCTGGGGCGAACCACCACGCGGCCGCCCGACAGGCCCTTGCCGGTGTAGTCGTTGGCGTCGCCGATCAGGTACAGCGTGATGCCGCGTGCCAGGAAGGCGCCGAACGACTGGCCGCCCGTGCCTTCGAGCTGGATGCGGATCGAATCGTCAGGAAGGCCTTGCGGATGCACCTTGGTCAGCGCACCCGAGAGCATGGCGCCCACCGAGCGGTTGACGTTGCGCACCACCTCGATGAACTGCACCTTCTCACCCTTGTCGATGGCGGGACGCGACTTCTCGATGAGCTTGACGTCCAGCGCGCGCTCCAGGCCGTGCTCCTGGTTCTCCACGTGGAAGCGCGGCACGTCGGCCGGCACGTTCGGCAGCGCGAAGAGCCGGCTGAAATCCAGGCCCGAAGCCTTCCAGTGCTCGATGCCCTTGCGCATGTCGAGCAAGTCGGCGCGGCCGATCAGGTCGTCGAACTTGCGAATGCCCAGCTGGGCCATGATCTGGCGCACTTCTTCGGCCACGAAGAAGAAGTAGTTGACGACGTGCTCGGGCTTGCCCGAGAACTTCTTGCGCAGGATCGGGTCTTGCGTGGCCACGCCCACCGGGCAGGTGTTCAGGTGGCACTTGCGCATCATGATGCAGCCCTCGACCACCAGCGGCGCGGTCGCGAAGCCGAACTCGTCGGCGCCCAGCAGCGCGCCGATGGCGACGTCGCGGCCGGTCTTCATCTGGCCGTCGGCCTGCACGCGGATGCGGCTGCGCAGGCGGTTGAGCACCAGCGTCTGCTGCGTTTCGGCCAGGCCGATTTCCCACGGGCTGCCCGCGTGCTTGATCGACGACCAGGGCGAAGCGCCCGTGCCGCCGTCGTGGCCGGCAATCACGACGTGGTCGCTCTTGCACTTGGCCACACCCGCGGCGATGGTGCCGACGCCGATTTCGCTCACCAGCTTCACGCTGATGCTCGCGTGCGGCGCGGTGTTCTTCAGGTCGTGAATGAGCTGGGCCAGGTCTTCGATCGAGTAGATGTCGTGGTGCGGCGGGGGCGAGATGAGGCCCACGCCCGGCACGGCATAGCGCTGCTTGCCGATGTACTCGGTGACCTTGCCGCCGGGCAGCTGACCGCCCTCGCCCGGCTTGGCGCCCTGCGCCATCTTGATCTGGATCTGGTCGGCCGAATGCAGGTACTCGGCCGTGACGCCGAAGCGGCCCGAGGCCACCTGCTTGATGCGCGAACGCAGCGAATCGCCGTCCTTCAGCGGCAGGTCGACCTCGACGTTGGCCGCGCCGATCACGCTCTTGAGCGTGTCGCCCTGCTTGATCGGAATGCCCTTGAGTTCGTTGCGGTAGCGCGCGGGATCTTCGCCGCCCTCGCCCGTGTTGCTCTTGCCGCCGATGCGGTTCATGGCAATCGCGAGCGTGGCATGCGCCTCGGTGCTGATCGAGCCGAGCGACATGGCGCCGGTGGCGAAGCGCTTGACGATGTCGGCGGCGGACTCGACCTCGTCGACCGGCACAGCCTTGGCCGGATCGATCTTGAACTCGAACAGGCCGCGCAGCGTGAGGTGGCGGCGGTTCTGGTCGTTGATGAGCTGGGCGTATTCCTTGTACGTGTTCCAGTTGTTGGAGCGCGTGCTGTGCTGCAGCTTGGCGATGGCGTCGGGCGTCCACATGTGCTCTTCGCCGCGTGCGCGCCAGGCGTACTCGCCGCCCGCGTCCAGCATGCTGGCGAGCACCGGGTCGTCGCTGAACGCAGCCTTGTGCATGCGGATGGCTTCCTCGGCGATCTCGAAGACGCCGATGCCTTCCACGCGGCTGGCGGTGCCGGTGAAGTACTTGTTGACGGTGACGGTGTTCAGCCCGATGGCCTCGAACAGCTGCGCGCCGCAGTAGCTCATGTAGGTGCTGACACCCATCTTGGACATGATCTTCGACAGGCCCTTGCCGATGGCCTTGACGTAGTTGTAGACCGCCTTGTCGGCGCTCAGGTCCCCCGGCAGGTCGGCGTGCATCGCCGCCAGCGTTTCCATGGCCAGGTACGGGTGCACGGCTTCCGCGCCGTAGCCGGCCAGCACGCCGAAGTGATGCACCTCGCGGGCCGACCCGGTTTCCACCACCAGGCCGGCGGTGGTGCGCAGGCCTTCACGCACCAGGTACTGGTGCACGGCCGACAGGGCCAGCACGGCGGGAATGGCCACCTGCGTGGGGCTCACGCCGCGGTCGCTCACGATCAGGATGTTGTGGCCGCCCTTGATGGCGTCCACCGCCTCGGCGCACAGCGAGGCCAGCTTGGCTTCGACGCCCTCGTCGCCCCAGGCCAGCGGGTAGGTGATGTCGAGCACGTAGCTCTTGAACTTGCCCTGGGTGTACTTGCCGATGTCGCGCAGCTTCGCCATGTCGGAGAAGTCGAGGATCGGCTGGCTCACTTCGAGCCGCATGGGAGGGTTGACCTGGTTGATGTCCAGCAGGTTGGGCTTGGGGCCGATGAAGGACACCAGCGACATCACGATGGCTTCGCGGATCGGGTCGATCGGCGGGTTGGTCACCTGCGCGAACAACTGCTTGAAGTAGTTGTACAGCGGCTTGTTCTTGCTGGAGAGCACGGCCAGCGGGCTGTCGTTGCCCATGGAGCCGATGCCTTCTTCGCCGGCCTGCGCCATCGGGCTCATCAGGAACTTGATGTCTTCCTGGGTGTAGCCGAAGGCCTGCTGGCGGTCGAGCAGCGCCACCTGGCTCAGCGGTGCGGAGAACGGCTCGGCCTTGACGCTGTCGAGCTTGATGCGCAGGTTTTCGATCCACTGCTTGTAGGGCTTGCTGTTGGCGAGGGTGGACTTGACCTCCTCGTCGTCGATCATGCGACCCTGCTCCAGGTCGATCAGGAACATCTTGCCGGGCTGCAGGCGCCACTTGCGCACGATCTTCTGCTCGGGCACGGGCAGCACGCCCGACTCCGACGCCATGATGACCAGGTCGTCGTCGGTCACGCAGTAACGCGAGGGGCGCAGGCCGTTGCGGTCGAGCGTGGCGCCGATCTGGCGGCCGTCGGTGAACACGATGGAAGCGGGGCCGTCCCACGGCTCGAGCATGGCGGCGTGGTACTCGTAGAACGCGCGGCGGCGCGGGTCCATGGTGGTGTGCTGCTCCCAGGGCTCGGGAATCATCATCATCACGGCCTGGCTGATCGGGTAGCCGGCCATCGTCAGCAGCTCGAGGCAGTTGTCGAAGGTGGCGGTGTCGGACTGGCCGGCGAAGCTGATCGGGTAGAGCTTCTGCAGGTCGGCGCCCAGCACGGGCGAGGACATCACGCCTTCGCGTGCCTTCATCCAGTTGTAGTTGCCCTTGACCGTGTTGATTTCGCCGTTGTGCGCCACGTAGCGGTACGGGTGGGCCAGCGGCCATTCGGGGAAGGTGTTGGTCGAGAAGCGCTGGTGCACCAGGCCCAGGGCAGAGACGCAGCGCTGGTCTTGCAGGTCCAGGAAGTAGGTGCCGACCTGATCGGCCAGCAGCAGGCCCTTGTAGACCACCGTGCGGCTCGACATGCTGGGTACGTAGTACTCCTTGCTGTGCTTGAGCTTCAGGCGCTGGATGTTGGCGCTGGCGGTCTTGCGGATCACGTAGAGCTTGCGTTCCAGCGCGTCCTGCACGATCACGTCGTTGCCGCGGCCGATGAACACCTGGCGCAGCAGCGGCTCCTTGGCGCGCACGGTGGGCGACATGGGCATGTCGCGGTTGACCGGCACGTCGCGCCAGCCGAGCAGCACCTGGCCTTCGGCTTTGATGGCGCGTTCCATCTCCTGCTCGCAGGCTTCGCGCGATGCGTGTTCCTTGGGCAGGAAGATCATGCCGACGCCGTATTCGCCGGGCGGGGGCAGCGTGACGCCCTGGCTGGCCATCTCTTCGCGGTACAGGTGGTCGGGCAGCTGGATCAGGATGCCCGCGCCGTCGCCCATGAGCTTGTCGGCGCCCACGGCGCCGCGGTGGTCGAGGTTTTCAAGGATCTTCAAGCCCTGCAGCACGATGGCATGGCTTTTCTCGCCCTTGATGTGTGCCACGAAGCCGACGCCGCAGGCGTCGTGCTCGTCGGCACCGGAATACAGACCGTGTTCTTGGAGATGTTGGATCTCGGCAGCCGTCGTCATGGGCGCGCTCCTTCAGTTTTCGCAGGGAAAGGGAGCATATTGCGATGCACAAAGAATGCCAAACACTTTAATAGGGGTCAGATTCTTATTAAAGCTTGAGTTTTCTTGTCAGAATTAAAATGGGGACACATCAAAATCAGGAGCGCGAACTCCAATACCGACGACCGTTCAGCCGGTATTTCGTCTCAGGTTTGGCTGTTCGACGGCGGCCGACCGGCCTTGGCCTTGACGACCCGACGCTCGGTCGATTTCTGCAATGTGTCGAGAAAATCCTCGTCGCCTGCGGCCCAGCCGCGCAAGGTGGCCTCGGTCAGCGCCGTCTGGTCGGCCGCTCGCACCCCGCTGCGCACCAACTCGACGTAGGCCGCTTCCCGCGCGAACGGCGTGTTGCCGAGTTCCCAGTACAGCGGATGCGGCGTGAGCAGACGGTCGTGCCGCAGCCCGGCGTAGTGGCCGTGGCTGGACCACGGGAACTCAAGCGCATCGGTCGCCATGCCCGCGCGCACCGGATTGAGATCGATGTACGCCATGCAGGTCAGCAGGTAGCGGTCGGTCTGGATCAGCGTCGAGCGGTAGCGGCCTTCCCACAACGTGCCGCTGCGCCCATGGCGGTCGTTGAAGTAGCGCACGTAGCTGCGCCCCACCGACTGCATGAGCTGCGGCAGGCCGGTGGTGCTGTCGGGCGTGGCCAGCAGGTGGAAGTGGTTGTCCATCAGCACGTAGGCATGCAGCGCGATGCCGAAGCGCGCCGCGTTCTCGGCCATCAGGGCGAGCAGCTTCTCGTGGTCGGCGCGGTCCACGAAGATCGCCTGGCGGTTGTTGCCGCGCTGGATCACGTGGTGCGGCATGCCGGCCAGCGTGAGGCGGGGAAGGCGTGCCATGGGGTGGGCGTGGACGGACGGGCCTGCGGGCTGCGCCGGCGCTCAGGCCAGATGAAAGCGCGTGTCGCCCAGCGAGTCGAGCCCGAACTGCGCCAGCAGCTCGCGCAGCCGCGTGGCCGCGCTGGCCTTGCGCTGGCCCGTGTGGCGCGCCAGGATCAGTTCGTTCTTCATGCTGTGCTCCCAGCCCACCAGTTCGGTGACCGTGACGCTGTAGCCGTTGGCTTCGAGGTACAGGCAGCGCAGCACGTTGGTCAGCTGGCTGCCGATTTCGCGCGTGTGCAGCGGATGGCGCCACAGCTCGGCCAGCGGCGTGCGCGACAAGGCAAGCGCCTTGGTCTCGCGCAGGCAGGCCGCCACTTCGGCCTGGCAGCACGGCACCAGCACCATGCAGCGGGCCTTCTTGGCGAGGCCGAAGGCAATGGCGTCGTCGGTGGCGGTGTCGCAGGCATGCAGCGCGGTGACCACGTCGATCTGCGCCGGCAGTTCGCTCGCCTGGGCCGACTCGGCCACGGTGAGGTTGAGGAAGGACATGCGCTCGAAGCCCAGGCGCTGCGCCAGCACGCGCGAGCGCTCGACCAGCTCGCTGCGCGTCTCGATGCCGTAGACATGCCCCCCGCCCTGCCGCGGGCGGAAGAACAGGTCGTAAATGATGAAACCCAGGTACGACTTGCCCGCGCCATGGTCGGCCAGGGTGGCGCCCGCGCCCTCTTCCGGCAACTCGCGCAGCAGCTGCTCGATGAACTGGAACAGGTGGTAGACCTGCTTGAGCTTTCGCCGCGAGTCCTGGTTGAGCCGGCCCTCGCGGGTGAGGATGTGCAGCTCCTTGAGCAGTTCGACGGACTGGCCCGGCTTCAGCACCTCGGCCAGTTCCGCGTCCGCCTTGGCGGCCTTGTTCGTCCGGGGGGCTTGCGCTGCGAATTTGGTGTTCATGCCTTGGCACTCCCGGGGCCGACGTCCAGCGCGGCCCAGCCTTGCGAGCCCAGCGCTTCAAGGGTGTCGATGTTGCGCTCGAAGATCATTTCCGCATCGGGGAAGGCTTCGACCGCGCGGTCCACGCTGTCTTCGCGCAGCAGGTGCAGCGTGGGGTACGGCGCGCGGTTGGTGGCGTTGCCGATGTCGTCGGCTTCGGTGCCCGCGAACTGGAAGTGCGGATGAAAGCTCGCCAGCTGGAACACGCCGTCGTAGCCGGCGCGCACAAGCTGGCGTTCGGCACGCGCCGTGAAATCGTTGAAGTCCAGGAAGTCGGCCAAGGTGTTGGGTGCAATCAAAAGGGTGGTGTCGCGCTGGACGGCGTCGAGCGCCGCGAGGTCTTTGGCTTCGGACAGGAGCGCGTCCATCAGGTCGGCCTGTTCGGCGCTCTCGTACACGGCGTAGTGGATCTGCCCCTTCGCATGCACGGCTTTCGCGAACGGGCACAGGTTCAGGCCGATCACCGCGCGCTCCAGCCAGCGGCGCATGTCGGCTTCGGCCTGACGGGAGTCGATTGTCGCCGGGGTGCTCATGCCATCTCCGCCGCAGGGCGAATCCGCCCCAGGCGCCGCGCGAGCGCCATACCGGCCAGCGAGCAGGCCAGCGTGGCCGTCCATGTCCAGTGCCAGCCGCCAGCGCGGTGGGCCACCCACGCCACCGCCGGCGGCGCCAGGAACTGGCCGAGCGACGAGGCCTGCTGCATGAGGCCGATCGTCGTCGAGACGGTGGAGGGCCCCGGCGCCAGCCGCACGCCGAGAAAGAACAGCGTGGCCGGTACCATGCCGCCGCCCAGCGAGAACGCACAGACCGCGAGGTAGCGCAGCGCGGGCGGCAGGCTCTTTGCATCGGTGCCCTGCCCCAGTTGCGCGAAGGCCGCCACGCCGCCCAGCGCCATCGTCAGGAAACCGAGCTGCAGCAGCCGCTGCGGTGCCACGCCGCGTTGCAGCCAGCGGCCGCCGGCGATGTTGCCGACGATGTTCATGGCGGCGGCCAGCGCGGTCAGCACCGCGTTCCAGGCGGGCGACACGCCGGCGCCCGCATAGATGGCGGGCAGGAAGCCGATCACCGCCATCCACTGGGCCGAGTACACGGCGAAGGTCAGGCCGACCAGCCAGGGCGCGCGGGCACCGACGGTGGCACGCAGGCGCGACGACCAGCCGATCGACACGTTCGCCGGGGCCACCGGCCGCAACCGGTCGGCCGGCACCGCCCGCCATACCCACAGCGCGGCCAGCGCGGAGACCAGCGACAGCGCCCACCACCAGTCGGCCCATCCGCCCCACGCGATCAGCGCCGGTCCGAGCAGTAGCGCCAGCGCCACGCCCAGCGGCATGTAGGCGCCCCACAGGCCCAGCGCGGCCTTGTCGGCGCCTGGCGGCGTAAGGGCGCGAATCAATCCAGGCCCTGGCATCACGGCCAGCAGAAAACCGATGCCCTCGACCGCGCGCAGCGCCAGCAACCACGCCACGGCGTGCGTGCCGCCCAACGCGCCGACGCCGACCAAGCCGCCCACCAGGCTGGCCACTGTCAGCACGCCCAGCCCCGTCAGCATGCTGCGGCGCAGGCCGATGCTGTCGGCCGCCAGGCCCGCGGCCAGCCCGAGCGTCATGCTCGCCACCTGAACGAGCGACAGCAGGAATCCCGCCTCCACCAGGCCGATGCCGAGCGAGGCCTGCAACGCGGGCACGGCCGGCGGCAGCTTGCCCAGATGCAACGCAGCACTGACGCCGCCCAGCAGCACGGCGAAGGCGGCGACCGGCACGCGCGGTCGTGCGGATGCGGACGCAGACGCGGCAGGGCTCACGCGATGCCCCGGCGGCCCGTGAGCCGCTCATGCTCGCGCATGGCAAAACGGTCGGTCATGCCCGCGATGTAGTCGGCCACCGCGCGGTGCCGGTCGCCGCGCCCGGCATAGGCGTCGGGCATCTCGGCGCTGCGCGCGAGGTAGGCGTCGAACAGCTCCCGCACCACCGCTTGCGCTTGGTCGGTGGTCTGCGTGACCTGGGGATGGCGGTAGAGGTTGCGAAAGAGAAAGCGCTTCAGGTCTTCCGATTGCGCCTGCATGGCCTCGCTGAATGCAACGACGGGTGTTGCCTGGCGCACCGCATCGGCGTCGGCCGGTCCGAGCGCCTCCAGCGCGGCGCGCGTCGCGTCGATCACGTCGTAGACCTGCGCGCTCAGCATGCGACGGATGGTCTCGTAGAGCACGCGGCGGCCCTGCAATTGCGGGTGCTCTTTGAGCGCCTCGCGGCGGTAGCGCTCGAACAGCGCCACGTCGGACAGCTGCTCGACGCTGATGAGGCCCGAGCGCACGCCGTCGTCGATGTCGTGGGCGTTGTAGGCGATGGCATCGGCCAGGTTGCACAGCTGGGCTTCGAGGCCCGGCTGCGTGCGGTCCAGAAAGCGCCGGGCCACGCCATTCGGCTCGGCGGCTTCCAGCTTCTCGGCATTGGCGCGCGAGCAGTGCTTGAGGATGCCCTCGCGGGTTTCGAAGCTGAGGTTCAGGCCGTCGTACTGCGGGTAGCGATGCTCGAGCGCATCGACCACGCGCAGGCTTTGCAGGTTGTGCTCGAAGCCGCCATGCCCGGACATGCAGGCATTGAGCGCATCCTGCCCGGCGTGTCCGAAGGGCGTGTGGCCCAGGTCGTGCGCCAGCGCGATCGCCTCGACCAGGTCTTCGTTGATGTGCAGCGCGCGGGCAATGGAGCGGCCGAGCTGGGCGACTTCCAGCGAATGCGTGAGCCGAGTGCGAAACAGGTCGCCTTCGTGGTTCAGGAAGACCTGGGTCTTGTAGACCAGCCGGCGGAAGGCCGTCGAATGCACGATGCGGTCGCGGTCGCGCTGGAAAGCATCGCGCGTGGGCGCGGGCGGCTCGGCATGCCTGCGGCCGCGCGATTGCGCGGGGTGGCAGGCATAGGCAGCGAGATTCATTGGGGCACCCTTGACGCTGCGCGCCTTCCCGCCAAGCGGGAGCGAGCTTGCTTGGGGCGGCCCGGCGCGGCGCTCACTGGTGCACCCTTGGCGCTGCGCGCCTTCCCGCCAAGCGGGAGCGAGCTTGCTTGGGGCGGCCCGGTGCGGCGCTCATCCCTCGCAGCATTGCGCGAGCACTTCGCGCACCAGCGCGTCCGGCGCGCTGCGGACCACGGCGGAGCCGGGCTTGTCGATCACCACGAAGCGGATCTCGCCGGCTTCGGACTTCTTGTCGACGCGCATCAGCTGCAGGTAGCGCTCGGCCCCCAGTGCCGGGCCGACGGTCGGCAGGCCGGCACGCTGGATCAGGCGCGTGAGCCGCTCGACGAAGGCCGCGTCGACGCCGCCGAGCCGCTGCGACAGGTGCGCCGCCATGACCATGCCGCAGCCGACGCCCTCGCCGTGCAGCCACTCGCCGTAGCCCAGGCCCGACTCGATCGCATGGCCGAAGGTGTGGCCGAAATTGAGGATCGCACGCAGGCCGGTCTCGCGCTCGTCCTGGCCGACCACCAGCGCCTTGATCTCGCAACTGCGCTTGACGGCGTAGGCCAGCGCGGCCGGGTCGCGCGCCACCAGCGCGTCGATGTTCGCCTCGGTCCAGTCGAAGAAGGCCATGTCGTGGATCGGGCCGTACTTGATGACCTCGGCCAGGCCGGCGCTGAGTTCGCGCGGCGGCAGGGTCTGCAGCGTGGCCAGGTCGCACACCACGAGCTGCGGCTGGTAGAACGCACCGATCATGTTCTTGCCCAGCGGGTGGTTGATGGCCGTCTTGCCGCCCACCGAGGAGTCGACCTGCGCGAGCAGCGTGGTCGGCACCTGGACGAAAGGCACGCCGCGCATGTAGCTGGCGGCAGCGAAGCCGGTCATGTCGCCCACCACGCCGCCGCCGAGCGCGAACATCACCGTCTTGCGGTCGCTGCCGTGGCCCAGCAGGGCGTCGAAGATCAGGTTCAGCGTTTGCAGGTTCTTGTGCACTTCGCCGTCGGGCAGCTCGAGCAGGTGAACCGTGCGGTAGCGGCCTGCAAGGGCAGCTTGCAGGGCCTTCGCATAGAGCGGCGCCACCGTGGTGTTGCTGACGATCAGGGCGGAAGCGGCCGCCGGCGCGGCGGCGAAGCTCTCGGGAGCGTCCAGCAGGCCGGCACCGATCAGGATGGGATAGCTGCGCTCGCCGAGCTGGATGTCGACGCGTTCTGGCGCAGCGGAAAGTACGGACAAGGACATGGCAGCGAGTTTAGGCGCTGCAGCCAGGGCCGGCTCAGGCGGCGGGCTCTTCCGGATGGGCTCCGGGCTCGACGATCCCGGCCAGTTCGAGCTGCATGACGATGATGTTCACCAGCATGGCGATGGACGGACGGCCTGTGTCGACCACGTCGTGCGCGGTTTCCCGGTAGAACGGGTCGCGCGCGTCGTGCAGCTCCCGCAGGCGGCCCAGCGGATCGGCCACCTGCAGCAAGGGACGCTTGACGTCGTGACGCAGGCGCCTGAACAGGTCCTCGGGGGACGAGCGCAGGTAGATCACGTGGAAGTGATCGCGCAGCTGGTTGCGGTTGGCATCGCGCAACACCGCCCCGCCGCCGGTGGCCAGCACGCCCTGGGCGTTGGCCGCCAGGTCGGCGATGACCTCTTGTTCAAGGTCGCGGAACACGACCTCACCTTCACGATCGAAAAAATCACGGATCGAACAGCCGATGCGCTGCTCGATCACGTGATCGGTGTCGATGAAAGGAAGGGCCAGCCGCATCCCCAGGCGCCGGCCCACTGCAGATTTTCCGGCGCCGGGCAACCCGACGAGTGCGACCGCCACGCGGTGGCTGCTACGCCCGCGCGTCAGCGCGCGGCGTTGCGGTCGGTAATCATCTTCGGAGTGATAAAGACGAGCATTTCGGTCTTGTTTGCAACGCGTTCGCGCTTGCGGAACAGTGCCCCCAGGTAGGGCACTTCACCCAGCACCGGCACGCGCGATTCGTCATTGGTTTCGGTGAGTTCGAAGATACCACCGATGACGACCGTGCCGCCGTTCTCGACCAGCACCTCGGTTTGCACGTGCTTGGTGTTGATGGCCGGGCCCGCCGACGTGTTCACGCCGCGCGCGTCCTTGCTGACGTCCAGCGTCAGGATGATGTTGCCTTCGGGCGTGATCTGCGGCGTCACCTCGAGCTTCAGCACCGCCTTGCGGAACGAGATCGAGGTCGCACCGCTGGATGTAGCCTGCTGGTAAGGAATTTCCTCGCCCTGCTCGATCAGCGCCTTGGTCTGGTCGGCCGTGATCACGCGGGGGCTGGACACCAGCTTGCCCTTGCCATCGGCCTCGAGCGCCGAGATTTCGAGGTTCAGCATGCGCGAGAAGCTCGAATTGAAGAGTGAGATCGCGAAGGCGCCTGCCGAGTTGCCGGTGCCGCCCGCATCGCCTGCCGGCAGGTTGATGAAGTTGGAGTTGGTGAACCCGGTGCCCGTGGTACCTGTACTGGGTACGCCGCCGACCGTGGCGAAAGCGCGGTTGCCCGCCGACGACGCAAAGCGTTCGCCGGAAATGCCGCCACCGAGTCTCACGCCCAGCGACTTGCCGAAGGTGTCGGACGCCTCCACGATGCGCGCCTCGATCAACACCTGGCGAACCGGAATGTCGAGCTTCTGGATCAACTCGGAAACCTGCGCCAGGCGCGACGGAATGTCGGACACGAAGAGCTGGTTGGTGCGCGATTCGGCGATCACGCTGCCGCGGGGGCTCAGGATGCGGCTCGTGTTGCCACCACCGCCACCGCCACCGCCACCCGCGGAGGCGCCCGAGCCGGTCAAGCCTTGCGCGATCACCAAGGCCTTGGTGTAGTTCAGCTGGAACGACTGCGTGCGCAGCGGCTCCAGGTTTTCGATGGCCGCCTTGGCCTCGAACTCGAGCTTTTCCTTGGCGTTGAGTTCGTCCTTGGGCGCGATCCACAGCACGCTGCCGTTCTTGCGCATGCCCAGGTTCTTGGCCTGCATGATGATGTCGAGTGCCTGGTCCCACGGCACGTCTTTCAGCCGCAGCGTCAGCGCGCCGGTGACGGAATCCGAGGTCACGATGTTGAAGTTCGTGAAGTCGGCGATCACCTGCAGCAGCGAACGGATCTCGATGTTCTGGAAGTTGAGCGAGAGCTTCTCGCCGTTGTAGCCCACGCCTTGCGTCAGCTTCGTCGGGTCGACCTTGCGGGCCCGCATTTCGACCACGAATTGGTTCTCGCTCTGGTACGCGCTGTGCTCCCACTCGCCCTTGCCCTCGATCGTCATGCGAACGCGGTCGCCCGATTGTTGCGAGGTGATCAACTGGACCGGAGTGCCGAAGTCGGCCACATCGAGGCGGCGGCGCAGGCCTTCGGGCAGCGTCGACTTGGTGAATTCCACAACGAGGTTCTTGCCCTGCTGCTTCACATCGACGCCGACCTGGTTGTTCGGAAGATCGACGATCACACGGCCGGTGTTGTCCTTGCCGAGCCGGAAGTCGACGTCACGCAGCGGCAGGGTGTCACGGTTGCGATTTTCTGCGAATGTGGTCGCATTGGATACGGCCAGCGCGGTACCCGCCGCCGGTTCGAGAATGACCAGCAGCGACTTGCCCTGGATCTCGGTCTTGTACGCCGTGGCTTGCTTCAGGTTCAACACCACGCGGCTGCGGTCGCCCGCCTGAACCACATTCACCGAACGCAGGTTGCCCTGGTTCACTTCGATGGCGGAGCGGCCAATCGCATTCGTGACACCGGGGAAATCAAGCGCGATGCGCGCCGGCGTCTGCACGGCAAACCCCGCGGGCGCGGCCGTAAGCGGCTGTGCGAGATCGATGCGGATCACTTCCGCACCCGACTGGGTCGAGCTGGTCACCGCTTCAATGGCGTTTTGCGCATGGGCCACGGCCAATGCACCGAAGGCCAGCAGACCCAGGCCGGCAGCGCGCAGCCATCGAGCCATCTTTGATTTTTCTTGGTTCATTTCGCTCTCTCTTGCAGCTGCAGCGTCGCAACGCGTTCGATCCATTCACCGGCGGCGTCCTGCACGATCTCGCGCAAGCCGACTTCGGTTTCATTGATGCGGGTGATACGTCCGTAGTTGAGTCCCAGGTATTCGCCGACGCGCACCTTGTACAGCAGCTTGTCCATACGGATCAGCGCCACAGGCTGCTTGTTGCGATCCATGCTCCCGACCATCGTCATCGAGTCGAGCGGAAAGGCTTCCAATGGCTCCTTGCGGCGTGCCAGTTCGGGCGCGATCAGCTCCGAGGTGCTCGGCTGATTCGAATCGCGGCGCAGCGCCTGGGTGAGCTTCAGGATGTTGAAAGGCTCGAAGGACGAGGCCTCGGTGTAGACCTGCGGCGTGAATTTCTTGGGCGCCGTGATCGGCGGCACCGAAGGCTTTACCTGCGCACGCTGTTCGGCCATCCAGCGTTGCGTTTCGCCCTGATCGGACTCGCACGCGCTCAACCCCGCAGCAGCCAGCGCCACGCAGAGCATCTTGGCAACGGCCTTCACTTCTTCTTCTCCTTCGACACGGCGGCGCGCTTCTGTGCAGCCCGCTCGTCGTCGTCGAGATATCGGAAGGTGCGCGCGGTGGTGTCCATCGTCAGCATGTCCTTGTCCTTTTGCGGCGTGACGGTGATGTTGTTCAGCGTCACGATGCGCGACAGGGCCGCCACGTCGGCCACGAAGGCGCCCATGTCGTGATAGCGCCCGGTGACGCGAACAGCGATCGGCAGCTCGGCGTAGTAATCCTTGACCGACACTTGCCCCGGACGGAACAGCTCGAACTGCAGGCTGCGGCCGAGCCCGGCCTGGTTGATGTCCGACAGCAGCGCGTCCATTTCCGCCTTGCTGGGCAGTTGCTTCTCGAGCAAGGTCACGTACTGCTGTACCTGCTCGCGCTGCTTCTTCAGCAGCTCGAGGTTGGCGGCTTGCGCCACTTTCTTCGAGTAGTCGGCTTTGAGCGTGACTTCCTTGGCGCGCTCGCTTTCCAGCTCGTCATTGGAATTGGTCAGCCAGACAAACCACAGGGCGACCAGCACCAGGGCCGTCACAGCCAGGCACAGCGCATAGCGGGGGACCGTCGGCCACATCGACGGATCGTTCGGATTGAGTCCGCGGAACTGGTCACCGAAGCGGCGCAGGGCCGCGGCGACATCCACTTTCGGGGAGGGGCGATTGCTTGCCATGATCGATTACCCCTTGGACTGCGCCGTTGCAGCCAATGCCTTGTCGGCAGCGGCCTTCTGCGCGTCGGTGGGCCGTTTCAGACCGATGCGCATGGTGAAGTTGGCCACGCGGCGCTGGTCGCGCTGGGTCAGGTTGACGTTGGCCGAGGTGATTTCGACCAGCTCAGGCTTCACCAGCCACGGACTGTTGTTGCCCAGGTTGCGCAGCAGCTCCGAGACCCGCTCGTTCGATTGCGCCATGCCTTGCAGCGTGATGGTCTGGTTGTCCTGCTTCATGCTGGTCAGGTAGACGCCGTCGGGCAGTTGCCGGACCAGCTCATTGAGCAGGTGCACCGGCAGGTTGCGGTCGCCCTGAAGGTCTTCGACCGCCAGCTGGCGCGCGCGCAGGGCCGCGATTTCTTCCTGCAGCGTCGAGATTTCCTTGATCTCGACCTCGAGCTTCTTGATCTCGGCCTGAAGAAAGCCGTTCTTCGATTGCTGCCCGGAGATCTGTGCTTCGAACCACAGGTAGCCCAGCCCGGCGATCAGCAGGCCCAGCACGGCCGCGGCACCCAAGGTGCCGTAGAACGCCTCGCGGCGCTTCTTGCGCGCGGCTTCGCGGTGCGGAAGCAGGTTGATGAGGATCACTGCAGGAACCTCCGCATGGCCAGACCGCAGGAGGTCAGATAGGAAGGCGCCTCGCGCCGGACCTTCTTTTCGCGAATGTTCGAACTGAAGTCCATGCCGTCGAAGGGATTGAGCAGCGAGCAGGCGAACGAAGTCTGCCGGGTCACGGCATTGGTCAGGCCCGGCAGCGATGCCGAACCGCCCGCGAGCAACACGTAGTCCACGCGGTTGTGCGGCGTGCTGGTGAAGAAGAACTGGAGCGCCCGCGCGATTTCCTGCGCGATGCTCTCGACAAAGGGCTTGAGCACGCCGGAGCCGTAGTCGTCCGGCAGGTCGCCGCTGCGCTTCTTGGCCTCGGCTTCTTCGGCGGAAAAACCATACTGGCGCACGATGAGCTGTGTGAGTTGCGCGCCGCCGAAGGCCTGGTCGCGGTCGTACAGCACTTCCTGGTTGCGCAGCACCTGCATGCTGGTGGTGAAGGCACCCACTTCGAACAGTGCCACGATGGCGTCCGTTCCCTTGCCGGGCAATTGTTCGATCAGGCGGGCCGTCGCCAGGCGCGACGCATAGGACTCGACGTCGAGGATCATCGCCTTCAAGCCCGCGGCTTCCGCCAGGCCTTCACGGTCCTGGACCTTTTCCTTGCGGGACGCGGCAATCAGCACTTCCACGTCGCCGGGCGAGCTGCTGCTCGGGCCCGTGACGCAGAAGTCGAGGCTGACTTCGTCCAGCGAGAAAGGGATGTACTGATTGGCTTCGGACTCAACCTGGATCTCGAGCTCCTGCTCGCTCATGCCGCCCGGAAGAATGATCTTCTTGGTGATCACCGCCGAAGGCGGCAGGGCGAGCGCGACATTGCGGGTGCGGGTGCCGCTCTTGCGAATGACACGCCGGACCGCTTCCGCCACTTCGTCGAACTTCTCGACGTTGCCGTCCGTGATCCAGCCACGCTCCAGGGGTTCGATGGCACAGCGCTCCAGAACCAGCTTGCCGCTGGCCTCACGGCCGAGCTCGACCAGCTTGACGCTGGACGAACTGACATCCAGCCCGAGCAAGGGAGCGTTCTGACGACGAAACAATGATCCAAGAGCAGCCAAGGTAGGTCCCTCTATCCCCTGTATTTGTAACCAATAGAAAAAATTGCGTTCGGTTGCATGCTAGCAGCAGGCGTAGCACCTACCAAGCAACGCCAGGGAGCAAACCTGTCAATCGTTGTCAAAACCTGACGTCAAATGCGCATTTTGTAACTTTTGAATTAGCCAGATGCAAGAGCAACAAAGATCGGATCGTGGGGAGGGGGCGGCTTTTTATAATGTCCGGTGACTCCCCGGCCCCCCATGCAAGAAACATCCAGCCCCAAAGGGCCAGCCAAGACCCCTCCCCCCCGACGCCCGACCTGGCTGAAATGGCTTTTGCGCCTTTTCTTCTGGGGATTCGGCATCGCTGCAGCCGGCGTGCTGTCGGTGGTGTGCGTGGTGGCGGTGGCCCTGGCGGTCGCGTATCCGAACCTGCCCGACATCTCCGAGCTCTCCGACTACCGGCCCAAGCTGCCGTTGCGGGTGTTCTCGTCCGAGGGCGTTCTGATCGGCGAGTTCGGCGAGGAGCGCCGCAACCTCACGCCGATCTCGGCGATTCCCAAGGTGGTGAAGGACGCGGTGCTCGCCGCCGAAGACTCCCGCTTCTACGACCACGGCGGCGTGGATTACAAGGGCATGGTTCGCGCGGGCCTGGCGAACTTGAACCGCGTGAAGAGCCAGGGCGCCTCGACCATCACGATGCAGGTGGCGCGCAACGTCTACCTGAGCTCCGAGAAGACGCTGACCCGCAAGATCTACGAAGTGCTGCTGACCTTCAAGCTGGAGCACCTGCTCAGCAAGGACCAGATCTTCGAGATCTACCTGAACCAGATCTACCTGGGCAACCGGGCCTACGGTTTTGCCGCTGCCTCGGAGGCCTACTTCGGCAAGCCGCTGCAGGAGCTCACGATCGCGCAGGCCGCGATGCTCGCGGGGCTGCCGAAGGCGCCCGGCGCAAACAACCCTGTGAACAACCCGCAGCGCGCGCGCGGCCGCCAGTTCTACGTGATCGACCGCATGCAGGAAGCCGGCTTCATCACCGCCGAGCAGGCGGGCGAAGCGAAGAAGGAAGAACTGCACCTGCGCGACGCAGCCGATCCGAACCGGCTGCACGCCGAGTACGTGGCCGAAACCGTGCGCCAGCTCATGTACACGCAGTACGGCGACAGCACCTACACGCGCGGCCTGAAGGTCTACACCTCGCTGGTGGCGGCCGACCAGGCCGCAGCCTACAAGGCACTGCGCAAGGGCATCATGGACTACGAGCGCCGCCAGATCTATCGCGGCCCCGAGAAGTTCGTCGACCTGCCCGCCGACGCCAAGGAAGTCGACGAAGCGGTGGACGATGCATTGAGCGACCACCCCGACAACGGCGACGTGATGGCTGCCGTGGTGCTCAAGGCCACGGCCAAGCAGATCGACGCCGTGCGCGCCAACGGCGACGCGGTGCAGATCACGGGCGAAGGCCTCAAGCCCGCGCAGTCCGGCCTGTCCGACAAGGCACCGCCCAACATCAAGATCCGTCGCGGCGCGGTGATCCGCGTGGTCAAGACGCCCAAGAACACCTGGGAAATCACGCAGCTGCCCGAGGTCGAGGGCGCATTCGTCGCCATGGACCCGCGCGACGGTGCCATCAAGGCACTGGTCGGCGGCTTCGACTTCGGCAAGAACAAGTTCAACCACGTGACGCAGGCCTGGCGCCAGCCGGGGTCGAGCTTCAAGCCCTTCATCTATTCCGCGGCGCTCGAAAAGGGCTTCACGCCCGCCACCGTCATCAACGACGGCCCGCTCTTCTTCGATGCCGCCACCACCGGCGGCCAGCCCTGGGAGCCGAAGAACTACGGCGGCGGCTACGACGGCCCGATGTCGATGCGCACCGCGCTGATGAAGTCGAAGAACCTCGTGTCGATCCGCATCCTGCAGTCCATCGGCACGCGCTACGCGCAAGACTGGATCACCAACTTCGGCTTCGACAAGGACAAGCACCCGGCCTACCTGCCGATGGCGCTCGGCGCGGGCGCGGTCACGCCGATGCAGATGGCGGTGGGCTACTCGGTGTTCGCCAACGGCGGCTACCGCGTCAACCCGTACCTCGTGACCCGCATCACCGACCACAAGGACAAGCTGCTGGTCGACAAGCAGCCGACGCTGCTCAACGAGGCGGCGCGTGCCATTCCGCAGCGCAACGCCTTCATCATGGACACGCTACTGAACTCCGTGGCCCGCGCCGGCACCGCCGCCAAGGCGCAGGCCATGCTCAAGCGCCCCGACCTGTACGGCAAGACCGGCACCACCAACGATTCGCTCGACGCGTGGTTCGCGGGTTTCCAGCCGACCATGACGGCGATCTCGTGGATCGGCTACGACACGCCGCGCAACCTGGGCGACCGCGAAACCGGCGGCGGCCTGAGCCTGCCGATCTGGATCAACTACATGGAAACCGCCATCAGGGGCGTGCCGGTGACCGAACTGTCGGCCAACCCGCCGTCAGGCATCGTGAGCGTCGGAGGCGAGTGGTACTACGACGACTACGCACCGGGCCGCGGCGTGGCCAGCCTGGGTGTCGAGTCCTCTGCGCCTGTGGCGCCGGTAGAGAGCCTCACGGGCGCGCCGATCAGCCCGCAGCCCCCACCCGAGGAGCGCAACCGCATCCTCGACCTGTTCAGGAACTGATGAAGACGGATCAGGCAGCCGCGAACGCCAGCGGCTGCCCGGCTTGCAGGGTCGCTTCGCGCGACAGGTTGCCGAAGAACTCCTCGCCGGTCTTGGTGTCGACCCAGGCCAGGCCGTCGTGGCGATAGTGGTAGCCGCCGGAACGCGCGGCCAGCCAGATTTCCTGCAGGGGTTTTTGCAGGTTGACGATCAACTGGCTGCCGTTTTCGAATGAAATCGTGATCATCCCGCCGACGCGCTGGTTGTCGAGGTCGACCTCGCTCGCGTCGTTGATGCCGTCGCAACCGCGCTCGATGGCGGAGAGCGCAGCTTCGGCGCGGTCCATGTACTCAATGTCGGTCATTACAATTTCGCTATGTTGAATGTTCGCCAAATTCTAGTGAGCACCCGCCCCCGCGCTGCGCTCATGGTCTGCCTTGTCGCAGCCGCCACCGGGCTGGTCGCCTGCGGACAGCGCGGCGCGCTGTACCTGCCGACCGATCCCGCCGCCGTCCAGCGGGCGACCTTGCCGCAGCTCATGACGCCAGAGAGCCTGAGGTCGTCGCCCTCATCCTCCAGCGAGGCGGCGCCCGCACCGGCTGCAGCCGCCAGCGCACCGGCCGCCGGTGCCAGCGCGCCGGCCGGCAGCGGCAACACGGGGACCCGGAGATGACCGGCACCGTCACGTCCGCCGCCCTCCCCGGTCACCCGCACATCGCAGAGCGCGACGGCGCGCTGCACGTCGAGGGTCTCGCGCTCGATGCGCTGGCCCGTGAGCACGGCACCCCTCTTTTCGTCTACTCCAGGCAATGGATGCTGGACGCCCTGGCGGCCTACCAGCGCGGGTTCGAAGGGCGCGACGCCCTGATCTGCTACGCGATGAAGGCCAATTCATCGCTCGGCGTGTTGCGCGTGTTCGCGCAGGCCGGCTGCGGCTTCGACATCGTCTCGGGTGGCGAACTGTCGCGCGTGCTGGCCGTCGGCGCCGATCCCAAGAAGATCATCTTCTCCGGCGTCGGCAAGACCCGCGCCGAGATGCGCCAGGCCCTGGCGGCCGGCATCGCCTGCTTCAACGTCGAGAGCGAAGCCGAGCTCGACGTGCTCAACGACGTGGCGCTGGCCGAAGACCGCCGCGCACCCATCAGCATTCGCATCAATCCGAACGTCGACCCGAAGACGCACCCGTACATCTCCACCGGCCTGAAGGGCAACAAGTTCGGCATTGCGCACGACCGCGCGGTCGAGGCATATCGCCGCGCCGCGAAGCTGCCCGGCCTGGAAGTGGTCGGCATCGACTGCCACATCGGCTCGCAGATCACCGACGCATCGCCCTACCTCGACACCTGCGACCGGATGCTGGACCTCGTCGAGGCCATCGAAGCGGCCGGCGTGCCGATCCATCACCTGGACTTCGGCGGCGGCCTGGGCATCGACTACAACGGCGAAGTGCCGCCCAAGGCCGATGACCTCTGGCATCAGCTGCTCGCCAAGCTCGACGCGCGCGGCTTCGGCCAACGCAAGCTCGTCATCGAACCCGGCCGCTCACTGGTCGGCAACGCCGGCGTGTGCGTGACCGAGGTGCTGTACACCAAGCCGGGCGAAGACAAGAATTTCTGCATCGTCGACGCGGCCATGAACGACCTGCCGCGCCCCGCGATGTACCAGGCCTTCCAGCGGATCGTGCCGCTGCGCACGCGCGCCGGCGATGCACCGACCTACGACGTGGTCGGCCCGGTCTGCGAAAGCGGCGACTGGATCGGGCGCGACCGCGCGCTCAACGTGGTGGCCGGCGACATGCTGGCCGTGCTGTCGGCGGGCGCATACTGCATGAGCATGTCCAGCAACTACAACACGCGCGGTCGTGCCGCCGAGGTGCTGGTGAGCGGCGCCACCGCCACGCTGATCCGCCGTCGCGAGACGATGGAAGACCAGTTGCGCGCGGAAATCGACGGCTGAGCGCCGTCCGTCAGCCGGTGCGCAGCGGCTTCTCGCTGCTGCGCGCCACACCCGCCGCGGACTGCCTGGCCTTGCTGCGCTTGCTCGCGAAATTCCACACCCGCCAAGCCAGCAGCACGCCGATGATCGCAACGTAGATGAACACTTCGGCAAAGTTGTTCTTGCCCGCGCGCATCCAGAAGAAGTGCAGCAGGCCGAGCCCCGCGATCACGTAGACGAGCTTGTGCAGCATCTGCCAGCGCTTGGCGCCCATGGCCTTGATTGCGCGATTGAACGACGTGGCGGCCAGCGGCGTCAGCAGCACGAAGGCCAAGAACCCCACCAGAATGAACGGCCGCTTCGCGATGTCCTTGGCGATGTCGCCCCACTCGAAGCCCATGTCGAACCAGCTGTAGCACAGCAGGTGAACCACCACGTAGAAGTAAGCGAACAGGCCCAGCATGCGGCGGTAGCGCGCGAGCGCGTTCCATTTGCTGATGACGCGCAACGGCGTCACCGCCAGCACGATGCAGATGAAGCGCAGCGTCCAGTCGCCGGTGGCGCGAATCAGGAACTCGGCGGGGTTGGCACCGAGCCCGTCGGTGAACGCGCCGTAGCCCAGCCGTGCGAACGGCAGCAGGCACAGCAGGAAGATGACCGGCTTGGTCGCCGGATGCATGAGCAGCTTGTTCATGGGAGCGGCGAGCGCGTGGCGCGCGGGTTCAGAAGTTCTTCTTCAGGTCCATGCCCGCATACAGCTGCGCGACCTGGGCTTCGTAGCCGTTGAACATCTCGGTCTTGCGCCGCTTGGCGAACAGGCCGCCGCCGTCGCCGATACGCCGCTCGGTGGCCTGGCTCCAGCGCGGATGGTCGACGTTGGGGTTCACGTTCGAATAGAAGCCGTATTCGTTGGCGGCCGCCTTGTTCCAGGCGGTGCTCGGCTCCTTCTCGACGAAGCGGATCTTCACGATCGACTTGGCCGACTTGAAGCCGTACTTCCATGGCACCACCAGGCGCACGGGCGCACCGTTCTGATTGGGCAGCACCTCGCCGTACATGCCGAAGGCCAGCAGCGTGAGCGGGTTCATCGCCTCGTCCATGCGCAGTCCCTCGGTGTAGGGCCAGTCGAGCACGCGCGAGCCCACGAAGGGCATGGTCTTGGGGTCGGCCAGCGTCACGAACTCGACGAACTTGGCGTTGCCCTGCGGCTCGACCTTCTTGATGAGTTCGGCCAGCGAATAGCCGACCCACGGGATGACCATCGACCAGCCTTCGACGCAGCGCAGGCGGTAGATGCGTTCTTCCTGCGCGCTGAGCTTGAGCAGGTCTTCGATGCCGTACTTGCCGGGCTTCTTGACCAGCCCCTCGACCTCGACGGTCCAGGGCCGCGTCTTCAGCGTGCCGGCGTTCTTGGCCGGATCGGCCTTGTCGGTGCCGAACTCGTAGTAGTTGTTGTAGGTCGATGCGTCCTTGTACTCGGTGAGCTTGTCCATGGACATGGCACCGGGTACCGCCGACTTGGCGCCCGGCAGCGGCGCGAGCTTGTTAGGGCGTTCTGCCTGGGCCCAGGCTTCGCGCGACGCGAAAGCCGCCAGCGCCGCGCCTGCCGCACCGCCCGCCATGAGCTTGAGCAGGTCGCGCCGGCTTTCGTATTCGGCACGCGGCGTGATCTCGCTCGACAGCGGGTGAATGAAGCCGTCGTTGCTGCTGTGGCGACGGATCGGGCGGGAATGGAACGACATGACAGGCCTTTCGCGTGAATCGTGATGCTCAGGGTAGTTCGTGACCGGCCCTGCTTTGGTTACGCGCCATCGCGGCGCGTGGTTTCAATTCTTCGCGAAGACCGGCAAGGCCGCGAGCCTGCGCCTACAAGGTGCCGTAGCTGTGCAGCCCGCTCAGGAACATGTTGACGCCCAGGAAGGCGAAGGTCGTGACCGCCAGGCCGCCCAGCGCCCACCAGGCCGCCACGGTGCCGCGCAGGCCCTTCACGAGCCGCATGTGCAGCCAGGCCGCGTAGTTGAGCCAGACGATCAGCGCCCAGGTTTCCTTCGGGTCCCAGCTCCAGTAGCCGCCCCATGCATCGGCCGCCCACAGCGCGCCCAGCACGGTGGCGATGGTGAAGAAGGCGAAGCCGACGGTGATCGACTTGTACATGACGTCGTCCAGCACCTCGTTGGCCGGCAGTCGCGCCGCGATGCGCTTGCGCCCCAGCAGAATGCCCGCCGCGATCAGCGCGGAGATGCCCGCATAGACCACCCAGTAGCTGCCGCCGGCTTCCTGCACGCGCTGGCGGAACGCCACCGGCACGAAGCACAACGCCACGCCCAGCAGCCAGATCGGCGTGAGCTTGTACCAGCGCTTCTCCTCGGCCTGCTCCTTGATGAGGTAGGCGAAGGCCACCATGGCCGCGAGCGAGAAGGTGCCGTAGCCGATGAAGTTGGCGGGCACGTGCAGCTTCATCCACCAGCTCTGCAACGCAGGCACCAGCGGCTGGATTTCATGCGCCTCGCGCACGATCGTGTACCAGAGCAAAAAACCGACCGCGGCGCTGACGACCAGCATCACGAAGGCGCCCAGCGCGCGCGTGTTGTAGCGCTCTTCGAAGTAGAGATAGAACGCGGCCGTCAGCCAGCAGAACAGCACGAACACTTCGTACAGGTTGCTCACAGGGATGTGGCCGATGTCCGGGCCGAGCTGGTGGCTTTCATACCAGCGCACCATGGTGCCGATCAGTGCCATGGTGACCGCAGCCCAGGCCAGGCGCGAGGCGATCGCATCGAAGGTGTCGGCCTGCTTGCCGCCGAAGAAACCGAGCCAGTAGAACAGCGTGCTCATGAAGAACAGCACGCTCATCCACAAGATGGCCGACTGGCTCGACAAAAAGTACTTGAGCCAGAACACCGTGTCGGCCCGCGCCAGGTCGCCCTGGTACGAGCTGATGGCCAGCAGCGAGGCCGCGGCCACCACCAGGGCCAGCACGCGCAGCGGCCGCCAGAACCAGCCGATGGAGATCATCGCGATCAATGCAGCGGCAAGGATCGGCTTCTCGTAGTAGTCCATCGACCCCGCGTAGCGCGTGAACGCGAACAGGCCGCCGGCCAGCACCAGCGCCGCGAACACCCAGTCGAACAGGTTGCGGCGCGAGAGCCAGCTTTCATTGAGCGTGAGGGTCGTGGTGTTCATGGTGTCGCCGTTTGTTCTTTGTCCAGTGCGAGCAGCTTGTGCTTGAGATGCTCGAATTCGCGATCGCTGTCGATGGTCTTGCGGTTGACCGAGAAGGCCATCGTGGCGGCCGTGTGCGGGTCTCCGGAGGCCGTGCCGTCGGGTGCGAGCCACACCCACAGTCGGCGTTCGCGCACGTACAGCATGGCAAAAATCCCGATGATCAGCAACAGGCAGCCCAGATACACCACATTCTTGCCGGGGGCGCGCGCCACCTGGAACACGCTGGCCTGCACCTGGGTGAAGTCGGTCATCATCATCGCGACCGGGGCCGGGTAGAAGTGCGCGTCGCTGATGGCCAGCACGGCCTGCGTGAGGTAGGCCTGCGATTTGTCGTCGTCGGGCAGCGCAGCCAGGCCGGCGCCTTCGCGGCTCAGGTTGAGCACCTCGAACAGCACGTCGTTCAGGATGCGCACCAGCACCCCGCCGGCGCGCTCGCGCTCGGCCTCGGGCACGTTGACTTCCATGAACTCGGCAATCGCCTGCCAGCCGCCCACGGTGGTGGCGTCGGCCTTGGCGCGCTCGCTGCCCGCGAACAATGCGAGCGCGCGCGTGGCCGACACGCGCAGCTGCCCGGCCATCTCGGGGCGCTTCGGGTCGCTCGCCTTGGCGATGTAGCGCTCGATGGCCTTGGCGCGGGTGTCGGCGTCGCCGAGCGCGGTGCGCATGCGCACGAAGCCGTCCATCGAGCCCTGGTCGTCGGCCGGCACGCGCAGGTAGCGGAACGGGTCTTCGGGCTTCTCGCGCATGCCCAGCAGGAACACGGGCTGACCGTCGCCGGTGTCGACCGGAACCATGTAGTTCTGGTACTCGCGCGCCTGGCCCGAGGCGTCGCGCAGCTTGTAGCCGATGCTCGGGCCGATGTTGCGCAGCACCTTCGGCTTGTTGACCTTGTTGGCCGCGCCCAGGCGCGACTCGATGTCGTGGCGCAGGTCGACCTTGCGCACGTCGGCGCCGCTGCGCAGCGGGCCGGCGTCGGCGAAGTTCTCGACGTTGATCACGCGCAGCGCGGCGTACTCGAGCGTGAGCTTGTCTTCGCCGTTGGTGATCTCGGTGGTGGGGCCGCCGATGACGCCTTCGACCTCGAAGGGCTTGGCCGCGGCCGCCATCGGCACGGCCGCGAGCTTCACCTTGGAGCCGCCGTCGTCGAAGCTGGACTGGTAGATCTCCACGCCCTTGTAGCTGGCCGGGTGATTGACCTCGATGCGCGCGGGCACCGCTTCGCCTGTCTCGCGGTCGTGCAGCACCACCTCGCTGGCGAAGAGCTTGGGCATGCCGGTCGAGTAGTACTCGACGATGAACTTCTTCAGCTCGATGGAAAACGGCAGCTCCTGCAGCAGCACGCCGTCGGCCTGGTTCAGGATGGCCACGCTGCCCTGCCCGCCTTCGGGCACGAGGATGTTGCCGCGGAAGGTCGGGTTGCTGGCGGACAGCCGGTACTGCGGCGGCACGTCGGCGATCATGCCGCCGCCGGTGAACACGCTCTTGCCGTTGAACCACGTCTGCGCGCGCACCATGAGGTCGCCGTCGAGCAGCCCGCCGATGCACACCAGCACGATGGCGCTGTGGGCCGCGATGTAGCCGAGCTTGTGCGCGCCGCCCGCGCGCGCCGCGACCATCCAGCCCGCCGGGGTCGCGCGGCTGCCGTCGGTGGCCTCGCGCTGCTGCAGCTTCACCTTCCATCCGCCGCTCACCAGCAACTGCCCGATGCGCTGGGCCGCGGCTTCGGGCGTTTCATCGAGGCGGCTTTCCGCGCGCTGCCCGAAGGCCTTCAGGCTCTGCGCGCGAATGTCTTCCTTGAAGGTCTTCAGGTCGGCCAGGATGCGCGGCGTGTTGCGCGAGATGCACAGCGTGGTGCTGATCACCAGGAACAGCAGGATCAGCAGGAACCACCAGGCGCCGTAGACCGCGTCGAGCTTGGCCGCGCGGAACAGCGCGGCCCAGAACGGCCCGAACTGGTTGATGTAGTTGTTGATCGGCTCGTGCTGCTTGAGCACCGTGCCGATGACCGACGCGATGCAGATGACGGTGAGCAGCGCAATGGCGAAGCGCATCGACGAAAACAGCTCCACCGCAGCGCGAAGCATTTGCGGGCCGCGACGAACGCGAAGGCCATGTGTGGAGACGGACATCGGCGAGAGGAATGAATGAAGGGAAGGAAGAAAAAAGCAAAAGGGCGGGCCATCCTCCTGGATCGGCCCGCCCTTTGTTTGGGGTTGTTGTCGGCGGTTAGTTCACGCTCGAAGGCGCGTCGTCATCAACGCAGGCCGGCAATGTAGTCGGCCACGGCCCTGATTTCACGGTCGTTGAGCTTGGCGGCGACGCCGGTCATGGGTGCGCTGTTCAGGCGCACGTTGTCGCGAAAGGCAGTGAGCTGGGCCACGGTGTATTCAGAGTTCTGGCCACCCAGGCGCGGGTACTGGGCGGGAATGCCGGCGCCGTTCGGGCTGTGGCAACCGGCGCAGGCCGGGATCTGGCGCTCGCCGATGCCGCCGCGGTAGATCTTCTCGCCCATGGCGAGGGTGTCCTTGTCTTTCGAGAAACCCGGCTTGACCTTCTTCGAGCCCACGAACCAGGCGATGTTGCGCATGTCTTCTTCGGACAGCGCGGAAGCCAGCGGCTTCATGATCGCGCTCTTGCGCTTGCCGGACTTGAATTCTTCCAGCTGCTTGAGGATGTATTCGGGATGCTGTTGCGCCAGCTTGGGGTTTGCCGCGATGGCGGCGTTGCCGTCCGCGTTGTGGCACGACGCGCAACTCTGGCTGTTGGCCGGCGTCGCGTTGAACAACGTGTCCCCCTTGGCAGGGTCCGGCTTGGGAGGCTTCGCGGGGGCCGCACTCGCCGCTCCTGGAGTTGCCGCGTGTTCATCGGCTGCAAAACTCGCGCTGCATGCGATGCCCACGAGGGCTGCAAGCAGAATATTGGCAAACAACTTCATATCGGGGGGCTTCGCTTCGAATTTATTGGCGCAAAACCTCACGATTCTACAATGTGGGTCTAGTTTCGAAAGTCCGTAGATGCCCTCCCCGCGCGCCAAGCCCGCTGCCTATCCTTCCCGCGCGGCTCCCGCCGCGGACCCCCAGGTCGCCGAACGCGAGCGCGTGGCACTGGGCTGGTTGCACACCGCCCACTTCCTCACCAGCGCGCCCCAGCTGGAACACCTGCCCCCCGTCGACCTGCCCGAAATCGCCTTCGTCGGCCGCTCCAACGCGGGCAAGTCGACCGCCATCAACACCCTCACGCAGCAGACGCGCCTGGCCTTCGCCTCGAAGACACCGGGCCGCACGCAGCACATCAACCTGTTCGGCATCGGCAAGCAGAAGGTCGATGACGCCGTGCTGGCCGACCTGCCCGGCTACGGCTACGCGGCCGTGCCCAAGGAAGCCAAGCTGCGCTGGCAGCGCGTGATGGGCAACTACCTGATGACGCGCGAAAGCCTGCGCGGCGTGGTGCTCATGTGCGACCCGCGCCAGGGCCTGACGGAGCTCGACGAGATCCTGCTCGACGTGATCCGCCCGCGCGTGGAGCAAGGCCTGAAGTTCCTGGTGCTGCTGACCAAGTCCGACAAGCTCACGCGCAGCGAAGCCGCCAAGGTGCTGTCGATCACGCGACTCAACGCCGGCGGCGGCGAGGTGAAACTGTTCTCGGCCCTGAAGAAGCAGGGTGTCGGCGAGGCGGCCGAGCTGCTGTGGCGCTGGGTGCATCCGGAAGGAGCCGCGGCCCCTGCCACTGCGACGACCGAGACCGCCGAGCCGATCGACCCCACGGAGCCGCCGCCCGCAGACGAGTAGGCCGAAAACAGGCTGCAACGGCCGTCCAGCGTGCGTGGTTCACTATCAAAAAAATAGCGACAGTCAACCCAAGGAGACAACGAGCATGACCGAGACCTTCCAACGCAGCCTGCCCAACGGCACCACGCTGAGCTGCCGCGCCGCCGGCGAGCCGGGCCGCCCACTGATGGTGTTTTTGCACGGCTTTCCAGAAGCCGCGTTCATCTGGGACGAACTGCTCGACTACTTCTCGGACCCGGCGCACGGGGGCTACCGCTGCGTGGCGCCCAACCTGCGCGGCTTCGAGCGATCGAGCGCGCCGACCGACGTGGCGGCCTACAAGCCCCATCTGCTGATCCAGGACATCCAGCAACTCGTCGCCACCGAAAGCGCCGACGGCACCATGGCCGCGCTGGTGGCCCACGACTGGGGCGGCGCCTTCGGCTGGGGCTATGCCAATGCATTTCCGGCGCAGGTCGGCAAGCTGGTCATCATCAATTCGCCGCATCCTGGCACCTTCACCCGCGAGCTGCGCAACAACCCGGCGCAGCAGCAGGCCAGCGCCTACATGCATTTCCTTGCGCGCCCCGACGCAGAGGTATTGCTCGCGGCCGACGACTTCAAGCGCATGTGGCCCTTCTTCACGCTGATGAAGGCCGGCCCCGACGGCTTCGGCTGGCTCACCGAAGAAGTGAAGCAGCAGTACCGCGAGGTGTGGGGCGCGGGCCTCACGGGCGCGTGCAACCTCTACCGCGTGACACCGATGAAGCCGCCGCTGCCGGGCCAGACCGTCGACGGCATTCCGGTGCTGCCGCACGAGCGGCTCACGGTGAACGTGCCGACCTTCGTGTTCTGGGCGCTCGACGACGCCGCGCTGCTGCCCGGCCTGCTCGAAGGGCTCGACGCGTACGTGCCGAAGCTCGAGATCAGGAAGGTGCCCGACGCGACCCACTGGATCGTGCACGAGCAGCCGCAGTTGGTGGCCCGGGAGATCGAGGCCTTTCTTCAGCGCGATCAATAGATCGGCGGCTCGCCTTCGGGGCGCGTCTTGAACCGGCGGTGCACCCAGTAGTACTGGGCCGGCATCGTGTCGATGTAGCCCTGCAGGCGCTCGTTCATGAGCGCCGTGTCGGCCTCGACGTCGTCGGTCGGAAAGTTCTGCCAGGTCGCCAGCACCTGGATTTCGTAGCCGCCCGGCGTGAGCCTGGACACCACCGGCACCACCTTGGCCTTGCCCAGCCGCGCAAAGCGCGACAGCGAGGGCACGGTGGCCGCCTGCACGCCGTAGAACGGCACGAAGATGGTCTGGTCTCGGCCGAAGTCCATGTCCGGCAGCAGGTACAGCAGGCCGCCCTTGCGCAGGCCCTGCAGCACCGGCTTGATGCCGTCCACCCGGTTGAGCGCCGCCACGTCGCCGAAGCGCGTGCGGCCCTCGCGGATCCAGGCGTCGACCATGGGGTCGCGCTGGGTTGTGTAGATGGTGGCCGAGGGGCGCGCCGTGTGCATGGTCAGCGCGGTGGCCGCGGCGTCCAGCCCGTAGAAATGCGGCGCGAACAAAATCATCGGCGCGTCGCCCTCGGCGATCTCGCGGATCTCCGGTGCGGCGCCGACCACCTTGAGCCGGCTCGCCACCACCTTCTCGGACGCATGCCAGAGCCAGCCGCGGTCGAGCCACGACTGCGCCACGTAGACGAAGGTTTCGCGCGCCAGGGCGCGCCGCTCGGCCTCGGACTTCTGGGGGAAGCAGACGGCCAGGTTGGTGTCGACCACGCGCCGCCGCGGCACGGCCACGGTGTGCAGGATGCGGCCCAGCACCCTGCCGAAGCCACGCACGAGTGGCAGGGGCAGCGGCGCGATCGCGCGCATGAAACCGATGCCGAGCCGGGAACCGAAGCTCATGCGGCCTCCCCGGTGGCGGCGGTCACGCGCTCTGCGCGCGGCTCCTTGTAGCGCGCGTAGTCCCACACGTACTGCCCCGGCAGGCTGTGGATCAGCCGGCCGATGCCGTCGTTCATGGCGGCCGCCGCGTCCTCGATGGAAGCGGCCGGGTCGGTGAGCGCGGTCCCGACGATGGGTTCGAAGCGAATCACATAGCCAGCGCCGCGTGGCAGGCGTTCGCACACGCTCAGGAAGCAGGCCGCGCGGGTCTGTTGCGCAAGGCGGGGAAGCAGGGTCATGGTGTACGCGGGGCGGCCGAGGAAAGGCGCCCACACGCCCTGCCCCAGCGGCGGCACCTGGTCGGGCAGGATGCCGGTGTAGCCGCCGCCGCGCAGCGTGCGGATCAGGCCGCGCACGCCGCTGTTGTTGGTGGGCAGCGTGTGCAGGCCGGGACGGTCGCGCGAGCCGGCGGCGATCAGCGCGGCCATCCATTTCTTGCGCGCCGGACGGAACAGCGCCGTGATGGGGCCGTAGGCCGCCAGGAAGCGTTCGCCGATGGCCTGGCCGCACATTTCCCAGCTGCCGAGGTGCGGCGCCACCAGGATCACGCCCTTCTTCGCCTGCATGGCCGCCTCGAAGGCCTCGACGCCTTCCCAGCGCACCACGCGGTCCAGCACGGTCTGGCCGTGGGGGCGCAGCCACAGCCAGGGCAGCTCGGAGGCCATCTTGCCGGCGGCGGCGATCGCGGGACGGTACTGGTGGGGCGCGAAGCCCGCGCTCTCGGCATGGGCCTTGAAGCGGCGGCGATAGCCCGGCGCGCTCCACCAGACCAGCCAGCCCAGCATCGCGCCGAACCCATGCATCAACGGCATCGGCACGCGGGCAAGCAGGCGGAACAGGGTGATCATTGAAACGGGAGGGGGGTCAAAAAACGGACGCGCGCGCATGGTATGGCGCGGCTCGGAATAGAATGCAAATTGTCGCCGAGTTACGGAACAACTTGCAGGGCGACAAACACAAGCGCGAAGCGATTGTGCCCGGTCGATTCTTTCGACACTCTGCTAAAGCGTTCGCCAGGGCTCCGCAGAGTTGGCAACGCGCCAAATCACTTCAAGGAGCTTTGAAAAATGGCGAACGATTTTCTCTTCACTTCCGAATCCGTTTCCGAAGGCCACCCCGACAAGGTTGCCGACCAGATCTCGGATGCCATCCTGGACGCGATCTTCGAGCAGGACCCCCGCAGCCGCGTGGCCGCCGAGACGCTGACCAACACCGGTCTCGTGGTGCTCGCCGGTGAAATCACCACCAACGCCCACGTCGACTACATCCAGGTTGCGCGCGACACCATCAAGCGCATCGGCTACGACAACACCGAGTACGGCATCGACTACAAGGGTTGCGCCGTGATGGTCTGCTACGACAAGCAGTCCAACGACATCGCCCAGGGCGTGGACCACGCATCGGACGACCACCTGAACACCGGCGCGGGCGACCAGGGCCTGATGTTCGGCTATGCCTGCGACGAAACGCCCGAGCTGATGCCCGCGCCGATCTACTACGCGCACCGCCTCGTCGAGCGCCAGGCCCAGCTGCGCAAGGACGGCCGCCTGCCCTTCCTGCGCCCCGACGCCAAGAGCCAGGTCACGATGCGCTACGTGGACGGCAAGCCGCACAGCATCGACACCGTGGTGCTGTCGACGCAGCATCACCCCGACCAGAGCGAGACGCAAACCAAGATGAAGGCCTCGTTCAACGAAGCCATCATCGAAGAGATCATCAAGCCCGTGCTGCCCAAGGAATGGCTGCAGAACACGCGCTTCCTGATCAACCCGACCGGTCGTTTCGTCATCGGCGGCCCGCAAGGCGACTGCGGCCTCACCGGCCGCAAGATCATCGTGGACACCTACGGCGGCGCCTGCCCGCACGGTGGCGGCGCGTTCTCGGGCAAGGACCCGTCGAAGGTCGACCGCTCGGCCGCCTACGCCGCGCGCTACGTGGCAAAGAACATCGTGGCCGCCGGCATCGCGCGCCAGTGCCAGATCCAGGTGGCGTACGCCATCGGCGTGGCCGAGCCGATGAACATCACGGTCTACACCGAAGGCACCGGCGTGATCTCCGACGAGAAGATCGCAGCACTCGTGCGCGAACACTTCGACCTGCGTCCGAAGGGCATCATCCAGATGCTCGACCTGCTGCGCCCGATCTACCAGAAGACCGCCGCCTACGGCCACTTCGGCCGCGAAGAGCCCGAGTTCACCTGGGAAGCGACGACGCAAGCCCCCGCGCTGCGCGCAGCCGCCGGCCTGTAAGGCCCTCGAGGCCTACAGGTCCTGCCGCGCCCTTTGCGCCGGCTCGACCGGTGCAAAGCGCACCGTGACCAGCAGCCCGCTCGCCTCGCGCGGGTTGGCTGCGAGGTCCACGTCGGCATCGAAGGCACGCGCGATCTCGCGCACGATGGCCAGGCCCAGCCCCGTGCCCTCGGTGTCCTGCGACACCCGATAGAAGCGCTCGAACACGCGCTCGCGCACCTCGGGCGCAATGCCCGGGCCGTTGTCTTCCACGGTCAGCTCGACCGAACCCTCCCGCTTGCGCACACCGACCGTCACGCGCGCGCCTTCCTGCGTGTAGCGCAGCGCGTTGTCCAGCAGGTTGGTCACCAGCGCATCGAGCAGCGCGGGCTGCGCCAGCACGACGGCGTGCTCGAGCCCGGCCTGCGACTCGAGTCCCAGGTCGATGCCCCGGCGGTCCGCCAGCGCCGCGAGCTGCTCCACGCAGCGCAGCGCCACCGCCGCCAGGTCGACCCGTTCGAGCCGCGTGTGCGCATCGCCGTGCTCGGCCTGCGCCAGCAGCAGCAGCTTGTTCGTCACGTCGACCAGCCGCCGGTTGCTGGTCTGCATGGCGACCCACATGGCGTCCATGTCGGCGCGGCGGGTATCCCATTCGCCGCGGTGCTGGCGCGTGTAGCGCGCGAACTCGATCTGCGAGGCCTGCATGGCCAGCGGCGTGCGCAGCTGGTGCGCCGCGTCGGCGATGAAGCGGCGCTGCGTCTCGGAGTGCGCTTTCAGCTGACCCACGAAGCGGTTGATGGTGTCGGCCACCGGACGCAGTTCGCTGTGCAGCGCCGCGGGGTCCACCACGAGGTCGAGGTGCAGCGGATCGCGCTGCGCGAGCTGCTGGCTCAGCCGCACGATCGGGCGCAACTCCAGCGTCAGCGCCGCCACGGCCAGCACGATGGCCAGCACGAGCGCGATCAGCAGGTATTGCATCGAAGGCCACCACAGCGTGCGCAGCATGTGGTTGCGGCTGCCTTCGGTCTTGCCGACCGCGATGGTGATGTCACGCGAACCCGCGGATTCATACATGGCGCGCGTGGTGACCACGGCGCGCAGCGGCTGGCCGGCGAAGTGGGTGTCGTACCACTGCGCGCGGTCCACGCCCTCGGGCTTGCGCACGGGGGGCAGCGGGAAGTCGGGCGAGCCGGCCAGCACCTCGCCGTTCGCGCCCGTCACGCTGAGGAACACGCGGTCGCGCTCGGGCGACACGAACAGGCTCAGCGCCGACGGCGGCACGCTGGCCTGCACGTCGTCGCCTTCCCAGATCAGCCGGTCCGACAGCACCTTGGCGGACGAGAGCAGGTCGTGGTCCTGCACGTAGTCGGCCACTTCCGCGGCGTTGCGCCAATTGAGGTACCCGCAGATCGCCACGAACACCGACAGCGGCAGCAGCAGCCACAGCGCCAGGCGCAGGCGAAGGCTGGCGCGCTTCACTGCGGGCCGCTCCTAGTCTTCCTGCCGCGTGCGCAACAGATAGCCCACGCCGCGCAATGTGATGATCGTCGCCTGGCTCGCTTCGAGCTTCTTGCGCAGCCGGTGGATGTAGATGTCGACGGCATCCGCGCTGGGCTCGTCGTCCAGCCCGAACATCGCGTCGATCAGCGCCTGCTTCGACACCGTGCTGCCCGCCTTGAGCATCAGCGTCTCGAGCAGCGTGCGTTCGCGCGGCGGCAGCGCCAGCTCTTCGCCGGCCAGCGTGAACTGCCGTGTGCGCAGGTCGTAGCGCAGGTCGCCGCAGGCGATGTCGTTGGCCTTGCCCGGCATCTGCCGGCGCACCAGCGCCTTGATGCGCGCCACCAGTTCGCGGACCTCGAAGGGCTTGACCAGGTAGTCGTCGGCGCCGATCTCCAGGCACAGGACCTTCTGGTCGAGCGATGCGGTGGCCGTGAGGACGATCACCGGCACCGTGTCGCCGCGCTCGCGCAAGCGGCGCAGCACGGCCTTGCCGGAGAGCTGCGGAATGTTGAGGTCGAGCAGCACCACGTCGTAGGCCGTCTGCGTCAGCAGCCGGTCGGCCGCGTCGCCGTTGTCCACGTGGTCGACCACGAAGTCCTGCGCGCGCAGCAGGCTGGAAAGCCAGTGCGCGAGTTGCGGGTTGTCTTCGATCAGCAGCAGCTTCATGGGGGAGCGGGGTTGGTGGCCGTGGATTCTAGGAAGCAACGCCCGGCGCCCTGCATGTAGGGATAACCATGACGAAACCCGAAGGCGGCTGAAAGCTGACCGAAGGATGGCGCTTTCTAGACTGGCTTCGTCCTGCGAACGAAGTGCGCGGGCCGCTCGAAACCATTCCAACACGGAGAGACACCATGTCCGCCACCCGCCGCACCCTGCTGGCCGCCGCCCTGTGCACCGCCTTCGCCGCCGCCCCGCTCGCACAGGCCGCCGACGCGCCCATCACCATCATGGTGGGCGGCATCAACAAGATCATCTACCTGCCGGCCAAGCTCACCGAGGCGCTGGGCTACTTCAAGGACGAAGGCCTGAACGTCGAGCTGCAATCGCAGCCCGCCGGCGTCGATGCCGAGAACCAGCTGATCGCCGGCGCGGTGCAGGGCGTGGTGGGCTTCTACGACCACACCATCGACCTGCAGAGCAAGGGCAAGGAGATCCAGGCCATCGCCGTGTTCTGCAAGGTGCCGGGCGAGGTCGAGCTGGTGTCGACCAAGGCCTCCGATGCGGGCTTCAAGAGCATGGCCGACGCCAAGGGCGGCAAGACGCTGGGTGTGACCGGCCTGGGCTCGTCCACCGACTTCCTCACGCGCTACCTGGCCGACCGTGCGGGCGTGGCCTCCAAGGACTACTCGCTGTTGCCCGTGGGCGCCGGCAACACCTTCATCGCGGCCATGAAGCAGGACCGCATCCAGGCCGGCATGACCACCGAGCCCACCGTGTCGCAGATGCTCAAGACCGGTGAGGCCAAGGTGCTGGTCGACCTGCGCACCGAGGCCGACACCGTCAAGGCGCTCGGCGGCCTGTACCCCGCCGCCAGCCTCTACGTGCAGAACACCTGGGCCGAGTCGCACAAGGCCGAGGCCACCAAGCTGGCGCACGCCTTCGCCCGCACCATGGAATACATCCACACGCACAGCGCCGAGGACATCGCCGAGAAGGTGCCGCGCGACTACTACGGCAACGACAAGGCGCTGTATGTCACGGCCCTGAAGGCGTCGCTGCCGATGTTCACCACCGACGCGAAGATGCCCGCCGGCGGCCCCGAGACCGTGCTGAAGGTGCTCGCCACCTACAAGCCGCTGGTGAAGAGCAAGAACATCGACCTGTCCAAGACCTACAGCAACGCCTACCTGGCAAGTGCTTCAGTGGCGGCGAAGTGACCATGCGAGCCGGCATTCCCCCCAGCAACAGCACCTTGACCTCGGCGATCGACTTCGACGACGTCTCGCTGCGCTTCATCTCGCAGGACGGCAACGCCACCGTGGCGCTGCGCAACTTCAGCATGTCGGTGGCGCGCGGCGAGTTCGTCGCCATCGTCGGGCCCACGGGCTGCGGCAAGTCGACCACGCTGAACATGATCACCGGCCTGCTCAAGCCCACGGTGGGCGAAGTGAAGGTGATGGGCCAGCCCGTGACGGGCGTGGACCCGCGCATCGGCTTCGTGTTCCAGGCCGACGCGGTGTTCCCGTGGCGCAGCGTGGAAGACAACGTGGCGGCCGGCCCGGTGTTCCGCGGCAAGCCCAGGAAGGAGGCGATGGAACTCGCACAGGAGTGGATCCACCGCGTGGGCCTGTCGAAGTTCGGCAAGCACTACCCCCACCAGCTGTCGGGCGGCATGCGCAAGCGCGTGGCGCTGGCGCAGACCTTCATCAACAACCCCGAGATCCTGCTGATGGACGAGCCCTTCTCCGCGCTCGACATGCAGACCCGCACGCTGATGCAGGACGAGCTGCTGCAGCTGTGGTCGGGCAACGGCGGCTGCGTGGTGTTCGTCACGCACGACCTGGAAGAAGCCATTGCGCTGGCCGACCGCGTGTTCGTGCTGTCGGCACGGCCCGCCACGCTCAAGCGCGTGTACGAGATCGACCTGCCGCGCCCGCGCGTCACGTCGGAGGTGCGCTACGACCCGCGCTTCATCGAGCTCTCCAAGCACATCTGGGACGATCTTCGCCAGGAAGTGGTCATCCAGTGAACACGACGACAACGACAACAAAAACCATGACGCCTTCCACCACCCCCACGGCGGCCGTACTGCCCTCGTCGCTCAGCGACGCTGCGCTGGCGCGCGAATCCGAGAGCGCGCAGGCGGCCATTCGCGCGCGCCGCCGCCTGATCATCTCGTTGCGGCTGATCGTGCTCGTGGTCGCGCTGGGCGGCTGGGAGATCGCGGCGCGCCTGAAGTGGATCGACCCGTTCTTCTATTCGATGCCCACGATGATCTACGACCAGCTCGTGGAGTGGATGCGCGACGGCACCTCGCAGGGCTCGCTGTGGATGCAGGTCGCGGTGACGCTGGAGGAAACGGTGATCGGCTTCCTGATCGGCTCGATTGCAGGCATCTTCTGCGGCATCCTGCTCGGGCGCAACAAGCTGCTGTCGGACGTGTTCAGCCTGTACATCCAGATCGCCAACTCGATCCCGCGCGTGGTGCTGGGCTCGATCTTCGTCATTGCGCTGGGCCTGGGCATGGCCTCGAAGGTGGCGCTGGCGGTGGTGATGGTGTTCTTCGTGGTCTTCGGCAATGCCTTCCAGGGCGTGCGCGAAGCCGACAAGTACATGATCGCGAACGCGCAGATCCTGGGCGCCTCGCCGCGCCAGGTGACGATGTCGGTGGTCATTCCGTCGGCCATGTCGTGGATCCTGGCGAGCCTGCACGTGAGCTTCGGCTTTGCGCTGGTCGGTGCGGTGGTGGGCGAGTTTCTCGGCGCCAAGGAAGGCATCGGCCTGCTGATCTCGACGGCGCAAGGCGCGTTCAATGCCAGCGGCGTGTTCGCGGCGATGATCGTGCTGGCGGTGGTTGCTTTGGCCGCCGACTTCCTTCTGAGTTCGCTCGAGAAGCGGCTGCTGAAGTGGCGGCCCGCGGCGTTCTGACGACTGCGCGGTTGCACACGGGAACGGCGGGCATCACCCGCCGTTTTTTGTTTTCATGCCGCTGCCGATGGCATCAGAACCGGTAGGCACCGCTCACGCCCACCGTCCAGTTGCGCCCCGGCGCAGGCTCGTAATAGCGGCCATTGCCTTCGTTGACGATCACCGAACCCACGTAGCGCCGGTCGAACAGGTTGTCGACACGCGCAAAGGCATTGAATTCCCAGCGCTCCCACTTCTTCAGATAGCCCGCGTACACCGCCGCGACGGCATAGCCCGGCGCGCTCGCCGTGTTGACGTCGTTGGCCTGGAGCATGCCCAGCGCGCGCATCTCCACGCCCGCGCGCCAGCCTTCGGGCGGCACCCAGCCCAGCGACGCGAACAGCGACTGCCGCGCGATCCCGGGAATGCGGTTTCCCGCCGACACCGTGTTGCCCGTCCCGCAGGGCGACGGTGAGCAGAAGGCATCGCGGTAGGTCGCGTCCAGCCAGGTGTAGGCCACCTGCGTGCGCCAGTGATCGGTGGTCTCGTGCTGCCAGCCCAGCTCGAAACCGTTGCGCCGGGTGCGCCCCGCGTTCTGGAAGGTCGCGCGGCCGCCGACGTTGGTGTCCGTCACGATCTCGTCGCGCGTGCGGGTCTGGAACAGCGCCGCCGTCAGCAGTCCGCCTCCGAGCCGGGCCTTGGCGCCGAGCTCGACGCTGTCGTTCACCGAAGGGCGCAGCGCGAAGTTCAGGCCGCTCGCGCCGTTCGCGCGGTACGACAGCTCGTTGAGCGTCGGCGTCTCGAAACCTCGGCCGATGGAGCCGTACAGCGCGAGGTCGGGCGTGGCCTGGTAGCGCAGCGAGGCCACGGGCAGCGTCCTGCTGTAGCGCGCGCTGCCGCTGTCGTCGCGGTTCGTGCCGACGATGTAGCGGTCCTGCGAATTGAAGTGCACGCTGCTGCGGCGCACGCCCGCTTCGAGCGTCCAGCGGTCGGCGAAGCGCCAGGTGGCCTGGGCGTAGGGGTCGAGGTTCCACACCTCGTTGAGCTCGTTGCGCCGCAGCCGGCCCTGCACGCCCAGCACGGGCGCCGCGACGGGGCCCAGGTAGTTCTCGTAGCCGCGGCGCTTTTCGCGCAGGCTGTCGTAGCCCAGGCCCACGACCACGTCGAAGGGCCGGTCGGCCAGCGTGAGCGCGGCATTCCAGCGCAGGTCCACGCCGCCGTATTGCCGCGACAGGTCGATCACGCCGCCCGCATGCAGCGGGTTCTGCTGCGCCGACGGGGGAATGGACTGGTACTGCGTGGTCTTGCGTTCGCCGCTGTAGAGCATCAGGCGCAGCCCCTGTTCTGCATCGATGCGCCGCTCGTAGAGCAGCCCGACCTGCGTCTGCGCTACCGTCTTGCGGGTGTCGTACTGCGTGGCCAGCGGCGCGCTGCGCGGGGCCAGCGCGTACTGGCCCGCTGTGAGTCCCAACGGGTCTTGTGCGTCGATGCGCACGCTGTTCATGATGAGCGTGAGCTTGTCGCCGTTGTCCAGCGCGATGCCCAGCTTGCCGTTGGCGATGTCGCGGCGCGCGGCGCCGTGCTCGCGCCAGCCGTCGGTGTGGAAGCGGCTCGCATCGAGCAGGTAGTCGACCGCGCCCTGCGAGCCGCTCAATTGCAGCGACTGGCGCCACGTGCCGAAGCTGCTGCCCGCGAGGGAATACGACAGCCGCGGCGGGCCTTCGCCCGAGGCGGTGAAGGCCTGCACCACGCCGCCGGAAGAATTGCCGTAGAGCGCGGAGAACGGCCCGCGCAGCACTTCCACGCGGTCCACCGAGCCGATGTCGATGTTGGAGGTCTGGCCCTGCCCGTCGGGCAAGGTGGCCGGAATGCCGTCGACATACAGCCGCACGCCGCGCACGCCGAAGGTCGAGCGCGCGCCGAAGCCGCGAATCGACAGCTGCAGGTCCTGCGCGTAGTTCAGCCGGTTCTGCACCTGCAGACCCGGCACGGCGCCCAGGCTTTCCGAGAGGTTGACCTGCAGGCGGCTGTCGCGCATGTCGCTGCCGTCGACCCGGTCGACCGAGCCGGGCACGTTGAAGGGCGTGACCTCGCCGCGCGGCGTGGAGACAGTGATTTCGCGCAGGCGCGAAACACCCGCGTCCGGACCGGTGCCGGGACCGGCCGGCGGCTCCGGCTGGGCCTGCGCGGCCGATGAAGCCCCCAGCAACAAAAGACCGGCTGCAGCGACGGGAGCGATGTTCATCGCGCCGATTCTGCTTCGGCCGTGCCACCCGCCGTGTCGCGGTGACGCGACGCCAAGGGAAAACTAGCGGGTGGGCGACTTTCGCCAGCCGAACCAGGCGCATACGACAACCGGAATGCACAGGGTGATCCAGGCCAGGATGTCGCCCAGCCCGCCGTCGCTGAACAACGCAGAGATCAGCCCGAAGGTCGTCAGCAGGCCCAGCGCGATCGGCCAGCCCCACATGCGCCAGAAGCCCTGGTGTTGGTGTTGCTTCATGCCTGCGCCTTCATGGCCGGTGCCGGCTCGGCCGGTGCGCCGCCGGGAACCCCCGGCTGTTCATGCGCCGCGGTCTTGCGGGACGCGGGCACGGGGTTGCCCCGCTTGAGCCACAGGTACAGCCCGCTGCCCAGCACGACGATGGTGGCGATATCGAGCAGCGCCCAGAGGATCTGCATCGGCATGCCGCCGTAGTCGCCGAAGTGCAGCGGCTGCGACACCAGCAGCGCCGTAAGGTACCAGGGCAGCTTCGGCGACGCGGTCACCTGGGCCGTCTTGGCGTCCACCAGCACCGGCTGGAAAAGCTTGGAGGTGAAGGGCTCGCTGCCGCGCACGAAGAAAGTGGTGTGGTGCGGGCTCGAGAACGAGGTGCCTGGGAAGGCGATGAACGACAGCTTCATGCCGGGCGCATGCTGCAGCGCGGCGTCCATCGAGCGCTGCACCGAGGCGCGCTCGTTCACCGCCACCACCGGCTCGTTCTTGTAGGGGGTGAGCAGCGCGCTGAGCTGGTCGTACTGCCAGTACTTGATGACCAGGTCGGCCCAGGTGTTGATCATGCCGGTGGAGCCCACCACGAACAGCCACACCAGCGTGACGATGCCCAGCAGGTTGTGCAGGTCGAGCCACTTCAGGCGCGGACGCTTCTCGCGGCGCACCGTGCCGAAGTCGAGCTTGCGCATGAAGGGCGAATACAGCACCACGCCCGACACGATGGCCACCAGCAGCAGCAGGCCCATGAAACCCAGGAAGAGCTTGCCCGGCAGGCCCGCGAACAGGTCGACGTGCAGCTTGAACATGACGTACATGAAGCCCTCGTCGAACTTCGGCTGCGCGAGGATGTCGCCCGTGCGCGCGTCGACCGCGACCGACTTGAAGTCGTCCGTGGGCGCCGGCGTGGGCGTGAGCGTGACGAACCACAGGCCGTCGTCGTCCTCGGGCTGCGAGGCGAACTGCACCACGCGGTCGGGGTGCTTGGCCTTGGCGATGTCGAGCACGCGGTCCAGGCTGATGTGGGGTGTGCCGGCCGGCATCTTCGGAGCCTCGACCTCGGTGCCCAGCAGGTGGCCGATCTCGTGGTGGAAGATGAGCGGCAGCCCCGTGAGGCACAGCAGCAGCATGAACACCGTGCACACGAGGCTGCTCCACTTGTGCACCCAGGCCCAGGTCTTGATTTTTCGGCTGTTCATGTCGCGGCGGCTGTTTTCGGGGGGAACGTTGATAGAAGCGGTATCCGGCAGCGGCGGGCGGCGTTGAAATGACGATGCAGCTTCGCGGCACGCCGCCAGCCTCGTCATTCGACGCCACCCCACAACACAATCGAGAACCATTCTCATTTTAGATGAGACTGTTTCCTGTTCGTCCAATCCCCAAGGCTGCGCAGGGGGTTGCGTTGTGAAATTGCGTCTTCTTTTCGAGGCGAAACAGCTACCATGCCGCCCGCACGCCCCCGTGCGTTCGCGGCCCTCATGTTCAAGCTCATTGCCCTTCTGTCTCCCGTGTTGCGCGGTCCGGCCTTGCGCCTGATGGCCATGGCCATGGCCGCGGCTTTGGCGCTGGCAGGCTGCGCCGGGCTTCCCCCGCGCATGCCTGAGCCGCCGGCCTTCGCCATTGCTTCCTCCGCGGCCACCGAGCTCGGCCGCGCGGCGAGCAGCCTCAATTCGCCGCCCGACGGGCTGTCCAGCATGCGCCCGCTGATCGAGGCCTCCTTCGCGCTCGACGCGCGGCTCGAACTCATGCGGCGCGCCACGTCCTCGCTCGATATCCAGACCTACCAGCTCGGCAACGACAAGACCGGCCGGCTGCTGCTGCGCGAAATGCGCAATGCCGCCCGGCGCGGCGTGCGCGTGCGGCTGCTGCTCGACGACTTCTACACGGCCGGCATGGACCCCCTGCTGCTCGGCCTGGCCGCCGAGCCCAACGCCGAGGTGCGGCTGTTCAACCCATTCGTGAATGCGCGCGACCATTCGTCGGGGCGCTGGCTGGAGTTCTTCGGCGACTTCCGCCGGCTCAACCATCGCATGCACAACAAGCTGTTCGTGGCCGACGGCGCCATGGTCATCGCGGGCGGGCGCAACCTCGCCGACGAGTACTTCCTGCGCAGCGAGAGCGCGAACTTCATCGACTTCGAGTTGCTCATGGCCGGCCCGGTGGCCCCCGAGTCCGCCGCCATCTTCGACACCTATTGGAACAGCGACGTGGTCTACCCCCTGCGCAGGGTGGCCAGCACAAGCCGCACGCCGCAGGCGCTGAAGGCCGATTTCGAAGAAGCGACCTCCCCGGCCCACGCCCCCTCGCCCGACCCGCTCCCCATCACCGACCTGCTCGGCGACCTGCCGCTGGGCGCGCAGCTCGCCGACGTGGCAGAGCTGAAATGGATGCGCGCCGAGGCGCACGCCACGGCCGACAGCCCCAACAAGGCACTCGGCGTCATGACGCAGCCCACGGAATCGCTGGCGCATCGCTTCCATGAAATGCTGGCCACCGCGCGCTCGAACGTGGTGGTGATCTCGCCCTACTTCATTCCGGGAGACGAGGGCATGGAGCGCATCCGCATGGGGCGCGAGCAGGGGATCAACATCACCGTCATCACCAATTCGCTGGCCGACAGCGACGAGCCGCTGGTCAACATCAACTACAACCGCTACCGCGTCGACATGCTCAAGCTGGGCGTGAACCTGTACGAGGTCAGCACGCAGCAACTGCGCCGCGCCGGCCAGTTCCGCACCCTGCTGAAAAAGGCCCGCGGGCGCCTGCACGCCAAGCTGGCGCTGGTCGACCGGCAGTGGGTGCTGCTCGGCTCCATGAACCTCGATCCGCGCTCGGCACTTTTGAACACCGAGTTCGGCGTGCGCGTGCGCAGCTTCGAGCTGGCGCAGGCCCTGCTGTTCGCCTACCAGCTCGACGACATCGAAGGCGTGTACCGCGTGACCTTGAACCCCGACGGCCAGAACGTGCAGTGGGTCGGCACCGGCGACGTCGACAACGAGGTGCTCGACAGCGAGCCCGACTCCAGCATGCTCACGCGGCTGCAGCTGCTGCTGTTTTCGTGGTTCGTGCCGACCGACCAGCTGTAGCAGCGCACCGCCATGCGATCCATGGGCAACGAACCCGACCTCGCCATCAATTTCGAGCAGTTGCGCACCTTCGCGCTGGTGCTCGAACTGGGCAGCTTTTCCGCCGCGGCCGACCGCCTGGGCCTGACACAGCCGGCGGTCAGCGTGCAGGTGAAGCAACTCGAAAGGCGCCTCGGCGTGCGCCTGATCGAACGGGTGGGCCGCCGTGTCGGCCCCACGCCCGCGGGCACCGACCTGATGGCGGAGCTGCCCCAGGTGGTGGCGGCGCTGTCCAACGCGATCAATGCGGCCACGTTCCATTCGGCGGGCGTGGCGGGCCGCGTGCGGCTCGGCACCGGGGGCACCAGCTGCCTCTACCTGTTGCCCCCGGCGCTGCGCGACCTGCGCGCGCGCTATCCGCTGCTCAACATCATCGTGAGCACGGGCAACACCGAGGGCTACGTGCGGCGCGTGGAAGACAACACGGTCGACGCCGCGGTGGTCACGCTGCCGGTCAGCTCGCGCGCGCTGGCCGTCACGCCGATCCTGCACGACGAGTTCGTGGCCATCTGCCAGCACGGCAGCATCGACTGGCCCGCCGAGGTGACGGCGGCCATGCTCGGCGCGCTGCCGCTCGTCAAGTTCGTGTCGGAAGCCAGCGCGCGCAGCCTCGTCGACGACTGGCTGCGGCGCGGCGGATGCACCTCGCCGCCGGTGATGGAGTTCGACAGCGTCGAGGCCATCAAGGCCATGGTGGCGGCCGGCCTGGGGGTGGCGATCCTGCCGAGGATGGCGGTCACGGGCCGGGGGCACCACCCCGAGCTCGACCTGCGCGCGCTGCACCCGCCGCTGCACCGCACGCTGGCGCTGGTCACCCGCAACGACAAGCCGCTGAGCAAGGGCCTGCGGCAGGTGATCGACGCGGTGCTCGCGGCGGGGCAAGCCTTCGAAGCGGCGGCGGCTAGCGTGCGTCCAGCAGCCTGAGCGTTTGCGCCAGCACCCGGGTACCGGCGGCCACCTGCTGCTTGCTCGCCCACTCTTCCTGGCAGTGGCTGCGGCCGTCCAGGCAGGGGATGAAGATCATCCCCATCGGGCCCGTGGCCGCGACATGCATCGCGTCGTGGCCGGCGCCGCTGGGCAGCGCACGGTGCGCCAGCGCCAGGCCGTCGGCGGCCCGGGCCACGGCCTGCATGACGATGTCGTCGCACCGCGTGGGCGGCGTGCGCGTCAGGGGTGCGGCGCTGCAGGCGACGCGCAGCCGCAGGAAGTCGTCGTGGCACAGGGCCATCACGCGCTCGGGAAAGTCGTCGAGCACCGTCTGCGCGTTGCTGCGCACCTCCAGCACCATGTCGACGCGGCCGGGCACGGCGTTGGGCACGTTGGGGCTCATCGAGAGGCGCCCCACCGTCGCCACCACGTAGTGCGGGTGGCCGTCCATGGCGCTGGCTTCGCGATGCACCGCGTCGATCAGCCGGGCCGCGCCCACGAGCGCGTCGCGGCGGATGTCCATCGGGGTGGTGCCCGCGTGGTCGGGCTGGCCGATCACCGTGAACGCGACGCGGCGGATGCCCACGATGTCGGTGACCACGCCGATCGGCAGGCCCTCGCGCTCCAGCACCGGCCCCTGCTCGATGTGCAGTTCCACGAAGGCGGCGATGCTGCCGGGTCCGCGGGCCGCGCTGGCCAGGTCGTCGGGCCGTGCGCCGATGCGCACCATGGCCTGCGCGAGGCTTTCGCCGGCCTCGTTGCAGGCGCCGAGCATGGCCGCGTCCAGCGTGCCGGCGAAAGCACGGCTTCCCACGCACGAAATGCCGTAGTCGCTGGGCTCTTCCGAAAGAAAGTCGATCACTTCGAGCGGATGGCGCAGCAAGACGCCGCTTTCGTGCAGCGACTGCGCCACCTCCAGCCCCGCCAGCACGCCCAGGATGCCGTCGAAACGGCCACCGCCCACCACGGTGTCGCAATGCGACCCGGTGACCAGCGGCGCCAGCCCGGGCTCGGTGCCCTCGCGGCGCCCGGTCAGGTTGCCGGCGGCGTCGAGGTGCACGGCAAGCCCGGCTTGCGCGAACTCGCCGCGCAGCCATTGACGGCCTTGGTCGAACTCGGGCGAGAAGGCGCGCCGCGTCCAGGGAACGTCAGGGCGGGTGAAGGAGGCGAGTGTTTCGAGGCGCTGCCAGAGGCGATCGGCCTGGATGGGGAGGGTGAAAGGCATCCCCGTATGGTGACGCGCACGGCGCGTTCCATGAAGCGCGACCGGGTAATGCGGGCCATAAAGAATTTTTTACCCGCCCTCTGACAAGCCCGCCGACGAAACCGGGCAACGCGCAAGAGACCGCTCGACGGTTCACGCGCTGGCAGGCGGACAGCAGGCGCAACCGCCACCCGGGCGCAGGCGCCGGTAGCTCGACGCATCGCCGTGTGCCGCCGCGCGGCCTGAAGCGTCCTGGCTGCGCCGGGTGCCCAGCGAGTGCGGCACGCTCAACGCGCGGCCCGACGACGCGCCGCATGCGGGGCAAGGCGCGGGCCGGTCGAACAAGGCCATCGGCCGTCGCTCGACGAAGGGTCCGCAGCGCGCGCAGGCGTAGTCGTAGGTGGGCATGCCGCGTGCCGGCTACCAGCCGCCCGATTCCCCGCGCGCCACATAGCGGCCGCGGCCGGCCTTGCCGAGCCACCGCTCGCCGTCGACGATGAGTTCGCCGCGCAACAGCACCTTCTTCACCTGCCCCGTCACGCCGTGGCCTTCGAACAGCGTGAAATCGCAGTTGCCGTGCTGCGTCTTCGCCGAAATGACGTGCTGCGCGTCGGGGTCGAAGATCACCAGGTCGGCATCGCTGCCGACGGCGATGGTGCCCTTCTGCGGAAACAGGCCGAACAGCTTCGAGGGCGCCGTGGACACCAGCTCCACGAAGCGGTTCAGCGAGATGCGGCCCGCGCGCACGCCGCCGTCGTACAGGGTCGGCATGCGCGTTTCCACGCCGGGCACGCCGTTGGGGATCTTGGAGAAATCGTTCTGGCCGTACGGCTTCTGGTTGATGCGCCCCAGGTGCCCTTCCTTCATGCAGAAGGGGCAGTGGTCGGTGGACACCAGTTGCAGGTCGTCGGTGCGCAGCGCGGTCCACAGGGCCTGCTGCGACTCCTTGGAGCGAAGGGGCGGGCTCATCACGTAGCGCGCCAGGTCGAAGTCTTCGCTGTCGTAGGCGCTGTCGTCGAAGAACAGGTAGTGCGGGCAGGTTTCGGCGAACACCGGCACCCCCATGTCCCGCGCCTCGACCACGTGCCTGAGCGCTTCCTTGGCCGAGAGGTGCACGAAGTACACGGGGGCGTCGGCGAGCTCGGCCAGCTTGATGCCACGGTGCGTGGCCTCGCCCTCCATGATCGCCGGGCGCGTGAGCGCGTGGTACTTCGGTGCGGTGTGGCCCTGGGCCAGCGCCTCCTTGATGAGCAGCTCGATGATGGTTCCGTTCTCGGCGTGCAGCGCGATCATGCCGCCGTGCTGCCCGACCATGCGCATGGCCTGGAAGATGGCCGCGTCGTCGACCATCACCGACCCCGGGTAGGCCATGAACATCTTGAAGCTGGAGACACCCTCATGCCGGATCGCATGCTGCATGTCGGCCAGCACCTGCTCGTCCACGCCGGTCACGATGACATGGAAGCCGTAGTCGATGCAGGCCCCGTCGGCGCCTTTGGCGCGGGCGCGTTCGATGGCCTCGAGCACGCTCACGCCCTTGCGCTGGAAGGCGAAGTCCACGATGGTGGTGGTGCCGCCGAACGCGGCCGAGCGCGTGCCCGACTCGAAGCTGTCGCAGGTGGTCGAGTCGCCGAAGGTGTTGTCCATGTGGGTGTGGCAGTCCACCCCGCCCGGCAGCACCAGCATGCCGGCGGCGTCGATGACCTCGACGCCGGGCCCGACGTCGAGCGCGCGGCCGATGGCGACGATGCAGCCGTCGTCGATCAGCAGGTCGGCGGTGTAGTCGTCCACGGCCGTGACGATGCGGCCGTTGCGGATGATCTTGCGGGTCATGGTGGGTTCTCCGGGGTTCGGTTCAGTTCATGCGGACACGCCGGCTTCGGCCAGCGCGCGCTCCAATGCGGCCACTTCCTCGCGCGGCAGCGGGCCCAGCGGCGCGCGCATGGCGTCGCTCGGGAAGCGGCCCAGCAGCTTCAGGCAGGTCTTCAGGCGCGCCGTGGCGTAGCCGCCCGGCGCCGTGCCGTAGATCGCCCTGGCGAGCGGATAGATGCGTTCGTTGAGGCTGCGCGCCGTTGCGAGATCGCCCCGCCTCATCGCAAGGTCGAGGTCGATCACCAGCTCGGGCACGACCGCGGCCAGGCTCACCAGGCTGCCTTCGCTGCCGACGGCGAAGCAGGTCAGCAGGTGCTCGTCGCCCGAGGCCATCATGGCGACGTGCGGCGCCACGCGCTGGACCAGCCGGCGGTTGGCCTCGTAGGCCGCGGCCTCCCAGCTGCCCTCCTTGACGCCGACCACATGCGGCAGCTGCACCAGCTCGGCCAGCACCTCGGGGCGATAGCCCAGGGTGCCCGCATTGACGCCGGCCTGGTAGAGCATCAGCGGCAGGCCGGCGTTGGCGTTGGCGATCCGGTGGTGCGTCACGGCCATGCGCGCGTCCTGCGAGAGCGCCCACGAGAACGGCGGAAAGACCAGCACGGCGTCGGCCCCCGCGGCCTTTGCGTCGTCGACGTGGCGCCGGGCCTCGAAACTGTCTTCGGCGTTGATGCCGCACACCAGCAACGAGCGCGTGCCGCAGACCTCGAACGCGATCTCGGTCACACGGCGCTTTTCTTCTCGCGAGAGCGTGAAGTTCTCGCCGGCGTGGCCGTTGATCAGCAGGCCCTTCATGCCCGGGACGCGGGCGTTGGCGTCCAGGTGACGCGCCAGCGTCGCCTCGTCGATGCGGCCGTCGTCGTGCAGCGGGCACAGGGTGGCGGCATAGATGCCGTGGAAAGCGTCGGGTTGTTCAGGAATCATGGCAACGGGGTGTCAAGCGCCGGGCATCGGCATGCCCAGCAGGCGGGCGGGATCGAAAAGAGGCAGGTCGGGTGTCTGCCCGAGGATGTGCTGGGCCATGATCCGGCCCATGAACGGGCCGCTGGTGTAGCCCGAATGGGCGCTGCCGACCACGTAGGCCCGCGGCACGCCGGGCACGTCGCCGACGATCGGCATGGCGTCGGCGGTCTCGGCCTCCAGGCCGAGCCAGATGCGCGCGATGCGGGCTTCGGCCAGGGCGGGCACGGCATAGGCGGCCAGGCGCATGTTGCCCACCAGGTTCTGCGCGCGCACCTCCACGCCCCCGCGCTCGCGGTCGCCCTCGCCCTGCCAGCCGCCGCCGATGAGCACGGTGCCGTTGGCGAACTGCTTGAGCGACAGCAGCCCGTTGGCCACGCTGAGCACGGTGCGCATCACCGGCCGGATGCGCTCGGTCACGATGAGCTGGTTGACCAGCACCTTGATGGGAATCCGCACGCCGAGCCAGGCCAGCATGTCCTGGATCCACACACCGCCCGCGAGCACCACGCGCGCCGCCTGCAGGGGCGCTCGGCCCGCCGTGCCGGCGAAGCGCACGACGTGGCCCGCGTCGCCGGAATCGACGGCCTCGACGGGCGCGTTCTCGATCACCTCCACACCCGCGACGGTGAGCGCATGGCGAAAGGCGCGGCCCGTGAGGTAGGCGCTGGCGAAGCCGTCGATGTCGCAGTACCCCGCCTTCAGCAGGCCGGGGTGCACGCCGGGCTCGATCTCTCGGGCGCGCGCCGCCGAAATGACTTCGATGGGCGCGCCGTAGTCGCGGCGCGCCTTGGCGCGCAGCTCGACCAGCTCGCACTCGGCCTCGGTGAAGGCCAGGGTGAGGCCCGGCACGTGGGTGGCCAGCACGCCCATGCCCAGCCATTGCTCGGCGTCCATCCACATCTGCCAGGCGCGCATGGCATAGGGCACCAGCGCGGCGCGCGTCATGTGCAGCGTCAGCGTGCCGGCGTTGACGCCGGACGCCTCGCGGCACAGCGGCCCGCGGTCGACCAGCGCGACCCGCATGCCGCCTTGCGCCAGATGCAGCGCGGTCGAGCAGCCCATGACGCCGCCGCCGATCACGACCGCGTCATGGGCCGAAGGGGAACCCGCGCCGCGACTCACAGCGGGGCCGCCTTCGGAATGGGAATGTCGGCGTAGGTGTAGTCGCCGGCCACCTCGGCGAGCGAGACCGGCCGCAACGGCGCCCGGCCGGTGAAGCAGCCCGCGGCTTCGCGGCTGCCCACGTGGGCCGCGAGCAATGCGCCCGCGACGTCGCCGCAGGTGCGCCCCTGGCAGGGGCCCATGCCGCAGCGCGTCCAGGCCTTGAGCTGGTTCATGTCGCGCGCCCCGTCGCGCGCGGCGGCGTCGATCTCGCCGCGGGTCACGTCCTCGCAGCGGCAGACCACCGTGTCGGGCGCGATGCCCGCGAGGCTGCCTTCGCGCAAGGCCATCAGGCCCGCCATCGCGCGCCCGAAGCGCGCGGGCTTGCGCCACTGCGCGAGCAGGCGATCGCGCAGCGCCGCATGCGCGCCGGGCGCCAGCAGCCCCAGGTCACGGGCGCAGGCCACGGCCGCAAGCTCGCCCTGGGCGCCGGCCGCGGCGGCACCGGCAATGCCCGCCCCGTCACCGGCGACGTACAGGCCGGCGACGGAGGTGCGGCCCTCGTCGTCGGCGTGCGCGATCCAGCCGCCGCGCGCCGCGTCGTAGCGATGGCGCGCGCGCAGCAGCCGGGTGACGTCGGTGCCGGGCACCAGGCCGTGCCCCACCGCGACGCTGTCGGCCTCGATGACCGAATGCGCGGCGCCCGGCACCGGCGCACCGGTAGCGTCGACCTGCTGCACGCGAACCCGAAACCCATCGCCGAGCGCCTCGACCGACGCGATACCGTGGCGATAGCGCATCGGCACCCCGGCCATGCGCAGGCGCGCCTGCCATTGCAGCCCCTGCCACAGCAGATCGGGCCGACCGGCCAGCGAAGGCAAGGTTCGCAGCCAGTCCGCCCGGCTCGCGAGGTCCAGCACCGCGGCGACCTCGCCGCCGACCTTGAGGATGCCGCTCGCCACGGCCAGCAGCAGCGGGCCGCTGCCGGCGACCACCGTGCGCCGGCCGGGCAGCATGTTCTGCGACTTGAGAAGGAGGGTGGCCGCGGCCAGGCCGATCACACCGGGCTCGGTCCACCCGGCGAAGGGCACGACCCGCTCGATGGTGCCGGTCGCCACCAGCAGGGCGCGCGGCTGCCAGCTCACCACGCCGCCGGGGCCGATGAGGTCGGTGCGCAGGCTGCTGCCCACGTTCCATACCTTGTGGCCGAACAGGCAACGCACGCCCGCGCGGCGCAGCTCGGCGCGCAGGGCGTCGCCCTGCATGGCCTCGTCCGACGGCCGGACGCCGGCGGCCCGCGTGAAGCCCGGCGGCAGCGCACGCCACACCTGGCCACCCGCGTCCGGGTTCTCGTCGACCAGCAGCACGTCGAGGCCGCAGGCTTGCGCGCGCAAGGCAGCGCGCGCACCGGCCGGACCTGCACCGATCACCAGCAGGTCGACGGGCGAAGGGAGCGCTTCAGCCAAGGCGCTGCTCCCGGAAGCCGAGGGATTCGATGGCCAGGCCCGCCGCCACCGGCACCTGGCAGGCCGGCAGCTTGCGTTCGCCGACCCACACCAGGCATTCCTGGCAGGAGCCCATGAGGCAGAACATGCCGCGCGGCGCACCGTTGCGCGGGCTGCGCCGCAGTTCGCGCCGCCCCGCAGCCAGCAGCGCCGCCGCGACGCTTTCGCCTTCGAAGGCGTCGACCAAGCAGCCGTCGGCCATGAAGTGCACCGCGGGCCCGCGCCGCACCGCCCGCTCGTCGCGCAGCGAGGGCATTGCAGAAGTTGAGCTTTTCGTCATGAAAGGAAGTGGCCGGATGAACAGGCGAACCCGAAGCGAAAACCCGGACTGGACCGATGGAATTTTATTGTATACATTCAATATATAAATCTTATATTTTTTGCAGACAACACGCCATCTGGCATTCGTCTTGCATCCGTCCACCCGGCAATACGGAGCGCTTCGGCGGCTCCGGATCAACCTTCAACCTCTAGGAGTCTTTCTCGATGAAGCAAACAAGGAACGCCGTTCGCCGCACCTTCCTGGTGGCCGGTTCGCTCGCGCTGGGGTCGGCCCTGATGGGCCTGCCGATGGCCAGTTCGGCCCGCACGCTCGATGAAATCGTGGCCAGCAAGAAACTGGTGGTCGGCGTCAATCCGACCCTTCCGCCGCTGGGCATCTTCAACGACAAGAACGAGATCGACGGCTTCGACGTCGACATCGCGCGCAAGCTCGGCGAGCTGCTGGGCGTCAAGACCGAAATCGTGCAGGTCGGCTCGCCCGACCGCATTCCCTTCGTGAGCAGCGGCAAGATCGACGCCGTGCTCGGCGCCATGACCATCACGGCCGAGCGTCAGAAGGTGATCGACTTCACCGTGCCGCTGCACACCGAGGTGCTGGGCGTGCTGACCACCAAGGCCAAGCCCTACAAGGACTGGATGGAGCTCAACGATCCGGCGGTCAGGCTGGTCGAGGTGCGCGGCGCCACGCCCGTGAAGCTGGTGCAGGAAAAGCTGCCCAAGGCGCAGTTGCTGCTGCTGGACAACTACCCCGACGCGGTGCGTGCCATCGCCCAGGGCCGCGCCGACGCGATGATCGACGTGATGGACTTCATGACCGAGCACACCGCCAGGCACAAGATCGACTGGCGCATCGTGGACGCACCCATCGAGGTCTACTTCTGCGGCATCGGCGTGCAGAAGGGCAACGACGCGCTGCGCGAGAAGCTCACCGGCGCCATCAAGGAAATGCACAAGAGCGGCTATGTGGACGAACGCTGGAAGAAGTGGTTCGGCGGCCCGATGCTGCACGACCCGCGCACCGCGCCAAGCTACAAGTAAGGACGCAGGGGGCGCATGCAGTTCGACTATTCATCGGTGCTGGAGCGCCTGCCCTACCTGGTCGGCGGCGCCTGGCTGAGCCTGCAGATCGCGTTCCTCGCGTTCGCGCTCGGCATGCTGATCGGCCTGGGCGGCGCCTCGGTGCGCGCCTACGGCCCGCGATGGGCGCGCCGCATCGTCGGCGCGTACGTGGTGTTCTTCACCAACACGCCGCAGCTCATCCAGATCTTCTTCATCTTCTTCGCGCTGCCCGACGCGGGCATCCTGCTGTCGCCCTACCAGGCGGTGCTGATCGGCATGACGCTCAATGCCGGTGCGTACCTGACCGAAATCCAGCGCGCGGGCTTCGAATCGGTGCGCCTGCCCGAACTGGAGGCCGCCGAGACGCTGGGCTTCTCGCGCATCCAGACCATTCGCTACGTGATCCTGCCGCACATCGTGCGGGTGCTGTTTCCGCCGCTGTCCAACCAGTACATCCTGATGACCCTGGGCACCTCGATGGCGGCCATCTTCGGCGTCGAGGAACTCACGGGGCGGGCCTACAACATCAACGCCGAGACCTTCCGCTCGATCGAGGTGTTCTCCGTGGCGGCGGTGCTCTACCTCGTGATCACGCTGATCGCCACGCTGTCGCTGGCCTTCGTGGGCAAGCGCTTCTTCCGCGCCAAGATGAGGTGGTTCTGATGCTCGACCAGATCCTGCAGGAGCTGCCTCGCTTCTTCAGCTACTACAACCTGCTGTTCTTCGCGAAGGCGCTGGGCGTGACCTTCGCGCTCTCCGCCATCGGCTGCATCGTCGGTTTCTCGCTGGGCTTCGTGCTCGCGGCGGTGCGGCTGGGCGACCGGCCCGCCGGCGTGCCGCTGCGCGTTGCGGCCACGGCCTTCATCGAACTGTTCAGGCGCATTCCGTTCCTGGTCACGCTGATGCTGGTGTTCTTCATCTTCCAGGGCCTGCACGCCGACCTCGCCATGTTCACGGTGGCCCTGATCAGCGTGTGCCTGATCGCCACCGCCTTCATTGCCGAGATCGTGCGCAGCGGGCTCGAGTCGGTGCACCGCAACCAGTGGGACGCGGCGGCGGCCATGAACTTCAGCTACCTGCAGACGCTGCGCCTGGTGATCGTGCCGCAGGCCTGGAAGATCATTCTTCCGCCGGTGTTCGGCTTCTTCGTGCTCTTCATCAAGGACACCGCGCTGGCCTCGCAGATCGGCGTGGTCGAGCTGGCCTTCGCCGGCAAGACGATGAACAACAAGGGCTTCTCGGCCACGCTGGTCTACGGCACGGTGCTGGCGCTTTATTTCATGCTGTCCTACCCGCTGGCCCGGTTCGGCAAATACCTGGAGAAAAAACTTGCCCCAACTCGAAATCGTTGACCTCAAGGCCAACTACGGCGCGCACACCGTACTCGAGCGCATCAACCTGTCGGTGGACAAGGGCGAGATCGTCAGCCTCATCGGGCCGTCGGGCTCGGGCAAGAGCACCTTGCTGCGCGTGCTGATGGGCCTGCTGCCGCCCATCGAGGGCCAGGTGCGCATCGACGGCCAGGCCCTGGACTACAACGACCGCGAGCAGCTGCGCCGCGTGCGCTCGCAGATGGCCATCGTGTTCCAGCAGTACAACCTGTTCCAGAACATGACGGTGCTCGACAACGTGACGGTCGCGCCCATCAAGGTCAAGGGGCGTCCGCGCAAGCAGGTCGAGGACTATGCGGTCCAACTGCTCGAGAAGGTGGGCATGGGGGCCAAGCTGAAGTCCTACCCCGACCAGCTGTCGGGCGGCCAGCAGCAGCGCGTGGCCATCGCGCGCGCGCTGGCGCTGCAGCCGGGCATCCTGCTGCTGGACGAGGTCACGGCCGCGCTCGACCCCGAGTTGGTCAACGAGGTGCTCGACACAGTGCGGCTCCTGGCCGCCGAGGGAATGACGATGTTCATCGTCTCGCACGAGATGGGCTTCGTGCGCGAGGTGTCGAGCAAGGTCGTCTTCATGGCCGACGGGCACGTGGTCGAGGTCGGCGACCCCCGGCAGATCTTCGACGCGCCCCGCGAGGCCCGCACCCGCGATTTCGTCGGCAAGATCCTGCGGCACTGAAAGGGTGGTCGCGTACCGCGCGCGCCCGCGCTGCTAGTGCGGCGGGAAGTCGGTGACCAGCCCGTTGCTGAGCCTCGATAGCGTGTAGCGCGCCAGGTGGCGCAGGTGGGCAACGACCGCCTCTTCGGCCGCTGTCGCATTGCCAGCGATGTAGGCGTCCAGGATGGCCAGGTGCTCGGCCCTGTCGTCCTCGATGCGGTTGAACGGGTCGACCACCTCGAACAGGCGGCACAGCACGCGCAGGTGGGCGATCGTCTCGGCCAGCATGGCATTGCCGGAGGCCCGCGCGAACAGGCCGTGGATCTCGTCGTCGGCGCGCCAGTGGCTCGAGCCCTGCTGGCTCGAATCCAGCGACAGGATGTCGCTGCGCAAGCGCTGCACCAGTTCCGCGGGCACATGCCCCATGGCGAGCGACACGGCCTGCGACTCCAGCCGTTCGCGCACCTGCAGGCACTGGAAATAATGCGACGCGGTGATGCGCCGCACCGCATAGGAGCGCGCGTTGGCACGCACCAGCAGGCCTTCGCCCTCGAGCCGGAGCAGGGCCTCGCGCAAGGGCGTGCGCGACATCTGCAGCCGCTCGGCCAGGCGCCCTTCCACCAGCACTTCGCCGCCGGTCAACTCGCGCTGCAGAATGAGCCGCCTCACGACGGCGTAGGCCCGATCGGTCAGGTTCGTCGAGGCTTCACCGGACGCATCGGCCGCATCGGCCGGCGCGGACTCGGCGGGCCCGGCAGGCGTGCGGGGCCCGGTCCTGGCCATGGCCTGCCCGGGCTTGCGGGCGCCCGAGGCCTTGACCGGTGCTGCGGTCTTGCCGGGCTTGGCGCGCGGCGCCGGCTTGGTCGGGGCTTTGGGTTTCATATGATTTGTCTACAAACTGTGTGCAATCGAACGATGCCACAGCATACGTCAGGCATTGCAGCGTCCGCGAGCTTCGGTCGGCCGCAAAAAAAGGCGGGTCCGGCGCCGCGCAACCGGCCCGGGAATGCACCGCCCCGAACCTCCTGCCCTTGAAACGTCACCGAATGCCCTTATCATTAGCACTCGCTGCCGACGAGTGCTAACAGCCACTCGATGCCAGTCGAATGGGCACCCGGGCCTCGTCCGGCGCCCGACCACAAACCCGTTTCTTATCCATATCAGGAGATGCAATGAAACTTCGTCCTTTGGCCGATCGCGTGATCGTCAAGCGTGTTGACAGCGAAACCAAGACCGCCTCCGGCATCGTCATCCCCGACGCAGCCGCCGAAAAGCCCGATCAGGGCGAAGTCCTGGCCGTGGGCCCGGGCAAGCGCACCGACAAGGGCGAACTGACCGCACTGACCGTCAAGGTCGGCGACCGCGTCCTGTTCGGCAAGTACAGCGGCCAGACCGTCAAGGTCGACGGCGACGAACTGCTCGTGATGAAGGAAGACGACCTGTTCGCAGTCGTCGAAGCCAAGTGATTTGCGGGACAGACCAAGCCGACGCGAAGCGCGGATTGCTCTGTCCCCCACTGATTAGATTCAATTTCTGGAGTAAACAAACATGGCAGCAAAAGACGTAGTCTTCGGCGGTGAAGCCCGCGCACGCATGGTCGAGGGTGTGAACATCCTGGCCAACGCAGTCAAGGTCACCCTGGGCCCCAAGGGTCGCAACGTGGTGCTCGAACGCTCGTTCGGCGCCCCCACCGTGACCAAGGACGGTGTGTCCGTGGCCAAGGAAATCGAACTCAAGGACAAGCTCCAGAACATGGGCGCCCAGCTCGTGAAGGAAGTGGCCTCCAAGACTTCGGACAACGCCGGTGACGGCACCACCACCGCGACCGTGCTGGCACAAGCCATCGTTCGCGAAGGTTTCAAGCTGGTGGCTGCCGGCATGAACCCGATGGACCTGAAGCGCGGCATCGACAAGGCTGTCACGGCCCTGGTCGCCGAGCTGAAGAAGGCTTCCAAGCCCACCACCACCTCCAAGGAAATCGCGCAAGTCGGCTCCATCTCGGCCAACAGCGACGAAACCATCGGCAAGCTCATCGCTGACGCGATGGACAAGGTCGGCAAGGAAGGCGTGATCACCGTGGAAGACGGCAAGTCGCTGGACAGCGAACTCGACGTCGTCGAAGGCATGCAGTTCGACCGCGGCTACCTGTCGCCCTACTTCATCAACAACCCCGAGAAGCAATCGGCGCTGTTGGACAACCCCTTCGTGCTGCTGTTCGACAAGAAGATCAGCAACATCCGTGACCTGCTGCCGGTGCTGGAGCAAGTCGCCAAGGCTGGCCGTCCGCTGCTGATCATTGCCGAAGAAGTCGAAGGCGAAGCCCTGGCTACGCTGGTCGTGAACACGATCCGCGGCATCCTGAAGGTCGTGGCTGTCAAGGCTCCTGGCTTCGGCGACCGCCGCAAGGCCATGCTGGAAGACATCGCCATCCTGACGGGCGGCAAGGTCATCGCTGAAGAAGTGGGCCTGACGCTCGAAAAGGTGACGCTGGCCGACCTGGGTCAAGCCAAGCGCATCGAAGTGGGCAAGGAAAACACGATCATCATCGACGGCGCCGGCGCTGCCGGTGACATCGAAGCCCGCGTGAAGCAAGTGCGCGTTCAGATCGAAGAAGCGACCAGCGACTACGACCGTGAAAAGCTGCAAGAGCGCGTGGCCAAGCTGGCCGGCGGCGTTGCAGTGATCAAGGTCGGCGCTGCCACCGAAGTCGAAATGAAGGAAAAGAAGGCCCGCGTCGAAGATGCACTGCACGCCACCCGCGCTGCCGTGGAAGAAGGCGTCGTGGCTGGCGGCGGCGTGGCTCTGCTGCGTGCCAAGCAAGCTGTGGGCGACTCGGTCAAGGGCGACAACGCCGACCAGGAAGCCGGCATCAAGCTGGTGCTCAAGGCCATCGAAGCGCCCCTGCGCGAAATCGTGAACAACGCCGGCGGCGAAGCCTCGGTGGTGGTGAACGCTGTGTTGGCCGGCAAGGGCAACTACGGCTTCAACGCTGCGAACGACACGTACGGCGACATGCTCGAACTGGGCATCCTGGACCCGACGAAGGTCACGCGCACCGCACTGCAGAACGCCGCCTCGGTGTCCTCGCTGCTGCTGACGACCGAAGCCATGATCGCTGACGCACCGAAGGACGAATCGGGTGCCGGCGGCGGCATGCCCGACATGGGCGGCATGGGTGGTATGGGCGGCATGGGAATGTAATTTCCCGGCTGAGCTCTGCTCACCAAGACAAGAAGGGCCGCGCAAGCGGCCCTTTTTTATTGCCCGGCTCAGTCAATGAAACTGGTCTCGCAGCGCCACATAGAGCGCCTGGAAGCGCGCATGCCGCGTCTTGTGCAGATCCACATCGGCGGTCGACGGCACCAGCTGCTGCTTCACAGGCGGCAACGTACACACCTCGGCCACGGGGCCACCATCGGCCAGCCACGCCAGACGCGCCGCGCCCAGCGCTCCGCCCGTCTCGCTGCCCGCATAGAGCGTGAGCGGCACCTGGAAGATGTCGGCCAGCAACTGGCCCCACCACACGCTGCGCGCACCGCCGCCCACCAGCGCCACTTCGCGCAGCGGCATGTCGGGCGGCAGCCGCAGGGTGTCGAAGCCGTCGCGCAGGCCGAAGCTCACGCCCTCGACCACGGCATAGGCAATCTCCGCGGGCCCGTGCGCATGCGTCAGCCCGAACAGCACGCCCTGCGCAGCGGGGTTGTTGTGCGGCGAGCGCTCCCCTGAAAGGTACGGCAGGAACAGCGGACAGTGCACACGCTGCGACACCGGCACCTGCGCCGCAGCCTCCAGCAGCGCGGCCTCGTCGGCGAACCTGAATGTCTTCGCGGCCCAGCTCACCGCGCTTGCGGCCGAGAGCATCACCGACATCTGGTGCCAGCGCTTCGGCAGCGCATGGCAGAAGGCGTGCATGGCCTGCGCGGGGTTCGGCAGGAAGCGGTCGGTCGACACGAACACCACGCCCGACGTACCGAGCGACACGAAGCCCTGCCCCGGCTCCACCAGCCCCATGCCGACCGCGCTCGCGGCGTTGTCGCCGGCACCGCCGGCAATCGGCACGGCGCCACTGCCCACGCCCCAGCGTGCCGCCAGCTCGGGCCTGAGCTGCGCCGACACCTCGCTGCCTTCGACGAGCCGCGGCATGTGCGCGCGCGTGAGCCCCGTGGCCGCCAGCAGCGCGTCGGACCAGTCGCGCGCCCCCACGTCGAGCCACAGCGTGCCCGCCGCATCGGACATCTCGCTGACCGCCTCGCCGCTCAGCATGAAGCGCAGCCAGTCTTTCGGCAGCAGCACACGTGCCGTGCGCGCAAAGATTTCGGGCTCGTGTTCACGCACCCACATCAGCTTGGGCGCGGTGAACCCGGGCATCGCCAGGTTGCCCGCGATCTCGCCCAGGCGTGGCACGGCGCGCGTGAGCGCCTCGCACTGCGCGCCGCTGCGCCCGTCGTTCCACAGGATGGCCGGGCGCAGCACCTCGCCCGCCGCGTCGACCAGCGTGGCGCCGTGCATCTGGCCCGACAGTCCGATGGCGCGCACCGCCGACATCGCCTCGCCATGCGACGCCTTCAACTCCGCCATCACCTGCTCGAGCGCCTGCCACCACTGCTGTGGCGCCTGCTCCGACCACAGCGGTCGCGGCCGTTCGACAGTGAGCGGCGCACGCGCCACGCCCACGATGCGGTGATCGTCGGCGAGCAGCAGCGCCTTGAGCTCGGACGTGCCGAGGTCGAGTCCCAGGTACAAGATGAACTCCCTGCAGTGTTGGGAAGGTGTCAGGAAGCGACGCCGCTGCCGAAGCGCGTGTCGGCCTGTTTCCTGAATTCGCTCGGCGTCATGCCCTTGATTTCAAGAAAACGGCGGTTGAAGTTGGCCACGTTGTTGAAGCCCACCTGGTAGCAGATGTCCGTCACATAGTGGTCGGTCTGCATCAGCAGATGGCAGGCGCTGTTGATGCGCACGCGGTTGACGAAGTCGGTGAAGCTGTTGCCCGTGGAGCGCCGGAAGAAGCGGCTGAAGCGGCTCTCGCTCATGCCCAGTTCGGCGGCCACGTCCGACATGGAGATCGACTCGGCCATGTTGTTGGTGATGCGGTTGACGATGCCGTTGATCTGGTCGACCTGCGCGTCGCCGTCCGCACCCTGCGCGCCCTGCATCTGCACGCTCGACAGCAGCCGGTAGTCGGTGCACTCCGCCAGATCGGCCAGGAACTCGCAGAACAGGCCCAGGCGGCGCACGCCGCGCGCGGCCTTGATGTGGTCCCAGTGCACTTGCGCCTGCGGCGACATGCCGAAGAACTCGATGCCGTGGCGCGCACGCTCCAGCAGCTGCATCACCTCGCGCAACTCAGGGATCTCGCTGGCCGCACGCTCGATGGGCTCGTGGCGAAACTGGATCACCCGGTCGCGCCCCGCTGCGCCGCCTTCGGGCACGTCGAGCGAGATCCAGTTGTGCGGCAGACGCGGACCGCACAGCACCAGGTGCCCGGGCTGGAACGGACCGATCCAGTCGCCGATGAAGGCCTTGCCCGAGGTCTCGGTGATCAGGTGCAGCTCGTAGTCTTCATGGAAGTGCCATCGCACCAGCGGGCTGGGGAAGCCGTGCGCCAGGCAGCGCACCAGGCCGGTTTCTTCGGGCGCCTCGTAGCCCAGCGACGGGGAGCGCGCAAAGTCGCGCTCCAGTTCGGGCTGGCGCTGGCGGGGAATCGAACGCTTGCGTGTGGACGTCGTCATGGCGGCACGGTTCAGGACCGGGAAGCGGCAGCCGTATTTTGTGCCTCCGCGAGCGCGGCGTGAACCGCGGCCAGCGTGGGCGGGTCGGCACCTTCGCGGGCGCAGTTGAGCGCGGCGGCGGTGGCGGCGAAGCCCATCACCTCGCGCCAGGTCTCGTCGCCCAGTTCGCCGAGCTGCGCCGGCTGCTCGACGCCGTGCGCGAGCAGCGAGACCGACAACCCGGCCGTGAAGGTGTCTCCGGCACCGATGGTGTCGACCACCTGCACGCGCGGTGCGGCGACGGCAATAGGCTCGTGCCCCGTGCGCCAGAGGGTTGCGCCGCTCCCGCCGCGCGTGACGATCACCGCGCGCGCGCCGGCTTTCAGGATGTCCGCGGCCAGGGCGTCGACCGGCTGGCCGGGCGCGAGCAGCTCGGCATCTTCGTCGCTGAGCTTGACCAGGTCGGCCAGCGCGAACCAGCCGGTGACGCGCTCGCGGTATGAAGCCATGTCCGCGATCAGGCTGGGCCGCACGTTGGGGTCGAACACGATCACGCAGCGCCCCTTGTTGGCGGCGATCAGGTCGGCGATGCGCGTGGCGGCCGGCTGCTGCAGCAGCGAGATCGAGCCGAAGTGCAGGAAGCGGCATTCCGCCGGCAGCTGAGGCAGCGGCTCGGGCGCCCAGGTGGCATCGGCGCTGCCCTGTGTGTAGAACGCGTAGCGGTTGGTCTGCGGCGTGCGCTCGACGAAGGCCAGCGTCGAAGGCGCATTGCTGCGCAGCACGAAACGCGTGTCCACGCCGTTGCTTTGCAGGAAGCCCATCAGCCGCTCGCCGAACAGGTCGGTCGACAGCTGCGTGAAGAAGCCGGTCGGCTGCCCGAGCCGGGCGCAGGCCACCGCCGTGTTGAGCGGCGAGCCGCCCTCGTGCCCCAGGAAGGCCAGGGTGCCCGCCTGGCTGGCGGTGAAATCGATGAGGGCTTCGCCCGTGAGTGCTATGCGCATGGTGTCTGGATTCTCGATCAGGGCAAGGCGCTCGCATCGGCCAGAAAGCCGCGTTCGGCGGCCAGCGTGGCGGGATGGTCGAGCAGTTCGGCAAACAGACGCGGCGGAATGGTGATCGCACCCACGCCGAGTCCCAGCAACGAAAGATACGCCTCGCGCGAGCGAATGCTGGCCACCAGCAGCCGCGTGCCGGACGAAGGCCGCTGCGCGACGAGCGACTGCATCTGCGCGATCAGCGCCAGCCCGTCGATGCCCGCATCTTCGAGCCGCCCGAGGTACGGCGCCGCGTAGGCCGCGCCCAGTTGCGCCGCGAAGTGCGCCTGCTCGGGCGCATACACGGCCGTCCAGGTGACGGGCACGCCCTGCGCGATGAGCTGCGCGCCGGCGTCCAGGCCCTGGCGCGTGGCGGGAATCTTGACGACGAGCTGGCCGCGGTCGAAGTGCGCAAGCAGCGCGTGGGCGTCTTCGAGCATGCCGTCGACCTCGCTGGAATACACCTGGGCCTGGACCTGACGCGCGCCCAGGTCGATGCAGCGCTTGAGCAGCCCTGGCAATGCAACGCGGCCGATGCCCGCGCGCAGCAGCAGCGTCGGGTTGGTGGTCACGCCGTGCACCACGGGGTGCGGCAGGCAGGCCTGCAACTCGGTCAGGTCGGCGCTGTCGAGGTACAGGTGGAAGTCTTCATTCATGGTTCGGGCCACACACGACAGGATCAGCTCATGACGTTGCCGCCATCGACATTGAGCGTCTGCGCCGTGATGTAGCGCGCCTCGTCGCTGGCAAGAAATACCGCCGCGCCCGCAATGTCGCTCGGCAGGCCCATGCGCCCGAGCGGCACCGCCAGCCCGACCTGCCGCTTCTTCTCTCCAGGCTGCAGTCCTTCGGCCTTGGCGAACAGGCTGTCGACGTGGTCCCACATCGGCGTGTCGACCACGCCCGGGGAAATGCCGTTCACGCGAATGCCGTGCGGCGCCATGGCCAGCGCGGCGCTCTGCGTATAGCTGATGACCGCCGCCTTGGTCGCGCAGTAATGCGACACCAGCGCCTCGCCGCGCCGCCCCGCCTGCGAGGCCATGTTGATGACCGAGGCACCCTGCGTGCCGGCCTCGACCATGTGGCGCAGCACCGCCTGCATCACGAAGAACATGCCCTTCACGTTGACCGCGAAGAGCCGGTCGAACGAGGCCTCGTCGCTGTCGAGCAGCGGCGCCAGGTCGAACACCGCGGCGTTGTTGAACAGCGTGTGGATCGGCCCGAACGCCACCTGCGCCTCGGCCAGCATGTGCGTGATGGCCTGCGTGTCGGTGACGTCGGCGGCGATGTAGGCCAGGCTGTCCGGGTGGCGCTGCTGCAGTTCGCGCACGGCGTCGGGTGCGGCGGTGGCACGGTCGATCACGCTGCAGCGCGCGCCTTCGGCGATGCACGCCTCGGCCACGGCCAAGCCGATGCCGCCGCCCGCGCCGGTCAGCAGAACGTGGCGGTCTTGAAGGCGTTCGCTCATGGCTGGCTTTCGGTCTGGATGAAACGCGCAACACGCTCGCTGGCGCGGCGCACGGCATCGATCAGGCGGGCATCGGCGGCAATGGGACCCCACAGCCCCGCGTCCGAGCACAGCGCGGCGACCGGGTCGGCCGCGCCGCAGATCGCGTGCGCCACCGCTTCGTCCATGCCCTGGTCCTGGTACGCACAAGGCAATGTGCCCTGGTGCCAGCGCTGCAGGAACGCCAGGAACAACGCGGGCAGCATCGCCACGCTGTCGATGCCGTGGACGGCCGCCAGGCGCTCGCGCACGGTCGGCGCAATGAAGCCCGGGATCTTCGAGAAACCGTCCGCCGCCACGCGCTGGTTGGTGTCGCGGATGGCGGGGTTGCCGAAGCGCTCGAGCACCACGTCGCGGTAGGCGGCGAGGTCGATCGGGCTCGGGGTCAGGCAGGGAATGACGTCGTCGGTGACGTAGTCGAACGCCATTCGGCGAATGGCCGCGTTGTGCGTGCCTTCATGGATGAAGCCCAGCCCGACCAGCGTGCCCGCCCAGGCGATGCAGCTGTGCGTGGCGTTGAGGATGCGGATCTTGGCCTCCTCGTAAGGCTGCACCGATTCGACCAGCTCCGCGCCCACGCGACCCCAGTCGGGCCGGCCCGCCGCGAAGTTGTCTTCCACAACCCACTGGATGAAGCTCTCGCCGGTGATGGCGGCGGCATCGTCGCGGCCCGTGGCGGCCTTCACGCGGGCGCGCAGCTCGGGCGGTGGGCGCGGCGTGATGCGGTCGACCATCGCATTGGGGCAGCGCGTGTTCGCGTTCACCCAGGCCAGCAGGTCGGCGTCGCCTGCGAGCGCGATGAACTCCAGCAGGCCCGCGCGAAAGCGCTCGCCGTTGTGGCGCAGGTTGTCGCAGTTCAGCAGCGTGACGGCGCCCGCGTCCGCGGCTTTGCGCGCGCGAAGAATGGCGCACAGCGCGCCGTAGATGGTCACGTTGTCGCCGCCGGCTTCGCCGCGTCGCGCGCGTTCGACGTCGGCCGCGAGTTCGCCGAACGACAGGTCCAGCTTGCCCTTGTCGTCGAGGTAGTACCCGGCTTCGGTGACGGTGAACGACACGATGCGCGTGGAAGGCGCCGCGCCGCGCGCGACGACCGCTGCCAGCGAGCGCTCCCATGGCAGCACCTCGCGGATGGCCTCGATTTCTTCGTAGCGGTACTCGCCCGCCGGCGACACGGTTTCGAGCGTGTAGCGTCCGCCCTGCGCCTGCAGCGCCGCGACGACGTCGGCCATGTCCGGCCGGATGTTGGCGCCCGACAGCGACCAGCGGGTGTCGCCTGCGTCGATCAGCCGCTGCAGGTACACCGCCTGGTGCGCGCGATGGAACGAGCCCAGGCCGAGATGAAGCACCGTGAACTCCGTGGGAGCCGGTGGAATGTGCGCGATGGTCACGGCAATGTCCGTTGAAATGGCGTTGAAGGAATCGGGCTCACGCGCTGACCGAACGGCCTTCGCGGTTGAACAGATGGAGCACCGAGGGGTCGAGCTCCACCGCCACGTCGTCGCCGGCCTGCAGCGGCGTGCGGTCGTTCTGGCGGGCGACGAGCGGCACGCCGCCCACGTCGACGTGAATCAGCGTGTCGGCGCCCAGCGCCTCGATGAGCTCGACGCGGCCCTGCACCTCGGACACCGGCGCGCCCTGTTTCGCGTGCACGCGCAGGCCTTCGGGGCGCACGCCCAGAAAGCCGTCCGCGGGCAACCTGCCGCCGGTGGCGGCCGAGAAGCTGGGAATGGCATTGGCCGCCACCATGTTCATCGACGGCATGCCGATGAACTGCGCCACGAACTGGTTGGCCGGGTGGTCGTACAGCGCCAGCGGCGTGCCGACCTGCTCGATGAGCCCGTCGCGCAGCACCACCACGCGGTCGGCCAGCGTCATGGCCTCGACCTGGTCGTGCGTCACGTAGATGGTGGTCGCGCCCAGCGCGCGGTGCAGCTTGTGGATTTCCACCCGCGTGTTGCCGCGCAGCGCCGCGTCCAGGTTGGACAGCGGCTCGTCGAACAAAAACACCTTCGGCGCGCGCACGATGGCGCGGCCGATGGCCACGCGCTGGCGCTGGCCGCCCGACAGGTCCTTGGGCGTGCGGTCGAGGTACTGCGTGAGGTTGAGCGTGGTGGCCGCATGCTCGACCTTGGTCTTGATCTCGCTCTTCGACACGCCCGCCAGCTTCAGCGCGAACGACATGTTGTCGTACACGCTCATGTGCGGGTAGAGCGCGTAGCTCTGGAACACCATCGCCAGGTCGCGCTTGCCAGACGGCGCCCAGGTGATGTCTTTTCCGTCGAGCATCAAGCTGCCGCTGGTGATGGGCTCCAGCCCGGCAATCAGCCGCAGCAGCGTCGACTTGCCGCAGCCCGAAGGCCCGACGAAGACGATGAACTCGCCCTTCTGGATCTGCAGGTCCACACCCTTGATGATGTCGACTTCGCCGAAGCTTTTCTTGATGTTCTTCAGTTCGAGGTAGGCCATGAGATGTCTCCCTTTCTTTACTTGACGGCGCCGAAGGTCAGGCCCTGGACGAGCTGCTTCTGGCTGAACCAGCCGAACACCACGATGGGCGCGATGGCCATCAACGAGGCGGCCGACAACTTGGCCCAGAACAGGCCCTCGGGGCTGGAGTACGAGGCGATGAGCGTGGCCAGCGTGCCCGCCTTGGCGGACGTGAGGTTCAACGCCCAGAAGGCTTCGTTCCAGCTCAGCACCAGGCACAGCAGGCCGGTCGATGCGAGCCCGCCGACCGACAGCGGCAGCACCACGTGGCGGAACTCGGTCCACAGGCTCGCGCCGTCCATGCGCGCGGCTTCCAGGATTTCGTTCGGAATGTCCTTGTAGGCGCTGTAGAGCATCCACACCATGATCGGCAGGTTCGACAGCGTGAACACGATGGTCAGCGCGGTGAGCGAGTCCAGCATGCCCGCGGTCTGCGCGAGCACGTAGATGGGTACCAGCGCACCCACGGCCGGCATCATCTTGGTGGAGAGCATCCACATGAGGATGTCGCGCGTTCGCTTCGTGCGAAAGAAGGCCATCGAGTAAGCCGCCGGCGCCGCGATCAACAGGCCCAGGATGGTCGAGCCCAGGCTGGTGATCAGCGAGTTGCGCGCATACAGCAGGTAGTCGCTGCGGCGCTGCACTTCGCCGAAGTTGTCGAGCGTGGGCTCGAAGATGAACAGCGGCGGCACATGGATGGCCTGCAGTTCGGTCTTGAACGCCGTGAGGAACAGCCAGCCGAGCGGAAAGAACAGGAGCAGCGCCACGGCCCACGCACCGACGGTGCGCAGCAGCTGGGGAAGGAAGTTGCTGGGTTGCATGGTCGCTCCTTCAGTCGAGGTTCTTGCCGATGATGCGAATGAGGAACACGGCCACGATGTTGGCCAGCACCACCGCGAACAGCGCACCGGCGGAGGCCACGCCCACGTCGAAGTTCATGAGCGACTGCTTGAAGATCAGGTAGGTCATGTTCGTGCTCTCGTTGCCCGGGCCGCCGTTGGTGGTGATGGCGATCTCGGCGAACACGCTGAGCAGGAAGATCATCTCGATCATGATCACCACGGCCATCGGGCGGCCCAGGTGCGGAATGGTGAGATAGAAGAAGCGCTGGAAGGAGCTTGCGCCGTCCATGCGCGCGGCTTCCATCTGCTCGCGGTCCAGCGACTGCAGCGATGTGATGAAGATCAGGCAGGCGAAGGGCAGCCACTGCCAGGCCACCATGATGATCACCGAGAGCAGCGGCACGTCGGTGAGCCAGTCCACCGGGGTGGCGCCGAAGAAGCGCCACAGGTCGGCCAGCACGCCGTAGATGGGGTTCATCATCATGTGCTTCCACAGCAGTGCATTGACTGCGGGCATGACGAAGAACGGCGAGATGAGCAGCACGCGCACGATGCCGCGCCCCGGGAAGGGCTCGTTCACCAGCAGCGCGAGCAGCACGCCGAACACCACCGTGATGACGATCACGCTGCCGATCAGCAGCAGCGTGTTCCATGTGGCCGGCCAGAAGTCGGGGTCGGTGACGAAGTAGTGAAAGTTCTCCAGCCCCGCGAAGGTGCGTTCGCCGGGCTGCATGAGGTTGTAGTTGACGAACGAGAAGTACAACGTCATCAGCAGCGGCACGATCATCCAGAGGAAGAGCGTGAGCACCGCGGGCGCCATGAGGGCGCGGGGCAGGAGTCTTTTCATTGTGTGTTCCTCGCTGGGCTGTTGCCCCCTCTCCCGCTTGCGGGAGAGGGTTGGGGTGAGGGCAAGCGACGCCGGCGGTGGGCGCGCTGCTGCCCCCTCACCCTGGCCCTCTCCCCGAGGGGAGAGGGGAAGGGAGCGGCTTACTTGTAGTACCCGGCCTTCTTCATCTCACGCTCCGCCGCCGTCTGCGAGGTCTTCAGCGCCTGGTCGACCGTGACCTTGCCCGACAGCGCCGCGCTCATCTGCTGGCCCACCGCCACGCCGATGGCCTGGAACTCGGGAATGGCCGCGTACTGCACGCCGACGTACGGCGACTTGGGCAGCGTGCTGTCGGTGAGGTTGGCCGAGTCGATGGCCTTCTTCTCGGCCTCGGCGAACTTGGCGACCTTCTGGAACTCGGGGTTCGCGTAGGTCGACTTGCGCGTGCCGGTCGGCACCGAGGCCCAGCCGGTTTCCTTGGCCACGAGGTTGATGTAGTCCTTGGACGTGGCCCACTTGATGAACTTCTGCGCGGCCTCGTCCTTGCTCGAGCTGGCCGGAATGGCGAGGTTCCACGACCACAGCCAGTTGGCGCCCTTGGGCGTGGTGGCGGTCGGTGCCTGCGTGAACGCGACCTTGTCGGCCACCTTCGACTGCTTCGGATCGCTGACGAACGAGGCCGCGATGGTCGCGTCCACCCAGGCCGCGCACTTGCCTTCGTTGAAGAGCGCGAGGTTCTCGTTGAAGCTGTTGGCCGACGCGCCCGGGGGACCGTCCTTCTTCATCATGTCGACGTAGAAGGTGATCGCGTCCTTCCAGGCCTTGGTGTCGATCTGCGGCTTCCATTGCATGTCGAACCACTGGCCGCCGTTGGTGTTGACCAGCGTGGTCAGAAAGGCCATGTTGTCGCCCCAGCCCGGCTTGCCGCGCAGGCACATGCCATAGACGCCGCCCTTCGGGTCGTTGGCCTTGTCGGCGAATTCCTTGACCTGGGTCCAGGTGGGCTGGTCGGGGAGCTTGATGCCCAGCTTGTCGGCCAGGTCCTTGCGGTACATGAGCATCGAGCTCTCGCCGTAGAACGGCGCCGCATACAGCTTGCCGTCGGTCGACAGGCCGCTGCGGATGGCGGGCAGCAGGTCGTCGATGTCGTAGGCGGCATCGGTGGCGATGGGCTTGAGCCAGCCCTTCTTCGACCAGATCGGGGTTTCGTACAGGCCGATGGTCATCACGTCGAACTGGCCACCCTTGGTGGCGATGTCGGTGGTCACGCGCTGGCGCAGCGTGCCTTCTTCGAGCGTGACCCACTTCAGCTTGATGTCGGGGTTGGCCTTCTCGAAGAAGGGGGTGAGCTTCTGCATCTCGATCATGTGGCCGTTGTTCACGGTCGCGATCACGAGTTCGGTGGCGGCCTGGGACACGACGCCCGTGCCGATGAGTGCGAGGACGAGGCCCGCTTTCAGAAAACGCTTCATGTTGTCTCCTAGAGGTGAGCGACGCCCTCTTCTTGTCGGGTCGCCGTGGGGTGGATTCTGGGGAAACGCCGTTGCGGCTTTGGTACTTCGATTGCCAGCGATGGTACTTTCATGCATTATTTGGCTAGTGGATTCCCTAGTCGATGCAATACAGCATGCACATCCTCAGCCCAAAGGCCTCAAAACGCATCAGGGGTTCGTTGCCTGGGAGTTGGCGAGGAACTGTGCAGTGCCGTCGATGTACGTCAGCGCAGAAATCGACGCCGACGGATGGTGGGAACCGCTCGCGTGCGCCCCTCCAGGCTCGCTCAAACCCCGATGGCTGCACCCGTGCCACGGCCTCGGTGCACCTGATGGATGCGCGCTTCACGCTGCTCCGCGTCTGGCAACAGCCGGAAATTCCAGCCCTGACAGCACATCTGCTCAATCATTTGCGGGATGGCCGAGTCATCGATGAGCAGCATCGATGGCAATGCAGTGGCCAAAAATTTATGGACGATGCAAGCACTTGGGAAGTTCTTGGTCCCGAACTCATCGAAAACGCAAGGGGCGGCACAGTTTCTATCTTTCCACCGCACACTCTTTTGCCAATGCATTCATGACTTTATTTTTCAGCAGTGCCACTTCTACCTGAACATCGTACCCACTCCAAGTTCCGTCAAACGGCACAAGCTGCTCCAACCTTTCACCCACCGCGTTAATTTCGCTGGAAACTGAATTCGCGGCCTGCCCGCAACGCCCGACACTCAATTTCTTAGCCATCGCCTCCGTGGACGATGAAACTACATTGAGTTTCCTTTGGTAGCATGCTGCAGCGACATTTCCACATCCGCCGAAGCTGCACTGCCGCCTTTGCATTTCTGTTTCTTTCATGCATGCATTGAATTCTTTTCTTGCCTCCATGTTCACGTCGCTTGCGAACACAGGAAGAGCAAAATTCAAAAAAATTACGAAAAATCCAAATTTCAACTTCATGGCCGTTGTGCTTGATAGTTAATCAACGTATTGACGGTCGCTTTACCATAAGAAATCTGAACTTGAACTTCATCGAAACGGGGCAGAACTTCACTCAAATACTGAATTACAAAGAGCGCGTATCCTTGCCTCTCGAAGTACCCATAGCCGCCCCCGTTCACTAGCACGGACGCCCGCCCGATTGCCGCAGAAGTAACGCCTTGATCGCAAACTCGATTGATATTGAGTTGCTGATTACCAACGGCTTTTGAAATCCAATACCAACCCGCGGAGTCGCAGGCGTTGTAGGGATCACTTGCAATGATATCTGGATCGTACCGCGGAAACCAACTATTCTGAACCCCTCCATCACGGGGATTTACCCAATAGTGCGTCGATGTTGCAGTTATTCTTCCCCATTGATCCGCATAGACCCCGGTTGAATCAGGGAGTGAAGCAGAAGTTCTAAAACTTCGATATCCGTCGAAATTTGCCGGCCAAGTCAGTTGCATCATGCCTCGTCCGAAAAAAACGGTATAGAACTCCATGGCAGGCGCCGGCCAATTTCCGCTCGAGTTTTTTCGCCCTTGCCCGATTTCCCTCATCGTCCTCACGATGTCAGTTTCGATGAATATCTGTCCCAAAAAATGAGCGAGTCTGGGACCAATATTTATTCCGTATTTTCTGATTACCCTGTTAAATTCATTTGAATAAGCCGAAACTCGTTGCAAAGCTGTTGTCCAGTCCACGCTCACCGGGTCAGCCCTGTATGGCGTACGCTGATATTTGTAGGATCGGCGAGGCAACAATTGCGCGAATTCCGCTTTCGCCAGCCACCCGCACATCCTGAAGTGCCTGATGAATTCCCTGGGGTGAAAGTGCCAGTGCTTGATCGTCAGGCGGCTTTTGTCTTCAGCAGGCAGGTCCTCCCAGAAACACAACTTCTGCGCGAAGTCCGCCATCTCCGTGAAGTCGGTTTCGTCTTCCAGCGGATACGGCATCGCTGGGTTGCCGGTCTCCCTCGTCCAGGCCCAGCGCTTGCGCACTTCATCCTTGGCCCATTCGGTCGGAAACTTGCAAATGGTCTTGGCCAGTTTCTCCTGCACATCGGACTTGCACAGGTTCTGCATGCGATCAGCGGCCTTCTGCGCTGACGTGAGGACCGTCGTGGCGCCGGGTTGAGGCGGCGAGGTCAGCATCGCGTTGATCACGGCCGAGTCGCAGCGACTGTTGTCGTCGGTCACGTCATCGTCAATCAGCTTCCAGCCTGCCCACTGCGGGAAATCGGCGTCGCTGAATTTGCTGGTGTTGCCGGCATTCAGATTGATCCAGACGCCGCCTGGCTGGCCCGGCACGACGACTTTGCGCCAGTGGGCAGCATTTGCGGGCAAGGGGTCGGTGCCCAGATTGCGACCGAAGCGCAGCAACTCGTACCAGCCACTGGGGCTGCTTTGAAGCTGGTCGGCTGCACTCAGTCGGCCATGGCGCGCGTTCGCCTCGGTGTAGAGGTTGTATTCGGCATCGGTTTCTCGCAGCGCCGCTCCGACGATCTCGCCATTGAGCTTGTAGGTCGTGAGAGTGGCGCTACCCGCTTCATACCGGATGCCAACGATCAAGTCGTCGTTGCCACTGTCGCCAGCAGCCGTGGCCCCCGGGGCGCCGGATGGCTGTGCGCTGGAGCACGGGCTCTTGGCGGGCACCAGCACATACATCTGGCCGTAGACCGCATCGATACGACCATTGCCACTCACAGCCAACTCACCGGTGTTGCGCCCGACCAGTTTGAGGGTGTCGGCATCGCCCGCGACGATTTCCAGATGGATGCGGTCGCTCTCGCCGTGGATGGTGCCAGCCAGTCCGAGCTTGTCCTTGCGATAGATGGCCCTGCCGACAGCGGGCAGGTCGCGATCCAGTTGCCGGAGATGTTGGGTGATGGAGTAGTAGGTGACGGTGACCGGCGCGCTGCCTTGCGCGCCGATCTCGGTCACGTGGCGGATCACGACGCAACCCGTCGAGTGGTCCTCGTTGTCGTACCGCGCGTTGCCTGCTTCGCGCCTGAAAACCACGGTGCCGTCGGCAATGGCGCGCACGGGCTCCACGTTTGTCGGCGCGTGGATGTGAAGTCCGCCGTGCCAGGCCATGGCCTGACTGATCGGGTAGGCACCGCTGCCGACAACGCCACCGAGCATGACGGTCTTGACGCACTGGCCGTCGTAGACGGGGATGTCGCCGAGCGAGAGAAAGGGAGGGCTGATGATCATGTCGGTCGAGCTCAGAGAGAGAAGCGAAATTTGCCGTCTGTCTTCGGCAGCACCTGGGGCAAGTCCAGGGAAGCAATGACCACTGGCTGGCTGTCCGGCCCCGCGAAGCTGTGCGTGGCCGCATGCTCCCGCCACACGCCGGTGGTGCCGTGCACGATGCCCGAGGCATCCCACCGGGTGTAGCTGCTGCCCCCGTTGATCAGGATCTCCTCCTTCGCGGTGATGCTGATCCGGTGGGCCTCCAGCCTGATGTCGAGCTTGGCCATGAGCTTGATGCTGTGCTGCAGCGCCACGATGTCGATGCCTGCGGTGGCGGCCGTCAGGCGAATGGCCTTGTAGGCGAAGAGACGCACAGCCTCCTTCACGCTCACCAGAAAGCTCTTGCGCGCACTGATGCTGGTATGCCCGCCGCTGGTCAACGCGTTGTGCTCGGCGCTTGCAATGTGCGTCGACATGCCCGCGATGCTGTGAATGCCCGCCGCGCCGGCCAGCACCAGATGGGGTTCGTCGAGTTCCGGGAAATGACCGTTTTGGCTGTTGCCGCCCTTGCCCTTGATCGCGTCGTTGTGTTCCTTCAGACCCTTCGTGACAGCATCCTGATCGCCGGGCTGGTGCGCCTTGGCCTGCTGCGCCAACTCGCTCATCCCCTCGTGCAGATCGCGCGCCTGCGTGAGCCGGACGATGGTTTCTCCCATGTCGGTGATATGCGCCTGCGCGTGGGGCCTGGCCTGCGTGGTGACCAGCAAACCCTTGGCGGCGCGGATGGCGCCATGCCCGTCAGTACGCAACTCGACCCCCTGACCACGGTCGTCCTTGCGGCCCATCGTGTCCTCGATGCGCCCGATGTGTCCCAGGCTCAAGCTGCTGCTTTGGTGATCGCTCTTGAGCTGCGCCTGGATCTTTCCGGGCTGGTCGTCGAGTTCGAGATGGTTGCCTCGTGCCCCCGGGCTGCTGCCGTCCGCGCTCAGTTCGCGGCTGCGAAAACCCGAGAGGTTCTTCTGCCCGGGCAATTGCCTGGGCGGCATGTTCAGCCGGTTGTAGACGCGCCCGGTGACGATGGGGCGATCCGGGTCGCCGTTCTCGAAGTCGACGATCACCTCCTGCCCGATGCGTGGCACGTGCATGCCGCCGAAGTTGTTGCCCGCCCAGGGGGAGGCCACGCGGATCCAGCAGGAAGAGTTTTCGTCCTTGGTGCAGTAGCGGTTCCAGTGGAAGCTGACCTTGACGCGACCGTATTCGTCGGTCCAGATGTCCTGCCCGGCCGGGCCGGTGACGATGGCCGTCTGCGGCCCCGTGGTGCTGGGTTTGGGTTGCGTCTGCGGTGAGCGAAAGATCTTGTGGGCGGGCTGGACCTCGAAGTCGGCGTAGCACACGTAGCCGTCCCGGCCGCTGGCATGCGCGCTTTCGTGCAGGCGCAGGGTGCTGGCGATGACCAGGTACGCGAGGTTCGCCGCGTCCTGCGGGAAGTTGATCAGCGTGAAGGTGCAACCCGTGACGACCGCGCGCAGGTTGCCGCTTCCCCGCCCGCGGCTGCCGGGGGCACCGGTCGCTTCCATGCGGGTGCGAGCCAAGTCGCGGCCTTCATCGGGGTCGCTGTAGTCACCCGGCCACTTGTACAGCTCCTGTGAGTTGTTGCCGGTGTTGCGCGGCATTCGTGAGAGCTGCCGAAGCCGGGCACGCGGCTGGGTGAAGTCGAAGTCGTCGGTGACCCATTGGCCTGACTCGAGGTTCTCGCTGCTGCAGAACTCGCTGCAGTGCTCTTCGTCGACCTGGTGCCCTGGCGGGTAGTAGCTGATGGTCTGGTAGGCCTGGCTCTCGAACGCCTTGTGGGCCCCGACGTCGTCCACCAGCACAAGCCTGTGAGCACCCTCCTTGTGCTCGAAGAAATAGTAGATGCCGAACTCCTGCATCAGCCGCGTGACGAACTCGAAGTCCGTCTCGCCGTACTGCACCTGGAACACGCGCTGCGGGTAGCGATGGGTGACGCGCTTTTCAGTCGGGAAGCTGTAGTCGGCCAGCACCTCCTCGACGATCTCCAGCGGGGTCTTGTTCTGGAAGATCCTGTAGTCGCTGGTGTGTGTGGCCAGGATCAACCAGGGGCGCAGGACGATCTCGTAGATGCCTCGCCGGTCTTCGGATCGCAGGAACCGCGCGCTGGTGACGATGCCGTTGATCTCGCGTATCCCCGCCCCCGTGCGGGCCGCCACACCGAAGCCCTTGCCGTCGAGTTCGATGCAGATGCCGAACTCCTTGCCGATCAGCTGCTTGACCGGCACGTTGGCCGTGACGACCTCGGTGAGCATCGGGCCGTCGGGCGTCTGCAGCCGGACGGTGTATTCGAAGAGTTCGCCCAACGCTTCGTGGCCGTCGAGGGACTTGAATTCCAGCGCGGGGTGGCCCAGCAGGGTGGGCATCGCAACGCTGTTTACAGAGACGGTTCGTGAACTGCTGAAGAGGGAAGAAGACACACACAGACCTTGACGAGTGATCGTTCAAGAAGTCTCAAGGGTGTGTGCCCAGCACCATTGCAAACAATGGTCGCCCAACCTCCATCGCCGCACAAAGGCAAAAAGACTGAGAAGTAATTTGCAGAATCAATCGCACTGCAGCGCGGGCAGGCCGCCTTGCTCGCTCAGGTTCTGCGCGGTGTGCCGGCGTCGGCGCCCGCTGCAAATCGCTACCGCGAGCTCAGGCGCTGCAGCAGCCCCGCCGTCGAGGCGTCGAGCCCCGCGATATCGCCCGAGGCGAGGCGCGGCTCGATGTCCCGGGCGAGCACCTTGCCCAGCTCCACGCCCCACTGGTCGAAGCTGTTGATGCCCCACAGCGCACCGCTGGTGAACACGCGGTGCTCGTACAGCGCGAGGAAGGCGCCCAGCGTCTCGGGCGTGAGCTTCTCGAACACGAAGAAGGTGCTCGGCCGGTTGCCCGGAAAGTTCTTGTGGCCGCCTTCGTCGAGCTTGCCCACCATCAGCGCCTGCGCCTGCGCGAGCGCATTGGCCAGCAGCTTGGGGTGGTGGCCTTCGAGGTCGTGGGCCGCGTCGCGCACCGCCACGAATTCGAGCGGGATCACGTCCGTGCCCTGGTGCAGCATCTGGAAGTAGGCGTGCTGGCCATTGGTGCCGGGCTCGCCCCACAGCACCGGCGACGTGCCGAACGCCACGGGCTTGCCGCTCGCATCGACCTGCTTGCCGTTGCTTTCCATTTCCAGCTGCTGCAAATAGGCCGGCACGCGCTTCAGCGCGCTGTGGTACGGCGCGATGCTGCGGCTCGTGAACTTGTGGAAGTTGCGGTACCAGACGTCGAGCAGCCCCAGGCGCACCGGCAGGTTGTGCGCGAGCGGCGCGGTGCGAAAGTGTTCGTCCATCGCATGCGCGCCGGCCAGCATCCGGCGAAAACCGTCGGCGCCGATGGCCAGCGCGATCGGCAGGCCGATGGCCGACCACAGCGAATAGCGCCCGCCCACCCAGTCCCAGAAACCGAAGGTGGTGGCTATGCCGAACTTGTTCGCGGCTTCCACGTTGGTGGTGAGCGCCGCGAAGTGCCCCGCGATGTCCGTGCCGCCCGATTGCGCGTACCAGCGCCTGGCCGACTGCGCGTTCGTCATCGTCTCGGTGGTGGTGAAGGTCTTGGAGGCGATAAGGAACAGCGTGTGCTCGGGCGCCAGACCCTTGAGCACGCCGGCCAGCTCATGGCCGTCGACGTTCGAGACGAAGTGGAAGCGCTTGCCCGGCGCAGCGAACTCGGCCAGCGCCAGCACCGCCATCTGCGGGCCGAGGTCGGAGCCGCCGATGCCGATGTTGACCACGTCGGTGATCGTGTGGTCGCCGCGCACCTTCTCGGCATAGGCCAGCATGGCGTCGAGCGTGGCGTGCACCTCGCGCAGCTCGTTCGCCGTCTTGGGGCCGGTCGGCGCATCGGCCGGCGCACGTAGGAGCGTGTGCAGCACGGCGCGGTCTTCGGTGTGGTTGATGTGCTCGCCCGCGAACATGGCGTCGCGGTGCGCCTCGAGGCCGCATTCGCGCGCCAGCGTGAGCAGCAACGCTTCGATGCGCGCGTCGATCAGGTTCTTCGACAGGTCGGCGAAGACATAGGGCGCCTCCTGGCTGAAGCGCGCGAAGCGGCCGGCGTCGTCGACGAAGGCGTGGCGCACGTCGAACTGGCGGCCTGCCGTGTCGAAGGCGGCCTGCAGTTGCGCCCAGGCCGGCGCGCGGTCGCAGCGTTGGGTCATGGCCATGGTTACTTGCCGCTTTCCTGCATGAGCTTCTCGAGCTTCACGGCATCGGCCGCGAACGCGCGAATGCCTTCGGCCAGCTTTTCCGTGGCCATGGCGTCTTCGTTGAGCGCGAAGCGGAAGCCCGCCTCGTCGTAGCTCACCTTCTTCGCATCGCCCTTGGCTGCGGCCTTGGCGTCGAGCGCGTGTTCCAGCGGCTCGTTGCTCGCGGCCAGCTCGGCCAGCAGCTCGGGGCTGATGGTCAGCAGGTCGCAGCCGGCCAGCGCCTGGATCTGGCCCAGGTTGCGAAAGCTCGCGCCCATGACTTCGGTCTTGATGCCGTGCTGCTTGTAGTAGTTGAAGATTTCGCGCACCGACTTCACGCCGGGGTCGTTGGCACCCGCGCTGGCGGCCTCGTCCCACTTGGCGCCGGCCGACTTCTTGTACCAGTCGTAGATGCGGCCCACGAAGGGCGAAATGAGCTGCACGCCGGCCGCGCCGCAGGCCACGGCCTGCGCGAACGAGAACAGCAGCGTGAGGTTGGTGTGGATGCCGCGCTTTTGCAGTTCGCGCGCCGCCTCGATGCCTTCCCAGGTGGAGGCCACCTTGATGAGCAGGCGCTTCTCGGTGTCGATGCCTTCGGCCTTGTAGAGCGCCACGATGCGCTCGCCGCGGGCGATGGTGGCGGCGGTGTCGAAGGACAGGCGGGCGTCGACTTCGGTGGACACGCGGCCCGGAATGATCTGCAAAATTTCGGTGCCGAAATTCACCAGCAGGCGGTCGATGACCTCGTCCAGCGGCTTGCCGGCATGCTTCTTCACGGTCTCGTCGAGCAGGGGCCGGTATTCGGGCTTCTGCACGGCCTTCAGGATGAGCGACGGGTTGGTGGTCGCGTCCTGCGGCTTGGAAACGCTGAGCTGCTTGAAGTCACCGGTGTCTGCGACGACGGTGGTCCACTGGCGGAGGGCATCGAGTTGGTTCATGAAATCATTATCCTGTGCGGGTGGTGACAAGTCCTGCACGCAGTTGCGCGTTGGCCGATGTTTTCATGCGCACCGTAGCACGGGTTTTCGCGCGGCTCCATCAGCCTGATGGCTGTGGGGTTGTATGCCCGCGCACTGTTCGTTTCCAGCCTTTTGGCCCTACACCGGCTGTGGTCCGTGACTGACGGCGAGTAGCCCCACCTTGGGGCTACCCTTCGGGGCAAGCCGAACGTTTTCATCCCCTTCAGGAGTGCCCCCATGACCCAACGCCCTCGCCCCGCCACGCCCGCCGTCCTGCCTTTCGACGACCGCCGCACCAGCCATGCGATCGGTGTCATGGCCACGGCCTTCGTCGTGGGCGGCGTGGCCACCTGGCTGGCGCTGGGCGCGGCACGCACCGCGCACGCCCAGCCCGCCGGCCCGGCCGACGGCGCGCCGCTGATGCGGGCGCCCCTGCAAGTGGTGGCTCCGGTCGACCTGCAGCGCTACGCGGGCATCTGGCACGAGCAGGCCCGCCTGCCCAACAGGTTTCAGAAGCAATGCACCGGCCCGGTCACGGCCGAGTACACGCCGCAGCCCGATGGCACCGTGCAGGTGCTCAACCGCTGCGTGCGGCAGGACGGCAATTTAGACGAAGCCGTCGGCTCCGCCCGCGTGGTGCCGGTGCCGGGCCAGCCCGGGGCGGGCCGTCTGGAGGTGCGCTTCGCCCCTTCATGGCTCAGCTGGCTGCCGCTGGTGTGGGGCGACTACTGGATCCTGAAGCTCGACCGCGACTACCAGGTCTCGCTGGTCGGCACGCCCAACCGCGAGTACCTGTGGGTGCTGTCGCGCGCGCCGCGCCTGGACGCCGCAGTGCTCGAAGCCGAGCTGGACTACGCCCGCAGCCTGGGGTTCGACACCGACAAGGTGGTGTTGACCGGCAGGTAACGCTGCAGTTGCGCCGGCAGCATGGCCGGCGAAGTGCAATGGATGGCGTGCCAACCGAAGGCGCGCGCCATCTCGACGTTGGCGGCCGAATCGTCGATGAACACGGTCTGTTCTGCATCGAGCCCATGGCGCATCGCCAGCACCTCGTAGATCTCGCGCTCGGGCTTCAGAAACTTGACGTCCCCCGAGAACACACCGCCGTCGAATCGCCGCATGAAGGCGTGCCGGCGTTCGATTGCGCGGGCATAGGGCGCGGGCATGTTCGACAGGTAGTACAGCCGCAGCGGCTGGCCCGCTTCCCGGTGGCCAATCAGCTCTTCGAGCATTTCGACCGTGACGCCGATGGGCTCCAGCCGCTCGCCCAGCCCGTCAAGCATCGCGTGCAACGGTGCGGACGGCAGTGACAGCCGGGCCGACATGCGGGCGATGGTGTCGTCCAGCGTGCGGGTGCCGCAGTCGAAGCTGGTCCAGTCGTCGTGATGGAAAAGCGCCCGCCCCAACGCGGCCGCGGCGGCCTCAGTGGATGCGTGTTGCGGGAGATGGGCCTGTACCAGGCGCGTGGGCTCCCATGCGAACAGCACGGCACCCAGATCGAAAACCACGTTCATGGCGCCATTGTTTCATGCGCCGGGCACCACGCTCACGCCGTGGGCTCCAAGGGACAGCGTGGTCTGCGCGCCTGCAGCCAACGGGCGGCCCAGGTCGCTCGACACCACGAAGACCGGCCCCAGGGGCGTGTCGAAGCCGTACTCGTAGAAGCTGCCGAGGTACGCCGCCTTGCGCAGCGTGGCCGGCAAGCCACCTTTCACGTCACCCTCGGCGCCGATCTGCCAGGCCTCCGGACGCACTGCCACCTTCACCGCACCAGGCGCTACCGCGTGGCGCGGTTGCAGGCGCAGCGGGCCCAGCACCACGCTGCCGTCGGCTTGCGCCGTGGCGGGAAACACCGACGCCTCGCCCATGAACCCGGCGACGAACTCGCTCTCGGGCCGCCCGTAGAGCTGCTCGGGCGTGCCGCGCTGGGCGATCACGCCGTGGTCCATCACGATGATCTGGTCGCTCACGGCCAGCGCCTCGCTCTGGTCGTGCGTGACGTAGGCCACCGTGAGCTTCAGCCGCTGCTGCAGCATGCGGATTTCTTCCCGCATTTCGCGCCGCAGCCGGGCGTCCAGGTTGGACAGCGGCTCGTCGAACAACAGCACCGCCGGCTCCAGCACCAGCGCGCGTGCCAGAGCCACGCGCTGCTGCTGGCCGCCCGACAGCTCGCTGGGCAGCCGCTCGTCGAAGCCGACCAGGCCCACGCCGCGCAGCGCCTCGCGGGCACGGGCGGTGGCCTCGTCCTTCTTCACGCTGCTCATGCGCAGGCCGTAGCTCACGTTCTCGATCACGTTCATGTGCGGAAACAGCGCATAGCTCTGGAACATCATGCTGACGTTGCGCTCTGCCGGGCCGAGCGTGGTGACGTCGCGCCCGCCCATGAAGATCGAGCCCGAGGTGGGGGATTCGAGCCCCGCGATCATGCGCAGCGTGGTCGTCTTGCCGCAACCTGAAGGCCCGAGGATGGTGGTGAGCGTGCCCACGGGCACCTCGAAGCTGATGCCCTTGACGGCCAGCGGCGCGTTCCTGTCGGTGCCGTAGCGCTTGGTGACGTTGCGAAATTCGATGCCGTTCATGGTGTCGCCAGGCTTTCCATTTTGTGATGTCCCTGATGCGGTGGCATGGCCCCTCGCCGCCCCAGCTTGCGCTCCCCCACCACGAACTGCACCAGCGCGATCGCCAGCGACATCAGCACCATGAGCACCGTGCAGTACGCCAGCGCAATGCCATAGTCGCCGTTGCCCACGCGCCCGATGATGTAGGTGGTGGCCAGTTCGTTCTCCGCCGTGACCAGGAAGATCACCGCGCTCACCGTCGTCATGGCGCGCACGAAGCTGTAGACCAGCGCGGCCACCAGCGCCGGCTTGAGCAGCGGCAGCACCACCTTGAACAGCGTCTGCGAGGTCGATGCGCGCAGCATCAGCGAGGCCTCGTCGAGCGAGCGGTCCAGCTGCTTGAAGGCGGCCGTGCCGGCCCGCACACCCACCGGCAAATTGCGGAACATGAAGCACAGCACGATGATCAGCCCCGTGCCCGTGAGCTCGAACGGCGGCACGTTGAAAGCCAGGATGTAGCTCACGCCCAGCACCGTGCCCGGAATCGCAAACGCCAGCAGCGCGCCGAACTCGAAGAAGCCCTGCCCCTTGAACTCGTTGCGCGCCAGCAGCCACGCGATCAGCAGGCCCAGCGCCGCAGTGATGGGGGCCGAGATGCCCGCCAGCTTGAGCGTGGTGATCAGCGAGTTCCATGCGGTGCCGGCCCACACCAGCCCGAACTGTCCCCACTCGAGCGCGAAGGCGCTCTTGAAGTGGTTCAGCGTGAAGGTGTAGTCGCGCCCCCAGGTCTGCACGAAGCCGCCCGCGAAGGCAAACAGGTAGACCACGGCGGTGAAGGCGATCCACGGCAGCGCCACGCAGTGGATGGTGCGGCGCACGCCGTCGGGCAGCACCATCGCGATGCCCGCGTCGCCCTTGCCGCTCACGGTGGTGTAGTTCTGCTTGCCCAGCAGGCCGCGCTGCAGCGCGAACACGCCGAGCGCGAACAGCGTGAGCACCCAGGCCAGCGAGGCTGCGCGGCCCTGGTCGTACTGCGCGCCGACGATGGCGAAGAAGATGTCGGTCGACAGCACCGAGAACTGCCCGCCCACCACCACCGGGTTGCCGAAGTCGGCAATGCTCTCGATGAAGCCGACCAGGAAGGCGTTGGCCAGCCCGGGCTTGAGCAGCGGCAGCGTGATGGTGAAGAAGGTGCGGCGCCGGTCGGCGCGCAGCATCTGCGCGGCCTCCTCCAGGCTGGGCGCAATGCCCTGCACCACGCCGCGCATGATCATGAAGGCGATGGGCGTGAAGGCGAACAGCTGCGCCACCAGCACGCCCGGCATGCCGTAGAACCAGCGCGTGGGCTCGATGCCGAACATGTGCTCCAGCGCCTGGTTGACGATGCCGGCGCGGCCGAACAACAGGATGAGGCCCAGGCCCACCACGAAGGGCGGCGTGATGATCGGCAGCAGCGCCAGCACGCGCAACGCGCCCTGCCCGCGCTTGCTGCCGCGCTCGGCCATCAGCGCCATCAGCGTGCCGAGGAAGGTGGTGCCCGCGGCCGTGAGCAGCGCCAGCACCAGCGTGTTCCAGGCCACCCCGCAGCGCACGCCGCCGGCCAGGCAACCCACGCCCCAGATGCGCTCGGTGAACACGCGCGCGACGAAGGCGGCGATCGACCACTGCCCGTCTTCGTTGAAGAAGGCGCCCGACAGCGCCTTGCTCACCGGGTAGGCGATGAACAGCGCCATCAGCACGCCGCAGCCGATGACGGCGGCAGACACGAACAGGTCGCCCTTGAAAAGCCCCAGCCGCGCCATGCCGAAGGCCGCCAGCAGCACCAGCGCGGTGAGCGCCACGAAGCCGCCCGCGCCGATGCCGAACTGGTTGACGGCCAGCTCGCCGAACTGCGTGTTCAGTGCCGCGAAGCGCCAGCCCTTGGCGCCGATGGTGAAACCCGCAACGGCCAGCCCGATGAAGCCGATGGCGCCGCCGGCCAGCAGCCAGCGCCCTTGCGCCTTGCCCGCCGGCAGCCTTGCCCCCACGGCGCACAACGCCAGCCCCGCCAGCCCGATGAACAGCCAGCCTCGCCCCTGCGTGACCGCCTGCATCAGGCCGTTGGCGCCTTCGGCCCGGCCGAAGACCTGCGGAACGGCCTCGTACCAGGTGGCGTCCTGGATCGCATACCAGGGCAGCAGCAGGTAGGCCGCAAAGCCCAGCGCCACCCATGCCCAGATCCAGCGCTGCGAACGCCGGGCCGCCGCCTCGGACGCCGGGTTCACCGGGTTGCCCGGCGCAGCGTCGATGGAACGCGCGTCCACTTAGCGGGGCAGCGAGTTGACGTCTTTTTCCCAGCGCGCGATCAGGCGGCGGCGCTCGGCGCTGGCGCCGTACTTGGCGTAGTCGTAGTTGATGAACTTGATGGTCTTGAAGTCCGGAATGCGCGGATCGAGCTTGGCGTTCACGTTGCTCGGCAGCTGGAACTGCTTATTGGCGGCACCCAGTTCCTGCGCGCTGGGCGTGAGCGCCCATTCGTAGAACTTCTTGGCGGCGTCGAGGTTGCGCGCGCCCTTGATGATGCTCATGGAGCCGATCTCGGCGCCGGTGCCGTCGCTGGGCGTGATGGTCTCGACCGGAAAGCCCTGCATCTTCTCGCCCGGGCCGTCGTGCACGAAGCTGATGGAGATCGCAGTTTCGCCGCGCGCCACGGCTTTGATGGGGCCGGTGCCCGAGCGGGTGTACTGGCCCACGTTCCTGTGCAGCGCCTTGAGGTATTCGAAGGCCTTGTCCTCGCCCATCATCTGCACGAGCGTGGCGATCATGGTGTAGGCCGTGCCGCTGGACGCGGGGTTGGCCACCTGGATGTCGCCCTTGTACTCGGGCTTGAGCAGGTCGGCCCAGGTCTTGGGCACGGGCAACTTCTTCTTGGCGAGCAGCTCGGGGTTGTAGCCGAAGCCCAGCGGGCCCGAATAGATGCCGACCGTCTTGTAGCCCGACTGCCTGGCCTGCTGCTGCGCCCAGGGGTGCAATTGCGAGAGCGTGGGCGACTTGTACTCGAGCGTGAGGCCCTGCTCGGCCGCCTGCAGGTGCGGGTCGCCGGTGCCGCCGAACCACACGTCGGTCTTGGGGTTGTCCTTCTCGGCGATCAACTGCGCCAGCGCCTCGCCCGAACCCTTGAGCGCCATGTTGATGCGAACACCCGTGGTGCGCGCATAGACGGTGGAGATCACGTTGCACCATTCGGCCTGCACCGAACAGATCACGTTCACGGTCTGGGCCGAGGCCGCCGCCGACAGGCCCAGCAGCACGGCTGCGGTAAAAATCTTGCTCTTCATTGGGAATCTGCGCCTCTTCAACAAAAAAAGGCCTTGCGGCCGCAGGTCAGCATAGCTTTAGTACAGGTCTCGAAAATCGGTACAAGTACCATCGCGACTGCACCCCCGGGCCAGCGGCCTGCTCGGCATCCAGACAAAGGAAAGTTTTTTCATGAGCTTCGATCTCGTTCTGTTCGGCGGTACCGGCGACCTCGCGTGGCGCAAGTTGATGCCCGCGCTGTTCCAGGCATTCCGGCACGGCAGCCTTCCGCAGGACGGCCGCATCATCGGCGTGGCGCGGGACGATCACTCCGACGACCAGTACCGCGAACTGATCCAGTCGCGCTTCAGCGCGGTCGAGGGCTCCAAGCGCCCGTCGCCCGAAGAGTTCAAGAAGTTCGCGTCGATGCTGCACTACCTGCGCATGGACCTGTCCAAGCCCGACGACTATGCACGGCTCGCAGAGTTGCTCAAGCAGCGCAATGCAGACACGGTCGTGATGTACGTCGCCACCGCGCCCGCGCTCTTCACGCAGGTGGTCGAGCAGATTGCCGCGGCGGGCCTGAACGGGCCGAGCACGCGCATCGTGCTGGAGAAGCCGCTGGGCCACGACCTGGCGTCCAACCGCGCCATCAACGCGGCGGTGAGCAAGGTGCTGGAAGAAAAACAGGTCTTTCGCATCGACCACTACCTGGGCAAGCCCTCGGTGCAGAACCTGTTCGCCATGCGCTTCGGCAATGCGCTGTTCGAGCCCATCTGGCGGCGCGAGCACATCGCCAACATCCAGATCACCATCGCCGAAGACCTGGGCGTGGAAAAGCGCGGCGCCTTCTACGACCAGACCGGCGCGCTGCGCGACATGGTGCAGAACCATGCGCTGCAGCTGCTGTGCGCGGTGGCCATGGAGCCACCGATCAACGCGCATGCGGATGCCATCCGCGACGAGAAGCTCAAGGTGCTGCGCGCGCTGAAACCCTGGACGGCAGAGAGCCTGAACCTGCACGCAGTGCGCGGCCAGTACACCGCCGGCACGGCCTACGGCGAGCGGGTGCAGGGCTACCGCGACGAACCCGGCGTGCCGCCCGACAGCCGCACCGAGACCTTCGTGGCGCTGCGCACCGAAATCGCCAACTGGCGCTGGGCCGGCGTGCCCTTCTACATCCGCACCGGCAAGCGCTTGGGCTCGCGCGACGCCCGCATCGAGGTCAACTTCAGGCCCACGCCGCACGCCATCTACCGCGCACCGGCCGGCAACGTCAACAAGCTGGTGATCAACCTGCAGCCCAAGGACGGGCTCGAACTGCACATGCTCGCGCAGGCACAGGACAACCGCCAGCGCAGCAGCGGAGCGAACGCTGCCGCCACGCAGCTGGCGCCGGTGCAGCTCGACCTGGACTTCGACAAGCGCTTCGGCTCCGAGCGCGTGGGCGCCTACGAGCGCCTGCTGCTCGACGTGATCGACGGGCGCCTGAACCTGTTCGTGCGCAGCGACGAGCAGGAAGAAGCGTGGCGCTGGGTCGAGCCGCTGATCGACAGCTGGGAATCGGACGGCGGCCCGCGTCCCTATGCGGCCGGCACCTGGGGCCCGAGCGCGTCGAGCGCGATGATTGCGCGCGACGGCTTCGCCTGGGGCGAAGAGCAGTAACTCTGCCCTTCCGGCCGCGCGCTCGGCCTCAGCCGAACTGCAGGCACCGCATGCTGAGCGTGCCCGACTGGAAGCCCTCGTAGACCGTCTTCGCTCGTTCGCTGCTCCCGGCGGCACCGAGGGCGTAGAGGAAGGGGTAGTAATGGTCGGGCGTCGCCACCGCGGTCGATGCTCCTTCCAGTTTTTCGTAGCCGACCAGCGCACGGTCGTCGCGCCCCGCCAACGCGGACTTCACCGCATCGTCGAAGGACTGCGCCCACGGACGGCTCGCGCTGGGCCCGTCGGGCGTGCCGCGGTCGGTGGCGCGCAGGTTGTGCACCACGTTGCCGCTGCCCATCACCAGCACGCCCTTGTCGCGCAAGGCCGCGAGGTCGCGCCCCACGGCGTAGTGGAAGGCGGCCGGCTTGTCGTAGTCGATGCTGAGCTGGAACACGGGCACGTCGGCCTTGGGGTACAGGTGCTTCAGTACCGACCACGTGCCATGGTCGAGGCCCCACTGGTCGGTGGCGATCACAGCCGACTGCTTCACCACGCCCACGGTTTCGCGGGCCAGCGCCGGGTGGCCCGGCGCGGGGTATTGAACATCGAACAATGCCTGCGGAAAGCCGCCGAAATCGTGGATCGTCTTGGGGTTGGCCTGCACGCCGACACCGGTGGCGCCGCGGCTGAGCCAGTGCGCCGACACGCTGAGGATGGCCGAGGGCCGCGGCAGTTCGCGGCCCCATGCCGACAGCCGGCGCGTGAAGGCGTTGTCGGCAATGGCGTTCATGGGCGTGCCGTGGCCGATGAACACGACCGGCATGCGCCGCGACGGCGCACCGGCGGCCTGCACACTGCAGGCCAGAGAGGCGAGCACCGCGGTCGCGCCCAGGGCGGAGCCCATCAGGAAGCCGCGGCGGCCCAGTTCGGATGTGGCAAGCGTCGTGGTCATTGGCATGCCGCACTCTGCAACGGCGTTCAGTGAAAGGCTGTGCCTTTGCGCACACCTTTTCGAAAGTGCTAGATGCGCCCTTCCTCGGCCGCGTGGCAGGCCACCTGCACGCCCTTGATGCTCAGCAACCTGGGCCGCTCCGCCGAGCAACGCGCATTGGCATGCGGGCAGCGCGGATGAAAGGCGCAGCCCGTGGGCGGGTTCAGCGGGTTGGGCACCTCGCCCCGCACCGGCGTGCGCTGGCGCCCGGTGTGCTTCATCTGCGGAATGGCGTCGAGCAGCATGCGGGTGTACGGATGCTGGGGCGCCGCAAACAGCGTGTGCTTGTCCGCCACCTCGACCAGCCGGCCGAGGTACATCACACCGACCTGGTCGGCCACGTGCCGCACCACCGCGAGGTTGTGCGAGATGAAGAGGTAGGTCAGGCCCTGCTCGCGCTGCAGGTCCTTCATGATGTTGAGCACCTGCGCCTGCACGCTCACGTCGAGCGCCGAGGTGGGCTCGTCGCACACCAGGAACTCGGGCTGCGTGGCGAGAGCGCGCGCAATCGAGATGCGCTGGCGCTGGCCGCCGGAGAACTGGTGCGGGTACTTGCTCATGTCCAGCGGCGAGAGGCCGACCGACTTCAGCAGCTCGCCCACGCGCTCGCGCAGCGCGGCCTTGTCCGTGATGATGTCGTGCTCGCGCAGCGGCTCTCCGATGATGTCTTCCACGATCCAGCGCGGGTTCAGGCTCGCGTAGGGGTCTTGAAAAATCATCTGGATGCGGCGGCGCAGCTTGCGGCCTTCGGGTGTCTTGAACGCGGCGTGCGCGTCCTGCCCGTCGAACTGCAGGCCGCCGCGCGTGGGCGCGTACAGGCCCACCAGCAGGCGCGCCACGGTGCTCTTGCCGCAGCCCGACTCGCCCACCAGCGCCAGCGTCTTGCCGCGCTCGATGGAAAAGCTCACACCGTCCACCGCATGCAGCAGCACGCGCGGCTTGCGTTCGAGCACGCGGTTGAGCCAGGGCGGCGACACGTCGAAGGTGCGCGCGAGGTCGTGCGCGACCACCAGCGGTTCACCGGTGGCGGCCGCGGTCGTGGTGGCAAGGGGTTCGGTCATTGCGTTCATCGCGTCACCTCCACGAGAGGTTCGGACGCCTCGGGCGCGGCGCGTTCGCCGGCCGCGAGCGCGTCATGGTGCTTCGCGGCGATCTCGGCCTGCCCCGCATGCGGGTCGGCGCCGTCGTGCAGCCAGCAGGCCGCGCGCGTGGCACCGGCGTGCATGAGCTCGGGCCGCTCGGTCAGGCAGCGTGCAAAGGTGCGCGGGCAGCGCGGGTTGTAGGCACAGCCGGTGGGAATGGCGTTGAGCCGCGGCATGGCGCCGTCGATCTGGTTGAGCCGCTCGCGGTCGCTCGTCATGTCGGGAATCGAGGCCATCAGGCCCGAGGTGTAGGGGTGCGAGGGCTGGTGGATCACCTCGTGCACCGGGCCGATTTCCGCGATGCGGCCCGCATACATCACGGCCACGCGGTCGCAGGTTTCGGCGATCACGCCCATGTCGTGCGTGATGAGCATCACCGCCGCGCCGCGCTCCTTGCAGATGCGCTTGAGCAACTGGATGATCTGCGCCTGGATCGACACGTCGAGCGCGGTGGTCGGCTCGTCGGCCACGATGAGCTTGGGCTCGGCGGCGAGCGCCAGCGCAATCACCACGCGCTGGCGCATGCCGCCGGAGAACTGGTGCGGAAAGTGGTCGATGCGCTGTTCGGCGGCGGGAATGCCAGTGTCCTGCAGCAGGCCGATGGCGCGCTTGCGCGCCTCGGATTCGGTCACGGGCAGGTGAGCGCGGATGGTTTCGACCAGCTGCCGGCCCACGCTGTACAGCGGGTTCAGCGAGGTGAGCGGGTCTTGAAAAATCGCGCCGATCTTGCGCCCGCGAATGGGCCGCATGGCATCGAAACCGAGGTTGTCGATGCGCTGGCCTTCGAGCAGGATCTCCCCGCCGGCCACACGGCCGGGCGGCTCGAGCAGGCCGATGATGGCAGCGCCCGTGAGCGACTTGCCCGCGCCCGACTCGCCCACCACGCCCAGGATTTCCCCAGGTGCGATGTCGAACGAAATGCGGTCGATGGCGCGCAGCGTGCCGCGGCGGTGCGGAAATTCGACGACGAGGTCTTTGACCTGGAGCAGCGTCATGGTGGCGTTGTCCTTTTTCTGTTCAGCGCAGGCGCGGGTTGAGCGCGTCGCGCAGCCAGTCGCCCAGCAGGTTCACGCTGAGCGCGATCAGCACCAGCATCAGGCCCGGGAACACCGTGATCCACCATTCGCCCGAGAACAGATACTGGTTGCCGATGCTGATGAGCGTGCCCAGCGAGGGGGAGGTCGGCGGCACGCCCACGCCCAGGAACGACAGCGTGGCCTCGGTGATGATCGCCGTGGCCACCTGGATCGTGGCCAGCACCATCACCGGCCCCATCACGTTGGGCAGCACGTGGCGCAGCATGATGCGCACGGGGGCCACGCCGGTGACGCGCGCGGCCTGCACGTATTCCTTGTTGCGCTCCACCAGTGTGGAGCCGCGCACCGTGCGCGCGTACTGAACCCAGCCGGTCAGCGAGATGGAGATGATCAGCACGCCGAACGCGAGCGACTCGTGCGCGCCGGGAAAGAGCGCGCGGCCCACGCCAGAGATGAGCAGCGCCACCAGGATGGGCGGGAACGACAGCATCACGTCGCACACGCGCATGAGGAACGAATCGAGCCAGCCGCCGAAGAAACCGGCCAGCAGGCCGAGCACCACGCCCACCACGAGCGACAGCGCCACCGACACCAGGCCGACGATCAGCGAGATGCGTGCGCCGTAGATCACGGCCGAGAGAATGTCGCGGCCCTGGTCGTCGGTGCCGAGCAGGTACTTGGCCGAGCCTTCGGCGGTCCACGCCGGCGGCAGCCGTGCGTCGTTGAGTTCGAGGACGGCAAGGTCGAAGGGGTTGTGCGGCGAGACCCATCCGGCGAACAACGCGCAGATGACGCAGACCAGCGCAATGAGCGCCGCCGCGATCGCCACCGGCGAGGTGCGGAAGCTGTAGCCGACATCGCTGTCGAGCCAACGGGCTAGTGTTTTTTTCATCGTGGGGCAAAAAGGAATGGGCCCGCAAGAAGCGGGCCCATGGTCGGGCCGCTCAGAGAGCGGCCCAGGGGATCACGGCTTGATGCTCATCCACTTGAACGGCATGTAGTTGTCGGCCATCTGCGTGAGCGACACCTTCTTGCTGACGCCCCAGGCCAGCGTCTGCTGGTGCAGCGGCAGGTGGCCGATGTCGGCGGTGTGCAGGTCGAAGGCTTCCTTGATCATCGCGTCGCGCTTGGGCTTGTCGGTTTCCGACTGGATCTTCTTGGTCAGCTCGTCGACCTTCGGATTGCAGTACGCGCCCAGGTTGAACTGGCCGGCGCCGGTCTTGTCGTCCGGGCAGGCCAGCAGCGCGGTCAGCGCGTTGTGCGAGTCGTAGGTGGTCGGGGTCCAGCCCAGCATGTAGAAGCTGGTGTCGCGGCGAAGCACCTTGGGGAAGTAGGTGCCCTTGGTCTCGGCGACGAGGTTGATCTTCACGCCGATCTTCGCGAGGTTGGAGGCCACGCTCTGGCAGATCTGGCCGTCGTTCACGTAGCGGTCGTTCGGGCAGTTCAGCGACACCTCGAAGCCGTTGGGGTAGCCGGCGTCGGCCAGCAGCTTCTTGGCGCCTTCGATGTCGAGCGGCAGGCGCTTGTCCTGCGCTTCGGTCCAGCCGTTGATGCCGGGGCCGACCATCAGGCCGGTCGGGCGCGAGGCGCCGCGCATCACGGTGCGCTGGATGCCGACGATATCGATGGCCTGGTAGAAGGCCTGGCGCACACGCTTGTCCTTGAACGGGTTCTTGCCCTTCACGCTCGAGTAGAGCAGCTCGTCGCGCTTCTGGTCCATGCCCAGGAAGATGGTGCGCAGTTCGGGGCCGGAGATGACGCGGGCGGTCGGGCTGGCGTTGACGCGCGCGATGTCCTGCACGGGCACCGGCTCCATCACGTCGACTTCGCCGGAGATGAGGGCGGCGACGCGCGTGGCCGGGTTGGCGATGGGCGTGAAAATGATCTCCTGCGCGTTGCCTTCGATCTTTCCCCAGTAGGTCGCGTTGCGCGTGAACACCGTGCGCACGTTCGGCTGGCGCTCGCGCACGCGGTACGGGCCGGTGCCGTTGGCCTTGAACGAGGCGGTGTTTTCGATGCCCTTGCGGCGGTCCACGGGCGTGACGGCCTTGTTCTCTTCGCACCACTTCTTGCTCATGATCATGAGCTGCGTGATGACGTCGGGCAGGATCGGGAACGGACCCTTGGTCTCGATCTCGATGGTGTAGGGGTCGACCTTGCGGACTTCCTTGATGTCGGTGGTGTTGGACTTCATGTCCGAACCGTCGCCCGAGGCGCGCGCGAAGCTGAAGATCACGTCGTCGGCGTTGAACGGCGTGCCGTCGTGGAACTGCACGTTCTTGCGCAGTTCGAAGCGCCACACCGTGGGCGAAGTCTGTTTCCAGCTGGTGGCCAGCAGCGGCGCGACGCTCAGGTCCTTGTTGCGCCCGACCAGGGTTTCATACACGTTGGCCGTGGTGCTGAGTTGCAGCGACTCGTTGAGCGAGTGCGGGTCGAGCGACAGGGCGTCGCCCTGGTTCGCAACGCGGATGGTCTGCGCGCCGGCAGCCATGCTGAGCACGCCCAGGGCGCACAAAACGGCGGCCGCAGCCACATTCTTCTTGAAACTCATGGGATCACTCCTCGGGTTGAAATCGAACACATCACGTCGCCGCGGTAGCGGCTGCTTTCGCTGGCTGCGCACCGCGGGTAGCGGCAAGCGGCATGCCCTGCTCGACCAGGCCGGCATGCAGCGCGGCGCCGAGCGGCAGGATCTCGTCATTGAAGTCGTAGCGGCTGTTGTGCAGGTAGGCGCCTTCGCGCACGTTCTGGCCGATGCGCAAATAGGCGCCGGCTTTCTTCTGCAGCATGAAGGAGAAGTCTTCGGCGCCCATGCTGGGCTCCATGTTGCGGTCGACGTTCTTCGCGCCCACCAGCGACTCGGCCACGTCGGCCGCGAACATGGCCTCGGGCGCGGTGTTGATGGTGGCGGGGTAGATGCGCTCGTACCGGATGCTGGCGCTCGCGCCGAAGCCGGAGGCGATGGCCGTGCACAGCTCGCTCAGCCGCTGCTCCACCTGCGCCTGCACGCGGGCGCTGAAAGTGCGTACCGTGCCGACCAGCGTGGCCTCGCCCGGTATCACGCTCATGGCGCCGAGGTCGCCGGCCTGCATGGCGCAGATGCTGAGCACCGCGGCGTCGATGGGGCGCACGTTGCGCGAGACGATGCTCTGGGCCGCCGTGATGATGTGCGCCGCGACGATTACCGGGTCGACGGTCTGGTACGCGTGCGCGCCATGGCCGCCCTTGCCCTTGATGTGAATGGTGACGCGGTCGGCCGCGGCCATCATGGCGCCGCGGTTGATGCCCACGGTACCGGCCGGCATGGCGGGCCAGTTGTGCATGGCGTAGACGGCGTTGACCGGGAAGCGCTCGAACAGGCCGTCCTCGATCATCACGCGCGCGCCGGCGAAACCTTCTTCGCCAGGCTGGAAGATCAGCACGGCCGTGCCGTCGAAGTCGCGCGTCTCGGCCAGGTAGCGCGCGGCGCCGACGAGCATGGCGGTGTGGCCGTCGTGGCCGCAGCCGTGCATGAGGCCTTCGGTGGCGGAGCGCCAGCCGAAGTCGTTGTCCTCGCGCATGGGCAGCGCGTCCATGTCGGCGCGCAGGCCGACCATGCGGCCGCTGGCCGTGGAGCGGCCGCGGATGACGCCCACCACGCCGGTCTTGCCGATGCCTTCATGGATCTCGTCGACACCGCAGGCGCGCAGGGCCTCGCGCACGCGGCCCGAGGTGTAGACCTCTTCGAAGCCGAGCTCGGGGTGCGCGTGCAGGTCACGGCGAAAGGCCGTGATCTCGGGATAGAAGCTGGCGATGTGCGCGAACGCACGTCCGGACGCCCGCAGGCGCGGCTCCTCGGCTGTCGCTGCCGTCGTCATGTCAGTGCCCTCCCGCCTTGCCGACGCGCAGTCGCGGATCGACCACGAAATACAGCAGGTCGACCACCAGATTGATCACCACGAAGATCAATGCAATGAGGCAGAGGTAGGCCGCCATCACCGGGATGTCGGCGAAGGTCACGGCCTGGATGAACAGCAGGCCCATGCCCGGCCACTGGAACACCGACTCGGTGATGATGGCGAACGCGATCAGGCCGCCGAGTTGCAGGCCGGTGATGGTCATCACCGGCACCAGCGTGTTCTTGAGCGCGTGGCCGAAGTGGATGGCGCGGTTCGACAGGCCGCGCGCGCGCGCGAACTTGATGTAGTCGGTGCGCAGCACTTCGAGCATCTCGGCGCGCACCAGCCGCATGATGAGCGTGAGCTGGAAGATCGCCAGTGTCACGGCCGGCAGCACGATGTGGTGCCAGCCGTCGGCGCGAAAAAGGCCGCTGGTCCACCAACCGAAGCTCACCGTCTCGCCGCGTCCGAAGCTGGGGAACCAGCCGAGCGTGACCGCGAACACGAGGATCAGCAGGATACCGATCAGGAACGTGGGCAGCGACACGCCCAGCAGCGACACGGTCATGAACACCTGGCTCATGAAGGTGCCGCGGCGCAGCGCGGTGTACACGCCCATCGGGATGCCGATGAACAGCGCCAGCACGGCGGCCACGAGCGCGAGCTCGAGCGTGGCGGGGAAGCGTTCGCCGATCAGGCGCGAGACTTTCGCGCCCTGGCGCAGGCTGAGTCCGAACTCGCCTTGTGCGGCATTCACGAGGAAGTGCCAGAACTGCACGAAGAAGGGTTGGTCGAGCCCCAATGAGGCGCGCAATTCGCGGATCTGGTCAGGCTTGGCGTCTTGTCCCAGCAGGAACACGACGGGGTCGCCGACATATTGGAACAAAAGGAAGGCAATGAACGCGACCGCGATCATCACGATCACGGCCTGGATCAGGCGGCGCAGTACGAAGGCAATCATTCAGCTACAAAAGTTAACGGGCATGCTAGCAGTGCAAGGTGCGTGCCCGCACGGGGGTTCCCCGGGGGTGCACGCACTTGGTGCTCTTTGCCAACACTGTTCATGGCGTCTGCGCCAGAACGAAAAAAGCCACTCGACTTTCGTCGAGTGGCTTCTTGAGCTTTTGATTCGAAGCTGGCTTACGCCAGCGTCAAATTAGAAAGCGTGACGGATACCGAAGTCGTAGCCGGTGGAGCTCTTCGGGGTGAAGGTCGTGCCAGCAACGCTGTTGTAGAAAGCCGGGCCGCCGTTCGTCAGAGCAGCGCCGTTCTTGTTGCTGATGCGAGCGATCGTTGCGTACAGAGCCGTGCGCTTCGACAGGTTGTGCACGTAGCCCAGAGCGATCTGGTTAGCCTTCGGATCCGGCGTGTTCACGACGAACGGGTTGGTGTTGATCGTGTTGTTGTCGTACTTGACATGCGACCACGAAGCACGGATCAAGCCAGCACCGACCGGCACGGTCACGCCGAGCAGGTAACCGGTCAGATCGACGTCAGGACGGCCACCCAGGACAGGCGTCACTTCGTAGTCGATCTTGTTCTTGGCCTTCGACAGTTCACCGAACAGCTTCACGGGACCGAAGTCGTACGAAGCGCCCAGGTTCAGCGTGTTGACCTTGTTGGTCGTGCCAGCGTAGTACTGGTCACCCACGGTGCTGCTGCCATAAGCCAGCGCAACGTCCAGAGGACCGTTGGCGTAACCGAAGCGACCACCGACGTAACGGCCAGCGCGCGAGTTGTTCGCTGCGTTAGGCGTGTAGATGCCGTTGTCGTACTTGGTTTGCTCGTTGAAAGCGTACATCACCTGGCCGTAGAAACCACCCAGGTTCGGCGGCAGGAAGTAGCCGACGCTGTTGCTGGCGCGAACGTAGTTCGAACCGCCAACGTTGGTGGGCTGAACGCGGTTCACCAGGGGGGTTTGTGCAGCGCCGAAGCCGTTGAACGCGCCGAAGCTGGTGTTTGCGGTCGAGATCAGGTTGGTGCCAACGCCGTTGGTGCCGAACGGATCGAACACGGTGTCGTTCCAGAAGGTCGGGGTGTAGTCACGGCCGAGGCGGACTTCACCGAAACCACCGGACAGGCTCACGGTCGAACGACGTGCGAACGTCGCGATACCTTGCTGGCCGTCGTCGTTGGAGATCGGGGCTTCGAGCCAGAAGCTGGCAGCCAGGCCACCACCGAGGTCTTCCGTGCCGCGGAAGCCCAGGCGGCTCGAGTTGTAACCCGAGTTAGCCAGAGCCGTGCGGCTGGTCTTGACCGAACCTTGGTTCAGGTACACGGGGATGCCGAATTGGTTGGGGAACACGGTCGCGCGGTTGTCGCGGGCGGTGTTCGAGTAGCCGCTGATCGACGCGTCGACCACACCGAACAGAGTGACGGACGACTGAGCCGAGGCAACACCGGCAACAGCCAGGGCAGCCAGAGCAACTAGAGATTTTTTCATTGCAAGTTTCTCCAAGGTTAAACATAGGGCTCCGGTGCGAAGGGCTCACCGTGACTGGCACTTTGTGCTCCCACCGGACCCCGGGCCAACCTCCTTTTGGGAAGTTGTAGCTATTGCACCAGAGCCGCCGCGACAGGGCAAAGCAATTCGCCCGAAAAGTTGGCTGGTACGCGCGTTTCGTTGCATGCCTGCAACAACAGACTCAGGCCACTCTTTTTACCACCATGTGAAATATGACGGCGATCAAGCGGGTCATTTCGCATGTGGGTTCAAATGGATCCATGACGCCCCTGTTAGATCCTGTTTTGACTGCGGCGGACGCGGCACTTCGCACGCTTTTTGCCCGTCCCCACGCCACCCGGGCGATGCCCGCCCCTTCCCAGGCGCCGGGTGAGCTGAGCCCGCATGAACGCCGTGAGGCCGGCGCCCTGATGCGTGTGAACCATGTCGGCGAGGTCTGCGCACAAGCGCTCTACACCGCGCAGGCCGCCGTGACACGTGACCCTTCCTTGCGCGCCCAATTCATCGAGGCAGCGCATGAGGAAACCGATCATCTGGCCTGGACACGCCAGCGCCTGGATGAACTCGGCGCCAGGCCTTCGATGCTGAATCCGCTCTGGTACGCCGGCGCTTTCGGCCTCGGCCTCGTTGCCGGGCGCCTGGGAGATCCGTTGAGCTTGGGATTCGTCGCGGAAACAGAACGGCAAGTGGAAGCCCATCTCGACAGCCACCTGGACCGCCTTCCGCCCGCCGACAGCGCCTCCAGGGCCGTCGTCGAGCAGATGAAGCTCGACGAGGCGCGCCATGCAGCGCAAGCCATCGACGCCGGAGCTGAGGAACTGCCGGCCCCCGCCAAGGCCCTGATGCGCGTGGCATCCCGCGTCATGACAACGTTGGCACACCGCATCTGAGCCGGTACGGTCCGGCCCTCAGGTTTCGATCAGATCGAAACTGGTGGTGATTTCGGCCGTCTTCGCCAGCATGATGCTCGCGGAGCAGTAGGTTTCGTGGCTGAGCGCAACTGCGCGCTCCACGGCCGAGGCCGGGATGCCTTTGCCCGCCACCGTGAAATGCATGTGGATCTTGGTGAACACCTTGGGATCCTTTTCGGCGCGCTCGCTGGTCAGCTTGACGCTGCAGCGCTCGACGCGATGGCGCCCGCGCTTCAAGATGAGGACAACGTCATAGGCCGTGCAGCCGCCGGTGCCCGCGAGCACCGTCTCCATGGGCCGTGCCGCAAGGTTCTGGCCACCGTTCTCGGGCTTGGTGGCGTCAGGTGCGCCGTCCATCATCAGGACATGGCCGCTGCCGGTCTCGGCAACGAAGCCCATGGCCGATCGGGTGCCGGCGTCACCGGTCCAACTTACTGTGCATTCCATGGTTGTTCGGGGTTCCAGTGAGGGATGTCAGGCACAAATGCGCATCGACATCCGTTTATGTGTGGGAAAAGCGTCACTTGCTTGTTGCATCGCAGCAAACAGCCGATATACTTTATTTCATTGCGCGCCTTGCTGTGCGCACCCAGTTGTCTCCTCCACCCTACCAATTGGTGGATTTAGCCCCGAGCTGCAAAGCTCGGGGCTTTTTTCTTTGCCGCGCGCCGGCCAGGAGTCCTGAGCCACTCTAGTGCGCGCGTCTGAAAGGGCAGTTGCTCTGGCTGCCCTGGCTGTTGCCGGTGTTGCCTCGGCTCAGTCGTCCGTCACTCTGTTCGGTGTGGTCGACGCGTCGATCAGCAGTTATTCGTCCAGTTCGCGGGACCTGAAGCCCACCGTCCTGCGCAACGACTTCCGCATTCCCACCTACACGAACCAGGGCAGCGTCAAGGTCAGCCGTACCGCTCTGGCGAACTCGGGCTACAACTCCAGCCGTCTGGGCTTCCGTGGCACGGAAGACCTGGGTGGCGGTCTGGCAGCCAGCTTCTGGCTCGAAGCCCCGATCACCAATGACGACGGCGCAACCGGTGTCTCGACGTTCGCACGTCGTTCGACCGTGAGCCTGTCCGGTGGTTTCGGTGAAGTCCGCCTCGGCCGTGACTACACCCCGACCTTCTGGAACGACACCGTGTTCGATCCGTTCGGCACCAACGGCGTGGGCACCAACCTGATCTCGACGGCCAGCGGGTTCAACACCGCTGGCGGCTCGGGCGGCTTCGCCGGCAATGCGAACTACGTTCGCGCCAGCAACTCGATCGGCTACTTCCTGCCGCCGAACCTGGGCGGCTTCTACGGCCAGCTGATGTACGCGTTCCACGAGAACGACAAGTACAAGAACGGCGACTTCACGCCCACCGCGGGTACCGGCTTCGTGCTGAACCCGAAGACCGGCGCCATCGAGCAAGCCAGCGCCGCCAAGAGCCGCACGGGTCGCTATGTCGGCGGTCGCTTCGGCTACGCCAACGGTCCTCTGGACGTCGCAGTTGCTTATGGCAACAGCACCGTGGGTGACCAGTACTACGTCGGCACCACCGACGCAGTGAAGACCTTCAACCTCGGTGCTTCGTACGACTTCGGTCCCGCGAAGCTCTTCGGTGAAGTTTCGCGCACCAAGAACTCGCGTGACTACGAAGTCACCCCCCTCGGCGGAGGTCGTCCCGACGTGAACCTGAAGGGCTATCTGCTCGGCGTGACCGTGCCGGTCGGTGCTGGCCTGATCCGCGCTGCTTACTCGTCGGTCAAGTACGACCTGAACACCGTTCAGACCGCGTTCGCCCTGCCGATCCGCGATCCGAAGGCCAACAAGCTGGCACTCGGCTACGTGCACAACCTGTCGAAGCGCACGGCCCTGTACGCCACGGTGGCTCGCGTGAGCAACAAGAACGGCGCGGCACTGACTGTGGGCGGCCCGGCCTTCTACAACAGCACGGCTGGAGTCTTCACGCCGAAGAATTCGACAGGCTACGACTTCGGTATCCGTCACGCGTTCTGATCTTCGTTTGATCCCGATGCTGGCTCCCGCCAGTTCGATTCGGCAAAGCCTCAAGTCGCCCGGTGAAAGCCGGGCGGCTTTTTGTCCTTTCCCTTTTCTTTCAAGTCACCCGGCCCCGCCTGCTCTGCAGCAGCCCCACATTCATTTCTCCGTTCAACACCGATGCGTAGAAACGCTCGACCATGTTGACGCTCGTGCGTGCGTTGCGCGCCAAGGTCAGCATGTCGATGCCCTGTCCGTACAAGAGCCGCAATGTGATCGCCGTGTGACGCAGGCAGTACAGCGTCCTGGCCTGACCCAACGGCCCCTTCGCGAGCCCCGTCTTCTCGAGCACCCAGTGGAAAAAGAAGTTGAGCACCGCCAACGCGTGTTCACGGTTCTTCAGGTGCGGCATGAAGATGTAGTCTTCCGCGCCGCCAAATCCATGCTCGCCGCGATGAGCGAGCAAGCATTCATAAACACGCACGGCGGGACGAAGGCTCACGATGGGCTGGCTGTGCCGCTTGGTCTCCGGCAGGTTCATGCGCAGGTAGACATGCTTGCCGCGCACCACATCGATGTGCTTGTGCTTCATGAGCTTGATGTCGCTCGGCCGCACGAAGGTGTTCACCATCCAGCGAATCAGCCACGGCAACTCCTCCGGCATGACGAGCAGTTCCCTCGCGATCCAGAAGCGCTCGCCAGCCGACAGTTGATCGAGCACCGGGTGCGAGTGCCCGCGCAAGTCGCGCGCGGCGCCGATGATCGTTCGGTACTCCGCCACGCTGAAGCTGCCGCGCGGTTGGCTGCGCACTTTGACTTTCGGAAATGCCGGCGCATCGCGCAGCACGCCGGTGTGCACGCCATGCATCACCACCTTGCGCAACAGCACCAGGTACTGCGCGATCGTCGTGCTGGTGAAGCCCTGAGCGCCGAGGTGGTCGATGAGGCGCTGCGCGTCGGCGGTAACGAACGACTGTGCCTGCACATCACCCAGCAACGGAACGATGTGCGCTCGCAATCTGTTGCCCATGACCTGCCACGTGGGCCGGCCAATTTCTTTTCGCTGAACGCGCGCAGCCTCTGCCTGCATCAGCCCTTTGGAAAGGTCACTGACAGAAATTGATAACAAATTTTGCTCAATCGTAATTTGATTGGCAGGCGTGTGAACTGCGGAATAGGTGCGTCCAAAAAATCCGCAATCATTGGCCGCGGGGGTACTTTGAAATAGGTTTATGACATTTGTGTCCATGTCATACCCGCATGCAATCCCGATGCCTCTTATCATCGACAGTTAGCAAATGAAAACTCCCTTGGAAAAAATTGTGCGCAATGCACCTGTTACTCCGGCGCTGACGCCCGCCGACTATCTCAGAAAAATTCTCAACGCCCGCGTGTACGACGTGGCCGTCGAGTCCGCGTTGGAAAAGGCGAACGCGCTCAGCGCGCGGCTAGGCAACACGGTTTTGCTCAAACGCGAGGACCAACAACCGGTATTCAGCTTCAAGCTGCGCGGTGCCTATAACAAGATGGCGCACCTGAGCGCGACGCAATTGGCGAGCGGCGTGATTTGCGCATCGGCCGGCAATCACGCACAAGGCGTTGCATTGGGCGCGCGCAAGCTCGGCACCCGCGCCGTCATCGTGATGCCGGTGACCACGCCCCGCTTGAAGATCGACGCGGTGCGCGGATTCGGCGGCGAAATCGTGCTGCACGGCGAAAGCTATTCGGACGCCTATCTGCACGCGCTCGAATTGCAGGCGCAGCAAGACCTGACCTTCGTCCATCCCTTCGACGACCCCGACGTCATTGCAGGCCAGGGCACCATCGCTATGGAAATCCTGCGCCAGCACCAGGGCCCGCTCGATGCCGTGTTCGTGGCGATCGGCGGCGGCGGGCTGATCTCCGGCGTGGCCAACTACATCAAGGCCGTGCGTCCCGAGATCAAGGTCATCGGCGTGCAGATGAACGACTCCGACGCGATGATGCAGTCGGTCGCAGCGCACCGGCGGGTGAGCCTGCCCGACGTCGGGCTGTTCTCGGACGGCACCGCGGTCAAGCTGGTCGGCGAAGAAACCTTCCGCATCGCCAGCGACCTGGTGGACGACTACATCGCCGTCGACACCGACGCCGTGTGCGCCGCCATCAAGGACATCTTTGTGGACACGCGCGGCATCGTCGAGCCGGCGGGTGCGCTGGCGGTGGCGGCCATCAAGCAGTACGTGGCAGGGCACGGCCGACAGGGCGAGACCTACGCGGCGATCCTGTGCGGCGCCAACATGAACTTCGACCGGCTGCGCTTCGTCGCCGAACGCGCCGAGGTCGGCGAAGAGCGCGAAGCATTGTTCGCAGTCACGATCCCCGAAGAGCGCGGCAGTTTCCGCCGTTTCTGCGAGCTGGTGAGCGAACTGCCCGCGCGCGACGCCGAGGCCGGCGGTGCGCCGCGCAACGTGACGGAGTTCAACTACCGCATCAGCGACGCGGCCAAGGCACACGTGTTCGTCGGCCTCACGACCTCGGAGCGCGGAGAGTCGGCCACGATCGCGCGCAGCTTCAACGAGCACGGCTTCGAGGCGCTCGACCTCACGCACGACGAACTGGCCAAGGAGCATCTGCGCCACCTCGTGGGCGGGCGCACCGGGCTCGCCCACGACGAACGACTGCTGCGCTTCGTGTTCCCCGAACGCCCGGGCGCGCTGCTCAAGTTCCTGAGCCTGATGAAGCCCAACTGGAACATCAGCCTGTTCCACTACCGCAACCAGGGCGCCGACTACGGCCGCATCCTGGTCGGGCTGCAGGTGCCGGCCGGTGAATCCGCCGCGTTCGATGCCTTCCTCGAAACGCTGGGCTATCCCTGCGTCGAGGAAACGGCCAACCCGGCGTACCGCATGTTCCTGCAGGCCTGAAAAAACAGAAGCCGGCGCAAGGCCGGCTTCTGTCGCTGAATCGTTTCGCTGCGCCCTGTTGCGCCTTGTTGGTCGCTACTGCGCCTGTCCTTGGGGAGCCTGCTGCGGAGGCGGCGCCACCACGGCCGGCATCATCGCCGGCGGCACTCCGGCTGGCGGTGGCGCTGTCATGGGCGTCGTCGGCAATGCACCCGGCACGCTCGACACGCTGATCGGTGCGCGCACCGGCAGTTGCAGCGTGAACGCCGCGGGTCCGTCGGCCTGCGCGCCCAGCGTGGCCGAGCGCAGCCCCACCGACTGCAGCACGTAGTTGTCGCCGACCCTCGACCCCACGCGGAACGGCCGCGGCGGCTTGCCGTCGATGGCGATCAGCGCGGCGCCCTGCCTGGACGGGTCGGCCACGACGCCCGACAGTGCGAAGCGGCTGGCCGCCTCGGGCGCCACCGGTGCCGTGCTCGACGAGGGCAGCACGCCCAGCAGCCGCGCCACCGCATCCGAGTCGGCCGACACCGAAGGCCGGGGCATGGTCGCCGCCGCCGCGACGATGTCCGCCGGCGAGGCCAGGCGCAGGGCCCAGAACACGGCGGCGCCGGCTGCCAGCGCCCAAAGCCCCGTGGTTGCAAGTGGGGCATGCCAGCGGGCAGCGGAGTAAGGACTTGTCATGGGCGCGGATTATCATGCAGCGCGCTTTCCGAATCATGTCCGCCGAACCCATGAAAAAAATCCTTCGTACCGCCACCCGCACCGCCCAACGCGCCTTCACGCTGATCGAGCTGATGGTCGTGCTGGTCATCATCGGCGTGCTCGCGGCGCTGATCGTGCCGAACGTGATCGAACGCGCCGACGACGCCCGCGTGACGGCCGCGCGCACCGACATCAACAACCTGATGCAGGCGCTCAAGCTCTACCGCCTGGACAACCAGCGCTACCCCACCGCCGAGCAGGGCCTGCAGGCGCTGCTCACCCGCCCGACCTCGGGCCCGGCCGCGCCCAACTGGAAGCCCTACGTCGAGAAGATGCCCAACGACCCCTGGGGCCATCCGTACCAGTACATGAACCCGGGCATCAAGGGCGAGATCGACGTGCTCTCGTTCGGCGCCGACGGCCAGAGCGGCGGCGAGGGCAAGAATGCCGACATCGGCAGCTGGCAGTAGCGGCCCGGGCGCGCCGCGCCGCAACCCGCATCCACGCCCTCCCCACGCCAACCGTCCGGCTGCCGGCTTCACCCTGCTGGAGCTGATCGTGGTGATTGCGATCATCGCGATCGCCACCGCCGCCGTGAGCTTCGCGATGCGCGACACCGACGCCGCCAAGCTCGACCGCGAGGGCGACCGCCTGGCCGCCCTGCTCGAATCGGCCCGTGCCCAGTCGCGCGCCAGCGGCGTGGTGGTGCGCTGGCGCCTGGTGGAAGGCGGCTTCGTGTTCGACGGCCTGCCGGCCGGTGCGCTGCCCAGCGGCTGGGCCGCCGAAGGCATCACCGCCCAGGCATCGCTCGCCAGCGGCGCGCCGGTTCCGGGCCTGCAGCTGGGGCCCGACCCGATCATTGCGCCGCAGCAGGTCATGCTCTATTCGGCCGGCCCGCCGGCCCGCGCGTTGCGCATTTCCACCGACGGGCTGCGCCCCTTCACCGTGTCGGCCGTGCAATGAGCGCGCGCGGCCCTGCTTCTGCTTCACGTGTGTCGCGCAGCCGCGGCTTCACGCTGATCGAAGTGCTGATCGCCCTGGGCATCGTCGCCCTGGCGCTGGCCGCCGGCTCGCAGGCCACGATGTCGCTCACACGCAATGCACAGCGCCAGTCCGACCTGGTGCTGGCCGAGCTGTGCGCGGAAAACGAACTCGCCAAGGCGCGGCTCTCGCGGCAGATGCCGGCCGTGGGGGACTCGGGTTCGATCTGCCCGCAGGCGGGCGTGTCGTTCAACGTGACGACCTCGACCTTTCCCACGCTGAACCCGAACTTCCGCCGCGTCGACGTGCAGGTGCGCGACGAGGGCGATGCGCCCATCCTGCGCATCTCGACCGTGGTGGGGCGCTACTGATGCGGCGCGCCACCCCTGCAACACCCGCCGCCCCGCGCGGCTTCACGCTGATCGAGCTGCTCGTCGCCATCTCGGTGATGGCGCTGCTGTCGCTCGTGAGCTGGCGCGGGCTGGAGAGCATGTCGCGCGCCACCACGCAAAACCAGCAGCGCGCCGACGCCGTGTTGACGCTGCAGACCACGCTCGCGCAGTGGGGCGCAGACCTCGACGCCGTGACCACGCTGGCGCAGACCCGCCCGATCGACTGGGACGGCCGCGTGCTGCGGCTCACGCGGCGCGGCAGCGACGCCAGCGCGCCTTCCGTGCTGGTGGTGGCCTGGACACTCAAGCAGGGCCCCGACGGCATGCGCTGGCGGCGCTGGCAGTCGCTGCCCTTCAGCACGCGCGGCGAGTGGCAGCAGGCCTGGAACATGGCCGCCGCCTGGTCGCAGGACGCCGGCGCCGGCGCCTCAGGCGGCTACAGCGACGTCACGCTGGTGCCCGCGAGCAGCTGGCAGCTCTACTTCTTTCGCGACAACGTCTGGGTGCCCGCGAGCCAGCTGCCCACCGTCGCGGCCACCCCCAGCGCGCCCACGGGCCCGGTCGTGGCCATGCCGGACGGGCTGCGCCTCGTGATCACGCTGCCGCCAGGCGACGGGCTCTCGGGCACCCTCACGCGCGACTGGGTCCGCCCCACCGTCGGCGCGCCCCGAAGCTCATGACGAACATCGCCAAGCGCCAGTCCGGCGCCGCCCTGCTCGCCGCGATGCTCACGGTGATGCTGGTGGCCACCTTCTCCGCCGCGGCGCTCTGGCAGCAATGGCGCGCCGCCGAGGTCGAAGGCGCCGAGCGCGCCCGCGTGCAGGCCGCCTGGGTGCTGGTCGGCGCGCTCGACTGGTCGCGCCTGATCCTGGGCGAGGACGGCCGCGCCGGCGGCTCCGACAACCTCACCGAACCCTGGGCCGTGCCGCTCGAGGAGGCGCGGCTCACCACCTTCCTGGCGGCCGAGAAGAACGTGGCCAGCGACAGCGTCGAAGGCCTGCCCGATGCGTTTCTCTCGGGCCGCATCGTCGACGCGCAGTCCAAGCTCAACGTGCTGTCGCTGGTCGACGCCGGCCAGCCCATACCCACCAGCGTCGCCACCTTCACCCGGCTGTTCAACACGCTGGGCCTGCCGGTGGCCGAGCTGGAGCGCATGACCACGGCCCTGGTGAGCGCGCTCGCCACGGGCGCCGACGGCGATGCCGGCGGCGCCCCGCTGATGCCGCAGGAAGTCTCGCAACTGGTGTGGCTCGGCCTGTCGCCCTCGACCGCGGCGGCGCTCGAGCCCTACGTGACGATCCTGCCGGTGCGCACCACACTCAACCTGAACACCGCCAGCGCCGAGGCCATCAGCGCCAGCATGGAATCGCTCAACATCGCCAGCGCGCGCCAGCTGGTGGAGCGCCGCACGCGCACCTTCTTCAAGGACATCGCCGCCGCCAACGCAGCGCTGCCCAGCGGCAGCGCGCCCTTCAACGCGGCGCAGCATGGCGTGGGCACCAATTACTTCGAAGTCTACGGCCGGCTGCGGCTGGACCGCACCTACGTCGAGGAACACTCGCTCCTGCAGCGCAACGGTGTCACGGTGACGACGATCTGGCGCACCCGCGGCGCCGGCGCAACGAACACTCCGGTCAAACCCTGATTTCGTCGCACTATTTGTAAACAAAAAGTCCCCTAACGCACGTCTGACCTGCGCAGTACGCTATCGAAAGAAGAGCGCGCCGCTGTCAGACAGACACCTACAATCCACCGGTTTTTCCTACATCGACATGACCCCCCTGCTGCTCCTTGCCCCCCTCCCTCCGGCCGACGCCGCGGGCGAGTTCGACTGGGCCCAGGCAGGCGACGACGGCATTGCGTTGCGCAACCAAGGCCGCGCGCTGCTGGCGCTCCTGCCCTCGGGCAGCGAAGTCATGCTCGGCATTCCTTCCTCCGCCCTCTCGTGGCACCGCGTCACGCTGCCCAAGGGCAGCATGGGCAGCGCCTCCAGGCTGCGCGCGGTGCTCGACGGCCTGCTCGAAGAACACCTGCTCGACGAGCCCGAGAGCCTGCACTTCGCGCTCGAACCCGACGCCAAGGCCGGTGTGCCGGTGTGGGTCGCGGCCTGCAACCGCATCTGGCTGCGCAGCACGGTGCAGGCGCTCGAAGCGGCCGGCCGGCGCGTGGTGCGCATCGTTCCGGAGTTCGCGCCCCAGCCGGCCGATGCGCCGCCGCTGCTGCTGGTCACGGGCGAGCCCGACGCGCCGCGGCTCACCGTCTGCGACGCCGACGGCGTGGTCTCGCTGCCGCTGGCGGGCGCGGGGCTGGCGCTGTCGAGCGGGCTGCCGCTGGACACCGCCGTCATCACCACCGAACCCGCCGTGGCCGAAGCCGCCGAGCACCTGCTGGAGCGCCGCGTGCCCATCGTGCAGACGCCGCAGCGCTGGCTGCAGGCCGCGCGCACGCCCTGGGAGCTGGCGCAGTTCGACCTGGCCGTGACCGGCCGCGCGCGCGCCGGCAAGAAGTTTGCCTCCGTGTTGCAGACCCTGCGCTATGCCCCCGAATGGCGTGCCGCGCGCTGGGGCGTGGTGGCGCTGCTGCTGACCCAGCTCATCGGCCTGAACGCCTGGGCCTGGAAGGAGCGCAACGCGCTCGACGCCAAGCGCCAGGCCGCCAAGACCATGCTGACCCAGACATTCCCCTCGGTGAAGATCGTGATCGACGCGCCGCTGCAGATGCAGCGCGAGGTTTCGGCGCTGCAGCAAGCCGTGGGCGACGTGGCCGACAGCGACTTCGAACCCATGGTCGGCGCGCTTGCCGCCAACCTGCCGCCGGGCAAGGTGCCCAGCGCCGTCGACTACAGCGCCGGCCAACTGCGCCTGCGCGGCCTGGGGCTGCAGCCGTCCGAGGTGTCGCAGATCACCGGCGCCATGGCGCCGCGCGGCTACGGTGTGCGCACCGAAGGCGACCTGCTGCTGGTGCAGGCACAGGCCGTGGCCACCCGATGAACTTCAGCGAACAACTCAAGGCCCGCTGGGCCGCCCTCGATGCGCGCGAGCGCCGCCTGGTCGCCGGGGCCGTCACGCTGGTGGCACTGGCCTTGCTGTGGTGGATTGCGCTCGCACCCGCGTTGCGCACGCTGGCCGCGGCCCCGGCCGAACACGCACAGCTCGACGCCCAACTGCAGCAGATGGCCACCTTGCAAAACCGCGCGAAGGCGCTGCAATCGCAGCCGCGGCTGAACCGCGACGACGCGCTGCGCGCCCTCGAGACCTCGGTGCGCGACGGCCTCGGCACCAACAACGCGCAACTCATGACGGCCGGCGGCGACGGTGCCGCCACGGTGTCGCTGCGCGCAGCGCCCGCGCCCACGCTCGCTCAATGGCTCGCACAGGCTCGCGGCAATGCCCATGCGGTGCCGCGCGAAGTGCACCTGACCCGCGCACCCGCTTCCACGCCCGCACCGTTGCCAGGCGGCAAGGACGCCGCCAGACCGCCGCCGGTCCGCTGGGACGGCACCGTCGTCATGGCACTGCCCGCGGCGCGATGAGCAGCACCGCATGGTGACCCGGCCCTCTCCCTCCGTCTTCCAGCCCAGGCCGCGCCGCGGCTGGCGCTGGGCCTTGCTCGGCGTCGGCCTCGGCGTGCTGGCGGCGGTGCTGCTGTTCGCGCCGGCGCGCTGGCTGTCGGCCGCGCTGTCGAGCTGGAGCGACGGCCGCCTCGTGCTGGCCAACCCGCGCGGCACCGTGTGGAACGGTACTGCCGCCGTGGTGTTCGCCAGCGGCGCAGGCGGCGCGCAGGCCGTGTCGCTGCCCGGTGTGCTGCACTGGCGCATGCGCCCCGGCTGGGGCGGCATTGCAGCCAGCCTCGACCTGGCCTGCTGCGCCGCGCAGCCGCTCGAACTCAAGGCCAGCCCGCGCGCCGGCGGCCTGTTGCTCACCTGGCAGGACAGCCGTTCGCGCTGGCCGGCCAGCATGCTCGCCGGCCTGGGCGCACCGTGGAACACGCTCAAGCTCGAAGGCGCGCTCGACCTGTCCACCAAGGCCTTCGCGATGCAGTGGGACGGCCCCGTGCTGCGCATCACAGGCCAGGCCACGCTCGACGCCACCGATGTTTCTTCCAGCCTGTCGACCCTGCGGCCGATGGGCAGCTACCGCCTCACGCTCGACGGCGGCACCCGCCCCACGCTGCTGCTGAGCACGCGCGAGGGCAGCCTCGAGCTGAACGGCAGCGGCAGCTGGAACGGCACCTCGTTCCGCTTCAACGGCGAAGCCAGTGCGGCGCCCGGCCGCGAAGACGCACTTTCCAATTTGTTGAACATCATCGGGCGCCGCGACAACGCGCGTTCGATCATCACCCTGGGTTGATCCTCATGATGAAGCCACTGTTTTCGACCGGCACCGTCGCCCTTGCGGTGCGCGTGCTGATCGCCGCCACCTTCCTGCAGGGCGCGGGGGCCGCGTTTGCGCAGGCCGGCGACGCGCCGCGCCGCGGCGAGCCGATCACGCTGAACTTCGCCAACGCCGACATCGAGGCCGTGGCACGCACCATGGCCGTGGTCACCGGGCGCGACGTGGTGGTCGACCCGCGCGTGAAGGGCACCATGAACCTGGTCACCGACCGCGCCATCCAGCCGGGCGCCGCGTTCAACCAGTTCGCCTCGGCGCTGCGGCTGCAGGGCTTCGCGGTGGTGGAGGCCGACGGCCTGTACAAGGTGGTGCCCGAGGCCGACGCCAAGCTGCAGAGCAGCACCGTCAACACCTCGATCGGCGCGGTCTCCTCCGGCGGCAGCAACCAGATCGTCACGCAGATCTTCCGGCTCAACTACGAGTCGCCCAACAGCCTGCTGCCGGTGCTGCGCCCGCTGATTCCGCCCAACAACACCATCAACGTGAACCCGGGCAACAACTCGCTCGTGATCACCGACTACGCCGACAACATGCGCCGGCTGGCGCGCATCATCGCGTCGCTCGACGTGCCGAACGCGTCCGACATCGAGGTCATCCAGCTCAAGCACTCCATCGCCACCGACATGGTGCCGCTGGTGCAGCGCCTCATCGACGGCGGCGGCTCGGGCGCACCGGGCGCGGCGGCTGCGCCCGGTGCGGCCGATGCGTCGTTCCGCACCACGCTGATGGCCGACCCGCGCAGCAACTCGCTGATTCTTCGCGCGGCCAACCCGGCGCGCGTGAGCCTGGTGCGCTCGCTGGTCGACAAGCTCGACCGGCCCGCCGCCGAAAGCAGCAACGGCGCGGCCGGCAACATCTACGTGGTCTACCTGAAGAACGCCGACGCGGTGCGCCTGGCGGCCACGCTGCGCGCCGCCATGGCGGCCAACCAGGTCAACACCACCCAGGGCGGCGCCGCGGGCGCGGCCGGCGGCGCGGCGCAGCCGCAGGGGCAGAACGCGTTTTCACAGCAGGCGCAGCAGTCGTCCTTCGGCGGCCAGGGCAGCAGCTCGCCACAGGCCTCGGCGCCGCTCAACAACGCCAACCAGCCTTCCACCGGCGGCCAGATCCAGGCCGACCCGAGCACCAATTCGCTGATCATCACCGCGCCCGAACCGCAGTACCGCCAGATGCGCGCCGTGATCGACCGACTCGACGGGCGCCGCGCGCAGGTGATGATCGAGGCGCTCATTGTCGAGGTGAACGCCACCAAAGCTGCCAACTTCGGCGTGCAGTGGCAAAGCGCGCTGGGCAACAACGCGGTCATCGGCACCAACTCCAGCCTGTCGGGCGCCAACATCCTGGCGCTGACCCAGGCCATCGCCACCCGCAACGCGGCGGGCATCAACCTGCCCACCGGCCTGAACCTGGGCATCGCGGGCAAGGTCGGCGGCCAGTACATCCTGGGTGCCATCGCCAACTTCTTCAGCAGCGACAACGACGCCAACGTGCTGTCCACGCCCAACCTGCTGACGCTGGACAACGAAGAGGCCAAGATCGTCATCGGCCAGAACGTGCCCTTCCCCACCGGCTCCTACGCGAGCACCTCGGGCTCTGTGGGCATCAACCCTTTCACCACCGTGGAGCGCAAGGACGTGGGCCTCACGCTGCGCGTGCGCCCGACCATCAACGAGAACGGCACGGTGAAGATGCAGATCTTCCAGGAGATCTCCAACGTCGCGGCCGGCACCACCACCGACCCGAACGGCCCCACCACCAACAAGCGCTCGCTCGAGTCCAGCGTGCTGGTGGAAGACGGCGGCCTGGTCATGCTGGGCGGGCTGCTGTCGGACACCTACGGCAACGCCATCGAGAAGGTACCGCTGGCCGGCGACATCCCCATCCTGGGCAACCTGTTCAAGAACGAGACCCGCAAGCGCGAGAAGAACAACCTGATGATGTTCCTGCGCCCCGTGGTCATGCGCGACGCGAACGCGACCGAGGCCTTCGCCTACGACCGCTACGACCAGATCCGCGGCTTGCAGCAGGCGGCGCAGCCCAACACAGACAACGTGATGCTGCGCAACGTGAGCGCCGCCCCCATCCTGCCGGCGGCACCGCCGCTGGGTGCCGCGAGCAATCGCACCGGTGGCCTGCGCGACGAAGGCACCCAGCTGATTCCGCAGCCCACGCTGCCCGCCGACAACCGCAAGCTGGCCCCGAGCCCGCTGCGCGGCGCCCTGCCGCCCACGGCCGACCCCGTGAGCGCGCGCGAAATGCCCTGACGCGAGCCAATCGCCTTGATACTGCCCTGATGTCCAGCCGCTACCCCCTGCCCTACGCGTTCGCACGCAGCCAGCAACTGCTGCTCGAGGAAGCCGACGACGGCCGCCGCACGCTGTGGATGTCCTCGCACCCCGCGCGCAGCGCCGTGGGCGAGGTGGCGCGCAAGTACGGCGTGCAGGCCTTCGAGGTGCTGGCCGACGCCCCATTGGCGCAGCGCATCAGCGCGGCGTATTCGCAGGGCGAATCGAGCGCCGCCGCGGTGGTGAGCGAAGTGCAGAACGACGCCGACCTGTCGCGCATGATGCAGGAGCTGCCGGCCGTCGAAGACCTGCTGGCCAGCGCGGGCGATGCGCCCATCATCCGCATGCTGAACGCGCTGCTCACGCAGGCCGCGCGCGACGGCGCCAGCGACATCCACATCGAGCCCTACGAGCGCACCTCGTCCGTGCGCTTTCGCATCGACGGCACGCTGCGCGAAGTGGTGCAGCCCAACCGGGCGCTGCACGCCGCGCTCATTTCGCGGCTGAAGATCATGGCCGACCTCGACATCTCCGAAAAGCGCCTGCCGCAGGACGGACGCATTTCCTTGCGCATCGGCACGCGCGCGGTCGACGTGCGGGTGTCCACGCTGCCCAGCGCGCACGGCGAACGCGCGGTGCTGCGCCTGCTGGACAAGAGCGAGTCGAAGCTCACGCTCGAGTCGGTGGGCATGCAGGGCGACACGCTGCATCGCTTCGAAAAACTCATCTCGCAACCGCACGGCATCATTCTGGTGACCGGCCCCACGGGCTCGGGCAAGACCACCACGCTGTACGCCGCGCTGGCCCGGCTCGATGCCAGCCGCAGCAACATCATGACGGTGGAAGACCCCATCGAGTACGAACTGCCCGGCGTGGGCCAGACACAGATCAACGCCAAGATCGAACTCACCTTCGCCAAGGCCCTGCGCGCCATCCTGCGGCAGGACCCGGACGTGATCATGATCGGCGAGATCCGCGACTTCGAGACCGCGCAGATCGCCATCCAGGCCTCGCTCACCGGGCACCTGGTGCTGGCCACGCTGCACACCAACGACTCCGTCAGCGCCGTCACGCGCCTGACCGACATGGGCGTGGAGCCCTTCCTGCTGAGCTCGTCGCTGCTGGGCGTGCTCGCGCAGCGGCTGGTGCGCAAGGTGTGCACGGTGTGCACCGGCGCGGGCTGCGAGGTGTGCGGGCAGACCGGCTACCAGGGCCGCACCGGCATCTTCGAGCTGCTGGTGGCCGACGAGACCGTGCAAGGCCTCATTCACAGCAAGGCGGCCGAGAGCGAGCTGCTGCAGGCCGGCGCGCGAGGCGGCCTGCGCCTGATGCGCGAAGACGGCGAGCGGCTGGTGCAGGCCGGCGTCACATCGCGCGCGGAGCTGCTGCGCGTCACGCGCGACTAGCGCGCACCGCGCAAGACCGCCATGCCCGCCTATTCCTTCGAAGCCCTCGATGCCACCGGCCAATCGCGCGAAGGCGTGCTCGAGGCCGACACCGCACGCAGCGCGCGCAGCCTGCTGCGGGCGCAGGCGCTCATTCCGCTGTCGGTCAAGCCGGTCGGCAGCGACCACATCAACGGCACCGGCCAGCGCAGCGGCCTGAGCCGCTGGCTGGGCGGCGGCAAGCGGGTCTTCAACTCCACCGGCCTGGCCGTGTGGACGCGCCAGCTCGCGGGCCTGGTGTCGTCGGGCCTGCCGCTGGAACGCGCGCTCACCGCGCTCACCGACGAGGCCGAGTCCGAGCCGCAGCGCAACCTCGTCGCCTCGCTGCGCGCCGAAGTCAACGCGGGCTCGCCGTTCGCGCGTGCGCTGTCGGCGCACTCGCGCGAGTTCTCGCCCATCTACACGGCCGTGATCGGCGCCGGCGAGCAGACCGGCAACCTGGGCCTGGTGCTCGACCGCCTGGCCGACGACCTGGAAGAGCGCCAGGCGCTGCAGCAGAAGCTGATCGGCGCGGCGCTGTACCCGGCCATCGTCACGCTGGTGGCGATCGTGATCGTGATCTTCCTCGTGAGCTACGTGGTGCCGCAGGTGGCGCAGGTGTTCGCGGGCACCAAGCGCTCGCTGCCCTTTCTCACCACCGTGATGCTGTCGCTGAGCGCGGGCGTGCGCAACTACGGCTGGTGGATGCTGGGCGCCCTGGCGCTCGCGGTCGCCGGCGTGCGCGTGGCGCTGGCGCAGGAAGCCTTTCGCCTGAAGTTCGACGCCGCTTGGCTCAAGCTGCCGCTGGTCGGCAAGCTCGCGCGCGGCTACAACGCGGCGCGCTTCGCCAGCACGCTGGCCATGCTGGCCACGGCCGGCGTGCCCATATTGCGCGCGCTGCAGGCGGCGGCCGAAACGCTGAGCAACCGCGCCATGCGCGCCGACGCGCTCGACGCGCTGGTGCTGGTGCGCGAAGGCGCGCCGCTGGCCTCGGCGCTGGCGCAGAAAAAACGCTTTCCGGGGCTGGTGTCGATGTTCGCGCGCCTGGGCGAGCAAACGGGCACGCTGCCGCTGATGCTGCAGCGCGCGGCCAACCAGCTCGGCGCCGAAGTGCAGCGCCGCGCCATGCACCTGGCCACCATCCTGGAGCCGCTGCTGATCGTGGCGATGGGCGGCGTGGTGATGCTGATCGTGCTGGCGGTGATGCTGCCGATCATCCAGCTCAACCAGTTCATCAAGTGACGCGCCGCATCGCCTCACGCACCCTGGCACACGCGACATGGCCGTAACGCTCGAAGACAAGCTCGTGGTCGCGATTTCCTCGCGCGCCCTGTTCAACCTCGAAGAGGAAAACCGGATCTTCGACGCCGGCGACAACGAGGGCTACATGAAGCTGCAGCTCGACCGCATCGACGTGCCGGCCGCACCGGGCATTGCGTACTCGCTGATCCGCAAGCTGCTGCGCTTCAACGACGACGGCGTGCAGCGCGTGGAGGTGGTGATCCTGTCGCGCAACGACCCGGTGTCGGGCATGCGCATCTTCCGCTCGAGCGTGGCGGCCGACATCAAGCTGCAGCGCGGCGTGTTCACGCAGGGCCGCCCACCCTTCGGCTACCTGCGCCCCTTGCGCGCGCACCTGTTCCTCTCGGCCAATGCGCAGGACGTGCGCGAGGCGCTGGGCGCGGGCTTTCCTGCCGCGCGCGTGCTGGTCGAATCGGTGAAGGCCAGCGACGCCTGGCCCAGCGAAGTGCGCATCGCCTTCGACGGCGACGCCGTGCTCTTCAGCGACGAGGCCGAGCGCGTGTTCCAGTCGCAGGGCCTCGACGCCTTTCAGGCGCACGAACTCAGCAAGGCCGACCTGCCCCTGCCCGAAGGGCCGTTCAAGCCGCTGCTGATGGCGCTGCACCGCCTGCAGATGGCAGGCAACGCGCACATGCGCATTCGCACCGCGCTGGTCACAGCGCGCAGCGCACCGGCGCACGAGCGGGCCATTCGCACGCTGATGAAGTGGAACATCCGCGTCGACGAGGCCATGTTCCTCGGCGGCCTGCCCAAGGGCGAGTTCTTGCGCGAGTTCGAGCCCGACTTCTTCTTCGACGACCAGACGGGCCACGTCGACGCGGCCTCGCGGCATGTGCCCGCGGGGCACGTGAGCAGCGGCATCAGCAACGAGCCCTGAGCGCCGGAGGGCGCCGCACAGGCGCCGCGAAGGCGCCACGACCGGGCAGCGGGCTTGCCCGGCCCGCGGGCACCGGCAAGAATGCCGGCATGCTGATCCTTCGACATGCCGATGTTCTGGTCACCATGGACGCCGCGCGGCGCGAGATTGCCGACGGCGCCGTGGTGTGCGACGGGCCCGCCGTGGCCTGGGTGGGGCCGACGGCCGAGTTGCCGCCCGCGTACCTCGACGCCCTGCGCAGCGGCCATGCCGAGGCCATCGACATGCACGGCCATGTGCTGATGCCGGGCCTGGTCAATACGCACCACCACATGTACCAGAGCCTCACGCGCGCCGTGCCCGAGGCACAGGACGCCGAGCTCTTCGGCTGGCTCACCCACCTGTACCTGCTGTGGGCGCGCCTCACGCCCGAGATGATCCGCGTGTCGACGCAGACCGCCATGGCCGAGCTGATGCTCTCGGGCTGCACCACCAGCAGCGATCACCTGTACCTGTTTCCCAACGGATCGAAGCTCGACGACTCGATCGAGGCGGCCGATGCGATGGGCATGCGCTTTCATGCCGCGCGCGGCAGCATGAGCGTGGGCCGCAGCGCCGGCGGCCTGCCGCCCGACGAAGTGGTGGAAACCGAAGAGGCCATCCTGCGCGACAGCGAGCGGCTCATCGACCGCTGGCACGACGCGTCGCGCCATTCCATGCGCCGCATCGTGCTGGCGCCGTGCTCGCCGTTTTCGGTGTCGCGCGACCTGATGCGCCTGTCGGCCGAACTGGCGCGCGAGCGCGGCGTGTCACTGCACACGCACCTGGCGGAGAACGACAACGACGTGGCCTATTCGCGCGAGAAGTTCGGCATGACGCCGGCCGAATACGCCGAAGACCTGGGCTGGGTGGGCCGCGACGTGTGGCACGCGCACTGCGTGAAACTGGACGAGGCCGGCATCGCCCTCTTCGGGCGCACCGGCACCGGCGTGGCGCACTGCCCGTGTTCCAACATGCGGCTGGCCTCGGGCATCGCGCCCATCGGCGCCATGCGCCGCGCGGGCGTGCCGGTCGGGCTGGGCGTGGACGGCAGCGCCTCGAACGACGGCGCGCACATGCTGGGCGAGGCGCGACAGGCGATGCTGCTGCAGCGCGTGGGCCAAGGGCCCGCCGCGATGACGGCGCGCGAGGCGCTGGAAATCGCCACGCTGGGCGGCGCGCAGGTGCTGGGCCGCGACGACATCGGCGCGCTGGCGCCGGGCATGTCGGCGGACCTGGTGGCCTTTGACCTGCGCGGCGTCGCGCATGCAGGCGCGTGGCACGACCCGGTGGCCGCGCTGGTGTTCTGCACGCCGGGGCAGGTGTCGCTGAGCGTGATCGACGGCGAGGTGCGCATTCGCGACGGGCAGTTCACCGGGCTGGAACTGGCGCCGCTGCTGGCAAGGCACCGGAGCCTGGCGCGCACGCTTTACGAGCGCGCTCGGCATCCGCACACGGCCTGACCCTGGCGGCCCGCACTCAGCGCCGCATCGTGTCCAGCTGCGTGACCGGCGCGCTGTCGTTGCCCCACGAGCCGCGCACGTAGGTGAGGACGGCCGCCACGTCCGCCGCGTCCAGCACCTGGCCGAACGGCGGCATGCCGTAGGGGCGCGGGTTGCCGGCCGTCGTGGGCAGGAAGCCGCCGTGCGAGACCACCTGGACCAGGTTCGTGGGCTGCGCCATGCTCACGGCGCGGTTGCCCGCCAGCGGCGGATAGGCGCCGACGGCGCCCTGCCCCTGGTCGCCGTGGCAGTAGGCGCAGCGCTGGTCGTAGATCTTCGCGCCGCGCGCCATGGTGCCGGCATCGCGGCGCAGGGCCGCCCTGGGGGCCGCGGGCGCGTCGGCCTTGGGCACATCGGGCAGGTCCTTAAGGTAGCTTGCCATCGCGCCCAGGTCGGCCTCGCTCAGGTACTGCGTGCTGCGGAACACCACGTCGGCCATCGGGCCCATGACGGAGCCTCGCGGCGCGACGCCCGTCTTCAGCAGCGCCACCACGTCGGCCGGGGGCCAGTCGGCCACGCCGGCCTGGTGCGGGTCGGTGAGCGACGGGGCGTACCAGTTCTCCACGGGGATCAGCCCGCCGGACAGGCCGAGCCTGGTGTCCGTCGCGCCCAGCGAATTGCGCGGGCCATGGCAGGCGATGCAATGGCCCAGCCCGTTGACCAGGTAGGCGCCCCGGTTCCACTCGGCCGGCTTGCCCGCGTCGGCCACGAAGGGCTCGGGCTTGAACGACAGCGCGCGCCACACGGCCAGCGCGGGCTGCGTGTCGTAGGGAAAGCGCAGGCGGTGCGCCCTGTTGGCCTCGGTGGCGGCGGGCACGCTGCGCAGGTACGCGTAGATGGCGTCGGCGTCGTCGCGCGTCACCTGCGTGAAGTTGGGGTACGGGAACGCGGGGTACAGCAGGCGGCCGTCCTTGCTGCGTCCGTTGTGCATCGCGCGCCAGAAGTGCGCGCTGCTCCAGCGGCCGATGCCGGTGCCGTCGTCGGGCGTGAGGTTGCTCGAATAGATGGTGCCGAAGGGCGTGTCGATGGGCAGGCCGCCCGCGTAGGGCCGGCCGCCGCGCGTGGTGTGGCAGCCCGCGCAGTTGCCGGCCAGCGCGAGGTAGCGGCCACGCTCGACGCGTTGCGGCGTGGCCTGGAAGGCTTCGGCCGTCTCGGGCAACGGGTCTTCGCCGCGCAGGTTCAGCGCCACCACGATGCCGGCGGCCACGGCCATCAGCACCAGAAGGGTCAGCAGCGTCCAGCCGAGGTGTCGCAGTTTCATGGGTGCGGCTTCGTCACTTCTTCGGCGCGGTCGTGCCGCCGCAGGCGATCGGCATCGGCGCGGGCAGCGAAGCGGCAGGCTTCGCATCGGCCGGCACCGGCTGCGTGGCCAGCCAGCTCGCCACCGCGTTCACGTCGGAGGTCCACATGCGGCGGCCGACTTCGGCCATGCAGTCGGGCGCCTGCGCGTGCCGCTCGTTGGTGAGCCATGCGCCGAGCTGCGACGCCAGGTACAGGCGCGGCAGGCCCAGCAGCCCCGGGGTGGCGGGCTGCACGCCGGTGAGCGCCGCGCCGTGGCATTGCACGCACGCCGGCAGCCGGCGCCCGGGGTCGCCCTGCAGCGCGAGCATGCGGCCGCGCGCGAGCACCTCGGGGGTGGCGTCGCTCACGGGCGAGACCGGCGGATACGGCAGGTCGAGCCCGGCGAAGTAGTCGGCGATCTCGCGCAGGTAATCGTCGGACATGTGCTGCACCATGTACGCCATGTCGGTGTTGAAGCGGCGCCCGTCGCGAAAGCTCACCAGCTGGTTGAACAGGTAGCCCGCCGGCTTGCCCGCCAGGCGCGGAAAGTAGCCGGCGTTGGTGGTCGCGCCCTCGCGGCCGTGGCAGGCGATGCAGGCGGCCACGCGCTGCTCGATGGTGTCGGGCACGGTGGCGGGCGCAGCGGCGCCTGCCACGCCTTGCACGGCAAACAGCAACCCGAGTGCCCAGAGGCGCAATGCGCTCTTCATGTGCCGGCAGCGTAGTGCGCCAGTGCCAGCAGCCCCGCGATCAGCAACAGCACCATCACCAGCGCCACGCCGATCAGCGGCAGGATGCCGACCTGGGCGGTTCGCTTGTCGGCGTCGGCGCGGCGCCCGCCCAGGCCGATGAAACTCCAGAGAACGGCGCGCACCGCGCGCATGAGATTCGACATGGCACCGAGTGTGGACCTGCCAGCGCATAAAAAACAGATGCAGATTCCCCTCGATTGACCGGCGCAGATAAAGTGCTGCCGAATGAACACCGCCCTGCCATGAAGCGCTACGAAGCCCTGGCCGCCGACATCGAAGCCTCCATCCGCATCGGCACGCTGAAGACCGGCGACCGCCTGCCCTCCGTGCGCCACACCGGCGCGAGCCGCGGGGTCAGCGCGTCCACCGTGTTCCAGGCTTACTACCTGCTGGAGGCGCGCGGCCTGGTGCGCGCGCGCGACCGCTCGGGCTACTACGTGACCGGCGGCGGACTGCGCGACGCGCCGCCCGAGTCCACCCACACCTCGCGCCCCGCCGACGGCCCGCTGTCGCTCGACGTGAGCGACCAGGTGTTCGACATCCTGGAAGCCAGCATGTCGCGCAAGGTGGTGCCGTTCGGCTCGGCCTTTCCGAGCCCGCTGCTGTTTCCGCTGGCGCGGCTGGGGCAGTTCATGGCGGCCAGCGCCAAGTCGCTGGACCCGTGGAGCACGGTGGACGACCTCACGCCCGGCAGCGCCGCGCTTCGCCGGCAGATCGCGCTGCGCTACCTGGGCGACGGCATGCCGGTGCCGGCCGACGAAATCGTCGTGACCAACGGCGCGCTGGAAGCGCTCAACCTCTGCCTCTCGGCCGTCACGCGCCCGGGCGACGCGGTGATCGTGGAGTCACCCACCTTCTATGCCGCGCTGCAAGCCTTGCAACGCATGGGGCTGCGGGCCATCGAGGTGCCCACGCATCCGGGCGAAGGCATCGACCTGGGCGCGCTGGAGCTGGCCATCGCGGCGCACAAGCCCACCGCCTGCTGGCTCATGACCACCTTCCAGAACCCGCTCGGCAGCCTGATGCCCGATGCCAAGAAGAAGGCGCTGGTCGCGCTGCTGGCGCGGCACCAGCTGCCGCTGATCGAGGACGACGTGTACGCCGAGCTCTACTTCGGCGAGCGCCGCCCGCCGCCGGCCAAGGCCTTCGACACCCAGGGGCTGGTGCTGCACTGCGCGTCATTCTCCAAGTGCCTGGCGCCCGGCTACCGCATCGGCTGGGCCTCGGCCGGGCGCTTCGCGCGCCAGGTGGCACGGCAAAAGCTCACGACCACGCTGAGCACCTCGGCGCCGTCGCAGCTCGCGCTGGCGGGCTACCTGGAAAAGGGCGGGCTCGACAAGCACCTGCGCCGGCTGCGCCAGACGCTGGCCCTGCAGCAGGCCACCTTCGCGCAGGCCGTGGGGCATTACTTTCCGGCGGGCACGCGCGCGACGCGGCCGCTGGGCGGGTACTTTCTATGGGTCGAGCTGCCGGCGCGGGTGAACGCGCTGGACATTCACCGCAAGGCGCTGGAACGGGGCATCAGCGTGGCGCCGGGGCCCATCTTCTCGGCCACACGCGCCTTCACCCACTGCCTGCGTCTGAACTACGGCCACCCCTGGGACACGCTCAGCGAGCAGGCGATGCAGACACTCGGCCGTCTGGTCGCCGAAGCGTCCTGAACAGCAGGAACGCCACGATGCTCAGGTTGAGCAGGTTCCACGCAATGCCGTTCAGGAAGGCCGCGTGGTAGCTGCCCGTGAGGTCGAACACCTTGCCCGACATCCAGCCGCCCAGCGCCATGCCGAACAGCGTGAACATCAGCACCGTGCCCACGCGCGCGCCCGCTTCCTGCGGCGGAAAGTGCTCGCGAACGATGATGGCGTAAGAGGGCACGATGCCGCCCTGGAACAGTCCGAACAGCGCCGAGATCACATACAGCGGCACCAGCCCGTCGAAGGGCAGGAACAGCAGCAGCGCCACGCACTGCAGCAGGCCGCCCAGCATCAGCGTGCGCAGCCCGCCGATGCGGTCGCAGATGGCGCCCGACACCAGCCGGCTCACGATGCCGAAGCCCAGCATCAGCGACAGCATCGTCGCGCCCTGCGCCGCGCCGTAGCCCAGGTCGCCGCAGTAGGCCACGATGTGCACCTGCGGCATCGCCATGGCCACGCAGCACGCGACACCGGCCACGCACAGCAGGCCCTGTGCCGTGCCCATGTCCAGGCCGAAGGGTCGTGTCAGGTCGCGCGGGGCCGAGGCCTTCGATGCGCTGGCGGGCGGCGCCTCGGCCAGCGCGGGCGGGCGCGCGCGGAACAGCAGCGCGAGCAGCGCCATCGTCACGCCGCAGAAGATGCCCATGCCGATGTAGGTCTGCCGCCAGCCCACCGTTTCCACGAAGTGCTGCGCGATCGGCGGCCACACCGCGCCGGCCAGGTAGTTGCCGCTGGCGCACACCGCCACCGCGATGCCGCGCCGCTTGACGAACCACAGCGAGGTGTCGGCCACCAGCGGCGCGAAGGTCACCGAGCAGCCGAGAAGCCCGACCAGCAACGCCTGCGCGATGGTGAAGGACACGATGCCGCCCGACAGGCCCGTCGCGATGTAGCCCGCGCCGAGGAACACCGAGCCACCGAGGAGCGGCCACATCACGCCGACCCGGTCGGCCAGCTTGCCCATCAGCACGCCGCCGAAGCCGAAGCCCAGCATCAGCAGCGTGTAGGGCAGCGAGGCATCGGCGCGCGCCAGGCCGAACTCGGCCTGCACCGCGGGCAGCATCACCGACACCACGTACATGCCGCTGCTGCCGACCGTCATGATCAGCAGCGTGAGGCCCAGGCGCAGCATGGCGTAGCGTGAATCGGGCTGGTGGGCGGTTGTCTCTTGGGTCTTCATTTTTTGTCTCCACGCCGGGAACGTGCGGCGCGCATGTCGTGCCGCATTCTCGCGGCACGCGGACCTTGCGGAACGCATGAACATCGACATGGCAGACGGCTTGAGCCCGGCGCTGCCGGGCGGGCCGCTTCAACCCGAATTCGAAACGCGCGTTAGCGGCATGGCCGCGCCGCGGTGCGCCAAGTCGCACACCGCGCCGACCCCCCTCACCAGGCGTCGAGCACGTCGTGCGCAATGCCGAAGCCGGTGCTCGCACCACTGCCGCTGGTGACAAGCACCACGCGCGTGGCGTCGTCGGGTGCGTCGATCACGCAGGGCGTGGTCTTCGACGACGGGTACACGCCGGTCCAGCGCTCGGTGATCTGCGCGGCCTCCAGATTCAGCGTGCTGCGCAGGTGGCGCAGGATGAGCTGGTCGACCTCCTCCATCGCGAAGGGCTCGGGCGCATCGGCGTAGTGGTGCGAGTCGCCCACCACCAGCGAGCCGTCGGCGCTCTGCACCACGATGAGGTGGATGCCGTGCGCCAGCGAGGCCGCCTCTTCCTGCTGCAGCCGTGCGCGCAGCGCGGCGGCCTCGGGCAGCGTGCTGTAGCCCTCGTAGCGCACCAGGCTCAGGTCCATCATCACCGAGCCCGGCAAGCGGAAGCCCGCCTCGGGCTGCACGCGCAGCATCTGCAGGCGGCACAGCGTGAGCTCGTGCGCGGCAATGCGCTCGGCGAACAGGCCGTGCAGGTCGGTGTTGGTGCACACCACCACGCGTTCGGCATGCAGCGTGCCGCGCGAGGTGCGCACGCGCGGCGTTGCCACCTCGAGCACCGCCTCGCCGAAGCGGAAGGTCACGCCGTGCGCCTCGGCCAGCCACTTCGCGAGCCGGCCGATGGCGGTGCGCGATTCCACGCGCAGCTCGTGCGGGCTGAACAGCACCGACTGCGCACAGGCCAGGCTCAGCGCCGGTGCCTTGGCCTGCGCATCGGCCGCGTCGAGCAGCTCGCAGTCCTCGCCCATGGGCGTGCGCATGAAGGCCTCGAGCACGTCGTGCGCCTCGGGGCGGAAAGCCGCGAGCCAGAGGTTGCGGTGCACGATGTCGATGCCCGCATAGGGCGCAATCTGCTGCCACACCTCGCGCGCATGCATCGCGCGGCGCCAGGTGTCGCCCGGCGCCTGGCCGGTGACGGTGATGAAGCCGAAGTTGCGGATCGACGCGCCGATGCAGGCCGCGTCGCGCTCGACCACGCACACCTTCAGGCCGCGCAGCGCGGCGGTGTAGGCATGGGCCAGGCCGACGATGCCGGCACCGACCACGATCAGGTCGAAATGGTCCGAATGAAGGGCCAGTGTCGCGGGCATCAGCGGTGTCTCCATGCCTGGGTGCGCTGGAGCGCCCCCCGCCCCGCGAGCGCGAACAAGCCCCGGCCGAACGCGGCCGTGAGCATGATCAGCGAGGCCATGGCGGCGGCGGGCGCGACGTCGCCGGCGTCGTCCATGTTCAGCACGGCAATGGCGGCCAGCGAGGTCTGCGGCGAATAAAGGAACACGACGGCCGACACGGTGGTCATCGCGTTGACGAAGAAGTAGCCGCCCACGCCGAGCACTGTGGGCAGCGCCACCGGCAGGTGCACGCGCCACAGGGTGCGCCAGAAGGGCACGCCCATCGACTCGGACACCAGCTCGTACTCGCGGTCGAGCTGTCGCAGCGCGGTGAGCGAGGTGAGGTGCGCCACCGAGAAGAAGTGCGCCACGGTGCACACCACCAGGATGGTCATGCTGCCGTAGATGCCGCGCAGCGGGTTCGCGGGCGAGATGAAGAAGAAGATGTAGCCCACGCCCAGCACCAGCCCCGGCACGGCCAGCGGCAGGTTGGCCAGCAGGTTGAGCAGTTCGCGCAGCAGGCCGAAGTGGCGCGGCTTCTCGACGAGGTAGGCCGACACGAAGGTCGCGAACGCACCCACCACGGCCGCGCACACGGCCAGGCGCAGCGAGTTGAAGTAGCTGCCCCAGCCGCCGCCGTCCATGTTGCTGAAGTCGTAGTTCTTCACCGACGGCGCCAGGTTGTAGGGCCAGTAGGTGGCCAGCGACGCGAACACGGCCATGCCGATCATCACGAGGATGGCGCAGGCGGTGAGCACGCAGAACGCAAGCAGTGCGCGATCGCGCGACCGCACGGGCTCGGGCTGGTAAGGCGTGGCGCGTGCGGACAGCGCCGCGGCCTGCTTGCCGCGCACGCGGCGCTCGACCAGGAAGGACAGCACCGCGGGAATGAGCAGCACCAGGCCGACCACGGCGCCCATCTGGAAGTTCTGCTGGCCGACCACCTGCTTGTAGATGTCGGTCGCGAGCACGCCGGTCTGGCCGCCCACCACCTTGGGCACGCCGAAGTCGGTGATGACCAGCACGAAAACCACCATCGCGGCCACGATCAGGCCGTAGCGCGACGACGGCAGCGTCACGGTACGGAAGATGCGCCAGCGCGAGGCGCCCAGGGTCTGCGCGGCTTCATACAGCCGGCCGTCGGAGGTGGCCATGGCGGTGGTGAGGATCAGCAGCGCATGCGGCAGCGTCCAGAACACCGAGCCGAGCACGATGCCCAGCGGCCCGTAGATCGAGGCATCGCCCATCAGCCCCTTGAAGAGCCCCTGGTTGCCGAAAAGATAGACCAGGCTGATGGCCGGAAGCAGCGACGGCGCGAGCAGCGGAATGAGCGCCACCGCACGCAGCAGGCCCTTGGCCGGCATGCACGACAGCGTGAGGCCGTAGGCGTACACGTAGGCGATGGCAGTGCAGATGACGGCGCTGAGCGCTGCGATCCACAGGCTGTTGAAGGCCGACTGCACGAGCGCGGGGTTGTCGAGGTAGCGCGCGAAATTGGCGAGTCCCACGAATGCGCCGGCCCTGTCGAAGAAGCTCTGGCCGACCAGTGCACCGACCGGCAGCGCGACGATCACGACCAGCACCAGCACCATCAGCAGCACGGCGGCGCCGGTCAGCCAGCGCTCGCGGTCGAAGGCGCCGGTCCGCGCCATGCGCGCCGTCGCCACCGGGACGATGGCGACGGCGTCTGGAGAACTGCTCATGCTCAATGCGCCAGCACCGACAGCGCGTTCAACGGCAACTGGATATGCACCATGCTGCTGGGCACCAGCGGCTCGCCGCCACCACCGGGACCACCGCGCGCATCGGCGGGCAACTCGGCTTCTATCTCGATGCCCAGCGGCTCGCATGCCAGACGGGCCGACGTGCGGTTGCCGAAGAACTCGGTGTCGAGCAAACGCGCCGCGAAGCTGTTGGCGCCGAGTTCGGTGCCGAAGCGCTTGACCACCACGTGCTCGGGGCGAATGCCCACGGTGGCCTGCGAACCCACGCTCAAGTTGGCCGGCGCGCAGAACAGCTCGCTGTCGCGCACACGCACCTTGCCGTCGGCCAGCACCGTGGCGGGCAGCATGTTCATGCGGCCGACGAAGCCGGCCACGAAACGCGTGCGCGGCTGGCGGTACAGCTCGTCGGGGGTGCCCGCCTGCTCGATGCGGCCGTTGTGCATCAGCACCACGCGGTCGGCCATCGACAGCGCTTCTTCCTGGTCGTGCGTGACCATGATGGTGACGATGCCCAGGCGCTTCTGCAGCGCGCGGATTTCGCTGCGCAGGCTGGCACGCACCTGCGCGTCGAGCGCGGAGAGCGGCTCGTCGAGCAGCAGCAGGCGCGGGTTGGGCGCGAGAGCACGGGCAAGCGCCACGCGCTGCTGCTGGCCGCCCGAAAGCTGCACCGGGTACTTGTCGGCATGCGCGGTGAGGCCGACCAGGTCGAGCATCTCGCGCGAGCGCTTGGCCATCTCGCGGGCCAGTGCGCCCGTGGGATGCAGGCCGTAGGCGATGTTCTGCGCGGCCGTGAGGTTGGGGAACAGCGCATACGACTGGAACACCACGCCGAAGCCGCGCGCCGCGGGCGGCAGGCCCGCGATGTCCTGGCCGCCCAGCAATATGCGGCCGCTGTCGGCGCGCTCGATGCCGCACACGATGCGCAGCAGCGTGGTCTTGCCGCAGCCCGAGGGGCCGAGCAGGCACACGAACTCGCCGGGCTCGATGTCCAGGTCGATGCCGTCGAGCACGCGGGTGGCGCCGAACGACTTGCCGATGCCGCGAAGGGAAAGAAAGCTGCTGCTCGTCATGACCGGGTACCGCTTCGTTTCAAGAGGATCAGAGCGGCTTCTTCTCGGACTTCGATTCGTAGCGCTTCGACCATTCCGTCAGGATGCGGTCGCGATTGGCGGCGGCCCAGGTGAAGTCGTTCTTGGCGAGCAGCTTCTCCACGTCGCCGGGCACGAACTCCAGCTTTTCCTGGATGCCCGGCAGCGCGAGCACGGCGAAGTTCTTCGCGTACAGCTCGTTGGCCTGCTTCGTCACGGCCCAGTCGGCCAGCGCCTTGGCGGCGTCCTGCTTCTTGCTGGTCTTGATGATGCCGGTGGCTTCCATGTCCCAGCCCAGGCCTTCCTTGGGCAGCACGATGTCGATGGGCGCGCCGTCGCGCTTGGTCTTGTTGGCGCGGTATTCGAACGACATGCCGAGCGCGAACTCGCCGGCGCCGGCCTGGCGGCAGGGCTTGCTGCCCGACTGGCTGTAGATGCCGATGTTCTGGTGCAGCGCGTCCATGTACTTCCACGCGTTTTCTTCACCCATCATCTGGATCCAGCCCGACACCATCAGGTAGCCCGTGCCCGACGCGGCCGGGTTGGGCATGGTGATCTGGCCCTTGTAGACCGGGTTGGTCAGGTCGGCCCAGCTGGTGGGCTTGGGCAGGCTCTTCTTGGTCGCTTCGACGGTGTTGAAGCAGATGGCCGACGACCACACGTCCATGCCGACCCACTTGGGCGGATTGGACGGATCGCGCATGGTGGGCTTGATGGCGTCCAGGCCCTTGGGCGCGTAGGGCTGGAGCATGCCTTCCTTGTCGAGCAGCATCAGCGAGGTGGCGGCCAGGCCCCACACCACGTCGGCCTGCGGGTTGGCCTTTTCGGCCAGCAGCTTGGCGGTGACGATGCCGGTGGAGTCGCGCACGAACTTCAGCTCGACGGCCGGGTTCTCCTTTTCGAAGGCGGCCTTGTAGGCCTGCACCTGGTCGGCTTCGAGCGCGGTGTAGACCAGCAGCTCGGTGCGGCCCTGGGCCGATGCGGCGAACGCCAGCGAGAACAGGGCGGCCGGCACGACAGACCAGCGGAGTTGACGATGCAGCATGGTGAAGGATCCCTTGGGAGAAAGTGGAAGAAGAACGGACGCGGCACGGGTCACACGAACAGGCAGGCGAAAGTAAGAAATTCGTTCGGTGCAGCGAATGCGGGCGATGCTGGCAGCGGGATGTGACAGGAATTTGTCAGACGCCCCAAAAAACCCCAAATGCCCAAAACGGCGCCCGAGGTCGGCGCAACGGCGCCGCGGGTCGGCGGTTTCGTCATCCGCCTGTCACTGCCTCGCGGCAAAGTTCATGTGCCTTCGCTCGTGCTTGCGCTTCTCCGCGCCGTTCACTCTCATGACCCTCGACCTCGCCGAGATCGCCCGCCTGTTCGCCGAACGCGGCGGGGTCGCCTACGCGGGCGAGCCGGTGTCGCAGCTGGAGCACGCGCTGCAATGCGCCTGGCTCGCCGAGCGGGACGGCGCGAGCGACGCGCTGGTGACGGCTGCGCTGCTGCACGACCTGGGGCACCTGCTGATCGCCGAGCACCAGACGCTGTCGCGCTCGCCCACCGAACTGGGCATCGACGACCGCCACCAGTACATCGCCCTGCCCCTGCTGCGCGGCGCCTTCGACGCCGAAGTGCGCGAGCCGATCCGGCTGCATGTGGATGCCAAGCGCTACCTGTGCGCCACGCGGCCCGGCTATTTCTCGAAGCTCTCGCCCGACTCGGTGCGCAGCCTGGCGTTGCAGGGCGGTGTGATGGACGACGGGGCGGCCCGGCGCTTTGCCGCGCTCGAAGGGGCCGGCGACGCGGTGCGGCTGCGGCTGTGGGACGAAGAGGCGAAGGTCGAAGGGCTGCAAACACCGCCGCTGGGGCACTTCCTGGCGACCGCGGCCAGGGTGATGCGACGCTGATCGAAGTCTTTTCGATGCCTGGGCCGCATTTCGGACCCGTTTCAGTCCCGTTTCAGTCCGGTTTAAGAAACAGTTGTTTACTATGTTTCCTCATGATGAAAGGCGCGCAAGCGCCCGCGAGGAAACCTGCATGTCTCTATCCGTCACGGCACGTGCCGCCACGCTCGCCCAGGTCCTGAGGCGCGTCTTCGCGCTGTCGGCGCCGTATTTCAAGTCCGAGGAAAAGTGGCGCGCCCGCGCCATGCTGCTGACCATCGTCGCGCTCAACCTGTTCTACGTGTACGTGGCGGTGCTCGGCAACGAGTGGTACGGGCGCTTCTACGACGCGCTGCAGAACAAGAACGCGGTGGTCTTCTGGCACGAGGTGGGCGTGTTTGGCTGGATCGCATTCGCCAACATCGCGGTGCAGGTGCTCAAGTTCTACGTGACGCAGTTGCTGCAGCTGCGCTGGCGCTCGTGGATGACGCGCAGCTACCTGTCGCGCTGGATGGCGGACCGCACCTTCTATCACCTGGAACTGGCGCGCTACGCCGGCAAGGACGGCCAGACACCGGACAACCCCGACCAGCGCATCCAGGAAGACATGCAGATCTTCACGAGCAGCACGATGACGCTGTCGATGGGCCTGCTGAACGCCGTGGTCACGCTCATGAGCTTCATCGGCCTGCTGTGGGGGCTGTCGGGCAATTTCTCGTTCACCTTCAGCGGCAGCACCTACCAGATCGTGGGCGCCATGGTCTGGGTGGCGCTGGGTTACTCCATCATCGGCACCGTCATCACGCACTTCATCGGGCGACCGCTGATCGGCCTGAACTTCAGGCAACAACGCTACGAAGCCGACTTCCGCCACCACCTGGTGCGTGTGCGCGAATACAGCGAAGCCATTGCGCTGGACAAGGGCGAGACAGTGGAGCGCGGCCAGCTCGACCTGCGCTTCGGCGACGTGCTGCGCAACTACCTGCAGCTGATCAAGCAGCAGAAGAACCTGGTCACCTTCACCTCGTTCTTCGGGCAGGCGGCGGTGATCTTTCCGTTCCTGGTGGCGGGGCAGCAGTATTTCGGCGGGGCGTTCCAGCTCGGGCACCTGATGCAGATCGGATCGGCCTTCGGCAAGGTGCAGGAGTCGCTCAGCTGGTTCGTGGACAACTACGACAGCGTGGCCGTGTGGCGCGCTACCACCGACCGGCTGACCAGCTTCGACGACGGCATGCGCGCCCATGCGGAGCGCGACGACGGCGTGCAGCGCACGCCCGCGGCCGTGCTGCACACCGACGACCTCGCGGTCGCGCTGCCCAACGGCACGCCGCTGCTGGCCGGCGCCGCGCTGTCGGTGAAGCCGGGCGACAGCGTGTTGCTGCAGGGCCCGTCGGGCAGCGGCAAGTCGACGCTGTTCCGTTCGTTCGCGGGCATCTGGCCGTTTTCCAAGGGCCACATGAAGGTGCCGGACAACGTCGCCTTCATGCCGCAGCGCCCCTACGTGCCCGACGGCAAGCTGCGCGACGCGCTGACCTACCCCAACCCGGCGGCGGACTTCAGCGACGACCAGCTGCGCCAGGCCTTGAACGACGCCCTGCTGCCCGACCTTGCCGGCCACCTGGACGACAGCGACGCGTGGAGCCAGAAGCTCTCGGGCGGCGAGCAGCAGCGCCTGGCCATCGCGCGCGTGCTGCTGAAGAAACCGGCATGGCTGTTCGCCGACGAGATCACCAGCGCGCTGGACGCGCACGCCGAGGGCGTGCTCTACAAGCGGCTTTCGGACACGGTGCACGCCGCCGGCGGCGCGATGGTGTCGATCGCGCACCGCGCGGCGGTGGGCGACTTTCACAACCAGCGCTGGACGCTGGTGCCGCAGCAAGAAGGCGTCGCAGGCGGCGCGCGCTACCGCCTGAACACCTCGGCCGGTCAACCTGCGGCTGCGTAGCGCTCCCAGCCCTTCTTGCGCAGGTCGCAGGCGGGGCACTCGCCGCAGCCGTAGCCCCAGGCGTGGCGGTGCTCGCGGTCGCCGAGGTAGCAGGTATGGGTGTCTTCGACGATGAGGTCCACCAGCGGCTCGCCGCCCAGGCGGTGCGCCATGGCCCAGGTCTCGGCCTTGTCGATCCACATGAGCGGCGTCTCGATGACCAGGCGGCGCTCCAGCCCGAGCGACAGCGCCAGCTGCATCGCCTTCATGGTGTCGTCGCGGCAGTCGGGGTAGCCCGAGAAGTCGGTTTCGCACACGCCGGTGACGATCACCTGCAGCCCGCGCCGGTAGGCCAGCGCACCGGCCAGCGTAAGGAACAGCAGGTTGCGCCCGGGCACGAAGGTGTTGGGCAGGCCGTCGGCCTGCATGGCAAAGGCCACTTCCTCGGTGAGCGACGAGCCACCCAGCTGCGCCAGCGCGGCCAGCGTGAGCACATGGTCTTCGCCCAGGCGGGGCGCCCAGTCGGGAAAGCGCTGGCGCATCTGCGCGAGGATGGTGCCGCGCACGTCGAGCTCGACGCGGTGGCGCTGTCCGTAGTCGAAGCCCAGGGTCTCGACGCGCTGGTACTTCGAGAGCGCGTCGGCCAGGCAGGTGGTGGAGTCCTGGCCGCCGGAGAACAGGACGAGGGCGGTGGTGTGCAGGGGCATGTCCGTCGACGGTGGGCCGTCGTAGTCCAAAGCCGCAATTTTCGCAGGCCGGGTGGCGCGCGCGGATACGATCCCGCGAATGAGTACAAAACACCTGGTTGCATGGGCGGTCACCTTCGTGGTGCTGCTGGTCATCGACATGATCTGGCTCGGCGTCGTCGCCAAGGGCATGTACCAGGAGGCCATGGGCGACCTGATGTCGCCGAACCCGCGGCTGGCCTTCGCCGCGGTGTTCTACCTGATCTATCCGGTCGGGCTGGTGCTCTTCGCGATCGTGCCGGGCCTGGCGGCGCAGGGCGTGATGCGGGCTGCGCTGATGGGCGGGCTGTTCGGGCTGTTCTGCTACGCCACCTACGACCTGACCAACCTGGCCGTGATCCGCAACTGGCCGCTGGCGCTGTCGTTCATCGACATTGCGTGGGGCACGCTGGTGAGCGGCTTGGCGGCCGCCGCGGGCGCCGCGGCGTTGCGCTGGTTCGCGGCGCGCTGAACGGCGCTAACGACCACCTAAGAAAAAGCGCTGAACTTTTTCAGCGCGCGTGACTCGTCATTCGCGAGTCATCTGAGGTCTTTAGATTTCAGCTCCAGAAACGGTGCGCAGCAGGCTCGCCGTTCAAACAACCCTCCGAGGGAGCTGCATGTCTCAACGCTTCATTGCCCCAGCGCTGCTGGGCGCCTCCTTGCTGCTGTCCGCCTGCGGCGGCAGCAACAACACCGCCTCCATGGCGCCGTTCATTCCGCCCACGGCCACGCCGCCCCCGGTGGTGCAGGCGCAGAAGAACGTGCTGTTCTTCCTCGGCGACGGCATGGGCATCACCACCATGACCGCGGCGCGCATCTACAAGGTCGGCGAAGACGGCGACCTCACGATGGACACCCTGCCCGAGACCGCCTTCGTCCACACCTACTCGAACGACGCCCAGGTGACCGACAGCGCGCCCTCGATGTCGGCCTACATGACCGGCGTGAAGATGAACAACGAAGTCATCTCCATGAGCGCGGACACCAAGGCCACCGACGCGGCGGGCAAGGCCTACCACGTCGCCTTCGACAGCACCTGCCCCTCGGGCAACGGCCAGGCCGTGGAAACGCTGCTGGAGCAAAGCAAGGCCGGGGGCTATGCCACCGGCGTGGTGACCACCACGCGCATCACGCACGCCACGCCCGCGGCCACCTACTCGCATGTGTGCCACCGTGACGCCGAGAACACCATCGCCGCGGCCCTGGTGCCGGGCGGCGCGGGCTACAACGGCAAGCTGGGCGACGGCGTGGACGTGTTCTTCGGCGGCGGCACCGACTACTTCACCGCCAAGGAAGCCGGCGGCAAGCGCAACGACAAGCGCGACCTGATCGCCGAGCTGAAGGCCGCGAAGTACAGCTACGCCGCCAGCAGGAGCGACTTCGACAAGCTGCCCGTGGACGGCGCCACCAAGATCGCCGGCCTGTTCACCAAGAGCCACATGGCCTACGACCTGGACCGCGACGCCACCAAGGAGCCGAGCCTGGCCGAGATGACCGGCAAGGCCATCGACGCGCTCGCGGCGCGCAAGAAGGGCTTCTTCCTGATGGTGGAGGGCGGGCGCATCGACCATGCGCTGCACGCCACCAACGCACGCCGCGCGCTGCAGGACACCGGCGCCTTCGACGACGCCATCAAGCTCGCGCTCGACAAGATGCAGGCCATCGACCCGGGCCTGAAGAACACGCTGGTGGTGGTCACGGCCGACCACGACCACACGCTGCAGCTCAACGGCTACGCCGCGCGCACTGGCAAGACCGAGGCCGGCAAGCCGGGTGTGCTCGGCCTGGTGAAGGACTACGTCGACACCAGCAAGACCAGCAAGGACGTCGACGGCAACCCTTACACCATCATCGGCTTCGGCAACGGCCCCGTGCGCCTGGCCACGCGTGGCGCCATCGACAGCACCGCGCTGGAAAGCAAGGACTACAAGCAGGAAGCCGTGGTGCCGATGGACGCCGCGAGCGACTCCGAAACCCACGGCGGTGCCGACGTGTTCCTGGGCGCGCAAGGCCTGGGCGCGGACAACTTTTCTGGCGTCATCACCAACACCGACGTGTTCGGGCTGATCAAGAAGGCGGTCGGCCTGTGAGGGGCGGCGACCTCCCACGGACGAACACACACATGAACACGACCATGAACCGCACCATTCGCACCACCCGCCTGGCCATCGCCCTGCTTTGCAGCGCCGCAGGCCTGCTGGCCGGCCACGCACACGCCGCCGGCGAAGCCAAAAATGTCATCTTCTTCCTCGGCGACGGCATGGGCCCCGTCACCGTCACCGCAGCGCGCATCTACAAGGGCGAAAAGCAGCTGGCCGCCAGGCCCGGCTCGCTGGTGAGCCCGGAGCGCGCCAACCTGGTGATGCAGTCGCTGCCCTACGCGGCGCGCGTGAAGACCTTCTCGCTGGACGGCCAGACCACCGACAGCGCACCTTCGATGGCGGCCTACATGACCGGCGTGAAGATGCGCAACGAGGTGATCTCGATGTCCAGCGACACCCTCGCGGTCGACAGCACCGGCAAGCAGTACATCAACGGCGAAAACACCACCTGCCCGCCGACCAACGGCAAGGCCGCCGACACGCTGCTGGAGCTAGCCAAGGCCAGGGGCCGCGCGGTGGGGGCGGTGTCGACCACACGCGTGGGCCACGCCACGCCGGCCACCACCTACGCGCACATCTGCAACCGCAACGGCTACAACACCATTGCCGAGCAGAGCGTGCCGGGCCATGCCAACTACAACCCAAAGCTGCTCGACGGCATCGACGTGCTGCTGGGCGGCGGCCAGCGCAACTACCTGACGACGGCCGGCACCAAGCGCACCGACGGCGTCGACCTGGTGGCCGCAATGACGGCCAAGGGCTACACCTATGTCGACAACGGCACCAAGCTGAAGGCCGTCGACACCGCCGCCACGGGCAAGCTGCTGGGCCTGTTCTCGCCGAGCGAGATGGCCTACGAGCTGGACCGCGTGAAGCAGAACCTCGACCAGCCCAGCCTGTCGGACATGACCGAGAAGGCGCTCGGAGTGCTGAGCAAGAACGACAAGGGCTTCTTCCTGATGGTGGAGGGCGGGCGCATCGACCACGCGCTGCACGGCACCAACGCCAAGCGCGCGCTGGAAGACACGCTGGCCTTCGACGCGGCCATCCAGACCGCGCTGGACTACATGAACAAGAAAGACCCGGGCCTGAAGAACACGCTGGTGGTGGTCACGGCCGACCACGACCATGCGATCGCCTTCAACGGCTATCCGAAGATCGGCAACCCGATCCTGGGCCTGGTCAACGGCTACGCCGACGGCAAGCCCTCGAAGGCGTCTGACGGCAAGCCGTACACCACGCTGGTGTTCGGCAACGGCGGGCGGCCCAACGCGACCGCGGGCAGCGACGCCAACGCGGAAGACGGCGGCAAGAAGTGGATCGCCCCGGCCCGCGCGGCAACCCGCGACGACCAGGCCACGATGGACACCACGGACGACAACTTCCTGCAGGAAGTCGGCATCAACCTCGGCTCGCCCGGCGCGGAAACGCACGGCGGCGGCGACGTGATGCTGTTCGCGGGCGGCGCGGGCTCGAAGATCTTCAAGGGCACCCTGGAGAACATCAAGGTGTTCAACAAGGTGAAAGAAGCGGCCGGCCTGTGAACAAGCTCACCCCCAGTCTTCGCGCACTTCGTGTGGCTTCGCCAACCCCCTTCCGGGGGGCGATTCCATCGGCCCGGCAAAGCCGGTTCCGCGGCATCCCTGGCCTGGGGCTGGCCGCCTTTCTCGCAGCCATTCCATTGGCAGGAATTGCCGCGGGCGACGCGGCCGCTCCCGACCAGAACCTGCGCATCAGCCACCACGTGATGTCGATCGGCAAGGACGGCGTGCAGCGCGAAAGCCGCTATGCCGACCTGATGTTCCGCCGCGCCGGCACGGTGTGGATCGAGCGCGAACTGCCGGCGGTGCTGCGCGCCGACCACGACCACGAGGCGCGCGAAGGCAAGGTGCACATCGGCCACTCGCACGCCGACAACACGGCCGCACCGCTGTGGCTGCGCCGCGATGCGGCCGGCAAGGTGCAGGTGGGCATGGTGCTGCGCGAGCAGCGCAAGGTGATCGAGGTCGACCAGGCCAACTACGGCAACGTGGGTTACGGCGGCTCGTGGGCCAACGCCTACTGGCTGGTCGACCCGGCGAGCCTGCCGCGGATGAAGGCGCTGGGCGCCGGCGGCAAGGGCGTGCAGCGCTACGAGTTGCCGCAGGGGGCAAGCACGCTGCGCATCGACTGGGACGTGGCGGGCCGCTACGCCCGCAAGATCGAGCAGCGCAACGCGAACGGCACTTCGGTGAACACGATGACCGCCTCGGTCGTCGCGCCGCCGAAGACGCTGCCCTGGCAGACCGCCGACGTCTACGAGCGCGGCGAGTACTCCGACCTGCTGGACTGAAGTTCTAGAGAAAGCGCTCGAGCAGCTTGCGCGACGCGCGGTCCAGTTCCTTCACGTCGGGGATCCTGAACTGCACGCCGTGCGCGCTGGCGATGAGCAGCGCGCCGCCTTCGAGCCGGCGAATGTCTTCCTCGGCCTTGAGCACGAAAGTGGTGTCGCCGCGGTCGGTGCTCACGGTCCAGGTGCTGGGCACGCCGAAGCTCGACACGCCGTGCAGCCGCAACAGCGTGGGCGCGAAGTCGCGCACGGCGAGTTCTTCTTCCAGCAGGGTCTTCGCATTGGCCGGCAACTGCGCGACGTCGTCGATCCAGACCAGCTCGCGGCCCTCGCCGCCGACCAGCGACACGCCATGGCCGGGCGCGCTCAGCGGAAATGCGCGCACCGGCGTGATGCCCGCATGGCGCTCGCCCTGGGCGTCGGTCAGCACGAGGCGGCCGAAGGCGTCGCGTTCGAGTTCGAAAGAGGGTTGGGTGTCTGTATTCATGCGTCCCCCGCCGGATGGGCTGCGTGACTCACGGCCAACGATGCCTGCACGCCGGCGCGCTCGTCCACCGCGCCTTCGCTCGCATCGTCGTCGCCCTGGCGCAGCTGAGCCTGGTACAGCCGCCAATAGGCGCCCTGTTTGGCCATCAAGGTGTCGTGCGGTCCCACCTCGACCACTTCGCCGCGGTCCATGACCACCAGGCGGTCGGCCTTGCGCAGCGTCGACAGCCGGTGCGCAATGGCGATGGTGGTGCGGCCCTGCACGAGGTTGTCCAGCGCCTTCTGGATTTCCTTCTCGGTCTCGGTGTCCACCGCCGAGGTGGCTTCGTCCAGGATCAGGATGCGCGGGTCGATCAAGAGCGCACGCGCAATGCTGATGCGCTGGCGCTCGCCGCCCGACAGGCCCTGCCCGCGCTCGCCCACCAGCGAGTCGTAGCCGTGCGGCAGGCGCAGGATGAAGTCGTGCGCGTGGGCCGCACGCGCGGCGGCCACCACTTCTTCGCGCGTGGCGTCGGGCTTGCCGTAGGCGATGTTCTGCGCGATGGTGCCGAAGAACAGGAAGGGCTCCTGCAGCACCAGCCCTACGTGGCGGCGGTAGTCGGCCACGGCGAAGCGGCGGATGTCGGTGCCGTCGACCTTGATGGCGCCGTCGGTCACGTCGTAGAAGCGGCAGATCAGGTTGACCAGCGTGCTCTTGCCCGAGCCGCTGTGGCCCACCAGGCCGATCATCTCGCCGGGCTCGATCACCAGGTCGAGATCGTGAATGACCGCGCGCGAGCCGTAGCGAAAGCCCAGCCCGCTCATCTCGATGCGTCCCTGCACACGCTCCACCTTCACCGGGCTGCTTGGTTCGGGCACGTTGCTCACGTGGTCCAGGATGTCGAAGATGCGCTTGGCGCCCGCGGCTGCCTTCTGCGTGACCGAGACGATGCGGCTCATGGAGTCGAGCCGCGTGTAGAAGCGCCCGATGTACGCGATGAACGCGGTGAGCACACCCACCGTGATGCTGCCGCGCGCCACCTGCCAGATGCCGAAGGCCCACACCACCAGCAGGCCGATTTCGGTCAGCAGCGACACGGTGGGCGTGAACAGCGACCAGGTGCGGTTGAGCTTGTCGTTCACCTGCAGGTTGTAGACGTTGGCCACGCGAAAGCGCTCGGCTTCGCGGCGCTCCTGCGCAAAGGCCTTGACCACGCGAATGCCCGGAATGGTGTCGGCCAGCACGTTGGTCACCTCCGACCAGACGCGGTCGATCTTCTCGAAGCCGGTGCGCAGGCGGTCGCGCACCACGTGGATCATCCAGGCGATGAAGGGCAGCGGCACCAGCGTGACCAAGGCCAGCAGCGGGTTGATGGAGAACAAAATGATCGCGGTCATCACGATCATCAGCACGTCGTTGGCGAAGTCGAGCGCGTGCAGCGACAGGAAGACGTTGATGCGGTCGGTTTCCGAGCCGATGCGCGACATCAGGTCGCCGGTGCGCTTGCCGCCGAAATAGTCCAGCGGCAGGGTCAGCAGGTGCTCGTAGGTGGTGGTGCGCAGATCAGCGCCGATGCGCTCGGACACCAGCGCCAGCAGGTAGGTGCGCGCCCAGCCCAGCCCCCAGCCGACCAGCGCCGCGGCCAGCAGGCCGCCCAGGTACACGCCCACGCGCATCGAATCGATCTTCTGCCCGTTCTGGAACGGAATCAGGATGTCGTCCATCAGCGGAATGGTCAGGTACGGCGGGACCAGCGTGGCGGCGGTGGAAATGAGGGTCAGAACGAACCCCAGGATCAACTGCTTGCGGTACGGCCCGGCAAAACGGCCCAGCCGCAGCAGCACCCAGGTCGAGGGCGGGGTCTGGATTTCGGTGTCGATCGCGCCTTCGTCGCCGTCGGCCGGGTCGACGGCCAGAGGCATTTCCTTGGCGGCACCCTGTGTTCGCTGTCCGAACAATTTGAGCAGCCGCAGCGCCGCGGCCTGGCTGCCCAGCGTGTAGCGCCAGCGGCCCACACGGCCCGCGGGGCCCGTCAAATCAAGGGTTCCGACGCCGGCGTGGTCGGAAAGACGCAGTTCCAGGGCCGAATCTGTTAGCGCCCACTCACGCCATTCGCCGCCCGGTTCGAGCGCCATCAGCCTCCGGTCAGTGAGGGCGACTAAGCCATTGGCGAAGCGAAGTTGGTCGTCGAGGTCAACCGTCAGTGTTACCAGAACGTTTTCCGCGACTGCGAGACGGTTTTTCAGCGCCGCTGAAGCCGCCTCTGTTTCGCCCTCCCGGGTGCCGACTGGATCGTGATGTTGCATTGTGTTTCTTTGACTCTTGCCCGTCGCGGACCCCATGGACCGCGTCATGGCGCCCTTTGTCGGGCGCCGATTCTGACCGATTGCCATGGGCGCGCTTGAAGGCGCCGCGGTGCTCGGCCAAAGCACATCGAACGTTTGCATGACCCGTTTCGACGACATCCAATTGCTGCGCATCAACTATTTGCGCGGTCCCAACATCTGGACCTACCGTCCGGTGCTCGAAGTCTGGCTCGACCTGGGCTCGCTCGAGGACTTCCCCTCCAACAAGATCAACGGCTTCACCGACCGCCTGACCGGGCTGCTGCCGGCGCTCATCGAGCACCACTGCGGCGTGGGCGAGCGCGGCGGCTTCATCCAGCGCCTGACCGAAGGCACCTGGTCGGGCCACGTGCTGGAGCACGTCGTCATCGAGCTGCTGAACCTGGCCGGCATGCCGACCGGTTTCGGGCAAACCCGCAGCACTTCGGAGCACGGCGTCTACCGCATGGTGTTTCGCGCGCGTGACGAACAGGTCGCCCGCGTGGCGCTGGCCGAGGGCCACCGCCTGCTGATGGCCGCCATCAACGACGACCCGTTCAGCGCCGCCGACGTGCAGAAGGCGGTCGACGCGGTCAAGGCCAAGGTCGAAGACTGCTACCTCGGCCCGAGCACCGCCGCCATCGTGAGCGCCGCCACAGACCGCGGCATTCCGCACATGCGCCTGAACAGCGGCAACCTGGTGCAACTGGGCTACGGCGCCAACCAGCAGCGCATCTGGACCGCCGAGACCGACTACACCAGCGCCATCGGCGAATCGATCGCCAGCGACAAGGAGCTGACCAAGTCCCTGCTCGCGAGCTGCGGCGTGCCGGTGCCCGAAGGCCAGGTCGTCGACAGCGCCGAAGAAGCCTGGGAAGCCGCCGAGGACATCGGCCTGCCGGTGGTCGTGAAGCCGTCGGACGCCAACCACGGCCGCGGCGTGTCGCTCGAACTGACGACGCGCGAAGAAGTCATGGCCGCCTTCGCGGTGGCCGAGCCCGAAGGCAGCGACGTGATGGTCGAGCGCTTCATCCGCGGCCACGAGCACCGCCTGCTCGTGGTGGGCGGCGAGGTGGTGGCGGCCGCGCGCGGCGAGATCATCACCGTGACCGGCGACGGCCAGGCCAGCGTGCGCGAGCTGATCGACAAGCAGCTCAACAACGACCCGCGCCGCGGTGCCGAGGAAGAATTTCCGCTCGACGTGATCGTGCTGGACACCGACGCCAAGCTGCAGCTGGAGCTCAAGCGCCAGGAGCTGGACGGCAACGCCGTGCCGGCCGCCGGCCGCGTGGTGACGATCCAGCGCAACGGCAACATGGCCAACGACTGCACCGACCAGGTCCACCCCGAAGTCGCGCATGCCGCCGTGCTGGCCGCGCGCGTGGTGGGCCTCGACATCGCGGGCATCGACCTGGTGGCACTCGACATCTCCAAGCCGCTGGGCCCGCAGCGCGGCGCCATCGTCGAAGTCAATGCCGGCCCCGGCCTGCTGATGCACCTGAAGCCGGCCGTGGGTTCGCCGCGCCCGGTGGGCCGCGCCATCTGCGACCACCTGTTCCCCAACGACGCGCCCGGGCGCATTCCCGTGATCGGCGTGGCCGGCTCGCGCAACACCGAGGTGCTGGCGCGCCTGGTCGCCTGGCTCGTCAACCTGGGCGGGCGCCACACCGGCCTGGCCTGCCGCGACGGCCTGTTCCTGGAACGCCGCCGCGTCGACGCACGCGACAGCGCCAACTGGGACGCCGGCCACCGCCTGCTGGTGAACCGCGCCGTGCAGGCCGTGGTGATCGAGAACGGCGCCCAGACCATCCTGCGCGACGGCCTGTCGTACGACCGCTGCGAAGTCGGCATCGTCACCGACCTCGACGGCTTCGAAGCCCTGGCCGACTACGACATCACCGAGAGCGACCAGCTGGTGAAGGTGCTGCGCACGCAGGTCGACGTGGTGCTGTCCGAAGGCACCGCCGTGCTGAATGCGGCCGATGCGCGCGTGGCCGGCCTGGCACCGCTGTGCGACGGCGCCGTCATCCTGTACGCGGCCGACCCGCAGGCCGCCGCGCTCACCGCGCACCAGATCGCCGGCGGCAAGGCCGTGCTGGTGCGGCAGGACCGCGTGGTGCTGGCCAACGGCAGCAGCGAATCGTTCCTGCCCGGCCTGGGCCGGCTGACCGTGTGGCGCGCCACCCATGCCGGCGTGAGCCTCGAAAGCCTGCTGGCCGCCGTGGCCGCGGCCTGGGCGCTGGGCATTCCGCTGAACCTGATCGGCGCCGGCGTGGAGGCCTTCGAGGCCGACCTGCAGGCCGCGCTGGCCTCGCTCCAGCTGTCGCAGACCCAGCCGCTGCAACCTCAATTCATCTGACTGCCGATGCTCGCCCCCAGGCTTCGCGCACTTCGTGTCGCTTCTCCTTCCCCCTACCGGGGGCAACACCAGTGGCCCGGCAAAGCCGGTTCCACGGTGTTTCTTGAATAGAAACCGCTGCCCCCATGAAAGTCACCCGCACCCGAGCCCTTAGAGGGCCCAATCTCTGGAGCCGCCACACCGCCATCGAAGCGGTCGTCGCCTGCGAAGGCGATGAAAACGCCATCAGCAAGCTGGCCGGCTTCGAAGGCCGCCTGCGCGCGCGCTTCCCGACCATCGGCGAGCTGCACCCGATGGTGCTGGGCCAGCCGCTGGCCCTGGCCCACGTGCTGGAAAACGCCGCCGTGGCGCTGCAGGCCCAGGCCGGCTGCGCCGTCAACTTCGGCCACACCTCGCAAACGCTGGAAGAAGGCGTCTACCAGGTCGTGTTCCAGTACAGCGAAGAAGCCGTGGGCCGCCGCGCCATCGAGCTGGCCGAGCAACTGATCGCCGCCGCGCAGGCCGACACCGCCTTCGACGCCGACGCCGCCATCACCGAACTGCGCGACCTCGACGAATCGGAGCGACTGGGCCCGAGCACCGGCTCCATCGTCGATGCGGCCGTGGCACGCGGCATTCCGTACCGCCGCCTCACGCGCGGCAGCCTGGTGCAGTTCGGCTGGGGCTCCAAGCAGCGCCGCATCCAGGCCGCCGAAATCGACAGCACCAGCGGCGTGGCCGAATCGATCGCGCAGGACAAGGAGCTGACCAAGCAGCTGCTCAACGCCGCCGGCGTGCCGGTGCCGCTGGGCCGGCCCGTGAGCAGCGCCGAAGACGGCTGGGCCGCGGCGCACGAAATCGGCCTGCCGGTCGTGGTGAAGCCGCAGGACGGCAACCAGGGCAAGGGCGTCACGGTGAACATCACCACGCGCGAGGAACTGTTCTCGGCCTACGACTCGGCGGCCGTGCACGGCGAGGTGATGGTCGAGAAATTTTTGCCCGGCTTCGACTTCCGCCTGCTGGTGGTGGGCGACCGCCTGGTGGCCGCCGCGCGGCGCGACCCGCCGCAGGTGATCGGCGACGGCGCCCTCACCGTGCGCCAGCTGGTGGACACCGTGAACCTCGACCCGCGCCGCGGCGAAGGTCACGCCACCTCGCTCACCAAGATCCGGCTCGATGACATCGCCGTCGGCCGGCTCGAATCGCAAGGCCTCACGCCCGACAGCGTGCCCGCGCGCGGCCAGCGCGTGGTGCTGCGCAACAACGCCAACCTGTCCACCGGCGGCACCGCCACCGACGTGACCGACACCGTGCATCCCGAAGTGGCGGCGCGCGCCGTCGATGCCGCGCAGATGGTCGGCCTGCACATCTGCGGCGTCGACATGGTCTGCGAGAACGTGCTGCGCCCGCTCGAGGAGCAGCACGGCGGCGTGGTCGAGGTCAACGCCGCGCCCGGCCTGCGCATGCACATCTCGCCCTCGTTCGGCCGCGGCCGCGCGGTGGGCGAAGCGGTGATGGACACCCTGTTCGCCCACGGCGACGACGGCCGCATTCCGGTCGTGGCCGTCACCGGCACCAACGGCAAGACCACCACCGCGCGCCTGATCAACCACCTGCTCGCCTCCAGCGGCCTGCGCACCGGCATGACCAACACCGACGGCGTGTACGTCGACGGCCGGCAGACCGACAGCGGCGACTGCAGCGGCCCGAAGAGCGCGCGCAACGTGCTGATGCACCCCGACGTCGATGCCGCCGTGTTCGAAGTGGCCCGCGGGGGCGTGCTGCGCGAGGGCCTGGGTTTCGACCGCTGCGAGGTGGCCGTGGTCACCAACATCGGCAGCGGCGACCACCTGGGGCTGAACTACATCACCACCGTGGAAGACCTGGCGGTGTTGAAGCGCGTGATCGTGCGCAACGTGGCTGCCGACGGCTACGCGGTGCTCAACGCGGCCGACCCGAACGTCGCGGCCATGGCCTCGGGCTGCCCCGGCCACGTGATCTTCTTCACCGCCGACCGCATGCACCCGGTGATGGCCACGCACCGCGCCCAGGGCAAGCGCACCGTGTACGTCGACCAGGACACGCTGGTGGCGGCCGAAGGCTCGTGGCGCGAACGCATCGCGCTGCGTGACGTGCCGATCACGCGCGGCGGCACCATCGGCTTCCAGGTCGACAACGTGATGGCCTCGGTGGCCGCGGCGTGGGCCGTGGGCCTGGACTGGGACACCATCCGCAGCGGCCTGGCCAGCTTCATGAACGACGCGGCCGGCGTGCCCGGGCGCTTCAACGTCATGGACTACCGCGGCGCCACCGTGATCGCCGACTACGGCCACAACACCGACGCCATGCGTGCGCTGGTGTCGGCCGTGGACACCATGCCGGCGAAGAAGCGCTCGGTGGTCATCAGCGGCGCGGGCGACCGCCGCGACTCGGACATCCGCGACCAGACGGCCATCCTCGGGCAGGCCTTCGACGACGTGATCCTGTACCAGGACGCGGCGCAGCGCGGGCGCGCCGACGGCGAAGTGATGGCGCTGCTGCGCCAGGGCCTGCAGGGCGCGGGCCGCACGCGCTACATCGACGAAATTCGCGGCGAGTTCGTCGCCATCGACACGGCGCTGGCCCGTTTGCAGCCCGGCGACCTGTCGCTCATCCTCGTCGACCAGGTCGAGGAGGCGCTCGCTCACCTCGCACAGCGCATCGCGGCTGGTTGAAGCCCCGCATGCCGGACACGTCCCACAGACAGGGGCGCGTCCGGCCCGGCCAGAGGGTGCGGCTGTCCCACAGACCCGCCACCCCCGCCGACACCACACTGTGGCTCCGGTCACGCACCTCCATGAGGGCGTGCCCCAACCAGGAGCCCGCATGACAACAACAGTTCGTTCCATCCTTTCCGCCACGGCCCTCTTCGCCGCCAGCGGATTCATCGTGTTCGGCGCGCAGACCGCCGGCGCGCAGGCGCCCGGCACCGACGCCCGCATGCAAAAAGAGCGCGCCGTGTGCGATGGTGTGCAGCAAGACCGCGCAGCATGCCTTCGCGAAGCCGGCGCCGCGAAGCAGGAAGCCGGACGCAGCGGCCTCACCACCCCGAGCCCGGCCCGTGGGCAAGTCAATTCCCTGGCCCGTTGCAGCGAACAGCCCGGTGCCGACCAGGCCGACTGCGAAGCCCGCATCAACGGCGGCGCCCGCACCACCACCGAAGGCAGCGTGATGGGCGGCGGCGTGATCCGCGAAACCGTGACACCGCTGCCGGCACAGCCCGTGCCGTCGCGTTGAACCCCTCTCACCCGAAGGAGCACCTCATGAAAAGCAAGACCTCGCGTTCGATGATCTTCGCGCTGCTCGCCCTGGGCGGCGTGGCCAGCGCCACGGTAGCGTCTGCCGCGGGCCCGCGCCGCGGTGACGGCGGCACCTACCAGCAGGAACTGGCCGTGTGCGGCCACAACCAGCAAGACCGTGCCGCCTGCATCCGCGAAGCCGGCGCAGCGCGCCAGGCAGCGGCCCAGGGCGCCCTGACCGGCGCACCCGACTACCGCGCCAATGCGCTGGCCCGCTGCGGCCTGCAGCAGCCCGGCGACCGTGCCGACTGCGAGGCCCGGGTGCTCGGCGGCAGCGGCAACACCAGCGCCGCCATGGAAGGCAGCGTGATGGGCGGCGGCGTGATCCGCGAATCGGTCACCACCACCGTGCGGCCCGCGCGGCCCATGCGGCAGATGCCCAGGCCCATGCCGATGGAACGCGCGCCCGATCCGGTGATGGCGCCCATGCCGGCACCGATGCCGATGCGCTGAACGCCGGCAGGCCCCTCTCTTCCGGGTTTGCGCCCGGAAGGCGGCCGATGCCCTTGGCTGTCACACAACCGTCATAAAAGGCGCAGGAGTGCTAGCTATAGTTCTCGGTCCCTGCCTACCGAGGAATCCCTTCCCATGAATGCCATCAAGGTCGCTCGCCGATTCATTGAAACGGACCCGGCCAACGAATCGGCCAAGATCCTCGCCCAGCTCGTGTTGGCGCTGGAGTCCGAACGCAGCTTCGAGCTGATCACGCTCTACAACCTCGACTACAAGAGCTTCCAGCTCGCCATGGACATCCTGAAGGAGTGGCGGCTCGACCGCTACTACGCCAGCAAGTCCAAGCTGTTCGACCTGTCGTTGCAGGTCACCGAACTCGAGAAGAGCTGAACCTCCCCTGGGCACGCCCTGTGCTCAGACCTTCATCCCTCCCGACACCTCGATGCGCTGGGCGTTGACCCAGCGATTGCCCTCCCCCAGCAAGCCCGCGATGGCGCCGCCGATGTCGTCGGGCAGGCCCGTGCGTCCGAGCGCGGTCAAGCCGGCGACCATCGCGTTCACCTGCGGGTTGTCGCGCACCATGCCCCCGCTGAAGTCGGTGGCGATCGCGCCCGGCGCGATCGTGTTCACCGCGATGCCGCGCGCGCCCAGTTCCTTGGCGAGGTAGCGCGTGAGCACTTCCACGCCACCCTTCATCGCGGCATAGGCCGAGGCGCCGGCCATCGAGAAGCGGGTCAGCCCCGACGACAGGTTGACGATGCGCCCGCCGTCCGCCATCAGCGGCAGCAGCTTCTGCGTGAGGAAGTACGTGCCCTTGAAGTGGATGTTGAAGAGCATGTCGAACTGCGCCTCGGTCGTCTCCTCGAAGCTCGCATGCAGGCCCACGCCCGCGTTGTTCACCAGGAAGTCGAAGCGCTCGCGCTGCCAGGTGGACGCCAGCACGGTCTTCACCGATTCCGCGAAAGCGGCGAAGGCGCTGCTGTCGCCGACGTCGAGCTGCAGCGCGACGGCGCGGCGCCCCTTCGCCTCGATCTCGGACACCACCGCCTGCGCGCTCGCTTCGTTCGACACATAGGTCAGGATCACGTCGACGCCGTCCGCGGCGAGCGCCAGCGCGGTGCTGCGGCCCAGGCCGCGGCTGCCGCCGGTGACGAGCGCGATGCTGGAAACGGGGGGAACGGGGGGAATGGGGGAAATGGGGGTGGTGGAAGCGGTCATTTCAAAGTCCTCGGTGGTGGATCGGTGGATCGATGGAGGGACTTTAAGAATTACCGGCAGCAAGATAAATCCCGCCATTCGATGCACACTGTTCTTCGAGAACGAAACAATCGGAGGCTGCATTCATGAACATCGATGAACTGCGCATCTTCTCCAGGGTGGCCGAACTCGCGAGCTTCAGCCGCGCCGCCGACCAGCTCGGCCTGACCCGCGCACGCGTCTCGGTGGCGGTTCAGCACCTCGAGGAGCGGCTGGGCACGCGGCTGCTGCAGCGCACCACGCGCAGCGTGCGGCTCACCGAGGACGGCGAGCGCTTTCTGGAAAGGTGCAAGGACTACCTCGCCGAAGGCGAGCAACTGGCCACCCTGTTCCGCTCGAACAGCGGCGGCCTGACGGGCCGGCTGCGCATCGACCTGCCGGCCACCGTGGCGCGCGACCTCGTCATTCCGCGCCTGCCCGAATTCCTCGCGCTGCATCCCGCGCTGGACATCGGCATCAGCACCACCGACCGCCGCGTCGACCTGGTGAACGACGGCTTCGACTGCGTGCTGCGCATCGGCGTGCTGGGCGACTCCGAACTGGTCGCGCGGCCTCTCGGCGTCATGCGCATGGCCAACGCCGCGAGCCCGGCCTACCTGCAGGCGCACGGCACGCCGCGCACGCTGGCCGACCTTGCGCAGCACCGCATCGTGCACTTCGCGCAGACCCTCTCGCCGAACGATGCGGGCTGGGAATACTTCGACGCCGCCGAAGGCCGCTACCGGTTGCAGCCCGTGCGCTCCACCGTCACGGTGAACGGCACCGATGCGTACAACGCCGCGGCGGTCGCGGGCCTCGGGCTGATCCAGGCGCCGGTCGCGGGCCTGCAGCCTTGCTTCGACAGGGGCTCGCTGGTGCAGGTGATGCCGGCGTTCACCGCACGCCCCATGCCGGTGTCGCTGGTGTACGTCAACCGCCGCCAGCTCGCGCCGCGCGTGCTGGCAGTGATGGGCTGGCTGACGGACATCGTCGCGCCGTACTTCGTTGCCGAGGAAAGCGCGCTTGCTAGCGCCCCCAGCGCAGCACCAGCGGGTCCAGCCGCTTGGCCGTCTCGATCAGGCCGGCGCGCGTTGCCGGGTGCATCGCCGGCAGCGGATGACGCGGCGCCTCGCAGGCGATCACGCCGCCCTCCTTCATGAGCGACTTGCAGGCCAGCAATCCGGCCTGACGGTTCTCGTAGTTGATGAGCGGCAGCCATTGCTGGTACAGCGCATAAGCGGTGTCGCGGTCGCCCGCGCGGTGCGCCTCGATGATCGGGCGGATGCCGTCCGGGTAGCCGCCGCCGGTCATGGAGCCGGTGGCACCGGCGTCGAGGTCGGGCATCAGCGTGATGGCTTCCTCGCCGTCCCACGGGCCTTCGACGGCGTCGCCGCCCAGGCGGATCAGCTCGCGCAGCTTGGCGGCGGCACCGGCCGTTTCGATCTTGAAATACGCCACGTGCTCGATCTCCCTGGCCATGCGCGCCAGGAACGGCGCAGACAGCACCGTTCCGCTGGCCGGTGCGTCCTGGACCATGACGGGAATGCCCACCGCGTCCGACAGCCGCGCATAGAACTCGAAGATCTGCGGCTCGGGCACGCGGAAGGTGGCGCCGTGGTACGGCGGCATCACCATCAGCATGGCCGCGCCCATGTCCTGCGCGCGGCGGCTGCGCTCGGCGCAGACCTGGGTGCTGTAGTGCGTGGTGGTCACGATGACGGGCACGCGGCCTTTCACGTGTTCCAGGATCGTGCGGGTGAGCACCTCGCGCTCTTCGTCGGACAGCACGAACTGCTCCGAAAAATTGGCGAGGATGCACAGCCCGTCGGAGCCCGCGTCGATCATGAAGTCGACGCAGCGCTTCTGGCTCTCGAGGTCGAGCGCGCCCTGTTCGGTGAAGGTGGTGGGCACCACCGGGAAGATGCCGCGGTATCTGGGGGTCATGGGGATGGATCAGTGGGAGTGGCGGGGAACGGCGGAGCCTCTGCAGCCCACCAGAAAGTCGAAGTCGCAGCCCTCGTCGGCCTGCAGCACATGGTTGACGTAGAGCTTCTGGTAGCCGCCGCCGCGCGTGCTCATGGGTTGCGCGTCGGTGCTGGTCAACGACGCCAGGCGTGACGCCAGCTCTTCGTCGCTGATGTCCAGGTGCAGCCGGCCCGCATCGCAGTCGAGCTCGATCCAGTCGCCGTCGCGCACCGCCGCCAGCGGCCCGCCGTCGGCGGCCTCGGGCGCCACGTGCAGCACCACCGTGCCGTAGGCCGTGCCGCTCATGCGTGCGTCGGAGATGCGCACCATGTCCTTCACGCCCTGGCGCAGCAGCTTCGGGGGCAGGCCCATGTTGCCCACCTCGGCCATGCCGGGGTAGCCCTTGGGGCCGCAGTTCTTCAGCACCATCACGCAGCTCGCGTCGATGTCGAGGTCTTCGTCGACGATGCGTTCCTTGTAGTGCTCCAGGTTCTCGAACACCACCGCGCGGCCCCGGTGCTTGAGCAGCGCGGGCGTGGCGGCCGAGGGCTTCAACACCGCGCCGCGCGGCGACAGGTTGCCGCGCAGGATGCGGATGCCGCCGTCGGCGATCAGCGGGTTGCTCAGCGGGCGGATCACCTCGTCGTCGAGGCTGGGCGCCTCGCGCACGTTGTCCCAGATCGACTGGCCGTTGACCGTGAGCGCACCCGGGTGCGGCAGCAGGCCGTTCTCGCCCAGGCGGCGCAGCACGGCGGGCAGGCCGCCCGCGTAATAGAACTCCTCCATCAGGAAGCGGCCCGAGGGCATCAGGTCGACGATGGTGGGGGTGTTGCTGCCGATGCGTGTCCAGTCTTCGAGCTCCAGTTCGACGCCGATGCGCCCCGCGATCGCCTTCAGGTGGATCACCGCGTTGGTCGATCCGCCGATGGCCGCGTTCACGCGAATGGCGTTTTCGAAGGCCTCGCGCGTGAGGATCTTCGACAGCGTGAGCCCTTCCTTGGCCATCGCGACCGCGCGCATGCCCGACATCTGCGCGAGCACGTAGCGCCGCGCATCGACCGCCGGAATGGCCGCGTTGTGCGGCAGCGAGGTGCCCAGCGCCTCGGCCATGCAGGCCATGGTGGAGGCCGTGCCCATGGTGTTGCAGGTGCCCGCCGAGCGCGACATGCCGCCTTCGGCCGAGAGGAACTGGTGCAGGTTGATCTCGCCCGCCTTCAGCGACTCGTGCAGCTGCCACACGGCCGTGCCCGAGCCGATGTTCTTGCCGTCGAGCTTGCCGTTGAGCATGGGCCCGCCCGTGACCACGATGGCCGGGATGTCGCAGCTCGCGGCACCCATCAGCAGCGCGGGCGTGGTCTTGTCGCAGCCGGTGAGCAGCACCACCGCATCGACCGGGTTGCCGCGGATGGCCTCTTCCACGTCCATGCTCGCGAGGTTGCGCGTGAGCATGGCCGTGGGCCGCAGGTTCGACTCGCCGTTGGAGAACACCGGAAACTCCACCGGAAAGCCGCCTGCTTCGGAGATGCCGCGCTTCACGTGCTCGGCGATCTTGCGGAAGTGCGCGTTGCACGGCGTGAGCTCCGACCAGGTGTTGCAGATGCCGATGATCGGGCGGCCGTCGAACTCGTGGTCCGGAATGCCCTGGTTCTTCATCCAGCTGCGGTACATGAAGCCGTTCTTGTCGGCCGAGCCGAACCATTCGGTGGAGCGCAGTTTCTTCGGAGGGGTCTTGGATGTGGGGTCCGACATGCGGAAGTCCTGATGAAAGCGAAAGAGGGAAGAAAAGAAAGTTCAGCGGCGCGGCGCCCGCGACGTGAAGAAGCGCTGCAGCAGGCAGAACACGAACAGCAGCGCACCCACCACGATGCGGGTCCACCACGAGCTCAGCGTGCCGTCGAAGGAAATCAGCGTCTGGATGATCCCGAGCATCAGCACGCCGAACAGCGTGCCCGCCACATAGCCCACGCCGCCCGTGAGCAGCGTGCCGCCGATCACCACCGCCGCAATGGCGTCGAGCTCCAGCCCCACCGCATGCAGGCCGTAGCCCGACAGCATGTAGAAAGTGAAGATCACGCCCGCCAGCGCCGAGCAGAAGCCCGAGAGCGTGTACACCCCGATGAGCGTGCGGCGCACCGGCAGGCCCATCAGCATCGCCGAATGCTCGCTGCCGCCAATGGCGTACACCGCGCGGCCGAAGGGCGTGCAGTGCGCGATGAACACCGCCGCCAGCAGCACCACCACGGCGATCACCGCGCTGATCGACACCGAGGCCTCGCCCCAGACCGGAATGCGAACCTGCGAAACCTCGGAATAGAACGCGTTGGTGATGCTGATCGAGTCGATGCTGATCAGGTAGCACAGCCCGCGCGCCAGGAACATGCCCGCCAGCGTGACGATGAAGGGCTGCAGCCGGTAGCGCTCGATGAGCAGCCCCATGAACGCACCGAAGGCCGTGCCCATCGCCAGCACCAGCGGAATGACGATGGCCGGGCTCCAGCCGTGCTTTTCGACCAGCGAGGCCGAGACCATGGTGGTGAGCGCGATCACCGAGCCCACCGACAGGTCGATGCCGCCCGACAGAATCACGAAGGTCATGCCCACGGCCACGACGATGAGAAAGGCGTTGTCGATCAGCAGGTTGAGGAACACCTGCGCCGAGAAGAAGCCGTCGTAGAACACCGAGCCGAGCGTGGCCACCAGCAGGAACAACGAAATGGTCGCAGTCAACGGCAGGTACTTCGGGTTGAGCCCCCGCCTGCCCCTGCCCCCGGTCTTGCCCCCTCTCCCGCTCGCGGGAGAGGGCTGGGGTGAGGGTCCCCTATCGATCACCGCGCTCATGCCTTGGCCTCTTCACGCACAGGCCGCTGCACCAGCGAGCGAATCTCCGCGCGAAACTCCGGCGACTGCAGCAGCATCACCGCGAACACCACCCCCGCCTTCACCACCAGGTTGATCTCCGGCGGCACCCCCAGCGAGTAGATCGCATAGGTCAGGGTCTGGATGATGAGCGCCCCGATCACGCTGCCCACCAGGCTGAAGCGCCCGCCGGTCAGCGCGGTGCCGCCCAGCGTCACCGCCAGGATCGCATCGAGCTCGATGAGCTGGCCGGCGTTGTTGCCGTCCGCGCTCTTCACGTTGGAGCTGATCAGCAGGCCCGCCACGCCCGCGCAAGCCCCGCAGAACGCATAGGCCCCGACGACCAGCCGCCGCGCCTGCACGCCGGCCACGCGCGCCGCCGTCGGGTTGATGCCCACCGCCTGGATGAACAGGCCCAGCGCCGTGCGCGTGATCGCGAGGTACAGCAGCGCGAACACCGCCGCAGCGATGAACAGCGAGAACGGCAGGCCCAGCAGGTAGCCGCTGCCCAGGAAGAAGAAGGGCTTGTAGTAGATGGTGATGATCTGCCCGTCGGCAATCAGCTGCGCGATGCCGCGCCCGGCCACCATGAGGATCAGCGTCGCGATGATGGGTTGCATGCCCACCTTGGCGACCAGCAGGCCGTTCCACAGCCCGCACAGCAGCGCGATGCCGATGGCCGCGACGATGGCCAGCGACATCGGGAACCGGCTCACGTCGTTGGCCACCGAGCCGCCGATCATCCAGGCCGCGAGCGACGCGGCAATGGCCACCACCGCGCCCACCGAAATGTCGATGCCGCGCGTGGCGATCACCAGCGTCATGCCCAGCGACACCAGCACCAGCGGCGCCGCGCGGTTCAGGATGTCGATCAGGCTCCCGTACAGATGGCCGTCGCGCCACTCGAGGTGGAGAAAGCTGGCGTTGAAGGCGGTGTTCACCGCGAGCAGGATCAGCAGGGTGATGAGGGGCCAGGCGAGGCGATGGCTCATCGCTTTCACCAGGCGATTGTTGTCGGCGTTGGTCATGTCGGTTGCTCCGCCGGGGCGGTCTTGCCCCCTCTCCCGCTTGCGGGAGAGGGTTGGGGTGAGGGTGCGGCGTGTGGACAGGCCTGCTGCTGGTCGAAGGCACCTGCCCTCACCCTAACCCTCTCCCGCAAGCGGGAGAGGGGACAACACGAAAACAGGGTCAACATCACGTCGCCGCAATCATTTCGTAGACCTCGTCCTCGGAAGAGCCACCCGGCAGCTCCCCCACCTTCTTCCGGTCCCGCAGCACCACGATGCGATGCGCCACGCGCACCACCTCGCTCATTTCCGACGAGATGAAAACCACCGCCATGCCCGCGCGCGCGAGCCGCAATATCTCTTCCATGATTTCCTGCTTCGCCGCCACGTCGATGCCGCGCGTCGGCTCATCGAGGATCAGCAGGCGCGGCTCGGTGGCGAGCCAGCGCGCGATCATGGCCTTCTGCTGGTTGCCGCCCGAGAGCAGCCCGATGGGCGTTTCCACGCTCGCGGTCTTGATGCCCAGCGACTTGACGAAGCGCTCGGCCATCTCGGTCTGCTCGGCGTGCGACAGAAAACGACGCGTGCCCAGGCGTGCCTGCAGCGCCAACGCGATGTTCTCGCGCACCGACAGTTCCGCGACGATGCCGTCGGTCTTGCGCTCCTCCGGGCACAGCGCCAGGCCTTCGCGGATCGCATCGGCCGGGTTCGAAAAGCTGACGGAGCGGCCATCGACCTTCAGCACGCCACGGTCCGGCATCTCCAGCCCGAACAGCAGCCGCGCCAGTTCCGTGCGGCCGGCGCCGAGCAAGCCCGCGATGCCGACCACCTCTCCGGCACGTACACGCAGGTCGGTCGCCTGCAACTGCCCCGCCTGCCCCAGCCCTTCGGCCTGCAGCAATGCGGGCGCCGCTTCGTCGAACGCGGGCAGCGCCGCGGGCCTTGCCGACTGCGCCGCCAGCTCGCGCCCGAGCATCGCGGCAATCAAGGCCTGCGGCCCCAGGTCGGCGGCGCGCCATTCGCCGATCCAGCCGCCGTTGCGCAACACCGTGATGCGGTCAGCCACCGCATACATCTGGTTCAGAAAGTGCGTGACGAACACGATCGCCAGGCCCTCGGCGCGCAAACGCCGCAGCACCTCGAACAGCTTTTCGACCTCGTCGTCGTCCAGGCTGGAGGTCGGCTCGTCGAGGATCAGCACCTTCGACGACACGCCCAGCGCGCGTGCAATGGCCACCATCTGCTGCACCGCCACCGAGTAGCTCGACAGCAGCCGCGTCACGTCGATGTCCAGCCCGATGCGCGCCAGCAGCGCCTCGGCGCGTCGGTTCACCTGCGCCCAGTCGATTCGAAAGCCCTGCGCCACGCCGCAGCGCGGATAGCGCCCAGCGAACACGTTCTCCGCCACCGACAGGTTCGGGCACAGGTTCACTTCCTGGTAGACCGTGCTGATGCCCAGCTTCTGCGCGTCCAGCGGCGAGCCCGGGTGAATCGGCTGGCCGCCCAGAAACATCTCGCCGCCGCTGGACGACAGCACGCCCGTCAGCACCTTGATGAGCGTCGACTTGCCCGCGCCGTTCTGCCCCATCAGCGCGTGAATTTCGCCCGGGTACAGCCGCAGTTGCACATCGCGCAGCACCGCAATGCCGCCGAACTGCTTGTCGATGCCGCGCAACTCGAGCACGGGGGGAATGGCTGTGTGCGGGACCATGCGCCTACTTGTTCTTGTTGTAGACGTCGATGAACACGGCAGCCAGCAGCACCAGCCCCTTGATGACCTGCTGGTAGTCGATGCCGATGCCCACGATCGACATGCCGTTGTTCATCACGCCCATGATGAAGGCACCGATCACCGCGCCCATCACCCGGCCCACGCCGCCCGAGGCCGAGGCCCCGCCGATGAAGCAGGCCGCGATCACGTCGAGCTCGAAGCCCAGGCCCGCCTTGGGCGTGGCGGTGTTGAGCCGCGCGGCGAACACCAGGCCCGCCAACGCGGCCAGCGCGCCCATGTTCACGAAGGTCAGGAACGCGAGCCACTGCGTCTTCACGCCCGACAGCCGCGCCGCCTTCTCGTTGCCGCCCAGCGCATAGATGCGCCGGCCGATGGTGGTGCGGTTGGTGACGAAGTCGTACACCACGATCAGCACCGCCATCACGATCAGCACGTTGGGCAGGCCCTTGTAGGTGGACAGCAGGTAGCTGAAGAACAGGATGATGGCCGCGAAGAACAGGTTCTTCACCAGGAAGAAGGCGTAGGGCTCCTGCTCCATGCCGTGCGCCTTGAGCTTGGCGCGCCCGCGCAGCTTGAAGAACACCAGCGCCGCGGCCGCCAGCACGCCGATCACCAGCGAGGTGACGCGCAAGCCGCCGGAATCCGTGCCACCCAGCGGGTCGGGAATGAAGCCCGAGCTCAGCCGCTGGAACGCCACCGGAAACGGCCCCACCGACTGCCCCGCCAGCAGCGCCAGCGTGAGCCCCTTGAACACCAGCATGCCCGCGAGCGTGACGATGAACGACGGGATCTTGCGGAACGCCACGAACCAGCCCTGCGCCGCGCCGATGACGGCACCGGCCGCGATGCTGATGATCGCTGTCGGCACGAAGTGCCATTCGTACTCCACCATCAGCACCGCCGCCAGCGCGCCGATGAAGCCGCACACCGAACCCACCGACAGGTCGATGTGCCCCGCCACGATCACCAGCAGCATGCCCAGCGCCATGATCACCACGTAGCTGTTTTGCAAGAGCAGATTGGTGAGGTTGAGCGGTCGCAGCAGCGTGCCGTCGGTCAGCACCTGGAACAGCACCATGATCGCGACCAGCGAGATCAGCATGCCGTACTCGCGCAGGTTGTTCTTCAGGAAGCCCACATGCAGCTTCGGTGACTCTGCGACAGGCGCTGCGCCCTGCAACGCGTTGACCTCAGGCTGCGACATGGACAGTGCTCCCCGCGCTCACGATGGCGTGCATGATGCGTTCCTGCGAGGCCTCGGCGGCCGTCAGGTCGGCGACGAAGCGCCCCTCGTTCATCACGTAGATGCGGTCGCACATGCCGAGCAGTTCCGGCAGTTCCGAAGAGATCATGAGAATGCCTTTGCCCTCGCTCGCGAGCTGGTCGATGATGGTGTAGATCTCGTACTTGGCGCCCACGTCGATGCCGCGCGTGGGCTCGTCCAATATCAGCAGTTCGGGTTGCGTGAAGAGCCACTTGCTCAGCACCACCTTCTGCTGGTTGCCGCCCGACAGGTTGACCACCAGCTGCTCCACGCCCGAGCAGCGGATGTTGAGCGCCTTGCGGTAGTCGTTGGCCACCTTGAATTCGCGGCCGTTGTCGATCACGGTGCGCTCGGACACGGCGTCCAGGTTGGCCAGGCTGATGTTCTTGCGGATGTCTTCTTCCAGCACCAGCCCCAGGCCCTTGCGGTCTTCGGTGACGTAGGCGATGCCGTGGTCGATGGCCTTGCGCACCGTGCTCACGTCCACCGGCTTGCCGTGCATCAGCACCGAGCCGCTGATGCGCTGCCCGTACGACTTGCCGAACACGCTCATGGCCAGCTCGGTGCGCCCCGCGCCCATCAGGCCGGCAATGCCGACGATCTCGCCCTGGCGCACGCTCAGGCTCACGCCCTTGATCTGTTCGCGGTCGGCGTGCAGCGCATGGTGCACGCGCCAGTCGCGCACCTCGAACACGGTCTCGCCGATCTTCGGCGAGCGTTGCGGGTAGCGGTGTTCCATGTCGCGGCCCACCATGCCGCGGATGATGCGGTCTTCGCTGATCGGCTGCGTGCGGCAGTCGATGGTTTCCACGGTGGCGCCGTCGCGCAGCACCGTCACCGAGTCGGCCACCTTGGCAATCTCGTTGAGCTTGTGCGAGATGAGGATCGACGCGATGCCCTGGCGCTTCAATTCGAGCAGCAGCATCAGCAGCGCGTCGCTGTCGCGCTCGTTCAGGCTGGCGGTGGGCTCGTCGAGGATCAGCAGCTTCACCTCCTTGGCCAGCGCCTTGGCAATTTCCACCAGCTGCTGCTTGCCCACGCCCAGGTCGGTCACCAGCGTGGTGGGCAGCTCTTTCAGCCCCACCTTGGCCAGCAGCTCGCGCGTCTTCGCATAGGCGGCGAACCAGTCGATCACGCCGCCGCGCGCTATTTCGTTGCCGAGAAACAGGTTCTCCGCAATCGACAGCAGCGGCACCAGCGCCAGCTCCTGGTGAATGATGATGATGCCCAGCTTCTCGCTGTCGGCAATGGTCTTGAACCGGCGCTCCTCCCCTTCGAAGTGAATCGCGCCGGTGTACGAATCGCACGGGTACACGCCGCTCAGCACCTTCATGAGCGTCGACTTGCCCGCGCCGTTCTCGCCGACCACCGCATGGATTTCCCCGGCGCGCACGCTGAGGTGGACGTTGCTCAGCGCCTTCACGCCGGGAAAGGTCTTGGTGATGCCGCGCATCTCCAGGATGTCGGCGGCATCGGCGGTGCGGCCGTCGATGCTCACTTGACCTGGCTTTCCTTGTAATAGCCGCTGTCGATGAGCACCACCTTCCAGTTCGAGGCGTCCACGCTCACCGGCTTGAGCAGGTAAGAGGGCACCACCTTGATGCCGTTGTTGTAGGTCTTGGTGTCGTTCACCTCGGGCGTCTTGCCCGAGAGCATGGCGTCGGCCATGGCCACCGTCACCTTGGCCAGTTCGCGCGTGTCCTTGAACACGGTGGAGGTCTGTTCCTTGCGCAGGATCGACTTGACCGACGGCACCTCGGCGTCCTGCCCCGACACGATGGGCATCGGCTGCGTGCCCGAGCCGTAGCCCACGCCCTTCAGGGACGACAGAATGCCGATCGACAGGCCGTCGTACGGCGACAGCACCGCATCGACACGGTCCTTGGTGTAGTAGGCCGACAGCAGGTTGTCCATGCGCGCCTGCGCCACCGCGCCGTCCCAGCGCAGCGTGCCGACCTTGTCCATGCCCATCTGCTTGCTGCGCACCACCAGCTTGCCGCTGTCGATGTAGGGCTTCAACACCGAGAGCGCGCCGTTGTAGAAGAAGAAGGCGTTGTTGTCGTCGGGCGAGCCGCCGAACAGCTCGATGTTGAACGGGCCCTTGCCGCTCTTCAGGCCCAGCGCAGCCTCGATCGACTGCGCCTGCAGCACGCCGACCTGGAAGTTGTCGAAGGTGGCGTAGTAGTCGACGTTCTTCGAGCCCTTGATGAGCCGGTCGTACGCAATGACCTTCACGCCCTTGTCGGCAGCCTTTTGCAGCACGTCGGACAGCGTGGTGCCGTCGATGGCGGCAATGACCAGAACCTTGGAGCCCTTGGTCACCATGTTCTCGATCTGCGCGAGCTGGTTGGGAATGTCGTCGTCCGCGTACTGCAGGTCGGTCCTGTAGCCCTTGTCCTTGAAGTACTTGACCATGTTGGCGCCGTCGGCGATCCAGCGGGCCGACGACTTGGTGGGCATCGAGATGGCGATAAGGCCCTTGTCCTGCGCGTTGGCGAAGGGCGTGAAGCCCACGAGGGCAAAGGTGAGCCCCGCGAGCGAGGCCTTGAGGAAGTTGCGTTTCATGTGCGTGCTTTCAGTATTTGCGGCTCGGGAATTCCTTGGCGGCGACTTCCATGGGGAAGATGCCCTCGACGGTGACGATGCGCTTGGGCAGCGTCTTGCCGTCCTTGATGTCCTTCACTGCCTGCATCAGCTGCGGACCGAGCAGCGGGCTGCACTCCACCGACACGTTGAGCTTGCCGGCGATCATGGCTTCGAAGGCGCCCTTCACCCCGTCGATCGAGATGATGGTGATGTCCTTGGCCGGCTTCAGGCCCGCCTCTTCGATGGCCTGGATGGCGCCGATGGCCATGTCGTCGTTGTGCGCGAACAGCACGTTGATCTTCTTGCCGTCGGCCTTCAGGAAGGCTTCCATCACCTCCTTGCCCTTGGCGCGCGTGAAGTCGCCGGTCTGCGAGCGCACGATCTTGAACTTGGGGTCGGCCTTGATGATTTCCTCGAAACCCTTCTTGCGGTCGATGGCCGGCGCCGAGCCCACGGTGCCCTGCAGCTCGACGATGTTCACGTCGCCCTTCTGGTCCTTCATCTTGTCGACCAGCCAGCGGCCGGCCTTGCGGCCCTCTTCGGTGAAATCAGAGCCCATGAAGGTCACGTAGAGCGTGTCGTCCTTGGTGCTCACCGAGCGGTCGGTCAGCACCACCGGGATCTTGGCGGCCTTGGCCTCGCGCAGCACGGTTTCCCAGCCCGACTCGACCACGGGCGAGAAGGCGATCACGTCGACCTTCTGCGCGATGTACGAGCGAATGGCCTTGATCTGGTTTTCCTGCTTCTGCTGCGCGTCGGAGAACTTCAGCTCGATGCCGGCGTCCTTGGCGGACGACTTGATCGACTCGGTGTTGGCCGTGCGCCATTCGCTCTCGGCGCCCACCTGCGCGAAGCCGAGCACGAGTTTCTTCTGTGCGAAGACGGACACGGGCAGCATGCTGCCGATGGCGGCGGCCGCGAGGGCGGTGTTGAGGGTGCGGCGATTCATGGTCATGGAATGTCTCCTTCTTGATGTCTCGAGGACTTGGGCGATGGTGCCGATTGGCTGTTGCGATGAAACCCCGTCCGGTCAGGCCAGCATGTAGCCGGTCTTCACCGTCGTGTAGAACTCCGAGGCATGGCGCCCTTGTTCGCGCGGCCCGTAGCCCGACCCCTTGCGGCCGCCGAAGGGCACGTGGAAGTCCACCCCCGCGGTCGGCAGATTGACCATGGTCATGCCGACCTCGGCATGGCGCCTGAAATGCATGGCGTGCTTCAGCGAGTTGGTGCAAATGCCCGCACACAGGCCGAAGGGCGTGTCGTTGCACAGCGCCAGCGCGTGCTCGTAGTCGTCGGCGCGCAGCACGCAGGCCAGCGGGCCGAAGATTTCTTCGCGGGCGATGCGGTGCGAGGGCTTGGCCAGGAACAACGCGGGGCTCATGTAGTGGCCGGGCGTGGCGCGCTGCAGTGCCTCGCCGCCCCACACGTGCTCGGCGCCTTCTTCGCGCGCGATGCCGACCCAGGCCAGGTTGCGCGACAGGCGCTCTTCGTCGGCCACCGGGCCGATGTCGACGCCGCGCTCCAGCGCATGGCCGATGTTCAGTGCCTTCAGGCGCTGGCGCAGCCGCGCCACGAAGGCGTCGTGCACCGGCGCCTCGACGATGAGCCGGCTCGACGCGGTGCAGCGCTGGCCGGCGGAGAAGTAGGCGCCCTGCACCGCGCAATCGACGGCGCGGTCGAGGTCGGCGTCGGCCAGCACCACCAGCGCGTTGGTGCCGCCGGTTTCCAGCTGCACCTTGGCGCGCCGCGTGGCGGCCGCCTGCAGCACGCGCTCGCCGTTGGCGGCCGACCCCGTGAAGCTCAGCGCATCGACCAGCGGGCTGTCGACGAGCGCCTGCCCCACCTCGCGGCCGCTGCCCATCACCAGGTTGAACGCGCCGGCCGGCAGCGCCGCGCGGCTGATGATCTCGGCCAGCGCCCAGCCGCAGGCCGGCACCCCCTCCGCGGGCTTGAACACCACGCTGTTGCCATGGGCCAGCGCGGGCGCGATCTTCCAGGCGGGAACGACGAAGGGCGAGTTCCACGGCGTGATGAGCCCGACCACGCCCACGGGCTCGCGCGTGACGTCGACCTGCACGCCCGCGCGCACCGAGGCCAGGTTTTCGCCGCCACCGCCCCCCGCACCACTGCGAAGGGCTTCACCCGCGAAGAACTTGAACACCTGGCCCGCGCGCGCCACTTCGGCCACCGCCTCGGGCAACGTCTTGCCCTCTTCGCGCGCCAGCAGCAGGCCCAGGTCGTCCTTGCGGGCGAGCAGCTCGGCGCCGATGCGGTCGAGCACGTCGGCGCGCCGCTGCGGCGTGCTGTGGCTCCAGTGGGGAAAGGCCTCGGTGGCCGCGCGAATGGCGAGCTCGGCCTGGCGGCGGTCGGCGCGTGCGTACTCGGCCACCACTTCGCTGGTGTCCGAGGGATTGGCGCTCACACCGGTGGTCGCGCTGGTTTCCCAGCGGCCGTTGATGTACTGCCGCACGTTCTGATGGATCTCGCCGTGAATCACCGGGGCGCGGACCTTGTCTCTGTTGTTCTGGATGTGCAGGCAGTCTAGGAACAGAATTGATATCGATCCAATCGTTTTTTGCGCAAAATGCATATCGATCGCCGGATTCTGGAAAACCCGGTCAGACCTTCGTTTCCACACAAATGACCAACTACAACCACTGGTTCATCCGCGCCCGCCTGAAGACCCGGCAACTGCTGCTGCTCGTGGCATTGGCCGAGGAAGGCAACATCCACCGCGCCGCGCAGGTGCTCAACATGACGCAGCCCGCCGCCTCCAAGCTGCTGAAGGACCTGGAAGACGTGCTGGAGGTGCCGCTGTTCGAGCGCCTGCCGCGCGGCATGCGCCCGACCTGGTACGGCGAAACCATGATCCGCCACGCCCGCGTGGCGCTCGCCAGCCTGAACCAGGCGCACGACGAGCTCACGGCGCTGAAGGCCGGGCGCTTCGGCCAGGTGAGCGTGGGCGCGATCACCGCGCCCGGGCTCACGCTGATGCCGCCGGCGGTGGCGATGGTCAAGCGCGAGCAGCCCGACCTGCGCGTGTCGGTGGAGATCGAGACCAGCCCGGTGCTGATCGAGCGGCTGGAGCAGGGCAAGCTCGACATCCTGGTGGCGCGGTTGTTCGCCCAGCACGACAAATCGCAACTGCGCTACGAGGCGCTGACCGAAGAGCCGGTGTGCGCGCTGGTGCGCCCGGGCCATTCGCTGCTGGGCGTGAGCGGGCTCACCTTGCGCGACGTGGTGGGCGCCGGCTGGATCGTGCCGCCCTCGGGCAGCGTGCTGCGCCACCGCTTCGAGCTGATGTTCCAGGAGGAAGGCCTGGCCCCGCCGACCAACACCATCGAGAGCTCGGCCCTGCTGTTCATCACGCGCATGCTGCAGCAGAGCGACATGGTGGCCGTGCTGGCGACCGACGTGGCGCGCTACTACGCCTCGCACGGCATCGTGTCGCTGCTGCCGCTGGACATGCCCTGCCACATGGACGCCTTCGGCATCATCACGCGCACCGACCGCCTGCTGTCGCCCGCGGCCAAGGTGATGATGAAGGCGCTGAAGACCGCGAGCATGAGCGTCTACGGCCGCAAGCTGGAGATCGACTGACCGATCAGGCTCACGTCCAGCCGGCGTCCACCGTGAACTCTTGCGCGGTGCACATCTTGGCGTCGTCCGACGCCAGGAACAGCACCATGCGCGCGATGTCCTCGGGCATCAGCTTGTCGGGCAGGCACTGGTTGCGCTGCAGCGACTTCTCGCCCTCTTCGTCGAGCCACAGCGCCACCTGGCGCTCGGTCATCACCCAGCCGGGCGACACGGTGTTGATGCGGATGCGGTCGCGCCCCAGGTCGACCGCCAGCCCGCGCGTGAGGCCGTTCACCGACGACTTGGCGATGGCGTAGCACGGGTAGCCCGAGCCCTTGGTCTGCCAGCCCGTGGAGCCCAGGTTCACCACCGAGCCGAAGCCCAGGCGCTTCATGCCCGGCACCACCGACTGGATGGCGAACAGCGCCGGCCGCTCGTTGATGGCCATGCGGTTGTCGTAGTAGTCGGGGGTGACCGACTCGAGCGTGTGGCGGTCGTCGCTCGCCACGTTGTTGACCAGCACCGCGAAGTCGCCGAGCTCGGCCGCCGCGTCGGCAATGGCTTTCTGCAGCGCGGCGATGTCGCGCACGTCGCAGGCGCGCCACCACGGCGCGGCATGGCCGGCCTGCTGGATCTGCTGCGCGAGCGCCGCGCTGGCACCCTCGGCGATGTCGACGAAGGCCACGCGCGCGCCCTGCGCCGCGAATGCCGCGACCATGGCCGCGCCGATGCCGCTGCCGCCACCGGTGACAAACACCGTGCGGCCCTTCAAGCTCGGGTAAATGGAAAGCTGGGGGGAATTCAAGAAAAGTCTCCAGAAGCGCATTTCATGACATTGCAAAAAGCATATCAATCGATGCCAATTTATTTAATTTCCGTTATCAATATGCCTTGATACGATCCGCCGCGTCAAGCAGACAAGAAAGAACAAATGAACAAGCCAGAGACAAACACCCCCTCCCCGCTTGCGGCGCCCAGCGTCGTTGGCGAACCCGAATGCATCTGGCCTGCGGCGGCCAACCTCGGCGAAGGCACGCTGTGGTCGGTGCGCGAGCAGGCGCTCTACTGGATCGACATCCTCACGCCGCGCCTGTTCCGCTACAGCCCGGCCACGGGTGCGCAGCGCACCTGGCACTTCGACGAAGAAATCACCGCCATCGCCGAGCGCGCCACGGCACCGGGCCTGTTCATCACCCTGCGCCGCGGCTTTGCGCTGTTCGACACCACCGCGCCCGGCGACGACGCCAGGCCGCGCTACCTGCACCAGCCCGAGACCGAGCGCACCGGCAACCGCTTCAACGACGGCAAGTGCGACAGCCGCGGCCGCTTCTGGGCCGGCAGCATGGACTTCGACTGCAAGGCGCCCACCGGCGCGCTCTACCGCTACGACGCCGACGGCCGCTGCAGCCGGCACGACGACGGCTTCGAGGTGACCAACGGGCCGACGTGGTCGGGCGACGGCCGCACCATGTACTTCAACAACACCGCCATCAACAGGCTCTACGCCTACGACTTCGACATGGCCGCGGGCACCGTGTCCAACCGAAGCGTGTGGCACCGCTTTCCCCAGGGCGACGGCCTGCCCGACGGCATGACCACCGACGCGGCCGGCCGCCTGTGGATCGCGCACTGGGACGGCGCCTGCGTCACCTGCCACGACCCGGTGAGCGCGCAGGAGCTGTGCCGCATTGCGCTGCCCGCCAGCAACGTGACCGACTGCGCCTTCGGCGGCGCCGACCTGCGCACGCTCTACATCACGACCGCGCGCAACGGTCGCAGCGAAGCCCAGCTGAAAGACGAGCCGCTGGCCGGCGGCCTGTTCGCGGTGCGCATCGACAGCCCCGGCGTGCCAGCGGCGCTGTTCGCCGGCTGACGCGCGCGCCGGTCCGCACGCTTCACGCGTGCTTCAACTGGTCCGCACGCTTCACGCGTGCTTCAGCCGATGCTGAAGCGGTGCTCGGTCGCGCTGGTGAACACCTCGCCCGGGCGCAGCACCGTCGACGGAAAGCCCGGCTGGTTCGGTGAGTCGGGGAAGTGCTGTGTTTCCAGGCACAGCCCGTCGCCCTGGCGCAGGCTCGCGCCCGCGCTGCCGAAGAGGCTGCCGTCGAGGAAGTTGCCCGAATAGAACTGCACGCCGGGCTCGCTGGTGTGCACTTCCATCACGCGGCCCGTGGCCTCGTGGTCCAGGCGCGCCGCAAGGGCCAGGCCTTGGTGATGGCCGGGCCGGTCGAGCACCCAGTTGTGGTCGTAGCCGTGCGCGCGCAGCAACTGCTCGTGGCCTTCGCTAATGCGCTCGCCGATGCGCGTCGCCGTGCGAAAGTCGAAAGGCGTGGCCGCCACGTCGGCCAGCCCCAGCGGGATGAGCGTCGCGTCCACCGGGCAATAGCGGCTCGCCGGCAGCATCAACCAGTGGTCCATCACCGAGCCGCGTCCCGCCAGGTTGAAGTAGTCGTGGTGGCTCAGGTTCAGCACGGTGGGCTTGTCGGTGGTAGCGCTGTAGTCGATGCGCCAGGTGTTGCTTTCGGCGGCCAGCGTGTAGCGCACGGTCAACTGCACTTCGCCTGGGTAGCCCTCTTCGCCGTCGGCGCTGGTGCGGTGCAGTTCGATGGCGATGTCGCTGCCCGATTCTTCCGCCGACAGCGGCACGATCTCCCAGTAGCGCTTGCCGAAGCCCGTCGCGCCGCCGTGCAGCGAGTTCACGCCGTCGTTCAGCCCCAGCTGGTGCGACGTTCCGTCGAGCGTGAAGCGTCCCGCAGCGATGCGGTTGGCATGGCGCCCGACGATGGTGCCCAGGTGCGGATGCGGCGTCAGGTAGTCGGCCAGCGACGGCAGGCCCAGCACGACGCTCGCGGCCTGGCCGTGACGGTCGGGCACGTGCAGCGCGGTGACGATGCCCCCGAGGTTGATGGCGCTCAGGCTCAGGCCGCGGCCGTTGTCCAGCGTGTATTCGGTGACGGCGCGGCCGTCGGGCATGCGGCCGAACTCGCGCGAGGTGATGCTGCTGCTCATGGGTTTCCTGGCTGGGTGCTGAAGCGGAATGCTGTCATCAAGGGGCCATGGCCTCGCGCGCGCACTCCGAAGCGGTAAGCAGCGCAATGCGGTCCTTGAGGTCGTGGAACTCGGGCGGCTCGGCCGCGTGCGTGCGCATCTCGACGCGGTGGCCCGCCTTGCCGACCGCGTCGGCAAAGCGCTGCTGCAGCGCGAAGGGCGTGTTCCTGTCGTCGCGGTTGCCGATCAGCACGATGCGCCGCGCCGGGTCGCGCGCGATGCCGCCCACATGGTCGAGCGGGTCGTAGAACTGCGCGCTGCCGGTGGTGTCGGTGCGCCCGTCGTTCGAGCGGCCCAGCAGGCGCGCGCGCTCCAGCAGCCCGTAGGCGCCCGAGGTCAGCACCGCGCAGGCCACGCGGGTGCGCCCCAGCGTGAGCAGCGCGGCGCCCGCGGTGGCGCCGCCGCTGTGGCCCACGATGACCAGGCGCTGCAGCCGGTGGCGCTGCATGAGCGCGTCGAGCGCGGCATCGAGCGCATGGAACTCCACCGGCTGCCGCCGCTTGCGGTGGTCGCCCGACGAGCCGTAGGTGCCGGGCCGCGCCACGAAGATCCACGGCACGCCCGCGAGGTCGCGGCTGCGCTGCGCGTCGCGCGTGCGCAGCGCCTGGGTGTTGCCGGGAATGCGTTCGGGCGCCTGGTCCATCACGCCGTCGCGGTCGCCCGAGAACTGCACGACGGCGATGCGCGCGCCCTCGATGTCGCCGCTCGCGAAGTAGCGGATGCAGGCCGGCCCTTCCACCGGCTGCACCCACAGGAAGCCGGCGCGGTCGGGGCAGGCGGCGCGGTCGGCGGGCTGGTTCCAGTGCAGCACCTGGTCGTCGCTCGCGGCGAAGGGCCTCGCCACGTCGGGGCCGGTGCGCTGCGCGCAGGCCGTTTGCACGATGGCCAGCAGCACCAGGGCCGCGCGGGCGTACCGCATGAAAAATCCGCGCAGATGAAAGCCGCGCGGGGTCATAGCCGCTGCAGCAGGCCGGGAATGCGGCCGAAGTCGGAGCGGTCGCGGTCGCCCTTCACCAGCACCAGGTCGCCGTCGCGCAGGAAGCCGCCGAGGTACAGCGCCAGTTGCGCGGCGTCGTCGAAGTGCGGGCCGAGCAGCGCGGCCGGCATTTCCTCGCGCAGCCAGCGCATCTCGTCGCCGTGCGTCACCACATGCTGGATGCCCGAGGCCAGCAGCGGCGCGGCCAGGCTGCGGTGCATGGCCTCGGCCTCGTCGTCGAGGTTGACGATGCGCCCGAGCACGCCGATCTTGCGCGCCACCGGGCCGTGCGCGGCGCGCTGCCAGGTGCGCACGAACTCCATGGCGTTGCGCATCGACATGACCTCGGCGTTCCAGCTGTCGTCGATCAGCGTGGCCTGCACGCCGGCCTGCGTGCGCAGCGCATGCACCTGCATCACCGACGCCGGCAGGCGCACGTGCGGCATGCGCGCGCAGGCGGCCTCGGCGTCGAAGCCCATGGCCATCAGCGCAGCGAAGGCCAGCGCCGAGTTGCGCACCAGCCCCGCGCTGTCGACCGGAAACAGGTACTCCAGCGTGCGCCCCGGCACCGCGATGCGCACGCGGCAACCGCCGCCGGGCTCGGGCCGGGTATCGACCACCCGCACGTCGGCGTCGGGCCCGGTGCCCACCACCCAGATGGCGCCCGCGGTGCAGGCGGCGGCCTGCACCACCTGCTGCAGGCAGGCGATGTGGTCGGGCACGATGGCCACGCCGCCGGGCTCCAGCCCCAGGAAGATGCGCGACTTGTACTGCGCCGTGAGCTCCAGCGTGGACGCCTGCCGGGTCTGCGACAGGCCGATCTCGGTGATCAGCGCCACGTGCGGGCGCGCCTGCAGCGAGATCGGGCCGCGGTCCATCCACAGGCCGCTCTGCGCCATCTCGAGGATGCACACGTCCGCGTCGGGCGCGAGGTTGGCCAGCATGGCGGGCACACCCACGCGCGAGTTGTAGTTGTCGATGGTGGTGAGCACGCGCGCTCGCTCGGGCAGCAGGTCGCGCAGCATGGCGATGGTGGACGACTTGCCGACCGTGCCGGTCACGCCCACCACCAGACCCCGGTAGCGCTCGCGCGCGGCGGCGCCCATGGCCAGCATCGCGGCAATCGGGTCGGCCACCTGCAGCAGCGGAAAACCGGCGCCCAGCCCCTCGACCGGGTGCGCGACCACCGCGCCGGCCAGGTCGTGCTGCAGCGCGGGCAGGTCGAGGTGGCGGTCCCAGTTGTCGAGACGCGGCTTGCTGTAGCTCTCGTGCGCGGCCAGCGTGCGGAAGTCCGACGCGATGAACAGCGCCGGCTTCGGCAGCAGCGCCATGTGCATCGGGCCGCGCACCACGGCGTTGACGCACCAGCCCGGCGGCGGCGCGACCAGCCAGCGGCCGCCGGTGGCCTGCTGCAGCTGGGCGGCCGTCCAGACCGGCTCGGGGGCAGCGCCGGGCCGGTCGACAGAAAGCACGGGCGCCGGGCGCTGCGGCAACGGCGTGGGCAGCACCGGCACGCGCAGGCCGCACCACATCGCCAGGCGGCGTGCAGGCAGCTCGGCCGCGCCGGGGGCGCCACCGCGCAGGCGCACTTCCAGCTGCAGCACGTCGCTGGTCATCAGGCCGGGGCGCGGCGGGCGCAGGCCGTAGCGGTCGCGGTAGATGCGGCCCGGCGCCCAGCGGCTGGTGGGCCACATCCAGTCGCAGGGGTCGTGGTCCATGCTTGCGCCCCACGCCGGCATGCGGGTGCTGCGCATCGGCAGCGCACGGAACTGCACGCGCAGGTCGTCGGCCACGGGCGCATCGGCGGTCCAGAAGGACTCGACCCACAGCAGGCGGCGCCCGGCGATCTGCCGCGGCGCACAGCGCACGCCCACCAGCCGCAGGGGGCCCAGTTGCAGCGGCGCGATGCGCGCGTCGGCGGGCACCTCGTCGACCGTCCATTCGGGGCGCGGCGCGCGCACCGGGCCGACCACCGGCGCCGGACGGAATGCCTGCGCGGCCGGGTCCGCGCGAAAGGCCGGCCGGCCTGCGGGCCTTTCAGGCCGCTCGGGCGGAGTCAGCCGCACGGCGCAGCGCCCGCCCGGCAGCGGCGTCATCTGCGTGCCGAGCGCGCGGCATTGCGCGGCGAAGCGCTCGCTGAGCGCCTTCGCCTCGTCGCCCTCGCGCTGGCGCGAAAACCCGAAGCCCACGCCGATGGGCGTGAACACCACCTCTTCCACGCCACGCGGGCCCAGCGTGAGCGAGAACACGCCCGAGTCGCCGAAGTCGTCGCGCACCGAGTCGAACAGCAGGTCGCCCGCGTCGTGCAGGATCGGCCGGTCGCGGTAGACCTCGATGCCCTGCAGCACATGCGCCGAGGTGCCGAGCACCGCATCGGCGCCCGCGTCGACGATGGCATGGCCGACCGCGATCTCGGCCTTCGAGGGCTCGGTCTCCAGGTTGTCGCCCCAGTGCACCGCCACCAGCACCACGTCGGCCTCGCGGCGCGCGGCCTCGATGCGCGGCGCGAGCGTGGCGCTCCAGGCGGCCGGGTCGGCCAGCGGCAGCCAGGCCGCGCCCGGGCGCTCGGCGGTGGCGGCAAAGCGCGGCTGCGTGGCGTCGAGCGAGAACAGCGCCACGCGCACGCCGCCCGCGCGACCGAACGCGGGGCGCAGCGCGGCCTCCAGCGTGGGGCCGCTGCCGGCATGGGCGATGCCCGCGGCGTCGAGAAGGCCCTGCTGTTCCATGAGCGCGTCGGGGCCGTAGTCGCCGCTGTGGTTGTTGGCGGTGGCCACCATCCCGATGCCGGCCTCGGTCAGCACCGCGAGCATCTCGGGCCGCGCGCGGTAGTAGTAGGGCGCGGTCTCGTCCTTGTCCACGCCCTGCTCGCCGACGGTGGCGACCACGCATTCGAGGTTGACGATGCGCAGGTCGGCTTCGCGCAGCGCGGGGATGCCGCCCAGCATCTGGTGCGCGCCGCCCAGTTCGTGCAGGCGGTAGTGCTGGCGGCGCGACAGGTTGACGTCGCCGCCCCAGGCCACCACGCCGGCGGCAGAGCCCGGAGCCACGGCGTTTTGCGCCTCGCGTTCCTTCAGCATGCGGTGGTACGCCACGTAGCCCGACAGGTAGTGCTCCACATCGTCGATGCGCACGCGAAAGCTGTGGTGCTTGATGAAGAACGAGCCCGAGATGCGCGCGGGGTTGCGAAAGAACATCGCCAGCTCGGGCCAGAAGTGGCCGTTGGCGAGGTAGCGCGCGCGAAACTCCAGCGCGCGGTCGAACTTGTCGCGGTCGAGCCCGGCCAGCAGCGGCTGCAGCGCGGGGTCGGCTTCCATGCGCAGCACCATCTCGCGCGCGGCCATCATCAGTTCGAGCAGCGTCGGGAACGTGGTGATGCGCTCAAGCACGAAGTCGAGGTAGCCCGCCACGTTCTGCAGGCCGAAGCGGTAGTAGCGCGTTTCGGGCCGGTAGCGCGTGAGCTCGTTCACGCAGTAGCTCAGCCAGTGGTCGTGCGCGCGCCAGTGCTCGGCCGCGATGAAGTGTTCGAAGGCCTTCTCCACCACCGCGAGCCAGCGCGCGTCGCGCGTGAGGCCGTACAGCCGCATCAGCCCGAACGCGGCCTCGCCGTCGTAGTAGATGACGCGGAAGGTGTCCTTCACGTCGAGCGCGGGCGCGTTCAGCACGTGCACGAAGCTGCCGGTGTGCGCGTCCTGCATGTGGCGGATGCCCAGCGCCAATTGCTCCATGAGCGGCAGGTGCTGCCGGTCCCCGGTGAGCTCGGTGTACTTCACCAGCGCGAGCAGGCACACCGCATTGCCGCCGAGCTTGATCTCGCTGCCCACGTCCAGCAGGTAGGCGGCGCGCGTGCCGTCGGGCAGCTCGGCCGGGCGGATGAGGCTGCCGGTCAGCAGGGCCAGCGAGCGGTCGATGGCGGCCTTGAGCTTGTCTTGCGGCCCGTCTTGCTTCGGGTCTTTGCGCGTGAGCTCCCAGGCCTCCAGCATCGCGTAGGTCGAACTCGCGTGGCGCAGCGTGTTGTAGGTGGGAATGGTGCGGTCGAAGCAGGGAAACCAGCCGTAGTGGAACTCGCCGTTGGGCTTGACCTGCTCGGCCAGGTAGGCGCTGGCGTGGTCGACCAGTGCGTGGATCTGCGGCGCATGCCAGTCGCGCAGTTCGCGAAAGCCGGCGGCCTGCCCTTCGGCGGTGATCGGCCAGGCGCCCCGGGCGTCGACGTACACGGCGCGCGTGGTGAAGCACCACACGGGCGCGGCGTCGTCCGCCGGAAAGTCGATCTCGCGGCCGAAGCGGCGCTTGCAGTGCAGCCTGAGGTTGCCGGCGTTGGGCTCGGCATGGTCCACGTCGCCGTTGTAGAGGATGGCGCTGCCGTGCATTTCCTGCGCGAGCAGCGCCACCTCGAAGCCGGCGTCGAGCGCGATGCCCTGGTTGAAATAGTTGCGCTTGGTGCTCGCCAGCTTCGCTTTCAGCGCACCCCAGGTCATGGGCGTGACCTGGTCGACCAGTTCGGCGCGCAGGCGCTGCGGCCTGCCTTGCGCGCGCTGCACCTGGGCCGCCGCGGCATCGGTGGCACGGCGCCAGGCCGCGTCGATGTCGCTGCCGTGGCCCGAGACCACGCGGGCCCGGCTGCCGTCCTCGCCGAGGGCCAGGAACACGACGCAGCCCGAAGCCTCGGTGGCCGGCGGTACACGGGGCAGCCCACCCGATGGGTCCGACAGGGCTTGCCTGGCGCGGTTCGACAGATCGGAGAGAGGGTTCGGGTCTGGGTTCATGCAGCGGCGAATGATGACAGCGCATGCGGGGCCTTGTCACCCCGTAAACCCAGGGTTCTGGGGCCCCGTGGCTTCGGGGTGCGCCGTTCGTCGCTGGTCAGGGTGGGGTCAGTTTTTTGGCCGCCCACGACGCACCCTGGCGCGCACCTCAGGCCCAGGCCTCCATCACAGCGCTGCGAACAGCTTCGACCGCCACCGGCCGCTGCTTGCCCTCGGCCGGCGCAACCCAGCACAGCCAGGTGTGCGAACGCCAGCCCTTCCAGATGGCCAGTTCGCCGTTGCGCTCGCCCTGCTCCGCATAGTCGCTGCGCAGCAGGCCCGCGCCCATGCCGCTGGCGACCATGCTGCGGATGGCGCTCTCGCCGTCGGCGGTGCGGCCCGGGCGGTACTCGCGGCCCGCGCCGGCGAACAGTTTCTCCAGGTGCACGCGCAGGATGCACGAGGGCGGCGTGCCGACCCACGGCATGTCGGCGAGTTGTTCGAGCGACAGGTCGGGCTGCGCATCGGCCACCGACTTCGGCAGCGTCACCACCAGGTCCACCGCGCTCAGCCGCACCACCTCCAGCCCCTCGATCTGCGGGCTGTCGCTGAGCACATAGGCGCAGTCGAGTTCGCCGCGCTGCACGCCCGCAAGCGTTTCGTACGACAACCCCTGCTTGAGCTGCAGCGTCACCTGCGGATGCCGCTCGGCCAGCGTCACCAGCACCTCGCCCAGGCGCAGCGCCACCGGGTCGACCACCGTGCCGAAGCGCACCACGCCCTGCGCCGCGCCGCGCAGCTGCTCGGCCGCCGAGCGCATGCGCATGGCGGAGGCCAGCGTGCGTTCGGCCTCTTCCAGCAGGCTGACGCCCGCCTCGGTCGGCGACATGCCGCGCGGCGTGCGCTCGAACAGCTTCACGCCGAGTTCGTCTTCCAGCGCCTTGAGCTGCGCGCTGACCGCCGGCGCGCTGGTGAACACCCGCTCGGCCGCCCGGGTCAGGCTGCCTTCGCGGGCGATGGCGACGAAGGTCTTGAGTTGGTAGAGCTCCATGGGAGCGGATTGTGAGCGCGACGGGCGTTTCGGTCTGTTCGCTTTTTTGGAGGCCCCCGTCCAAAGAAGCGAATGGCATTCGCAGCCCCCAGCCCCGATTCTCGGGACATCGATTCATTGCAAGAGGCTTGTTCCATGTTCCATCGCCAACGTCTGCTCGGCATCGCCGCGCTGCTGCTCGCCACCTCCGGGTGGGGTGGCATGTTCCTGGTCAGCAAGGGCGTGCTGCACCACGTCGAGCCGGCGTGGTTCACGCTCATTCGCTACAGCATGTCCGCGCTGCTGTTCGTGCTGCTCATTCTTCCGCGCGGCGCCGCACCGTGGCGCAAGCTGCGCCGGCATGCCGGGCCGCTGGCGCTGCGCGGGTTCGCGGGCTTCGGCATCTTCAGCGTGATGCTGCTGGCGGGCCTGGCGCACTCGGTGCCCTCGCACGGCGCGGTCATCATGGCCACCACGCCCATGACCACGCAGCTGCTGCGCTGGGCGCTCGACGGCGTGCGGCCGACCCGCTCGACGCTGATGGTCACTGCGCTGTCGCTGCTGGGCGTGGCCATCGTTTCGGGGCTGGTGTTCGGCACGCCGCAGGCCGGCGAATCGACGCTCTTCGGCGACGCGGTGGCCTTTGTCGGCACGCTGGGCTGGGTCTGGTACACGCGGGGCACCACGCGCTTTCCGGAGCTCGACGTGATCGAGTACACCGCGCTCACGGTACTGGCCTCGTGGCCGCTGCTGCTGGGCGTGGCGGTCATCGGCACGCTGCTGGGCTGGACGCATGCGCCGAGCATGGAAGGCCTGCGCCTGTCGTGGCAGGCGCTGCTGTATGTCGGGCTGGTGTCTTCGGCCATCGCGGTGCTGGCTTTCAACTACGGCGTGCGCACGCTGGGCGCGGTGACGGGCACGGCCTTCATCAACTTCGTGCCGGTGTCGGCGCTGCTCATGAGCGCGGCGATGGGGCGGCTGCCCACGCTGAACGAAGCGGTGGGCATGGCGATGGTGGTCGGCGCGCTGCTGATCCATACCGCCCTGAGCCGCAAGGCTTCCGCGCCGGCCCCGGCACGGATCGCGCAGACCCCGCAGAATCCGCGCAACTACAGCACCTGCGGAGCCGCATCGTCATGAGCAACAGCGCCAGCAAGCCCCTTCTGTTCGAGCCCCTGCGGCTCGGCAACCTGCAGATCGACAACCGCATCGTCATCGCGCCGATGTGCCAGTACTCCGCCACCGAGGGCACGCCGGGCGACTGGCACCTGATTCACCTCGGCAGCCTGGCGCTCTCGGGCGCGGGGCTGCTCATCGTCGAGGCGACGGCGGTGGAGGCCGAAGGGCGCATCTCGCCCGGCGACCTGGGCCTGTATTCCGACGCGAACGAACAAGGCCTGGCGCGCGTGCTGCATGCGATGCGCGCGCATTCGCCCATCAAGATCGCCATGCAGCTGGGCCACGCGGGGCGCAAGGCATCCAGCCGCGCGCCGTGGAACGGTGGCAAGCAGATTCCCCTGACCGAGGCGGGCAGCTGGCAGTCTTTCGCCCCCTCGGCCGTGCCGCATTCGCCCGGCGAAGACCCGCCCACCGCGCTCGATGCGGCCGGCCTCGCCCGTGTGCGCAATGCCTTCGTGGCGGCGGCTAAGCGTGCGGCGCGGCTGGGGCTGGACGGCCTGGAGATCCACGCGGCGCACGGCTACCTGCTGCACCAGTTCCTGTCGCCCATCGCCAACCACCGCACCGACGCGTACGGCGGCAGCCTGGAGAACCGCCTGCGCTTTCCGCTCGAGGTGTTCGACGCGGTGCGCGAGGTGTTCCCGGCCGACAGGCCCGTGTGGGTGCGCGTGTCGGCCAGCGACTGGGTGCCCGGCGGCTGGGACCTCGACAGCACGGTGGCGTTCGGGCTGGCGCTCAAGGCGCGCGGCTGCGCGGCCATCCATGTGTCCAGCGGCGGGGTGTCGCCGCAGCAGGCCATTCCGCTGGGCGCGGGCTACCAGGTGCCGTTCGCCGAACGCGTGAAGGCCGAGGTCGGGCTGCCGACCATCGCCGTGGGACTGATCACCGAACCGGCGCACGCCGAAGCCATCCTCGCCAACGCACAGGCCGACGCGGTGTCGCTGGCCCGCGCGATGCTCTACGACCCGCGCTGGCCATGGCATGCGGCCGCAGAACTGGGCGCGCACGTGGCCGCGCCGCCGCAGTACTGGCGCTCGCAGCCGCGCGAGTTCAAGGACCTGTTCGAGAACGCGAGCTTCGGGGCGCGCTGAAGCGGTTCACCGCCCGGCGGCCAGCGCGCGATAGAAGAAGGTGGTGGCGCACGGCCCGCCTTCGGGCAGCAACGCGAAGCCGGGCACCGTGCCCACGCGCGTCCACCCGCTGCGCACATACAACCGCTCGGCCTCGGCGCTCGAGGTGTCGAGCACCAGCAGCGTCTTGCCGCGCTCGCGCGCCGCGGCTTCGGCGGCCTGCATCAGCAGCGCGCCGATGCCCCGGCGCCGCGCGCGGCGGTGCACCAGCATCTTGGAGACGTCGGCGCGGTGCGGCTGGTTCTCGGGCTGCGCCAGCACCACCTGCACGGTGCCCACGATGCCTTCTTCGTCCTCGGCCACCAGCAATGCACGCTCGCCGAGCGCCACGCCGCCGGCCACCTGGCGCCAGAACGCGAGCGCGCGGTCATTCGCCAGCGGCAGCATGAAGCTGACCGAGGCGCCGCCCTCGACGCAGTCTTTCAGCACATCGGCCAGGCCTTGCATTTGCGCATCCGTCACGCTTTGCAGAAGGTGGATGCGGGGGGTATCGGTCGTCGTCATGTTCATCTCGCTGGGTAAGAAAGTGCTGTCGCCACCGTCGCGATCACGACGGCGTAGCGCGTGGTCTTGCGCGAAGGGTTGTAGTAGCTCGTGGGGCGGTCGAGCACCATCGCCAGGCAGTCGCCCGTGGCAAGGCGGTGGCGCTCTTCGCCCACGGTGAGTTCGATGACGCCGTCGAGCACCCACACCTGCTGGTGGATGACGGGCTCGCGCGCCGCCGTTTCGTAGGCCACGCGGGCCTTGGGCGGAAACAGCACCTCGACGACCTGGATCGGCGACGCGAAGCCGCCGGGCGAGACGTTCCTTCGCACATAGCCGGAATGCGGGTCGCGCCACTGCAACTGGTCGGCAGCTCGGGAGACGGGTTCGGGCGCGGCTGCGGGCGCCGGTGCGTCGAACAGCGAGGCCAGCGACACGCCCAGGCCGGTGGCCAGCTTCTCCAGCAGCACGGCGGTGGGGCTGCTTTCGCCGCGCTCGATCAGCGAGATCATCGAGCGGCTCACGCCGCAGTGCGTGGCCAGTGCGTCGAGCGACAGGCCGCGCGCGGCACGCAGGTCGCGCACGCGCTGCGCGATGCGGTCGTTCAGGGAGGGTGGCGTTTCTATTTCTGTCATATTGGATGGAATATCCAATACAACGGAAATAGAGTCAAGCGGTCAGTGATGCGCCTTCAGCGCGAAGGGCCGAGCAAGGCGGCGCGCGCCGCCTCCGACGGAAACACGCAGGCCACGTCGTGCGCGCAGCCCGGCACCACCACGACCTCGCGCCGCTTGTCGGGTGCGAGCATCGTGCGGTCGTACTGCGCATAGGCCAGGCCGCGCTGCATGCGGTACGGGCCCTGCGCGGCGGCCGCGCACGACTTGTCGAGGATGCCGTAGTACGTGCCCTTGGCCTCGCTGCTGTCGAGCGCGCCTTCGAGGTAGCCGATGTCGGCGGCGGCATAGCGCTGGCGCGCCTGCGCGGCGCTGCGCCCGAGGTCGGCGGGCAACCCGTCGGTGCCGTACTTCCAGCGGTTCACGCCGGGGCAGGTGCCGTCGGCCGGCGGTTGCGGGCGCCAGGCGTCGAAGTAGAGCCAGGTGCCGGGGTCGGCGACCACATAGCGCACCGCGACCGAGGCCGCGCCGGCGCGCTCCTGGTCTGCGAAGCCGATGTAGTGCTGCACCATCTGCGCCCCGGCCGAGAAGCCCGCGATGGTGACGGTGCGCAGGCTGGGCCAGCGCCGCGCGAGCTCGGCCACCAGCGCGTCCATGGCCGCGAAGGAGGTGATGCGCGCGCCGTTGTCCGCGCGGCCGCCTTCGAGCCACGAGGCGCAGGTCCACAGCAGGTCGCCGGCCTGCGCCGCCGGCACGCCCGGCGCGCTGCACTTCGCGGCCTTGTCCGCGGCGACCTGGAACACCGGCGCGACGACCAGCGTGTCGGCGAGCGCGCCGGCGTTGCGCACGGCCTGCAGCGCCGCATCGAAGGTCTTGGCGGCATCGCGCGGATGGCCGTGCAGGGCGATGAGCGCCTGGGTGGGCCCGGCCGCATTGCCCGGTACGGGTGCGGGCACCAGCGACGCGAAGTAGTTCAGCGTGCCTTCGGCGCCGGGCGGCTGGAAGGCGCGGTAGCAATCGGGCTTGGCCGACGCGGCGCAACCGGAGGGCTCGGCCGCCGCATGCGCCGCCCCCAGCGCAAGGCACGCAGCCACCAGGCAAGACCATCTGTTCATCAAGAACTCCCCTGACATTGGCGTTCGCACGGTGAAAGCTGGATTCTCCCGCGCAACCGGAGCTGGTTTTTTATTCTGTGATGAGCCGAATCTTCGAACACAAATTCAGCAACAAGACGCAGATCATTCAGCATCTCACCAGCCCGAGCCCCTCTCATGAGCACTTTCAGCGCCGACCCCCTGCCCTCTTCCTTCACGGCGTTCGCGGACGGCCTGGCCGAGCCCTCGGCGCTGCGCGCCGCCATCACCGCCGCCTGCCGGCGCGCCGAGCCCGAGGCGCTGTCGCCGCTGCTCGCGCAGGCCCGCCTGCCGGCCGACCTGGCCGCGCAGGCGCACGCGCTTGCGCACCGCATTGCCGCGCAGCTGCGCAACCGCAAGAACGCGAGCGGACGCGCCGGCCTCGTGCAGGGCCTGCTGCAGGAATACGCGCTGTCGTCGCAGGAAGGCGTGGCGCTGATGTGCCTGGCCGAGGCGCTGCTGCGCATTCCCGACGCCGAAACGCGCAACGCGCTCATCCGCGACAAGATCGCGCACGGCCAGTGGCAGTCGCATGCGGGGCGCAGCCCCTCGGTTTTCGTCAACGCCGCCACCTGGGGCCTGCTGCTGACCGGCAAGCTGGTGGCGACGCACAGCGAAACGGGCTTGTCGAGCGTGCTCACGCGCCTCATCGGCAAGGGCGGCGAGCCGCTGATCCGCAAGGGCGTGGACATGGCGATGCGCATGATGGGCGAGCAGTTCGTCACCGGAGAAACCATTGCGCAGGCGCTGGGCCATGCGCGCGAACTCGAGGCGCAGGGCTTTCGCTACTCGTACGACATGCTGGGCGAAGCGGCGCTCACCGCGCACGACGCCAGGCGCTATCGCGTGGCCTACGAAGACGCCATCCACGCCATCGGCAAGGCCTCGGCGGGGCGCGGCGTGTACGAAGGCCCGGGCATCTCGATCAAGCTCTCGGCGCTGCACCCGCGCTACAGCCGCGCGCAACATGCGCGCGTGATGGCCGAGCTGTACCCGGTGCTGCGCGAACTCACGCTGCTGGCACAGCAGTACGACATCGGCCTGAACATCGACGCGGAAGAAGCCGACCGGCTCGAACTCTCGCTCGACCTGCTGGAGCGTCTGTGCTTCGAGCCGGCGCTGGCGGGCTGGAACGGCATCGGCTTCGTGATCCAGGCGTACCAGAAGCGCTGCCCGCACGTGATCGACTTCGTGGTCGACCTGGCACGGCGCAGCCGGCACCGGCTGATGGTGCGGCTGGTGAAGGGCGCCTACTGGGACAGCGAGATCAAGCGCGCGCAGGTCGACGGGCTGGACGGCTACCCGGTCTACACCCGCAAGGCCTACACCGACGTGTCGTACCTGGCCTGCGCCCGCCGACTGCTGGCCGCGCCCGAAGCGGTGTACCCGCAGTTCGCCACGCACAACGCGCACACGCTCGCTGCGATCTACACGATGGCCGACCCTGCGCGCTACGTGCCGGGGCAGTACGAGTTCCAGTGCCTGCACGGCATGGGCGAGCCGCTGTACGAGCAGGTGGTGGGGCCGCTGGGCCGGCCGTGCCGCATCTACGCGCCCGTGGGCACGCACGAGACGCTGCTGGCCTACCTGGTGCGCCGGCTGCTGGAGAACGGCGCCAACACCTCGTTCGTGAACCGCATCGCGGACCCGACGATTTCGCTCGATGTGCTGGTGGAAGACCCCGTGGCGACGGTGGAGCGCATGGGCGCGCTCGAAGGCGCCATCGGCCTGCCGCACCCGGCCATTGCGCTGCCGGTGGCGCTGTACGGCGCGCAGCGCGACAACTCGCGCGGGCTCGACCTGGCGAACGACGACAGCTTGCGTGCGCTGGGCCAGGCGTTGAGCGACAGCGCCGATGCGCGCTGGCACGCCTCGCCCCTTCTCGCCGAACCTGGCATCCGCCCGGACGACGCTCGCGACGGGGCCGAAGTGCTGAACCCGGCGGACCATCGCGACGTGGTGGGCCGCGTGCAGGAAGCCACGCTCGCCGATGTCGAACGCGCCATCGCGCAGGCGCAAGGCATCGCCGCTTCATGGGCCGCAACGCCGCCCACGGAACGCGCCGCCCTGCTCGACCGCGCGGCGGGCCTGCTCGAACAACGCATGCCCCGCCTGCTCGGCCTGCTGGCGCGCGAGGCCGGAAAGACCTTTGCCAACGCCATCGCCGAGGTGCGCGAGGCGGTCGACTTCCTGCGCTTCTATGCGGCGCAGGCGCGCGACGATTTCTCCAACGACACGCACTGCGCGCTCGGCCCGATGGTGTGCATCAGCCCGTGGAACTTTCCGCTGGCGATCTTCACCGGCCAGGTGGCCGCCGCGCTCGCGGCCGGCAACCCGGTGCTGGCCAAGCCTGCGGAGCAGACACCGCTGGTGGCGGCCGAGGCGGTGCGCGTGCTGTGGGAGGCCGGCGTGCCGCGCGCCGCGGTGCAACTGCTGCCCGGCCGGGGCGAGACCGTGGGGGCAGCGCTGGTGGCGGACGCGCGCGTGCAGGGCGTGATGTTCACCGGCTCGACGGAAGTCGCTCGCCTGCTGCAGAAGACGCTCTCGCAGCGCCTGGGTGCGCACGGCGCGCCCGTGCCGCTCATCGCCGAGACCGGCGGGCAGAACGCGATGGTCGTGGACTCGTCCGCGCTGGTGGAACAGGTCGTCATCGACGTCATGGCGTCGGCCTTCGACAGCGCCGGCCAGCGCTGCTCGGCGCTGCGCGTGCTGTGCGTGCAGGAAGAGGCGGCCGACCGGCTGGTGGAAATGCTCGAGGGCGCGATGGCCGAAGCCTGCATCGGCAACCCCGCGCGGCTGGCGGTGGACGTGGGGCCGGTGATCGACGCCGAAGCACGCGACGGCATCGAGCGCCACATCGAAGCCATGCGCGAGAAAGGCCACAAGGTCTTTCGCCAGGGCCGCGAGTACGCGCACGACATGCGCCACGGCACCTACGTGATGCCCACGCTGATCGAGCTGAACAGCATCGCCGAACTGCAGCGCGAGGTGTTCGGCCCGGTGCTGCACCTGGTGCGCTACCGCCGCCGCGACCTGGGCGCGCTGATCGGGCAGATCAACGGCACGGGCTACGGGCTCACGCTGGGCGTTCACACGCGCATCGACGAGACCATCACGCAGGTCGTCGAACACGCGAAGGCGGGCAACGTGTACGTGAACCGCAACATCGTCGGCGCGGTGGTGGGCGTGCAGCCCTTCGGCGGCGAAGGGCTGTCGGGCACGGGGCCGAAGGCCGGCGGGCCGCTGTACATGCTGCGCATGCTGTCGACACGGCCGAGCGATGCGATGGCGCACGCGGTGCCGGGCGACGCGCCTGCGCCGAGGGCTGCGTTGGCCGCGCTTTCTCGCTGGGCGGATGCGAACGATCGCACCGCGCTGGCCGCGCAGTGCGCGCGCTTTGCGGGGCAGTCGCGCGCGGGCAGTTCGCGCACGCTGACCAGCCCGACCGGCGAGCGCAACGTCTACACGCTGGTGCCGCGCGAGGCGGTGCTGTGCCTGGCCGGCGACGAGGCGGACCGGTTGACGCAACTGGCTGCCGTGCTGTCGGTGGGCAGCAGCGCGATCTGGCCCGCCGATGTGGGTGCCACGCAGGGCCTGCTCGCCTCGCTGCCGGCCGAGGTGCGGCAGTGCGTGGCCGTTGCGAACGACTGGACGTCGGACACGGTGGTGTTCGACGCCGCGCTGTACCACGGCGGCGCGCAAGGCCTGTCGGTCGTGATGCAGCGCCTAGCCGCGCGGCCGGGGCCCATCGTGGGCGTGCGCGCCTTCGCACCGGGCGACACCGGCATTCCGCTCGAAAGCCTGGTGGTGGAGCGCGCGCTGAGCATCAACACCGCGGCGGCCGGCGGCAACGCGAGCCTGATGACGATCGGCTGAGCGCCGGGCCGGCTTTGACCGTTATTTGTCGAACGCCGGATCGATCGGCACGCGGTAGCCGTTGACGAGCCGGTTGGTCTCGTTGGCCATGCCGACCACGCCCATCAGCTCGGCGAACATGGCCGGCGTCATGCCGGCCTTTTCCGCGCCCGCGTGGTGGCTGGCGATGCAGTAGCCGCAGTTGTTGGTCACGCTCACGGCGAGGTAGACCATTTCCTTCACGACCGGGTCGAGCGCGCCGGGCGCCATCACCTCCTTCAGGCTGGCCCAGGTGCGCCTGAGCGTGGCCGGGTCGTTGGCCAAGTACTTCCAGAAGTTGTTGACGTCGGGCACGTTGCGCGCGGTCTTGATGTCGTCGAAGACGGCCTTGACTTCGTCGGAGGCGGCCGCGTACTCGATGGGTTGGGGCTTCACTGAAGGTCTCCTTTGAGCTGCGATGTCCGATTGTCCGGCGCGGGCGCGCTCAGGCCGTGTCGCCCGACGGCGCGGGCGACAGGTCGATGTTCATGTCCGACCGCGAAAAATACCGAATTCTGGGGATACCGATGACACGATTGTTAACAACAATCGACATTTAGAAACCCCCTGCACGCCTGTCGGCTGGGGGTTTCTTTTTGTCGGGTCATACAACCATAAAGAGGGGTCAAGATGTTTCTCAGTCAAGCAAGTTCGGTCGCGCGAATGGGCGCCGTGGCCGGCGCGGTCATTTTGGTGGCGTCGTGCGGCGGGGGTGGAGGGGGGGGTGGTTTTCTGCCGGTGGTCGCAGCGAACCCTCCGGCCACCGTCCCGCCGGTCGTGAATCACTCCATTGGCGGCACGGTCACCGGCCTTGCCGGCCATCTGGTGCTGCAAAACAATGCCGGCGACGACCTCAAGCTGTCGGCCGATGGCAAGTTCACCTTTGCAACGACCCTGGTCGAGGGCTCGGGCTACAAGGTCAGCGTCCGTACGCAACCCCTGTGGCAGTTCTGCACCGTCACCAAGGACACCGGCACGGCCTCGGCCGACGTGAGCGACGTGACGGTGGCCTGCTCGGCCGCGGCGGCCAAGGTCGAGACGCTCGCCGGCACCGGCTCCTCTGGCACCACCGACGGCAAGGGTACGGCCGCATCGTTTTTCCTGCCTTACGGCATCGCCCTCACCAAGGATGGTGGCCTGCTCATCGGTGACTGGGGAAACAATATCGTGCGCAAGATTTCGCCCGACGCCGACGTCACCACGTTTGCCGGCGACGGAGGCTTTGCGACGGTGAACGCCAACGGCACAAAAGCATCGTTCGAAGACCTCGCCAGCCTCACCGTGGACGCGACCGGCAACGCCTTCGTCGCGGACGCCGGAGGCCATCGAATCCGCAAGATCACACCGGCGGCCGATGTGACCACGGTGGCGGGCAATGGCACGAACAGCACGACCGATGGCAACGGAATCGGCGCCACCTTCAGCAAGCCCGTGTCGGTGGCCGTGGATGCTGCCGGCAATCTGTACGTTCTGGAGTATGGCGGCGGCGTCGTTCGCAAGATCAACCCGGCCGGCGATGTCATCACGCTGGCCGGCAGCAGCCCGCAGGGCTTTGCCAACGGCACGGGAACCGCCGCGAAATTCGGGAGCGGCTACAACATTGCCATCGATGCGTCGGGCAACCTCTACGTCGCCGACAGCAGCAACCATCGAATTCGCAAGATCACCCCCACCGGGGTGGTCACGACCCTTGCAGGGACGGGGACGGCCGGTGCCGCCGATGGACCCGGGAGCTCCGCGACTTTCTCCGATCCCCGTGGCGTGGCTGTCGATGCGGACGGCAATGTCTACGTGGCCGATTTCGGGACCAGCCTGTTGCGCAGGATCACACCGGCAGGGGTGGTCTCCACGCTCGCCGGCCAAAAGGGTGTTATGGGTGGGCAGGACGGCATCGGCGCGGCTGCCACGTTCAATCAGCCGCAAGGGCTCACGATCAACGCAGCGGGCACGCTGTATGTCGCCGACACCTACGGCAATTTGATCCGCAAGGTCACGCCGGTTCAGGCGCCCTGATGCGTGCTGCGGCGCGCTGCGGCGACGTGCGCCGAGCGCGTCGCCGCGTGCAGGAAGCGCAGGCGGCCGCGCCGGCAAAGAAACCCGCGGCAAGACCACCGGCGAAAAAAACCGCACCGGTGCGCCGCGGTCGACCGCGAGGCCATCACATCGATGCCGGACCATGCCGGCTGGCACCTTGCGCGCGCGTCGATGGTGTTCCTTGCCATCAATGTCGCAGACAAGCTCACTCCATGAAAACGCTGCTGGCCAAGTAGAAGGGGCCGCAAGATGCGAGGCCTCCAGTGACCTGCATCAAGGTTCCACGCGCTCGGCGCCATAGGAGCCTGCGTTGATGTTGGAACGACAGGATCAGGTCGACGACGCGGCGTGTACCTGCGGCGTCATACGCGCGCTTCCGAGCCGTTGATCCAGGTCTTGGATGACGTCGAGTCGATCACACAGCTCGCTGGACATCGTTGTGCCAACTTTGCGAACAAACCAGCGGCCGGAATTCACGATTTCGTCGTAGTCCCATGCCTGAAACCAGCGGGACAACGAGGGGTCGATCAGATGCAGATTCGATGCGTCCCAGACACCCTCACCGCTTACAGACTCGGCGCCACGCTGAAGCGGCGAATTGGCAATCAAAGTGTGGAAGTAGATTTCGTCCGGCGCTTTCGAGTACCGGAGAAACCGCTTTACGACCGCCTCGTGCGGGTAGCTGGCGAGATAGTCGACTGCAGCAGGGGTCAACGCCCACCACTGCGAGCCGAAATACCACCGCGGAAATAGAGCGAACGAACGGCGTCCCAGCTTTCCCGCGAATTGCAACAAACCGCGCAAAAGGCGCGTCAACGACACCTTCCGGCCATCAACCGGGAGGTCTTCATAAAACCAAAAATGGCGCGTTCGCTGGCTCAGCTTGCGCGTGCCTGCCAAAGGGATGGTTTTGATGAAATTGGTAGACGAGTTCGACTGTGAGAACGAGCGAAATTCCTCGAGTGCTCGCACGGGATAGCAACTTCCCGAAAGGAGCACGAAGTGACTGACGCTTGCTGCCTCAAAGCGACGGAGCGCAGTGCGCATCAGGCTCAGCGTGCCATCGACCTGTGAGATGGCGCCCCAGCGCACATCAACCCGGTCCTCCACGTAAACGACATTCGGACTCTCGACCTTGAAAGCGAACTCGTCGACCTTGGCGTCCACATGCACCACGCACCGGCCAACCGACAGGAGCAGTCGGAGCAATCGCTTGACGTGCGTGGGGTCGCTGTGGACCAGCAAAAGGAAGACTGGGGTCATTTTTCGCCCTAAGGTCGCAGCGCAACTGCATTTCTCGTCTCACCCGCGCAGCTTGGCGTCGCGATCACGCGTGCGCTCAAACCTGCCCCCATGCGTCGTCCTCGAACAGATGCAAATTCCGTATGCGAAAACAGCCCCCTGTGGCCTGTGCGTGGATTTGCAACATTGGAAACTCATCTTCCTTTTTCATGGAGCGCGCACCAATGGCGCAGCCGTGCCTCGATAACTTCTGCTGCTGCACCCCGCTCGTTCAAACAGCGCAGCAACTCCAACGCAAACGCTCGAGTGCCATGCCACTCCTAGTTTCGGAAATAAAAGTATCTCGCCAGTGGCGCCCTTTAACAAGAGGGGCGGGTACCCCATTGCGAACTGCACCATTCCCAGCCGCTCTATCTGAAATCGATGCACTTGCAAAGTGGAGCGCCACGTAACAGGGGAAAAGACTACGCCTCGGCATGCAAACCGCTTACAAGCCGACTGCCTTCCAAGCGTAATTTGCGGATGCAGTTTTACTGATCAGACAAACGCTTTGAATCGGTTCGCAATACGCATCCAGCCGGTGCTGCGAGCGGTTGGGCGAGGCCGGGCGGCTCGCCAATCAAGCCACCGACATCGTGGTTTGACTTGGACTCATCAGCCTCCACGAATTGGGGGGCGATTCAGGTATGCCGACTGGATGACGACGACTCCCGACAACGTAACTCCCACTATCTCCGGAGATTCAAATGAAGACGATAGCCAAGCGAGCTCGGTACCGGAACTCCGCTGGCATTGGACCGAATCCTGTGAGCGCGAGTACGTCATGCCTGGGCGGGTGAACGCATTGACGCCACGCGCAGACTCGACCTCGTGGCCTGAGTCGAAGCTCATCGCATGAACGAGTCCGACCCGAACGCCGGCCTGATCGACCTGCTCCTGCGCATCGGTGACAAGGAGGAACTGGCTTTTCGACTTCTTTACGAGCGCACATCCTCCAAGCTCTTCGCTCTTGCCATGCGCGTTGTTCGGCAGCGCGAGTCGGCAGAAGACGCACTACAGGAGTGTTTCATCACCATCTGGAAAACCGCCGCAAGCTATCAAAGCTGCATGAGTCCGCCCTCCGCCTGGCTGGCGATGATTGTGAAAAGCCGGGCGCTTGATGCAATGCGCAAGCACACGTCCAAACGAGGCCCTCTGACTGACGAGTTCGATGAGTTGACGCCGTCTGAAGAATGCCAGACCAACTCGACAGACCCCATGGATGCGGCTGAGATCCGCGAAGAGGTGCTTGCTCTTCACGAGAGTCTGACTCGCTTGCCTCAAAGGCAGCGCAGCTTGATTTTCTTGGCCTTCTTGCAGGGTTTGACACACGCCGAAATTGCACGAATGCATGAGTTGCCCGTCGGGACAGTGAAATCCTCCATCCGGCATGGCCTTGCGAAACTCCGGCTGGACATGAATGAAGGCGGCGGGTCGCCAGCGGTTGTCGGCCGCGCCGATGCGCATGGCCTAACCCGACGTCATGGTCGTTGACGAAGCCACCTGCCGTGAGAACGTGTCGAGAATGAGCTGCGCGGTTTCATGCGGAGCATCCCAATGCGGGAAGTGGCCGCATCGTTCGAACCAGTGCATTTGCGCATCGGGAAACAGGGACAGTGCACGCTTCGCCTGGCGTGGCAAACAGACCTTGTCCTGGCGGCCCCAGCCGATCACGAGCGGTGCATCGATGCTGCCGCGGGGAGCGCCTTCCTGTTCTTCGCCATAAGCCAGGTGACGCAGCAACTCGTCAAAGGAGAGTGCGCGCGCATAGCTGCGCATTTCGTCAAGGACGACGGCGGGATCGAGCGCCCAAGGCCTTCTGGAAAACTGCGCCAGCAGCAGGGTGCGTGCAACCTTGTTGGCGGCGATGGCCGGCATGAGCGGCTGCAACATGCGCACGGCGCGAATCGAGAGCCAGATCGAGGAGAAGAAGGCGTGGCGCTCCCAGCCGCGCCAGAAGCCTCCGGGATCGAGGGAAACGACAGATCCCAGTACGCCGCCGCGGCGCGCCAACTCGAGCACGAGCCGGGCGCCCATCGAACTGCCGACTGCGTCCACGCCGCGCAGGCCCTGCATGTCGATGAACGAAGTGACTGCATCGCACAGCGAGCGAATCGAAGTTTCACCGCGCAAGGCTGGCGTGGCGCCGAAGCCGGGCAAGTCGACGGCAATGACGTCGTGGCGTGCAGCGAGTGGTTCCCAGATGGTGGACCAGGATCGGGCGCTGCCGCCCAGCCCGTGGATGAGCAACAGCGGCTTGCCTGTGCCCGACCGCAGATGATTCATCTTCATGGAATAAACCTTCTGTTGGAACCAAATCGCGAACTTGTCCGGATGCGCAGTGCTGACACGCAGCCGTGGGAAACCTGGCGGCTCCGATGACCGAGCTCAAGTCACTTCTTGAATGAAGCTTGCAGCGCTTTGCCGCCCATCTTCTCGGCGTCCCTGGCCTTCATGACGACCGCGCCCATCCCAAAGAATTCGTGCGTCACGCCGGAGTAGATCTTGCGGTCGACCTTCACCCCGGCCTTCTTGAGCGCGCTTTGCAACATGGCACCGTCCTCGCGCAACGGGTCGATTTGCGCATTGATGATCGTCACCGGCGGCAGACCCTTCAGGTCGGCATGCACGATGTCCAGGCGTGGGTTCGCCTTGTCTTCAGGCTTGGCCAGAAGCTTGTCAACGAACCAGCCGATCATCGGCTTGTTGAGCGGTTTGGCGGTTGCGCTGTCGACATAGGACTTGGTGTTGAGATCGCCAGTTTGAGCGACCGGGTACACGGCGAGCACGTGAGTAGGCATTTGCAGGCCGGCATCGCGCACAGCGACGGCCGTCGACACCGCGAGATTGCCGCCCGCGCTTTCACCGGCCAGCGCCATGCGCTTCGGGTCGCCCTTCATGGAGGCGGCGTTCTCGGACACCCACTTGTACGAGGCGAGCGCGTCGTCCCACGCAGCAGGAAATTTCGCTTCGGGCGATAGGCGGTAATCGACCGAGACCACGATCGCATTGGCCTGCTTGGCCAGGGCACGCGCGCCGCCGTCGTACACCTGCTTGTCGGCAATCACCCAGCCGCCGCCGTGAAAATACACGACGACCGGGAACGGGCCCGCACCATCGGGCGTGTAGACGCGCGCCGGCAGCTTGCCCACGGCACCTCCAACTTCGGTGTCGATGCTTGTGACGCCAGGCACCAGCGCGGTCGGTGACGTGTCCTTGCCCTGCTTCTTGAGCACGGCCATTACCGCATCCGTCGGCGTGGGCTGCTTGCGAGCTTCTTCAGGGGTCAGCGTCTCGATCGGTTTGCCTCCGAGGCCTGCCAACTCGGTCAGCACCATCTGCATGTCGCCGTCTGCCTTGAACTTGGTGCCGGTCGTACTCATGGTGTCGGCAGCCTGCGCAAGCGGTACGAATGCAGAAACGGAAATCGCCACGGCGCACGCAGCCGCTGCCTGCAGGGAGGGCCGACGCGGCGAGACGGAAAGGAAGATTTTGCTCATGACCAGATCCTGAAGGTGTTGTTGATCGATTCATTCCATTGGGGTTGATGACGCCAAGCTGACCGGACTTGTCCGGACCATGTGTAGGAACATGCCATGTGATGGACATCTCATGCTCTCCTACGAGGTGGCCCGCCAACCACCCACGCGAACCCGTTGGGCCCAGCCGAAAGGTGCGGAACCGGTCGGGTTTCGGCCGGCATCGCGGAAGCATCGAAGCATCCGTCCCTCGACCCTTCAGGAGATTCAGCATGATCAAGACATCCACCCTCATCGCCGCACTGGCACTCGCCGCTTCCGGCGCCGCTTTGGCACAGGGCACGCCGCCCAACACGTCCTCGCCGAACCCCGCCACCGCGGCCGGCACGCAGAACCCCACCGGCGGCCCCATGGGCACAACCGGCACGACGACGCAGAACAACTCGGGCTCGAGCATGAGCGGTGGCACGCAAGGCTCCGGCAACTCGGGCATGAGCAGTTCGAACAGCTCGGGTAGCTCTGGCAGCATGAGCACCGGCAGCACCAACGACACGAACGCCATGGCGTCCACCCAGTCGATGCGTCCGGCGCGCGCCGACCGCAACTGACCGACGCGCATGAGCCGAGGCGCGTCGATGTACGCCCGCGCTGCATGGTGCACCGCCCTGGCCGGTGTGCTGCTGGCTCCCCTGGCCAGCGGCGCGGCCCAGGGCGATGCGCAGCGGCTCGCCCACGCGGCGGTGGCCGCCAACGACAACAGGTCGGGGCCGTTCGCGGTCGTCGACAAGCAACTGGCGCGCGTGTTCGTGTTCAAGGGCGACGGTGTGCTGCTGGGTTCGTCGCCGGTGTTGCTGGGCCTGGCACACGGCGATGCATCGGTGCCGGGCATCGGTGAGCGAAAGATGTCCGAGATCCGGCCCGACGAACGCACCACGCCGGCGGGCCGCTTCGCCAGCGAGCCCGGGCGCAACCTGTCTGGCGAAGACATCGTGTGGGTCGACTACGACGCGGCCGTGTCGATGCACCGCGTGCGCCCCAACGTGAAGGCCGAACGTCGGCTGGAGCGCCTTGCCACCCCCACGCCCGACGACAACCGGATTACCTTCGGCTGCATCAACGTGCCGGCGGCTTTTTACGATGCCTATGTGAAGCCGGCGCTGGGCCATCGACAGGGTGTGGTCTATGTACTGCCCGAGACGACCACGGCGGGCAAGCCGCTTTTCAACTTCCCGTGATCGCCGCTCGGGCGGGTCGAAAAAAAGCAGCGGGTTCACCGCTGCAAAGACCATCGAATCGTTGACGGCACGCCGCGCGAGGCGGCGTTCCCTTCGTACCTCAGGCCTGGGGCGGATCGTTCTCGCGACCGAAGTGCCGATGGGCGCCCATGGCCGCGATGAAGGCCTCGATGGCTTCACCGGCGCCACCGGCATCGGCCAGGATGAGCCCCGGGTCCGCCGAACCGTCCGGCATCGTCATCGGGATCTGCGCCTCGGCCAGCAGTGCTTCCGAAGCGCCCAGTGCCAGGATGGTCTTGCAGTGCCAGTACTGGTCGCGCAAGAACTCCATCGTGTGCGCGTCGGCGTCGAGCGCCTCCACCGCCTGCGCGCCATCGGGCAGCACCAGCGCATCGAACAGGAAGCCGGGCGAATTCTCCATCGTCGCATCGACCGCGAATTTCTCGCCGCCCGCGCCAACGCACGTACCGAGCCGCGCACCGACCAGCCGCGGCACCGCACCCTCGGCCACCAGCGCCGACACCAGCTTCTGCAACGACGTGCCTTCGACACCGTTGGCCACCAGCACGGCCACCTTGCGCGTGCGGATGCCGCCGTCGCCGGGCCGGGCCATCAGCGACAGCGCTGGCGATTGCTCGACCTCCGGTGCCGCCGGTGTCTCCAGTGCCTTGGGCAGCGGAGCAGGCAGTTCCATGCCCAGGTCCTGCGCCAGCCGCTGCGCCAGTTCGGGCGACGCATTCAGCAAGCTGGCCACCACGCGCTCGCGAATGGCCGGCACCGTGACCTTGGAGAGCTCGAAGCGAAACGCGTTGCCGATATGCGCCTGTTCCACCGTGGTCTGGCTCTCGAAGAAGAGCCGGGCCTGCGTGTAGTGGTCGGCGAACTTCTCGGGCTTGATGCGCACCTTGTCCGCGCTTTCCTTGGCGTCGAGCCGCCTCGCGATGCTGGTGAAGCCCTGCGCCGCACCGGCTTGAAACGGGCAGCCGCCGGCCAGCGAATTCGGCTCGTAGGCCACGCGGCCCCGGTTGATCGCCTGGCGGTGCATGCCGTCGCGCTGGTTGTTGTGCACCTGCGCAATAGGCGCGTTGATCGGCAGCTCGTGAAAGTTCGGCCCGCCCAGGCGGCTGATCTGCGTGTCGACGTACGAATGAATGCGCCCTGCCAGCAACGGGTCGTTGGTGAAGTCGAGCCCCGGCACGATGTGCGCGGTGCAGAAGGCCACCTGCTCCGTTTCGGCGAAGAAGTTGTCGGGGTTGCGGTTGAGCACCATGCGCCCCACGATCTGCACCGGCACCAGTTCTTCGGGAATGAGCTTGGTCGCGTCGAGGATGTCGAAGCTGAACTGCTCGGCCTGCTCTTCAGTGAAAATCTGCAGCCCCAGCTCCCATTCGGGGTATTCGCCCGCATCGATGGCTTCCCACAGGTCGCGACGGTGGTAGTCCGGATCGGCGCCCGAAATCTTCACCGCCTCTTCCCACACCAGCGAGTGCGTGCCCAGCTTGGGCTGCCAATGGAACTTGACCAGAAAGCTCTCGCCCGCCTCGTTGACCAGGCGGAAGGTGTGCACGCCGAAGCCCTGCATCATGCGGTAGCTGCGCGGAATGGCACGGTCCGACATCTGCCACATGAGCATGTGGGTCGACTCGGGCATCAGCGACACGAAGTCCCAGAAAGTGTCGTGCGCGCTGGCGGCCTGCGGCATCTGGTGATGGGGCTCCGGCTTCACCGCGTGCACGAGGTCGGGGAACTTGATGGCGTCCTGAATGAAGAACACCGGCATGTTGTTGCCCACCAGGTCCCAGTTGCCTTCGTCGGTGTAGAACTTGACAGCGAAGCCGCGCACGTCGCGCGCAGTGTCCTTCGAGCCTCGCTCACCGGCCACGGTGGAAAAGCGCACGAACACCGGCGTGATCTTGCCGGCTTCCTTAAAGGGCGCGGCCTTGGTGTACTTCGTGAGCGGTTCGTAGGCCTCGAAGAAGCCGTGCGCGCCCGAGCCGCGCGCGTGCACGATGCGCTCTGGAATGCGCTCATGGTCGAAGTGCGTGATCTTCTCGCGCAGCACGAAGTCCTCGAGCAGCGCGGGGCCGCGCGCACCGGCCTTCAGCGAATTCTGGTTGTCGGCAACAGCCACGCCCTGGTTGGTGGTGAGCACCTGCCCGCTCGAGTCCACGCGCACGCGGTCGAGCGTGCCGATGGTGGCATTGACGCCCTCGGGTGCCACCGTGCCTGTTTTCTCGGAGCTGTTCTGTTCCGACAGCGTGCTCGCACCGGGCAGCCGCGACGGCGGCGTCACGGTCACGCCGGCCGGCGTGGCGCCTGCGTTGGCCTCGCCGTACTCCAACGGTTTGTTGTCGTTCGCCGGCATGCCGCTGGCGAGCGCCTGGGTGTCGATGGCTTTCTGCGCGGGTGCGTCGCCTTTGCCTGCGTCCGCAGGTGCGGGACTCGCCGGCCCGCTGTCGGTGTTGCGTGCGGCGGCGCGCGCCGCATCGATGCCGGCTGCGCTGGATGCCGCGATAGCAGGAGTCTTTTTGGCCATGGTGCCCTCTTGAAGTAAGCCGGCGATGCTGTGTACGGCACTGTGCCGTCGCTGTAGGAGGCCACCGCATGACGCAGCGCATGTGCGCTGACGTGCCGCCTTCCGCACGTTGTCCAGTCTGGCCCGATCAGAATCTTTCAAGGAGCCCCCATGAAGCAGAGCGCAAGCCGCAAGCAGATGTCACCGGTCAACATCGACCAGAACCGGGCAGTCGGTCAGGACAGCTTTGCCGAAGGCAGCGGCATGGGGCGCGAGACCAACAAGGCGCATGGCTTCCCCGGCGAAGCCGAGCAGAAGGCACATGTGGCTGAGGCCGCCGACGCTGCCGAATCGGCCAAGACACCGTCGCGCGAAGAAGCGATTCGCCATGCCGCGTACCAGGCCTACCAGCGCCGCGGCGGCGCGCCCGGCAGCGCGGCGGACGACTGGCTCGAAGCCGAGGCCGAGGTCGATCGGCAGCGCGGCTCCTGAACTTCTACGGCTGCTGCAGTCTTTGCGTCAGGCAGGAGATCAAGCCGACGTCGAGGGGCGCAAGCGAATCGGTATGGCCTTGGCCGCCGGCACCTTGCTTTTTTCGGCATGGTGCGCGAGCGGAATCAACGGGTTGCATTCGGGGTAGTAACCGCCTGCACACCCGGGCGGAATGTCGTAGCCCGTCACGCGCAGCGCCCGCACGCTGCGCGCGTGCCCGTCGTCGACAGCGGCGCTCACATCCACGTCGTCCCCCTCGGTCAAGCCCATGCGCTCGATGTCGTCGCGGTTCATCAGCAGCACACGGCGTGTGCCGTAGACACCGCGAAAGCGGTCGTCCAGGCTGTAGATGGTGGTGTTGAACTGGTCGTCGCTGCGCAGCGTCATCAGGCGCAGCACGTCGGGGCCTGTCTCGGGCGTGTCGGGGTCGGCGCGCAGGTTGCCGTAGCCCTTGAAATTCGCCTTGCCGTTCGGCGTCTTCCACACCCGCTCGCGGGCCGGCAACGGACGCGGAAATCCGCCGGGTGTCTTCAGGCGCTCGTTGAAGTCGTGAAAGATCTCGGGGAAGGCCTGCGCGATGTGGTCGCGCACCAGCGCGTAGTCCCCCACCCAGGCGTCCCACGGCACCTTCGCGTTCGGCGCCAGCGTGGCCTTTGCGATGCCCGCGACGATGGCGGGCTCCGACAGCAGCGTGTCCGCCGCGGGCTCGGCCACGCCGCGCGAGGCGTGCATGACGCCGGTCGAATCTTCCACGGCCACGGTCTGCTCGCCGCTGGCCTGGCGGTCGATCTCGATGCGGCCCTTGCAGGGCAGCAGGTACGACACCTTCCCATGCACGAGGTGGCTGCGATTGAGCTTGGTGGCGATGTGCACGGTCAGCTGCAGCTCGCGCCAGGCGGGCTCGAGCCGGTCGGAATCGGGCACGGCGCGCACGAAGTTGCCGCCGAAGCCGACGAACGCGCGCACGCGGCCCGCCAGCACGCCCTCGCAGGTCTCCACCGTGTTCAGGCCCTTCTCGCGCGGCGGCTCGAAGCCGTACAGCGCGGCGAGCTTGTCCAGCGGCGCAAGCTCGGGCTTCTCGGTGATGCCCACGGTGCGCTGGCCCTGCACGTTCGAGTGTCCGCGCACGGGGCAGATGCCGGCGCCCGGCTTGCCGATGTGGCCGCCGAGCAGCAGCAGGTTGCAGACCATCTGCACGTTCTCGACGCCCTTGCGATGCTGCGTGAGCCCCATGCCGTAGATGCCGATCACGGCCTTCGCCTTCGCGAACGTGGCCGCGGCGGTTTCAAGCTGCTCGCGCGTGAGGCCCGATTCGGACTCGATCGCTTCCCACGCGGTCTCGCGCAGCGAAGCAGCGAAGCCCTCGAAGCCTTCGGTGTGCTCGGCGATGAACGCCGTGTCGAGCACGCGGGCGCGGCCTTCGGCGCGCGCACTGTCGTCGGCGGCAACAAGCGCCTTGCACATGCCCGTGAGCGCGCCCAGGTCGCCGCCGTTCTTCACCTGCAGGTACTGGGTGCTGATTTGCGTGTGCGCGGGCGTGAGCATCTCGGTGGGCGACTGCGGGTTGACGAACTCGACCAGCCCGCGCTCGCGCAGCGGGTTGAAGGTGACGATCGGAACGCCGCGCTTGCGGGCGTCCTGCAGCTGGTGCAGCATGCGCGGGCTGTTCACGCCCGTGTTCTGGCCGAAGATGAAGATGGCGTCGCACAGCTCGAAGTCGTCCAGCCGCACGGTACCGACCGGCGTGCCGATGGTCTCGGGAAGCGCCACCGACGTGCTCTCGTGGCACATGTTCGAGCTGTCGGGCAGGTTGTTGTTGCCATACAGGCGTGCCAGCAACTGGTACATGTAGCTGGACTCCAGCGAGGCCCGGCCCGACGCATAGAACACCACCGAGGCGGGGTCCTGCGCGGCCAGCGAGCGCAGCTGCGCGCCGATGCCGGCAAACGCCTCGTCCCAGCCGACTTCGATGTAGCGGTCGCACTCCGCGTCCCACTTCATCGGCACTGTGAGCCGCCCGCCCTCTTCCAGCGCGTGGTCGCTCCAGCCGAGCAGCTCGGTCACGGTGTGTTCGAGAAAGAAGGCCGCGGGCAGGCGCTTGGCCGTCAGCTCCCACGCCGTGGCCTTGGCGCCGTTCTCGCAGAACTCCGCAGCGTGCGGGTGCTCCGGCTTGGCCCAGGCGCAACTCACGCAGGCGAAGCCGTCGGGCTTGTTCTGCTTCCAGAGCGCCTGCGCGCCGACGATGGGAATGCGCTCGCGCAGCAGGTAGCTGCCGACGGCTTTCAGCGAGCCCCAGCCACCGGCCGAGTGGGTGTACGGCTCGAATCGCGTTGTGTCGCTCACGTGGTGCTCCGGCTTTGTGATGTGAAGGCAAGGTAGGCCTTCGGCGAAGCAGGCCTGTAGGCCGCTGCCGAGCCGCGGCGTCGGACGCACGGGCTTCGGCGCAACCGCGGCAGCGTTCGCACTGGCACGCGCTGGGCGCTGCCCGCCGATTGGCTGGCATCGCCGGTGCCTGCGCGGCCGGGTCCACGCGACGTGTTTTGCTACTTCGACAACGATGCGAAGGTGCATGCCCCGGGCGACGCGATCCGGCTGGCGAGGCGCCTGGGCGTGGCCGTCGCTGGGTGAGTGCTTGGGGCTCTCGGCCACTCGCGTAGCCCGCCGTTCGAGCGCCGCGCCCCTCTTGCACTCAGGGGCGTTTACGCCTCTATTTAACGTTTACGACTTTATCGAGCGAGATCAGCTGCAAACCTCGCATTGTCGAGCTCACTCCACCGTCACGCTCTTGGCCAGGTTGCGCGGCTTGTCCACGTCGGTGCCGCGCGCCACTGCGGTGTGATACGCCAGCAGCTGCAGCGGCACCACGTGCAGGATCGGCGAGAGCGCGCCGTAGTGCTCGGGCATGCGGATCACGTGCAGCCCCTCGCTGCTCTTGATCTGCGTGTCGCCGTCGGCGAGCACATACAGCACACCGCCGCGCGCGCGCACTTCCTGCAGGTTGCTCTTGAGCTTTTCGAGCAGCGCGTCGTTGGGCGCCACGGCCACCACGGGCATCTCGCTCGTCACCAGCGCGAGCGGGCCGTGCTTGAGCTCGCCGGCGGCGTAGGCCTCGGCGTGGATGTAGGTCACTTCCTTGAGCTTGAGCGCGCCTTCGAGCGCAATCGGGTAGTGCAGGCCGCGCCCCAGGAACAGCGCGTTTTCCTTGCGCGCGAAGTCCTCGGCCCAGCCGATGATCTGCGGCTCGAGCGCCAGCACCGACTGCAGCGCGACCGGCAGGTGGCGCATTTCCTTCAGGTAGCGCGCCTCGTCGGCATCGCTCAAATGGCCCTTGGCCTGCGCGACGGCGAGCGTGAGCAGAAAGAGGCCCGCCAGCTGCGTGGTGAAGGCCTTGGTCGACGCCACGCCGATTTCCACGCCGGCGCGCGTGATGTACGCCAGCTTGCACTCGCGCACCATCGCGCTGGTGGCCACGTTGCAGATGGTCAGCGTCTGCTCCATGCCGAGCGAGCGGGCGTGCTTCAGCGCGGCCAGCGTGTCGGCGGTTTCGCCCGACTGGCTGATGGTGACCACCAGCATCTTGGGGTCGGGCACGGAGTCGCGGTAGCGGTACTCGCTGGCGATCTCGACCTGGGTGGAGATCTTGGCGATGCCTTCGAGCCAGTACTTGGCGGTGCAGCCGCTGTAGTAGCTGGTGCCGCAGGCCAGGATGAGGATCTTGTCGATGTCCTGGAACACGCGGTGCGCGCTCGCCCCCGTGGCACCGTCCTGCCCGATGCCGTCGAACAGCTCGGGCACGATGCCCTCCACGCCTTCGAGCGTGTCGCCGATGGCGCGCGGCTGCTCGAAGATTTCCTTCTGCATGTAGTGCCGGTAGGGGCCCAGTTCGGCGGCGCCGCTGTGGGCGTGCACGGTGCGCACCGGGCGCTGTTCTGCGGACAGGGGCTTGTGGTTCTTGTCGACGATCCAGTACTTGCCCGGCTGCAGGTCGACCACGTCGCCCTCTTCCAGGTAGACGATCTGGTCGGTCACGCCGGCCAGGGCCATGGCGTCGCTGGCGAGGAAGTTCTCGCCTCCGTCCTTGCCCGCGCCCAGGATCAGCGGCGAGCCGGCGCGCGCACCGACCACGCGCTGGGGCTCGTCGCGGCAGATCACGGCAATGGCGTAGGCGCCGTGCAGTTGCAGCACGGCGGCCTTCACGGCGTCGAACAGGTCGCCGTCGTAGAGGCTGTCGACCAGGTGGGCGATGACCTCGGTGTCGGTCTGGCTCTCGAACACGTAGCCCTTGGCTTCGAGCGCGGCACGCAATGTTTCGTGGTTCTCGATGATGCCGTTGTGCACGAGCGCGATGCGCCCGGGGCGCGCGCCTTGCGCATCGACGCCGGGGCCGTGGCTGAAGTGCGGGTGCGCGTTGTGCACGGCCGGCGCGCCGTGCGTGGCCCAGCGCGTGTGGGCGATGCCGGTGAGGCCTTCGACCTTGTCGTCGTGCACCTGCGTCACGAGGTCCGCCACGCGCGAGGTGGTGCGCGCGCGCGTCAGGCCGCCGGCATGCACCGCCACGCCGCACGAGTCATACCCACGGTATTCGAGCCGCTGAAGACCCTGGACCAGGACCGGAACGATGTTGCGATGGGACGCTGCCCCGACGATGCCGCACATGGTGAGCTGCCTTTGAATGAAGAAGAGACCGAATGGTAGGGAGACGCGAAAGAAATATGTTTTCTAAGTTCGATTGATTTCGGACTTTTATTTCTTCATTTCTCTCATTTGGATTTTTATTCCATAATTTATCAATATATGGAATTAATATCCCTCGATTCAACAGACCTGCGCCTGCTCGATGCGCTGCAGCGCGATGCTTCGCACACCAACCAGCGCCTCGCCTCGGACATCGGCATCTCGCCCCCGACCTGCCTGCGCCGCGTGCAGCGCCTGCGTGAACTCGGGTTGATCGAGCGCCAGGTGGCGCTGCTGTCGCCCGACCGGCTCGCCGCGGTGCTGGGCCACGGTTTGCAGGCGGTGGTCGAAATCTCGCTGGACCGGCAGGACGCGGCCTCGCTCGACGCCTTCGAAACCCGCGTGATCGCCGACGACGCGGTGCAGCAGTGCTGGCGTGTGTCGCCGGGGCCGGACTTCGTGCTGGTGGTCGCGGCGCGCGACATGCCGGACTACGGGGCGCTCACGCAGCGCCTGTTCACGGCGGACGCGAACGTGCGCAATGTGAAGGCCTTCTTCAGCCTCAAGCGGGCGAAGTTCGAGCCTCGGGTGCCGCTGTCGCCCGCCGCCTGAGGAGACTCGCTCAGGCCTTGGGCTTTTTCTGAGGCCGCTTCCAGTTGGCGAAGCTCACCTGCTTGCCCCGCGCCACGGTCAGCGCGCCCGGCTCGGTCGACTTGTTGACGGTCGACCCACCGCCGATGGTGCCGCCCGCACCGATGGTGATCGGGGCCACCAGCACGCAGTTGCTGCCCACGTGCACGTCGTCGCCGATCACGGTGCGGTGCTTGTTGGCGCCGTCGTAGTTGGCGGTGATGCTGCCCGCGCCGTAGTTCACGCGCTCGCCCACGGTCGCGTCGCCCAGGTAGGCCAGGTGGTTGGCCTTGGCGCCGGCGGCCAGCGTCGAATTCTTCACCTCGACGAAATTGCCGATGTGCACCTCGGCACCCAGTTGCGCGCCCGGCCGCAGCCGTGCGAACGGGCCGATGAGCGAGCCCGCGCCCACGCTCACGCCGGCCTTCTCGCCTTCGATGTGGGTGAACGGATGGATCACCGCGCCCGCCTCGATGCGCGCATTGGCAATGACGCAGTTCGCGCCGATGCGCACACCCTCGCCCAGCGACACCGCGCCTTCGAAGATGCAGTTGACGTCGATCTCCACGTCGGTGCCGCACGCGAGCGTGCCGCGCAGGTCGAATCGTGCCGGGTCGGCCAGGCGCACGCCCTGCGCCATCAGCGCGTCGGCCTGGCGAAGTTGCCAGGCGCGCTCGAGCGCCGCGAGCTGGGCCGGGCTGTTGATGCCGGCCACCTGCAAGGCATCGGTGGTGATGTGCGCGACCACGGGCACGCCGTCGGCGGCGGCGAACTTCACCACGTCGGTCAGGTAGTACTCGCCCTGCGCGTTCTTGTTGTCCAGCCGCGCGAGCCAGCCCTTGAGCAGCCGCGCGGGCACGGCCATCACGCCGCTGTAGATCTCGCGCACGGCGCGCTGGGCGTCGGTGGCGTCCTTGTGCTCGACGACGGCGGTCACTTCGCCCCCGGCGGCCGAACGGATCACGCGGCCGTAGCCGCTCGGGTCGTCGAATTCGATGGTCAGCAGCGCCAGGCACCCGCCGGCACTGCCTGAACTGCCGGCGCTGGCCGCGATGAGCGCGCGCAGCGTGTCTTCGCCGATCAGCGGCACGTCGCCCGACAGCACGACCACCGTGCCGTCGTCCGCCAGCAGCGGCGCGGCCTGCTGCACCGCGTGGCCGGTGCCCAGTTGAGGCTCCTGGCGCACGAAGCGTTGTGTCGCGCCCGGCATGCCCCCTGCGAAAGCGGCCATGGCGGCTTCCACTTCGGCCGCGCCGTGCCCGGTCACGAACACCACGTTGCGCGCGCCGATGCGCGCGGCGGTGCCGGCCACATGGGCCAGCAATGCGCGCCCGCCCAATCGATGCAACACTTTGGGCAGCTTGCTCTTCATGCGCGTGCCCTTGCCGGCCGCCATGATGACGACGTCGACCGGCCCCTGGTTGTCTTGATGCGGAGTCTGATTCATGCGTTTTTCTTCCCGATTTCGTTGCGCTGCGGTGGCGCGAATTATCGGCGTGCTGCTGCTGGCCGCGGCCCTGGGCGCCTGCAGCGCGATCAAGCTGGCCTACAACAACCTGCCCACGGTGAGCTACTGGTGGCTCGACGGCTACCTGGATTTCGACAGCGAACAAAGCCCCAGGGTGCGCGACGAGCTGGCGCAACTGCTGGCCTGGCACCGCCAGAACGAGCTGCCGCGCCTGGGCGCGCTGCTGCAGGACGCGCAGGCGCTGGCACCCGGCGAGGTGACGCCCGAGCAGGTCTGCGCCACGGCAGAGCGCATTCGCGAGCGCCTGCTGGCCGTGACCGAACGCGCCGAGCCCGCCGGCACCGAGCTGGCGCTGAGCCTGACCGGTGCCCAGCTGCAGCAGCTGGAGCGCAAGTACGCCAAGAACAACGCCGACTACCGCAAGGACTGGCTGGACCGCACCCCGGCGCAGGTGCACGAGAAGCGCTACGACCAGTTCCTGGACCGCGCCGAGGACTTCTACGGGCGGCTGACCCCGGAGCAGCGCGACCTGCTGAAGGCGCAGGTGGCGCAGTCGGTGTTCGACCCGCGCCTGGCGGACGCCGAGCGCCGCAAGCGCCAGCAGGAGGCGCTGGTGCTGCTGCGCGGCTTCGTCGCCGGCAAGCCCGCACTTGGCGAGGCGCGCGCCGCGCTGCACGCCTACATCCAGCGCATCGCCGAACCGCCGCCCGGGCCCTGGCGCGACCAGCAGCAGGCCCTGATTCAGGAAGGCTGCCGCAACACGGCCGCGTTGCACAACGGCACCACCGCGAGCCAGCGCGCACAGGCGGTGCGCCGGCTGCAGGCCTACCAGGACGACCTGCGGCAACTGGTGGCGGCGGCGCGCTGAGCCGCCCGGGGCGCCGGAGTCAGATGAGGGGAGTCGGGCGCATCGGGCGCTCGAAGTAGTCGCCCAGCGTTTCGAGCGCGTGCGGCTCCAGGATGCGCAGCCAGCCCGTGTCGATCTTGTAGAGGCCCAGGCGCTGCAGCCGCCGCAGCGTCTTGTTGGTGTGCACCAGCGAAAGCCCCAGCGCGTCGGCGATGTGCTGCTGGTTGAACGGAAACTCCACCCAGCCGTCGCGCACCAGGCCCACGCGCTCGGCGCGGCGGTAGAGCTGCATCAGCAGCATGGCCACGCGCTCGCTGGCATTGCGCCGGCCGGTGGTGACGAGGTTGTCGTCCATCATCTTTTCCTCGCGCGCGGCGAGCCAGGTGATGTCGTAGCCGAGCTTGGGCTGGGCGTGGAACAGGCCCCAGAGCCGGTCACGCGAAAAAGCGCACAGCGTGACGTCGGTCACGGCCTCGACGCCGTGCGTCTGGCCGTCGGCAAATTCGTCCTGCAGGCCGATGAAGTCGCCGGGCAACAAAAAACTCAATATCTGCCGCCGGCCGTCGCTCAGCGTCTTGTAGCGGAAGGCCCAGCCCGAGTAGATCGTGAACAGCTGCGGGCTGCGGCGGTGCTCGTCGACGATCGAGCCGCCCGATTCGATGCGCCGGGCGCCGACGCGAAACGACTGGATGGTCTTGAGTTCTTCCTCGGAAGACGGAAGAAAAGCTTCCAGCTTGCGCAACGCGCAGTCGTCGCACGGATTGACGCCCTGGGGCGGCGGGGCAGCAGCGGGGTAGTCCTCGAATTTCACGCGCCACTATAGGCGTTTCGGCTGTGTCTTTTTACATTTCGCCGTGCCGCAGGGGTGCCTAAACTGCGCTCCGATTCCCCAAAGACGCATGACAGAAGCCCAACCGTTCTACGAAGTCCTCTACTGCAGCACGCTCGCAGCGGACCTGCCCCCGACCACCGTGGGCGCCATCGCCACCCGTGCCCGCGCCCGCAATGCCGAGCGCGGCATCACGGGCTTGCTGGTGTTCGACGGCATGCGCTTCTGCCAGCACCTGGAAGGCCCGCACGAGGCGGTCGATGCGCTGATGCAGCACATCGGGGACGACCCGCGCCACACCGACATCCGCGTGGTGTACGAGGCGCCGCTGTCGGTGCGCCGCTACACCGGCTTCGGCATGGGCCTGGCCGAGAGCGAAGGCCCCGACCTCATGGCCGGCGTGCACGCGCTGGACGGCGAGGTGGCCTTGCGGCACTTCCTGGCGCTGCTGCCGAGCTTCGACATCAACGGCTGAACGGCACCGGCCGTTCGCTGGAAGAAGCTTCAAAAAGAAAAAGGCGGCCGAGGCCGCCGTTTGAGCTGCTGGAAGCCGAACAATCAGGCGTTGTCCCAGCTGTAGGTCGCGCCGTAGCCGTCCCACGCCTCCATCACGATGCGCTGGCCCGCAGCCACCGCCAGCGATTCGCCCGGTGCGAGCACCAGGTCTTCGCTGGGGTTGGCGAGCGTGGCGTCGGGCGTGATCCATACCCGGCCCTGCTTCACGCGCAACACGCTGGCCGCGCGCGCCTTCAGGCTCATCGCCTCGCCGGGCGCGATCTGCCAGGCGCCGCGGCGAACGGCCGGCGGAATGGCGGCGGTGGTGCGGGCGGTGGCGGACAGGGGCGAGAGCGATTCGGTGGTGCAGACGGCGGTGGACATGTTGAAACTCCTTGGGGCTCCGGAAGCGCCGGCCGGTCAGACAGAGACGGAGGCAATAGCGCAGTTCGGGAATGAATGATCGTTTCCAAGGCGCCTTGAGTCCAATGAAAACGAGGTAGGCTACTGATGCGATTCCCGCATCAATGGACCAGAACGCGGATTCGCCCACTCCAAGTCACACCCATGCAACATTCGCAAACCCATCTGCGCTCCCGCCCGATCTCGGCCGGCCACCTGCGCGCCTTCGAGGCCGTGGCCCGGCACCTGAATTTCCGCGCCGCCGCCGAGGAGATGGCGCTGACCCAGTCGGCCGTGAGCCGCCAGATCCAGTCGCTCGAGGAAGAGGTGGGCGTGGGGCTGTTCCTGCGCCACACGCGGGCCGTGGAGCTCACCAGCGCCGGGGCGCTGCTGCTGCTGGCGGTGCAGCAGTCGCTGCCGCGCATCGACACGGCGGTGCGCCAGATCCGCCAGAGCGCGGGACGCCAGAGCGTGTCGCTGACCACCTTTGCGTCGTTCGCCTCGATGTGGCTCATTCCGCGGCTGGAGGCCTTCCAGCGCGACAACCCCGAGATCGACATCCGCATCGACGCCAGCGACGTGGCGGTCGACCTCGAAGTGGCCGACGTGGACATCGCGCTGCGCTACGGCCCGCGCGAGTCCATGCCGGCCGCCGCCGTGCGCCTGTTCGGCGAAACGCTGACGCCGGTGGCCAGCCCGTGGCTGCTGAAGAGCAACCCGCCCATCAAGACGCCCGCCGACATCACCCGCTTCACGCTGATCGAGGCCGGCGACGCCCACCGCACCCACCTGGAATGGCTGACCTGGCGGCGCTGGTTCGAGGTGAACGGACTGGAGCGGGCGCAACCCAAGCGCTGGCTCTACTTCAACTACGCCTACCAGATGGTGCAGGCCGCGCTGACCGGCCAGGGCATCACGCTGGCGCGCAGCTCGCTGATTGCCGAGAGCCTGGCCAACGGCGACCTGGTGGAGGTGCTGCCGCAGCACCGCATGGATTCGCCGATGGCCTACTGGCTCATCGCAGGGCCGCGCAATGCGCTGCGGCCCGAGATCCGGGCTTTCTGGGACTGGCTGCAGCTGCAGGCCGTCACCACCCGCGAGACCATCGGCGAGGTGCCCGACCCGGACACGGTCGACGACATCGACTGACTATGCCAACCTCAGGAACACCGCGGAACCGGCTTTGCCGGGCCGCAGGTGTTGCCCCCGGCGAGGGGGGAGGAGAAGCGACACGAAGTGCGCGAAGCCTGGGGGAGTGTCAAGCGAAGGGCCAGACGACGCCGTTGTCGTTGAGGATGGCGTCCAGCGGCAGGTCGTGCGCCTCGGGCTCGAAGTCTTCCAGGAAGCCGTGGGTGAACCCTAGCCCCACCGTGAACGGCCGCGGCTCCAGGGCCGCCAGCGTGCGGTCGTAGAAGCCGCCGCCGTAGCCCAGCCGGTAGCCGCCGGCGCTGTAGCCCACGCAGGGCACGAACAGCAGGGTCGGCACGATGAGCTCGGTGTCCTTGGGCTTGGGAATGCCGTAGGCGTCTTCTTCCATCTGGCAGCCCGGGTACCAGGCATGGAAGGTCAGCGTCTTGTGAACTTTGTTGATTACCGGCAGTCCGATGCGGCGCCGCTGGGTTTCTTCCATGAGCTCGCCGTCTTCCTTCCAACGATGCAACGCAGGCAGCGGATCGAACTCGCCCTTGATCGGCCAGTAGGCGCCGATGACGGTGTCGGGCCGCCCGACCAGCCAGATCCGCATGACGCGCTGCAGCAGGTCCGCGCGTGTCAGCCGGTCCGGCATTGCCAGGCGTTGTTCGATCAATGCCTTGCGCAGTTGATCCTTCAGAAAACTCGCCGTCGCCGAGGTGTCGGCATCCTTTGACTTGTCCATAATCCCCCGATGCAGTTCCCAAGCATTTTGGCACCCCAGCGCACCAGCCACCGCACTCACCAGCGCAGCGCAGCACCGGCACTGGTTTTTTCCGCCGTCCTGGCCTTCGCCGCGTTGCTTTCACAGCAACCCGCCGCCGCACAGAACAACACCAACGACGACGTGCTCGTCCAGATGAAGCAGGCCTTCCAGCGCGGCGACAAGGCCCGCCTGAGCGGCCTGCTGCCGCAAGCACGCGGCCATGCCCTCGAACCTTGGGCCGCCTACTGGGAACTCAAGGCGCGGCTGCAGGAAGCCGCCCCCACCGAAGTGCAAGACTTTTTTGCGCGCTACCCCGGCACCTACCAGGAAGACCGCCTGCGCAACGACTGGCTGCTTCTCACGGGCCAGCGCCGCGACTGGGACAACTTCTCCGCCGCCGTGGCCGGCTTTCGCATGGGCGACGACGCGCAGGTGCGCTGCTACGCCGTGCTGGCCGACACGCTGCGCACCGGCACCGCCACGCAGGCCCAGGCCGACCAGGTGCGCCGCGACTGGCTCGGCCAGAAGGACGCCGACGACGGCTGCCTCACCGCCGCCGACCGCATGTTCGCGGCCCGCCTGCTGGCCCCCAACGACGTCTGGAAGAAGGCGCGCCTGGCCATCGAGGCCAACCGCCCGCAGGCCGCGCGCGCCGCCGTCACCATCGCCGCGCCCGACGCGCTGCCGCTGTTCGAGGAAATGAACGCCAGCTCGGCCAAGTTCCTGACCGGGCGCGCCTTCGTGGCCGCCAAGTCGCGCAAGGAGCTGGTGGTGCTGGCGCTCGTCAAGGTCGCCATCGCCGACCCCGAGCAGGCCGCCACGCAGCTCGACAGCAAGTGGGGCCCGATGCTCTCGGCCGAAGAGCGCAACTGGCTCTGGGGCACCATCGGGCGCGCCGCCGCGCTCAAGCTCTGGCCGCAGGCCGGCACCTACTTCGGCAACGTCACCAAGAACAGCGACCTGTCCGACGACATGCTCGGCTGGCGCGTGCGCGCCGCCCTGCGCGCCGGCCAGTGGAAAGAGGTGGCGCCCGCCATCAATGCCATGAGCGACACCGCCCAGCTCGACCCCACCTGGGTCTACTGGAAGGCCCGCGCGCTGGCCACCGAGCGCAGCGAAGAGCGCCGCGCCCAGGCGCGCGAGCTCTACCAGAGCATTGCCGGCTCGCGCGGCTTCTACGAGATGCTGGCGCTCGAAGAACTGGGCCAGCGCACCGCGGTCGCCACCCGCCCCGCGCCGCTCACGCCCGAGGAAAAGGCCGCCGCGCGCGCCAACCCGGGGCTGGCACGCGGCCTGTACGCCATTGCCATCGGCCTGCGCTCCGAAGGCACGCGCGAGTGGAACTACGCCACCAACCTGCACGACAAGGGCGGCATGGACGACCGCGCCCTGCTGGCCGCGGCCGACTTCGCCTGCCAGCGCGAGGTGTGGGACCGCTGCATCAACACCAGCGAGCGCACCAAGGGCGTGGTCGACGTCGATCAGCGCTTCCCCATGCCCTTTCACGACACGGTGCTGCGCAAGGCGCAGGACATCGGCCTGGACCCGGCCTACGTGTACGGCCTGATCCGCCAGGAAAGCCGCTTCATCATGGACGCGCGCTCCGGAGTGGGCGCCTCGGGCCTGATGCAGGTCATGCCCGCCACCGCGCGCTGGACCGCCCGCAAGATCGGCCTGGCCGACTTCACGCCCGGCCAGATCAACGACCGCGAGACCAACATCACCATCGGCACCAACTACCTGAAGCTGGCGCTCGACGACTTCGACGGTTCCATGGCGCTGGCCGCCGCGGCCTACAACGCCGGCCCCGGCCGCCCGCGCAGCTGGCGCAACGGCCCGGTCGTCGAGGCCGCCATCTGGGCGGAGAACGTGCCCTTCAACGAGACGCGCGACTACGTGAAGAAGGTGCTGGCCAACACCACCAACTACGCCGCCATCATCAGCGGCAAGCCGCAGTCGCTGAAGGAGCGACTGGGCCGCGTGGGGCCGCGCGACGCGGCCGAGCCGGAACCGAACAAGGACCTGCCCTGAGCTGGCGCGACGAAGTCCTGGACACCATCGCGTCCGAGTTCTCGGACGTGACCGACGTCGCGCAGCTCACGCGCATCGTGCTGCGCCTGACGCTGGCCGCGGTGCTGGGCTTCGTGCTCGGCTTCGAGCGCGAGCAGCAGGGCAAGGCAGCCGGCGTGCGCACGCACATGCTGGTGGCCATCGGCTCGGCGATGTTCGTGCTGATTCCGCAGCAGACCGGCATCGTGCCGGCCGACATGAGCCGCGTGATCCAGGGGCTGGTGGCGGGCGTGGGCTTCCTGTGCGCCGGCACCATCCTGAAGCAGGGCAAGGACGAGACGCATGTGCAGGGCCTGACCACCGCGGCCGGCCTGTGGATGACCGCCGCCATCGGCATGGCCTGCGGACTCGGCCGCGAGACCACCGCGGTGCTGAGCGCGCTGCTGGCGCTGGCAGTGCTGTCGCTGGTGCCGCGCCTGGTGGGCGTGATCGAGCGCACGTTCGGCAACGGCAACCAGGCCGACGACGCAGCCAGGTCGACCGCCCGGGTCATCGCCTCGCCGGACGACGCCCCCCGCCGCTGAGCGCGGGCGCATCAATGCGCGCTGCGTTGGGCATCAATGGCGCACCGGCGCACGGCTAGCATCCAAGGCTTTGTTTCACCCGCAACGAACCCGAGGCCCCTCTCATGCGCAAGCTCTACATCGGCAACAAGAATTACTCGTCATGGTCGATGCGCCCCTGGGTGCTCATGAAGCAGGCCGGCATCGACTTCGAAGAGGTGATGGTGCGCTTCGACTCCTTCGAGGCCGACTCGACGTTCAAGAGCGTCATCGCGCCCCTCAACCCGGTGGCCAAGGTGCCATTGCTGGTCGACGGCGACCTCGTCGTGTGGGACACGCTGGCCATTGCCGAATACCTGGCCGAGACCTTCCCCGGCAAGCAACTCTGGCCCGCGGCGGCCGCCGACCGGGCACGCGCGCGCAGCGTCTGCGCCGAGATGCATTCGGGCTTCGGCGGCCTGCGCGGCCATTGCGGCATGAACATCGAGGCCTCGCTGCCTGAAGTGGGCGCCCGGTTGCTGAAGGAACAGCCCGCGGTCGCCGCCGACCTCGCGCGCATCGTGCAGATGTGGAGCGGCCTGCTCGACGCGCACGGGGGCCCGATGCTGTTCGGCGACTTCAGCATTGCCGACGCCTACTTCACGCCCATCGGCACGCGCATCAAGACCTTCGGGCTGCCGGTGCCGCCGCAGCTCACGGCCTACATCGAGCGCGTGCAGGCGCTGCCTGGCGTCAAGGCCTGGATCGACGGCGCACTGGCGGAAAAGGATTTCCTGCAGTTCGAAGAGCCCTACCGCACGGGGCGGTAAGGCTTTCGCTCTTTCGAACGGGAGGGGGTCAGAACCTGTAGGTCGCCGCCACGTACGTGACGATCGGGTTCAGCTTCAGGCTGGCCTCGCTCGTGGCCACGGGTGTGCCGTAGATCGAGGTGGTCGTCAGCTTGGCCTTGGTCTTCAGCGGGATGTAGGACACCGAGAACGACACGCCCCAGTGCTTGTCGAACTGGTAGGCCGCGCCCACGTTGATGACCGGTGCGAACGAGCTGTCGAGCTTGGCCGTGGTGTTCACCGCGAGCGGCGACTGGCGGAACTGGCTGGCCAGCGCGCCCTGCAGGTTCGAGGTCAGCTTGACGTCGCTGTACCAGACATAGGTCGCGCCCAGCCCGACGAAGGGACGGAAGGCGTCGGTGCCCTCGTTGAAGAAATACTTGCCCAGGATGGTCGGGCTCCACTGGCGCGCCTGGCCCAGCTCGCCCACGCGGCCCAGCGTGCCGGTGCCGTTGAGCTTGAACTTGGGCGGCACGCCGAACACCCCTTCCACGGCCCAATGGCTGTCCAGGAAGTACGTGGCGTTCAGGCCCAGGGTGTCGGAGTCGCTCACGCTCGCGCCGGAGCCGGCGAGCACCGCGGGGAACGGCGAGGTCACGGTCAGCGGCTTGCTGGAATCCTGAGGTGACAGATGAAACCAGCCTGCGCCAACGACCAGGTCGCCGGCCTGCTGCGCCACGGCGCTTCCGGACGCGAGCGCGCCCAGAGCCGCCAGCGCAATCATTGTTTTCTTCATGATGTGAATTGCTCCTTTGGTTGAAAGACTCCCTGCGAATTCGGGCGATGGCTTGTGATTGCCGCTTGAAACCCTTCGTTCGACGAACGATTGCCCGGTTCGCGGCGCGATTATCGAACGACCGTTCTTTTTTACGAGTGCGGACTATCCCTACACTGCGCCGATGCATATTTTTCTCGTCGGCGGCGCACTGCGCGACCGCCTGCTGGGGCGCCCCGTTTCCGACCACGACTGGCTGGTGGTGGGCGCCACGCCCGAAGAAATGACGGCCCGCGGCTACCTGCCGGTGGGGCGCGACTTTCCGGTGTTCCTGCATCCGCGCACGCGCGAGGAATACGCGCTGGCCCGCACCGAGCGCAAGAGCGCGCCTGGCTACCGCGGCTTCACCGTGCACGCCGCGCCCGACGTCACGCTCGAGCAAGACCTGGCCCGCCGCGACCTCACCGTCAACGCCATTGCGCTGCCGGCCGAACACGTGAGTGCCGACGGCCGCTTCGACCCCACGCCCGAGCACCTGGCCGACCCCTTCCACGGCCAGCGCGACCTGCGCGACAAGGTGCTGCGCCACGTGACCGACGCCTTCCGCGAAGACCCGGTGCGCATCCTGCGCGTGGCGCGTTTCGCCGCCCGCTTCGACGACTTCACCGTGGCGCCCGAGACCCTGGCGCTGATGCGCGAGATGGTGGCGGCCGGCGAGGTCGACGCGCTGGTGCCCGAGCGCGTGTGGCAGGAGCTGTCGCGCGGGCTGATGGAAACACGCCCCTCGCGCATGCTCGAGGTGCTGCGCGACTGCGGCGCGCTGGCCGTGCTGCTGCCGGAGATCGACACCGGCGCGCACCTGATGGCGGTGGTCGACACCGGCGCGCGGCTGCAGGGCTCGCTGGCCGTGCGCTTCGCCTGCCTGGTGAACGACCTCGGCAAGGGCGCCGCACCGGACTTTCAGCCGCTGCACGCGGTGTGCGACCGATGGCGGGTGCCGGTGGACATCCGCGAACTGGCCGAGGCGGTGGCGCGCGAGCAGGCGCACATCCACGGCAGCGACACGCTCGACGCCACGGGGCTGGTGCGCCTGCTGGAGCGCTGCGACGCGTTCCGAAAGCCCGCGCGTTTCGCCGAAGTGCTGCTGGCCTGCGAGTGCGATGCGCGCGGCCGTCTCGGCGTCGAACCCACCGCACTCACCGCATACAGGCCGCGCCCTCGGCTGTTGGCCGTGTTGGCAACGGCCGCGGCCGTGCCCACCGACGTGGTGGCGCGCGCGGCCCAGCAGGCCGGTGCGACGGGGCCGAAGATCGGCGAGGCGATCCACCGGGCGCGCGTGGACGCCGTGGCTGTGTCACTGGCCTGAGGCTTCAGGTCTTGCTCCTTCCCCTCCCGGGGGAAGGCTGGGATGGGGGCAGGCCTTCGATCAGGCGCCGCTTGTTTTTTGAGAGGCCGTCGTGCCCCCACCCCAACCCTCCCCCGGGAGGGGAGGGAGCAATGCAATGGCTGCAAAGCGCAGCTTCCGGTCTTGGCCGACATGCAATTCCAACGACGCGTGTTATGGTTTTTCCCCAATGCCAAAGTCCACCAGCAACCTGCAGTTGCCTCCTCCGTTGGGCCGGGATGCAGCCCTCTTTCTCGACTTCGACGGAACGCTCGTCGGCCTTGCGCCCACGCCCGAAGCCATCGAGATTCCCCCTGCCCTTGTCGCCCTCCTCAGCGATCTGAGCGACCTGCTCGGCGGCGCGCTCGCCGTGGTGTCGGGTCGCCAGATCGATTCCATCGACCGCTTCCTTGCGCCGCTGCGCCTGCCCGCCGCCGGGGAGCACGGCGTGCAGCGTCGCGACGCCAAGGGCCATACGCAGGAACAGCGCGCGCCCGACCTCGTGCCCATCCTCGAGGTGGCCAACGAGCTCGCGCGCGTGCACGAAGGCCTGCTGGTGGAGCGCAAGCACGCCGCCATCGCCCTGCACTACCGCCTGGCACCACAGCTCGAGGCGGTGTGCCGCGACGCGATGTCGCGTGCCATTGCCCACGACCCGCAGTTCGAATTGATGCACGGCAAATTCGTGTTCGAGGTGAAGCCCGCGGGCATCAACAAGGGCATCGCCATCGATGCCTTCATGACCGAGGCCCCGTTCGCCGGGCGCACCCCGGTCTTCCTGGGCGACGACACCACCGACGAAAGCGGCTTTGCCGTGGTGCAGCCGCGCGGCGGCATCGCCGTGAAGGTGGGTTCCGGGCCCAGCCTGGCGCTGCACCGCCTCGAATCGCCGCGCGCCGTCTACGAATGGCTGGTGCAGGCGCGCGACCAGCTGGCGGGCCCGAAGACAGCGCAGACAGAGCCAGAACCGCCCCCCGCCACAGAATCACCGAGGAGCCCCGAATGAGCGAAGAACAACTGGCGACGGCTACCGAAGACCGCGCAGCAGCCGACGCATCCATGCATGCCAAGGCCGCCGCCCCCGGCGCACGCGGCTTCGCGCCGCCGGCCGAACCCTCGCTCAATGTCGGCGTGATCGGCAACTGCGCCTACAGCGCGCTCATCGATGCGCGCGGGCGCGCCGTGTGGTGCTGCCTGCCGCGCTTCGACGGCGACCCGATCTTCAACGCCCTGCTGCACCCCGGCGAAGAAGCGGGCGCCTGGGCCATCGAGATCGAGGACTTCGCGCAAGCCAAGCAGTGGTACGAGCCGAACACCGCCGTGCTGCGCACCCAGCTGTTCGACAGCGCGGGCCAGGGCATCGAGATCACCGACTTCGCGCCGCGCTTTTTCAGCCGCTCGCGCTACTTCCGCCCGCTGATGATGGTGCGCCGCGTGCGCCCCATTGCCGGCGCGCCGCGCGTTCGCGTGTCGCTGGACCCGCGCTTCCAGTGGGGCGCCTCGGCGCCGGTGGAGGTGACGCGCGGCAGCAACCACATCCGCTACGTCGGGCCCGACGTCACGCTGCGGCTGAACACCGACGCGTCCATTTCGCACATCCTTTCGCGCCAGCCCTTCGTGCTCTCGCGCGAATACAACTTCATGTTCGGCGTGGACGAGACGCTGAGCGACGGCATTGCCGACACCGCGCGCAAGTTCGAGCAGGAGACCCTCTCCTACTGGCGCACCTGGAGCAAGCGCCTGGCGATTCCCTTCGAGTACCAGGAAGCGGTGATCCGCGCGGCCATCACGCTGAAGCTCTCGCTGTACGAGGACACCGGCGCCATCGTCGCGGCCATGACCACCAGCATCCCCGAGGCGCCGGGCAGCCAGCGCAACTGGGACTACCGCTACTGCTGGCTGCGCGACGCCTTCTTCGTGGTGCGCGCGCTCAATTCGCTGAGCGAAGTGGGCACCATGGAAGACTACCTGCGCTGGCTGGGCAACGTGGTGATCGGCTCGCACGGCGAGCACATCCAGCCGCTGTACGGCATCGGCCTGGAGCGCGACCTGCCCGAGTCCTTCGTCGAAGGCCTGCCCGGCTACCGCGGCATGGGGCCGGTGCGCGTGGGCAACCAGGCGCAGGAGCATTTTCAGCACGACGTGTACGGCAACATCGTGCTCGGCGCGGCGCAGGCTTTCCATGACCACCGGCTGCTGAGCCGCGCGGGCGTGGCGGAGTTTCCGCATCTCGAAGCGGTGGGCGAGCAGGCGGTGCGCGTCTACGGCACGCCCGACGCCGGCATGTGGGAGCTGCGCACGCGCGCACGCGTGCACACCAGTTCGGCGCTGATGAGCTGGGCCGCCTGCGACCGGCTTTCCAAGATCGCGCGCACGCTGGAGTTGCCTGATCGCGCCGCCTACTGGCACGGCCATGCCGCGCGCATGAAGGAAGAAATTCTCGCCAAGTCGTGGTGCGAAGAGCGCCAGGCCTTTGCCGAAAGCTTCGGCGGCCACGAGCTCGACGCGAGCATCCTGCTGATGGTCGAGGTGGGGCTGATCGACGCGCGCGACCCGCGCTTCATCTCCACCGTGGACGCGATGGAAAAGTCGCTGTGCGACGGCCCCTACATGCGCCGCTACGAAGCAGCCGACGACTTCGGCAAGCCCGAGACCGCCTTCAACATCTGCACCTTCTGGCGCATCGACGCGCTCGCCAAGATCGGCCGCAAGGCCGAGGCGCGCCAGATCTTCGAGACCATGCTGGCGGCGCGCAATCCGCTGGGCCTGCTGTCGGAAGACACGCACCCCGAGACGGGCGAGATGTGGGGCAACTTTCCGCAGACCTATTCGATGGTCGGCATCATCAACGCGGCCGTGCGCCTGTCCGCTCCCTGGGATTCGGCGATATGAGCCGCCTCGTCGTCGTTTCCAACCGCGTGGCCGATCCACGCAAGCCCGCAGCCGGCGGCCTGGCCGTGGCACTCGGTGAATCGCTGCAGCAGACGGGCGGCCTGTGGTTCGGCTGGAGCGGCCATGTCGTCGAGGGCGGCCCCACGGGCGAAGGCGAGCTGCACAAGCAGCAGGCCGGCAAGGTGACGCTGGCCACCATCGACCTGAGCCGCGAGGACCACGACAGCTACTACCTGGGCTACAGCAACGACGTGCTGTGGCCGGTGTTCCACAACCGCCTGGACCTGGCGCATTTCGAGGCCGGCTTCATCGGCGGCTACCGGCGCGTGAACCAGCTGTTCGCGCGCAAGCTGATGCCGATGCTGAAGGACGACGACATCATCTGGATCCACGACTACCACCTGATGCCGCTGGCCGCCGAGCTGCGCGCCATGGGCTGCAAGCAGCGCATCGGCTTCTTCCTGCACATTCCGCTGCCGCCGCAGATCATCATCGCGGCCATTCCGCAGCACGAGTGGCTGATGCGCTCGCTGTTCGCCTACGACCTGATCGGCTTCCAGGCCCAGCAGGACGTGCAGCACTTCGAGCACTACGTGCGCAACGAGGCGCGCGGCGAGTACCTGGGCAACGACATGTACCGCGCCTACGGGCAGACGGTGCGCTGCAGCGCCTTCCCGATCGGCATCGACGTGGACGAGTTCTCGGCGCTCACGCATGCCAAGGAAGCGCGCGACATGTACGACACGATGAAGCGCGAGTACTCGAGCCGCCGGCTGCTGCTGGGCATCGACCGGCTCGACTACTCCAAGGGCATTCCGCAGCGCGTGCGGGCGTTCCGCGAGCTGCTGGCCAACTACCCGGAGAACCGGCGCAGCGCCACGCTGATCCAGATCGCCTCGCCCACGCGCGAGACGGTGGACGCGTACGGCGACATCCGGCGCGAGCTGGAGTCGCTGTGCGGCGCCATCAACGGCGACTACGGCGAGCTCGACTGGATGCCGGTGCGCTACATCCACCGCATGGTGGCGCGCAAGCGCGTGCCAGGCTTGTGCCGCGCGGCGGCCGTGGGGCTGGTGACGCCCTTGCGCGACGGCATGAACCTGGTCGCCAAGGAATACATCGCGGCGCAAGACCCGGCGGACCCGGGCGTGCTGGTGCTGTCGCGCTTCGCCGGTGCGGCGGAGCAGCTGAAAGAAGCGCTGCTGGTGAACCCGTACGACACGCACGGCACGGCAGAGACGGTGCAACAGGCACTGCACATGCCGCTGGAAGAGCGGCGCGAGCGGCACCAGAAGCTGCTGTCGCGCATTCGCGAGCAGGACATCCATTGGTGGCGGCGCAGCTTTCTGGATGCGTTGCGTGAGGCTGCCAGCGAGCGCTGAGTTCCTTCGGGCCGAGCGCGCGCTGTTGTCCAGGGCGCGCTCACCATCCGGTGAGCAGGCGCACGAAGCGCATCACAGGCCGTGCCTCGACGGGCGCAACGGCCCTCGAAGGCGCGGCCAGCGGCGCATGCAGTCGCAAATGCACCGGCGTCAGCGCGTGCACCTCGATCCAGCCACCGTGCGGCAGCCGATGCACATCGCCTTCGCCGAGCAGCGTTTCCTTCATGAACACCGTCTCGCCCAACCAGCCGGGTGGGGACACCATGCGGGCGCGCCCCTCGGCCACCTGAATCCAGGACCCGGCTTCGACCGAGGTACGCAGCGACTGGCCGGGTTCGAGAACGATGGAATCGGGCGCTTGGGAGAGGGTAGTGAGCATGGCGAACCTCAGGTGAATGAGGCTTCATCGTAGGAATTCCGCCGCCCAAAAAACAGGCACACACCGTGGCTATTGCGACCGGAACAGGCGGGCCGCAAAGGCATCTGTTATGGTCTTTTTCCCGACCAACTGCATCTGTTTTCAGATGCCCGATGCGGGGAACATCGACCCATGGACTCGCTACCGCTCTACCGCCAGATCTCCGCGCACTACGTGGACGCGATCCACACCGGCTCGCTCAAGCAGGGCGACAAGCTGCCCTCGCTGCGCACCCTGATGCGGCTGCACGACATCAGCCTGTCGACCGCGCTGCAGGTCTGCCGCGCCATGGAAAGCGACGGCTGGGTCGAGGCGCGGGACCGCTCGGGCTACTTCGTGCGCCGGCCGCAGCGCCTGACCATTGCGCCCATGGAAGAACCGCTGGCCGACGTGCCGCCCGACCCGGCGCAGCTCGTGAGCATGCGCACGCGCATGGCCAACTTCATGGCGCGCGGGCGGCACACGGGCGTGAAGCTCAACTTCGCCATTGCCCGCGCCGCCCCCGAGCTCTACCCCGCCGAGGCCCTGCGCAACTCGATGACCCGCGCGCTGCGCCAGCGGCCCGAGCTGCTGACCACCTCCTCGTCGCAACGCGGCCACGAACAATTCCGCGAGGCCTTGGCGCAACGCAACCTGCGCATCGGCATGACGGTGGCGCCCGACGACGTGCTGGTCACCAACGGCTGCATCGAGGCGCTGAACCTCGCGCTGCGCGCCGTCGCCAAGCCCGGCGACACCGTGGCCGTGGAGTCGCCCACCTTCTACGGCCTGCTGCAGGTGCTCGAAAGCCTGGGCCTGCGCGCGCTGGAAATTCCGACCAGCCCGCAGACCGGCATGTCGCTGGAGGCGCTCGACCTGGCCATCCACACCTACGACGACATCAAGGCCGTGGTGGTGGTGCCCCACCTGCAGAACCCCATCGGCAGCGTGATGCCCGACGCCCACAAGCAGCGCCTGGTGCACCTGTGCGAGAGCCACGGCATCGCACTGGTCGAAGACGACACCTACAGCGACCTGGTGGAAGCCGACACGCCGCTGCGCGCCATGAAGTCGTGGGACCGCACGGGCAACGTGATCTATTGCGCCTCGCTGCACAAGGTGCTGGCGCCCGGGCTGCGGCTGGGCTGGATCACCGCCGGGCGCTGGCATGCGCAGGTCGAAATGCTCAAGTACGCGCAGACCCGCAACAACGAGGCGCTGGCGCAGATTGCCGCGGGCGAGTTCATCGCCAGCGGCGGCTACGACCGGCACCTGCGCCGGCTGCGCGAGCGGCTGCACGTGCAGCGCGACCAGACGGCCGACGCCATCGCCAGGTACTTTCCGCCGGGCACGCGGCTGAACCTGCCGCGCGGCGGGCTGCAGCTGTGGGTGGAGCTGCCCGAACAGCGCTCGTCGGTGAAGGTGTTCGAGGCCGCGCTGCGCGAGCACATGCTGGTGGCACCGGGCGCGCAGTTCTCCAACTCGGGGCGCTTCGACAACTACATGCGCCTGAACTGCGGCTGGCCGTATTCGAAGGCCGTCGATGCGGGGTTGCAGCGGCTGGGCGAGATCGTGGCGGCCGTGCGGCCACCGGGTTAGCCCGAGCCTTCAGGCGATGTAGAAGACGACGGCGTCGCGCCGCTCGGCAGCGCCCGCGAAGAAGCGCTTCACGCCTTCCAGGAACCCCGTGAGTTCCTTTGCACCGTCTTGCCACACCTGGGCCCAGTACAGCCCGGCGAACATCGCCGGCTGGCCGGTGAAGCGGGCCACCAGCGCCTGCACGTCGCACTGTGCGAGCCGCGCCGCCGCGCGCTCGACATGGGCCGCCGTGAGGTAGATGCAGCCCAGCCCGTCGGTGCCGTCCAGCGTCTCGCCGTCCACCGCCTCGGGCAGCAGCGCGCGCACCACGTCCCAGGCCTGCTCGACCGTCTGGCTTTCGTGCGGCCCGCCTTGCGTGGCCGGCGAATTCACGAAGCCCGAGACCGTCGACGGATCGATCACCAGCGCGCGCAGGCGGTAGCGGTCCAGCGCGTGGAAGGCCGCGCCGATGCTCATGTGCTGGGCTCCATGCGCGCGGCGCGGGCGACGGTGGCCAGCACCATGCTCACGCTGTCGATGCTGCGCTGCGCGCTGTCGATGTTCTTGAAGTGATCGGGCGTGCAGATCTGGTTGAGCAGCAGCGTGCGCTTGAAGTGCATCAACGCCTGGCGCAGGTCGCCCTCGTCCTGGGCGATCAGGCCCAGGTCGTTGTGGGCGTTGGCCGCGGCGGTCGAAATGCCGCGACAGCTGCGTTGCTGGATGGCCAGCGAGCGCTCGTACAGCGGCCGCGCGCGGTCGAAGTCGCGCCGCGCCATCAGCAGGGCGGCGAAGTTGTTCAGCATGTGCGAGTGCAGTTCGGCGTCGCCCTCGCTGCCTGCGCCGCCCTGGCCCTGGCTCAGCTTGTCCAGATGCACCAGCGCGCGGGCGTAGCAGAGCTCGGCCTTCTCGCCCTGGCCCGACCCGGCATACAGGAACGCCAGGTTGTTGAAGGCGCGCAGCACGCTGTCGCTGGAGCCGCCCCTGGCTTCGGCGACGGCCATGGCAATGGTCTTCTTGTAGAGCGCCTCCGCCTCGCCGGCCCGCCCGGCCGCGGCATGCAGCAGCGCCAGCGTGTTGGTCGGCCCGCGCCGCCAGCCGTCGTCCAGCCCGAGCTGCCCGGCCATGGCCAGGGCCTCGTGGGCCGAGGCCTCGGCCTTGTCGTTCCACTGCAGCCGGCGGCACAGCTCCGCGTAGGCGGCGAGCTGGCGCACCGCGGCCTTGCCCGGGCCGCCGCACAGGTCGCGGGCGGCGGCCACGGCCTCGGCGCCGAAGCGTTCGGCGCGCGGCAGGTCGCCCTGGGCCAGCGCGGCGTGGCAGCGCAGTTCGCGGTCTTCGAGCAGGTTCATCAGCACGGCGTCCCGGTCGGATGCGGCGCCGCGTGCGTTGCGCTCGCCGATGGCCGACAGCGTGAGGGACAGCGCCTTGCGGGTGATGTCCATGTCTTCCGCCGGCATGCCGGTCTTCAGGCCGATGGCCAGGCTTTCCTCGAGCGCCGGCAGGGCCCTGTCGAGCGCCTTGAGCTGGTAGCAGGCCTGGCCGAACATGCACAGCGACATCGCCAGGTTGGGGTGCGGGCCCTTGAAGACGCCGCGCGCGGTGACGACGATCTGCTCGCCGGTGGCAACGGCGCTGGCCCAGTCCTGTGCCTCGGCGGCAGCGAAGAATTGCGCCTGCAACCGGTTGGCCTCGGCCAGGTCGGCGGGGTCGTAAGTTCCGGCATCCGCGCCGCCTGCGGCCGGTGCGGGGGGCGGGCGAACACTGCGGGTTCGACGCTGCACCCAGTAGATGTCGAACAGCAACCATGCCAGCAGCGCCCCCAGGCCGAGCCTCGACCCCGGGTAGCCGCTGAGCCCGAACAGCAGCAGCGCCAATTGCGCCGCGCCGCCCACGTAGCTGCCGAGGTAGAAGCGGTGCGCACCGAGCCAGCCGCCCACGAGCAGCAGCAGGTAGGCGAAACCGGGGCGGCGGGGCGACGCGTTCATGGTGCGCCGTGTTGTGGCGGGGGTGGCGCGCCTGCTCAGTCGAGCAGCGCCAGCGCGGCGTAGTCGCCGACCTTGTCGCCCAGGCCCGCGGGCACCAGTTGCACGCCGCGCGTGAGCGGCGGCAGCTTGCCGTCGATGTGCGATTGCAGGCGCGGCAGCACGAAATCGCGGTGGTGCCAGAACACGCTGCCGCCCAGGCTGATGCGCTCCAGGTCGAGCGTGATCACCAGGTTGTAGAGCATGCGGCCCAGCACGCGGCACAGGGCCTCGGCGGTTTCGAGCGCTTTGGGTTCACCCGCGGCCGCAGCGGTGAAAAGATCGGCCGCGGATTGGCCGAAGCGGTGGCCGATGGAATTGCCTCCCACCAGCGCTTCCACGTCGCCGTGGTTGCCGCAACCGCACAGCGCACCGCTGGCGTCGTCGACCACGAAGCTGTGGCCCGCATGGCCCGCGTTGCCGTTCTTGCCGCGCAAGGCCCGCCCGTCGACGCACAGGCCCACGCCCACGCCGGTGCTCCAGGTGGCGTAGGCACAGTTGTCGAAGCCTTTCAGGGCACCCCAGTGGCGCTCGGCCTCCAGCGCGGCAACGGCGTCGTTCTCGACACGCACGCTGCCGAAGCGCTTGGCCAGCGGCGCCTCGATCACGGCCGTCATCCAGGAATTGGGCAGGCCGCGCGAGGGGCCTGCGATACCGCCGCAGATATTGGGCGTGGCCAGCTCGACCAGGCCCTCGCGCAATTCGAACGGCCCGGTCGACGACACGCCCACGCGGTCGATGGTGGATGCGTCCACGCCCTGCTCGGCGCAGACCTCGTCGATCATCCGCAGGATCTGCACCGCCACGGCGTCGTTGTCGCCGGTCTTGGCCGTGGGCTCGCTGCGCCGGCCGACGAGCGGCGTATCGCTCGAAGCGGAAAGGCTCACGGCCACCTTGGTGCCACCGATGTCTACGCAGGCTCTCATTGCGGATTTTTCTTTTCTACAAAAGGCGTGCGACCAGCGCCGCGATCATGCTCAGCAGCACCGTGCTGGCAATCGGCAACTGCCATTCGCGGCCGAAGGCGCGGAACTCGAAATCGCCGGGCAGCCGTCCGAAGCCGAAGCGGCGCAGCCAGGCGGTCAGCCCGCTCATGAGCACCAGGGCAAGGACAACGACGATCAGCCAGCGGAACATGAGCGACAGTCTAGGCCGAGAGCACGGCCATCGCTTGTCGGTGAAGTTCGTGCGTTGCGGCGGCAATCACCCGTCCGTCGGACTTCAGGCCCAGCGGCTGGCCCTGCCAGTCGGTGATGACGCCGCCGGCGGCCTCGATCAGCCCGGCCGGGCCCAGGTAGTCGTAGGGTTGCAGGCCGGTCTCGACCACGAGGTCGATGGTGCCGCCCGCCAGCTGGGCATAGCCGTAGCAGTCGCCACCGAAGCGGCGCATGGCGCACTGGCGGCTCAGCCGGTCGAAGGCCTGCCAGTCGGCGGGCGCGAAGATGTCGGGCGAGGTGGTGACGATGCGGGCCTTGGCCACCTCGGTACAGCCGCTCACGCGCACGGGCTGGCCGTCGCGCGTGGCGAGCCGGCCCTCGGCGGTGTTCAGGCCGATCCAGCGTTCCTTGAGCACCGGCATGTCGACCATGCCCAGCACCACGCGACCGCCCTGCAGCACGCCGATGAGCGTGCCCCACAGCGGCGAGCCGGTGATGAAGCTGCGCGTGCCGTCGATCGGGTCGAGCACCCAGACGCGTTCGGCCTCGAGCCGCTCGGGGCCGTGCTCCTCGCCGTAGATGCCGTCGGCGGGGACCCGCGCGCCGAGGATCTCGCGCATGGCCGTCTCGGCGGCGCGGTCGGCCAGCGTGACGGGGCTTTCGTCGGCCTTGGTGATGATGTCCAGCGGCGTGCGGAAATAGTGCATCGACTTCGCGGCGGCGGCATCGGCCAGGGCCTGGGCGATCGAGGAGAGGTCGGAGATCGCGGGGGCGACGAGAGGAGAAGAGCTCATGGAGAGAGGAGAACGCGTGCCAAAACCTGCAATTAGACCCGAGCCGGGCCGGGTTTGACAGGGCATGGCCCGGGGGCCTAGCATGGCCCGGAAATTGCCAGCAAACACGAACCATGGCTCACTTCAAACCCTTGCGCGCCGCGCTGCTGACCGTCGTGCTCGGCGCGTCGGCCCTGCTGGCCCACGCCACCCCTTCGGCCACCGAGGACAGGCTGATCGACACGCTGATCCAGCGCGTGGCGAAGATGTCGTCGATGGTCTTCCTGCGCAACGGCAGCGAATACAAGGCCGCCGACGCCGCCAAGCACATGCAGGCGAAGTACGACCACTTCAAAAAGGAACTGGTCACGGCCGAAGACTTCATCGCGCGCTGCGCATCGCGCTCGGAGATGACCGGACAGGCCTACAAGGTGAAGCTGGACGATGGTGCGGTGCGCGACGCCGGCGAGTTCCTCAACGGCGAATTGCGCGCGCTGCGCCAGAACTCGCAGAAGCCGTCGAACGGCTGATGCGCCCTCGCCTTTTTCATCGCTGCTACCGCTGCTGCCCCCAGCGCCGCACCGTCAGCCGCTCCAGCGTCTTGAAGCCCAGGCTCTCGACCAGCAGGCCGATCAGCACCACCATCGCCAGGCCTGCGAACACACGGTCGGTGTAGAGCTCGTTGCGGTTCTGGAAGATGTACCAGCCCAGCCCTCCCTTGCCCGACGACGCACCGAACACCAGCTCGGCCGCGATCAGCGTGCGCCACGCGAAGGCCCAGCCGATCTTCAGCCCCGACAAAATCGACGGCAGCGCGGCCGGCACCAGAATCTGCAGCACGTAGCGCAGGCCCTTGAGCCCGTAGTTGCGCCCCGCCATGCGCAGTGTTTCAGGCACGCCCTGAAAGCCGGCGTAGGTGTTGAGCGCCAGCGGCCACAGCACCGAATGGATCAGCACGAACACCAGGCTGCCCCGGCCCAGCCCGAACCACAGCAGCGCCAGCGGCAGCAGCGCGATGGCGGGCAGCGGGTTGAACATGGAGGTGAGCGTGTCCAGCAGGTCGCGCCCGATCTGCGTGGACACCGCCAGCGTGGTGAGCGCAAAGGCCAGCACCACGCCGGCGATGTAGCCCTGCAGCAGCACGGCCAGCGAGATGCGCACCTTCTCGACCAGCTCGCCGCTGGCCAGCCCTTCGACCAGCGCGCGCGCGGTGGCGGTGAAGGTGGGCAGCAGCAGGTCGTTGTCCTGCCAGCGCGCCGCGAGCTCCCACAGCACGGCGATGACGACGAGGATCAGGCCCTTGCGCAGCCAGGCCTGCGACCAGATGCGCGTGCCCAGCGGGAGCGTGCGTTCGACGGGCAGCTCGGTGAAGGGCTCGAGCGTGCGTTCGTACTCGGGGCGGATGGGGGGCGTGAGGGTGCTCATGGGGTATGGCTCCTTCCCCTTCCGGGGGAAGGCTGGGATGGGGGCAAGCGGCGGTGGATGGGCCGGCAACGATGGATGCGCCGCGAGCCCCCACCCCTGCCCTCCCCCAGAGGGGGAGGGAGAAAGACCGGGGTCATGGCACCGGCGCCGCTTCGGGCTCTTCCTCGAACAGCATGTCGTGAATGCGCTGCGCCGTGCCCTGGAACTCCGCACCGCCCAGGCTCGCCATCGAGAAGCCGTGGCTGTTGATCTCCGCCCGCATGCGCCCCGGGTGCGGCGACAGCAGCGCGATGCGGTTGCCCACCACCAGCGCCTCTTCGATCGAGTGCGTGACGAACAGCAGCGTGAAGCGCACCTCGTCCCAAAGTTCGAGCAGCTCCTGCTGCATCTTGCGGCGCGTGAGCGCGTCCAGCGCGGCGAAGGGCTCGTCCATCAGCAACACCCGCGGCTGCATCGCGAGCGCACGCGCAATCGCCACGCGCTGCTTCATGCCGCCCGAGAGCTGGTGCGGATGCACGTCGGCGAACTTGGCCAGGCCCACCTTGTCGAGGTAGTGCAGCGCGCGCTCGGCCGCTTCCTTTCTGCCGAGCGTGCGCGAGGCCAGCAGCGGGAACATGACGTTCTGCTTGACCGTTTTCCACGGCGGCAGCTGGTCGAACTCCTGGAACACGACGATGCGATCCGGACCGGGCTGCGTCACGCGCCGGCCGTCGAGGCGAATCTCGCCTTCGACCGGTGGAATGAAACCCGCCACCGCCTTCAGCAGCGTGGACTTGCCGCAGCCCGAGGGGCCCAGCAGCACGAAGCGGTCGGCAGCGTGCACGTCGAAGCTCACGCGGTGCGTGGCGCGCACGACGCGCTCGGGGGTGCGGTATTCGAGGCTGACGGCGTCGACTTGCAGCAGCGGCGCGCTGTTGTATTGCCCCCTCTCCCGCTCGCGGGAGAGGGTTGGGGTGAGGGCTGGTGACGATGCCAGAGGCTCCCCCCTCACCCCCGCCCTCTCCCGATGGGAGAGGGAGTCAATCCCTGAAGGCAAGACGACCGCGTTGGTCACTCAGTTCCCCGACGTGTTCTGCGCATCGTCGAAGAAGTAATCCTTCACCGAAGCCGGCTTGTTCTTGATCGCGCCCACCCGGTGCATGAACTCCGCCAGCGGGTACGTGTTCTGCGGCGTGATCTTGAACTGCACCTCGGGGTTCTTGATGATCTTCAGCAGCAGCTCGCGGTCGAGCTTGGCGTTGCTCACCTTCAGGTAGATGTCGGCCGCCTTCTCGGGGTTGGCCGTGACGAACTTCGCCGCTTCGTCGAGCGCATCGACGAAGGCCTTGTAGGTCTTGGGGTTCTCGTTGCGGAATTTCTCGGTGGCGTAGAGCACCGTGGCAGACGACGGCCCGCCCAGCACCTGGTAGGAGTTCAGCACGATGTGCGCATTCGGATTGCCCGCGAGCTCCTGCTCCTGGAACGGCGGGTTGCCGAAGTGGCCCGTGATCTCGGTGCCGCCCTTGATGATGGCCGCGGCCGCGTCGGGGTGCGGCAGCGCCACGCTGATCTTGTCGAGCCGGTTGAATTCCTTGTCGCCCCACAGCTTGGCCGAGGCGAACTGCAGCACGCGCGACTGCACCGACACGCCCACGGCGGGCAGTGCGATGCGGTCCTTCTCGGTGAAGTCGGCAATGGTCTTCACGTTCGGTTTGTTGCTTACCAGGTAGTACGGAAAGTTGCCCAGCGAGGCCACGCCCTTCACGTTCTGCTTGCCCTTGGTGCGGTCCCACAGCGTGAGCAGCGGACCCACGCCGGCGCCCGCGATCTCGATGTTGCCGGACAGCAGCGCGTCGTTCACCGCCGAGCCGCCCGAAAGCTTGATCCACTCGACCTTGGCGTCGACGCCCGCGGCCTTGGCGTGTTTCTCGACGAGCTTCTGCTCCTGCGCCACGTTGAGCAGCAGGTAGACGATGCCGAACTGCTCGGCGATGCGGATCTGGCCTTCGGCATGCGCAGCGAGGCTGCCGGCCAGGAGGCCGAAGCCGGTGACGAGGGCGGCGGCTGTGCGGGAGAAACGGTTCATGGGGTGTCCGGAAGAAAGATCAGAAAGGCGTGTCGCCCACGACGGTGGTGCGGTTCAGGCGGCGGCGAAGTTCGTCGGGCGTACCGGCCGCCAGATGCATCAGCGAACGGTTGTCCCAGAACACCAGGTCGTGCGGTGCCCATGTGTGTCGGTACACGAACTCGGGCTTCACGCTGTGCGCGAACAGCTCGGCCAGCAGCGCGTCGCTTTCGTCCTGCGGCAGGCCGACGATGCGCGTCGTGAAATGCTCGCTGACGAACAGCGCCTTGCGGCCGGTTTCGGGGTGCGTGCGCACCACCGGCTGCACGGCGGGCGCGACCTGGTCGATCTGCGCCTGCGACAGCTTGGGACGCCAGGGGTTCTTCGAACGCAGCTCCTCGTACTTGGCGAGGTAGCTGTGCTCGGCCTTCAGCGGCAGCACGCGCTGCTGCAGTTCGGGGCTCAGCGATTCCCAGGCGAGGTGCTGGTCGGCGAAGAGCGTGTCGCCACCTTCGCTGGGCAGCTCCTGCGCATGCAGCAGCGAGCCGAGGCTGGGCTTGGGCTTGTAAGAGATGTCGGAGTGCCAGTAGACGCCCGCGTCGCCCAGGCCGATGGGCTCGCCGTTCTCCTTGATGTTGGAAACGATGAGGATCTCGGGGTGGTTCTTCAGCTGGAACTGGTGCAGCACGTGGATTTCGAGCGGGCCGAAGCGGCGGCTGAAATCGATGTGGGCTTGAGGGGTGACCTGCTGGTCGCGGAACACCACCACATGGTGGTCGAGGTGCGCCTTGTGGATGCGCCGGAAGTCTTCGGCGTTGATCGGCTTGGAGATGTCGAGGCCGACGATTTCTGCGCCGACCGGCGCGGCGAAGGGACGTACTTCGAAGTGTTGCGGTGGCGCTTCGGCCTCTGGCGCGTGGGAAAGAACGGCTGTCATGCCCGGAATGTAGGGGCGGGTATGCGGTTCCCCAACGAACTCTTAGTTGCTAGCTTATGCCTTCTCTTTCGGAGGCCCCGGCTGCGGGAAGCCGACCCGCCAGCGGCTCACAGCGTGTGGCTGCGATCGCCTTCGGCAAAGCCCATCGCATCCCAGGCCTCGCCGACGGTGAAGCCCACGACCTTGAACAGCTCGCCCATTTCGTGCTCATGAACGAGCCGCGCCGCCATTGCCCGCTCGGCGACAGACCCGGCCTCCATGCGCGCCAGCAGGCCGCAATTCAGCAGAAAGCGCGCCTGGCTCGTGTAGCCCAGCACCTCGAGCCCCGCATCCTGCCCCGCCAGCGCGATGCCGGTGAAGTCCACATGCGCGGTGATGTCCTTGTAGCCCACGTCGGACAACGGATCGCCGTCGGCCTGGTGCGCGCGGTGGCACATCACGGTGCCCATGTGGCGCTGCGGGTGGTAGTACTCGCCTTCGGGGAAGCCGTAGTCGACGAGAAAGACCGCGCCCTTCTTCAGCCGGTCCGCCAGCGTGGCGATGAAAGCCCGTGCCTGCGGATGAATCTCCGTCAGGTAGTCATGCGCGCCGAGCACTTCCGCCGGCGGCCGAAGTTCGGTCGCGCGGTCGGCCCAGGTCCAGCCGTCGTTGCCGGCGTTGCGCACCACGCCGCGCTCGAACCACTGCCCGCCCACGCGCGCCAGCAGTTGCACCGGCATGGCATCGAGCACCTCGTTGCCGACCACCACGCCCTCCATCGATTCGGGCAATTCGTCGAGCCATTCGACACGGTCCGCATAGCGCACCAGCGCCTGCTGCTGCCGCTCGCGCAGCGTGCCCGACAGGTCGACGATGCGGTAGCGCACGCCGGTGCGGCCCATCTCGTCGAGCGCATGCAGCAACTGCACCGCCAGCGCCCCCGAGCCCGCGCCGAATTCCCACACCGTGTCGGTGCCCGTCTTCTCCAGCGCCTGCGCCACCTGCGCGGCCAGCGTCTGGCCGAACATCGGCGTCAATTCAGGGGCGGTGACGAAGTCGCTGCCCGAAGACGGCATGTGCCCGAACTTGGCGGACGTGTTGGCGTAATAGCCCAGGCCGGGCGCATACAGCGCGAGCGCCATGAAGCGGTCGAACCCGATCCATCCGCCCGCGCGTTCGACGGAACGCGCGATGAGGTGGTCGAGGGCGGTGGGTAAACTGCTGGGGGTGGTCTGGGTCGTCACCACGCAATTGTCTCTCTCCTCCCCCTTTCCTCCCTTTCCTCCCTTTCCTCCCTCCCCTCCTTTCGCATGAGCACCGCATCCCCCTCCCGCGCCCCTCGCACCGTTCTCGTCACGGGCGCGGGCCGCCGGCTGGGCCGCGAGATCGCGCTGGGCCTGGCCGCGGGCGGCTGGCAGGTGGCGGTGCACTACCGCAGTTCGCGCGCCGAGGCCGAGCAGACGGTGGCCGACTGCGCGGCGCTCTCGGGCGATTCGGCGCTCTTCGCGGCCGACCTGGAAGACGAGGCCGCCACGCGCGCGCTGCTGCCCCGCGTGGTCGCGCGCTTTCGCGGCATCGACGCCGTGGTGCACAGCGCGGCCCTGTTCGAGCACGACGAGGCCGCCACCTTCAGCTATGCGCTCATGGAACGCCATGCGCGCAGCAACACCGGCGCGGCCATCCTGCTGGCGCAGGCGCTGCACGAGCACCTGGCCGCGCGCGACGCGCACGGCGCAGTGGTGCACCTGCTCGACCAGAAGCTGTGGAACCCGAACCCCGACTTCCTGAGCTACACGCTGTCGAAGGCCGCCCTGGAAGCCGCCACGCCCATGCTGGCGCTGGCATTGGCCCCGCGCGTGCGCGTGGTCGGCGTGGCGCCCGGCCTCACGCTGGCGAGCCACATGCTGGACGACGACACCTTCGCGCGGCTGCACAAGCTGTCGCCGCTGGGCCGTTCTTCCACCCCGGCCGACGTGGTCGTCGCGGTGAAGTTCGCGTTGGAAAACAGCTCGATCACCGGCACCACGCTGCTGGTGGACGGCGGCCAGCACCTGATGAAATTCGAGCGCGATTTCTCGCTCATGTGAGCAGCACCATGTCTACCCCCTCCACGCCCTCGCCCACCCAGGGCCGCCAGACCCTCACCCTGCAGGGCCTGCGCTTCGACGCCAACCTGGGCATCCTCGACCACGAGAAGACGGCGCCGCAACCCATCCTGGTGGACGCCGAACTCAGCCTGGGCCCGCAGCCGCTGCTGCCGCAGGACGACGACATCTTTCACGTGCTCGACTACCGCAAGGTGCGCCGCATCATCATCGAGGAGTGCACGGCCGAGCACGTCAACCTGCTGGAGAGCCTGATCGGCAAGCTGGTGCAGCGCCTGCTGCAACTGCCCGGCGTGGTGGGCGTGCGCGTGAAAATCGCCAAGCTCGAGATCTTCGACGATTGCGAGGTGGCGATCCGCATGGAAGCCGGCGAATGGTGAGAGGCTGAGGCTCACGCCAGATTCACGCCGCTGAACCGCAGGCCACGGCGGGCTCGGCGCCTGCCGGCCACAGCCGCACACCGAGCGCACCCAGGGCCGACAACGCAGCCGTCAGCGCCACGCCCGACCAGCCCCACTGCGCGAGCACCAGGGCACCGAGCGCCGAGCCCGTCGCCATGCCGACGAACACGCCCGTGAAGAACACTGCATTGAGCCGGCTGCGCGCACCGGGGTCGATGCCGTAGACCACCGTCTGGTGCGCGATCAGCGCGGCCTGCAGGCCGAAGTCGAAGCCGATCGCACTGGCCACGATGAGCCCCAGCCGCGCGGCGGGCGCCATCAGCGGCGCGAACAGCATCGCGGCGAAAGACACCACCACCAGCGCCGCCCCCATGCGGATCACCAGTTCGGGCCCGCGACGGTCGGCCAGCCGCCCGGCGATGGGAGCGGCCAGCGCACCGGCCGCTCCGGCCAGGCCGAAGGCACCAGCCGCCGCGCTGCCCAGGTGAAACGGCGCGCCGTGCAGCATGACCGCCAGCGTCGACCAGAAGGCGCTGAAACCGACCGACAGCAAGGCCTGCGCGAGCGTGGCGCGGCGCAGCGCACCGTGGCGCCGCCACAGCTTGCCGAGCGAGCCCAGCAAGGCGCCGTAGCCCAGTTGCGTGGTCGGGCGCAGGTGCGGCAGGCCGCGCGCCGCGGCAACGCCGATGAGCGCGATGCTGGCGGCCGCCACCACGAACATCGCGCGCCAGCCGAAGTGCTCGGCCACGAAGCCGCTCAGCACGCGCGACAGCAAAATGCCCAGCAGCAGCCCGGTCATCACCGTGCCGACGATCTTGCCGCGGTGCGCCTCGGGCGCCAGCGCGGCGGCGGCCGGCACCACGTCCTGCGCCAGGGTGGCGGCCAGGCCGATGACGAGGCTGGCCACGAGCAGCGGGCCGACCGACGGCGAGAACGCCGCGCCGAGCAGCGCCAGCACCAGCACCGTGGCCTTCGCCAGGATGATGCGGCGCCGGTCGAAGCGGTCGCCCAGCGGCGCCAGCAGCAGGATGCCGAGCGCGTAGCCCAGTTGCGTGAGCGTGGGCACGAAGCCCACCGAGCGGGCCGAGGCGCCGATGTCCGGGCCCAGCACGCCCAGCATGGGCTGGCTGTAGTAGAGCGCGGCCACGCCGAAACCCGCGCTGGCGGCCAGCAGCAGGATCAGCGAGTTCGGCAGCCTCTCATGCGTTGATTGAATGGAAGACATGGTGTTTACCCTTGGATGCGAAGACAGGGGCTGGAGTTTGCGCGCCGCAGCCAGGTCGAAGGTAGCCCCGTGCCTCGAACAATTGATATACGCTGAACGTATGGCCACACCGCTTCCATCCACTGCTTCCGCCGACCGCATCGAGTTGATGCAGACCTTCGTTCGCATCGTCGAGTCCGGCAGCCTGTCGGCCGCGGCCGCGCAGATGGGCACCACCCAGCCCACCGTGAGCCGCCGCCTGCAGGCGCTGGAGCGTTCGCTGGGCGTGCGCCTGCTGCAGCGCTCCACCCACGCGATGAAGCTCACCGAGGACGGCGAGCGCTGCTTCGAGCGCGCCCGGGAGCTGATCCTGAGCTGGAACGCCTTCGAGGCCGAGGTGCGCGGCGCGGTCGACCAGCCCGAGGGGCGGCTGCGCGTGGTGGCGCCGCATGTGTTCGGCCAGCAACTGCTGGTCGGGCCGCTGGCCGCCTACCTGCACGCCTACCCGCAGATGACCGTCGAATGGCTGTTGCACGACGGCCCGCAGGACCGCACGCCCGACTTCATCGCCGAGGGCGTGGACTGCGCGATTCGCGTGGGCGAAGTGACCGACCCTTCGGTGGTGGCCATCCGGCTCTCAGAGGTGCCGCGCATCGCGGTGGGCGCGCCCTCGCTGTTCACGCACGCGTCGCTGCCCGTGCACGCCCGCGACCTGGAGGCGCTGCCCTGGCTGGCCGCGAAGAACTTCTACCGCACCGAGGTCGCGCTGACCCACGAAACCAGCGGCGAGGTGTACCGCGTGCAGATTCGCCCGCGCATGATCACCGACAGCCTGAACGCGCTGCGCAGCGCGGCCGTGCTGGGCGTGGGCGTGGGGGTGCTGTCGACCTGGATGCTGGCCGAGGCGCTGGAGGCCGGGCAGCTGGTGCACCTGGCGCCGCAGTGGCAGGCAGCCCATGCGCCGGTGTACGTCGTGTACCCGTACGCGCGCTTCTACCCGGCCAAGCTGCGCCGCTTCGTCGACGCGATGCGCACGGCGTTTCCGGCGGCATGACCCGCAAAAAACGCCGGGATGGCAGGCCAAAGGATGTTCGGGGACAATCGCACCCTCCCCCGACTCCCCGAAGTAGCCCGCCATGAACGCCGTCTGGATCGACGAGGCGCCCGCCGCCGCCGACGCCACCCACTCCCTGAAGATCGAACGCGAAACCCACAAGCTCGAAAAGCGCCTGTGCCGCCAGGTCGGGCAGGCCATCGTCGACTACAACATGATCGAAGAGGGCGACAAGGTCATGGTGTGCGTCTCGGGCGGCAAGGACAGCTACGCGCTGCTCGACATCCTGCTCAAGATGAAGGCGCGCGCGCCCATCCACTTCGACATCGTGGCGGTCAACCTCGACCAGAAGCAGCCGGGCTTCCCCGAAGACGTGCTGCCCAGGTACCTGAGCGACCTGGGGGTGGACTTCCACATCGAGAACCAGGACACCTACAGCATCGTCAAGCGCGTGATCCCCGAGGGCAAGACCACCTGCGGCCTGTGCAGCCGGCTGCGGCGCGGCATCCTGTACCGCGTGGCCGACGAGCTGGGTGCCACCAAGGTCGCGCTGGGCCACCACCGCGACGACATGCTGCAGACCTTCTTCCTCAACATGTTCTTCGCCGGCAAGTTGAAGAGCATGCCGCCCAAGCTGGTGAGCGACGACGGCAAGCACGTGGTGATCCGCCCGCTGGCCTACGTGGCCGAAAAGGACACCGTGCGCTGGGCGCAGCATCGCGAGTTCCCGATCATTCCGTGCACGCTGTGCGGCAGCCAGGAAAACCTGCAGCGCAAGCAGGTCGGCGAAATGCTGCGCGAGTGGGACAAGAAATACCCCGGCCGCGTGGAGAACATGTTCACCGCCATGCAGAACGTGGTGCCGTCCCACCTGCTGGACGGAACGCTGCACGACTTCAAGGGTCTCAAGGCGACGGGCGTGGCGGACGAGAACGGCGACACCGCCTTCGACACGCCCTCCTTCGACCTGCTCTCCCAGGCACCCTCGGCCCTGCGCATCGTCCAGGGCTGACCGGGCAACCCAGGGGAATTTGGGGCTTTTCAGCCCGGAGACCCTTATGAAACGTGCGTTTCCCGCTCTCTTTCTGATAGCAAGCCTGACCGGCTGCGCCACCTCCTGGGTGGTCGACAGCAACGTGAACAGCTTCGCCTCGCCCGGCACCGTGGCGCCCGGCGCCACCTACCGCTTCGAGCGCCTGCCTTCGCAGCAGGCCGACGGCGCCCGGCAGGCATCGCTCGAAGCCATGGCAGGCGCGGCGCTCGACAAGGCCGGACTGCGCCGCGACGACACCCAGCCCCGGTACACCGCGCAGATCGGCGCGCGCGTCTCGGCCGGGCTGTCGCCGTGGGCCGATCCGTGGCTCTACAACGGCCCCTGGGGTTACGGTTACGGCGGCTACGGCTACTACGGCCGGCGCTGGCATGGCGGCGGCTGGTACGGCGGCCCGGCGTTCGCGCCGCCGGCCAACCCCTGGTACGAGCGCGAGGTGAGCATCGTGCTGCGCGAGGCAGGCTCCAACCGCGTGGTCTACGAGACCCGCGCGCGCAACGACGGGCCCTACACCTCGAGCGCGGCGATCCTGCCGGTGATGTTCGAGGCCGCCCTGCAGGGCTTTCCCGATCCGCCGCAGGGCGAGCGCCGGGTGGACATCGCGTTGCCGACGGCGCAAAAGTAGCGCTTCTAGAATCCCGCGGATGGAAGAACCCACCCGCCTGATCGCCGTTCGCCACGGAGAAACCGCCTGGAACGTCGACACCCGCATCCAGGGCCAGCTCGACATCGGGCTCAACGCCACCGGCGTCTGGCAAGCGCAGCGCGCCGGCGGGGCGCTGGCGGAAGAGCCCGTCGGCGTCGTCTACGCCAGCGACCTGTCGCGTGCCTGGCAGACCGCCGAGGAAATCGCCAGGCCCCACGGCCTGCCCGTACAGCCCGAGCCGCGCCTGCGCGAGCGGGCCTTCGGCACCTTCGAGGGCATGAGCTTCGCCGAGATCGAGGCCACGCTGCCCGAGCAGGCCAAGCGCTGGCGCGAGCGCGACCCGGAGTTCGAGCCCGAAGGCGGCGAAAGCCTGCTGGTGTTCCGCGACCGCGTGACGGGCGTCGCCGCCGAACTGGCGGCGCGCCATCCGGGCGAGCTGGTGGTGCTGGTCGCGCACGGCGGGGTGATGGACGTGCTGTACCGCGCCGCCACCCGGCAGGCGCTGCAGGCGCCGCGCACCTGGCAGCTGGGCAATGCGGCCATCAACCGCATGCTGTGGACGCCCGAGGGCTTCAGCCTCGTGGGCTGGAGCGACACCGCCCACCTGGCGGCGGACACGCCGCTCGATGAGCCCACGACCTAGCGCGACGGCACGATGGGCCGCTTGCCTTTCTCCGATCCGGGCAAGACGCTGCCATGAAAAGAACAAATTCGCCTCCCTCGGCGTACGCCAGCTGGGATGCATCCCAGACGCTGTCTGCGCCGTGGACCGACGCCACGCATCTGGGAAGCTTCGTCACCCTGGAGGCCGGCGACACCATCGCGCGCGAGGGCGAACGGCACGGCTACTTCTATCTTTTGCGATCGGGGTTCGTTCACTCCACGATCCAGCGAAGCAACGGCTCGGAGTTCCTGCTCGAGATCTTCGGACCGGGTGCGATTTTTGGCGAAGGCCCGGCGTTCGCCGACAGTCCCCGGCCCACGACGACCAAGGCGGTCGCGCCGGCGATTCTCAGCCGATATCGCCCGGCAGATGTCGCGCGGCAATTTTCGGAGCTTCCCGAGCTCGCGACCTCGCTGATCCAGCTGCTCGGCTTCAAGAATCACATGATCGTCGCCAAGCTTGCCGGGGTGGCCTCGGCGGCGCCCAAGGAGCGGATCATCGATTTGCTGCTGCGTGTGGCACGCCTGCCATCGGCGCAGGCATCGAAACAACTCACCGTCGATCTGACGCATGAGCAGATCGGCGCCATGACGGCATTGAGCCGCGTCACCGTCACCCGCACGTTGAATGCGCTGGCGGGACACGGGCTCATTGAAACGCGGGCCCGGCAGGTCGGCATTCCGAATGCGCCGGCCTTGCGGCGTTTCCGCGATGCGTCACCGTAAGAAAAAAGCCCGCTTCGTGTATCGCTGGATACCGTCGAGACCTTCACCCATCGCCATCATTCATCCCGTCACACACATGGATGGGAAGAGCGGAGGAGGGAACGGGAGGAGCCGTTGAAGAAGAGGCCCGCCTTCGGTCGGCGACGGCCCGGGTGTGACGTTTCGCAGGACTGCCGAAGTCCTTTCCGGCCGGGTGGCTCGCGCTCATGGCCATCCGGCATCTTTTGGATCGCCGTCAGGCGTGCGAGGCGGCGTGACCGCCCGCCGCAGCTTCGTCCTTGGCCTCCCCCGGCAGATCGACCATCGGCCCGGTGCCGCTGTAGCGGTCCAGCGCCAGGTAGATGGCAGGCGTGATGTACAGCGTGATCACCTGCGAGAAGATCAGCCCGCCCACCACCGCCACGCCCAGCGGCTGACGCAGCTCGGCGCCGGCGCCCAGGCCCAGTGCCAGCGGCAGCGCGCCCATCAGCGCGGCCAGCGTGGTCATCAGGATCGGGCGGAAGCGCAGCCGGCAGGCCTCGCGAATCGCGTCCACCGGCTTCATGCCCTCGGTGCGCTGCGCGTCCAGCGCGAAGTCGATCAGCATGATCGCGTTCTTCTTCACGATGCCGATCAGCAGCAGGATGCCGATGGTGGCGATCAGCGTCAGGTCGAAGCCGAAGATCTTCAGCGACAGCAGCGCGCCCACCGCCGCCGAGGGCAGCCCGGCCAGGATGGTCAGCGGGTGGATGTAGCTCTCGTACAGCACGCCCAGCAACACGTAAATGACCAGCACCGCCAGCACCAGCAGCACCGCCTGGCTCGACTGCGAACTCTGGAACACCGCCGCATCGCCGCCGTAGGTGGTGATGATCGACTGCGGCATCTTCAGCTCGTCCTTGAACCGGTCGATCTTCGCGGTCGCGTTGCCCAGCGGCACGTCGGGCCCGAGGTTGAACGACACCGTCACCGCCTGCAGTTGCCCCTGGTGGTTCACCGAGGTCGGCCCGACGGTGCGGTTGATGGTGGAGAAGGCCGACAGCGGCACCAGCCGGCCGGTGGTGCTGCGCACCGACAGGCGCGACACGTCGTCCTCGAACTGGCGGTCGCTGTCGGCGGCCGACAAGATCACCTGGTAGGTGTTGCTCGCCGCGTAGATGCTGCCGATCTGCCGGTCGCCGTAGGCGTTGTAGAGCGCGGTGCGCAGGTCGCCCACCGCCACGCCGAGCACGCCGGCCTTGTCGCGGTCGATGTCGAGCGTGGCCTGCAGGCCGCGGTTCTGCGAGTCGCTGGTCACGTCGCGGAACGCAGGGTCGGCGCGCATGCGCTCCATGAGCTTGGTGGCCCACGGCACCATCTCGCCCGCGTTCACGCTCTGCAGCGTGTACTGGAAGCGCGCCTTGCTCTGGCGCCCGCCCAGGCGCAGGTTCTGCACCGGCTGCATGTAGACGGCCACGCCCGGAATCTCGCGAAAGCGCTGGCGCAGCGACTCCAGCACCTTGGCCATCTGCGGGCGCTCGCTGCGCGACTTGAGCACCGCGAACAGCCGGCCGGAATTCTGCGTGGCGGTCGGGCCGCCCACGCCGACGAAGGAGCTCACGTAGTCCACGCTCGGGTCGGCCTGAATGGCGTCGGACACGCGCGCCTGCAGCGCCTTCATGGCGGTGAACGAAATGTCTTCGGCCGCCTCGGTGGTGATCTGGATCTGGCCGATGTCTTCCTCGGGGAAGAAGCCCTTGGGAATGGTGGCGAACAGCCAGCCGGTGACCACGAAGGTCAGGCCCGCGATCGCCAGCATCACCTTGCGGTGCCCCAGCGTCCAGTCGAGCGAGCGCATGTAGCCGCCGTGCACCGCGCGGTAGCCGCGCTCGAAGGCACGCCCGATGGCGGTGCCGGGTTCGGGGTGCTGCTCTTCATGGTCCATCGCGCCCTCGGGCCGCGGCACGTGCTTGAGCAGCCGGCTCGCCAGCATCGGCACCAGCGTGAGCGACACCACGGCCGACACCAGCACCGCCAGCGCCACCACCACCGCGAACTCGTGGAACAGCAGGCCGATCACGCCCGGCATGAAGAAGATCGGAATGAACACCGCCACCAGCGAGATGGAGATCGACACGATGGTGAAGCCCACCTCGCGCGCCCCGCGCAGCGCCGCCGCGTAAGGCTCCATGCCCTTCTCGACGTAGCGCATGATGTTCTCGAGCACCACGATGGCGTCGTCCACCACCAGGCCCACGGCCAGCGTGATGCCCAGCAGCGACACGTTGTCCAGGCTATAGCCGAAGGCGTAGAGCAGCGCCACCGCGCCGATCAGCGAAATGGGGATGGTGGCCGCCGGAATCAGCGTGGCCACCAGCCGGTGCAGGAACAGGAAGATCACCAGCACCACCAGCGCGATGGTGCCCAGCAGCGTGAGCTGCACGTCGTGCACGGCCTCGCGAATCGACAGCGAGCGGTCGTTCACCATCTGGATCTCGACCGACTGCGGCAACTCCGCCTTGAAGCGCGGAATGAGCGCGCGCACCGCGTCCACCACCTGCACGGTGTTGGCATTGGGCTGGCGCTGCACGGCCAGCGAAATGGAGTCCTGCCCGTTGAAGCTGCTCGACGTCTTGACCGACTCGAAGCTGTCCTCGATGGTGGCCACCTCGTCGAGCCGCACCGGTGCGCCGTTGCGCTGGCCGATGATGAGTTTCGCGAAATCGGCCGCCTTCACGAGCTGGCGGTTGGCCTGGATCGTGAGCGTCTGGCGCGGGCCGTCGAGCACGCCGACCGGCGTGTTGGCGTTGGCCGAGTTCACCGCCTTGGCGAGCTCGTCGAGCGTGATGTTGCGCGCGTTGAGCAGGTCGGCGTTGGCCTTGATGCGCACCGCGAAGGCCTTGCGCCCGTACACACCCACCTGCGCCACGCCGTCGATGGTCGAGAGCGTGGGCGAGATCAGGTTCTCGGCGTAGTCGTTGAGCTCGGCCGGGTTCATCGACGGCGAGATCAGCGCGATGAACAGCACCGGCGCGTCGGCCGGGTTCACCTTGCGGTACGAGGGCAGTTGCGTGAGCTCCTGCGGCAGCTGGCGCTGCGCGCGCAGCAGCGCGGCCTGCACGTCGACCGCGGCGGCGTCGATGTCGCGGCTGCTGACGAATTCGAGCGTGAGCGAGGTCACGCCCTGCGTGTTCACCGAGCTGATGGTCTGCAGGCCGGGAATGGTGGAGAACTGCTTTTCGAGCGGCAGCGCGACCGAGCTCGCCATGGTGTCGGGGCTCGCGCCGGGCAGCTGCGCGTTGACGTTGATGACCGGCGTGTTGTAGCTGGGCAGCGCGGCCACGGGGATGCTGAAGTACGCAAAGATGCCGATCACCACCACGGCGGCCGACAGCAGCACCGTCATCGCCGGACGGCGGATGCAGAGCTCGGAAATGTTCATGGGGAAACCTCCGCGCTGCGCGCTGCGGTGTTCGCCTTGGGAGCGGCCCGGCGGCTCATGCGCGTTCCTGCTTCGGCGGCTTGATGTCCGTGCCGTCGGAAGACGCGGCACTGCCGGGCGTGACACCGGTGGTGCCGTTGGTCGGCGTGGCCGGTGCGGCCGGCGCTCCCGGCGCGGCAGCCGGCGCCTTGGCGTCCACGCGCACCTTGCCGCCCGGGCGCACGTTCTGGCTGCCCTCGATCACCACCTGCTCGCCCGGCTCCACGCCGCTCACCGCGACCTGGGTGCCGAAGGTGTGCAGTGCCTTCACCTTGCGCCGCGTGGCGGTCTTCGCCTCGTCCACCACGTAGAGCGAGGTGCCGTCGGCCAGCATCATCAGCGCCGCGGCCGGCACCACCGTGGCGCCCTCCAGCGTGCGCACCGTGATGCGCGTGCCGACGAACTGCCCCGGCCACAGGCCCTGGTCGGCATTGGCGAACACGGCCTTGGCGCGCACCGTGCCGATCTGCGGATCGACGGTGTTGTCGACGAAGTCGAGCGTGCCGCTCAGCGGCGCCTTGCGCCCGCTGACGAGGGCCTCGACCTTCGCGCGGGTGCGCGCGGCGGCCAGCAGGTCTTGCAGGTTGCCCTCGGGCACCGGGAAGCTCACGGCAATGGGGTCGAGCTGGGTGATGGTGACCAGCGACAGCGTCGGCTGCACCAGCGTGCCCGGGTAGATGTTGACGGCGCCGATGCGCCCGGCAATCGGCGCGCGCAGCGTGGCATAGCCCAGCGCCACCTGCGCGCTTTGCACGGCAGCGCGGTCGGCGGCCACGGCGGCGCGCTGCGCCTCCAGCTGCGAGAGCGTGGCATCGGCCGCGCTCTTGGCAATGAAGTTCTGCGCCACCAGGTCCTGGCTGCGCTTGTACTGGCGGTCCAGGTCGGCCATGGTGGCCTCGTCCTTCTGCTGCTGCGCCCTTGCGCGCGCCAGGTTGGCCTGGTCGTTGCGGTCGTCCAGCGTGAAGAGCAACTGGCCCGACTTGACGAACTGGCCTTCCTTCACGTGCACCGCGCTCACCGTGTTGGTCACCTGCGGACGCAGGTCGACGCTGTTGAGGGACACCACGCTGCCGTTGACCTGCACGGTGACCGGCACGTCCTGCTTCTGCGCCGTGGCCAGCGTGACCAGTGCGGGTGCGCCGCCCGCGGGGACCGGCGCCTTGGCGGTTTTTACTTCGGTCTTGCCGCCGGACATGCTCCACCACCCGCCCACGGCAGCTACGATCAACACGCCCACGAGGGCTACGGCAACATTTTTTTTCATGGGGTTTTGTGCACTTTGGGCTGACAGCGGCTATTGAATCAGTGGCCGACGCGCAGTGTTCACCACTCCTGTAAAGAAATGTAAAGCAAAGCAGGCCGACGCCTGTGCACCTCTCGCCGTGGACGGCCTGCAGGAACGCCCCCTTGGACGCACCCCCTCGCTAAAATCCCCGCTCCACAGCCTCTGGATATACCCCATGAACCGCTGCAAGACACCCACGAACCCCATTCCCTTCCTTGCGCTGTGCGCAGCCGCCGCCGGCATTGCCGGCCTGTTCTCCCTGCCGGCCACCGCCCAGGACGACGTGCCCCGCCCGCAGACCCAGAACGAATCTCTGGTCGGCGGGCGCACTTTCCCCATCGGCGCCCTGCGCGGCAAGTTCATGGTGGTCGACGGCAACGACGTGCAGCTCGACGGCAACCCGGCCCGGTTGTCGCCCGGCGCGCGCATCCGCAACCAGCAGAACCTGCTGCAGCTGACCGGCGCGCTGGTCGGCCAGCTCTACCTCGTCAACTACACGCGCGACGCGGCCGGGTTGCTGAAGGAAGTGTGGATCCTCACGCCCGACGAAGCCTCGGCCCCGCGCGAGGCCATGAACAAGCCGTTCCTGAACATCTGGCCGTTCACCTCGAACGACACCGTCAACACGCAATAACCGCGCGGCGCGCCCCGTGCGCCAGCGCCTGAAAGTGCCCTCCACCCTCGGAGGGCAGACAGAGATCTCCCCATGAAAAAAGTATTCATCAAGACCTTCGGCTGCCAGATGAACGAGTACGACTCGGACAAGATGGCCGACGTGCTGCACGCCGCGCAGGGCTACGAGCCCACGCAGAACGTGGACGAGGCCGACCTCATCCTGTTCAACACCTGCTCGGTGCGCGAGAAGGCGCAGGAAAAAGTGTTCTCCGACCTCGGCCGCGTGAAGCACCTGAAGGCCAAGGGCGTGAAGATCGGCGTGGGCGGCTGCGTGGCCAGCCAGGAAGGCGCGGCCATCATCGCGCGCGCGCCCTACGTCGACATCGTGTTCGGCCCGCAGACGCTGCACCGCCTGCCCGAGATGCTCAACGACAGCGTGCGCCTGAACCGCCCGCAGGTGGACATCAGCTTTCCCGAGATCGAGAAATTCGACCACCTGCCGCCCGCGCGCGTCGAGGGTTCGACGGCGTTCGTGTCGATCATGGAAGGCTGCAGCAAATACTGCAGCTACTGCGTGGTGCCCTACACCCGCGGCGAGGAAGTGAACCGCCCGCTGGACGACGTGCTGGTCGAAATTGCCGGCCTGGCCGACCAGGGCGTGCGCGAGATCACGCTGCTGGGCCAGAACGTGAACGCCTACCGCGGCAGGATGGGCGACACCTCTGAAATCGCCGACTTCGCGCTGCTCATCGAATACGTGGCCGAGATTCCCGGCATCGAGCGCATCCGCTACACCACCAGCCACCCGAACGAGTTCACGCCGCGGCTCATCGAGGCCTACGCCAAGGTGCCTCAACTGGTGAGCCACCTGCACCTGCCGGTGCAGCACGGCAGCGACCGCATCCTGATGGCCATGAAGCGCGGCTACACCGCCATGGAATACAAGAGCACGGTGCGCAAGCTGCGCGCCATCCGCCCCGAGCTGGCCCTCTCCAGCGACTTCATCGTCGGCTTCCCCGGCGAGACCGACGAAGACTTCGCGAAGATGATGAAGCTCATCGACGACTGCCAGTTCGACAACAGCTTCAGCTTCATCTTCAGCCCGCGCCCCGGCACGCCGGCCGCCGCGCTGCACGACGACACGCCGCACGCTGTGAAGCTTGCGCGCCTGCACACGCTGCAGGCGGCCATCGACACCAACGTCAAGCGCTTCGGCCAGGCGCTGGTGGGCAGCACGCAGCGCGTGCTGGTGGAAGGGGCCTCGCGCAAGGATGCGAACGAGCTCATGGGCCGCACGGCCTGCAACCGGGTGGTCAACTTCGAGGGTGATGCCCGCCTGGTCGGCCAGATGACCGACCTGCGCATCACCCGCTCGCTGTCGTACACGCTGCGCGGCGAAGTGCCCACGCGTGAATCGGGTGAAACGGGCGGACCGGAAGATTCGGCCCTGGCCGCCGCAGCGGCGCTCGCCCACTGATGGCGAAGCGGCCTTCCATCCGGGGCTCGTTCCAGCAGCTGCTGCTGTTTGCGTTCCTGCTGATCACCGCGCTGCTGGTCGGCGTGGCCTTGCGCTCGGTGCTGCAGTACGACGTGCTCATGACGCAAAGCCGCGACGCCGCGGCGCGCGCGCTGCGGCTATCCGGCGCGGCCCAGTCGCTGGCCGAACGCAGCGCTGCCATGGAGCGCGCCGGGCGCCAGTCGCTGGTGCTCAACGACGCGGTGCTGCGCCGGCGCTTCGACGACGCCGCGCGCGAAGCCCACCAGGTGCTCGAACGCATGGAGAACAACGGCCTGGCGCCCGCCGGCATCGAGATGTGGCGCACCCAGCTCGGTGTGATCGAGGGCCTGATGAGCGGCAACGCCGACAGCGCCCTCGCCCGCGAAAGCACCATGGCCATGCAGTTCCGCGAGCTCGACGCGCTCAACACCAACCTGGCGCAGCAGGCGCAGTTCCTGATCGAAACGCAGAACGATGCGCTGGCCCAGCGCATCGAGAACGCGAGGCGCCGGCTGATGCGCGAGGTGGTGGCCGCCAGCGTGCTGGCCGTGTCGCTGGCGCTGGCCTTCGGCATCTGGCTGGCGCGGCCGTTCAAGCGGCTGGAGCACGCCATCGTGGGCCTGGGGCAGAACCGGCTGGACGAACCCATCGACATCCGCGGCCCGGCCGACGTGCGGCGCGTGTCGCAGCAGCTCGAATGGCTGCGGCTTCGCCTGACCGAGCTGGACGCCGACAAGGCGCGCTTTCTGCGCCATGTGTCGCACGAACTGAAGACGCCGCTGGCGGCGCTGCGCGAAGGCGTGTCGCTGCTGGAAGACGGTGTGCCCGGCCCGATGAATGCGGCGCAGCTCGAAGTGGCGCACATCCTTCAGCAGAACACCATTTCGCTGCAGGGGCAGATCGAGGCGCTGCTGCGCTTCAACGCCGCGGCGTTCGAGGCGCGCGAACTGCGCCGCGAGCGCACCGAGCTGCTGCCGCTGATCGAAGAGCAGATCGAGGCCCAGCGCCTGCAGTGGCAGTCGCACGGCCTGCGCGTGCGCGCCGAGGGCCAGCCCATCGCGATCACGGTGGACCGCACCAAGCTCGGCACGGCCATTGCCAACCTGTTGAGCAACGCCATTCGCTTTTCGGTAACCGGCGGTGTCATCACCCTGGCGGTGTCGGGGACGCCGGAAGCGGTCTACATCGACGTGAACGACGCCGGGCCGGGCATCGCGCAAGGCGACCGCGACCGGATCTTCGAACCTTTCTTCCGCGGCGAACGCCAGCCCGAGCACACGGTGAAAGGCACCGGCATCGGACTTTCCATCGTGCAGGAGTACATTGCAGCCCACGGGGGCCGCATCACCCTGCAGCCTGACGGACCCGGTGCTCGTTTTCGCATCGAACTGCCGCGCACGGCCTGACAACGCCGGCTCCCCCTCTCCCCTATCGCAACACCGCCTCACCGCATCGCGTCCTTTCTTCGACCCATGTTTTTCCCGTTCGTCCGCCGTTCCTCCTTTGCCGGGGCGATGACCGTGCCTTTCGTCCTGCTGCTTGCCGCCTGCGCCAGCCAGCCCAAGCCGCCCGCGGAGGCCGACGCGCTGCCGCCGCCGCCGCCGGCGGTGCCGCGCGTGATGCCGGTCGAGGCCGAGCCCCGCGCGCCGGCCACGCAGCCGGCCTCGCTCTTCACGCTGGCCACGCAGGGGCCGGTGGCCGCCATGCTGTCGTACGCCGACAAGATGCGCTCGCTCAACGGCGCCGACCTGGGCATGGAAATCTCGCGCATCGGCGACCCCGGCGACTCGCCAACCACCCAGATGCAGCTGGCGCTGCTGCTCTCGCAGACCCGCGTGCCGGCCGACCTCGCGCGTGCGCTGGGGCTGCTGCAGCGCGTCGCTTCCAACCCCTCCCCCGAGGCGCAACCCCTGCAGCCGCTCGCGCGCGCCCTGGCCGCGCGCTACGTGGAGCAGCGCCGCGTGGAAGACGACCGCGACAAGCAGGTGCAGCAGCTGCGCGACAGCCAGCGCCGCATCGACCAGCTGAACGACCGCATCGAAGCCCTGCGCGCCATCGAGCGCAGCTTCGCGCGGCCCAACATGGCGCCGGCCGCACCGGCCAGTCCGGCCGCGGCGCCCAACGGAACGAAACAAAGCCCATGAGCAACACCGGTGCCCGCCTTCTCGTGGTCGACGACGACCCGGACATGCTCCGCCTTCTCTCGATGCGGCTGAGTTCGGCGGGCTACCAGGTCACGGCCGTGACCTCGGCCGAGACCGCGCTCACGCAGCTCGAAATAGAGCATCCGCAACTCGTGCTGAGCGACGTGCGCCTGCCCGGGCGCGATGGCCTGCAGCTGTTCGACGAGATCCGCAAGCGCCATCCCTCGCTGCCGGTCATCTTGCTCACCGCGCACGGCACCATTCCCGACGCGGTCGAGGCCACGGCGCGCGGTGTGTTCACCTACCTCACCAAGCCCTACGACGGCCGCGAGCTGCTCGAGAAGATCGCCCAGGCGCTGGCGCTCGGCGCCCCCGCCACCACGCCGAGCAAGGCCGGCGACGAAAGCTGGCGCTCCGAAATCGTGAGCCGCAGCAACCGCATGGCCGAGCTGCTGGCCGAGGCGCGCATGGTGGCCAAGTCGGACGCGTCCGTGCTGCTGCGCGGCGACTCCGGTGCCGGCAAGGAACTGCTGGCGCGCGCCATCCACAAGGCCAGCGCGCGCGCCGACAAGCCCTTCGTGGCGGTCAACTGCGGCGCCATTCCGGAAGCGCTGCTCGAGTCGGAGCTGTTCGGCCACATGAAGGGCGCCTTCACCGACGCCCATGCCAACCACAAGGGCCTGTTCCAGCAGGCCGACGGCGGCACCCTGCTGCTCGACGAAATCGGGGACATGCCGCCCGCACTGCAGGTCAAGCTGCTGCGCGTGCTGCAGGAGCGCGCGGTGCGCCCGCTGGGTGCGAGCCAGTCGATCGAGGTCGACGTGCGCATCGTCTCGGCCACCCACCGCGACCTTGACGCGGCCATGGAGGCCGGCCAGTTTCGCGAAGACCTGTACTACCGCCTGAACGTGGTGACGCTCACGCTGCCGCCGCTGTCGGCGCGGCGCGAAGACATCCCCCTGCTGGCCAACCACTTCCTGCAGCGCCTCTCGACCAAGTACGGCAAGCGGCTGTCGGGCTTTGCGCCCGAGGCGCTGAAGGCGCTGACCACGGCCGCCTGGCCGGGCAACGTGCGACAACTGTTCAACGTGGTGGAACAGGTGTGCGCGCTGTCGAGCTCGCCGCTGATTCCGCTGGCGCTGGTGCAGCGCGCGCTGCGCGTGCCCAGCGTCGAGGTCCAGACCTATGCCGACGCCAAGCAGCGTTTCGAGCGCGATTACCTGGTCGGCCTGCTGAAACTGACCGACGGCAATGTGGCCGACGCGGCCCGCCTGGCCGACCGCAACCGCACGGAGTTCTACCGCTTGTTGCAGAAGCACGAGCTCACGCCGGGCCACTTCAAGGCCGACCCTGTCGCGAATGGCAGCGACCCTGTCGCCGAGTAGCGACGCACCTAAGTCGTTGATTCATATAGCCATTCCCCGCCAGCCCCAAAGGCTTGTCGGGATTCGGCGACAAAAAGAGGGGTTTGGAGGCCTTCCAGCAGCCTCCACTCCTGAAAAACCACTCCGGATCGACGCAAGCCGTTGATCTGAAAGCGTTTTTCCAGCCTGGCACAGGGTTTGCCCCTGTACTGGCATGACAGCACTTACCAGCCCATCTTTCGCACTGCGTCAGCAGCGCGACGGCCTGCGTCAAAAGCAGTTTTCCTCCTCGCGGCCCCGTGCCGCGGGTCATTCGCTGGCCGCGCTCGCAAGCGCAGGCGGCGCCGAACCGGATTGCGTGATCAAGCGCTTTCCTGCCATTGGCGACACCCCTTCCCTCGACAAGCAACGTTGGTAAATCACCATGAAGCCAAACGACTTCTCGCAACTGAATGTTCTGGCCGAGGCCGACTTTTCGCACCGCAGCGCGGTGCGTGAAGAACGCCATCCCAACGCGGTGACCGCACCGCCGGTCAACCGTGGCTCCATGACGCCCCGCCCGTGGCGCGGTTTCTGGAACAGCCTGGGCACCGCCTTCCTGGTGAAGCTGGGTGCCGGCCGCTCGGGCGGCAACGCCGCCGATACCGCCAGCGCCGAATCGGCCCAGCAGGTCAAGCAACCCTGGCAGCGCGCCGCCGCCCAGCGCCGCTTCGCCTTCATGATGCTCACCCTGCTGAGCACCGTGATCGCGTCGTCGCTGTTCGCCAGCGTGCAACCCGACTACAACAACGTCTGGCTCGAATACGGCCAGATCGGCCTGTACGGCCTGCTCTCGGGCTGGGTCGTGACCGGCTTCGTGACGGCGCTCATGGGCTTCTACGTCTCGGTGCGGGGCGACAAGCATGCGCTGTCGGTGAAGCAGGTGGCCAACCACCCGATGAACTCCGAAGCCCGCACCGCGATCATCATGCCGATCTGCAACGAGGACGTGGCCACCGTGTTCGCCGGCCTGCGCGCCACCTGCGAATCGGTCGCGGCCACCGGCCATGCCAAGCAGTTCGACGTGTTCGTGCTGTCCGACAGCTACGCGCCCGAGACCGCCGCCGCCGAGCGCGCCGCCTGGGAAGACCTTCGCGCCGCCCTGGCCGAAAGCCCGAACCAGCCGCAGGTCGAGGTGTACTACCGCCTGCGCACCCGCCGCACGCACCGCAAGGCCGGCAACGTGGCCGACTTCTGCCGCCGCTGGGGCAAGGACTACCGCTACATGGTCGTGCTCGACGCCGACTCGGTGATGAGCGGCGACTGCCTGACCTCGATGGTCAAGCTGATGGAAGCCAACCCCACCGCCGGCATCATCCAGACCGCGACGCAGGCCATCGGCCACGTCACGCTGCATGCCCGCGCACAACAATTCGCTTCCCGCGTGACGGGCCGCCTGTTCACGCTGGGCATGCAGTTCTGGCAACTGGGCGAATCGCACTACTGGGGCCACAACGCCATCATCCGCGTCGAACCCTTCATGAAGCATTGCGCGCTGGCCCCGATCAAGGGCACCGGCGGCATGTCGGGCGGCATCATGTCGCACGACTTCGTCGAAGCCGCGCTGATGCGCCGTGCCGGCTACAACGTGTGGCTGGTGTCCGACCTGGTCGGCAGCTACGAACAGCAACCGCCCGACCTGCTGGCCGAGCTGCAACGCGACCGCCGCTGGTGCCAGGGCAACCTGCAGAACGCCCGCCTGATGGCCGAGCCCGGCATTCATTCCGTGCACCGCGCCATGTTCGTGACCGGCACCATGGCCTACGCCTCGGCGCCGCTGTGGCTTGCGTTCCTGACGCTGGGCACGGCCCTGTGGCTGAGCGGCTCGAGCCTGGTGTCGAACTGGAGCGTGCTGCCCGCCGAACTGGCCGGCCTGTGGATCTGGACCCTGTGCCTGCTGTTCCTGCCGCGCGTGCTGGGCATCGCCGCCGTGCTGATGCGCGGCGAGCAACGCCAATACGGCGGTGTGTGGGGCCTGGTGAAGAGCTCGGTGCTCGAAAGCGGCCTGGCCATCGTGCAAGCTCCGGTTCGCATGCTGGCCCACTCGCTGTTCGTGGTCGTTGCCCTCACCGGCATCAAGCTCGACTGGAAGTCGCCCCCGCGTGAAGCCGCTGCCGTGCCGTGGAAGATCGCTGCCGCGCAACTGGCCCCCATGACCGTGGTGATCGCCATGCTGGCCGTCGGTGTCGCCATGATCGACCCGAGCGCGCTGATCTGGCTGATGCCTGTGGGCCTGCCGCTGCTGCTGGCGATTCCGCTGACCGTGCTGACCAGCCAGATCGCGCTGGGCACTACGCTGCGTGACCGCGGCTTCCTGCTGATTCCCGAGGAATCGCGCTCGCCGGCCGTGCTGCGCCGCGCCTGGATGCACGCGGTGCGCCTGGCCCGCCCGGCCGCGCTGGCCACCGCGTGATGCACGGCTGAGTTTTCAGCCTCACCCGAAGAGCCGGCCATTGCGCCGGCTTTTTTCATGGCGCGCGAGACGGTCCAAGCAATCCTGCAGACCGGATTCAGACCTGAAAGCAGGAAGGCCCGCCGGTGCGAACCGGCGGGCCTTCCTCTTTCTGTATGTGCGCAGTGACGCAGCGTTCGCCTAGAACGGCAGCTTGGGACCGCCGGGGCCGCCCATGCCCTTCATGCCGCCCATCTTCTTCATCATCTTCATGAGGCCGCCGCCCTTCATCTTCTTCATCATCCCCTGCATCTGCTCGAACTCGTTGAGCAGGCGGTTCACTTCCTGAACCTGCACGCCGGCGCCGGCCGCGATGCGGCGCTTGCGCGTGGCCTTGAGCAGCTCGGGCTTGCGGCGCTCCAGCGGCGTCATGCTCTGGATGATCCCTTCCTTGCGGCGGATGTCGCGCTCGGCGCGGTTCATGTCGACCTCGGTCGCCTTGGCGGCCATCTGCGCGGGCAGCTTGTCCATCAGGCTGGACAGGCCGCCCATCTGCTTCATCTGCTGCAACTGGCCGAGAAAGTCGTTCAGGTCGAAGCCCGCGCCGCTCTTGACCTTGGCCGCGAGCTTTTGCGCCGCCGCCACGTCGACACCGGCGGTGACTTGCTCGACCAGCGCGAGGATGTCGCCCATGCCCAGGATGCGGCCCGCATGGCGCTCGGCGTCGAACACCTCCAGGCCGTCGATCTTCTCGCTGGTGCCGGCGAACTTGATGGGCACGCCCGTGACCTGGCGCACCGACAGCGCCGCGCCGCCGCGCGAGTCGCCGTCGGTCTTGGTCAGGATGATGCCGGTGAGCGGCAGCGCGTCCTTGAAGGCCTTGGCGGTGTTGATGGCGTCCTGGCCCTGCATGGCGTCGACCACGAACAGGGTTTCGACCGGGTCGAGCGCCGCATGCAGCTCCTTGATTTCGGTCATCAGCACTTCGTCGATCGCCAGGCGGCCGGCCGTGTCGACCAGCAGCACGTCGAAGTAGTGGCGCTTGGCGTGGTCGAGCGCGGCGCGCGCGATGTCCAGCGGCTTCTGGTCGGGCGTGCTCGGGAACCATTCGGCACCGGCCTGCTTGGTGACGGTCTTGAGCTGCTCGATGGCGGCCGGCCGATACACGTCGCCCGACACCGTGAGCACCTTCTTCTTGCGCTTCTCGATCAGGTGCTTGGCCAGCTTGGCGGTGGTGGTGGTCTTGCCGGCGCCTTGCAGGCCGGCCATGAGGATCACCGCCGGCGGTTGCGCCGCGAGGTTGATGTCCGAGATGCCCTCGCCCATGGTGGCGGCGAGTTCGCGGTTGACGATGCCCACCAGCGCCTGGCCCGGCTTGAGCGAGCCCAGCACTTCCTGGCCGAGCGACTTTTCTTTCACGCGGGCAACGAAGTCGCGCACCACGGGCAGCGCCACGTCGGCTTCGAGCAGCGCCATGCGCACTTCGCGCAGCATGTCCTGCACGTTGCTTTCGGTGATGCGGGCCTGGCCGCTCATCGTCTTGACGAGGCGGGAGAACTTTTCTGTGAGGGCGGTGGCCATGAGCGGATGCCTTGCTGAGCGCTGCGGCGCGGGTCGGATGGGAAGTCTCGAAGACGAGGGGCGAACTTGAAGTCGGGCGCTGGGAACGCAAGGGCGAGACGCTAAACTCCGACCGATGATTTTAGCGATCCCCTCTCCACTCGGCGTGGCGCTGGGCATCGCCACCGCCGTGGCCTATGGTTTTGCCGCTGCTGCAGGCGCAAGACTGAGTCGTCAATCGACCCAATGGGCGCTCGGCGTCGCATGGCTTTTGCACGCCGCCGTGCTGGCCCACGGCCTCATCGGCAGCGAGCCGCGCTTCGGTTTCGCGCCCGCCCTGTCGGTCACCGCGTGGCTGGTGCTCACGGTCTACGCCATCGAAAGCCGCATGTATCCCCAGCTGAAGGTGCGCCGCGCGCTCGCCTGGCTGGGCGCGGCGGCCGTGCTGCTGGCCATTGTGTTTCCCGGCACGCCGCTGCACGTCATGGCCTCGCCGTGGCTGCCGCTGCATCTGGCGCTGGGCATCGCCTCGTACGGCCTGTTCGGCGCGGCCGTGGTGCACGCCTGGCTGATCACCCGCGCCGAAAAGCAGATCCGCCTGGCCACCGCCGAGCCGCAGGGCGGCGTGCCGTTGCTCACGCTCGAACGCCTCACCTTTCGCTTCGTCACCGCCGGCTTCGTGCTGCTGTCGGCCACGCTGCTCGCCGGCCTGCTGTTCAGCGAGCAGCTCTACGGCGCCGCCGGCCGTGCATGGAAGTGGGACCACAAGACCACCTTCTCGGTGCTCGCCTGGATCACCTTCGCGGTGCTGCTGATCGGCCGGGCCCGCTTCGGCTGGCGCGGGCGCACCGCGCGCCGCGTGCTGTACGCCGGCTCTGCCCTGCTGCTGCTGGCCTACGTGGGCTCGCGCTTCGTGCTCGAAGTGGTGCTGGCGCGTCCTCCCGTATGAAATACCTCCTCGTTCTCGCGGTCCTGTGGATCGCGATCTGGCTCTGGCGCAAGAACCGGCGCGAAGAAATGCGCGACGCGATGCGCGAACGCGCGGCCAAGGCCCAGCAGCGCCCGCCCACGCAGGTCGCGGCGCCGCAGGCCATGGTGCGCTGCGCCCACTGCGGACTGCACCTGCCGGCGACCGACGCCATCGGCGGTCCGGGCGGCACGGTCTACTGCAGCACCGCGCACCGCGAAGCCGCCGCGGCGCGATGAGCTCGCCCCTGCCGTCGCGCGGCGATCCCGTCACCGACTGGGACCTGCTCGACCTCGGCCCCGGCGAAAGCAGCGCGCTGACCCGCCTGTGGCGCGGCTTCATGGGCGCGCGCTGTTTCGTCGCGCTGGTGCTGGTGGTGCTGCAGGGCGTGGCCTTCGCGCTCGGACAGCCGATGCAGCCGGCGGCCATGGCCATCTCGGCGTTGTACGTGGTCGCCAGCTGGCTGGGCATGCGCTACACGCGCTTTCAGCCGCCGATCCGCGGCTTCACCGCGCTCTGGCTGCTGACCATCGGCATCGACCTGGGCGCCTTCACCGCCTTGCAGGTGCTGCAGGGCGGCAGCGTCAACTACACGCCGCTGTTCGCGCTGCCGGTGCTCATGAGCGCGGTGCTCGGCACCATGATCGTGAGCCTGGGCACCACGGCCGGCGTCACCTTGCTGCTGCTGGCCGACGCGGGCTGGCACTGGCTGCAGCAACCGGTCGACTCCTCGGGCCGCTTCGTGCAGGCCGCGCTCACCGGCACCGGCCTGTTCGTGGTGGCGCTGCTCGCGCACGAACTCGCTCGCCGGCTGGCGCGCGAAGAAACGATGGCCCAGCGCAACCGCAGCAGCGCGCAGATGCAGGCGCAGGTCAACGTGCTGGTGATCGAGACGCTGAGCGAAGGCGTGCTGGTGATCGACGCCGAAGGCCTGGTGCACGCCGCCAACCCGGCCGCCGACGCCATATTGGGCCAGGGCCTGGCGAAGCTGGCGTTGCCGTTCCCGCTGCATGCGCAGCCCGCCTGGCACGCGCTGGCCGCGCTGGCGCGCCAGACCTTCGCGCGCCGGGCGCCGCAGACCGAGGAAATTCCGGTGGCGCAGGCGCGCGGCGCGGCGCGCGAAGTGCGCGTGCGCACGCGGCTCACGCCCACCAGCGAGCAGCGCGCCGACAGCCTGTGCGTGATGTTCCTGCAGGACCTGCGCGAACTCGAGGCACGCATCCGCACCGAGAAGCTCGCCGCCATGGGCCGCATGTCGGCCGCGGTGGCGCATGAAATCCGCAACCCGCTGGCCGCCATCACGCAGGCCAGCGCACTGCTCAACGAAGACCTGACCGACCCCGCGCACCGCAAGCTCACGAGCATGGTGCAGCACAACGCGCAGCGCCTGGCGCGCATCGTGGACGACGTGCTCGACGTGTCGCGCGCCCGCCAGCAGCGCGTGCTGTCGCTCGGCGAGCAGGTGGTGCTCGACCCCGCGGTGCAGGTGCTGGCCGAGGAATGGGTGCGCCAGACGCAGCGCCAGGGCGTGCTGGTGTCGCTCGACGCGCCGGGCAGCGACGTGCGCTTCGACGCCGAACACCTGCGCCGCCTGATCGTCAACCTGCTGGACAACGCGGCGCGCTACGCCAGCACGCGCAACGGCGCGATCCAGGTGCTGACCACGCTGCAACGCGGCGCCCCCGCTCGCCCCAGCCTGATGGTGTGGAGCGACGGCGCGCCGCTGGAGCCGGCGGTGCAGCGGCACCTGTTCGAGCCCTTCTTTTCTTCCGAGAGCCGATCGAGCGGGCTCGGCCTGTTCCTGTGCCGCGAGCTGTGCCGCCGTCACGGCGCCACCATCGGCTACGAACGGCGCGCGCTGGTGCCGGGCGGACCCGAGGGCAACGAATTCTTCGTCAGCTTCGCCGTGAGCGAAAACCGGCTGACACAATAGCGCCGTGAGCATTCCACCCTCCTCCACCCCGCGGCCGGCGCAGATTCTGGTCATCGACGACGAACCCGACCTGCGCACACTGTACGAGCTGACCCTGCTGCGCGAGGGCTATCGCGTCGAGGCGGCGGGCAGCGTGTCGGAGGCGTGGCAGTACCTGGAGGCCGGGCGCTTCGACGCGGTGATCACCGACATGCGGCTGCCCGACGGCCAGGGCATGGAGATCATCCATCGCATCCAGAAAGACCAGCGCAGCGAGCGCTGCGTGGTCATGACGGCCTACGGCTCGGCCGAGAACGCGGTGGAAGCACTGAAGGCAGGCGCCTTCGACTACCTCACCAAGCCGGTCGACCTGAAGCAGTTTCGCGCCGTTGTCGCGTCCGCCGTGCAGGCGCGCCAGGCCATGCCTGCGCCGGTCCGCTCCGCGCAGGCGGCGCCCGTCGGCGCCCACGATGCGCCGGTGATGGCCTCGGGCACCGGCGTCGCCGCGCTCGAGCGCCTCGTGGGCGATTCGCAACCCATGCGCCTCGTCAAGTCGCGCATCGCCAAAGTGGCGCGCGGCATGGCGCCGGTGCTGGTACGCGGCGAATCGGGCACCGGCAAGGAACTGGTGGCGCGCGCGGTGCATGCCTGCAGCCAGCGCAGCGAAGGCCCGTTCGTGGCGGTGAACTGCGGCGCCATTCCGGAGAACCTGCTGGAGGCTGAATTCTTCGGCGCGCGCAAGGGCTCGTACACCGGTTCGTCGCAGGACCGCGACGGCTACTTCCAGGCCGCGCGGGGCGGCACGCTGTTTCTCGACGAAATCGGCGACCTGCCGCTGGCCATGCAATCGAAACTGTTGCGCGCCATCCAGGAGCGCAGCGTGCGCTCGATCGGCTCGACGCAGGAAGACGCGGTCGACGTGCGCATCGTGAGCGCCACCCACAAGGACCTGCACGCCGAAGTGCAGGCCGGGCGTTTCCGGCAAGACCTGTTCTACCGACTCAACGTGATCGAGATCGCGGTGCCCGCGCTGCGCGAGCGCCGCGAAGACCTGCCCGCGCTGTGTGCCGCGCTGCTCTCGCGCATCGCGCAGGACGGCGGGTTGCCGGTGCCGCACCTGTCGCACGACCTGCTGCGCCGGCTGTCGCTGCATCCGCTGGACGGCAACGTGCGCGAGCTCGAAAACCTGCTGCACCGCGCGGTGGCATTGAACGACGGCGACGAGCTGCACCTGGACCTGATGGGCGGCTTCACCGCCGCCGCCGAGGCCGCGGCGTCCGCGCCGGCACCGCTGCTGCCGGCGTTCGACGCGCCGTCGCCGGTCGCACCCGCGGCTTCCGCCGCGCTGGCCGCATCCGCCAAGGCCGCGCCGCAGCCGCTGCCGTCCGACCTGCAGGCCTACCTCGACCAGCAGGAACGCGAGATCCTCGTGCGCGCGCTGCACGAAAGCGGCTTCAACCGCACCGCGGCCGCCGCGCGGCTCGGCATGAGCCTGCGGCAGATCCGCTACCGCATCGCGCGGCTGGGCATCACCACACCCAACGGCGACGATGGCGCGAGCAGCCATGCCGAGGACTGACGCCCCTGCGCAGGCCCCCGCCGACGACGGCCTCTGGCAAGCCGGCTGGTACCGCTTCGCGAAGGTGCTGCGCTCGCCCAACTTCGGACCCCGCCCTGCGCTCGCGCAGACCGACCTCGTCGTGCTGCACTCCATCAGCCTGCCGCCCGGCGAGTACGGCGGCGACGCGGTGCAGCAGCTCTTCACCAACCGGCTCGACTGGGACGCGCACCCCTACTTCCAGTCGATCCGCGGGCTCGCGGTGTCCTCGCACTTCTTCGTGCGGCGCAACGGCGAGCTCTGGCAGTTCGTGAGCTGCGACGACCGCGCCTGGCACGCCGGCGTGTCGTCGTGGCGCGGGCGCGGCAACTGCAACGACGACTCCATCGGCATCGAGCTCGAAGGCCTGGAAGGCCAGCCGTTCGACGAGCCGCAGTACGAAACGCTCGCGAGCCTGTGCGCCGCCATCGCGCAGCACTACGCCATCGCGTACATCGCCGGTCACGAGCACATCGCGCCGGGGCGCAAACACGACCCGGGCGCCGGCTTCGACTGGCGGCTGTTGCGCAAACAACTCGGCTGGAATCCACAGATGTTTCCGGCGCAGGTGGTGCAGCGCTAATTTTTTCAATCGCGTGACGCGGCGCGATGCGCCTCGCTCGACGTGCATCGACACGCGGATTGCAAGCGCTCCACCCAGCAACCATGCGGGCTGCAAGCCCAAATCGGCCCGCAAGCCAAGCGCCATGCGGGTTGGGACACCATAGGCCAGTGTTCACGCGGTATCGCTGGCGTTGTTCCTTGCCGAACGAAATTCCGGCGGCACCTGTATCCGCCGGAAAACACTACCTGTAGTGGCTTGTAGGGTGCCGACACCCCAGATATAGTGTCTTCCGTCCGGTCATCCACACCGGCGCGACGCCGACCCAGGCATCGCCGACCAACAAGAATTGCCAACCGAGAGGAAGCGAATGCAAACAGCCCTGAACCCCCAATCGACCCCCCGCGCCGTTCCCTCGACGCCGCCGCAGCAGCAACGCGACACCGCCGGCTCGCACACGAGCGAGAACCTCGCGCACTACCAGATCATTCGCCGCAACGGCGCGGTCGTGCCCTTCGAGCCGAACAAGATCGCCATCGCGATGATGAAAGCCTTCCTGGCCGTGCACGGCACCCAGGGCGCGGCTTCGGCCAGCGTGCGCGAAACGGTCGACACCCTCACCCAGGCGGTCATTCGCGCCATGGTGCGTTCGCGTCCGGGTGGCGGCACCTTCCACATCGAGGACGTGCAGGACCAGGTCGAGCTCGGCCTGATGCGCGGCGGCCACCACGAAATCGCGCGTGCCTACGTGCTGTACCGCGAACGCCGCACGCAGGAGCGTTCCAAGCAAAGCGAGCATGAAATGCCGGCCCAGCAGACGCTGCACGTGCTGGACAACGGCGAGCGCGTCGAGCTCGACCTGAACCAGCTCAAGGGCCTGATCGAATCTGCCTGCGAGAACCTGGGCGACAGCATCACCGCCGCGCCGATCCAGGCCGAGACGATGCGCAACCTGTACGACGGCGTGCCGCTCGACGAGGTCTACAAGGCGTCCATCCTGGCGGCCCGCACGCTGATCGAGAAAGACCCCGACTACACCTTCGCCACCGCGCGCCTGCTGCTGCACACGATCTTCAAGGAGATCATCGGCCGCGAAGTGATGCCGGCCGACCGTGCCACCGCCTACGCCGACTACTTTCCGCACTTCATCAAGAAGGGCGTGGACAACGAGCTGCTCGACGAGAAGCTGCTGCAGTACGACCTGCCGCGCCTGGGCGCCGCCCTGAAGGCCGAGCGCGACAACCAGTTCGACTACCTCGGCCTGCAGACGCTGTACGACCGCTACTTCCTGCATGTGCGCAAGTCGCGCATCGAGCTGCCGCAAGCCTTCTTCATGCGCGTGGCCATGGGCCTGTCGCTCGGCGAGATCGACCGTGAAGCGCGCGCCATCGAGTTCTACGAGGTGCTGTCGTCGTTCGACTTCATGTCGAGCACGCCCACCCTGTTCAACGCCGGCACGCTGCGCTCGCAGCTCTCCAGCTGCTACCTGACCACCGTGCCCGACGACCTGGACGGCATCTACGAGTCGATCAAGGAAAACGCGCTGCTCTCGAAGTTCGCGGGCGGCCTGGGCAACGACTGGACCCGCGTGCGCGCGCTGGGCAGCCACATCAAGGGCACCAACGGCGAATCGCAAGGCGTGGTGCCTTTCCTGAAGGTGGTGAACGACACCGCCGTGGCCGTGAACCAGGGCGGCAAGCGCAAGGGCGCCGTCTGCACGTACCTGGAAACCTGGCACCTCGACATCGAGGAGTTCCTGGAGCTGCGCAAGAACACCGGCGACGACCGCCGCCGCACGCACGACATGAACACGGCCAACTGGATCCCCGACCTGTTCATGCGCCGCGTGATGGAAAAGGGCACCTGGACGCTGTTCTCGCCCTCCAACGTGCCTGACCTGCACGACCTGTTCGGCGCCGACTTCGAAAAGGCGTACGTCGCCTACGAAGAGAAGGCCGCCCGCGGCGAGATCAAGCCCGCGCGCACGCTGCAGGCCTCGGACCTGTGGCGCAAGATGCTCACGATGCTGTTCGAGACCGGCCACCCCTGGATCACGTTCAAGGACGCCTGCAACGTGCGCTCGCCGCAGCAGCACGCCGGCGTGGTGCACTCGTCGAACCTGTGCACCGAGATCACGCTGAACACCAGCGACACCGAAACCGCGGTGTGCAACCTGGGTTCGGTGAACCTGCTGCAGCATCTGAAGGACGGCAAGGTCGACCAGGAAAAGCTGAAGAAGACGATCTCCACGGCGATGCGCATGCTCGACAACGTGATCGACATCAACTACTACGCCGTGAAGAAGGCGCGCGACTCGAACCTGCGCCACCGTCCGGTCGGCCTGGGCCTGATGGGCTTCCAGGACGCGCTGTACGAACTGCGCATTCCGTACGCCTCGCAGGAAGCCGTGCAGTTCGCCGACGAGTCGATGGAAGCCATCTGCTACCACGCCTACTCGGCATCGGCCGACCTGGCACGCGAGCGCGGCAAGTACTCGAGCTACAAGGGCTCGCTGTGGGACAAGGGCATCCTGCCGATCGACACGCTCGACCTGCTCGAAAAAGCACGCGGCGGCTACGTCGAGGTCGACCGTTCGTCCACGCTCGACTGGGATGCGCTGCGCCAGAAGATCAAGGCGCAGGGCATGCGCAACTCCAACTGCGTGGCCATCGCACCCACGGCGACCATCTCGAACATCATCGGCGTGGACGCCTCGATCGAACCCTGCTTCGGCAACCTGTCGGTCAAGTCGAACCTGTCGGGCGAGTTCACGGTGATCAACCACTACCTGGTGCGCGACCTGAAGCGCCTGGGCCTGTGGGACGACGTGATGGTCATGGACCTGAAGCACTTCGACGGTTCGCTGCGTCCGATCGACCGCGTGCCGCAAGACATCAAGGCGCTCTACGCCACCGCGTTCGAAGTGGAAACCACCTGGCTGGTCGAAGCCGCCTCGCGTCGCCAGAAGTGGATCGACCAGGCGCAGTCGCTGAACATCTACATGGCCGGCGCATCGGGCAAGAAGCTCGACGACACGTACAAGCTCGCATGGCTGCGCGGCCTGAAGACCACGTACTACCTGCGCACGCAGAGCGCGACGCACGCTGAAAAGTCGACGGTGCAATCGGGCCGTCTCAACGCGGTGTCGTCGGGCAACGACGCACCCTCGGGCATGAGCGCACTCGAAGCCGCCGCGGCTGCCGCGAAGGCACAGATGAGCGCGATGCCCGCCACCGACATCGCGTTCTGCGGTGTGGACGATCCGACCTGCGAAGCCTGCCAGTGATGTGCAAGTGAAGCGTCGCGCGATGCATTCGAAATGCACGCGACGCTTCAGTGAAATCGGTGAGGTGCATGCGAAAGACGCGCGACGTTCACTCAATGGCGGCATTGACTGACATCGCGCGATGCATGCGAGCAACATAACAACCACATAAATGGCGTGCGATGTGAACGAGCACTTTGCAACTCACATCGTTACTCCGATAATTTGAGCATTGGATTTTTCTATGTTGACCTGGGACGAAGAAGTCAAGCCCTCCTTATCAAAGGATATGCAACAAGGATTGCAGCACCACAACGCATCGACCCTCGGCTCGTCCGCAGGTCGTTCCGTGGATGCTCCGACTTCGTCGATTGCACAACCTGCAGCGCGCTCGTTCGATGACGGCGCCGCGCCGTTGCGTTCGGTTGCCGCCGCGGCAACACCCGCTGTCGCCCAACGCGTCAAGGCTTCCGACAAGCGCATCATCAACGGCCAGACCGACGTCAACCAACTGGTGCCGTTCAAGTACAAGTGGGCCTGGGAAAAGTACCTCGCCACCTGCGCCAACCACTGGATGCCGCAGGAAGTGAACATGACGCGCGACATCGCGTTGTGGAAAGACCCGAACGGCCTGACCGAAGACGAACGCCGCATCGTCAAGCGCAACCTCGGCTTCTTCGTGACCGCCGATTCGCTGGCCGCCAACAACATCGTGCTGGGCACCTACCGCCACATCACGGCCCCCGAATGCCGCCAGTTCCTGCTGCGCCAGGCCTTCGAGGAAGCCATCCACACGCACGCGTACCAGTACATCGTCGAGTCGCTCGGCCTGGACGAGAGCGAGATCTTCAACGCCTACAACGAAGTGCAGTCGATCCGCGAGAAGGATCAGTTCCTGCTCCCGTTCATCGACGCCATCAGCGACCCCCACTTCAAGACCGGCACGCACGAGACCGACCAGACGCTGCTCAAGTCGCTCATCGTGTTCGCCTGCCTGATGGAAGGCCTGTTCTTCTACGTCGGGTTCACGCAAATCCTTGCGCTGGGCCGCCAGAACAAGATGACCGGCGCCGCCGAGCAGTACCAGTACATCCTGCGCGACGAGTCGATGCACTGCAACTTCGGCATCGACCTGATCAACCAGCTCAAGCTCGAGAACCCCGGCCTCTGGACTGCAGAGTTCAAGGCCGAGATCAAGGACCTCTTCATGAAGGCCGTCGAGCTCGAGTACAAATACGCCGAAGACACGATGCCGCGTGGCGTTCTCGGCATGAACGCCTCCATGTTCAAGGGCTACCTGCGGTACATCGCCAATCGGCGTGCACAGCAGATCGGCCTCGAAACGCTCTTCCCGAACGAGGAAAACCCGTTTCCCTGGATGAGCGAAATGATTGACCTGAAGAAAGAACGCAACTTTTTCGAGACGCGCGTGATCGAGTACCAATCGGGCGGCGCGCTCTCGTGGGATTGAACCTTTCGACAAGAATGAGTGAATTCAAGAATTGCCCTTGCCACCGACTGCGCCAAAGAGCGCGGCATGGATGAGGGCTCAGGTGTTCATGGTGCTGGAGCTCAGATTCCAACGCCATGAATCACTTCACGCTACCCAACGTGCGTGGAGTGCTTCAATAGGTTGATTTTTTTCAACTTGATCAAGGAGAAATAGAAATGGCAACTGCAAAGAAAGCGCCGACCAAGAAGGTCGCTGCAAAGAAGGCTCCGGCAAAGAAGGTCGTGGCTGCTAAGAAGGCTCCGGCCAAGAAGGTAGCCGCCAAGAAGGCAGCACCGGCCAAGAAGGTCGCTGCGAAGAAGGTAGCCGCCAAGAAGGCAGCGCCGGCGAAGAAGGTTGCGGCCAAGAAGGCAGCACCGGCCAAGAAGGCCGCCGCCAAGAAGGCGCCTGCGAAGAAGGTAGCCGCCAAGAAGGCAGCACCGGCCAAGAAGGCCGCTGCGAAGAAGGCTCCGGCGAAGAAGGCCGCTGCCAAGAAGGCGCCTGCGAAGAAGGCTGCTGCGAAGAAGGCTCCGGCGAAAAAGGCTGCGGCCAAGAAAGCCGCGAAAAAGCCCGCTGCCGCCAAGCCTGCCGCTGCTGCTGCTGCTGCAAAGCCTGCGCCTGCCGCCAAGAAGCCTGCTGCAAAGAAGGCTCCCAAGGCAGCAGCGCCCGCCAAGGCAGCTGCCGTAGCGCCCGCTCCCGCGGCGCAAACGACGCTGAACCCTCAGGCAGCCTGGCCGTTCCCCACTGCCAGCAAGCCCTGAGTTTTCTCAGCGGCCTAGACGGCGCAAAGCCCGGCACCTCACGGTGTCGGGCTTTTTTCATGGGCGCTCGATGAACGAGCGCAGGCCGGAGAACCGGCGCGGGAAGGTGACGCTCAGAGGCCCAGGGCCTTGCGATCGATCTCGTAGTTCTGCGGGCCACGTTGTGCGATCTTGATCGCGCCGACCTTGTTGCCCAGCGCCGCGCACTGCGCCAACGACCAGCCCTTTTCCAGGCCGAACAGCAGCGCGCCGCGCCATGCGTCGCCGCAGCCCGTGGGCTCGACCACCTCGGTCGCCACCACGCCGGGCACATGCTTGCGCTCGCCGTTGACCCACACCTCGCAGCCCTCGCCCGCCAGCGTGACCACCAGGCCGCGCACGCGCTGCGAGATCTCGGCCAGGCTCCAGCCGGTACGCTGCGAGAGCATCTTGCCTTCGTAGTCGTTCACCACCACCCAGCTCGCGAGCTCGACGAAATGGCGCAGCGCCTCGCCGTCGAACATCGGCAGGCCCTGGCCCGGATCGAACACGAAGGGGATCTTCGCCGCGGCGAACTGCTCCGCGTGCTGCAGCATCGCGTCGCGGCCGTCGGGCGCGATGATGCCGAGCTTGATGTCGTCGCGCGCGCTCACCTTCGTGATGTGCGCCTGCTGCATCGCGCCGGGGTGGAAGGCGGTGATCTGGTTGTTGTCGACGTCGCTCATGATCATCGCCTGCGCGGTGTAGGTGTCGTCGAGCTGGCGCACGAACCCGGTATCGATGCCCAGCGTGCGCAGGCGCTCCACGTACGAGGCGCCGTCGTTGCCGAGCGTGGCCATGGGCAATGCCGTGCCACCCAGCGCGTTGAGGCTGTAGGCGATGTTGCCGGCGCAGCCACCGAAGTCACGCCGCAGCGTCGGCACCAGAAACGACACGTTGAGGATGTGCAGCTGGTCCGGAAGGATCTGGTCGGCGAACCGGCCCTCGAAAGTCATGATGGTGTCGAACGCGAGAGAACCGCAAATCACTGCTGCCATGGGTGAACCGTTAGTTGAAGGTAGATGAATGAAGGACGAGAACGGGACGCATGAAAGTACCCCGCTCAGGGATAGAAGGCTTCGACGCGGTAGCCCGCGATGGGCGGCAAGGCCGCGGCCTCCGAGGCCGACAGGCTCAGGGGCAACGAGGCCGCGCGGTCGGTGCGCGCCTGCAGCACCGCCGGTGCGCCGTAGTCGGCGGGCATCAGCACGCGGCGCACCACGGCACGCTCCTGCGTGTCGAGCAGCGAGAGTTCGACGGCCGGCATGGCCAGCGGCACGGTGGCACCGTTGCGCAGGGTGAAGCTCAGCCGGTAGTCGTTGACGCCGGTCTTCTCGCGCGCGAAGGCCGCGCCTTCGATCACGATGTCGCCGATCTGGCGCAGCGCCGCGAGTTCGCAGCCGGTGTACTGGCACAGCACGGCGAGCACGGCACGCAGGTTGGGCTGGCGCGCGGCAATGCCGTCGCGGTTGTGGCGCAACACCTGCGCGGCGAGCAGCAGCACGGCAAGCAACGCCAGCACGATCAGCAGCATGCGCACGCCCGTGCGGTGCCAGAAGCCCGGTGGGGTGTGGGCGTGTCCGTCCTCGTCGGCAAGGGGATGACCCACCGGCGGCTCGAAGGCCGAAGACAGCGAATAGTCAGGCTCGCTCGCCACCTGCACCACCGCCCCATCGGTGGACTTGGCAGCCTTGGCGGCTGCGCGCTCATCCCGTGCCTTGGCGCCCGCGATCTTGGCCGACTTGGTGCGGGCGCGGCGCAGCGCCTTCTGCATCTGCACCTGGTCGTGGTCTTTTTCTTCCTGCTCGCGCTCCCCTTCCCCGTCGTCGCTTGCGCGCTCGATGAGGGCACGCGCCTTGATGCGGGACACGACCGGCAATGGCGGCGCGGGCGGGCGCGAGGCGGGTGGCGGCGACGCGAGGTTCAGGTCGATGTTCGGAAACGGTGGCAGCGTGCTCGCCGGCGGCTTCCACGCAGGCTCGGTGACATCGAGGTCGGACCAGGGCTCGTCTGCGGCGATGCCGTGGTCGGGCAATGCGAGGGAGAAGGCGGGAGGCGTTGCGGACTCGATGGACTCGGGAACCGGCACCGGCACCGGCGCTGGCGGCGTGTGCTCCGCACGAGATGGCAGTTCGAGCTCTTCATCGAAGAAGTCTGCGTCCTCCGGTTGCGGCGCAGGCGCCTGGAGGTCAGGCTCGGGCTCGGGTTCGGGCGCCGGTGGCGGGGGGACTTCAGGCACCACCGGCACCTGGGCCTTGGGTTCACCCGAAGGATCGACCAACCCGGGCATGTAGCCGCCCTGCACCGGCGGCGGTGCGCCATCGGGTGCCTCGTGCAGGTCGAGCGTGGCGTCGAACACATGGCTGCATCGGCCGCAGCGCACCCACCCGTCGGAGATGCGAAGCTGGTCGCGCACCACCTTGAAGGTGGTGGTGCAGGCGGGGCAGCGCGTGACGAGGCTCATGACCGGGCGATTGTAGGGTTGGGCCCTCGCCGCCTGAGGGATGCGACGCGGCGCGAACCACCGGCCGCGCGCTCCATCCGCAACTCAGCAGCGCGCAGTCATGAGGATCCAGCCGTCCTCGGTGTCGCTGACCTCGAGCGCGGCGTACGGCGCGTAGGCTTCTTTCAGTTCGTCGGCCTGGCGCGCGAGGATGCCGGCCAGCACCAGCGATCCGCCGGTCTTCACATGGCTGCGCAGCAGCGGTGCCAGCACCTTGAGCGGCGTGGCCAGGATGTTGGCGAGCACGGTGTCGTACGCGCCCTTGGCGGCTTCAGGCAGCCCGGCCTTCAATTGCACCGCGTTGGCCTCGGCGTTGAGCACGGTCGAGGAAACCGCGGCTTCGTCGATGTCGACAGCGTCGATGTCGGTGGCGCCGAACTTGGCCGCGCCGATCGCGAGGATGCCGGAGCCGCAGCCATAGTCGAGCACGCGCTGGTTGCCGAGCGCGCCCTGTGTCGCGATCCAGCGCAGGCACATGCGCGTGGTGGGATGCGTGCCGGTGCCGAAGGCCAGGCCCGGGTCGAGCCGGATCACCTGCTTCGCCTGCGCGGGCGGTTCGTGCCAAGTGGGCACGATCCAGAACTCGGGCGTGATCTCGACCGGCGCGAACTGCGATTGCGTGAGCCGCACCCAGTCCTGTTCGGGCACGGACGCGATGCCCAGCACCTCGCAGCCTTCGAAGAAGTCCTGCAGCGCGAGCACCGACGCAGCCTCTTTCGCGAGCGCTTCGTCGGCGAACAGCGCGATCACGCGCGAACGCTGCCAGCCCTCCTTGGGCGGGGGCATGCCGGGCTCGCCGAACAACGCCTGCTCGGCGTCGGTCTGCGCGTCGGCGTCTTCCACCGAAACGCTCAACGCGTCGAGTGCGTCGAGCGCATCGCTGAGCGTTTCGACCCGGTCTTCCGGCGCCATCAGGCGGAGTTCAAACATCGCGGCGCTCCCGGGTCAGCGCTTGTGCGCAGCCAGCCACTCTTCGAGGTAGTGGATGTTGGTGCCGCCGGTCATGAACTTGGAGTCGACCATCAGTTCGCGGTGCAGCGGAATGTTGGTCTGGATGCCTTCGATCACGGTCTCGTTCAGCGCCGTGCGCATGCGGGCCATGGCCTGCTCGCGCGTGTCGCCGTAGACGATGATCTTGCCGATCATCGAGTCGTAGTTCGGCGGCACGAAGTAGTTGGTGTACGCGTGCGAATCGACGCGCACGCCCGGGCCGCCAGGCGGATGCCACATGGTGATGCGGCCCGGCGACGGCGTGAACTTCCACGCGTCTTCGGCGTTGATGCGAACTTCGATGGCATGGCCACGCATCTCGATCTGGCGCTGGGTGAACGGCAGCTTTTCGCCGGCCGCGACCATGATCTGCGTCTTGACGATGTCGATGCCGGTGGTGAACTCGGTCACCGGATGCTCCACCTGCACGCGCGTGTTCATCTCGATGAAGTAGAACTCGCCGTTTTCGTAGAGGAACTCAAAGGTGCCGGCGCCGCGGTAACCGATCTTCTTGCAGGCCGCCGCGCAACGCTCGCCGATCTTCTCGATCAGCTTGCGCGGAATGCCCGGCGCGGGCGATTCCTCGATCACCTTCTGGTGGCGGCGCTGCATGGAGCAGTCGCGCTCGCCCAGGTAGACCGCGTTCTTGTGCTTGTCCGCGAGGATCTGGATCTCGATGTGGCGCGGGTTCTGGAGGTACTTCTCCATGTACACGGCCGAATTGCTGAAGGCCGCGCCGGCTTCCGCCTTGGTCATCTGGATCGCATTGACCAGCGCCGCCTCGGTGTGCACCACGCGCATGCCGCGGCCACCGCCGCCGCCTGCCGCCTTGATGATGACCGGGTAGCCAATGGCACGCGCAATGCGCTTGTTGGTGGCAGCGTCGTCCGAGAGCTCACCTTCCGAGCCCGGCACGCAGGGCACGCCGGCCTTGATCATGGACTGCTTGGCCGACACCTTGTCGCCCATCGTGCGGATGTTGTCGGGCGTCGGGCCGATGAACTGGAAACCGCTCTGCTCCACGCGCTCGGCGAAGTTCGCGTTCTCGCTCAGGAAGCCGTAGCCCGGGTGAATGGCCTCGGCGTCCGTCACTTCGGCCGCCGAAATGATCGCCGGCATGTTGAGGTAGCTCAGCGCCGACGGGGCCGGGCCGATGCACACGGCCTCCTCGGCGAGCTTGACGTACTTGGCGTCGCGATCGGCTTCGGAATAGACCATGACGGCCTTGATGCCCATCTCGCTGCAGGCACGCTGAATCCGGAGGGCAATCTCCCCCCGGTTTGCAACCAGGATCTTCTTGAACATGGTCACTCGATGATGAACAGCGGCTGGCCGTATTCGACCGCCTGCCCGTTTTCGCCGAGGATCTGGGTGACCGTGCCGGACTTGTCGGCCTCGATTTCATTGAGGATCTTCATCGCTTCGATGATGCAGATCGTGTCGCCCTCGTTGACCTTGCTGCCGATCTCGACGAATGCGGCAGCGCCTGGGCTCGACGAACGGTAGAAAGTGCCGACCATTGGCGACTTCACCGCGTGGCCCGCCGGTGCGGCTTCGACCGCGGGTGCGGCGGCCACGCCGGCCGCGGCCGGTGCGGCGGCGGCTTGAGGCGCCGCCAGGGTTTGAACGTACTGCACCGGTGCGGCGCCGCCGCCCTTGACGATGCGGACTTTGCCTTCGGTCTCGGTGATTTCCAGTTCGGAAATATTCGATTCGGACACCAGGTCGATCAGTGTCTTGAGTTTGCGCAGGTCCATGGGACTCCAGTGCCGGCTTGGCCGGTCTTCAGGATATAACTTGTTCGAAAATCGTTGATTTTCGGCGTTTGGCGTCTAACGCCAGCGGAAGGGGGCTGATTCTAACCATGAACAAGTTCACGCCGCCAAGTGTCCAGGTCGGACGGTTCGAGCTTGCCCATTTTACGAGCTGCCACCGAGCCACTTCCATTCAGGACCAGGGTGAAGGGTAAGCCACCGCCGGTGTTGCCGAGATTCTTGACCAGTTCCGTGCCCTGCAGGCCCGCGAGCCCGGTCGGATAGGTGACCGGCGTACGCTGCAGGAACTTGCGCACGGCGCTAGGCTGATCGATGGCCAATCCAACCACTTGCCAGCCGTTGCCGCCATGTTCGCGAAAAAAAGCATCGATCATCGGCATTTCCTCGACGCAGGGCGGGCACCACGTAGCCCAGAAGTTGAGCAGCAGGGGCTTGCCCCGCAAGCTCGACATCGCCAAGTCGCCGCCCTCCGGTCGCTCGAAGCTTTGCGCCCAGAAAGCCGCATCGAGCATCTCACCACCCGCGCCGCTTCCGCGGTCCTTCCACCAAGCGCCAGCGAGCCCGGCGGCCGCAGCCGCTGCCGCCACGCCGGCATAGAGCATGCCGCGACGGGTAGGCGAAGAAGTCATTCACTGGTCCTTTTCTTGTTCAATCAGTCGGCGCAACGCCGCCAGATCGCCGCGCGGCGTGCGCCCATTGGCGTCAGGCTTCAGGGCCCCGCGCAGGTCGTCAAAGTCGTAGACCAGCAGGTGCACGCCGATTTCCTCGCCGAGCGCACGGCTCGGGGCGTGCACGCTCAAGGCCTCTACCTGCTCGCCATGGAAACCGGTCACCATGCGCGGCTCGTAATCCACGTGGTGATCGATCAGGGCGATTTCGGCGGACTTGGAATCGTCGCAGAACAACTGAATATAAATGTCCGACAAACGGGTGGCCGTGCCGTGCCACACGGCGCCGCCCACATGCGGGCGGAACACCGCCATGCGCTCCATCCATTCGAGCGCCAGCATGCGCAATGCATGCAATTCCCGCGGTTGGGTGTCGGCACAGAACAGCTCGATGTACTCACGCACCTCGGCCTCGACTTCGTCGTTGTTCGGCAGCGCCGTGCGCGCCGACAGCCCCAGGTCACGCAGTGCCCGGCGCTTGGCCGGACCGTATTCCAGTCCCTCCTCGACGACGAGGCGGGCTGCAGTGGCGGCAATTTCACGCTTTGACGTGTCCATCGGGGCATTTTGCCCGCTGAAGACATCCTTCACATGAACATCAGTACGAAGCACGGGACAAACGCGCGCCGGCTCGCCTGGACGCGCAGGTCGCGTCCCTAGAATCGCCCGATGCACATTCATATTCTGGGTATCTGCGGCACATTCATGGGCGGCGTGGCCGCCCTGGCGCGTGAAGCAGGCCACCGGGTCACGGGCTGCGACGCCGGCGTGTACCCGCCCATGAGCGACCAGCTGCGCGCCCTGGGCATCGACCTGATCGAGGGCTTCGGCCCAGACCAGCTCTCCCTTTCACCCGACATGTTCGTGGTCGGCAACGTGGTGTCCCGCGCGCGCCTGCCCGACGGCAGCCCCAAGTTCCCGCTGATGGAGGCCATCCTGGATGCCGGGAAGCCCTACACCAGCGGCCCGCAGTGGCTGGCAGAGCATGTGCTGTTCGGCCGCCACGTGCTGGCGGTGGCCGGCACGCACGGCAAGACGACGACCACGTCGATGCTGGCCTGGGTCATGGAGCAAGGGGGCAAGGCCCCGGGGTTCCTGGTGGGCGGCGTGCCGCTCGACTTCGGCGTTTCGGCGCGGCTGGGCGACGGGCCGGCCTTCGTCATAGAGGCGGACGAGTACGACACGGCCTTCTTCGACAAGCGCAGCAAGTTCGTGCACTACCGGCCGCGTACCGCCGTGTTGAACAACCTCGAGTTCGATCACGCAGACATCTTCGACGACCTTGCCGCCATCGAACGCCAGTTTCATCACCTTGTGCGCACGGTGCCGAGCACGGGAAGACTGGTGGTGAATGCGACCGAAGACAGCCTGGAGCGCGTGCTGGCGCAGGGCTGCTGGAGCGAACTGGCACGCTTCGGCGCTGCCAGCCCGAACGCGCAATGGCAGGCGCGGGGCGCGCATGACGCCTTCGACGTGCTGCATCGCGGCGAGGTGGTCGGGCGGGTTGAATGGGAACTCTCGGGCCTGCACAACCAGATGAACGCCCTGGCAGCCATCGCCGCGGCCGAGCATGTCGGCGTGCCGCCGGCCGATGCGGCGCGCGCGCTGGGCAGCTTTCGCAACGTGAGACGCCGCATGGAAACGCGTGGCACGGTGGAGCGCGCGGGCGGTGCCATCACGGTGTACGACGACTTCGCGCACCATCCGACCGCCATTCGCACCACGCTCGACGGACTGCGCGCCAAGCTGGACGCCGCCGGCAAGCAAAGTGAGCGCATCCTCGCGGCCTTCGAGCCGCGCAGCAACACGATGAAGCTGGGCGTCATGGCGGCGCAGCTGCCCTGGAGTCTGGAATCCGCCGACCTGTCGTTCTGCCATACGGCCGGGCTCGACTGGGACGCTGCCGCGGCGCTCGCGCCGATGGGCGATCGGGCGCAAGCAGCGGGTGCCATAGAGCCGCTGGTCCGGCAGGTCGTGGCCGCAGCGCGGCCGGGCGATCACATCGTCTGCATGAGCAACGGCGGCTTCGGCGGTGTGCACGACAAACTGCTTGCGGCGCTGCGCGCGACGGCGGCATCATGAGCGCCATGCCCGTCCCACGCGCACGCGAGCTGATCGACACCCTGAAGCTGCAGCCCCATCCCGAGGGCGGCTGGTACAGCGAAGTTTTCCGTTCGGCCACAAGCGTCACACCCACCGACGGCCGCGCAACGCGCAGCGCGCTGACCAGCATCTACTTCCTGCTCGAGGCAGGCCAGCATTCGCGCTGGCACCGGGTACTGTCCGACGAGGTCTGGGTCCATCTGGAAGGCGTGCCGCTGGCACTGTGGACCTGCGACGCCGCGATGCGCACCGCGCCGGCCCATGTGCGGCTTGGCCCTGTCGATGCCCACGGCACCCGCCCTCAGCACGTGGTGCCAGCCGGCCAGTGGCAGGCCGCCCAGCCGATCCAGGGCCACACCGCCGGCGACTACACGCTGGTCGCCTGCATGGTCGGGCCGGGCTTCGACTTCGCCGATTTCTCCCTGGTGCCGCCCGACAGCGACGAGGCTGCGTCGATGCGGCACCACTGGCCCGACCTGGCCGGGATGCTCTAGAAGCCTGCCTCGGCGCCGGTCAGCCCCGGCGCCGCTTGACGGCCTGCGAGAGCGTGTCGAGCACCTGCGCCGAATCGTCCCAGCCGATGCACGCATCGGTGATGCTCTTGCCGTACTCGAGACCCGACAGCTCGTCCTTGCCCGGCGTGAACTTCTGCGCGCCGGCCTGCAGGTGGCTTTCGACCATGACCCCGAACACGCGTTTCGAGCCGCCGGCGATCTGCGCGGCGATGTCCGCGGCCACCTCGATCTGCTTCTGGTGCTGCTTGGAACTGTTGGCGTGACTGCAGTCGACCATCAGCGTGGGCGGCAGCTTGGCGGCTTCGAGGTCCTTGCAGGCGGCTTCGACGCTGGCCGCGTCGTAGTTGGGCGCCCTGCCGCCGCGCAGGATCACGTGGCAGTCGGGGTTGCCGTTGGTCTGCACGATGGCGACCTGGCCGTTCTTGTGCACCGACAGGAAGTGATGCCCGCGCGCCGCCGCCTGGATGGCGTCGGTGGCAATGCGGATGTTGCCGTCGGTGCCGTTCTTGAAACCGATGGGGGCCGACAGGCCTGAGGCCAGTTCACGGTGCACCTGGCTTTCGGTGGTGCGCGCGCCGATGGCGCCCCAGGAAATCAGGTCGCCGATGTACTGCGGCGAGATCACGTCGAGGAACTCGCTGCCCGCCGGCAGGCCCAGGCGGTTGATGTCGATCAGCAATTGGCGCGCGATGCGCAGGCCTTCGTCGATGCGGAAGCTCTCATCGAGGTACGGGTCGTTGATGAGCCCCTTCCAGCCGACCGTGGTGCGCGGCTTCTCGAAGTACACGCGCATGACGATTTCGAGCGTGCCGGCGTACTTCTCGCGCTCGACCTTCAGGCGGCGGGCGTATTCGAGCGCCGCGGCCGGGTCGTGGATGGAGCACGGCCCCATGATCACCAGCAACCGATCGTCCTTGCCCGCCATGATGTTGTGGATGCTGCGGCGCGTGCCTTCGATCAGCGTCTCGACGGGCGTGCCGCGGATCGGGAAGAAGCGGATCAGATGTTCGGGAGGGGGGAGCACGTTGATGTCCTTGATGCGTTCGTCGTCGGTCTTGCTGGTTTTTTCGACGCTCGCATACCAGCTGTCGCTGGCGGGGGCAGTGTTCGTGCTCATGGTTTCGGTTCCTTGTTGGTGTGAATATCGTCAGGGCATAAAAAAACCGCCGGGGGCTTGAGAGCCACCGGCGGTTTTGGGAGGGTGTTCGTTTGCTTTACGCGCTCGCCTCTCGTCCGCCGGAAACCGGGAACCAAAAGTAGGCAAAGAAATAAGAGCGCAGGGCGTGCATGTGGGCGGAATGTAGCACGGAAAAAGAAAGTCCGGCTCAGAGGCCGGGCGATCGTTGTTTTTACCGGTAACCCGATTCGTTGGCGTTGTGAATGACCCAGATCAGGTTGCCGCCGGAGTAGTCGCCCATGCCGCCGCCCGCGAAGATGAGGCGGCCCTGGCCCTTGTAGGACATCTCGAACCGGTGGCGGTCGCTGCCGAAATAGAACGGAATGAACGCCTTGCCGGTCACATAGGCGCCCTGGTCGGTCGGCTGGCCTGCAAGGTCGGTAACCTGCCTGGCGCTCATGCCGATCTGCAGCTTCGTGAACTTGCTGTTGCGCGCGGGGTTGCCGGTGATCTCGCCTTCGTAGCCGTTCAGGCCCTTGACGGTGCGGCCGCTCCCAGCCTCGATCTTCGACGAGTCGACCACGTTGCCCTGGGCGTCCATGCCGGCCTTCGGGCCACCACGCGCGGGTGCGGCAGGGGCCGCAGCGGACGCTGCCGCAGGCTCGCTGCCACCGGAACCGCCGCGCGATGCGCAACCCGCGCCCATCAATGCCACCACGGCAGTCACGGCCAGCAATGCCGCGGACGAATTGATCCTGATCCTCATCGGAACGCTCCTTGTTTGAAAAACGACGGAGCGCAGCTTAACAAGGCCGGGCAGGCGCTCAGGCGGTGCCGCCCACCGTCAAACCATCGATGCGCAGGGTGGGTTGGCCCACGCCCACAGGCACGCTCTGGCCTTCCTTGCCGCAAGTGCCCACGCCCGAGTCGAGCGCCATGTCGTCGCCGATCATGGTCACGCGGGTCAGCGCGTCGGGGCCGTTGCCCACGATGGTCGCGCCCTTGACCGGGTACTGGATCTTGCCGTTCTCGACCCAGTAAGCCTCGCTGGCCGAGAACACGAACTTGCCGCTGGTGATGTCGACCTGCCCACCGCCGAAGTTGGTGGCGTACAGGCCCTTCTTGATGCTGGCGACGATTTCCTCGGGGTCCTTGTCGCCGCCGAGCATGTAGGTGTTTGTCATGCGCGGCATCGGCACGTGCGCGTAGCTCTCGCGGCGACCGTTGCCGGTGGGCTTGACCTTCATGAGGCGCGCGTTCATCGAGTCCTGGATGTAGCCCTTGAGGATGCCGTCTTCGATGAGCACGTTGCGCTGGCTGGCGTTGCCCTCGTCGTCCACGTTGAGCGAGCCGCGGCGGTCGGCGATGGTGCCGTCGTCGAGCACGGTGACACCCTTGGCCGCCACGCGCTGGCCGATGCGGCCCGAGAAAGCGCTCGAACCCTTGCGGTTGAAATCGCCCTCCAGCCCGTGGCCGATGGCCTCGTGCAGCAGGATGCCGGGCCAGCCGGAGCCGAGCACCACGGTCATTTCGCCGGCCGGGGCCGGGCGGGCGTCGAGGTTGGTCAGGGCCGCTTTCACGGCGTGGTCGACGTACTCAGCGATCTGCTCGTCGTTGAAATAAGCCAGGCCGAAGCGCCCGCCGCCGCCGCCGGAGCCGACTTCGCGGCGGCCGTTCTGCTCGGCAATGACCGTGACCGACAGGCGCACCAGCGGGCGAACGTCGGCGGCCAACGTGCCGTCGGCGCGCGCCACGAGCACCACGTCGTACTCGCTCGCCAGGCCGGCCATGACCTGCGCCACGCGCGGGTCGCGCGAACGGGCCAGCTTTTCGACCTTCTCGAGCAGCTTCACCTTGGCCGTGCTGTCGAGCGTGGAAATGGGGTCGACCCCGTCGTAGAGCGACCGGCTCGAGGCGATCTTGCGGGCCGGCGTCTTCACGCGGCCGGTGCGCCCGGCGGAGGAAATGGAGCGCACCGTGCGGGCCGCATCGAGCAGCGAAGCCTCGGAAATGTCGTCCGAGTAGGCGAAGGCGGTTTTCTCGCCGCTGACCGCGCGCACGCCGACGCCCTGGTCGATGCTGAAGCTGCCGGTCTTGACGATGCCCTCTTCGAGGCTCCAGCCTTCGCTGCGCGTGTATTGGAAGTAAAGGTCGGCGTCGTCCACCTTGTGGGAGGCGATCTCGGCCAGGGCCTTGCTCAGGTGCGATTCGTCGAGGCCGAACGGCGTGAGGAGCAGTTGTTGCGCCGTGGCGAGGCGCTCGATGGTGGGTTCGCGAGAGATCATCCCGACATTCTAGGCAGCCACCCTCTTCCGCGCAGCCCCAAAGGGCACTCGGCGCGCCAACGCTAGTTCTGCGCCAGCTTCCTCGCCCGGGCGATCGACATCAGGATGCCCAGCCCCAGCCCCAGCGTCACCATGGCCGTGCCGCCATAGCTGATGAACGGCAGCGGCACGCCCACCACCGGCAGGATGCCGCTCACCATGCCCATGTTCACGAAGGCGTAGGTGAAGAAGATCATGGTCACGGCGCCCGCCAGCAGGCGCGAGAACAGCGTCGTGGCGTTGGCCGCGATGGTCAGCCCGCGGAAGATCAGCAGGATGAAGGACGCGATCAGCGCCAGGTTGCCCACCAGCCCGAACTCTTCGGAGTAGGCGGCGAAGATGAAGTCGGTGGTGCGCTCGGGAATGAATTCGAGGTGCGTCTGCGTGCCCTGCATGAAGCCCTTGCCGCCCACGCCGCCCGAACCGATGGCGATCATCCCCTGGATGATGTGGAAGCCCTTGCCCAACGGGTCCTTGCTCGGGTCGAGCAGCGTGCACACGCGCTGCTTCTGGTAATCGTGCAGCACCCGCCAGTCGACGCCGTCGGCGCACAGCTGCGGCTCGAAGCCCACGATCAGCGCGACGGCCACCGCGCCGAGCAACACCGGCGGCACGATCAGCTTCCAGGGCAGCCCGGCGAAGAAGATCACCGCCATGCCGGCCGCCAGCACCAGCAGCGAGGTGCCCAGGTCGGGCTGCTTCATGATGAGGCCGACCGGCACCGCCAGCAGCACCGTGGCCACAACGAAGTCGAGCGGGCGCAGCTGCCCTTCACGCCGCTGGAACCACCACGCCAGCATCAGCGGCATGGCGATCTTCAGGATTTCGCTGGGCTGGATCACCACGCCCAGGTTGATCCAGCGCTGCGCGCCTTTCTTGGTGATGCCGAACAGCGCCACCGCCACCAGCAGCGCCACGCCCATCGAATAGAGCGGCACGGCGGCCACCATCAGGCGCTGCGGCGGCACCTGCGCCACCACGAACATGATGAAGCCGGCCAGCAGCATGTTGCGGCCGTGGTCGATGAAACGGGAGCCGTGGTCGTACCCTGAGGAATACATGGTCAGCAAGCCGGCGAAGGCGAGCAGCAGCACGGCGAAGGCCAGAAAGCCGTCGAAGCCCTGGAAGATGGGCGCGATGCGACGCGCCAGGGAGGGCTGATTGAACACGGCAGACATGGGGGAAGATTATCCGCGCCCCGCCGGACTACTCAATCGAAAGTGAGTTGAACGACCGTGCGCCCCGGTCGGCTTTCGACCGCCAGGCTGGCGCCGATGGCCCCCGCGCGCTCCGACAGCGCCCGCGGCGCACGCGCGGCGTCGAAGCCCTTGCCGTTGTCGATCACGCGCAACAGCAGCGTGCCGCCCTGCATGGCGGCCTCGATGCGCAGCACGCTGGCCTGGGCGTGCTGCAGCACGTTCGAGATCGCCTCGAACAGCAGGAACTGAAGCTGTCGCATGGCCTGCGCATCGAGCCGCACCACCGGCACCAGCTCGTCCACCGCCCATTCGAGCTCGATGCCCGCCGCCGCCAGCCGGGGCTCCAGCCGGTAGCGCGCCGCTGCCAGCAGGGCACCCACGTCGCCCGGGGGCAGGTGGATGGAGTCGATCGACAGCTTGAGCTGGTCGAGCGAATCGCGCAGCGTGCGCAGCAGGTCGCCTGAACTGGTCTGGCCCGACTGCAGTTGCCGGATGGCCGAGCTGATGTGCGAACCCACGCCGTCGTGCATGTCGCGCAGGATGCGTTCGCGCTCGTGGGTGCGCGCCTGGTCGCGCGCCACTGTCTCTAGCTCCGCGTAGGTGGCCGCCAGTTCACGCTCGCGTTGTGCCACGCGGTCGCCCAGCGCGGTGACCCAGCCGCGCGTCTGGACCGTTGCGGCATGAAAGCGCCGCAGCACGATGAGCAGCAGCGCCACGCCGAAGAACACCGACGAATAGCGCACCCACGTGGTTTCGCCATAGGCGTCGCTCAGCCGGATCACGAGCCAGTCGCGCACGCCGAACGCCACCGACACCAGCGCCGCACCGGCCACCAGCCACTGCTCGGTGCGCGGCCGGCGCGCCGTGGCCACCAGGAACGCGCCCACGAAGCCCGCGACGAACACGATCTCCACGGCGAGCCAGCCGGTGAGCCACAGCGGCTCCTCGCGATGCAGCGCCAGCGAACTCGCCGCCACGGTGCCGGCCACCACCGCGAACACAGGCCAGCGCAGCCAACGCAGGCGCGGGTCGCGAGCCCATCCCGAGAGGTGAAAGCAGAACATCATGGCCGAGGCGGTCCAGCCCGCGTAGCAGGCGGCCATGAGCACGCCCCAGACACCCCAGGGCAGAGGCGGCTCGGGGATCACGCCATCGGCCACGCGCACCGCCCAGCAGAACTCGGCCAATGCGGCCCACAGGTAGATGCCGTCGCGCCGGCTTCCCCCGTTGCCCCGGGCGTCCACCTGCGTGAGCCAAAGCCCCAGCGCGATGCCACCCACGACCAGGCTGAAAGCGGTCAGCAGCACCGAGCCGGTGAAGCGCCATGCGTAGGCGCTCTCGAAAAGTTCGGTGCGCACCGGTGCCGCCGGGCCGATCACCACGCGCGACAGGCCCGCGCGACGGGCGGTGTCGGCGCGCAGCCGGATCTGCAGGAGGTTGTCGCCCTGCTTGAGAAGCCGCCCGGGCACGGGCACGTAGAGGGGCGCCTTGGCATAGTCGGCGTCGTTGCCGCGCTCCAGGTCGCCATAGACCTGCAGCAGCGCGCCATTGAGCTGCACCTCGAAGACATTGCCGACGCGCGGAATGAAGATGCCCCACGGCGTCTGCGGCGCGGCGTCGAGGCTGAACGGCAGGTCGAACCGCGCAAAGCCCGGGCGCCCTTGGTGCAGGCGGTCCCAGTGGTACGACAACTCGACCGGCTCGGTGCGCATCACGCCGTCGACCACGGTGGTCACGGTGCCGCGACGCAGTTCGACGGGCACCTCTGCCGCCGCCGCTGTTGCTGTCGCGGCGCACGCACCACCGGCCACGAGCAACGCCAGCCACAGCACCAGCAGCGACACCAGCCTCGGCCGCATCTGGCGTCAGCCCGGGTGGGACAGCAGGCCGAGCCGCGTCGCTTCGAACACCGCCTCGCTCTTGGAGTGCACCGCGAGCTTGCCGTAGAGGTTCTTGATGTGGGTCTGCACCGTGTGCACGCTCAGGCCCTTGAGCCGTGCGATTTCCGCATAGGAGAAGCCGCGTGCGATGAGCGTGAGCACCTCGTGCTCGCGCGCCGACAGCAAGCCGCGGTCGGACTCCTCGGCAACCGCCTCGAGGGCGGCGCCCGCCACGGCGCCGGATGCGCCAGGCAAGGCGGCCGATTGCAGGCTGCGGTACTTGGCCAGCACGCGCCGCGCGATCATGGGCGAGATCGGCGAGGCGCCGGCCTTCATCTCCACGATGGTCTGCGCGATGTCCTCCGGCGCGGCGTCCTTGTGGATGTAGCCGACGGCACCGGCCTCGATGCTCGCGAGCACGTTCTCCTCGTCGCCGAAGACCGACACCACCAGCGGCTCGCAGCCGGGAAAGCGCGCCACGGCATCGCGGATCACGTCCAGGCCGGTGCCGTCGGGCATGCCGAGGTCGACCAGCAGCACATCGGGAATCGTGGTGGTGTGGGCCAGCCAGGCCAGCGCCTCCTGCACCGTGCCGGCACTGCCGAGCCAGTAGAGCCGCGGGCTGCGTTGCACGCTGGCTTCGAAGAATGCGCGCGCACGACTGTCGTCTTCGACAACGAGCACGCCCCAGCGGCGTGGCATGGCGTCGTGCTGAGTCTCGGTGTTCATGGGCACAAGCATAAGCCGCGCGGTGCACCGCACATCCCGGCGAGCCTCACCCGTTCATGGGATGCGCGCAACAACCGTCGCCGTGACACTTGCGCCGCTTTCAGCGGCGTGAACAGCGCAATGGCACACCCTCGGGTGCCAGGCTTCACGCAGACGAAGTAGCCCGAACGTAGACCAATTCAAGCTTCCATGGCTGCGCTCTGAATACTTTTGAATTCCTTGCACGCAGCACACCCGGCAAGGGTGCACGCAGGATGCCCGAGCACCCCTGGCAACGGTAAGCTGTGTCTTTACCGAAGAACCCTGCACGGCAGGGTTTTTGTACGTTGGAAGCGGCCTCGCGAGATCAGACCTCATGCAAAATTACCCGCTTCCGGCAAGTGGGGTGCAACGTCGGCACCCACCGTTCTTTCCTCGCATGGATCCGCAAACCACTCACCTGTTGTACCTGCACGGCTTTCGCTCTTCGCCCCGTTCGACCAAGGCTCGAATCATGGCCGAGCGCGTGGCGCAACGCCACCCGGACCTGCAGTGGTGGTGCCCGCAACTGCCGCCGTCGCCGCATGACGCGATCGACATGGTGATGAAGGGCATCGCGCACTGGCCGCGCAAGTCGATGGCGGTGGTCGGCTCGTCGCTCGGCGGTTTCTACGCCACCTACGTGGCAGGCATGACGCGCTGCCGCGCCGTGCTGCTCAACCCCGCGGTGCATCCGGCGCGCGACCTCACGCGCTACATCGGCGACCAGACGGTGTGGCACGACCCGTCCGAGCACTTCTACTTCCGCGCCGAGTACATCCACGAGCTGCGCGCGATGGAAGTCGGCCAGCTCACTCGGCCCGAGCGCGTGTTCGCCATCATCGCCAAGGGCGACGAGGCGCTCGACTGGCACGAGATGTCGGCGCGCTACCCCGACAGCAACATCAAGCTGCTCGAAGGCAGCGACCACGCCCTGTCGGATTTCGATAAAGGCCATCTCGACGATGTGATGGCGTTCATCAACCCCGTCTGAACACGGCGGGCCGGGCGGCGCCCTCCTGCGTGGGAGAATCCCGCCCATGTTTGTATTGTTTGAAGAAGCCGGCAAGTACCTCGGTGGCCGCGTACTGTCGGAGGCCGAAGCGTCGGCGCAGGTCGAGCTCGACACGGGCAAGCGTGTCAAGGTCAAGAGCGCCAACATCGTGCTTCGGTTCGAGAAACCGTCGCCCGCCGACCTGATCGCCGAGGCGCGCACCCTCGCCGCCACCATGGACCTCGACCTCGCCTGGGAATTCGCGGCCGAGGGGGAATTCGGCTTTGCCGACCTCGCGGCCGACTACTTCAGCGACAAGCCCACGCTCGCGCAGCAGGCCGCGGCATTGTTCGCGCTGTTCGAGGCGCCGCACTATTTCCGCCGCGCGGGCAAGGGGCGTTTCAAGAAAGCGCCGGCCGAGATCGTGCAGCAGGCGCTGGCCGCCATCGAGAAGAAGAAGCTCGTGCAGGCGCAGATCGTCGAATGGGCCGGGCAGTTGGCCGAGGGCGTGTGCCCGCCGCCGATCCGCGAACAGCTCTTCAAGATCCTGTTCAAGCCCGACAAGAACGCCCCCGAATACAAGGCCGTGGTCGACGCCTCGCGCGCCACGCAACGCGCGCCGCTCGACCTGCTGGAACGCGCCGGAGCCATCGACTCGCCCTACCAGTTCCACTGGCGCCGCTTCCTGTTCGAGAACTTCCCCAAGGGCACCGGCTTCCCCGCGCTCGCGGCGCCGGCCATCGTGGACGACCTGCCCGTGGCCGCCGGCGTGCAGGCCTTCTCGATCGACGATTCGCAGACCACCGAAATCGACGATGCGCTGTCGGTGCAGGGTCTGGGCAGCGGCACCGTCACCGTAGGCATCCACATCGCGGCGCCGGCCCTGGCGCTCACGCCCGGCGGCGCCATCGACAACGTGGCGCGTGCGCGCATGTCGACGGTCTACATGCCCGGCTACAAGATCACGATGCTGCCCGACGAGGTGGTCGACACCTACACGCTGCTCGAAGGCGGCGACCGCCCGGCCGTGTCGCTCTATGCGCGTTTCGACGAAGCCACGCTCGAGTTGCAGGGCACCGAAACCAGGCTGGAGCGCGTGCCCATCGTGGCCAACCTGCGGCACGACCAGCTCGACGCCGTCGTCACGCAGCCCTGGCTCGAAGACGCGTCTTTCCAGAGCGACAACACGCCCGACGCTGCGGCCAACCTGCGCGCCCCGCTCTCCTTCCTGTTCCGCCTGGCGAAGCAGCTGAAGGCGCAGCGCGAAGTGGTGCGTGGCAAGCCCGAGAACTTCAACCGGCCCGACTACAACTTCCGCCTCGTGGGCAACGACGGCAAGGAGCCTGTCGGCAGCGAGCAGGTGCAGATCAGCACGCGCCAGCGCGGCGCGCCGCTCGACCTGATCGTGTCCGAGGCCATGATCCTGGCCAACAGCACCTGGGGCAGCTGGCTGGGCGAACTCGGCGTGCCAGGCCTCTACCGCAGCCAGGCCAGCCTGGCGCCCGGCATCAAGGTGCGCATGGGCACGCGCGCGCTGCCGCATGCGGGCCTGGGCGTGAAGAGCTACGCCTGGAGCACCTCGCCCCTGCGCCGCTACACCGACCTGGTGAACCAGTGGCAGATCATCGCGGCCGCGCGCCATGGCAAGACCGCCGCGCTGGCCGCGCCGTTCAAGCCGAAGGACGCCGACCTGTTCTCGATCCTCTCGGGTTTCGACGCGGCCTATGCGACCTACAACGCCTACCAGGGCGGCATGGAGCGCTTCTGGACGCTGAAGTACCTGCAGCAGCAGGGCATCACCGAGCTGGAAGCCACCGTCATCAAGGACCTGCCCAACGGCGCGCTGGTGCGTGCCGAGGCGCTGCCGCTGGTGTTCCCCGTGGCCGGCCAGCAGGAGCGCGGCGCGCGCCTGCGCGTGAAGCTCGGCGAAATCGACGAGATTGCGCTCGACGTCACCGGCACGGTGCTCGAACGCCTCGACACGCCTCGAACCGACGCAGCCGATGCGGCCGCCGGCGAAGAGGGTGACGACGACGAAGTGGTCGCTGGCCCGATCGCCATTGCCGTCGACCTGACAGACAACGAGGCCGCGCCCGAAAACACGCCTGCATGAACGCCGGCGGACCGTCCGGAGAAATGCGCCCCTGGAGGAGTTTTCAGCAATGAACTTCAAGGACCTCAGCACGCTGCAGATCGCTCTGGGCGTGTCGGTCATTGCGCACGTCGCGCTGCTCGCGGTGCGCTTCGTCGACCCTGAGTCGTTCAACAAGGTCTTCAGCGAAACGCCGCTCGAAGTGATCCTGGTCAACAGCAAGACCAACGACAAGCCCGATGCGAGCGCGCGCGTGATGGCGCAGACCTCGCTCGCGGGCGGCGGCGATCTTGAAAGGGGCCGCGCGACCAGTCCGCTGCCGCCGTCGAGCTTCACCGCGATGGGCGATTCGTTCGAGGATTCGCGTCGCCAGGTCGAGGCGCTGCAGGCCCAGCAGATCCAGATGCTCGCGCAGATCAAGCGCGAGCTGGCCGCCATGCCGGTGCCCGATCCGCGCAGCGCGGGCGAGCCGACCGAGGCAGCCGCGCGCGAAGAAAAGCGCCGCCAGATGGTCGAGCTGGTCGCCGAAATCGAGCGCCGCGTGAACGAGGAAAACGCCCGCCCCAAGAAGCGCTACCTGAGCCCCGCCACGCGCGAGGTCGCCTATGCGATCTATGTGGACACCCTGCGCCGCCGCATCGAACTGAAGGGCACCGAGAACTTTCCGTCGGCCGCCGGCAAGAAGCTCTACGGCGAGCTGAAGATGACCATCACCGTCAACTTCGACGGCCAGGTGCTCGACACCTCCGTCGACGAAAGCTCGGGCGACGTCACGCTCGACCGGCGTGCGCAGGCCATCGTGCGCAGCGTGGGCAATTTCGGCAAGTTCACCGACGCCATGCGCAGGCAGAGCGACCAGATCGTGCTGCAGTCGCGCTTCAAGTTCACGCGCGACGAGACCATCGAGCTCTCGTCCCAGTAACCCGTCAACACGACAAGACAACGCCACCGGCGGCAGCGGAGAGAAGGCCATGGACCTGTACTGTGTAGTGGGCAACCCCGTCGAGCACAGCCGCTCGCCGCGCATCCACGCGCGCTTTGCCGAACTTTGCGGCCAGCAGATGGACTACGGCCGGCGGCTGGTGCCCCTCGGCGCCTTCGCAGAAGGCATCGCGGCCTTTCGCCGGGAAGCCGCCGAGCGCGGCGACAGCGCGCGCGGCTGCAACGTCACCGTGCCCTTCAAGTTCGACGCCGCCGCGCTCGCGCAGCACGTCAGCGAACGCGCCTCGCTCGCGCAGGCGGTGAACACGCTGCGCTTCGCGGACGACGGCAGCATCCACGCGGACAACACCGACGGCATCGGCCTGGTCGCCGACATCGTGCACAACGCCGCGGTGCCGCTGCAGGGCAAGTCGCTGCTGCTGATCGGCGCGGGCGGCGCGGCTGCGGGCGTGCTCGGCCCGCTGCTCGACGCGGGCGCGTCGCGGGTCGTGGTGGCCAACCGCACGGTGGGCAAGGCCGTGGCGCTGGTGCGCCGTCATGCGGCCATCGCGCTGCGCCACGGCGCCGCGCTGGAAGCCTGGGCGCTCGACGAGGTGCCGGGCAGCTTCGACGTGGTGGTCAACGCCACGGCCTCCAGCCTCGCGGGCGATGCGGTGCCGGTGAACGCCCGCGTGCTGCGTGCCGGCGGGCTCGCGGTCGACATGATGTACGGCCCGGCGGCCGCAGGCTTCATGGCGTGGGCGCAGGCGCACGGCTCGGTCGCGCGCGACGGGCTCGGCATGCTGGTCGAGCAGGCGGCCGAGGCCTTCGAGCTCTGGCGCGGCGTGCGCCCGCCCTCGGCGCAGGTGCTGGCGGAAGTGCGCGCATCGCTCGCGCCGGTGCAGGCGAAACCATGAAGGCCGTGCTGCGCCTGATCGCCTGCCTCGTGGTGGCGGGCGTGGCACTCGAGCTGTTCTTCGTGGTGCGCATCGCCACGATGGCCGTGGTAGATCCGCAGAGCACCGCCTTCCAGCGCTCCGAGGCCTGGCAGATCGCCGTTCACCAGGGCCGCGGCGCGGGCTGGCGGCAGGAGTGGGTGCCGTATGCGCAGATCAACGACACGCTCAAGCGCGCTGTCATCGCGAGCGAGGATGCCGGCTTCGTGGACCACAACGGCGTGGAGTGGGAGGCCATAGAACGCGCGCGCCAGCGCAACGCCAAGGCCGAGGAACTGGCCGCCAAGCGCACCGCGCGCGGCTTGGCGCGCGGCAGGCCGGTGCAGCCGGTGCGCCTGCGCGGCGGCTCCACCATCACGCAGCAGCTCGCCAAGAACCTGCTGCTGTCGGGGGAGCGCACCATGCTGCGCAAGGGCCAGGAGCTGGTGCTCGCCACGCTGCTCGAGGTTTTCCTCGGCAAGCAGCGCATCCTGGCGCTGTACCTCAACAACGTCGAGTGGGGCGAAGGCGTGTTCGGCGCCGAAGCGGCGTCGCAGTACTACTTCAAAAAGCCCGCGTCGCGCCTGAGCGCCAACGAGGCCGCGCGCCTCGCGGTGATGCTGCCGAGCCCCAAGTTCTTCGAGCGCCGGCCAAGCTCGCCCTACCTGAGCGGGCGGGCGTCGACGGTCATGGCGCGGATGTCTTCGGCCGAACTGCCCTGAGCAAATTGCGCAGGCTTTCGAGCGCCAGAACGCACGCAAAGCCGATCACGTAGGCCGCCACGTCCCACCAGTCGGCCGTGCTGCCGAGCACGATGCGCAGCGCGCGGTTCGAAATGCGCAGGTGCCACACCGATGCCAGGTACTGCCCGAATTCGACGGCGCAACCCACGCCCAGCGCGGCCAGCGCCAGCGGCCACACGCGCGCGCCGATCGCCGTCCTGAACACGAAGTAGACCCACACCACGGCCAGCACGTCGCCGAAGAAACTGCGCACCCAGCCCCATCGCGCGCCGACGGTGGCCAGCAGCACGAGCAGGATGAAAAGGGCCACCGCCCATGCCAGGGAAAGAGGATCGAAACGCCATCGCATGGCCCGTATCATCGCGCCCATATGCTGGCTAAGCTCACAGGTTGGTTGTTGTTGGGAATCGTCCGGTTGCTCACGGGCGCGCAAGCGCGCTGGTACGGGTGTCCGCCGAAGGCCGAGCAACGCATCTATTTCGCCAACCACCAGAGCCACGCCGACCTCGTGATGATCTGGGCGGCACTGCCCGAGGAATTGCGCAGCATCACGCGGCCGATCGCGGCGCGCGACTACTGGGCCAACACGCCGTTCAAGCGCTGGATCACGACAGAGGTGTTCAACGCGGTGTATGTGGAGCGCGCCGCCGCGGCACCTGCCGCACCGGCAGCCGCCGAAGCCCCACCGCCGCCGGTGCCAGCACCGCGCGCTGTCGTTGCACCACCCGCCGAGCGCATCGAGCCGTCGATGGAGCCGCTGCTTCCGATGTCACCGCCCTTCGCCGACACGCCCGAGGAAGTCGTGAACGACGTGCAGGGCCGGCTCGACCTTCCCGCCCCGCCGCCTCCACCGCCGCGCGCGCCTGAACCACCGGCAATACCAGCGCAGCCCGAGCCGCCAGCGGCCGACGCACCGCCCGCCCCCGACCCTTTGGCCCCGCTCATCGAAGCCCTGCGCAGCGGCGACTCGATCATCATCTTTCCCGAAGGCACGCGCGGCCACACGGGCGAGCCGCAGAAGTTCAAGTCGGGCCTCTATGCGCTTGCGACGATGTTCCCCGACGTGGTGCTGGTGCCGGCCTGGATCGACAACGTGCAGCGCGTCATGCCCAAGGGCGAGATCGTGCCGGTGCCCATTCTTTGCTCCGTGACCTTCGGTGCGCCGCTTCGCGTGGAAGAAGGCGAAGAGCGCCGCCCCTTCCTCGATCGCGCGCGTGCCGCCGTGATCGCATTGCGCGACGTCTGACATGAACCAATTCTTGCGCAACCTCACCCCGACCCAGCAGGTCGCGGCCCTCTTCCTCATCGTCTTCGGCGTGCTCGTGATCGTGAGCACCACGGCCTTCTTCCTGACCTTCAGGGAGCGCCGCAACCCCGTGCACGACGCCACCTGGCAAGCCGAGCTCGCGCACTTCCGCGCACTGCTGGGCACGACGTGGTTCATGGTGATCATCTTCTGGGTCGGCTGGGCGCTCGGCGAGACCGTGGCCACGGTGCTGTTCGCGCTGATCTCCTTCTTCGCGCTGCGCGAGTTCATCACGCTCTCGCCCACGCGGCGCGGCGACCACCGCAGCCTGATCCTCGCGTTCTTCGTGGTGCTGCCGATCCAGTTCTGGCTGGTGGCCACGGCGCGCTTCGACCTGTTCACCGTGTTCATTCCGGTGTACGTGTTCCTGGCCATTCCGGTGGCCAGCGCGCTGTCGAACGACGCCAGCCAGTTCCTCGAGCGCAACGCCAAGCTGCAGTGGGGCATCATGGTCTGCGTCTACGGCATGAGCCACGTGCCGGCGCTGCTGCTGCTGAGCTTTCCGGGCTACGAAGGCAAGAGCGCGTTCCTCGTGTTCTTCCTGGTGTTCGTGGTGCAGACCTCGGTGCTGGTGCAGCACCTGATCTCGCGCCGCACGCAACGCGCGCCGTTCGCGCCCAACGTGAGCCGCAGCTTCAACTGGACCAGCTGGGGCATCGGCATCGTGGTGGCCAGCCTGGTGGGCGCGCTGTTCTCGTTCATCACGCCGTTCAAGTTCGGCCAGGCGCTGGCCGTGTCGGTCATCGCCTGCATCGCGGGGTCGATGGGGCACCTGGTGATGAAGGCCCTCAAGCGCGACCGGGGCATTCCCAACTGGGGCAAGAAGGGCGTGGGCGTGACCGGCGCGAACGGCCTGCTCGACCGCGTCGACGCCCTCTGCTTCGCCGCACCGATCTTTTTCCACTCGATCCGCTGGTACTTCAACGCATGAAGCACCACCGCAAGGCGCTCAGGCCTTGCGGCGCACCACGCGGTCGAAGGCCTGCTTCGCCATGCGGCCGAGGGCCTTCGCCTTCACGGCCTGCAGTTCGCGCGACATGCGCGTGCGCTGCTCCGCGGACAAGGCCGTGCCGAAGCGGCCCAGGGCCAGCTCGAGCGCCGTGCGCTGCGCCTCCCCACGCCCCTGCTGCCCTTCCGCTTCGGCCAGCCATTCGCAGGCGTTGGCCACGCGCTCGCGCAGCGCCGCATCGCCCGACTCGCCGAAGCGCGCGATGAGCACGCGGTACGCCTTGGCCTGCCCCACCGGGTCGCCGAGCTTTTTCAGCACCTTGGCCTTGTTGATCATCGACTTGGCCGCCCACAATTGCAGCGCGCTCTCGCGGGCCCCCGCGGTGCGCGTGACCACCTCGTCGTAGCAGGCGACGGCTTCGGCAAGCCGCCCTGCCTGGCGCAAGGCGGCGCCCTTGCGGAACAGGGCACCGGCCACGCGCGCGCGCAGGTCGGGCAGCTCGGAGTTGCCCCAGCGCGCGACGATCTGGTCATGCACCCGCATCTCTTCGTCGCGCTGGCCGAGGCGGTCCAGTGCCGTGCTCTTGTATTGAAGGCACAGCGCCACCTGCTCCTGCATGGCCGTCGAGGCATCGGCGCCGTAGCTGGCGTCCATCGCGTCGGCGGCGGCCACGACCTCGCCGAAGCGCTCGAGCGCGATCAGGCAGAAGGCCTTGTGCACCAGCGCCCGCGCGCATTGGCGGCGCAGTTCGGGGTGCGTCGATGCGCCATGCGCGGCAATCACTTCGTCGAAGCGCGCGACCGCCTCCAGCGACTCGCCCGTATCGCCGTGCTTGCGGCCTTGCCTGACCTGGTCGCGGACCTCTTCGCGCAGCTCGGCGGACAGCTCGCCGGCATCGGCCGGGCCCGTGCGGCGCAGCCGCCTCAGGCACGCCGCGCGGCCCGCCGCGGCCTTGCCCCGCATTTCCTGCAGTTCAGGTGTGCCGGCATCGCGCAGGTCGACCATGAGTTGCTCGTACACCGCAAGCGCATCCTCGGCACGGCCCCGCAGTTCGAGCAGCACGAAGCCCTTGTTGAGCAGCGCGCTCGCCAGCGTGCGCCGCACCGCGGCATCGGCGTCGCCGGCGAAGGTGCCCAGCAAGCGGTCGCAGGCGTCCAGCGCCGCTGCACCGTCGCCCTGGTCGCGCAGCCCCACCGCCCAGTCGTAGGCGCGCACCGCCGCCATGCGGCGCACCTGCGACGACGCATCGCGGCCATAGCGCTCCAGCAGCCAGCCGACGAGCTCGGCCCGCCGCGCCTGCTCGTCGAGACCCAGACCGTCGAAGAACAGGGTCAACGCACGCACGCCCTCCACGCGCAGTTCGGGTGCCGCATCGGCAAGGCCGGCCTCGATCTGGTCGGCCACCTGCAGGCACAGCACCTGGGCCTGCGTGTGCTGCGCCAGCTCACGCAGGTTCAGCACCGAGGCCAGGCGCGCCCGCGCCACGCGCAGCACCACGCCGGGGTCGGTGCTGGCGTCGAAGCGCTCGATGGCGGCGTCCAGCGTGGCCAGCGCGTCCTGCGGCAAGCCGCGGTGGTGTTCGGTGTCGGCCTTCAGCAACCGGGCTTCCACGCGCCACGCGTCGAGCACGGCGTCGGCCTGCGCGTCGAGCAGTTCGCTCATGGCATCGCACGCCGCGCAGCGGGCCGCGGGCTCGTCGATGAGCCAGGTGCGCTGGAACAGCGCGTCGGCGATGTGCGCGCGGATCTCAGGTTCGCTGCGGTGCCCGTGCGCGGCAACCAGGCGGTCGAGCGTGGTCAGCGCGTCGGCGGGGCGGTGCATCTGGCGCAGCATGTGCGCCAGCAGGCGCAGCGCCTGGCAGCAAGGCACCACCACGCCGTGCGCGGGCTGGCCCGCGAACTCTTCGAGCAGCCGGCTGCAGGCGGCCAGCGCCTCGCCGCGGCGGCCCAGTTCATCGAGCAACTCGGCCTGCCTGAAGCTGGCGGCGGCGCGTTCGGCAGGGTGCTGCGCGCGTTCGAGCAGGGCCCGGGCTTCGTCCAGTTGCCGCTGCGCGGAGGACTCGACTACATTCACATTCGCTTCCTTGTGTGGCGCGCCCTGCGAGAAGCGGGGCGGACGGTCCGAGTCGGCTCGGATTCTGCCCGCGATCGCACGGCTTTCCTGCGTGGCTTCGCACCTCTTTCGCCTCTCTTTACCCGGGCTTAGGCCTTAACGTTTCCTTTCATGCGCATTCTTGGCATCGACCCCGGCTTGCAGACCACCGGCTTCGGCGTGGTCGACGCGGACGGCCATGCGCTGCGCTACGTGGCCAGCGGCACCATCAGCACCCGGCACCTCGGCAGCGGCAACCTGCCGGCGCGCCTGAAGGTGCTGTTCGACGGCATCGCGGAAATTACCGCGCGCTACCAGCCCGATGCGTCGGCGGTGGAAATCATCTTCGTGAACGTCAACCCGCAGTCGACGCTGTTGCTGGGGCAGGCACGCGGCGCCTGCGTGACGGCACTGGTCACCAACAACCTTTCAGTGGCCGAGTACACCGCGCTGCAGATGAAGAAGGCCGTGGCCGGCCACGGCGGCGCCGCCAAGGCGCAGGTGCAGGAGATGGTGCGGCGGCTGCTCGACCTGCCCGGCGTGCCCGGCGCCGACGCCGCGGACGCGCTGGGCATTGCGATCACGCATGCGCAGGTGGGGCGTTCGATGGCGCGGCTCGCGCAGGCGGCCGAGTTGTCGAAGACGCATGCCGGCACCTACCGGCAAGGACGTTCGCGCTGAGCGGTCGCAGTCGCAATCGCGTGAGGCCTGACAACCTTCAGGCCACGCGTTCGGCGATCAGCACCGCGAAGAAGCCGAACGCGGCCAGCAGCGTCCACTTGAGCACGGTCCAGCCGAAGCGCCGGTACTTGTGCTGCCCCGTGCCCGCATAGAACGCGAACGACACGCCCGCCACCAGCAGAAGCAGCAGGATGGCCCAGCGAAAAAGAAGCATGGAGAAAAACGCGCCCTACCAGGCGCGAGCGACTTCGCTGAAGCCGCGCGGTGCGCGCTTCTCGTCGTCGAAGGTCACGACTTCGTAGGCGTCGCTGTGCGAGAGCAGTTCGCGCAGCAGCTTGTTGTTCAGCGCATGGCCCGAGCGGAACGCGGTGTAGGCCGCAAGCAGCGGCTTGCCGACCACGTACAGGTCGCCCATGGCGTCGAGGATCTTGTGCTTCACGAACTCGTCGTCGTAGCGCAGGCCGCCGGCATTGAGGACCTTGGTGTCATCCATCACGATGGCGTTGTCCAGCCCGCCGCCGAGCGCGAGACCCTTGCTGCGCATGTACTCGACTTCCTTGGTGAAGCCGAAGGTGCGCGCGCGCGCGATGTCGCGGCTGTACGAATCGGTGCCCAGGTCGAACTCCACGCGCTGGCCGGTGGAGTTCACCACGCGGTGGTCGAAGTCGATCTCGAAGGCCAGCTTGAAGCCGTGGTACGGCTCCAGGCTCGCCCACTTCTCGTTGGCGCCCTCGCCTTCGCGCACCTCGACCTTGCGGGTCACGCGGATGAAGCGGCGCGGCGCCTTCTGCAGCGCGATGCCCGCGCTTTGCAGCAGGAACACGAAAGACGAGGCCGACCCGTCGAGGATCGGCACTTCGTCGGCCGTGATGTCGATGTAGAGGTTGTCGATGCCCAGGCCCGCGCAGGCGGACATGAGGTGTTCGACCGTTTGCACCTTGGCGCCGCCCTCGGACACGGTGGACGCCAGGCGCGTGTCGGTGACCGCCTCGGCGGTCATGCGGATCTCGACCGGCTCGGGCAGGTCGACGCGGCGGAACACGATGCCCGTGTCGGCCGGGGCCGGTCGCAGGGTCAGTTCCACGCGTTGACCGCTGTGAAGCCCCACGCCCACGGCGCGGCTGATCGACTTGAGGGTTCGTTGTTGCAGCACGCCGGGGATTTTAGGCGCGCCATGCGTGTGGCGCCCTATGCCCCTGGCTATGGCACCGATAGACATGGGTTCTATGCAATCCAGGCAAGTGGACGCAAAGGGCACGAGACGGAACGCAGCGCCTAGAGCCGCCGAAAGTCCCTTTCAGGTCTTCCTGTGCCCCTTGCGTTTCCCTCGTGCCCTCTGCGTCAGGTAGGCCGCTTCGCGCAACCCCCGCAGAGGGCAGCGAAGCGGCACGAAGTGCGCGCAGCCTGGGGCGAGCCGGGCTCAGTCGGCCTGGCGGCGCAGGAAGGCCGGAATCTCGAAGTCGTCCATGCCGCCCGAAGACAGCGCGTCGACCTTGGCAGCCGCCATCGTGCGGTTGGTGCGCCACACGCTGGGAACGGCCATGCCGTCGTAGTTCGGCTGGTGGCCGTTGCCGCCGCTGCTGGCGTGGCCCATGCCACCGAGCGTGGGCACGGTGAAGGGGATGTTGTCGGTGCCGGTGCGAATCACTTCCAGCGTCGGGGCCTGGCGGCGGGCTTCCGTGCGCGAGAGACCCGTGGCCACCACGGTCACGCGCATTTCGTCGCCCAGGCTCTCGTCGTAGGCCGCGCCGTAGATCACGTGCGCGTCGGGCGACGCGTAGGCGCGGATGGTGTTCATCGCCAGCTTCGACTCGTTCAGCTTCAGCGAGCCCTTCGATGCCGTCACCAGCACCAGCACGCCCTTGGCGCCCGACAGGTCGATGCCTTCCAGCAGCGGGCAGGCCACGGCCTGTTCGGCGGCGATGCGCGCGCGGTCCGGGCCGGCTGCGGCGGCCGTGCCCATCATGGCCTTGCCGGGTTCGCCCATCACGGTGCGCACGTCTTCGAAGTCGACGTTCACGCCGCCGTACTCGTTGATGATTTCCGAGATGCCGCCCACGGCGTTCTTCAGCACGTCGTTGGCGTGCGCAAAGGCTTCGTCCTGCGTGATGTCTTCACCCAGCACGTCGAGCAGCTTCTCGTTGAGCACCACGATCAGCGAGTCGACATTGGCTTCGAGCTCGGTCAGGCCGGCATCGGCGTTAGTCATGCGGCGACCGCCTTCCCAGTCGAAGGGCTTGGTCACCACGCCCACGGTGAGGATGCCCATTTCCTTGGCGATGCGTGCAATCACGGGTGCCGCGCCGGTGCCGGTGCCTCCGCCCATGCCGGCGGTGATGAACAGCATGTGGGCGCCGTCGATGGCCGCGCGAATGTCGTCCACCGCGAGCTCGGCCGCTTCACGGCCCTTGTCGGGCTTGCTGCCGGCGCCCAGGCCGCTGGTGCCGAGCTGGATGATCTTGTGCGCGTTGCTGCGTTGCAGTGCCTGTGCGTCGGTGTTCGCGCAGACGAACTGAACGCCCTGCACGCCGCGCTCCATCATGTGGGCGACCGCATTGCCGCCGCCACCGCCCACACCGATCACCTTGATCTGCGTGCCCTGATTGAACTCTTCGACTTCGATCATTTCGATGGTCATTTTTAACTCCTTGAATCTTGCAGTTGCCGTTATGTATCTGTGAATATTCTTCTGCCGTGACGAGATCAACGTGCGCGCGTCACGATGGTGGACCTGTGCGTCGCCATCGCTCGTTGAAATGCAAAGGGGGGCTGCCGCGTGCGAGCCAGAGTGGAGACTTGATCATGGCTAGAAATTCCCCACGATGAAGTCCTTGAAACGTCCGAATGCAGTCTTTACCGACCCATTCTTCTGCGCGACCTTGAAGCCGCGCATGCGTGCAAAACGTGCCTCTTCCAGAAGGCCCATGACTGTAGCGGCGCGAGGCTGCGCGACCATGTCGGACAAGGCGCTGGAATACTTCGGGATGCCCCTTCGCACGGGCTTCAAGAAGATGTCTTCGCCGAGCTCGACCATGCCCGGCATCACCGCGCTGCCGCCCGTGAGCACCACGCCCGAGGACAGCACTTCCTCGTAGCCCGACTCGCGCACCACCTGCTGCACGAGCGAAAAAATCTCTTCGATGCGCGGCTCGATCACACCGGCCAGCGCCTGCTTGCTCAGCATGCGCGGACCGCGGTCGCCCAGGCCCGGCACTTCGACCTGCTGGTCGGGGTCGGCCAGCAGTTGCTTGGCGTAGCCGCTCTCGACCTTGATGTCTTCCGCGTCCTTGGTCGGCGTGCGCAGCGCCATCGCGATGTCGCTCGTGATCAGGTCGCCCGCGATCGGAATCACGGCCGTGTGGCGGATCGCGCCGTTGGTGAAGATCGCCACGTCGGTGGTGCCCGCGCCGATGTCCACCAGCACCACGCCCAGCTCGCGTTCGTCTTCCGTCAGCACCGCCAGGCTCGAAGCCAGCGGGTTCAGCATCAGCTGGTCGACTTCGAGCCCGCAGCGGCGCACGCACTTGATGATGTTCTCGGCCGCGCTCTGCGCACCGGTCACGATGTGCACCTTGGCCTCCAGGCGCATGCCGCTCATGCCGATCGGCTCCTTCACGTCCTGCCCGTCGATCACGAACTCCTGCGGCTCCACCAGCAGCAGGCGCTGGTCGCTCGAGATGTTGATGGCGCGCGCCGTCTCCACCACGCGGGCCACGTCGGCGGGCGTCACTTCCTTGTCCTTCACCGCCACCATGCCGCTGGAGTTGATGCCGCGGATGTGGCTGCCGGTGATGCCCGTGTAGACGCGGCTGATCTTGCAGTCGGCCATCAGCTCGGCCTCCTTCAAGGCCTGCTGGATGCTCTGCACCGTGGCGTCGATGTTCACCACCACGCCCCGCTTCAGGCCGTTGCTGGGCGCAATGCCCAGGCCGGCCAGCTTGAGCTCGCCGCCGGGCAGCACCTCGGCCACCACCACCATGACCTTGGCGGTGCCGATGTCCAGTCCTACGACCAGGTCTTTGTATTCTTTGGGCATTGATATGTCCTCGATTTCTCGGTGTTCGCTACTTGATTTTTCTTGGGGCCTCTGGCGAGACCGTGGTGACGCCGCGCAGCCGCAATGCATACGCGTCGTTGTGGCGCAGATCGGCGCCTTCGACATCGACCATCGTGCGGCGGTACTGCGCCGCGACCTGGGTCACGGTCTTCAAAAACCGCTGCAGCCTGGCCGTCACCTCCTCGCTCTGGCCCCGGCCGAGCTCGAGCTCGGCACCGCTGTCCAGCACCACCTTCCAGCTGCCCCGGCTCGACAGCGTCAGCTCGTCGATGGTGAGGTCGTAGGGCTGGAACTGAGGCTGCAGCACGCGGTACATGCCCAGCACCTGCCCGGCCTGTTCGACAGGCCCGTCCAGGCGCGGCAGGTTGTCGTCCACCTCGGCCACGTTGGCTTCGAACACGTCGCCGAACCCGTTGATGAGCCTGGAGCCCGCGTCGTCGCCCCACGTGGCCACCGGCACCTGCTCGGTGAGCGTCACGTGCAGCTTGTTCGGGAACTCGCGGCGCACCACCGCGCTGCGCACCCACGGCACCGACTCGAAGGCACTGCGCGCACGCGCCAGGTCGATGGTGAAGAAGTTGCCGTTCAGCTGCGGCGCCACGTTGGCGCGCAGGGTCACCGCGTTGTTGTGCGTGACCTCGCCGTCCACCTTGATGCCGGCCAGCGGAAAGAACGGTTGGCGCAGCACCCACCAGGCGCCCGCCGCCAGCAGCATGAGCGTCACCATCACGAACGCAATGTTCGCGACGATGTTCATGAGCTTGACGTCGAAGGGCGCGGGAATGCTGTCGGCCATGGCTATTGCGAGCCTCCCGTTGCGTCGAGCGCGGCCGATGCCAGCACGCGCAGGCACAGGTCTTCGTAGGCGATGCCCGCGGCGCGCGCGGACATCGGCACCAGCGAGTGGCTGGTCATGCCGGGGGAGGTGTTCATCTCCAGCAGGAACGGCTTGCGGTCGCTGGCGCGGATCATCACGTCGGCGCGGCCCCAGCCTCGGCAGCCCAGCGTGCGGTACGCGGCCAGCGTGATGCGCTGGATCTCGTGTTCTTCGGCATCGGACAGGCCGCTCGGGCACTGGTACTGCACGACGTCGGTGAAGTACTTGTTCTGGTAGTCGTAGGCACCTTCGGGCGCGGCGATGCGCACCACGGGCAGCGCGCGTGCATCGAGCCCGTGGCCGAGCACGGCGCAGGTCACTTCCTCGCCGTCGATGAACTCCTCGCACAGCACGTCGGCGTCGTACTTCGCAGACAGCGTGACCGCGTCCTGCATCTGCGAGTACCCCTCGACCTTGGTCACGCCGATGGACGAGCCCTCGCGCGGCGGCTTCACGATCAGCGGCAGGCCCAGCACGTCGGGCACGGCCATGACCTGCTCGCGGCTTTGCTGGTCGAAGGCCAGGCGCACGTACTTGGGCGTCGGCAGGCCGTCGGCCTGCCAGATGCGCTTGGTCATGACCTTGTCCATCGCCACGCTGGAGGCCATCACGCCCGAGCCGGTGTAGGGAATGCCGAGCAGCTCCAGCGCGCCCTGCACGGTGCCGTCTTCCCCGTGGCGGCCGTGCAGCGCGACGAAGCAGCGCGCGAAGCCCTCGCGCTTGAGCTCGGTCAGCTCGCGCTGCGAAGGGTCGAAGGCGTGCGCGTCGACGCCGCGCGAACGCAGGGCTTCGAGCACGCCGGTGCCCGACATCAATGAAACTTCGCGTTCGGCGGAACTGCCGCCGAACAGCACGGCAACCTTGCCGAAGCGTGTGGGATCCTGAAGGCTCATGCGCCCCCCTCTTTGCGCGTGTCGCGCTGCAATGTGGAAGCCGTGGCGGACAGCGCGGCAGCGAGTTCGACGACCTTGCCCGGCACCGCGCCGATGGAGCCGGCCCCCATCGAGAGCACCACGTCGCCCGGGCGGGCGTTGTCCAGAATGGCCTGCGGCATGGCGGCGATGTCGTCGACGAACACCGGTTCGACCTTGCCGGCCACGCGCAGGGCGCGCGCCAGCGTGCGGCCGTCGGCCGCCACGATGGGCGCCTCGCCGGCGGCATAGACCTCGCCGAGCAGCACCGAGTCGGCCGTGCCGATGACCTTCACGAAGTCTTCGAAGCAGTCGCGCGTGCGGGTGTAGCGGTGCGGCTGGAACGCCAGCACCAGCCGGCGGCCCGGGAACGCGCCGCGCGCAGCGGCAATGGTGGCGGCCATCTCGACCGGGTGATGACCGTAGTCGTCGATCACGGTGAAGGTGCCCGCGGCACCGTCTTCATGGCCCTGCACCGCCATGTCGCCGTAGCTCTGGAAGCGCCGGCCCACGCCCTTGAAGCCGGCCAGCCCGCGCTGCACCGCCTCGTCGGCAATGCCGAGCTCGACCGCCACGGCGATCACCGACAGCGCGTTGCGCACGTTGTGCTCGCCCGGCAGGTTCAGCACGATGGGCAGGTCGGGCAGCGTCACGCCGTTGCGGCGCTGCGCGGTGAAGTGCATCTGGGCGCCGACGGCGCGCACGTCGATGGCGCGCACCTGCGCGTCCTCGCCGAAGCCGTAGCTGGTCACGGGGCAGGTCACTTCGGCCACGATGTCGCGCACCGCCGCATCGTCGGTGCACAGAATGGCCACGCCGTAGAACGGCATGCGGTGCAGGAAGTCGACAAAGGCCTTCTTCAGCTTCGCGAAGTCGTGCCCGTAGGTCTCCATGTGGTCGGCGTCAATGTTCGTGACCACCGCCATCACGGGCAGCAGGTTCAAAAACGACGCGTCCGACTCGTCGGCCTCGACCACGATGTAGTCGCCGCTGCCGAGCTGCGCGTTGGCGCCGGCGCTGTTCAGGCGCCCGCCGATCACGAAGGTCGGGTCCAGGCCGGCGGCGTCGAGCACGCTCGCCACCAGGCTGGTGGTGGTGGTCTTGCCGTGCGTGCCGGCAATGGCGATGCCCTGCTTCAGGCGCATCAGCTCGGCCAGCATCAATGCGCGCGGCACGACCGGAATGCGCTTCTCGCGCGCGGCCAGCACCTCGGGGTTGTCCGACTGCACGGCGGTGGAGGTGACGACCGCGTCGGCACCGTCGATGTGCGCGGCCGCGTGGCCCACGAAGGTGCCGATGCCCAGGCCCGCGAGCCGGCGCAGCGTGACGCTGTCGGACAGGTCGGAGCCGGTGATCCTGTAGCCCAGGTTCAGCAGCACTTCGGCAATGCCGCTCATGCCCGAGCCGCCGACGCCGACGAAATGGATGTGACGGATCGCGTGCTTCATTTGGCAAGCTCCTCGCAGGCGCGAACGACGGCGTCCACGGCTTCGGTCTTCTGCATGGTCTTGGCCTTGGCGGCCTTGTCGATCAGCGCGGTGCGCTCGGTTGTCTGTAGCAAATCAGCCAGCAATTCAGGAGTGAGGTCGGCCTGCTGCACGAGCCACCCGCCGCCCGCGTCCACGAGGAAGCGCGCGTTGGTGGTCTGGTGGTCGTCGACCGCCGAGGGGAAAGGCACGAACAGCGCTGCTGCGCCGACGGCCGCGATTTCTGTGACGGTGCTGGCGCCGGCCCGCGCGACGATGATGTCGGCGTCCGCATAGGCCTGCGCGGTGTCTTCGATGAAGGGCGTGAGTTCGCCCTCCACGCCGGCCGCCGCGTAGTTGGCACGCAGCTCGTCGATCTGCCTGGCGCCGCTCTGGTGCAGCACCTGCGGGCGCGTTTCGGGCGCGATGCGGGCCAGCGCCTGTGGCACCACGGTGTTGAGGCCGCGCGCACCCAGGCTGCCGCCGACCACCAGCAATTTCAGCGGACCGGTGCGGCCCGCGAAGCGCGTGGCGGGATCGGGTTGCGAGGTGAACGCCGCGCGCAACGGGTTGCCCACCCACTGCGCCTTCTTCAGCACATTCGGGAAGGCCGTGAACACACGGTCGGCCACGCCCGCCAGTACCTTGTTGGCGAGGCCGGCGACCGAGTTCTGTTCGTGCAGCACCAGCGGCTTGCCGAGCAGCACGCCCATCATGGCGCCGGGGAAGGTGATGTAGCCGCCCAGGCCCACCAGCACATCGGGCTTCACGCGGCGCACCACGCCCAGGCTCTGCCAGAAGGCGCGCAGCAGGCGCAGCGGCAGCAGGACCAGCGTGAGCGGGCCCTTGCCGCGCACGCCGCCGAACTGCACCGGCTCGAAGGCGAAGCCGCGTGGCGGCACCAGTTTTTCTTCCATGCTGCCGGGGGCGCCCAGCCAGTGCACGCGCCAGCCGCGCTCGCGCAGGGCCTCGGCCACGGCCAGGCCCGGGAAGATGTGGCCGCCCGTGCCGCCCGCCATGACGAGTGCGGTACGGCCGGTCATACGCGCCCCCCGCGCATGAGCACTCGATTCTCGTAGTCGATGCGCAACACGATCGCCAGCGCCACCAGGTTCATCAGGATGGCCGAGCCGCCGAAGCTCATCAGCGGCAGCGTCAGGCCCTTGGTCGGCAGCGCGCCCAGGTTCACACCCATGTTGATGAAGGTCTGGAAGCCGATCCACACCCCCACGCCCTGGGCCACGAGGCCCGAGAACACGCGGTCGAGCGCGATGGCCTGGCGGCCGATGTGCATGATGCGGCGCGTGAGCCAGAGGAACAGGCCGATGATCAGCAGCACGCCGACCAGGCCGAACTCCTCGCCGATCACGGCGAGCAGGAAGTCGGTGTGCGCCTCGGGCAGCCAGTGCAGCTTCTCGACGCTGCCGCCCAGGCCCACGCCGAAGACCTCGCCGCGCCCGATGGCGATCAGCGAGTGCGACAGCTGGTAGCCCTTGCCCAGCGCATGCTCTTCGCTCCACGGATCGAGGTAGGCAAAGATGCGCTCCCGGCGCCACGGGCTGCTAGCGACGATGCTGCCGAAGGCCACCACCACCAGCGCGGCAATCACGAAGAACATGCGCGCGTTCACGCCGCCCAGGAACAGGATGCCCATGGCGATCACGGCGATCACCATGAACGCGCCCATGTCGGGCTCGGCCATCACCAGCATGCCCACCACCACCACCGCGATGCCCATCGGCAGCACGGCACGGAAGAAGCGCTCCTTGATCTCCATCTTGCGCACCATGTAGCTGGCGGCGTAGAGCACCATCGCCAGCTTGGCGAGCTCCGACGGCTGGAAGCGCATGAAGCCCATCGGCAACCAGCGGCGCGCGCCGTTCACGTTGATGCCGATGTGCGGAATGAGCACAGCCACCAGCAGCAGCAGCGACGCCACGAAGAGCCAGGGCGCGACGCGCTCCCAGGTCTTCATCGGGATCTGGAAGGCCAGCAGCGCGGCGACGAGCGCAATGGCCACCGACGCGGCATGCCGCGTAAGGAAGAACGAGGCGCTGTAGCCGGCACGCGCGAAACGCGGGTTGTCGGGCAGCGCGATGGAGGCCGAATACACCATGATCAGGCCCCAGGTCAGCAGCGCGACCGTGACCCAGACCAGCGCCTGGTCGAAGCCGAGCACGCGCATCGGCGTGGCCTTGGTCTGCGCGATGCCGGCACCGCCGAGCCGCACGGGCAGGTGCACGGGCAGCGCGTCGATGCCGCTGCGGGCGCGCGTGAACCAGCCGCTGAACCGGCCGGTGCGGGTGTTGGGCGTGGCGCCTGCGGCAGCGGGGTTCACAGCGGTTCCTCCGTCGAATCGGAAGCGGTGTCTTCCACCAGCCCGCGCGGGCTGTCCTCGTAGGCCTGCACGGCGTCGCGGAACACCTCGGCGCGGTGTGCGTAGTCCTTGAACATGTCGAAGCTCGCGCAGGCCGGCGACAGCAGCACGGCGTCGCCCGGGTTGGCGCGCGCGCCGGCGAGCATCACCGCGTCGTGCATCGAGGCGGCGTGTAGCAGCGAGACGCCGGTGGAGGCCAGCGCGGCCTCGATGAGCGGCGCGTCGCGCCCGATGAGCACCACGGCACGTGCGTACTGGCGCACGGGCTCGGCCAGCGGCTCGAAGTCCTGGCCCTTGCCCTCGCCGCCCAGGATCACGACCACGCGGCGCTCTTCGCCGAGGCCGACCAGTGCGGCGGCGGTGGCGCCCACGTTGGTGCCCTTGCTGTCGTCGAAGAACTCGACCTGGTCCACGATGGCGACGGACTCCACGCGGTGCGGCTCGCCGCGGTATTCGCGCAGGCCGTAGAGCATGGGGCCGAGCGCGCAACCGGCGGCACTCGCGAGCGCGAGCGCGGCCAGCGCGTTCATTGCGTTGTGGCGCCCGCGGATGCGCAGCGCGTCGGCGGGCATCAGGCGCTGCAGGAAGATTTCTTCTTCCACCACCGCGCCGCGCTTGCGCTTCTGCGTTTCGTCGGCTTCCAGCGCGCGCACCAGCCAGGTCATGCCGTTGACGCGCTCGATGCCGTAGTCGCCCGGGCGCAGCGGCATCGCTGCGCCGAAGGTGACGTGGGTGCGGATCTGCGGACGCTGCAGCTTGACCCGCAGGGGCGCGGGCAGCATGGCCATCACGCCGGCGTCGTCGCGGTTCAAAATCATGAGACCCCGCGCGCCGAAGATGCGCGCCTTGGCCGCGGCATACGACTTCATGTCGCCGTGCCAGTCGAGGTGGTCCTGCGTGAGGTTGAGCACGGTGGCGGCGGTGGGCTCGAAGCCCTGCACGCCGTCGAGCTGGAAGCTGGACAGTTCGAGCACCCACACATCGGGCAGCGTGCCGGCGTCTATGTGCGCGCTGAGCGTGTCCAGCAGCGTCGGGCCGATGTTGCCTGCCACGGCCACGGTCTTGCCGGCGCGTTCGACCAGTTGGCCGGTGAGCGAGGTGACGGTGGTCTTGCCGTTGGTGCCTGTGATGGCGAGCACGGCGGGCGTGTAGCCCTTGGGCGCTTCGGGCTCGACAGGGGGCGCCAGTTCGAGCTGGGTTGTTTCTTCTTCCGCGACGGCCGAGGCCGGGTTGGTGGCGGCGAGTTTTGCGATCTTGGCGACGAACTCCGCGGCTTCGCGGGCGGCCGTGGGGACGTAGGGCTTGCCGATGCTGGGCAGGCGGGAGACGGTGGCGGCTGCGGGCGAAGCAGCGGCAGCGTCGGGCGCTTCCGGGGCTTCCGATGCAGGGGCTTCTTCGGTGGCTGCATCTTGCACCGCGGCGTCAGGCTGAATGCCCTCAGGCACGGTCACGCTGATCGACGGATCGCGCGGCATGGCCTCGGCCATGGCGGACACGGTCGGCTCAGGCTGCGCTTCGGCGGGTTCACTCGATGCGGTCGCCGGTTCGGCTTTGGGCGTCGGTGCAGGTTCGACCGCTTCGACCGGCGCTGCGGTATCGAGCGGCAGTTCGGCCTGCGCTTCGGCTTGCTCAGGCTCGGCGACCGCGTCCGGCGCGGTTTCCGGCTCAGCGTCGGCTTCGGCTTCGACCACCGGCACTTCGACGGTCCGCAGGTCCAGCAGCGCGCGCGCGAACAGGTCCAGCTCGCCGCCGAGCGGCAGGCCCATGGCCCGCGCCGCATCGGCCACCGGCGCGATGACTTCGGGCAACAGGCCCGGCGAGCGGTACACCGCGCGAATCGGCGTGCCTTCGACCAGCGCGGCCGAGAACGGCCCGCCGACGAAGGTCACGTCGGGCAACTCCGCCGTGAGCGTCGCCAGGGAGGCCGGCGCCTCGCGCGTGTCGGCCACGGTCACGACCGCGCCGTGGCGCGCGCACCAGCGCGCCATCGCCAGCCCGGACGCGCCGAGGCCGAGGATGAGAACGGGGAGGTCTTTCAGGTGCCGCATGGTGTGTTCAGCGCAGCTTCAGCGTCGACAAGCCCACGAGGCACAGCAGCATCGTGATGATCCAGAAGCGCACCACGACCTGCGTCTCGCGCCAGCCGCTCTTCTCGAAGTGGTGGTGCAGCGGCGCCATCTTCAGCACGCGGCGGCCTTCGCCGTAGCGCTTCTTGGTGTACTTGAAGTACATCACCTGCGCCATCACCGAGACCGCCTCGACCACGAAGATGCCGCCCATGATGAAGAACACGATTTCCTGGCGCACGATCACCGCGATGGTACCCAGCGCGCCGCCCAGCGCCAGCGCGCCCACGTCGCCCATGAACACCTGCGCCGGGTGCGTGTTGAACCAAAGAAACGCCAGGCCTGCGCCGGCCATGGCCGAGCAGAACACCAGCAGCTCGCCCGAGCCCGGAATGTTGGGAAACAGCAGGTACTTGGAGTACACCGTGCTGCCCGTCACGTAGGCGAACACGCCCAGCGCCGAGCCCACCATCACCACCGGCATGATCGCCAGGCCGTCCAGCCCGTCGGTCAGGTTCACGGCATTGCTCGCGCCCACGATCACCAGGTAGGTAAGGATCACGAAGCCGATGCCGCCGAGCGGATAGCTCACTTCCTTGAAGAAGGGCACCAGCAGGTTGATCTTGGGCGGAAAGTCCAGGTCGAAGCCCGACTGCACCCAGGCGAAGAACAGCTGCAGCACGCGCCAGTTGGAGCTTTCCGAAATGCTGAACAGCAGGTAGAAGCCGGCCAGCAGGCCGACCACCGATTGCCAGAAGTACTTCTCGCGCGAGCGCATGCCTTCCGGGTCCTTGCTGACCACCTTGCGCCAGTCGTCGACCCAGCCGATGGCACCGAAGCCCATGGTGACCCACAGCACGATCCACACGAACCGGTTCGAAATATCGAACCACAGCAGCGTGGCGAAGGCGATGGCGAACAGCACCAGCACACCGCCCATGGTGGGCGTGCCGCTCTTGGTCAGGTGCGTTTCCATGCCGTAGCCGCGCACCGGCTGGCCGATCTTGAGCGCGGTGAGGCGGCGAATGACGAACGGGCCGGCCACCAGGCCGACCACGAGCGCGGTCACCGCGGCCATCAGCGCTCGGAAGGTGAGGTACTGGAAGACTCGCAAGAAGCCGAATTCGGGCGACAGCGTCTGCAGCCATTGGGCGAGGGTCAGCAGCATGTGTTTTCGCGCGGCTCATGCATCATGACCGGCCTCCTTTTTGTTGTTGTGGTTGTGCGTGCGCCTCGATGGCCTGCACCACGCGCTCCATCTTCATGAAGCGCGATCCCTTGACCAGCACGCTGCCGACCTGCGGCAGGCGCGCGAGCACGGCCGCGCCCAGCGCGTCGAACCCGTCGAAATGTTGTCCGTCGGCTCCGCCCTCGAAGGCGGTGGCGGCGTGCGCCGTGGCGGCGCCCAGCGTGTAGACCGACTCGATGCCGCGCTTGCGGGCCCAGGCGCCGACTTCGGCGTGGAACTCCGGCGAGCGGTCGCCCACCTCGCCCATTTCGCCGAGCACCAGCAGGCGCGGGCCCGGCAGGGCGGCGAGCACGTCGATGGCGGCGATCACCGAATCGGGGTTGGCGTTGTAGCTGTCGTCCACCAGCGTGAGCGCATGGCCGCCGTGCAACACGATTTCGCTGGCGCGCGAGCGGCCCTTGACCGGCTCGAAGGCGGCCAGGCCGGCGGCAATGGTCTCGAGCGACACGCCGGCCGCCAGCGCGCAGGCCGTGGCCGCCAACGCGTTCACGACGTTGTGGCGCCCGGCGATGTGCAGGCGTGTGTCGAAGGCGCCCAGCGGCGTGCGAATGCGCGCGGCCCAGGCGCCCTGCGCCCATTCGGCGCGCTCCAGCGAAATGTCGGCGTCTTCCGGCTCGCCGAAAGTCATGCAGCGGCGGGCACCGCCGGCGCGCGCCATGTCGGTCCACAGCGCGGTGAAGGTGTCGCCATAAGGGAACACCGCGGTGCCGTCGTCGGGCAGCACCGCGAACACGGCGGCGTTCTCGATGGCCACCGCTTCGACGCTGGCCATGAACTCCTGGTGCTCGCGCTGCGCGTTGTTGACCAGCGCGATGGTCGGGCGCGAGATGGCGGCCAGCCGCGCGATCTCGCCCGGATGGTTCATGCCCAGTTCGAGCACCGCCCGGCGGTGTTCCGCGCGCAGGCGCAGCAGCGTGAGCGGCACGCCGATCTCGTTGTTGAAGTTGCCGGCGGTGGCCAGGGCGCGTTCGGCGCGACCGGCGAACAGCACCGCCGCGATCATCTGCGTGACCGTGGTCTTGCCGTTGCTGCCGGTGACGGCAATGAGCGGCAATGCGAACTGCGCGCGCCAGCCGGCGCCGAGCGCACCGAGCGCGGCCAGCGAATCGGCCACTTCGAGCCCGGCCAGGCCGGCGGCTTCGAGGCCGTGGTGCGCAATGGCCGCCACGGCGCCTTGCGCCTTCGCCTCGGCGAGAAAGCCGTTGGCGTCGAAGCGCTCGCCCTTGAGCGCGACGAACAGGTCGCCGGGCCCGAGCGTGCGCGTGTCGGTGTGCACACGGGCGATGACGGTCGAGGCGTCGCCCACCAGGCGCGAACCCGGAATCCATTGCTGCACCTGGGCCAGCGTGATATCGAGCGATGTCGTGCCGGTCATGCCGCACCTCGCCGGGCCAGCGCTTGCAGCGCATGGGCCTTGTCTGAAAACGCGATGCGCTGGCCGGCAATTTCCTGCCACGCCTCGTGGCCCTTGCCGGCGATCAGCACCACGTCCTGCGGAGCCGCCTGCGCGAGCACGTCGGCAATGGCGGCCGCGCGGTCGGGCTGCACCTGCGCCGCCTCGGGGCGCGAGAAGCCGCGCAGCACCTGCGCAACGATCGCGTCGGGCTTTTCGCTGCGCGGGTTGTCGCTGGTGACGACCACGTGGTCGGCCTGGCGCTCGGCCACGGCGGCCATCATCGGGCGCTTGATCGGGTCGCGGTCGCCGCCGCAGCCGAACAGGCACCACAGCGCGCCGCCGCGCTGCTTCGCGAGCGGCCGCAGGCCGATCAGGGCCTTGTCGAGCGCGTCGGGCGTGTGGGCGTAGTCGACCACGGCCAGAGGCGCGCCGTCGCCGGTGCCTGCGCGGTCCATGCGGCCCGGCACGCTCGTCAGGCTGGCGCACGCCGCCACCGCCCGCGCCAGCGTCAGGCCCAGCGCGCGCAGCGTGCCCAGCACGCCCAGCAGGTTGGCCACGTTGTACTGGCCGATCAGGCCGGTCGACAGGCGCTGCACCTCGGTCGTGCCCTGCTCGGCCACCGAGAACTGCAGGCCCTGCGCGTCGTAGCCGATGTCGCGCGCCATGAGGCGGGCCGGCCTGCCGTCGGCCGACACGGTCCACACATCGAGCGCGCCGATGCCGGCGTCGATCAGGTTGGCGCACAGGCTGGCGCCGTGGGTGTCGTCGATGTTGATCACCGCGGCGCGCAGGCCGGGCCAGCGAAACAGCTCGGCCTTGGCCTGCCAGTAGGCGTCCATGCTGCCGTGGTAGTCGAGGTGGTCCTGCGTGAAGTTGGTGAACACGGCCACCGCGATCTGCGCGCCGTCGAGGCGGCGTTCGGCAATGCCGATGGACGAGGCCTCGATGGCGCAGGCGCCGAAGCCGCGCGACACCAGCGAACGCAGCTCGCGCTGCATCATGACGGGGTCGGGCGTGGTCAGGCCGGTGTAGGTGAGTTCGGGCGGCACGCCGATGCCCAGCGTGCCCATCACGGCACAGGGCGACGGCGCATCGCGCTGCAGGCTGCCGTCGGGGTTCATCGCGCGCACACCGCCGGCCGCGCGCAGCGTGGAGAGCGATTCGGCGAGCCACCAGGCGGTGGAGGTCTTGCCGTTGGTGCCGGTCACAGCCAGCACGTCGAGCAGGGCCGAGGGGTTGTCGTAGAAGGCCGAGGCGATCGGGCCGGTGGCGGCCTTCAGGCCGGGGTAGCTCACGATGCGTTCGTTGCCGTCGAAGCCGAAGGCCTCGACGCCTTCGTGCTCCACCAGGCACACCACCGCGCCCTGCGCCAGCGCGGCCGCCACGTGCTTGCGCCCGTCGGTGGCGGCGCCGGGCCAGGCGATGAAGACATCGCCCGCGCCCACGGCACGGCTGTCGGCGTGCAGCGCGGCCTGCGGCGCGCGCTCCTTGAGCCAGGCCGCGGCCAATGGGGGGGAAGTGAAGGTCAGCATGGTCAGAAGCTCTCGTCGACGCCCTGCGTCATCACCAGCGGTTTGACCGCCAGGTCGGGCGGTACGTTCATCATGCGCAGCGTCTGCTGCACGACTTCGCTGAACACGGGCGCCGCGGCCACGCCGCCAAAGTACTGGCCGTCGCTGGGCTCGTCGATCATCACGGCCACGATGATGCGCGGCTTCTCGATGGGTGCCATGCCGGTGAACCAGGCGCGGTATTTGTTGCTCGCGTAGCCCTTGCCGACCTGCTTGTGCGCCGTGCCCGACTTGCCGCCCACCGAATAGCCGATGGTCTGGGCGCGCGTGCCGGTGCCGCCCGGGCCGGCGGCCATCTGCAGCATCTTGCGCACGGCCAGCGCGTTGGAGGGCGAGAACACCCGCACGCCGACCGGCGGCTCGGAGTTCTTCAGGATGGTGACCGGAATGAGCGAGCCGTCGTGCGCGAACGAGGTGTACGAATGCGCCATCTGGAACAGCGAGGCCGACAGGCCGTAGCCGTAGGCCATGGTGGCCTGCTCGACCGGCTTCCAGGTCTTCCACGGGCGCAGCCGGCCGGTCACGGCGCCGGGAAACTGAATCTGCGGCTTCTGGCCGTAGCCCAGCGCGGTGTAGGTGTCCCACATCTCGTGCGGGGTCATCTTCTGGGCGATCTTCAGGGCACCGACGTTGCTCGACTTCTGGATCACGCCCTCGACCGTCAGCGTGCCGTAGTTGTGCGTGTCGCTGATGGTGAAGCCGCCGATCTGGAAGCGGCCGGGGCCGGTGTCGATCAGCGTCGAGGGCTTCACGCGCCCGGCTTCCAGCGCCATGGCCACGGTGATGGGCTTCATGGTCGAGCCGGGCTCGAAGGTGTCGGTGACCGCGCGGTTGCGCAACTGCTCGCCGGTGAGGTTCTGGCGCTTGTCGGGCACGTAGCTGGGGTAGTTGGCCAGCGCCAGCACCTCGCCGGTGGTGCTGTCGAGCACCACCACGCTGCCGGCCTTGGCGCGGCGCGCCGTGACGGCGTCGCGCAGCTTCTGGTAGGCGAAGAACTGCACCTTGCTGTCCACGCTCAGCTGGATGTCCTTGCCGTCGAGCGGCGGCACGGTGTCGCCCACGCCCTCGACCACGCGGCCCAGGCGGTCCTTGATGACGCGGCGCGAGCCGGCCTTGCCGGCCAGCTCCTTGTTGAACGCGAGCTCGATGCCTTCCTGGCCGCTGTCTTCCACGTTGGTGAAGCCCACCACGTGCGCGGCGGCTTCGCCTTCGGGGTACTGGCGCTTGTATTCGCGGCGCTGGTAGATGCCCTTGAGGCCCATCGCGGCGATCTGCTTGGCCACCGGCTCGTCGACCTGGCGCTTGATCCAGACGAAGGTCTTGTCCTCGTCTTCGAGCTTCTTGTCGAAGTCCTTCAGCGGCATCTCGAGCAGCTTGGCCACCTGCTTGAGCTTGGCGCGCACCTCGGGGTCGTCGCGCTCGATGTCTTCGGGAATCGCCCAGATGCTGGGCGCGACCACGCTGGACGCCAGGATGAGGCCGTTGCGGTCGAGGATGCGGCCCCGGTTGGCCGGCAGCTCCAGCGTGCGCGCGAAGCGCACTTCGCCCTGCCGCTGGAAGAAGCTGTTGTTGAACACCTGCACGTAGGCGGCGCGACCCGCCAGCATGACGAAGCCGAGCGCGATGCCCGCCACGATGAACTTGCTGCGCCACACCGGCGTCTTGCTCGCGAGCAAGGGGCTGGTGGTGTAGCGCACGCTGCGGCGGCTCATCGCGGAACCCTCGCTGCGGTGACCGGCTTGGCCGCGGGCTTCGCACCCGCGGTGGCGGGCACGGCCGGCGCCACCGGGGCCACGGCTGGAATCACCGAGCCGTCGGGCCGCACGTACTGCGTGATGGCCGGCGATGTGGTGCGCATCTGCAGCTGCTCCTTGGCGAGCTTTTCCACGCGCAGCGGCGTGGCCTGGGCGCGTTTTTCGACCTGCAGGCGGTCATGGTCCAGCTCCAGGCGGCGGGCCTCCTGCTGCACGCGGTCCAGCTCGGTGTAGAGCTGGCGCGACTGGTACTGCGTGTGCACGAGGTACAGCGCCGTCGCCACGACGGCCAGCAGCAGGAGCAGGTTGATGCGGGCCATGATCAGCCAGCCTCGGTGCGTTCGGCCACGCGAAGAATGGCGCTGCGCGAGCGCGGGTTGCCGCGCACTTCGTCGTCGGACGGCTTGATGCGCTCGAGCGCGTTGAGCTTCATCACCTTGGGGGCGGCAAAGGGCGCGCGGCGGTCGTAGACCTCCTTCGAGTGCTTCGCGATGAACTGCTTCACGATGCGGTCTTCCAGCGAGTGGAAGCTGATCACCGCGAGCCGCCCGCCGGGCTTCAGCACCGAGAGGCTGGCCTCTAGCGCCTGTTGCAGCTCTTCAAGCTCGGCGTTGATGAAAATCCGAAAAGCCTGAAATGTGCGCGTTGCAGGGTTCTGGCCCTGCTCGCGGGTTTTGACCGTGCCAGCCACGAGCTCGGCCAGTTCGGTGGTGGTTGAAATTGGGCCCCGTTCTTGTCGGCGAGCAACAATCGCCTTTGCAACCTGAACAGCAAACCGTTCTTCGCCATAGTCACGGATCACCTCTGCAATCTGCTGAAGTTCGGCTGTTGCCAGCCACTCGGCCACGCTCTCGCCGCGCGTGGTGTCCATGCGCATGTCGAGCGGGCCGTCGAAACGAAAACTGAAACCGCGCACCGGGTTGTCGATCTGCGGCGAACTCACGCCCAGGTCCATCAGCAAGCCGTCGACGCTGGCATCGGGCAGTTCACCCAGCGAACGGAATCCCTGGTGCCGGATGGAAAAACGCGCATCGGAGATGCGCGCTGCTTCGGCCACTGCTTCCGCATCCTTGTCGAATGCGATCAGCCTGCCTTCCGGCGCCAGCCTGGAGAGGATGGCGCGTGCGTGCCCTCCCCGACCGAAGGTGGCATCCACATAGGTGCCGGGGGCTGCCGTGCTGCCTGAAAGAAGGGCTTCCACCGCTTCGTTCAGCAAGACGGTCGTATGGGTCCATGGAGTGTTCACGTGAGTCCTCAGAACGCGAAGTCCTGAAACACATCCGGCATCTCGCCCTGGGTGGCCTCGGCCTCCTTGGCCTCGTACGTGGCCTTGTCCCAGAGCTCGAAGTGGTTGCCCATGCCCAACAGCAGCGTGTCGCGCGCGATGCCGGTGGCGGCGCGCAGTTCGGGCGAGACCAGGATGCGGCCGGTGCCGTCCATCTCGACGTCCATGGCGTTGCCCAGGAAGACGCGCTTCCACCACTGTGCCGACATCGGCAGCGCGGCGATGCGGTCGCGGAATTTTTCCCATTCGGGACGGGGGAACACCATCAGGCATCCGTGCGGATGCTTGGTGATCGTGAGCTGGCCGCCTGCCGTGGCGCTCAGGACGTCGCGATGCCGGGTCGGCACTGAGAGCCGCCCCTTGGCATCCAGACTGAGCGATGAAGCGCCTTGAAACACGACCACGAAACCCCTGTGTTGGGAGGTGCTGCAGCACCCGAAGGGGGCACTACCCGCACTTTTTCCCACTTAACTGCACTTTTTTGCACTGTAGCAGGAAACACTTGGGAAGCAACTGGCCGTTGGTGGTATTTTTTGTAATGGAATCAACAACTTAGCGCCGATTCCAAAAGTTTGGAATCGGCGAATTTCGTTGAGGATGAAGTACTTAGCTCACGCAGTGAAAGTGATGCGTGAAGCGCGGCCGCCGTTACAGGGGCCAAAGAAGCGGCTTCAGAGAATGAAGCGCGAAAGATCTTCGTCGTGACTTAGTGCCGCAAGGCGCAGGTCGACGTAGGCGGCATCGATGCGGATCGATTGGCCTTCGAGGCGGGTCGCGTCGAAGCTTACCTCATCGAGCAGGCGCTCCATGACGGTCGACAGGCGGCGCGCGCCGATGTTCTCCGTGCGCTCGTTCACCTCGTACGCAATGGTCGCCAGGCGGTTCACGCCCTCGGGCGTGAACTCGAGCGTGACGCCCTCGGTGGCCAGCAGCGCCTGGTACTGCTTCACGAGCGACGCGCGCGTTTGCGTGAGGATGCTCTCGAAGTCCGACACCGAGAGCGACTGCAGTTCCACCCGAATCGGCATGCGGCCCTGCAGCTCGGGAATCAGGTCGCTCGGCTTGCTCAGGTGGAACGCGCCGCTCGCGATGAACAGCATGTGGTCGGTGCGCACCACGCCGTACTTGGTGGTGACGGCGGTGCCCTCCACCAGCGGCAGCAGGTCGCGCTGCACGCCCTGGCGCGACACGTCGGAGCCCTGCGCGTCGCTGCGCGTGGCCACCTTGTCGATCTCGTCGATGAAGACGATGCCGTTCTGCTCGGCGTTGTGGATCGCCTGCGCGCGGATCTCGTCCTCGTTGATCAACTTGCCAGCTTCCTCGTCGATCAGCAGGCGCATGGCCTCGGCGATCTTGAGCTTGCGCGTCTTGCGCTTGCCCCCGCCCATCTGGCCGAACATGCCGCGCAGCTGCTCGGTCATCTCCTCCATGCCGGCCGGGCCCATGATTTCCAGCGGCGTGCGGGTCTCGGCCAGGTCGAGTTCGATTTCCTTGTCGTCGAGCTGGTGCTCGCGCAGCTTCTTGCGAAAGGCCTGGCGCGTGGGGTTGGGGCCGTCCAGCGCGGGCGTCGCGCCTTCGGCACCGCGCGCGGGGGGCAGCAGCACGTCGAGGATGCGCTCTTCCGCCGCGTCTTCGGCACGCGCGCGCACCTTGATGCTTTCCGATTCGCGCGTCTGCTTGACGGCAATTTCGGCCAGGTCGCGAATGATCGAATCGACGTCCTTGCCCACGTAGCCCACCTCGGTGAACTTGGTGGCCTCGACCTTGATGAAAGGCGCGTCCGCCAGGCGTGCCAGGCGTCGCGCAATTTCGGTCTTGCCCACGCCCGTCGGGCCGATCATGAGGATGTTCTTGGGCGTGATCTCGCTGCGCAGCTTTTCGTCGACCTGCTGGCGGCGCCAGCGGTTGCGCAGGGCAATGGCCACGGCGCGCTTGGCGGCCGGCTGCCCGACGATGTGGTTGTCGAGCTCGGAGACGATTTCCTGGGGAGTCATGGACATGGTCAGAGCGCTTCCACGGTGTGGTTCATGTTCGTGTAAATGCAGATTTCTCCGGCGATCGCCAGCGATTTGCGCACGATCTGCTCGGCAGAAAGGTCGGTGTTGTCCAGCAGCGCCTTGGCCGCCGACTGCGCATACGCGCCGCCCGAGCCGATGGCGATCACGCCGTCTTCGGGCTCCAGCACGTCGCCGTTGCCGGTGATGATGAGCGAGGTGGTGGCGTCGGCCACGGCCAGCATGGCCTCGAGCTTGCGCAGCACGCGGTCGGTGCGCCAGTCCTTGGTGAGCTCGACGGCCGCGCGGGTCAGGTGACCCTGGTGCTTTTCGAGCTTGGCCTCGAAGCGCTCGAAGAGCGTGAAGGCGTCGGCCGTGGCGCCGGCAAAGCCGGCGAGCACCTTGCCGTGATAGAGCCGCCGCACCTTGCGCGCCGTGCCCTTGATGATGATGGTGCCGAGAGTGACCTGCCCGTCCCCGCCAATGGCGACCTGATCGCCTTGGGGGGTCTTGCGGCGCACGCTCACGATGGTGGTGCCGTGAAACTGTTCCATCGCAGCCATCTGGGGATGTCCACCGGCAATGCAACCCGCGCCAGGGCGGGCCGGGGCCTTAGTTTTTTCTAACCGCCACCGTCGCGTGATCGGCAATGCCTACCAGGTTGAACAGCGCGGCAATCAGGCGGTGGGTGTCGACGAACTGCACCCGCTCGCCGTTGGCATCGCGCGCCCGCACCCAGCTCAGCAGCGTGCCCGCGGCCGCCAGGTCCATGCGCAGCAGCGCGGCACAGGAAATGACCGGCGCGGCGGTGTGCCGCAGGTCGTGGTCCAGCCGCTGCCAGTTCGACAGCGATGCGCCCCGCAAATCGCCCGCCAGCGCGGCAAAACCGGTGTCGGTGGACGGAAAGCTCTCGGAGTTCCCGCCGACCGACAGCAGCGACCACACCGAGCTGTGCCGGTTCGCCGGCGGCGCGGCCAGCGCGGTGCATTCGCCGCGCGGGTCCTGCCATGACGGCGGCGACACCTCGTAGGTGATGCAGTAGTTCAGCGCCACCAGCTCGAAGTCGTCGGGCAGGTGCATCAGGCGCAGCGCAGCCAGGCGCAGTTGCCACCACACGTCGTCGGTGCCGCGCTCGTTGTTGGGCGCTGCCTCGGACAGCACGGCCAGCAGCTGCGGCGACCCCATGAAGCGCAGTTGCACCGGCGAATCGGCCCAGTGATTGAATAGCACGCGCAGCGGCGCGGCCGCGTCGGCCTCGATGCCGCCCAGACTGCGCCAGTCGAGCGTCCAGACCGAGCCCGCCTTCGACAGGGCGCGCGTGAGTTCCACCAGGCCTTCGCGCGCCAGTCGCGCCGGGCTGGCCCAGTCGGCCTGCGCGCCACTCTCGGCGGAGGCCTCTGCCGCTTCTTCGCTGGCGGTCACCGCCTTGACGCTGCGGGCCAGGTCCTCGAGCGAGACCCAGTCGGGGCCCATGCGCCGCATGCGCTGGGCATAGCGCATGCGGGCGGCCGCGAACTTGGCGGCGTCTCCGGTCGCGCGGTAAAGATCGAACAGGGCGCGCCAGCGGTCGTCGTCGCGCTCGGCCGCGGGGCCGTGCTCGGCCTCGCCGGGCGGCGCGCTGTCGGAGGCCAGGGCCTGCAGCAGGATCGCTTCGGCACCCGTGTCGTCGCCGTGCGCGAAGCGGATCACCGCCTCTTCGAGCGCGCCGTCGTGCGAGAGATGCGACGAGGTCAGCGGCATGTCGGCAGGCACCGACACCTGCGCATCGACGTGGAGATGGGGCACGGGCGACTGGGCAGGGGACTGGGCGGCCGACTGCGCCATGGGCGCGGCGGCAACCGCCGGCCGCCGAAGCGCCTCTTCTGCAGGCTCGTCGTGCACGGGCGGCAGCGTCTCGGCGCCGGCGTCCGGCGGCGGGCTCGCCAGGGGTTCGCCGTTCGGTCCGCGCCCCTTCCACCACTGCTGCGACATCTGCTCTTCGATCTCGTCGATCTTCTTGAGCGTGAGCGCGCGGCCTTCGAGCTTCTCGGTGGAACTGTTGACGTTGAAAGAAGACGGCGTGACCGTCGCGTCGGAGGCGTGGGAGGCGGCCTCGCGCTGGCGCAGCTTGCGCAGCATGTCGAACTCGCGCCGGCGCACGAAGTCGTTGCGCTGGCGCCGCTCGATCATTTCCTTCAGCATCTCGCGGCTGTAGGTCTGGTCGGGCAGCGAGGAGTCGGCCGCGGCCGGCGCGTCGAGCTCCGACCAATCCTTCAGGGGATTGCGAACAAACTTGGCCACCTTGGAAAAAAGGCGGCCCGATTCTTCCTTGGCCATGCGATGAAGACTGTCGAGCGAAAAGTGTCCTGGGCTGGGTGCCTGATCAATCCCCGAACATCTTCTGCTTGAGCTCGCGGCGCTGTTGCGCTTCGAGCGACAGCGTGGCGGTCGGGCGTGCCAGCAGGCGGCCGACACCGATGGGCTCGCCGGTTTCGTCGCAGTAGCCGTAGTCGCCCGCGTCGATGCGCTGGATCGACTGCTCGATCTTCTTCAGCAGCTTGCGTTCGCGGTCGCGCGTGCGCAGCTCCAGGGCGTGCTCTTCCTCGATGGTGGCACGGTCGGCCGGGTCGGGCACGACCACCGTGTCTTCACGCAGGTGCTCGGTGGTCTCGCCGGCGTTCTCGAGGATGCCGCGCTTGAGTTCCACGAGCTTCAGGCGGAAGAACGCCATCTGCTTTTCGTTCATGTACTCGTCGTCGGGCATGGCGATGACTTCGGCATCGATCAGCTCGGCGGCGGTCTTGCCCTTCCAGTTGTTGGCCAGCTTCGGGTCTTTCTTCACAGCCAGGGGCGGCGGCGGCACCAGCGCGGTGGACGGTGCCTGCGAGAAGCTGGACTTGGCGGCGGTCGAGGCCACGGACTGCGGCATCGAGGGAACGGTCAGTTGCGACAGCCGGGACACGCGGCCACCACGCGCGGGAGCGGGCGTGGCGGTTTGAGCGGGAATCGAGGGTGTCGCCGGGGCGGAAGTGGAGGCGGCAGCCGTTTTTTTCATGGGACTCGAGGGGGCAGAAGGAACGGCAGCAGGGCGGCCGACAGGTTTGGATGACGATGGGCCCGCGCCTGCGGTCTTGGTTGCAGCAGTGGCAGGCTTGGCGGACTTCTTCGCAGCGGTCTCGGCCTTGGCCGGTGGTGCTGCGGGCTTTTTGGAGGCGCTTTTCTCCTTCGCGGCGGAGTCGAGTGCAGCAGCGGAAACCTTTTTTGCCGCAGGTACAGCCTGCTTCGCAGCCGGCGCCTTCTTGGTGGCGGGCTTGGTTGCTGGCGTGGCCTTGGCGGCGGGTTTCTTCACGGTGACTGGCTCCTTTGACGAACTGGAACGCGCTTTCACTGGGTGTCTCCTCCCATGGAGACCCTGCGGCTTTCAGGCCGCTCGGTGTCTCCGTTGTCGGGGTGCTCGCCAGTGACGAACCCCGGGGTTATACCCCCGAAAGCCCGCCACAAACGTGCGGCGCCCCGTGCCGGAAGTCACATCTTGTCCATGTGGACGAGAGTGGCTGGCGGAACAGGCGCGCGATTGTATAGAGAACTCGCCGACGCGCGCGATGTCCGTGCCAGCCGGTCGGCGCCGCCGGCAACTCCGTTAGCATCGCGCGGCGTTGTCGGGGGGACGACGCAGGCCCGCGCCCTGCCCTGGTTTGCCCATTCGGCAGCGGGGGCCTATCCCATCATTCGACATAAAAGAGAGAACAACCTTGAGCAAGAAAGCAGTTTTGGGCGTCCTGGCCGCGGCCATCGCGGTGGCCTACGGCGGCAGCACCTGGTATGCCGGGTCGCAGGTCAAGTCGCGCTACGACAGCGCCTTCGAAGAGTTGCCCAAGCAGACCGCGCTGGTGCGCGTGGTCGAGCGCCAGTACGAGCGCGGCTTTCTAGGCGCCGTCAGCACCGTGACCCTGGAAATCGGGTGCGCGGCCGATGCCACGGCGGCCCCCGCCACCCCGGCCAAGCCCGCCGAAGGCGAGCAAGCCGACGCCGACGACGAAGAAGCCGACGCCAAGCCGCCCAAGCCGCTGCGCATCACCATCCGCGACACCATCCACCACGGCCCGATTGCCGGCGGCTCGCTCGCGGCTGCCACCATCGACAGCGAACTGGTGCTCGACGCCAAGACCCAGGCCGACCTGAAGAAGCTGTTCGGCGAGGCCAAGCCCTTCACGGCGCACACCAAGGTCGGCTTCGGCGGCGCCTTCACCACCGACCTGGTCGTCGCCCCTGCCAAGCTGACCGAAGAGGGCAAGGGCCAGTTCGCCTGGCAAGGTGCGCAGGCCCGCATGGAAGTGAACGCCGCGCGCACCCAGGTGCGCTACGACATGACCATGCCCGGCCTGGACTTCAACGACGCGCGCACCGGCACCACCCTGAAGATGGGCAAGCTCACCGCCAAGGCCGACATGGACAGCAGCGCCGGCTGGTTCCTGTCCACCGGCAAGACCGAGGGCAAGCTCGACACGCTGGAGCTCGTCGTCAAGAAAGCCGGCGGCGTGCCGGGCGCCTCGGCCGTGCCGGCCGACACACCGCCCAAGATCGTGACCACCGTGCTGCTGCAGGGCCTCGACCTGCTCGGCGAAGCCGGCATCAAGGATGGCCTCTATGCGTCCAGCGGCACCGTCAAGGGCACCGGCAAGATCGGCGAGACCAAGATCGACAAGTTCGAGCTGACCAGCAGCGCGCGCCGCATCCATGCCGCCGGCTACAAGAAGCTGGCCGACGCCTGGATGCAGTCCAGCGCCGTCAACGGCTGCGGCAAGGGTGGCGGCAAGGCCGCACAGGCCGCGATGCAGGCCCTGGCCGACCAGCTGGCGCCCGACCTCAAGGCCATGGCCAAGTACAGCCCCGAAGCCGGCATCGACAAGATGGTGGTCGAGATCGACGGCAAGCGCGGCGAAATCAGCTACATGGCCGGCATGGCCGGCGTGACCGACGAAGACCTGCAACTGCCCGGCACCGCCCTGCTGATGAAGCGCGGCGCGCTCAAGGCCAACGCACGGCTGCCGATGAAGTGGCTCGAAAAGCTGGCCGAAACCGGCGCCGAGAGCGGCCAGACGCCTCCGCCCGAAATGGTGGCGGGCCTGGTCGAGCAAGGCGAGGAAAAGGGCTTCGTGAAGCGCGACGGCGACGACGTGACCGGGCAGATCGAGTTCACCGAAGGCAGCCTGAAGATCAACGGCAAGCCGCTGGCCGCGCTCGGCAAGTAGTCCGGTGTGTTTCTCCCTCCCCCGCTGGGGGAGGGCCGGGGTGGGGGCACGACGGCTTCCCCAAAAAACGCAGCGCCTTGTCGACGGCCTGCCCCCATCCCCACCTTCCCCCAGCGGGGGAAGGAGCAATTCAGGAACTCAGACCAGGCACTGCTCCAGGCCTTGTTCCAGAATTTCGCGCGGCAGCTCGATGCCGATGAACACCATGCGGCTCTGGCGCACTTCGTCCTTGCCCCACTCCGGGCCCAGGTCGCTGCCCATCAGCTGGTGCACGCCCTGGAAGATCACCTTGCGCTCGGTGCCCTTCATGCTCAGCACGCCCTTGTAGCGCAGCATGCGCGGGCCGTAGATGTTGACGATGGCGCCCAGAAAGTCTTCCAGCTTGGCCGGGTCGAAGGGGCGGTCGGCCTTGTAGACGAAGCTCTTCACGTCGTCGTCGGTGTGGTGGTGGTGGCCGTGGCCTTCGTGCTTGTGCGAGGGGTGGTCGCAGGCCTCGCCATGCGCGTGGTCATGGCCTGCGTGGTCGTGCGCGTCTTCTTCTTTCAGGAAGTCGGGGTCGATGTCCAGCTTGGCGTTCAGGTTGAAGCCGCGCAGGTCGAAGATGTCTTTCAGCGGCACGTCGCCGAAGTGCGCCTTCTGCTGCGGCGCGCGCGGGTTCATGTGCTTCAGGCGGTGAATCAGCGCCTCGGTTTCCTCGGCCGACACCAGCTCGCTCTTGCTGATGAAGATCTGGTCGGCAAAGCCCACCTGGCGGCGCGCTTCCTGGCGGTCGTTGAGCTGCTGCGGCGCGTGCTTGGCGTCCACCAACGTCAGGATCGAGTCGAGCAGGTAGCTCTCGGCAATTTCGTCGTCCATGAAGAAGGTCTGCGCCACCGGGCCGGGGTCGGCCAGGCCGGTGGTTTCGATGACCACGCGGTCGAAGTCCAGCAGGCCCTGGCGCTTCTTGGCGGCCAGCATCTGCAGGGCTTCGCGCAGGTCTTCGCGGATGGTGCAGCACACGCAGCCGTTGCTCATCTGCACGATCTGCTCTTTCGACTCCGTGACGAGGATGTCGCTGTCGATGTTCTCTTCGCCGAACTCGTTCTCGATGACCGCGATCTTCTGGCCGTGGGCTTCGGTCAGGATGCGTTTGAGCAGGGTGGTCTTGCCCGAGCCGAGAAAGCCGGTGAGGATGGTCGCGGGAATGAGGGCCATAGGGGGAGTGCTCCGGAAGCGGAAAACAGGAAAAGAGCCGAAAAAGGCGTGGCGGGAAGTTTAGCCAATGCCACTGAGTTGCGTTGGCGAAGGGGTCAAGGAAGTGTCAGGCCCTGTGTCAGAGCGGCTTCCTGACCACCACCAGCCCCTTCAGGTACTCGCCCTCGGGGAATTCGATCGTCATCGGATGGTCGGGCGCCGCGCCCAGGCGTTCGCTGATGTAGCCGTCCACGTTCGCGTCCAGCCCCGCCGAGGCCACGATCTTGTGGAACAGGTCGGCACCGATGCCGCCCGAGCACGAGAAGGTCAGCAGCACGCCGCCCGGCTCCAATATCTTCAGCGCCAGGCGGTTGATGTCCTTGTAGGCCCGCGCCGCGCGCTCGGCGTGCGCCACCGTGGGCGCGAACTTGGGCGGGTCGAGCACGATGGCGTCGAAGGTGCGGCCCTGGTCGACGAACTCGCGCAGCAGGGTGTTGACGTTGGCGTCCAGAAACTCCGTCTTCACGCCCGAACCTTCGCCGCCGAAGCCGTTGAGCGCGACGTTGGCGCGCGCCAGGTTCAGGGCAGGCAGCGACGAGTCGACCGACACCAGCTCGGCCCCGTCGAGCGCGCCCGCGGCCTTGAGCCCGGCCAGCGCCGCCACGGTGAAGCCGCCCGTGTAGCAAAAGCAGTTCAGCACGCGCTTGAAGCGCCGGTGCTTCGCCAGTTCGGCAAAGCGCTGGCGGCTGTCGCGCTGGTCGAGGTAGAAGCCGGTCTTGTGGCCGGTCGCGATGTTCAGCCCGAGCTGCCAGTCGTGCTCGCGAATGGTGATGTCGGTGGCGCCCTCCCCGCGCAGCCAGCCCGTGACGGGCTTGAGCCCTTCGCGCTCGCGCCCGCTGGCGTCGGAGCGCTCATAAAGCTTGGTCAGGCCCGTGGCTTCGAGCAACGCATCGGCCAGCACGCTCTTCCAGCGCTCCACGCCGGCCGACAGAAACTGGGCCACCAGCGTGTCGCCGTAGCGGTCGACGATCAGCCCCGGCAGGCCGTCGGCCTCGCCGTGGACGATGCGCACGCCGTCGCTCTGCAGGTCGAACAGGCCCCGGGCCTTCACCGCGCGAGCACACACCGACGCCAGAAACGCCGCGTCGATGCGCTGCGTTTCGACAAAGCTCCACGCCCGCGCGCGGATCTTCGATTCGGCGCTGAACGCGGCCCAGGCCAGGAACGCGCCGTCGTGCGATTCCACCCGCACCGTTTCGCCGGAGTCGGCGCCGCCGCGCGCAATGGCCGATTCGAAGACCCAGGGGTGTCGACGCAGGAGCGAGCGCTCCTTGCCGGGTTTGAGGCGCAGGATTTTCATGTGTTCTTACTTGTCTTTGTCTTCGCGCGATTTCGCGCGCGGATGGGCCTGGTCATAGACCTTGGCCAGATGCTGGAAGTCCAGCCGTGTGTAGATCTGCGTGGTGGCGATGCTCGCGTGCCCCAGCAGCTCCTGCACCGCGCGCAGGTCGCTGCTCGACTGCAGCACGTGGCTGGCGAACGAATGGCGCAGCATGTGCGGGTGCACCGGCGCGGCCAGGCCGGCTTTCAGGCTGCGCTCGCGCAGCAGCTTCCACACCGCCTGCGACGACATGCGCACGCCCTTGGCGCTGATGAACAGGGCCGCAGCCGCCTGCGCATCGCGCACCTGCGCCACGGTGATGGCCGCGCAGTCGCCGCGCACCGCGAGCCAGTCGCGCAGCGCCTCGGCCGCCTTGCTGCCCAACGGCACGATGCGCCGCTTGCTGCCCTTGCCCAGCACGTTGGCTTCGCCCGCGTCCAGGTCGATCCAGCCGCGCGCCGTGTGGCTGGGCTGCGCGTCGAGCCCCGTGAGCTCGCTCACGCGCAGCCCGCAGCCGTACAGCACCTCGACGATGGCGCCGTCGCGCGACTCGGTCCAGGGGTCGGCCTCGGCGTCGTACAGTTCGGCCAGGCGCACCGCGTCGTCCACGCCCAGCGCCTTGGGCAGCGGCCGGCCCGCCTTGGGGGCATGCACGTCCTGCACCGGGTTGAAGCCGATCAGGCCCTCATGGCCCAGCCAGCGGTAAAAGCTGCGCCAGCACGACAGCACCAGCGCAATGCCGCGCGGCTCGCGCCCGGCGCTGTGCAACCGGGTCATCCAGCGGCGGATGTGGGCCGTCTGCACGCGGTCCAGCGGCAGCCCGGCCTCGGCCGCGTTGTCGGTCAGCGCCTTCAGGTGAAAGGCATAAAGCTCGACCGTGCGCGCCGCAAGCCGGCGCTCCACGCGCACATGCGCGAGGTACTTGTCGATCCAGCCCGCATCGGCCGGAAGCGCGGGCTCAGAAGAGGAAGCCACGGAAGGCATTGTTCACGATGGCCGCCGTCTCGCGCAATGCGCCCTTCGACAGCGGCCCCAGCGCGTTCCAGCACGAAGTGGGCGCCGCCGCGTACTGCACGTCGAAGCTGCGGTCGAAGCCGCTCATCTTCACCAGCCGCTGCACGCGCCACAGGTGGAACGGCTCCGACACGATCACCACGCTGCGCACCCCCGCCACCTGCAGCAGCGGCAGCGACAGCGACAGGTTCAGCCGCGTCGAGGTCGAGGCGGACTCCAGCAGCATCGGCCCGGCAAAGCCCTGCGCCACGGCGCGCTCCTGCATCGCCAGGGCCTCGGTGCGGCCGTCTTCGGAATCCACCCCGCCCGTGAAGGCGAGCTGCTTGACCAGGCCGGTCTTGGCCAGCGCCAACGCCGTGTCGACCCGGCCCGCCAGGCAGGGGTGCGGCTTGCCGTTCAGGTAGGCGCGGCTGCCCAGCACCAGCGCCGCGTCGGCCGGGCGCTGCGGCGGGTTGGCCAACAGCGTTTCGGCCTGCCACCAGATGAAGGCGCCGATGGCCGCATAGGCCAGCACTCCGGCGAGCAGACCGCCGGCAAGCAGCACCTGCCAGGGCCGGCGCAACCCGCGTGCGCGGCTCAAGGACGCAGCCGCGACAGCCCGCCCGAGGCCAGCTCGGCGATGCGCTCGAGAAAGTCGGTGCCCATCTCGGCGTTGAAGCGCTGCGCGTCGGGCGACGCCAGCACCAGCATGCCGAAGGCCGGCGACTCGGGGTCGGCGCGCAGCGGAATCAGCGCGATCGACAGGGCCGACTTCGGCTCCGGCAGCCAGTCGGCGGCCTCGAAACCCGCGTTGAGCCCGCAGTACGGCGAGGTCAGCGAAGTGGCCAGCGCCTTCACGTCGTCGCTCACCCACTGGGCATAGGCTTCGTTGAGATATTCGCTGCTGCAGTCCCACACCTTGATGGCCGTTTGAGGCACCAAAAACAGCGACTGCAGGTCGACCGCAATGCGGTACGGCAGGCTGCGCGGGTCGCGCGTGGTCAGCAGGCCCTTGGTCCAGCGCTGCAGGCGGTCGGCAATGACCACGTTCTCGGTGCCGTGGCGCACCATGTCCATCAGGCGGTGCTCCAGCGCCTTGATCTTCTCGCGCAGCATCTCGGCCTGGCGCTCCTGCAGGCTCACGGCGCGGTTGCCGTGCGGGCTGGTGAGCTGCACCTGCGCCAGCAGCTGGGCATGGCGCTCGAAGAAGTCGGGCGTGTTCGCCAGGTAGTTGGCGATGTCGTCCTCGGTGATCGGGTTCATGGCGTTGGCGTCGTTGTTGTTGTGGGAGGAAGTCATGTCAAGTCGGGAACCTCGATGTCGCCTTCGAAAACCGTGGTGGCCGGGCCGGTCATCAGCACCGGCTGACCCTCGCCCTGCCACTCGATCGTGAGAATGCCGCCGTGCGTCTGCACGTCGACCGTGCGGTCCAGCAGGCCGAGCCTGATGCCCGCCACCACCGCCGCGCACGCGCCCGTGCCGCAGGCCAGCGTTTCGCCGGCGCCGCGCTCGAACACCCGAAGCCGGATGTGCGTGCGGTCCACCACCTGCATGAAGCCCGCGTTCACCCGCTGCGCAAAGCGCGGGTGGTGCTCGATCTGCGGGCCCTGCTCGGCCACCGGGGCGGTGTCAACGTTGTCGACCACCTGCACCGCGTGCGGGTTGCCCATCGACAGCACCGCTACCGAAACGATAGCGGTACCCGCACGTGTGCCAAGGGCAAGGTGCCACTTTTCCCATGAACCGTCGGGCTGCGCGTCGAGCCCGGCCGCATCGAAGGGCACGCGTGCCAGCTCGAACACCGGGGCGCCCATGTCGACCGTCACGCGGCCGTCGTCGCCCATGCGCGGGGCGATGACGCCGGCCAGCGTCTGCACGCGCACTTCGCGCTTGTCGGTGAGCTTGTGTTCACTGACGAAGCGCATGAAGCAGCGCGCGCCGTTGCCGCATTGCTCCACCTCGCCGCCGTCGGCGTTGTGAATGACGTATTGAAAGTCGATGCCTGCCGACGGCGATGGCCGCACCGTGAGGATCTGGTCGGCGCCGACGCCGAAATGGCGGTCGGCCAGAAAACGGTATTGCGCGGCGCTGAGGCCCAGCGTGCCGCGTGTTTCGTCCAGCACGACGAAATCGTTGCCGGCGCCCTGCATCTTGGTAAAGCGGATTCGCATCCCGGGATTATCGCCACCGGCCCCGCCCTTTACGACCGCGGGCCCAAACGAAAGCCCGAGGGAGAAGCCTGCATGAACCACTGAAAAGACGGACCCCAGGGTTTTTCTCCCTCCCCTCCGGGGGAGGGCTGGGGTGGGGGCCAGCGGCGTACCTGTTGGGCGCCCTGCCTGCCCCCATCCCAGCCTTCCCCCGGAAGGGGAAGGAGCAAGGCAAAGACAAACTCGTCGCTGCTACAGCACCTTCACCGCACGCCCGATGAACTGGATCGGCCCGGTCGGCCGGTCGGTCGGCGAGCCGTTCTCGGGCTCCAGCGTCAACTCGAACAGCTGGTTGGGTTCCAGCGGCGGCAGCTTGTCGATGGGAATGCGCAGCGTCTGGCCCTGCTGCTTCACCAGGCCCAGCGACACCGGGCCGCGCCACTCGGCGCCCTTGGTCCAGAACTGCAGCGTCTTTTGCGGCGGCACCTCGAAGGTGCCCAGCGGCACCAGGCTCAGCTGGCGCGACGAACTGGTCTGTATCACCCAGCCGGGCGCCTTGTCCTGCGGGGCGACCAGCACCACCATGTACTGCGGCGAAGGCAGCGGGCGCGTGACCATCACGGCCACCATCAGCGCGGCGGCGGCGAACCCGCCAGCGGCCAGGCCGCGCCACAGGTTCAGGTTGTTCCACCAGTTGGCGAGGGCCGACGGGCGTGCCGGCGCGGCCTTGGGCGTTGTTGCACTGAATACGGGCCCAAGGCTCTGCTCGATGCGCGACCACAGCGCGGGCGACGGCTCGGCCGGCGGCGCCAGCGCGGTCAGCGGCAGCAGGCGCGCTTCCCAGGCCTGCACGGCGTCGCGCAGCACGGGCTCGGTGCGCATGCGTGCATCGACCGTCGCACGGGCACTGGCCGACAGCGTGCCCAGCACGTACTCGCCCGCCAGCGCGTCGATGTCTTCGAAATCGTTGTCGATGTTGTTGCCTGGGGTCGTGCTCATGCCATGCACTCCCGCAGCGTGCGCATGCCGCGCTGGATCCAGGACTTGACCGTGCCCAGCGGCGTCTGCAGCCGCTCGGCGATTTCGCCGTGCGAGCAGCCTTCCACATACGCATACAGGATGCAATCGCGCCGCGCCGGCTCCAGCCCGCCAAGGCAGCCTTCGAGCTTGCCCAGGTCGGCGCGCAGCTCGAACGGGTCGGCCGACGAGGCGTAGGCCGCGAGCGCGGCCTGGTCGTCGATGGCCTCGGCCGCCTCGTCGCTCACATGCACCTGGCGCGCGCCGCTGCGCACCATGTTCAGCGCGGCGTTGCGCACCACGCTGTAGATCCAGCCGCGACCTTCGCCGCGCGCGGGGTTGAAGCTTTCCGCGCGCTGCCAGATGCTGATGAAGGCGTCGTGCAGCACGTCTTCGGCCTGCTGGCGCTGGCGCACGATGCGCAGGGCCACGCCCATCAGGTAGCGGCTCTCGCGCTGGTACAGCTGCTGAAGGGCCTGGCGGTCGCCGCGGGCGCAGGCCATGAGAGCGGCGTCGTAGTCGAAGGGTTCTGCAGCGGGCAAGGTCGGCGGCGGGGGGTTGGGCAAGGTCCCGATGGTAGTCGGACCCGGCGCCCCCGCCGCACATTCACCCCCGGATCAGGACGCCTTCCAGAAGATGTAGTCGGCCTGGTACTGCACCACTTGCTTCTGGCCCTTGGTGGCCGGCGTGCAGGGCATGGCAGCAGGAGCCACGCCGCCTTGCAGGGCCACGCGCTGGATGTAGGTCACGCCGGTCATCGCGCCCGAGCCGGTGGCGGGGTTGGCCTTGACGAGCTGGAACGGCAGGCTGGTGGGGCCCGACGGTGCAACGGCCAGTTGCGTGGCGGTCAGCTTGGAGCCGTCCATCGATTCCCAGGTGGCGGGCGGGCCGTAGTACTTGCCGACCTGCTTGCCGCTGCGGTCGAGCAGCTTGGCGTCGGGGCCGACGAACACCCATTCGGTCTGGCCGGGGGCGTTGGCCTTGTCGCGGCATTCGTAGGTGATGTCGCCCTTGCCCACGGTTTCCATGGCGACCTTGTTGCCGGTGGGCACCTGGATGGTGGCGGGCAGGCTGGACTGGTTGAACGTGGGGGCCATCGACATCGAGCCGCAGGCCGTCAGGAAAGCTGCGGCGGAAACGGCGCCGAGCACGGCGATCGAACGGGTGGTGTGCATGGAAGTACTCCTGGGGTTGTAGAGGGTAAGCAGCTCCTCGCTGCTGTAGGGTCTACACGCCAGATGCGGGTTTGGATGCAGCCTGGTTGAAAGATTTCTGTCGGGGGGTGTTGCGGGCGCTTCGGGGCGGGCGCTTCAGGGCGGGTGCACAGGACGCCGGGTACTCCCCTCCGCGAATGTCCCCCGCTTCGCTCCTCCTCTATTTCGCTGCGGGGAGCACCCGACGCCCTGTTCACTGGGGCACGCGGCTGGAGTACGGACGGTGCGGGGCGCGGGGCCAGAATTCGGGGCTGCGCGCTGCAACCACACCCCCACGAAAGCTCCCGCCCATGACGCCACGGTACGGCTCGATGTTCATCGCGCTCTGCGCAATTCTTCTTCTGGCTGCGGCGCCGGCCTGGGCCGATGGCACCGTGAGCTTCGAATCGGACATTCGGCCGCTGCTCAAGGCCAAGCCGGCGTTCGAGAAGTTCGTGCTCGGCACACTGAAGATAGACGATGCCGGCTCGGGCATGCGCATCTCCGACCAGACGATGCCGCACCTGGGCGGCGCCCGCATGGGGCCCTACGAGTTCAGGGCGGTGTGGCCCAGCGCCGACGGCGATGTGCCGGTGACGCTCATCGTCGACACGGACATCAAGTTTCTGGACAAGGCGGGGCGGGAGATCACCAAGGGCTCGCTGAAGCAGGCGGTCAAGTTGACGGAGACGTTCAGCGCGATCGGGATTGCGCCTGCGCGCTGAGCGCCAGCGACCCATCGACAACCGACCCGCATGAAACTGCCCTCAGCGTGAGAAATTCCTGACCGGTTGACACTGGGCCACAGTGTCATCGGCCACATCCTTCTAGAACCCCCAGACCACAACTGGGAGGTTCCAAGATGATGCGAAAAATTGTCGTGGTCGGCGATCCGCCGGCACCTGGCGGCCGCGTGCTGCCCTACGGCGGTCCGATGTTCGACCTGTACGGCCACCGGGTCGCGTTGATCGGCGGCAGGGCTTATTGCGAGGGGTGCAACAGCGTCGGCATCATCGCCAAGGCGGGTGGGCCGCGGCGGGCGCTATTCATATCGGAGGTAGCGCTGGAGGGCGACGTCGTCGTTTGCCATTGCCCGGTGCCGCAGCCGCTGGTTTCTGTGCTGCAGCAGACAGCGACATATGACGATGACGATGAGAACGCGCTTGGAGCGACGGCCACAGCAGCAGCACTTGCCACGAATGCGGCGCCGATTTCGGGTCTGGAGATAGCCGCGTTCAAGAAGACGGTGGACGCCGGCGTCACACATCCACCGGAGGCGGAGCAGACCGAGAACATCTGCCCGAACATGACCAACAAGGAGTTCGCCACATTGGCACTGAAACTGAGGGACATGGCAGTCGACTACATCACCAAGAAACGACTTCCCGAACTGGAGCGTTGGGACAAGGAGGCTCAAGCCCGGGTCAAGACCTGGTTCGGCATTGCCGATCAGGGCATGCGTGAGTACCTGCAGAAAGGCTTGACTGCGTGCGCGCGGGTACTTAATGGCTTGGAAGCCAAGAACTTTGTCCGTTACATCGAAGGAGGGAAGCTGGCAACGTGTGTGATGGGCAGCGCTGTCGGGACTGTCGCGGCGGTTTGCAAACCAGACGCCACCACCCACACCATTGCGATTGCACTTACCTTTTGCACATTCAAGTGGGACAACAAGACCCACTTTGAAACACGTGAAGTTCTGGACGGGGACTCTCAGCTGCTGACGTTGATTCATGAAGTCACGCACTTCGAAGACACCTTCAATTCCAACGACGAATGGTATGGAACAACGATTTCGAGGTTGCACGCAGAAGACCCCAAGAATCGAGCGAAGGCGAAAGCAAACGCGGACAGCATCGCCGCTTACATCCTGGGCGTTAACAACAAGGCGGCCGCATGAGATATCTCAGTCCAACGATTTCCCTCGCCTTCGTCTTCGCCCCTGCATGGGCCGCCGCATGCTCGTTTGCCGGGCTCTCGCACGACGTGCAGTTTGCTCCTGCAAGCACACGCCTCGAATCGCGGGAACTCATCTTGCTGGCGGAGTGGTTTGCTGTGCAGCGAGATCCCAACCGGGCGACCGGTGGCGTCTACCGCGCCGACGTCTTTGCCCGCGCCATCAAGGGCGATGCCGCTTCGTCGAAGCAGGCGCGTCGCCGGCTCGACGACATCGCCGGTCTTCTGACAACGCTGGGCACTGCGACTTCCGTCGAGGTGCACGCCCATATCGACGAAGTCGAGCGCCCGTCGATCAGAAACCTTGCAAGCCTGGACGCTGTGCACGCCTCTGTTCAACCCGCCTGCGCAAAAACGCGCTCGTGCTGCAAATGGTCCGAGGGACCGCCGAAGCAACCGAGCGAGCAATGAGAAGTTGAGGGGGTGAAACGCCCCCTTCACCCCCCCCTCCCCCGAATCGAATGCGCCAACAACGTCAATACAGCAAACCCCAGCATCACTCCCACTTCAGGGAATGGATGCCGAGGGCGGTGGGCGCGGGCGCGGCGGGTGGCGCGGGCGATGCCGGAGGCATCGGAGGCGGGGGCGGCAAGGCCTGAGGTGAGGCAGCCGGGCGGGCCGGCTGCCTGAATGCTGGCGCTGCCGCTGCGTCAGCGCGCGTGGAGCGCAACGCCTCGCAGGGCGGCTTGCACGGCGCCGGTCGTGGCGTTGATGGCTTCGATGCGGGCCATCAGCTTTTCGTTGAGCAAGCCGAGCAAGGCGCGCAGTTCGGGGCCGCTCGGCTCCTCGCTGTCGGCAGAGGCGCCGGTGTCTACGAGTTTTTCCAGCGCTGTGTAGGCGTGCATGACGCCGTAGAGGCTGTCGGCGTCGTCGCAGGCTTGGATGACGAGGTCGTTCAGCTCGGTTGCAGGGGACATGGGACGGGCGCTGGGTTGCACGGGGGTGGATGCAGATTCAGCCATGAGAGGCCTTTCAGAACTTCGGTTTTGCAACAACCGCCGCACCCGCTTCCAAACGGTGGCGGCAGCTCGAACGGGTTGGAAGACCGGGAAGCTCTGACGAGAACCGGCAAGGCTTGCGCCTTCCCGTTCGAGCCGCCAAAACTGGAGGCACAAACAGAAAAGCCGCAGACCATGTTGCGGTGACTGCGGCTTTCGTCGCAGAACTTCGACGGGCTTCCAAACCCGGCCATTTTTTGTGGCAGCGGAGTATACCTCTGAGGCAGCGCAGTCCAACGCGCTCGGCAACTTCCAGAATCCCAATCGGAATAGCAATCAAAGTTTTTCTAATTTTCCGGGGAAATTAAACCTGCACTCTCGATTTACCAAACGGGAAATATAGTCCGAAATAATTTCCACCCTAATCAATCCGCTTTCAACTTCATTTCCAGAATTTGAATTAAAAACAGCCTCTTCGTTTAAAAAACCACCTTGTAGCGAAAAATTTTCTACGTCTATCCGCCTTGGATCCAGATGAATCTTCATTAGTTGACCGAAATTTAGCCCGGCAATTTCCGTCCCTTTGTAAAAATCAAAGAAATCAGACCGACTTTTGCGGGAAGGCAAATTAACCTCAAGATCTTCATCCATTTCTTCGAGACTAAAATCTCGGAGAGCACGCCTTAAGAGCAAACAAAAAGTCGTGCTAGACGAAGTGCGCAAATTAAATTCATCAAACAAAAGTGCAGAAATATCCAGCACCAGAATTAATGGCGAAATGCTTTCAACTTCACCCTTTGCGAGAGATCCAATTTCAAGCAAATCACGAGAATTTTGACCAGTGCTTGCTCCGCTGAAATATTTGCTAATCGAAGTCACCCAAAACCACTCTTTCAGTATTTCAACCTGCCGATCTGTGGGATTGGGCGCAAGCCTAAAGAACTCTGAAATATGGGTTAGTTGAATTCCGTACGGCAGAAGTGAAAAGTCATTGATCGTCATTTCTTCTCGAAGAAATCCCAATGCCTTAACCGTTGCCTCTCGAGAAGAATTAAAAGCCTGCCGAAGCTCATTTCCATTCAGATCCCGAAGCTTATCGATGTCTCCTTTGTTCAACCCTAACCCTGCAGCAACAGCGATTCCGCGCAACACACTTCCCTCTGGAATTTCAAAAAGCTCCTTATAGATTAAGAAATCAGAAAAATCAGAAATTGCTTGCGTGAGATCAAACCCCTCTTTCCAAGTTGCAGCCCTCATCAAATCAACCATTGTCAATTTGCGCCCAGTACTGTTAATCCGCTCAAAAATAGGCGCAACTTCATTCAGTGAAACTTCTCCGATTTTCACGACCGCAATTTTGTAATCCTTTACCGATCTCAGCAATCTCTCGGCCGCTTCGTAGTATTTTTTTCCATTCTCCAATGATTCAAACTTCATACATTGCCGAATAAAATCGCTCGTATTGAGCAGCTTATTCAATGGAAACATATTTATTTGATTACCAGTTTTCGGATAAGTGAATTTTTCTTCATCTAGATTGAAATGAATCGCCCAAGGGCTAGTTATATCCAACCCGTCCCAATACAAAGCACCGCACACAGTAGTCAAGCGTTGCTGTCCGTCTAATAGGTAATCGGTTGGATAACTCTCAGCGCTCGACTCACGAACAGAGAATCCATAAATTTCTCGCTCGCTTTTCAGACGTTCAGAGCTATGCCACAACAGCACGCTCCCGATTGGATAGCCATTGTAAACACTGTCCCACAAATCGAGCATATCGTCTTTATCCCAAACAAAAGGACGTTGGAACTTTGGCAGCCTAATTTCCCCACGCCGAATGCTCGCGACTAGTTGCTCTAGCCGTTGAATATCGGGAATTGGATCTTTTTTAAACATTTCCCTCTCCACCAGTTAGCCCATCAAATACGCGCTTATGAATTGGGTGGAACAAAATATTTTCATTAAGATGCTTCATTAAGTCATATTTCTTCAGGAGCTTAAACATATCAGGAAAACCAAACCCAAATTGGTTTCCGCCAAATTTTGTCGGGCGCATTAAAGAATTGTAGAAAATTACAACCAACTCAAGGCCGGAAAGCTGTGCTCCGATTAGCTTCGCATAGCGCTCCTTCTCTTTTGAAGAAATTAGCGCCGAATCATCAACATACCGCAAAACATGAAAAAGTGTCCTGAAGTAATGCGACAAAGCATCTTTTGTGTCAATGTGCGCCAGCTTATACGCTCGCTCGATAATTTCTCGATGCTCAGTCAAATTTTCATCCATATACTGAGACATATAACTGCGCCCTTGCGGCTCTTTTAGCTTCTCTTCTAATGCCACAATTGCGCTGGCATCCAGCTTCAACTTGACACCTTCAGTTAACACTCCAGAAGCGGCGAGCCCACCAATATCAGCTCGATCCAATGGCTTGACCAATTCAAAAACATCCATTTGAGTAGACTTTATTTGCATGGTTCTCAAGAATCTTTCAAAAGCCAGTCGCCCTTTACTGCCCCCGATATCTAGTTGATCGACAAGAGCGGAATGCATTGACATTAGCTGAAAAAAGCCAACCTCGAATTGCTGGCGTTGCAAAGATGCGGATTGTCGTTTTATTTCATTCCTTTGCAACAACAATGTGATGATCACACCAGTAAATGCCAACCCTGAAAATAACGCATTTACTGCACCAAACTGATCTCCAAAAACTCCACGAGCCCCTTCGTCAGTAAGCAATTTTGTATCCGAGCTTTTAACGTAATGCTCGGCATAGAACCAAGACGCGCCCCAGATAAGCACTACGCAAATAATTAATGTACAAACCAAAACGGGGAACCAAGGAAAATCCTTCCCTAAGGATTCCTTAACTTTCAAATTTCTCATTTTGCCCTTCTCTTTTGACAAAATTAAATTAATTAAGCATGTAGTTTATCTTTGTTTTTATTAATTGCAAATATGCAATGGGCACAGTTTAGTAATAGCAAACCCTTAACACGCGTCAAACCTTTACGAATCGCTGCTACTCGTGAATCTCCTGCGCAGGATGAATTCTTGATTTTCGATCAAGTGTTTTGTGCAGCAGATAGGGTTTATTTGCAAAGATAAGGCCGCGACACTCCTCCCATCCCAAGAAGGAGTGCCCATGCCAATCGCCCTACTCGCGCTAACCCTCAGCGCCTTCGCCATCGGAACGACCGAGTTCGTCATCGTCGGCCTCATCCCCACGGTCGCCGCTGACCTCAACATCGGCCTTCCCTCCGCCGGCCTGCTCGTCAGCCTCTACGCCCTGGGCGTCGCCATCGGCGCGCCGGTGCTCACCGCCCTCACCGGCAAGCTCCCGCGCAAGCAGTTGCTGCTCGGGCTGATGGCGCTGTTCACGGTCGGCAACCTGCTGGCGTGGAAGGCGCCCAGCTATGAATCGCTGGTGGCCGCCCGCGTGCTCACGGGCCTGGCGCACGGCGTGTTCTTCTCCATCGGCTCGACCATCGCCACCGGCCTCGTGCCCAAGGAAAAGGCCGCGAGCGCCATCGCGGTGATGTTCACCGGCCTCACGGTGGCGCTGGTCACGGGGGTGCCGCTGGGCACGTTCATCGGGCAGCACTTCGGCTGGCGCGAGACCTTCCTGGCCGTGTCGGCGCTGGGCGTGGTGGCGTTCATCGGCAGCTGGGTGTTCGTTCCCTCCAACATCGCCCACACGCCGCCGGCCTCGCTGGCGCAACAGGCCAAAGTGCTGGCCGAGCCGCGCCTGCTGCTGGTGTATGCCAAGACGGCCATCGGCTACGGCGGCACGTTCATTCCGTTCACGTTCCTGGCGCCCATCCTCACGGACGTGTCGGGCTTCAGCGCGGGCGCCGTGGGCTGGGTGATGCTGGTGTACGGCGTGTCGGTGGCGGTGGGCAACATCTGGGGCGGCAAGCTGGCCGACCGGCTGGGCCCCGTTCCGGCGCTGAAGATCATCTTCGCGCTGCTGGCCGCGGTGCTGCTGGTCTTCAACTTCGCGGCGCCGCACAAGTGGCTGGCGCTGGTCGCGGTGCTGATGTGGGGCGCGGTGGCCTTCGGCAACGTGCCGGGCCTGCAGGTGTACGTGGTGAAGCAGGCCGAGCGCTTCACGCCGCAGGCGGTGGACGTGGCCTCGGGCCTGAACATCGCGGCCTTCAACCTGGGCATTGCCCTCGCAGCCTGGGCCGGCGGCCTGATCGTGACGCACCTGGGCCTGATGCACACACCCTGGATCGGCGCGCTGGTGGTGCTGGTGTCGCTGGGCCTCACCTACTGGAGCGGCGCGCTCGACCGCCGGGCCGGCATTCCGGTGCGGGCCTCGGGGCCGATGCCGGTCGGGCACTGAACCGCTTCTGCTTTCCCTCTTCTTTTTTCTCAACGCACAAGGACAACACATGAACACGAACAACAACCCCATTCCCGCCTTCGGCCTCGGCACCTTCCGCCTGAAGGGCCAGGTGGTCATCGACTCGGTGAAGAACGGCCTAGCCATGGGCTACCGCGTGATCGACACGGCGCAGATCTACGGCAACGAAGCCGAGGTCGGCCAGGCCATCGCCGAAAGCGGCGTGGCCCGCAACGACCTGTTCATCACCACCAAGATCTGGACCGACTACTACGCCGCCGCCAAACTGGTGCCCAGCCTGAAAGACAGCTTGTCCAAGCTGCGCACGGACCACGTCGACCTGACGCTGATCCACTGGCCCTCGCCCGGCAACGCGGTGCCGGTGGCCGAATTCATGGGCGCGCTGGCCGAGGCCAAGGCGCAGGGGCTCACGAAGCACATCGGCGTGTCGAACTTCAACATCGCGCTGATGAAGGAAGCCATTGCCGCCGTGGGTGCAGAGAACATCGCGACCAACCAGATCGAGCTGCACCCCTACCTGCAGAACCGCAAGGTGGCGGCCTTCGCAGCGAGCCAGGACATCCGCATCACCTCGTACATGACGCTGGCTTACGGCAAGGTGCTGAACGACCCGGTGGTCGAGGCCGTTGCAAAGGCGCACGGCGCCACCGCGGCGCAGGTGGTGCTGGCGTGGGCGATGCAGCTGGGCTACGCGGTAATTCCGTCGTCCACCCAGCGCGCGAACCTCGAAGGCAACCTGAAGGCGCAGCAGCTGAAGCTGACGGACGCAGACATGGCGCAGATCGCCGCGCTCGACCGCAACGAGCGCCTGACCGACCCTGCCGGCCTGTCGCCGGCCTGGGACTGAGCGCGAACAGCACGCTTGCGTACCTGATGGCGTCGCACGGCAGCGGCCCGAGCATCGGGCTCGCACTGCGGCTGAACACCGTGTTCCGCGCTGACGAGGCGCTGTCGGCCTGAGCAGAAGGTCGAAGATCGCCGCCACGTCGGCTCCAAGCCGCCGTCACGCCACGAGGCTGTGCGACCATCGCCGGCCACCCTCCTGCGGAACACCTCGATGGACATCAAGTTTTGCGGCAACGGCGCCGACGCCAACCCCTCGCAAGGCCTGTGCGACGAGTACCGGTTGAGCGCCATCGCCAGCCTTGAAGATCTGGCCGAGGCCCGCCGGCAGATCGCCGCCGACCACCCCGGCTGCACGCCGCTCTTCTCGCTCGACGACGTCGGCCAGGCGCGCTACACATCCGGGCATGCGCGCATGAACATGGCGCTGGACGACGCAACCGGCCTCGACGTTTCGGGCCTGCCCGCGGAATGCTTCGAAGACGGCCAGTACCTGGGCTACCTGAGCACCAAGGCGGAGTTCTTCATCTGCCTGCACAACTTTCGCAAACAGACGGCCGCCGTGTCGTTCGACGACGCCTGCGCGCACGGGCTCACGCTGGACGACGAAGGGCTGCAGGAGTGGATCGGCCACCAGAACGACCCGCTGTCGCTGCTCGACCAACCCCTGTCGGCGCTGGTGGTGCCGGTCGAGCAAGCGCACGAAGCGCTCGCGGCCTTTCCCAACGGCTACTTCACGTGCGACCTGAGCCCGGCGCTGAACTTCGCGGTGGCGCGGCACCTGCACAGCGCGCATGGCTACGAACTGATCGGCGTGGGTGCGTCGTACCTGGGCTACCTGCGTGCGGCCCCGCCAGACGCGGCGGCGGCCAAGGCCATTGCGGCCGACCTGTGCGCGCTCTACAACGCGGACGACGAAAACCGACAGGCATTGGCCGATGCCTTCACCCAGGCCATCGAAGGCCGAACGCACCTTTGGTTGCGTTACGTGGAGTGACGATCGCCCAGAGGCCTCACCCCGCGGCGATCTGGCTTTCCATGTCGCGGGAATTGGCTTCTGCAGCGGGTTGCGGGGACACGTTCGGCGAATCGCATGCGGCGGTCAGCGCGGCGGCGACCAGTTCCGGCGACTGGCGCAGCTCGGCAATGTCGCGCTCGCCGACGCAGTGGCCGTCCAGGCGCACGTAGATGCGTTTGAAGTCGCCGCCGAGGGCTTTCGCTACATCGCTCAGGCAATCGGCGAGGGTGGCAAAGCCGCAGTCCTGGTACGAGCTGGGCGGTATCACGCCCTTGGAGCGGGGCGCGCGCACGGAGTAGGCGTAAGACGTCCCCTCTTCCCGAAGCTCCACCACGGGCTGCAGGCGGCGTTGTACTTCCCCTGTGCTTTCCATCGCCGCAGTTTAAGTGCGGCTCGCCGATTCACCGCATGCGGTGCAGCCTGCCGGCAACAAGGTCTGTAACCAGTGCCAACAAGGGTGCGCCTCAGCGTCGACGTGCGCATCACGCGCGACGGCGTCACGCGCAAGCAGGGCGCGAACCGCAACGCCGACCGCAAGCAGCCCCGCTCAGCGCAGGTCGAACAGCGCAGCCGCGTTGCCCCAGGCAATGCGCTGCGCCACGTCGGGCGGCAGGTCGCCCAGCCACACGCGGTAGCCGCGCATGATCTCGTCGTAGGCGCTCCAGCGCTGGTTGACCCAGGTGTCGGAACCGACCAGAAAGCGCCCGGGGTACTTGAGGATGAGCGCGCGCCACGCGGGGCACAGCGTGCCGCCGTCGCAGGTGAGCCCGGGGCGGTAAGACAGCTCGCCCATCAGCAGCGGGTAGCGCTCCAGCAGCGCCTGCACGCGCTCGATGGGCGCCCCGCCGATGCCGGTGTGGGCCCAGATGAGGCGCAGGTCGCGGCCCTTCGACGGCGCGTTGGCCATCAGCAGGTCGATGGCCTCATCGTCGACATGCGCCAGCACCGCGAGCTTCTGGCGCTCGGCCAGCGCGATGAGTTTTTTCGCGACCGGGCCGTTGGCATTGGCGCTGTCGTACAGATGGAATTCGCCCAGGCCGCGGTACGGGCCGCTCGGGGTGCCGCGTGCGAGTTCGGCCTGCACCATGTCGTAGATGGTGTCGTCGCGGAACCAGTTGCCGTAGTCGTCGCGGTTGCGGTACAGGCGCACGAAGGGCACCACGGCCACGCCGGCGGCGCGTGTCTCCTTGGCCGCGGCCAGGGTCTGCGTGCCGGCATTGGGGCGAGAGTTGGCGACGATGGCCTTCACGCCGTTGCGCTGCATGCGCGACAGGGCCTCGGCGGGCGGGTAAGGGCCGGTGTTGCCGTCCCAGGCTTCCTGGTTGTAGTGCAGGTGGGTGTCGAACAGCGGGCCGGCGTAGCTGGCACTGGCGGGAGGCGTCTGCGCGAAGGCCTGCGACACCATGATCGAGGAGGCGGCCAGCAGCAAGGTGGCGAGGGTCGCAGGGGCGCGCATGGAGTCCTCTCGGGGGCGGCGGATGGTAGAACCTGAATTATTCGAGACTCTTCATGCACCCATGAGCAATACCCCGACAACCCAGACGCGCATTGCGGCCAGCTTCGACTCGCAAGGCCTCATGAAGACCCTGGGCGCCCGCCTTGCGTTCGTGGGCGAAGGCGAGGTTCACATCGAGATGCCGTTTTCTCTCGCGCTCTCGCAGCAGCAGGGGTTCGTGCACGCCGGTGCTGTCACCAGCATCGTCGACAGCGCGTGCGGCTATGCCGCGTTGACGACGGCACCGGCGGAGTTCGACGTGGTCACCGCGGAATTCAAGATCAACTTCATGCGCCCTGCCCTGGGCACCCGCTTTCTGGCCGTGGGCAAGGTGCAGAGCGCGGGCAAGCTGCTGTCGGTGTGCACGGGCGAAGTGCGTGCGTTCACCGACAGCGCAGAAAACGGCACCGCCTACAAGGTGGTCGCGATGATGCAGGCGACGGTGGTCAACGTTCGCCGCGCGGGCTGACCGCCGCGCACCAAACACAAAGGGCATGCCGCGCGATGCGGCATGCCCTTCGGTTCAGGTCGAGCGCCCGGCTCAGCCCGCGTTCTTCAGCGACTGCTTGGCCTTGTCGGCCGACGCCTTCGAGCGGTTCTTGTGATAGCCCGACTTGACGTTGTTCACGGCCTTGCCGACGGGGCCGCTCTTCTTGGCCTTGCTGTCGGCCTGCTTCTCGTCGATCTTGTGCTGGGCGGCGTCGGTCGCTTCGGAGGCGGCCTTGCCGATCTGTGCGCTGGCGGTGCCGGCTGCCAGCAGGGTGAGCGACGTGGCGATGGCGATCAGGGCTTTGTTCATTGAGCGGGTCCTCCGGTTGTTGAAATGAGGCTTGATGATTGCATCGACTTCAATGCCGCCGTGTCAGCCGTGGCCGCACGTGGCGTGGCGGACAAGCCCGACAAAAACAACAAACGGCTCAAGCCACCCGGCGCGTGGCCGCCCAGTCAGAAAGAAATGGCGGGTGGCACATGAAGGTCAGGCCTTTCCTGCGCTGTCGAGCGCGTTGATCGGTTGCAACGCAGGAGGCGCCTGCGGTGCGAAGAGCCCGGCCACCGCCGCGGCATAGCGGCGCGGGTCGAAGCACAGCATCAGCGGCAGCAGCACCACGACCACCACGGCCAGGTACGCCCATGCCAATGTGAAGCCGCCCGTGTGCTCGCGCACCCAGCCGGTGACGAAGGGCGCGAGCGCCGCGATCATGAAGCCCACGCCCTGCATGAAGCCCGCGAGCGCGCCGGCCTGCGCGGGGTCGCCCAGGTGGTCGAGCGCCAGCACCATGCACAGCGCAAAGGCGCCGCCCAGGCCGAAGCCCAGCACGATGGCGATGGCCGGCGCAGGCACGGGCGCCTCGAAGGTGAGCGCGGCAAAACCCGCGAGCTGCGCGAGCAGCGTGAGCACCAGCCACGGCCGCATGTCGCGCCCCCGGCTGCGCGCGATGGCTGGCATGGCCAGCGCGGCCACCACCTGCGCGAGCGTCATCAGCGCGAGCACCGAGCCGCCCTGCTGCGCGCTCCAGCCCTGCTGGGCATAGAAGTGCGGCAGCCATGCGACCAGGCTGGTGTAGCCGCCGTTGATGAGGCCGAAGCACACGGCCAGCAGCCACGCGCGGCGGTTGCCGAAGCAGCGCAGCCACGAGAGGTTCTGTCGCGGTGCGTCGGCGGTGAACTGCATGCGCCGCATGTTCAGCCAGTACAGCAGCGCGAAGGCTGCCAGCAGGGCCCAGATGGCCAGGCCCGCATGCCAGTCGGGCTGCGCGCCGCCGAACGCGTGCGCCACCCACGGGCTGGCCATGGCGCCGAGCCCGCCGCCGCCCATGATGGCGGCGGCGTACAGGCCCGTCATCACGCCGATGCGCGTCGGGTACGCCTGCTTGACCACGCCAGGCATCAGCGACTGCACCAGCCCGACGCCCGCGCCCGCGAGCGCCGCGCTCCACAGCAAGGCCGCCGCGCCGCCCGCCACATAACGGCTCGCGCAGGCAACGGCGATGGCGGCCAGGCCGCACGCAATGCCGGCACGCGCGCCGATGCGTTGCCCCACCGCCGCACCGACGAGCGACATGGCGCCCATCGCAAACATCGGCAGCACCGTGAGCAAGGCCACCGCATGAAAGCCGATGCCCGTCGCCTGCCGGATGGCCGCCAGCAGCGGGCTGCTCGACGTGAGAAAGGCGCGCAGGTTCAGCGCCACCAGCACGATGACGACGGCGAAGGCCATGCCGCCGTCACGGCTGCCTTTGGAGCTCACAAGGCGGCCACGTCCGCCTGCAGCACACCGTTGCGCGCCACGATGCGCCCGCCAGCCACCACCAGCCGGCGCACGGGGCGCGACACCACGGCGTGCGCGACGGTCTGCGCGTCGAGCAGCACCAGGTCGGCGCGGTTGCCGGGCACGAGCCCGTAGGCTTCGAAGCCGCAGCCGCGCGCACCGGAATGCGTGACGGTGTCCAGCGCCACGTCGATCTCGTCGTCGCGGCGCAGGTTGTAGCGCAGGCCGATGATCATGGCGCGCTCGAGCATGTCGGGGTTGCCGTACGGCGACCAGGTGTCGCGGATGCCGTCGTTGCCGCCGAGCACGGTCACGCCGGCCTGCCGGCAGGCCATGAGCGGCGGCACGCTGCGCGAAGGCGGCGCGCTGGTAACGAGCACCACGCCCAGCTTCGCCATGCGCGCGAGCAGCCCTTCGCGCTCGCGTTCGCTCACGTCGCCCAGGCAGAAGCCGTGGCTGATCGCCACCCGGCCCTGCATGCCCAGCGCCTCGGTGCGCTGCAGGATCAGGTCCAGCGAAAACGCGCCCATGGCGCCGGGCTCGTGCAGGTGAATGTCCAGCGGACGCTGGTGCTTGTGGGCAATGCCGAACAGCACGTCGAGCGACTTCACCGGGTCGCCGTCGATGGCGCAGGGGTCGAGCCCGCCGAGCACGTCGGCGCCCATGGCCAGCGATGCATCGAGCAGCTCGGCCGTGCCGGGCCGGCCCAGCAGGCCCGACTGCGGGAACGCGACGACCTGGATCTGCTGCACCTCGCGCAGCGCCTCGCGCGTGCGCAGCGTGCCTTCGAGGTGGCGCAGGCCGGCCTGCGTGTCGACATCGACGTGCGTGCGCAGCCGCGTGGTGCCCAGCGCGAGAAAGGCCTTGGCCAGCACCAGCGACTGCGCGGCGGCGTCGTGCCCGCTGGCGTGGCGGAAGGCGCGCTCGTTGTCGATCTTGTCGGTGAGGTGGGTGCCGACCTCGTTGCGGTACCAGTCCATGCCCCACAGGGTCTTGTCGAGGTGGGTGTGGCCTTCGACCAGGCCGGGCAGCAGCAAGGCGCCCTGCCCGTCTTCGACGGTGGCGCCGGCGGGCGCGGCCAGCCTCGCGCCCAGTTCGGCGATGCGGCCGTCGTGCACGCGCACGTCGGTGGCGCCACCGCCCATGGGGCGCACGTTGCGGATCAGGAGCGAGGACATGGGTCGGGTTCTTTCAAGTGCATGAGGCGGCGGATCAGCCCGGTGAATCAGGCCGGTTGGGCGGACACGGTCCGCGGCACGCTGCGCGCCGTGAACAGCGCGACGATCGCGAACACCAGCGCATTCGTCGCCAGCGCCACCAGCCCGGTGTTGAGCGACTTGAAGACCACCGGCGCGGCAGGAAACAGCGTACCCAGGTTCGAGCCCGTCGTCATCATGAAGCCCAGCACCGCACCGCCCGTCAGAATGCCCGCGAAGGCCGCGTGCTTGTTGCCGAAGGGCTTCTTCATGAGGCTGAACAGCAGCGAAGGCAGCAGCTGCGTGAGCAGGCTGGACGCGAAGATGGCCACGGCCACGATGGTGGTGCCACCGCGCAGCACGAAGTACACCGCCACCAGCGCGAACACCGGCAGCACGCCGCGTGCCACGCGCGACACCTGCTTGTCGGTGGCGTGGTGGGCGAAGCCTTCCTTGTAGACGTTCTTGCCGATCACGGTCGATGCGGTCAGCAAGATCATCGAGCCCGGCACCAGCGCCGTGAGCACGCCCGTGCCGCCGATGACGCCGACGAACCACGGGTCGAAGGTGTGCTTCACCAGGCCGAACAGGGCCAGGTCGACCTCGGAGCCCTTCAGGCCCGGCACCTGCAGGATGGCCGCGAAGCCCACCAGGAACAGGAAGGCGATGACCACCTGGTACAGCGGCATCAGGATCGTGTTGCGGCGCACCGCGCTCGCGCTCTTGGCCGCGTACACCGACGTGAGGTTGAACGGGTACAGGTAGTAGCCCAGCGCCGTGAGCAGCACGGTCGAGTTGTACCAGGTGAGGTTCAGGCCCTCCTTGGGGAACTCGAAGAAGCTCGGGTTGGCGGCATGGATGGCCGTGAACATGGGCGTGACGCCGCCGTAGTAGTGCCACGGCAGGTAGATGCCAAGGAACACCGCGAGCGCGAGGATGAGCACGTCTTTCACGATGGCGATGCTGGCCGAGCCGTGGATGCCCGAGAACAGGATGTAGCTCACCATGACCACGGTGCCGATCCAGATGGCCACCTGCGGCGCGATGGTGCCGTACGACGCCTCCGACACGATGATGCCCAGGCCGCGCAGCTGGATGGTCAGCAGCGCCACCATGCCCATGAGCGCCACGACCGACACCAGCACGCCGAGCGGGCGGCTGTCGTACTTGTGCGCGAAGAAGTCCGAGAACGACACCAGCTTGTGCGTGGTGGCGTAGCGCCACACGGCCGGCAGCATCCAGAAGGCCATGAGGTAGGCCAGACCGCCGTAGGCCAGGATGTAGAAGGCCGGCGTGCCCTTGCTGTAAGACCAGCCGCTGGCGCCCAGGAAGGTGAAGGTGGAGAACGACTCGCCCGCCATCAACAGGAACACCATGATGGTGCCCAGCCCGCGCCCGCCGAGCGCCCACTGCTCCAGGCTCATGGTGCGGCCGCGCCGCGCGAGCACCGCGAGGCCCAGCGCGCCGATGACGAACAGCGTTATCACGCCGAGTGCGGCGTTCATCGGGCGTCTCCTGCAGCGTGCACGGCTGCGTCTCGTGCTGCGGCTTCCGGCGCATCGATGTCACCCTCGGCGCGGTCGATGACCACCATGATCAACGAGGTCAGCACCAGCCAGCACACGTTCCACACCATCAGGAAGGGCATGCCCAGCACGAAGGTGGGCGCGACGGACGAGAGCCACCCGCCGCTGAAAAAGGCGACGACGGGCAGCGCGGCCAGCCATTTGACGGATTTCATCGGGGAGCCTCGATTCCAGGTTTGGTTGAGAGTTGAATTCATTTTTGGTTGACCATATATATTTATTTTGGTTAACCAAACGGAGCGAATGGTACGGAGCGGGGCGGCCCGAGTCAATCCGGGGGATTTCCCGGAGGCAGCGGTGTGCAACGGGGCGCGGGCAATAATCGCCACGCCCATGCCTTCCACCGCACGCAAATCACCCGCCCCCACCGAACCGCCGCAGCCGTCGGACACCGACGACGCGAACGTGGACGAGCGCGTCTACGCCGCCGTCTCCAAGGCCCTGCTGAGCGGCAAACTGCGCCCCGGCACGCCGCTGCGCGAGCGCGCGCTGGCCGAGGCGCTGGGCTGCACGCGCGGCGCGGTGCGCAAGGCGCTGGCGCGGCTGGGGTCCGAAAAGCGGCTGGTGCTGGAGCACAACCGCGGCGCCTTCGTGCCCAACCCGTCGATCGCCGACATGCGCGGCATCTACCGCGCGCGGCGCATCGTGGAGGCCGGGCTCGTCACCACGCTGTTCGGGCAGCTCGCGCGCGAGCAGGTGGCCGCGCTGCGCAAGCACGTGCAGGCGGAGCAGAAGGCGTTCAAGGAAGGGCGGCGCGAAGACGCCATTCGCCTGGCGGGCGACTTCCACCTGCTGCTGGCGCAGATGGCGGGCAGCGACGAGCTGCTGTCTTACATCCGGCGGCTGATTTCGAACACCGAGCTGTACAAGGCGCTGTACGACTCGGCCGAGGCCGCGAGCTGCGCGCCGCGCGAGCATGAACAGATCATCGAGGCGCTCACCGGCAAGTCGCTGGACAAGGCCCTTGCGATGGCGCTGGAGCACCTCGACGAACTGGAGCAGCGCGTGATCGCCGGCGCGGCGGCCGAGCAGGAGGTGGACCTGGCCGCGCTGCTGAACGGCAGTGCGCCCGCACGCAGCCACGGGCACGAGCACAGCCACTGAGGCGTTCACGTTTCGCTCTGCGGCGAAGTGTCGGTGGGCCGGTCTCGCGAAGATCGGCGCACCATGCACACCACCCCTCTCGCCGCCTCAGGCAAATCCCACGCCCCCGCCTTCGAATGGGCGCTGCTCGCGGTGCTCGCGACCTGCTGGGGCGCTTCGTACACCTTCATCAAGATCGGCGTGGCGACGATTCCGCCGGTCACGCTGATCGCGGCACGCACCCTGGTCGCCGGCCTGCTGCTGCTCGCCGTGCTGCGCATGCGCGGCGTGGCGCTGCCGACCGACGCCGCGACGCGGCGGCGCTTCGTGCTGCAGGCCTGCCTGAACAGCGTGCTGCCGTTCACGCTCATTGCGTGGGCCGAACGCAGCGTGGACGCAGGGCTGGCGACCGTCCTCAACTCGACCTCGCCGATCTTCATCTTCCTGCTGGGGCTGGGCGTCGGCGGTGCCGAGAAGCCCACCCTGCGCCGGCTGTTCGGCGTGGGCGCGGGGCTGGCGGGCATCTGCCTGATCGTGGGCTTCCAGGCGTTGCACGGCCTCAAGCATTCGCTGCTCGCGCAACTCGCGCTGGTGGCGGCCGCCGTCTGCTACGGCTGCGCCGCGATGTTCGGCCGCGTGTTCAAGGGGCAGGACCCGATGGTGCCGGCGGCCGGCTCGCTGCTGAGCGGGGCGGCGATGCTGTTGCCCGCGAGCCTGGTGATCGACAGGCCCTGGACGCTGTCTCCATCGGCCGCTTCGACGATGGCGGTGCTGGCGCTGGCGGTGCTGTCGACGGCGCTGGCCTTCACGATCTATTTCCGGCTCATCAAGACGCTGGGGCCGATGTCCACCGCTGCGCAAGCCTACTTGCGCGTGCCCATCGGCGTGACGATCGGCGTGGTGTTTCTCGGCGAGACGCTGGCGGCCACGGCGTGGGTCGGGCTGGCGTGCGTGGTGGCGGGCGTCGTCGCCATGACGATGCCCGAGGCGAAACTTTTGCGCCGAAGCCTTCAATTTTTACGCGGCTTTTAGACGCTCGCTCCTACGCTGCCGGCTTCTCCATCCGTAAGCGAATTCTTTCGATGAAACACCTCCTTCGCATCGCCCTGCCGGTGCTCGTTCTCCCCACCCTCGCCGCCCTGCCGATGCTTGCGAGCGCGCAGCTCGTCGGCAACGTGGCGCTCACCACCAACTACAAGTTCCGTGGCCAGGACCAGGACATGCTGGGCAAGAACGACTACGCGAAGACAAGCGGCTTCAAGCCCGCCATCCAGGGCGGGTTCGACTACGCCTTCGGTGACAGCGGCTTCTACGTGGGCAACTGGAACTCGAGCGTCAACTGGCTCAAGGGCAACAGCCTGGAGAGCGACATCTACGGCGGCTACAAGTTCAAGGCAGGCCCGTTCGACATGGACGTGGGCGCGCTCTCATACATCTACCCTGGCAACTCGTCGGGCAACACGACGGAGCTGTACGGCAGCGCGGGCTACACCGACGAGGCCATCGGTTCGTTCACGCTGAAGTACTCGCATACGGTGTCGAAGGACTACTTCGGCTACGCGGGCAACAAGGCCGGCTCGGGCCTGAAGGGCACCAACACCGGCTACCTGAACCTGGCCTACAGCAAGGAAATCGTGCCCAAGGTCACGCTGAAGGCAGCGGTCGGCTACACCAACATGTCCAGCGACATCCGCAGCCTGGGCTACAAGAGCTATGTCGACTACAACGTGGGCGCGTCGTACGACTTCGGCAACGGCCTGTCGTTGGCCGGGTCGGTGCAGGGCGCGAACGAGCAGAACGCTTACCTTGCAGTGAGCAACCCCGGTGTGGACCTGGGGTTCGGCGCTTTCGGGCGGCAGACCTACTCGCCCAACAAGGCGCGATTCATCCTTACGTTGACGAAGACGCTGTAGCTCTTTGCTCAGAGCCGTTGTTGATCAGGGCGCACCAGCAGCGTGCCCGAGTGAACAGGGCGTCGGGTGCTCCCCGCAGCGAAATAAAGGAGGAGCGAAGCGGGGGACATTCGCGGAGGGGAGCACCCGGCGGCCTGTGCACCCGCCCTGAATGCACCCGCCCCGAATCCACCCGGCACGGCGAATCGATCGACGCCGATAATCGCCCCATGGTCCGCCCCACCCAACAACTCCACCCCTATCGCGAGCCCGCGACGGTGCGCGCAGCCGCCACCGTGCTGCTGCTGCGCGACACCGACGCCGGCTTCGAAGTGCTCATGACGCGACGCTCGGCCACCGCCAGCTTCGCACCGGGCGCCTATGTATTTCCAGGTGGCCACATCGACGCGGCCGACGAAGCCGCCAAGCGCATCGCCACCCGCCGCCCCACGCAAAGCCGCGTGCAGCGCACGCAGGCCATCGCGGCCATTCGCGAGGCCTTCGAAGAGCTGGGCGTGCTGCTCGCGCACCATGCCGACGGCCGCCCCGTGAGCGCCGACGACATCGCCGCGATGGACCGCAACGACACCGCAGGCACCGCCTTCGCCGACCAGTGCGCCGCACGCGGCCTGGTACTCGATTCGGACCGGGTGTTCACCTTCGCGCACTGGATCACCGACCGCGACCTGCCCCGGCGCTTCGACGTGCCCTTCCTGGTCGCGCGCATGCCCGAAGGCCAGGTGCCCGTCGCCGACGAGAGCGAACAGTTCGAGCCCTGCTGGGTGCGCCCGGCCGACGCGCTCGCGCGCCATGCGGCAGGCACCTTCTTCATGATCTTCCCCACCGTGCGCACGCTGCAGCGCATGGCCGCGTACACCACGGTCGACTCGGTGCTCGCGGCCTGCGCGCCCGGCGGCGCCGGCGAGGCGCCGCTGTGGACCAGCTGCCCGCGCGGCGGCTTGCTGAAAGGCGAGGACGTGCGCTACATGGAGCACGAGCAGCCCTTCGGCGAGCTCGCGCTGGTGTGCCCCGACGGCCAGATGCTGCACACGCTCGACTGGCAGAGCGAGCAGCCGGTGCCGCTGCTGAAGAACGTGATGCGCCTCACCGCGCCCAACCCGAGCGCCATGACAGGCCCGGGCACCAACACCTACATCGTGGGCGATGCGGCCACCGGCTACATCGTGATCGACCCGGGCCCGAACGACTTCGACCACATCGGCCGGCTGTGGCGCGCCACGCACGGCGACGTGCGCATGATCGTGTGCACGCACTCGCATGCCGACCACTCGCCGGGCGCGGCGCCGCTGCAGGCACTGTGCAAGGACACGAAGCCGCCTGTGCTGGGCCTGTCGTCCGCGCCGACCGCGCGCTCGTCCGCGCGCTTCGTCGCCGAGCGCGAGCTGCAGGACGGCGAGCGGCTGGTGCTCTCCGGCGCCACGCCCGGGGGCGACGCCCTCACGCACACCCTGCGCGTGATCCACACGCCCGGCCATGCGGCCAACCACCTGTGCCTGGTGCTCGAGGAAGACGGCCTGCTGTTCTCCGGCGACCACATCCTGAACGGCAGCACCACGGTGGTCGACCCGCCCGACGGCGACATGACGGCCTACCTCGATTCGCTGGACACGCTCGACGCGGCCTGCGAGGCGGGGCAGCTCGAATTCATCCTGCCCGCGCACGGCTACGTGATCGGCTTTGCGCGCACCGCCATCGGCATGCTGAAGGCGCACCGCCTGAAGCGCGAGGCCAAGGTTGCCGCGGCCATGCGCAAGCTGCCCGACGGCACGCCCGAACAATGGCTGCCCATCGCCTACGACGATGTGCCCGAGCGCATGTGGCCGGTGGCCGCCCGCTCGCTGGCTGCGCATGTGGCGCGCATCCGGCAACTGACTGCAATGTGATGAACAAGAACGACAACAAGCACTCCCCCCGCAACGACGGCGCCGACGAAGGCATTCGCCTGGCCAAGCGCGTGGCCGCGCTGGCCGGCGTGTCGCGCCGCGAAGCCGAACTGCTGATCGAGAATGGCGCGGTGCGCGTGGACGGCGTGCAGCAGATGCTGCCGCAGTCGCGCGTGCTGACGCACCAGCAGGTCGAGATTGCCGCCGGTGCCAGGCCCGAGCCCATCGTGCCCGTCACGTTGCTGCTGCACAAGCCCGCGGGCATGCCGACCGACAACGCACACCGCCTGCTGGTGGCCGCGAACCACCACGAGCCCGAACGCGCCGGCCAGCGATTTCTGGCGGTGCACACCAAGGGGCAGCGCTGCATGACGCCGCTGGAGACCGGCGCCAGCGGCCTGGTCGCGTACACGCAGGAGTTCCGCATCGAACGCAAGCTGCAGGAGGACGCAGGCGTGCTCGAACACGAGGTGATGGTGGACGTGGCCGGCCAGGTGAGCCCCGAGACACTGGCGCGGCTGGAGCGCTCACCCGCCCGCGTGAGCATCGGCCGCCAGAGCGACGAACAGACCGGCCTGCGCTTTGCGCTGAAAGGCGCGCAGCCGGGGCAGATTGCGCACATCTGCGACAACGTGGAGCTGCGCATTCTGGCGATGCGGCGCATCCGCATCGGCCGCGTGCCGCTGGCGGGCCTGCAGCCCGGCCAGTGGCGCTACCTGGCACCCGACGAACGCTTCTGAAGACGCCGGGGCACCCCGTCAGGTGCCGACCGCGCCCGCACGCCGCTGCGCCCGCAGCGCCACCGCGAACGACAGCTGCGCCACGATGCCCGCCCCCGCCAGCACGATGGCCGAGGCCAGCGCGGGGTTGCGGTGCCCCATGCCGGCCAGCGCGGTGCACAGCGCGCCCACGGCCATCTGCGTGAAGCCGTACAGCCCCGAGGCCGAACCGATGACCTGCGGGTTCACGCTGATCGCCTGCGTGAGCGCCGCCGGCGAGGCCATGCCGCAGCCGACCGTGAACAGGAACATGGTGGCCACGATGAGCGGCACCGACAGGTGGTCGGTGAGCGCCGCGCCGAGCAGCACGAAGGCCGCGGCCACGCTCAATGCGTTCGAACGGACCATGAGCCGGTCGACGCGCACGCGCGAGATCAGGTGGCTGGTGAGGAAGCTGCCCAGCCACACACCCGACACCAGAATCGCCAGGTACACGCCCGCCTCGTGCGCCGGCCGGTGCAACTGGTCCACGAAGATGAAGGGCGCCGACGCGATGAAGGCGTACATCGACGTGGTGGCGCAGCCGCCGCCGATGGAAAAACCGAGGAAGGCCCGCGAGCCCAGCAGCTTCGCGTAGTTGCGCCCGAGGTCCCGCGCGTTGACGGCCGCGCCGGGCGCGCCGGTCTCAGGCATCAGGCGCCAGGTGAACAGGAAGCCGACCACGCCCAGGCCGAACAGCGCATAGAAGATCGAGCGCCAGCCCAGCGTGGTGGCCAGCGCGCCGCCGATGAGCGGCGCGAGGCTGGGGCCGACGGTGACCATCAGGTTCATCAGCGCAAGGCGGCGCGTGGCCTCCTGCGGCCCGGCGGTGTCGCGCACGATGCTGCGGCCCAGCACCAGCCCCGCGCAGCCGCCGATGGCCTGGAACAGCCGCGCGGCAATCAGCGAATGCACCTCGGGCGCCATGGCGGCGGCAAGCCCCGACACGCAGTACAGCCCCAGCCCGAACAGCAGCACCGGCCGACGGCCATAGCGGTCGGCCAGCGGGCCGTACACCAGCTGCCCCACCGCGAGGCCGAAGATGTAGAGGCTCACCGTCATCTGCATGGCGCCCATGCCGGCGCCCAGGTTCTTCGCGGCGATGGGCAGCGCCGGCACGAAGATGTGCATGGCCAGCGTGCCGCTGAAGGTGACCAGCGCCAGCAACCACAGCGGCGCATGCGGGCGGCGCTGCGGCGCGGAAGTGACGGCGGCGGTCATTGCTGGGCGTGCTTGGTGGGGGTCATTGCTTGGTGGCGGTTGCGCGGGCGGGCGTGTTGCCGGGCAGGTCGGCCTGGGCGAGGTTCGTATCGTCGGGCTCCCAGCCGCCGCCCAGTGCCATGAAAAGCGTCACCTGGTCGTCGGACAGCTGCGCCTGGCTGGCGGCCAGCGCCGATTCGCTCGCGGCCAGCGCGCGCTCGGCGTCGAGCGAGTCGAGGTAGCCGGTGCGGCCGTTCTGGTAGAGCTGGCGCGCCTGCTGCGCCACGATGGCGCTCTGGTCGCGCGAGGCTTCCAGCGCGGCGCGGCGGTCGAGCTCGCGGGCGTAGTTGCCCAGCGCGGTCTCGGTCTCGCGCAGCGCGGTGAGCACGGTGCCGTCGAACCGGGCGAGCGCGCCGCGGGTGCCGGCCTCGGCCTGCGCGATGCGCGACTGGACCACGCCGGTGTTCGGAATCGTCCACGAGATCAGCGGGCCGAGGCTGTAGCTCATGCTGTCCTTGCGGCCGAAATCGGCGGCGGTGCTGGCCGACATCGCCGACAGGCCGATCGACACGTGCGGGTACAGGTCGGCCGTTGCCACGCCGATGCGCGCGGTGGACGCGGCCAGCGTGCGCTCGGCCTGGCGGATGTCGGGCCGGCGGCGCAGCAGCGCGGCGCCGTCGCCCACGGGCAGCACGCCGGCCACGCGCGGCGGCGTGGTGCAGGCGGCCACTTCGCGCGGAAAGTCTTGCGGCAGCGCACCGGTGAGCGTGGCCAGGCGGTACAGCGCGGCCTGGCGGCCGGCCTGCAGCGGCGGCAGCGCGGCGTTGAGCGACTGCAGCTGCGCGCGGGCGCGGCCCGCGTCGATGGCGCCCGCGCGCCCGGCGCTCTGCAGGCGCTCGGTGACGTTCACCGCGTCTTTCTGCAGGCTGACGGACTTCTGCGCGATCTGAAGGCGCAGGCCGGTGGAGCAGGCTTCGGCGTAGGCACGCGCGGTGCCTGCGGCGACGTTCACGCGCACCAGGTCGAGCGCGGCTTCGGCGGCTTCGGTGTTGGCGGCGGAGGCCTCGATGGCGCGGCGCAGCTGGCCGAACAGGTCGACCTGGTACGACAACGAGGCGCCCAGGCTGTAGTTGAAGGTGGTCGGCGGCTCGTAGCCGCGCTGCAGCAGCTGGATGCCCGACTGGTGGCCGACCGACGGGCCGCCGCTCACGCCGAGGGTGGGGTACTTGCCGCCGGCCACTTCCTCGTCGATGGCGCGCTCGCGCTCGAGGTTGGCCACGGCCTGGCGCAGGTCGGTGTTGTGGGCCAGCGCCTGCTCGACGAGGCGGTCGAGCAGCGGGTCGTGGTACAGGCGCCACCAGTGGGCGGGCAGCGGCGCGGCGCTGGCGGGCGAGCCTGCGGCGGCGCCCGCGAAAGGCTTGCCGGCGGCGCCCTGGCTGGCCACGGCTTCGGGCGGCTGCCTGTAGTCGGGGCCGACCGCCGCGCAGGCCGCGAGCGCGGCCGCGGCGGCCAGCGTCGCGATGCGAAAGACGAAGCGGGTCGTCATGGTGTTCATCCCTTCTGCGGTGCCACCGCGGCGGGTGCGGCGGGTGTGGCGGATGTGGCGCCGGCTTCGGTGGCCGTCGCGTTGCGCGCCGTCTTGTTGTCCAGCACCTGCACCGTGACCGTCTGGCCCGACACGAGGCGCGCGCCTTGCGGCAGCGGGTCGAGCTTGATGCGCACCGGAATGCGCTGCGCCAGGCGCACCCAGTTGAAGGTGGGGTTCACGCTGGGCAGCAGGTTGGCGCTGGTGGAGCGGTCATGGTCGGCAATGCCGGCGGCCACGCTGTCGACCGCGCCTTCGAGCACCGCGCCGCCGCCCATCGGCGTCACGCGCACGCGGTCGCCCAGGTGGATGCGGGGCAGCTTGGTTTCCTCGAAATAGCCTTCGACGTAGAACGACTGCGCATCGACCAGAGCGAGCACGGGGCGGCCCGCCGCGGCGTAGCTGCCCTGGCGCAGGTCGAGGTTGGTGACCAGGCCGGCGGTGGGCGCGCGCACTTCGGCGCGTTGCAGGTTGAGGCGGGCAGCGTCCAGCGCGACCTCGGCCTGCGCGACGGCGGCCTGCATCTGCTCGACGCGCGAACGGGTCTGTTCGCGCGACTCCTTCGAGATGAGGTCGCTCAGCCCCACGTTGCGCTGGTTTTCGCGCTGCACCTGGGCGCTCATGGCGCGCTGCGCGGCGAGCGCGGCCTGCGCCTGGCGCACGGCCAGGTCGTAGCGCGCGCGGTCCACCTCGAACAGCAGCGTGCCGGCGGCCACCGACTGGTTGTCGCGAATGGGCACGGCGGTGACCAGGCCCGACACGTCGGGCGCGATCTGGACCACGTTGGCGCGCACGCGGCCGTCGCGCGTCCACGGCGCGAGTTCGTAGTGGTCCCACAGGCGAAAGCCCGCCCACACGGCGGCGGCCACCACGGCCACGGTCAGCAGCACGCGGCCCGCGCGGGGTGCCCAGGGGTTGTCGGAGAGGAAACTGGCTTTCATGGGAATCTCGTCATTCATTGAAGGTAGGAGGTGGCGCGGCTCAGCGCGTAGAGCAGCAGCAGGTAGAGCGCCATGTCGAACAGCGCGGGGTGCCACACCCAGCGGTACACGCCGGTGGCCGCGAGCAGGCGGCGTACGGCCCACAGGGCCACGAACGCGCCGAGGGCCAGCACCATGATCCAGGGCAGGTACAGGCCGTAGAAACTGGCTTCGCCGATCATGCGCAAGCTCCTTGAACGGGTGCGCTCGCCCGCAGGGGCGGCGCGTCGGGGAAGAGGTTGCGGCGCAGGCCGACCAGGGCGGTGACGGCGGCGCGCGATGCGGCAGAAGCGGACGAAGCGGCAGCGTTGCGCGCTTCGAGCACCGCATTCAGGGCTTCGTCGATCTGCGGCAGCAGGCTCGCCGGGCGCGGGTTCATGCCGCCTTCGGCGCGCTGGCGGAAGAAGCGCGAGATGTTGCCCAGCAGCGCAGCGGCAGTGGCCATCGGCAACTGCGCGCGCACGCGCTGCAGCACGGCGATGTCGGCGCCCATGCGCAGGTCGCGCAGCGCGTCGTTGGCGGCCACGCCTTCGACCGTGCCGCCCGCCTGCGCGATGCGCGGCGCGAGCAGGCCGATGCGGTCGAGCATGCGCACGGCGTACGCATCGCTCTGCGCGTACTGCGGCTGAGAAGAGGCGGCCATGTCGCCCAGCTCGCGCCAGGTGGCGCGCTGGATGCGGCGCGCGCTCCAGTCGGCACCCACCGAACGCACCAGCCGGGTGACGCGCGCGGCGACCACCACGCCGACGATCTGGCCGATCATGCTGTTGATGAAGCTCACCAGGTCGGAGCTGGCGGTGTCGTGCAGCGCGAGCGTGCCGGCCACGCCGAAGATCAATGCCATCGCGGGCATGAAATGCGTGGGGCGGGGCAGGTACAGGCCCAGCAGCAGAAAGAGCGGCGCGCAGATCACCACCAGCATGCCGAAGTCCTGCACCGTGGGCATCAGCACCAGCACGTAGAGCGCGGAAATGGGCACCGACCACAGCGTCCACTTCAGGAAGCCGTGGATGGCCGGCACCGGGTCGTCCATGGTGGCGAAGAAGCAGCAGAACACGGCGGCCATCATGGTGGCGGCCGAGCCCATGGGCCAGCCGGTAAGGATCCAGAACGCGCCGCACAGGCAAATGGCGATGACGGCGGCCAGCGCCGACAGCAGCGCCATGCCGTAGTCGCGGTGCAGCACGCGGGCGCCGAGCGCGGCGGTGCGGCGCAGCGGCGCGGCGCCCTTCAGGCCTTCGTCGATGTCGATGCGCAACTGGGCGCAGGCGGTCCAGCCGTCGACCAGTTCTTCGAGGCGGCCGGCCAGGCCGATGCGCAGGGCGCGGCCCCAGGGGGTCGGCTGTGTCGGTGCGCCGGCAGGGTTGGCGCTCAGCGCGTCGATGGCACGGCGCAGGGCTTGCAGGCGTTCGGCGCGGGTCGCTCGGGCCGCAGCGTCGGCAGCAGGCTCGGCTTCTTCGCGCAGCCATTGCGAGGCCTGCGCGAGCACGGCCGTCACGTCGCTCGCCAGTGCGCCTTCGGCCTGTGCCAGCGCCTGCAGCCGGTCTTCGACGGCGGAGAGCGCGGGCGTGAGCGCGGCCACGCGGTCCTGCATGGCGCGGATGGCGCCGGCGGTCCAGCGCAGGTGCGTGGTGTCGAAGGGCACGTGGGTGGAAAGCAGTCGCAGCTGCGTGATGTCGCCGGCCAGGCGGCGGCGGTCGTCGTCCAGGCGCCTGGGGTCGGCATTGGCACGGGCGCCGCCCTGTACAGCGGGCTGCAGCAGGTCGCCGAGCCACTTGCGCGCGTCCACCAGCGTGCGGTCGAGCAGGCCGAGCACGGTCGGCGCGAGCCCCGCGGGAAACACCAGGCTGTGAACCAGCGTGGCGCAGAAGATGCCCAGGCCGATTTCTTCCACCCGCGCCACGGCGGTGTCGAACAGGGCGAGCGGCGTCTGCACCGACGGAAAGCCGATCAGCGCAGCGGTGTAGCCCGCGAGCATGAACACGTACGAGCGCGGCGTGCGGTCGAACAGCGAGATGCACAGGCACAGCCCGACCCACAGCGCGAGCACCAGCGTCAGCAGCTCGGGCGCGTTGGACAGCGCGGGCACCAGCAGCACGGTCGCGGTGCTGCCGATGAGCGTGCCGCAGAAGCGGTACAGCGCCTTGGAGCGCACCGCGCCGGCCAGCGGATGGGCCACGACATAGGTGGTCATGAGCGCCCAGAACGGGCGCGGCAGGCCGGCGCGGCTGGCGAGGTACATCGCCAGCATGGCGGCGGCGAAGCTCTTGCCGGAAAAGAGAAGCTCCGCGCGGGTGAAGCGCGGCAGGCTGAGCGCGGTCATCTACTTGCGCCCTTCCTGCGCAAGCGCAGGCTGCGCGGGCGGGTTCTGCACGGCGCGAACGCCCATGCGCTCTTCGAGCACACCGAACACGCGCAGGCAGGCGGCAATGTCGGCGTCGGGCAGGCCGTCGAACAGCGACGCGCGCATCAGCGTCAAGGCGGCCTCGATGGGCTCGCAGGTGGCCCTGCCGGCCTCGGTGAGGTGCAGGGTCTTGGCGCGGCGGTCGGCCGGGTCTTCGCGGCGCTCGACCAGGCCCGCCTCGACCAGCTGGTCGACCGAGCGCACCAGCGACGGGCCTTCGATGCCCAGCGCCTCGGCCAGCACGCCCTGGCGCACTTCGCCGTTCATGCGCCCGAGCATCACGATGGGGTAGGCCAGCGTCTGCGACACGCCGACGTGCGCCACCGCCTTGTCGGCCGCCGCGCGGTAGCCGCGCTGCAGCACCGCGAGCGACGTGCCGAGCCGCATCAGCGCCTGTTCGCGCGGCTGTGGGAGGGTATCGGAGTCGATCACGGTAGCTGCCTAATAGTTAGTCTGCTACCGATCATACGGGTTACTACTGATTCGTGCAGGCGGCAACGCTGCCGCGCGCCTTCAGGGCGAAGGCGCGCGAAACGAAAAGGGGAAAGAAAAGTGTGAAGCCCGCCGATAAGCCGGATTCTGTGCATCGAAGGCCTCTTGCGAAACCCTCGACGTGACCGCCATTACTCTGGGCCGTTTGTCGCCAAACGGCTCGATGCCACCTACCCGCCAGCTCAGCGGAACCACCTCGATACTGGCCTACTTGGTGTTGCTGCGCGCAGAGATTGCCCGTTTCACCCGAACTGAATCGGCTCGTCTCTGTTGCTCTGATCCTCACCTCACGGTGGAGAGTCGTTAACTCCTGCGCTGTCCTGTGCAGTCCGGACGTTCCTCCAGTGCGGTCTTTCGACACGGCGCCTTGCGGCGTCGCCCCTTGCGGGCTTGCACCAGCGGCGGTCTGGCGTGCTTCACGGGGCAGATTATCGCCTCATGCCGAAAGCGCCCCTTCAGGCCATGCCGCAGAACTCGCGCCGGTATTGCTCGGGCGTGGTGCCGGCCTCGCGCTGGAACATCGCGATGAAGGCCGAGGCGGTGCTGTAGCCCAGGTCGAACGCGATCTCCTGCACCGTGCGGCCGGCCTCCAGCGCGTCGATGGCGCGCAGGAAGCGCAGCCGCTGGCGCCAGTCGCCGAACGACATGCCCAGCTCGCGCTGGCACTGGCGCGCCAGGGTGCGCTCGGTCATGTGCACGCTCGCAGCCCAGTCGGCCAGCGGGCGGTGGTCGCCGGGCTCGGCCTGAAGCGCCTCGAGCACGGAAACGAGCGCGGGCGACGCCGCCGCCGGCAGGTAGCTGCGCTGCACCTCGGCCACGGCAAGCTGGTCGACCACCACGTGGGCCAGGCGCAGGTCGGCGGGCGTGGCCGGCACGTGCAGGTCGCGCGCCGCGAAGTCGGCCAGCACGCTGCGAATGATCGGGCTGATGCGCACCGTGCAGGCCTCTGCGGGCAGTGGCCCGCACAGGCCGGGCGCGATGTAGATCGAGCGGTAGACGATGGCGTGGCGCAAGGTGCAGCCGTGCACCACGTGGGGCGGAATCCACACCGCGTACTGCGGCGGCGACAGGAAGCGCAGGCCCTCGGTCTCCATCTGCATCGTGCCGTGGGCTGCGTAGTTCAGGTGGCCCCAGGTGTGGCTGTGCGGCGCGGCAAGCGTGTCGGCGCCGAACTCGTCATAGCGGAAATAGAACGGGCCGGGCATGCCCTCGACGTCCTGGATCGGCAGGTAGCGCGATGCGGTGGCCATGGCGGGGGTCCTCGGCGGGGGTTCTCGGGGGCAAGGAGTCCGTAACGCCGGACGATATGTCCTGATCGAGCTATATGCCGCAGGACGGACGCGTCGATGATAGCCCTGCACTCCGAAGAAAGCTCCCTGTCATGTGGCCCTGCGCCTTTCCCCTGCTCGCCGTCGTCATCTGGTCGGGCAACACCGTCGTCAGCAAGATGGCCGCCGGCACCATTGCGCCGGCCGAGATCAGCTTCTACCGCTGGCTGCTGGCCGCCCTGCTCTTCACGCCGCTGGCGCTGCGCCCGGTGCTGCGCAACTGGGGCGCGATTCGCCCGCAGCTGGGCCGCATCGCGGTGCTCGGGCTGCTGGGCATGGTGGTCTACCAGAGCCTGGCCTACTACGCGGCCTACCTGACCACGGCCACGCACATGGGGATCATCGGCTCGCTCACGCCGATGATGGTGCTGGCGCTGTCGATCCTGCTGCTGGGCCAGCGGCTCACGGCCGGCGCGGTGGCGGGCTCGGCGCTGTCGATCGCGGGGGTGCTGGTGGTGGTGTCGTCGGGCCACCTGGGCACGCTGATGAAAAGCGGCGCGAACCTGGGCGACGGCCTGATGCTGCTGGCCATGCTGGCCTACGCCGTCTACGTGATCCTGCTCAAGCGCTGGGGCATGAAGAACGTGCCCGCGCTGCAGATGCTGTACCTGCAGATCGTGGTGGCCGTCGTCGCGCTGCTGCCGCTGTACCTGCTCACGCCGAAGATGGGCCTGTCGGCCGCCAACCTGCCGCTGGTCGGTTTTGCAGGCCTGGGCGCTTCGATGATCGCGCCGCTGCTGTGGATGCACACCGTGGCCCGCATCGGCCCGAGCCGCGCAAGCATGTTCTTCAACCTGATTCCGCTGTTCACCGCGCTCATCGCCGCGGCGGTCATCGGCGAGTCGCTGGCGGCGTACCACGCGGTCGGCGGCGTGCTGACGGTGGCGGGCGTGCTGCTGGCGGAGCTGTGGAAGGCGCCGCTGCGGCGCAGCCGGGCGGTGGTGGGGTGAGCGGCGAAAGCGCCGGGCTGCTGTAACCCCGCGCCCCGTCGGCGCGAACTAGGAGTTGCATTCGAAAAAACCCTGCCACCACCGACTGAAGGCCTGTCATGACGCAAAAAACTGGACGCCGCTTCGCCCTTGCCGCAGGCGCCTCGACCCTGGGGCTGGCCGTGGCCCAATCCCTCGGCCTGTTCGGCGCGGGCACCCGCCCGGCGCAGGCCGCGGAGAACGAGAAATTCGCGGTCACCCGCACCGAGGCCGAATGGCGCAAGCTGCTCGACGCCAACCAGTTCGCGGTGCTGCGCCAGGAAGGCACCGAGCGCCCCTACACGAGCCCGCTGAACGACGAGCACCGGGCCGGGCGCTTTGCCTGCGCGGGCTGCGCGCTCGACCTGTTCTCCTCCAAAACCAAGTTCGACAGCAAGACCGGCTGGCCCAGCTTCTGGCAGCCACTGGACAAGGCCGTGGGCGAGCACACCGACCGCAGCTTCGGCATGGCCCGCACGGAGGTGCACTGCAGCCGCTGCGGCGGCCACCTGGGCCATGTGTTCGACGACGGGCCCAAGCCCACCGGGCTGCGCTACTGCATGAACGGCGTGGCGATGAAGTTCTCACCCGGAACGGCATGAGGGTCTTGGGCTGGTCTCACAATGCGCGCTGTCCGTCCGACCCACGCATTGCATTCCAGGAGACACGACCCATGAAGGCCCAGAACATCCTCCAGACCATCGGCAACACGCCGCACATCCGCATCAACCGCCTGTTCGGCAACGCGAAGCAGCAGGTGTGGATCAAGTCCGAGCGCGCCAACCCCGGCGGCTCGATCAAGGACCGCATCGCGCTGGCGATGATCGAAGACGCCGAGCAAAGCGGCGCGCTCAAGCCCGGCGGCACCATCGTGGAGCCCACCTCGGGCAACACCGGCATCGGCCTGGCGATGGTGGCGGCCGTCAAGGGCTACAAGCTCATTCTGGTAATGCCCGACAGCATGTCCGTCGAGCGCCGCCGCCTGATGCTGGCCTACGGCGCCACCTTCGACCTGACGCCACGCGCCGGCGGCATGAAGGCCTCCATTGCCCGCGCCGAGGAAATCGTGGCCGGCACGCCCGGCGCGTGGATGCCGCAGCAGTTCAACAACCCGGCCAACGTGGAGGTGCACGTGCGCACCACGGCCGAGGAAATCGCGGCCGACTTTCCCGACGGCATCGACGTGCTCATCACCGGGGTGGGAACGGGCGGCCACATCACCGGCGTGGCGCGGGTGCTGAAGAAGAAGTGGCCCCGGCTGCAGGTGTTCGCGGTGGAGCCGGTGGCCTCGCCCGTGATCTCCGGCGGCGCGCCGGCGCCGCACCCGATCCAGGGCATCGGCGCGGGCTTCATTCCGAAGAACCTGGACACCTCGCTGCTCGACGGCGTGCTGCAGGTCGACGCCGAACCGGCGCGCGAAATGGCGCGCCGCTGCGCGCAGGAAGAAGGCATGCTGGTCGGCATTTCGTCGGGCGCGACGCTCGCGGCCATCGCGCAGAAGCTGCCTTCGCTGGCACCCGACGCGGTGGTGCTGGGCTTCAACTACGACACCGGCGAGCGGTATCTGTCGGTCGAAGGCTTCCTGCCGGCCTGACAGGCGGTAACAGCGCCATCCGTCAGCTATCCCTTTCATAGCGCGTGGGGCGCTTAAAATGCGCAGCCTGCTTGATAACCACAAGCCCTACGCCGTCCCCATGCTGAGAATCTCCGAACTCAAACTCCCCCTCGACCACGCGCCCGACGCGCTGGTCACCCTGATCGCAAGAACGCTGGCCGTTGCGCCCGACGCGATCGCCTCGCACACCGTCTACAAGCGCAGCTTCGACGCGCGCAAGGTCGAGCTGCTCACGGTCTACATCTGCGACGTGCAGCTGACCGACGCGACGCTCGAGGCCAGCCTGCTCGCGCAGCACGCGGGCCACCCGCACATCCAGGCCGCGCCCGACATGCGCTACACGCCGCCGGCCGATGCACCCGAAGGCACCGCGCGCCCGGTGGTGATCGGCTTCGGCCCCTGCGGCATCTTCGCGGCGCTGATGCTCGCGAAGATGGGCTTCAGGCCCATCGTGCTCGAACGCGGCAAGACCGTGCGCCAGCGCACCCGCGACACCTGGGGCCTGTGGCGCAAGAGCACGCTCGACCCGGAGTCGAACGTGCAGTTCGGCGAAGGCGGCGCCGGCACTTTTTCCGACGGCAAGCTGTACAGCCAGATCAAGGACCCGCGCTTCCTCGGCCGCAAGGTGATGGAAGAGTTCGTGAAGGCCGGCGCGCCCCCCGAAATCCTTTACGTCGCGCATCCGCACATCGGCACCTTCAAGCTGGTGAAGGTGGTGGAGAACATCCGCGAGCAGATCGTGGCGCTGGGCGGCGAGATCCGCTTCGAGCAGCGCGTGACCGACGTGCACATCGAGAACGGCCACCTGCGTGGCCTGACGGTGCTCGACCAGGCGACTGGCACCAGCAGCGACCTGCGCGCCGACCACGTCGTGATGGCGCTGGGCCACAGCTCGCGCGACACCTTCGAGATGCTGCATGCGCGCGGCGTGCACATCGAGGCCAAGCCCTTCTCCATCGGCTTTCGCGTGGAGCACCCGCAAGGCCTGATCGACCGCGCGCGCTGGGGCCGCCATGCGGGCCACCCGCTGCTGGGCGCGGCCGACTACAAGCTGGTGCACCACGCCAGCAACGGCCGCTCGGTGTACAGCTTCTGCATGTGCCCCGGCGGCACCGTGGTCGCGGCCACCAGCGAGCCGGGCCGCGTGGTCACCAACGGCATGAGCCAGTACTCGCGCAACGAGCGCAACGCCAACGCGGGCATCGTGGTGGGCATCGACCCGAAGGACTTTCCGGGGTGGGAGGCGAATGCCCCCGGCGATGCGCTCGCGGGCATCGCCCTTCAGCGCGAACTCGAATCGAACGCCTACGTGCTCGGCGGCAGCAACTACCACGCGCCCGGCCAGCTGGTGGGCGACTTCGTGGCCGGCAAGCCGTCCACCGCACTCGGCAGCATCACCCCGTCGTACAAGCCCGGCGTGACGCCCACCGACCTGCACCAGGCTTTGCCCGCCTACGCCATCGAGGCCATGCGCGAGGCCTTCCCCGCCTTCGGCCGCAAGATCAAGGGCTTCGACACCCACGACGCGGTGCTCACGGGTGTGGAAACGCGCACCTCGTCGCCCATCCGCATCACGCGCGGCGACGACTTCCAGAGCCTCAACGTGCGCGGCCTGTACCCCGCCGGCGAAGGCGCGAGCTACGCGGGCGGCATCCTGTCGGCCGGCGTGGACGGCATCAAGGTGGCCGAGGCCGTGGCGCACGCCGTGCGGGCCGCGTCCGAGCGCGAACGCACCGCGAGCGTCTGATGCACGCCATGCACTTCGCGCGCCCCACCTTCGGCCAACTGACCGCGGCCACGCTGGCCATGGCCGCCGTGGTGCTCGCGTCCAACATCCTGGTGCAGTTCGCCCTCAACGACTGGCTGACCTGGGGCGCCTTCACCTACCCGGTGGCCTACCTCGTGAGCGATCTGGTCAACCGGCGCTTCGGTCCCGGCATGGCGCGGCGCGTGGCGTGGGTCGGCTTCGCGGTGGCCGTGGGGGTGTCGCTGCTGCTCGCGCCCGCGCGCATCGCGGCGGCCTCGGGGCTGGCCTTCATCGCCTCGCAGCTGCTCGACATCGGCGTGTTCGACCGCCTGCGCCGCGGCCTCTGGTGGCGCGCGCCGCTGGTGGCCACGGTGATTGCCGCGGTGCTCGACAGCATCGTGTTCTGGGGCATCGCCTTCGCGGGCACCGACGGGCCCTGGCTCACCTGGGCGCTGGGCGACCTCGGGGTGAAGCTGGGCGTGGGCGTGCTCATGCTGCTGCCGTTCCGGCTGCTGATCGGCCGGCAGGCCGCCCGGGCTTCGGCCCTGAGCCATTGAGCCATTGAGGTCCACCATGTCGAACGACGACTTTTCCGACTTTCACTTCTACGAACCCGCCAAGGGCCACGGCCTGCCGCACGACCCGTTCAACGCGATGGTCGGCCCGCGCCCCATCGGCTGGATCTCGTCGCAGGACGCGCACGGCGTGCTCAACCTCGCGCCCTACAGCTTCTTCAACGCCTTCAACTACACGCCGCCCATCGTGGGCTTCGCGAGCATCGGCGCCAAGGACAGCCTGCACAACATTCGCCAGACGCGCGAGTTCGGCTGGAACCTGGCCACGCGCCCGCTGGCCGAGCAGATGAACCAGTCGTGCGCCGCCGTGCCGCCCGAGGTGAACGAGTTCGAGCTCGCCGGGCTCGCCACGGCCGCTTCGACAATCATCACGGTGCCGCGCGTGGCCCAAAGCCCGGTGTCCTTCGAGTGCAGGCTCACGCAGATCCTGCAGCTCGAAGGCGTGGACGGCACGCCGGTGCCAACCTGGCTGGTGCTGGGCGAAGTGGTGGGCGTGCACATTGCCCGCCACCTGCTGAAAAACGGCATCTACGACACCGCAGCGGCGCAGCCGATCTTGCGCGGCGGCGGCCCTGCAGACTATTTCGAAGTCAGCCCCGACAATCTCTTCAAGATGTTCCGGCCGCGCTGAACGCGCACCGGACTTCATTTCTTTCCTCTTTCATTCCACCGCGCCCCTCGCCGCGCCCCCCGCATGACCGACGCTTCCACCGCCACCCCCAAGACGAACGCGCGCCCGCCCCGGCGCCAGCAACTGGACATGGCCGATCAGCTGAAGCAGCTGCAGGCCGGTCCCGATGCGGACACGGGCGCCGCCGCAGACGCCGGCGCCAGCGCGGAATCGCCCGCGCAGCCACAGCCGCCGCGCGAACCCCGTGGACCTCGCGAGCCACGTGAACCTCGCGAGCCCCGTGAAGGCCGTCAGTCCCGCCCGCCCCGGCAGAACAACCAGGGCGGCGGCGGCCAGCGCCCGCCACGCCAGCAGCAACCCCGCAACCAGGCAGCGCAAGGCCAGGGCCAGGCCCAACCCTCGCGCACGCCGCGCAAGGTCAGCCCGGCACTCGAACGGTTGTTCGAGCTGTACCCGCAGCTCTTCGGCGCGCGCTTCCTGCCGCTCAAGCTCGGTGTGTACGAAGAGCTGCTTGCGCGCCACCCCGAAGACTTCAAGGCCGAAGACCTGAAGATCGCCATGGGCCAGCACGCGCGCTCCACGCGCTACCTCGAGAGCGTGGCCGCCGGCCTGGCGCGCCACGACCTGGACGGCAACGCGCTCGACCCGGTCGCGCCCGAGCATGTGCACCACGCCATCCTCGAACTCCACCGCCGCCGCTCGCAGCGCAACAACGGCGAAGACCTGCGCCCGCAGCTGGTCGCGCGCATCGCCAAGGCCGTCGAGGCCTCGGGCCTGGACCGCGAGGCCTATGCAGTGCTGGTGCGCTCGCGCGACGAGAACAACAACGCCGTGGTCGACGAAGCCCTGGCCGAACTCGCCCAGCAGGCCGCCAAGCGCGAAGCGCTGCTGCGCGCCTTCGAGGCCAGCGGCCGCAGCGAGCAGGAATTTGCCGACATGTACGGCATGAAGCACGGCGACGTGACACGCACGCTGCAGCGCGCACGCACCGACCGCGAAGCGCCTGTGGCAGCCAAGGCACCGGAAGCAGCGCCTGTGGCGCCAGCGCCAACGCAGGCACCTGCCGCGCAAGCAGCGCCTGAAGCGCAAGCCGCAGCCGAGGCGCCCGCCGCCTCCGAAGCGCATGCGACCGCCCAGGAACCCGCCGCGCCCGAAGTGCCCGTGGTTCCTGTAGTGCCCGCCGCAGACTGAGCGCGCCGCGCACGAAAAAAAACCGCCACAGCGATGTGGCGGTTTTTTTTCATGGTGCTGCAGTCTTGCCGCAGCCCGGTCTTTCAGCGCACGTTCTGCAGCGCCGCAATGCGCTCTTCGATCGGCGGGTGCGTCGCGAACAGCTTGCCCATGCCGCCGGTGATGCCCATGGCCTCCACCGCCTTCGGCAGTTCGCCGGCAGGCAGGCCGCCCAGGCGCGCGAGCGCGTTGATCATGGGTTGCTTCTGGCCCATGAGCGCGGCGGCGCCGGCGTCGGCGCGAAATTCGCGGTGGCGCGAGAACCAGGCCACCACCATCGCGGCGGCGAAGCCGAGCACGATGTCCAGCACGATGGTGCTCACGTAGTAGCCGATGCCGGGGCCCGACGAGCGGTCGTCGCCGCGGCGCAGGAAGCTGTCGACCGCATAGCCGATCACGCGCGACAGGAACACCACGAAGGTGTTCATCACGCCCTGGATCAGCGCCATGGTCACCATGTCGCCGTTGGCGATGTGGGCCACCTCGTGGCCGATGACGGCCTCGACCTCCTCGCGCGTCATGCCCTGCAGCAGGCCGGTGGACACCGCCACCAGCGACGAGTTCTTGAATGCGCCGGTCGCGAAGGCGTTGGGCTCGCCTTCGAAGATCGCGACCTCCGGCATGCCGATGCCGGCCTTGTCGGCGAACTTGCGCACGGTGCCGACGATCCAGGCCTCGTCGGGCGTCTGGGGGTTGTCGATCATGCGCAGGCCGGCGGTCCACTTGGCCATGGGCTTGCTGATGAGCAGCGAGATGATCGCGCCGCCGAAACCCATCACCAGCGCAAAGCCGAGCAGCGCGCCCAGGTTGAGCCCGTTGGCCGTCAGGAAGCGGTTCACGCCGAGCAGGCTGGCAACCACGCCCAGTACGGCGACGACCATCACATTGGTCAGGACGAACAGCAGGATACGTTTCAAGTTGAATTCTCCGTGGGGAAACTTGCCACCCAGATGAGGGCCCCGGGGCCCTCTTCAAGCCGTGCGCGGCATGGAGGCCCCGGGTGTTGTCGTGCGTTGCAGGTCGCTCCGCGTGGTGGCAGCCGGGGAACCATGATAGGAGCAAAAGTTGCGGCGCCCCGGTATTCCCCGACGTCGCAAAGGCCTGTAGCCGCCTTCAGAAAAGGCCTGTCGCACCCGGCGCCGGGCGGGTGGCGACGTCGGCGTGCAGCCGGCTGCGGCGGCGCATGTCCTGCGCGAAGCGCAACGCGAACAACACGCCGTTGACCAGCACCAGCGCCAGCCCGAACGCCCACCACAGCGTGTGCGCGCCGGCCGCGGCGAGTTGCGTGGCGTCGCGGTGCGGGTCGATGTGCAGGCGCACCGCGCCCGAGCCGTCGGTGTCGCTGGCCGTCACAAGGCCCGCAAGAACGAAGGGCTTCACGCCTTCGGGCGCGGCATTGCGCTGCAGGCGCGCCCAGCGGCCGAGCAGCGATTTGTCGCCGGTGTCGTCGCCGTCGACAGCCACGTCGGCTTCGGCTTCGGCTGCAGCTGCGGCTTCGGCGTCGACGGCCGCCGCATCGGCGTCGGTGGCCACGGTGGTGTCTTGTTCGTTCGCCTGGCGCTGCACCGCGCCGATCGGCGACGTGGACACCAGCACCACGCCGCCGCGGGCCGGCACGATGGCGGGACGCGCCGCCTCGATCTTCGCTGCCACCAAAGCGTCGACCGACTGCCGCACGGCGCGCTGCAGGGTGGCCAGCTGGCTGCGCGTCAGCACGAGGTCGGCGTTTTCCTTGTCCGGCGCCGCGCTCGCGGCCAGCACCGCCCAGCTGCGGATCGGGGTGTCGGTGCCGTCCTTCTCGAGCGTGGCTTCCACCGCGTTCACGATGGCCTGCTGCAGGTTGCGGCAGCCGCCCGGCGACAGGCCTTCGCTGTCCTTGCACGCCGCGTCCACCGTGGCCACGGTGCGGTCGAAATGGCGCACGACCATCGGCACGCTCTCGCGCGCTCGGTAGGCCGCCAGCGGGTCGGCCCCCTGGCCCAGCTGCATGCGCAGCATCGCCATGAGGCTGGCGGCAATGCCGTTTTCCGACGCGCGAATGAAGTCGGGGCTGCCGAGCGCCACGATGCTCTCGGGGATCTTCAGGTCGGGCACCACGGGCGCCTGGCCGTTCCAGCGCACCTGGCTGCAGTCGACCGCAGGTGCCGTGTGGTTGCCGTTGCCCTGGCCGCCCATGTCGATCTCGCAGCGGCCTTCGCCCTTCAGGCTCACCCGGCTGCTCCACCTGGGCGGCTGGTCGGCCAGTTGCGCGGCGTCGGTGTACGCCGGGGCTTCTTCATGGAAGACCGATTGCGCGACCAGCGCCAGGTCGCCGGGCAGGTCGGCGCGCGGATCGGGCAGCGACAGCGCCAACGCCCCCAGCGCGAGCAGCCCGATCAGCAGGTGCAGCAGATGGCGCCCCCAGTACACGGGGCGAAAGCGCCGCCATTCGTCGGCCACCGACCACTTGTCGCCGAAGCTCACCGCGCTGCAGTCGCTGGCGCGCAGTTCGGCCTCGATCACCTCGCCGTACCGCGCGCAAGACGCATGCGCCCAGTGCGAAGGCAGTGCGACGCTGAGCTTGTCGCCCAGAAAAAGGCCGACCCGCTTGATCGCCACGTTGCCCGCGTTGACCAAGGCAATCTCGTTGAGCATGCCGCGCACGCGGTTGACCTGTTGCGGATGGCGCTCGGCCGACGTGCCGGAAGGCCGGCGCACGAAGAGCCACGCGGCGCACAGGCCCGCGAGCAGCCCCGCGCCCAGCAGGTACGCCTGCGCAGCGCGCATGGCGTCCCAGGTGGCGAGCCAGAGCAGCGCGAACGCCAGCAGCCACACCAGCGCCGAGCCCCAACCGATGCCACGGCCCACGCGGCTCGCTGCTTCTTCGGGCGTCTCGGCACGCTGGTTCAGGATGACGACCTCGCCACGCCTGTAGCGCGCGTCCGGGTCGCTGGCCACCGCGGCGGCGGCCTCGGGCGCAAGCAGGCCGGCGCCGGGTTCCACTTCGTCGAGGCTGGGCAGCGCGCCGGGCTCGCCGCGCTTCCACTGCGCGTCTTGTGCCTGCTGGCGCTGCGCGCGCTGGCGGCCTTCGAGCAGGTCGAAGCCGTTCACGCGGATCACCACCGCGCACTTCTTGCTCAGCACCACCAGCGCCTGGTTGCAGGCCTCGACGTACTCGATGGCGTCGTAGGGCAGCAGCACGTCGACGTCGCCGATGGTGTCGTGCTCGGTGGACGAGCCCTGCGACTGCAGGCCGTGGCGCACGAAGGCGCCGCCGAGTTCGCGCACGTCGTCTTCGACGGTGAGGCCCTGCCCCATCAGGAACGGCTGCAGCGCGGATTTTTCTTCGTCGGTGATGCGGCGCAGCACCGGCGTGTCGCGAAATCCCTTCAGCGCACTCTTGTTGCCGGAGCGGCGCGAGGCGTAGACGATGAGGCTGTAGATCGCGTAGACGATCAGCCCGACCTTGAGAACGATGATGACGGTGTCCATGTTTTTATTGACTCTCCTCTGATTGAAATGCTGTGCGACACCCCGCGACGCGGCGCGCAACGGAACTGCGGGGCCACGGGCCCGCATGCACGAAGCGCTGCGAAAGCTAGGAGGTCGGGGTCTTCGGCAACGGCCGGAAGACCTGCGCGTCGGCGTAGAAGGACGCGGCCACATTGTCCGCGCACCAGCCCGGGACGCCGAGCACCGGCAGCGGAACGAAAGGCTTCGTTTCCAGCCGCCTGGCATCGAAATTTCGCGCGATCAACGCATCGGCTGCGTCGGCTGCGTCGGCCGCACCGTCGGTCGACAAGAACCCGCGCAGGTCTTGCGCAAGCAGCACGTGCGCGGTGATGGGCTTGCGCGGCGTCACGAGTTTCTCGAGCAGCGCGTGGCCGAACAGCAGCAGCCGTGCTTCGTTCCACAGGCCGCGCCGTGCGACGAACAGCGTGTGCCAGTCGCGCGCGACAAGGGCTTGCCACAGCGCGGGCGGCGCATCGAGCAGCGCACCGTTCTCGTCGAACAGCGTGAGCGCGTCGCGCAGCGGCCCGCGCACGTCGCCGACGCCCGCACGCGCGATCTCGCCCGCCTGCAGCTCGTTGAGGCGGCGCTTGGCCTGCGGAAACGCGAGCCACACGAGGCCGTTGAACAGGTCGTGCAGGTTGTCGCGGGTGGGAACGGTGCGGGTCTGGAAGATGTGCGCTTCGTAGGCACGGCCCGCGGGCAACGCATGCTGTGCCACGAAGCCGGGCGCCGAAGCCGGCCTGGCGCCTTGCAGCGCGGCGGCCACCGAGGTGTGCCGCGCGGTCTGCGCCACCGCTTCGCCGTGGGCGCGATAGGGCGCCAGCCAGGGCTGCGCCCAGTCGACGGCCGGCAGGCTCAAGACGCGGAGGCGCCCGTCCAGCGGATGCGGTCGGGGTGCTGCATCACCACGAACTCCGCCGTGAGCTTGTCGAACAGCTTGAGCGAGCTGCCGTGCTTGCCGAGCAGGCCGGCCGCGCGCAGGGCCTGGGCCACGTCGTTGAGCTGCACGTCCTTGCCGTTGCGCAGGGCGGGCACGGCCTGCAGGATGAACTCGGCCGCTTCGGAGGTGGGCGGCTTCTGCGGTTTTTGCGGCACTTGCGGCTTGGCCGCCTTCGCCGTCTTGCGGGCTGGCGTCTTGGCCGCGGCCTTGCGGGCAACCGGTGCCGGCGCGGACGCGGGGGCCGCCGGTGCAGCGACCGCGCTCTTCGCGCGCGTCGTTCGTGTCTTCTTCGCGGGCGCCGACTTGGCCGCCACCTTCTTCGCGGCCGCCGTGCGCACCGCGGGCTTCACGCCGTGGTGTTCGAGGTCGATGAACGCGTCGTAGATGCCGACCGTTTCTTCGCCCGTCTTGCCCTGCTGGCCGATGCCGCACACGCGGCAGCCCTTTTCGCGCAGCCGGATCACCAGCGGTGCGAAGTCGGAGTCGGAAGACACCAGCACCACCACGTCGGGCCGCTCGTCGATCACGAGGTCGATGGCGTCGACCGCGAGCGCGATGTCGGTGCTGTTCTTGCCGGTCGACAGGTTCACCATCGGGCGCACCTGCAGCCGCTTGAACATCGCCTGCCGGTTCACCGCCATCTCGGCGTTGCAGTAGGCGCGGCGCACATGGATGGCGCCGTAGTCGTCCATGGTGCGCTGCACGGCCTGTTCGATCACGTCGGCCGAGACGTTGTCGGCGTCGATCAGCAGCATCACGCGCGGTGTCGGGTTCATGCGAGCTTCCAGTTGATCGTTTCGCCGCCGCGCAAGGGCTTGAGCGTGGCTTCGCCGTAGGGCACGGTCTCGGGCACGGTCCAGCTTTCGCGCTGGAGCGTGATGGTGTCGGTGTGGCGCGGCAGCGCGTAGAAGTCGGGGCCGTGGAAGCTCGCGAAGCCTTCGAGCTTGTCGAGCGCGTTCACGCTGTCGAAGGCTTCGGCATAGAGCTCGATGGCGGTCAGCGCGGTGTAGCAGCCCGCGCAGCCGAGCGCGTGTTCCTTCAGGTGCGCCGGGTGCGGCGCGCTGTCGGTGCCCAGGAAGAAGCGGTCGCTGCCGCTGGTGGCCGCCTCGACCAGCGCCACGCGGTGCGTCTCGCGCTTGAGCACGGGCAGGCAGTAGTAGTGCGGACGGATGCCGCCGGTGAAGATGGCGTTGCGGTTGTACAGCAGGTGGTGCGCGGTGATGGTGGCGGCCGTGAAGCGGCCGGCGTCGCGCACGTAATGCGCACCCTCCCTGGTGGTCAGGTGCTCGAACACCACCTTGAGCTCGGGGAAGTCGCGGCGCAGCGGAATCATCACACGGTCGACGAACACGGCTTCGCGGTCGAACAGGTCGATGGCCGGGTCGGTCACCTCGCCGTGCACCAGCAGCAAGAGGCCGTGCTTCTGCATGGCTTCCAGCGTCTTGTAGGTGTGGCGGATGTCGGTCACGCCGGCATCGCTGTTGGTGGTGGCGCCGGCCGGGTAGAGCTTGAGCGCGCGCACGCCGGCCTCGGCCGCAAGTGCGATTTCTTCGGGCGGCAGCTTGTCGGTGAGGTAGAGCGACATCACGGGCTCGAAGGCCACGCCTTCGGGCACGGCGGCGCGGATGCGGTCGCGGTAGGCCAGCGCCTGGGCGGCGGTGGTCACAGGCGGACGCAGGTTGGGCATGATCAGCGCGCGGCCGAACTGGCGCGCGCTGTGGGGAACGACGGCTTCGAGGGCGGCGCCATCGCGCACGTGCAGGTGCCAGTCGTCGGGGCGGGTGATCGTGAGGGTGTCTGTCATGGCGGGGGCGATTGTCGCATCGGCCCCGCGGCGCGCGGGGCGTTGCAGCCGGCGTTGCACCCAGCGTTCGGCAGTGGCCGCTACCGCTGGAACACCCGGCAGGTGCGCGCCCCCGCGGCCTGCACCCACTTGTAGAAATTGACCGAGCTGCGGGCGCCCTTCTTCGGCGGCCAGGGGTCGAACACGCGCAGCGTGGTGCCGCGCCCGCTCGGGTCGCAGTCGCCGCGAATGCCCGCAACCACCACCGTGTGGCCGGGCCGGCCCACGCCCTGCGCATAGCCCTTGGGGCCCCACAGCATGTCGAGCATGACCGGCCCCTCCTGCAGCGCGGCGCGCAGCGACCGGAGCGACCAGGGCGACGGCGCGCGCACCGTGAGGCCGTGCGCCTGCGCAAAGCGCCGGTCGCCTTCCGTCCCGCCTTCGGCTCCCTCTTGGCGGCCATCGGGAAAGGGCTGCAACGCGCCGTCGGTGGCCATCAGGTCGCCGGGCGTGCGCGCCAGCACCGCCGACACGGTGGAGCGGGTCATCATCGCGATGCCGGCGGCCCAGCACAGCGCGGGCTCCGGCGGCGGAATCAGCGCCACCGGATGCAGGATGGGCGCCTCGCGCTCGCCGTCGAAGGCCACGTTCTGCGTGCAGGGGCCGGCCTCGCCGTCTTCCACCAGCCAGTGCGCGGCCTGCAGGCGCAGCACAGCGGCGCGGGTGCGCGGGCCGTAGTCGCCGTCGATGGCCAGCGCGGGGCTGGGCGACAGCTTGCGGTTCAGCGCTTCCTGCAAGCGGCGGACGTCGGCACCGCGCCAACCCTGTTTCAGCATGATCATCGACTTGCTTTCTCCTGGCGGGGGCATCGCGGACTCTGGAATGCGAACGTTTGCATTGTCGAAACGCAGCCGTGGCGCGTCCATTCGCCGGATGGCGTAGCCGGCAAGGACATGTACGCATGCGAACGGCCAACGGTTTCAACGGCTGGCACATGTCGTGCTTGAGAGCTTCTCTTGAACCTTTCAGCCACCCCTCCACCGGAGTTCCATGTGAAGCGTGCCGCCCCTGCCTTGTTTTTTCTGAACCCCCTGGCCGCCTGCGCGGCACTCGCCGCCCTGATGCTGGCCGCGCCCGGCGCCATGGCGCAGGAGAAAACGCTGCGCATCGCCATGACGGCCGCCGACATTCCGCGCACGCTGGGCCAGCCCGACCAGGGTTTCGAGGGCAACCGCTTCACCGGCATCCCCATCTACGACTCGCTCACGCAGTGGGACCTTTCCAAGGCCGACGCGCCCAGCGTGCTGATTCCGGGGCTTTCCACCTCGTGGGCGGTCGACGCCAAGGACAAGACCAGGTGGGTCTTCAAGCTGCGCCCGGGCGTCAAGTTCCACGACGGCTCGGCCTTCACCGCCGACGCCGTGGTGTGGAACGTGCAGAAGGTGCTCGACAAGGACGCCCCGCAGTTCGACCCCAGCCAGGTCGGCGTGACGGCTTCGCGCATGCCCACGCTCAGGTCGGCCCGCAAGATCGACGACCTGACGGTGGAGCTCGTCACCAGCGAGCCCGACGCCTTCCTGCCGATCAACCTGTCGAACCTGTTCATGGCCTCGCCCGCGCACTGGCAGAAGAAGTTCGACGCCGCCGCCGGGGCCACGCCTGCCGACAAGTCCAAGGCCGCCTGGACCGCCTTCGCCGCCGACCCGTCGGGCTCGGGCCCGTTCAAGGTCACGCGCTTCGTGGCGCGCGAGCGGCTGGAGCTCGCCGCCAACAAGACCTACTGGGACGCCAGGCGCGTGCCCAAGATCGACAAGGTCGTGATGATCCCCATGCCCGAGGCCAACGCGCGCACCGCCGCGCTGCTGGGGGGCCAGGTCGACTGGATCGAGGCGCCCTCGCCCGACGCCATGGCGCAGATCACGCAGCGCGGCTTCAAGGTGTATTCGAACGCGCAGCCGCATGTATGGCCCTGGCAGCTGTCGTTCGCCGAGGGCTCGCCCTGGCTGGACAAGCGCGTGCGCCAGGCCGCCAACCTGTGCATCGACCGTGGCGGCATGAAGCAGCTGCTGGGCGGCATGATGGCCGAGCCCAAGGGCACCGTGCCGCCGGGCCACCCGTGGTTCGGCAAGCCGACCTTCGACATCCGCTACGACGTGAAGGCCGCGCAGGCCCTCATGACGCAGGCCGGCTACTCGGCGGCCAAGCCGATCAAGGTGAAGGTGCAGATCTCGGCCTCGGGCTCGGGCCAGATGCAGCCGCTGCCCATGAACGAGTTTGCGCAGCAGTCGCTCAAGCAGTGCTTCTTCGACGTGCAGTTCGACGTCATCGAATGGAACACGCTGTTCACCAACTGGCGCAAGGGCGCGAAGGACCCGTCGGCCAACGGCGCCAATGCGGTCAACATCAGCTTCGCGGCGATGGACCCATTCTTCGCGATGGTGCGCTTCGTGAGCACCAAGGCCTTTCCGCCGGTGTCGAACAACTGGGGCTACTACGGCAACCCCGAGGTCGACAAGCTGGTGGCCGATGCGCGCACCAGCTTCGACGACAAGGCGCGCGACGCCGCGCTCGCCAAGCTGCACACGCACATCGTGGACGACGCGCCCTTCGTGTGGATCGCGCACGACGTGGGTCCGCGCGCCATGTCGGCCAAGGTGAAGAACGTGGTGCAGCCCAAGAGCTGGTTCATCGACATCGCGACGATGACGATGGACTGAGCATTTCCTTCAGCCAGCCACGAGCCAGCCACTGCCCATGTTCGCCTACCTCCTGCGCCGCGTGATCTACGCCGTGCCGATCATGATCGGCGTGGCCCTCGTGTGCTTCCTGCTCGTGCACATCGCGCCGGGAGACCCGCTGGTGTCGATCCTGCCGCCCGACGCCTCGGTGGAGCTGCAGGCGCAGCTGCGCGAGCTGTACGGCTTCAACCGCTCGCTGCCCGAGCAGTTCGCCCTGTGGCTCTGGCGTGCGCTGCACGGCGACCTGGGCACCTCCATCGCCAGCAACCGCGCGGTGGCCGGCGAGGTGTTCACCGCCGTGGGCAACACGCTGCGGCTGGCGGTGGTGGCCACCTTCATCGGCTTCGTGCTGGGCTGCCTGTTCGGCTTCGTGGCGGGGTACTTCCGCGGCTCGTGGGTCGACCGCTTCGCCTCGATGTTCTCGGTGCTGGGCGTGAGCGTGCCGCACTACTGGCTGGGCATGGTGATGGTCATCGTGTTCTCGTCGCAGCTGATGTGGCTGCCGGCCACCGGCGCAGGGCCCGGCGGCTCGGGCGACTGGGCCTGGAACTGGGAGCACCTGCAGTTCCTGGTGCTGCCGGCGCTCACCATGTCGGTGATTCCGATGGGCATCATCGCGCGCACGGTGCGTGCGCTGGTGGCCGACATCCTCGACCAGGAGTTCATCGTCGGGCTGCGCGCCAAGGGGCTCACGCACGTCGGCGTGTTCCGCCACATGGTGAAGAACGCGGCGCCCACGGCGCTGGCGGTGATGGGCCTTCAGCTGGGCTACCTGCTCGGCGGCTCCATCCTCATCGAGACCGTGTTCTCGTGGCCGGGCACCGGCTTTTTGCTGAACTCGGCCATCTTCCAGCGCGACCTGCCGCTGCTGCAGGGAACGATCCTGGTGCTGGCGCTGTTCTTCGTGCTGCTCAACCTGCTGGTCGACGTGCTGCAGACCTTGCTCGACCCGCGCATCGCGCGGGCCTGAAGAAGACAAAGACACACCCCCATGTCCACCGTGCTCGCTTCTTCTCCTTCCTCCCCTTCCGCTCTCGAACCACTGACGATGCAGCGCTCGCGCGGCTACTGGGCCTCGGTGTGGCTGCGCCTGCGGCGCGACCCGGTGGCCGTGGGCGCGGCCGTGGTGGTGCTGCTGCTGATTGCGCTGGCGCTGTTCGGCCCGTGGATCGCGCCGTCCGACCCCTACCAGGCGTCGATGCTCAAGCGCCTGAAGCCCATCGGCACCGAGGGCCTGCCGCTGGGCAGCGACGAACTGGGCCGCGACATGCTCTCGCGGTTGATCGTGGGTGCGCGGCTGTCGCTGTTCATCGGCATCACGCCGGTGCTGTGCGCGTTCGTGCTGGGCACGGTGATCGGCATTGTCGCGGGCTATGCGGGCGGCATCGTCAACACGCTCATCATGCGCACCATCGACGTGTTCTACGCCTTCCCGTCGGTGTTGCTGGCCATTGCGCTGTCGGGCACGCTGGGCGCGGGCGTGGTCAATTCGCTGATCTCGCTGACCATCGTGTTCATTCCGCAGATCGCGCGCGTGGCCGAGAGCGTGACCACGCAGGTGCGCACGCGCGACTACGTGGAGGCGGCGCGCGCCTCGGGCGCCAGCCCCTTCACCATCGTGCGGGTGCATGTGCTGGGCAATGTGCTGGGCCCCATCTTCGTGTACGCCACCAGCCTGATCGCGGTGTCGATGATCCTGGCCTCGGGCCTGTCGTTCCTGGGCCTGGGCGTGAAGCCGCCCGAGCCCGAATGGGGCCTGATGCTCAACACGCTGCGCACCGCGATCTACGTGCAGCCCTGGGTGGCGGCGCTGCCGGGGGCGATGATCTTCATCACCTCGATTTCCTTCAACATCCTGTCGGATGGGTTGCGCTCGGCGATGGACAACAAGGGCTGACGCCATGGACGCACTGAAAGACATAGGCGGCCCGGCCCAGCCGCTGCTCACCGTCACAGGCCTGGTCAAGCACTTCCCGCTGAAGAAAGATCCGCTGGGTCGGGGCGGCGGCGTGGTGCGCGCCGTGGACGGCGTGGACTTCGAAGTGCTCAAGGGCGAAACGCTCGGCGTGGTCGGCGAGTCGGGCTGCGGCAAGTCGACCACCGCGCGCCTGTTGATGCAGCTCATCGAGCCGACACGCGGCGACGTCGTGTTCGACGGGCGCGAGGTCGGCAGCCGCGACCTGCCGCTCAAGGAGTTTCGCCGCCAGGTGCAGATGGTGTTCCAGGACAGCTACGCCTCGCTCAACCCGCGCCTCACCATCGAAGACTCCATCGCCTTCGGCCCCCAGGTGCACGGCGTGTCGCGGCGCGAATCGGTGGCGCGGGCGCGCGACCTGCTGGCGCGCGTGGGCCTCGCGCCCCAGCGCTTTGCCGAACGCTATCCGCACGAACTGTCGGGCGGGCAGCGACAGCGCGTCAACATCGCGCGGGCGCTGGCGCTGCAGCCGCGCATGGTCATCCTCGACGAAGCCGTGTCCGCGCTCGACAAGTCCGTGGAGGCCCAGGTCATCAACCTGCTGCTCGACCTGAAGGCCGAGTTCGGCCTGACCTACGTGTTCATCAGCCACGACCTGAACGTGGTGCGCTACGTGAGCGACCGCGTCATGGTCATGTACCTGGGCCAGGTGGCAGAAATCGGGCCGTCCGACGCGCTGTACGAAGCGCCCGCGCACCCCTACACGCGCGCGCTGCTGTCCTCCATGCCGTCGATGGACCCCGACCACCGCACCGAAGAAGCCGCGCTCGCGGGCGATCCGCCGAACCCCATCGACCCGCCCTCGGGCTGCCGCTTTCATCCGCGCTGCGCACTCGCCGCGCCGGTGTGCAGCCGCGTGGTGCCCGAGCGCATCGCCACCGGCGCGCAGCATGCGGTCAGCTGCCTGATCCACGAGGCGGGCAGCGGCCACCCGATGGCGCCCACGTTCCAGAGGAAGGCCGCATGAGCGCCGCAACGACAACAGCAGCAACAACGGCAACGAAAGACGCCGGCACCGGGCCGATGGTCCGCCTGCGCGACCTCAGCGTTACTTTCAGCGGCGCACGCAAGCCCGTGCAGGCCGTCAGCGGCGTGAGCCTGGAGGTGCAGCGCGGCGAGGTCGTCGCGCTGATCGGCGAATCGGGCTCGGGCAAGAGCGTGACCCTGCGCACCCTGCTGCGCCTGCACCCCGAGCGCCGCACGCGCATGGGCGGCACGGTGCAGGTGGCCGGGCGCGACGTGCTGGCGATGTCGCAGCGCGCGCTGGCCGACTTTCGCGGCAAGGTCGCGTCGATGATCTTCCAGGAGCCCCTGCTGGCGCTCGACCCGGTGTATTCGGTGGGCGCGCAGATCGTCGAGTCGATCCGCCGCCATGAATCCGTGAGCCAGGCCGAGGCGCAGCAACGCGCGCTGGCCCTGTTCGAGCGCGTGCGCATTCCCAGCCCCGAGCGGCGGCTGCAGGCCTATCCGCACGAGATGTCGGGCGGCATGCGCCAGCGCGCCATGATCGCGCTCGCGCTGGCCTGCAAGCCCCAGCTGCTGCTGGCCGACGAGCCCACCACCGCGCTCGATGCCACCGTGCAGATCCAGATCCTGCTGCTGTTGCGCGAGCTGCAGCGCGACCTGGGGCTGTCGGTGATCTTCGTCACGCACGACATCGGCGCCGCCGTCGAGGTGGCCGACCGCATCGCCGTGATGTATGCGGGGCGCATCGTGGAGGAAGGCACGGCGCGCGAGCTGATTCGCTCGCCGCGCCATCCGTACACCATTGCGCTGCTCAAGAGCCGCGCGCACGGCGCACTGGCGCGCGGCACGCGGCTGGAAACCATCGGCGGCGCGCCGCCCGACCTGTCCGCGCTGCCGCCGGGCTGCGCCTTCGCCGAGCGCTGCACGCTCGCCAGCGACGCCTGCCGCGCCGCGCAACCGCCGGTGGTGGAGCTCGCGCAGAATCACCGCGCACGCTGCATCCACACCGATGCGGCGGCGGCCATGGCGCCGGTGCTTGTCGCCTGACCTTTCATCGTCACAGTTTCACTGCGCTCCGTGCGCCCACGCCATGCCTTTGCACGACCCCGCCCACGCATTCGTTCCCTACCCCGACGCGCCGGTGCCGCGCGCCACCACCGGCCCGCTGGCCGACCTGAGCTTTGCCGCGAAAGACCTGTTCGACGTGGCCGGCTACCCCACGGGCGGCGGCAACCCCATCGTGCTGGCGATGTCGGGCATCAAGACGCGGACCGCGCCGACCGTGCAGAAGCTGCTCGACGCCGGCGCGCGCTTCGCGGGCAAGACCGTGACCGACGAGCTCGCGTTCTCGATGAACGGCAACAACGCGCACTTCGGCGCGCCCGTCAACGGTGCCGCCAGGGACCGCATCACCGGCGGCAGCTCGTCGGGCTCGGCCTCTGCCGTGTCGTCGGGCCTGTGCGACTTCGCGCTGGGCACCGACACCGGCGGCTCGGTGCGCGCGCCGGCCAACCACTGCGGCCTGTACGGCCTGCGCCCCACGCACGGCCGCGTGAGCCTGGAGGGCGCGCTCGACCTGGCGCCCAGCTTCGACACCTGCGGCTGGTTCGCGCGCGACGTCGGCACCTTCGCCCGCGTGGCCGACGTGCTGCTGGGTGCCGACACGGCGCCGCTGCCCGCGCGCGTTCGCCTGCTGCGCCCCGACGACGTGTGGGCGCTGGCCGTGCCCGCGGCCGCCGACGCGCTGCAGGGCGCGGCCGACCGCGCGCAGGCGCTGTTCGGCCCGGCGCAAGGCACCGCCGTGGCGCTCGACTCGTTCGACACGATGTTCTGGAACTTTCGCTACCTGCAGTCGCGCGAGGCCTGGCTGACCGACGGCCCGCTGATCGAGCGCTACGCGCCGCCGCTGGGCCCGGGCGTGGCCGAGCGCTTCGCGTGGTCGCGCGAGGTGACCGACGCGCAGGTGGCCACGGCCCGCACCTTCCGCGCCGCGTTTCGCGACCACCTGGCCGCGCTGCTGGGCGACGACGGCGTGCTGCTGATGCCGACCATGCCCGACATCGCGCCGCTGCGCAGCGACAGCGAGGCCTCGCTGGAGGACTATCGCAACCGCGCGATCCGGATGCTGTGCATCGCGGGGCTGGCCGGTTTTGCGCAGCTGTCGATGCCGCTGGCGACGCGCAACGGCGCACCGCTGGGCCTCTCGATGCTGGGGCCGGCGGGGTCGGACCGCTCGCTGGTCGCGCTGGCCGAGCGCCTGGCGGCCTGAGCCTGAGCGGAACCGGGGCCCCTCGGTCCGCCCCGAACTCTCATTGGCGCCAGCGTCATCCCTCGATGACAGCCGGCACTGCAAGGTGGCAGATGTCGCAGTCGACCTCGCCGCCCGCGCGCTCCACCACCACGAAGTCGCCCGCATCGACCGCCAGCAGCGCGTGATGCCAGGTGCCGGGCGCGAGTACCACGCCCTGGCGCCCGTCGGTGACGAAAGCCGCAAGTTCGCCCGCCGACACGGGCGCATCGCCGGCACGCGCCACCACGATGACGAAGCGGCGCTCGCCCAGCGGCACGAAGGTCTGGCTGCCGAGGGCGTGGCGCTCCATTTCCGTGACGGCATGCGGAAAGCGCCGGGCCTGCGCGCGGAACAGCGCGAGCATCGGGCGCCCGCCGTCTGCGCCCAGCTGCAGGTCGTCGAGCAGGTCGAAGCGCGTGGCATTGCCGCCGTTGATCGGCCGGCCCGGGTCCGTGGCGGGCACTGCGATGACGGTGCCGTACGGCGCGAAGGCTTGTGAAGTCAGCGGCTGCGCGGCGAGCGGCGCGGCGCCGATGGGAAGGACATCGTTCATGCCGAGACTGCAGCAGAAAGCGTGCCGCGCGCCGACGCCAGGTCGGCCAGCCAGCGCTCGAACGCTTCGCCGCGCTCGCCGTCGGGCAGCCGCAGCAGCGCCGAGGGATGCAGCGTGACGAACACGGGCCGCCCGTCCGCGCGTTCATGCAGCCACGCACCGCGCTCGGCCTGCACCGCCACCGGCCGGCCCAGCAAGGCGCGCGCGGCCGTCGCGCCGAGCGCCACCAATGCGCGCGGACGCACGAGCGAGATTTCGCTGTCGAGCCAGCGCACGCAGGCCTCGGCCTCGCGCTGCGCGGCGGTCTTGTGGATGCGGCGCTTGCCGCGCAGCTCGTACTTGAAATGCTTCACCGCATTGGCCAGGTACACGCTGTCGCGCGCCCAGCCCAACTGGGCCATGGCGCGGTCGAGCAACTGGCCGGCCGGGCCGACGAAGGGGCGGCCCACCAGGTCTTCCTGGTCGCCGGGCTGCTCGCCGACAAGCATGTGCTGCGCGCCGAGCGGGCCTTCGCCGCACACGGCCTGCGTGGCGAACGCGCCGATGGGGCAGTCGCGGCACGCATGCGTTGCAGCGCGCAGCTCGTCGAGGCTGGCCGGCGCCACGCCGTCGGCCGGGCGCAGGTGCAACGGCACGGGCGCGCGGATGCGCCGGGCCACCGTGGGCGGCGCATCGATCATCGACTGGCTGCGCGCCTCGGCCGCGTCCGTGAGCGGCTGGATCAGCGCGGCCTCGGGCAGGTTGTGCCAGTAGCGGCGCGGCATTTCGCGCCGCATCATGGCGACCTTCAGGCGCGCGGGGTTGAAGATGTGTGCGTAGTAGGTCAGCCAGAGCTGCTCGCCGGCATCGGGCGGCGGCTTTTCGCGGCGGTCGGCGCCCTCGCGAAAAGACAGGGCCTGGCCGTTCCACTCCACGCAGCGGTCGGGCGTGAGGATGGCCCAGCGCATCTGCGCGAAGCGGCGCGCGAAGAACGGCGCGTTGGCCGCCACGATGCGGTGGTCGGGCTCGAACCACGCGACGTGGCGCTCCCCCACGTCGGCGTCCGCCACGCGGGTGAAGCGCACGAAGGCGCGCATCTTGTGGATGTCGCGGCGCACGGCCTTGGCCATCTGCTGCGCCTGCATCATGTCGGCGTCCAGCGGGTCGTGCCGCAGGGCCGGCTCGCGGGTCAGGCGCCAGAGCAGCCGGTACAGCAGCGCCAGTCGTTGCGGGTCGCGGTGCAGGATCACGTCGGCGCACAGCGCGACGAACGAGGCGGGCACCGGGTGCCGCGCGGCGTCTGCGGCCCGTGGCGACGGTGCCAGGTCGAACATTTCGACCTCGTCGCGTGCCTCGCCGAACAGATCGTCGACCGCGCCTTCGCTCACCGCACCGTCGCTCCACGCGACCTGGTCGGGCGGCACGCCGCCGGCCAGCAGCTGCCGCGCATGGCGGCGGAAGGCGTCGAGATCGACCGGGTCTTCGAGCCGTATGCGCATGGACTGTGTCCTCGGCCTTTCCTCAGACCTGGCTCAGAACAGCGAGGCCTGCGCGTGCACCGGCTGGGCCGCGGGCGCGGCCAGGGCCATGGCGCCCGCCGCCGGGCGGTGCCCGTCGGCCACCACGAACGGCAGCACCTTGCGCGCCGGCACGTGCAGGCGGCGCAGGTCGTCGGCACGCACCCGGCGCACGCGCCGTGCCTGCAGCAGCCGCTCCACAGCCTTCACGCCCAGCCCGGGCACGCGCAGCAGCATCTCGCGCGGCGCATGGTTCAGGTCGACCGGAAAGCGCTCGGCATGCGCCAGCGCCCAGGCCAGCTTGGGGTCCACATCGAGCCGCAGCAGGCCGTCGGGCGCGGCCACGATCTCCTGGTGCTCGAAGCCGTAGAAGCGCATGAGCCAGTCGGCCTGGTAGAGCCGGTGCTCGCGCATCAGCGGGGGCGCTACCAGCGGCAGCGCGCGGGCCGCGTCGGGAATGGGGCTGAAGGCCGAGTAGTACACGCGCTTCAACTTGTACGCGCCGTACAGCGTGGCGCTGGACGCGAGGATGAGCCGGTCGTCGCTGGCGTCGGCGCCCACGATCATCTGCGTGCTCTGGCCCGCGGGCGCGAAGGGCGGCGGCTTGGCGGCGGTGGGCGCGGCGCCCGGCAACGCGCGAATGGGCACCACGCGGCGCGCCTCCTCGCGCGTGTCGTCGATGCGCAGGCGCAGCCGCGCCATGGAGCGGCGGATGGCGCTTTCGTTCTTCTCGGGCGCCAGGGCCTGCAGCCCTTCGGCGGTGGGCATCTCGACGTTGATGCTGAGCCGGTCGGCATAGCGGCCGGCGCGCGCCAGCAGTTCGTCGCTGGCGTCGGGAATGGTCTTCAGGTGGATGTAGCCGCGAAAATCGTGCTCCTCGCGCAGCACGCGCGCCACCTCGACCACCTGCTCCATGGTGTGGTCGGGCGACTTGATGATGCCGCTGGACAGGAACAGGCCCTCGATGCAGTTGCGGCGGTAGAAGTCGAGCGTGAGCTGCACCACCTCGTCCACACCAAAGCGCGCCCGCGGCACGTTGCTCGACGCGCGGTTCACGCAATAGAGGCAGTCGTACTGGCAGTGGTTGGTCAGCAGCACCTTCAGCAGCGAGATGCAGCGCCCGTCGGGCGCGTAGCTGTGGCAGATGCCCGCGCCTTCGGTGGAGCCGATGCCGCGCCCGCCGAGCGAATCGCGCTTTTGCGAGCCGCTGGACGCGCACGAGGCGTCGTACTTGGCGGCGTCGGCCAGGATGGCGAGTTTGCGCTGGATGTCCACGGGGGCCTTGATGGATTGCTGGAGAAAGTACTGGATGAATATACAGTCTTAAACCAATGTTGCCATGAAACGCAACCGGCAATTGGCTGCGATTTGTAAGCTCGATGTCGCGCGTTGCGCCGTCCCGGAACCTTGGCTACCCTCACCGGCAGATGACCGACGACCCCACAGCGCCCGCCCCTACGCCCGATGACGGCGCCACGGCACCCGCCCCCGGCGCGATTTGCGCCAACCTTCCTGACGATGGCCTCGCAAGCAAGTTCACTGCCCCTGACGGCGCTCCCGCCTTCGCGGTGCGCTGGCACGGCGGGGTGTATGCGTACCTCAACCAGTGCCCGCACGCGGGCGGCCCGCTCGACTTCGAAGGCCAGGTGCTCGAAAGCTCGGGGCGCTACCTGATGTGCGCGCGGCACGGCGCCATCTTCGAGCCCGACACCGGCAAATGCGTGGGCGGCCCCTGCCGCGGCGCGCGGCTCACGCCGCTGGCGGTGCACGTCAAGGCGGACGGCAGCGTGTGGCTGGGCCACGCCGGATGAAGACAACCTTTCCAGGAGATTCCATGCGCAACAAGCTTCACTCCCTCGCTTTGCCGGTGGCGGCCCTCGCCCTCGCGGGCCTCATGGCCGGCTGCACCGGCATGTCGGGCGGCACCGGTGCCGGCGGCAAGGCCTTCACGGGCATGCGCGTCAGCTCCAGCGCCTTCGCCGACAACGGCGTGATCCCCGCCGAACATGCCGGGGCCGGCGAATGCGGCGGCAAGAACGTCTCGCCGCCCGTGGCATGGAGCGACCTGCCGGCCAAGACCAGGTCGGTTGCCGTGATGATCTTCGACCCCGACGGCGGGGCCGGCCTGGGCGTGTCGCACTGGGTGGCCTACAACATCGCGGCCGAGCGCGGCGAACTCAAGACCGGCGAAGGCCAGGCGGGCGCGAACCTGAACTTCACCATGGGCCCGAACGTGGCCGGCGCGCCCGCGTACCGAGGCATGTGCCCGCCGGTGGGCGACCGGCCGCACCACTACGTGATGACCGTGATCGCCTCCGACCTCGCACCGGGCGCGCTGCCGGCGGGCCTGGCGCGCGACGCGCTGGTGGCCGCGCTCAAGGGCCATGCGCTGGGCGGACAGAGCGTGGTGGGGCTGTACAGCCGCTGATGCCGCGGGTGCCGCCGGTGCGCGGCACCCGCTCGGGGTGCGGAAACATGGCGCCGCGTGTCAAGGACATAGGTATGCACGCGGGTAATAATTGAGGCTTCCGTTCGCCGGCGCCGGTCAGCCATGGCTTCAGCCGCTTTTCCGAAAGCTCCATCGATGGTCATGCCCGCAGCTGCGCCCGCCTCTTCTCCAGCTTCCACGGTTTCAACGGTTTCCACGGCGCCGCCCTCCACCGGCGACCTCGACGCCATGTTCGACCTGGCGCCCGTCTCGCTCTGGGTCGAGGACTACAGCGACCTCAAGCGCAAGCTCGACGGCTGGCGCGCCCAAGGCGTGACCGACCTGGTCGCCTACCTGGCCGAAGACCCCCAGCGCGTGAGCGACTGCATGGCGATGCTGAAAGTGCTGCGCGTCAACCAGCACACCTTGCGGCTCTTTGCCGCCGACAGCCAGGAGACCCTGCTCGGCGCGCTCGACCGCGTGTTCCGCGGCGACATGTCCGCCACCGTGGTGCACGAGCTCGACCGGCTGTGGCGCGGCGAGCTCACCTTCGAGAGCGAAACCGTCAACTACGCCCTGGACGGCCGCCGGCTCGACGTGCGCGTGCGCGCCCGAGTGCTGCCCGGCCATGAAGACAGCTGGGACCGCGTGCTGGTCTCGCTCGACGACATCACCGAGCGCGTGGCCGCGCAGCACCTGCGCGACGAAAGCGCCCGGTACGCGCGCAGCCTGTTCGACCGCTCGCCGGTGTCGCTGTGGGTGGAAGACTTCAGCGCGGTGCGCACGCTGATGCAGAGCATCCGCGCGCGCGGCATCACCGACTTCGCCACCTTCATCAAGGTGCACCCCGAGTTCGTCACGCGCTGCATGCAGGAGATCCGCGTCATCGACGTGAACCAGGAAACCCTGCGCATGTTCGGCGCGCCCGACCTGACCACGTTGCTGGGCAGCCTGTCGCGCGTGTTCCGCGACGAGATGCGCGAGTCCTTCGCGGAGCAGCTGCACGACCTGTGGAACGGCAAGACGGTGCAGCACCGCGAGGTGCTCAACTACTCGCTGTCGGGCGAGGCGCTCAACATCCACATGCAGTTCGCGGTGCAGGACGACCGGCTGGACACCTGGGACCTGGTGCTGGTGTCGCTGGTGGACATCACCGCGCGCAAGAAGGCCGAGGCCTATCTCGAGTACCTCGGCAAGCACGACGTGCTCACGCAGCTGTGCAACCGCACCTACTACACCGAAGAGCTCAACCGGCTGTCGCGCAAGGGGCCGTGGCCGGTGTCGATCGTGGTCATCGACCTCAACGGCCTGAAGCAGCTCAACGACCTGGAAGGCCATGCCGCCGGCGACTCGATGCTGCGCCGCATGGGCGAGGTGCTCGACAAGGCCGTGGCGCCGCCGGCCTGGCCCGCGCGCGTCGGCGGCGACGAGTTCGCCGTGCTGCTGCCGATGACCGACGAGCGCGGCGCCGAGGCGATGCGCGAGCGCATCCTCATGCTGCTGGAGCTGAACAACCAGTTCCACGCGGGCCAGAGCGGCCATGCTTTGAGCCTGGCCATCGGGCTGGCGACCTGCAACGCAGGCGAGTCGCTGGAAGCCGCGCTGCAGCGCGCGGACCGGGCGATGTACGTGGACAAGGCCCGCTACTACGAGAGCACGGGCATCGACCGGCGCACGTAGGCGAAGGGCTACGGCACCTTGCCCGGCCCATCAACAAGCCCATCACCCGGCCCCCGCCCCCGCCCCCGCACTCGCTCCAGCACGAAGTCGATGAAGGTCCGGATGGCCCGCGTGTGCTGCCGGTTCGGCATGTAGAGCATGAACATCTGCGTGCCGAAGATGCTCAGGCGCCAGTCGTCCAGCGTGGTCACCACGTCGCCCTTGCGCACGTCTTCCTGCACCACGTAGTCGGGCACCAGGCCGATGCCCAGGCCCGCGAGCACCGCCTGGCGCAGGAACAGGAAATTCTCTGAAATGAGCGTCGGCTCCAGGATCACCTCGCGCCGCGTCTCCCCTTGATACGCCGACACGCGCAGTTGCCGGCCGATGACGGCGGCCGTGACCACCGGCGCGCCCTGCAGTTCGTCGAGCTGCACCGGCAGCGGATGCCGCTCGGCATAGTCGCGCGAGGCGCAGGCGACGTAGCGCACCGGCCCCAGGTCGCGCGCCACCAGGTTCTGCGGCGGTTCGGGAATCACCCGCACCGCGATGTCGACCTCGTCGCGCAGCAGGTCCTCGATGCGGTTCTCGAACACCACGTCGAGCACGATGCCGGGGTACTGCCGCTTGAAGTCGATCAGCCAGTCGGCCATCACCAGTTGCCCGTAGCCGCTGGGCACGCTCAGCCGCACGCGGCCCTGCAGGCCCTCGCCCAGCGTGGTGACCGATTCGCGCGCGGCCAGCAGTTCGGTCTGGATGGCCACGCCGTGCTGGTACAGCCGCAGGCCGATCTCGGTGGGCTCGGCGCGGCGGGTGGTGCGCCGCACCAGCTGCGCGCCCACCGAGCGCTCCAGCTGGTTCAGGTGGTAGCTGACGTTGGCGCGGCTCATCTTGAGCCGGCGGGCGGCGGCGCTCAGGTTGCCGGCGTCAAGGATTTCCACCAGCAGGGTGAGCGATTGGAGGTCCATGCACCGATTGTGTCAAAAATTCTTTGACAGTCTGTCAACCGTCTATGCAATTGTCAAAGCTGCGGTGCGGGCCAAGAATGCGGGGTTCACCCCAGAGCCTCGGGCCCCTCGGCTTGCATCCGCACGCGCAGGGCTCGCCAACGCAAGAGACACGCACATGGCCACCACACCCTCCAGCCCCTCCACGTCTTCCGGTCCCGTCACCTTCGAGCGTCATGGCGACGTGTTCGTGGTGACCATCGACAACCCGCCCGTCAACGCCCTGGGCGTGGAGGTGCGCCGCGGCCTCGTGGCCGCCATCGACGCGGCCGAGGCCGACAGTGCGGCCAAGGCGGTGCTGATCGTCGGCGCCGGCCGCAACTTCATTGCCGGCGCGGACATCCGCGAGTTCGGCAAGACGCCGCAGCCGCCGTCGCTGCCAGAGGCGTGCCTGAAGATCGAGAACTGCACCAAGCCGGTGGTCGCCGCCGTTCACGGCGCGGCGCTGGGCGGCGGGCTCGAAGTGGCGCTGTCGGCGCACTACCGCCTGGCCTCGCCCACCGCCAAGCTGGGCCTGCCCGAAGTGGCGCTGGGCCTGCTGCCCGGCTCGGGCGGCACGCAGCGCGCACCGCGCCTGATCGGCGTGAAACCCGCGCTCGAACTGATGCTCAGCGGCCGCCATGCGGGCGCGAAGGAAGCGCTGTCGCTCGGCCTCGTCGACCGTCTGGCCACCGACGCCGACGCGCGCGCCGAAGGCCTGGCCTACGCGCAGGAGCTGGTGGCGGCCAATGCGCCCGTGCGCCGCACCCGCGAGGCCACCGGCCTGGCCGACGCCGACGCCAGCCGTGCCGCCCTCGAAGCCGCGCGCACCGACACCGCCAGGAAGAGCCGCGGCCTGTTCTCGCCGATGAAGATCATCGAAGCCGTGGAAGGCGCGCTCACGCTTCCCTTCGACGAAGGCATGGCGCTGGAACGCAAGCTGTTCCTGCAGTGCATCGACAGCCCGCAGCGCGCCGGCCTGATCCACGCCTTCTTCGCCGAACGCGAAGTGCTGAAGGCGCCCGAGACCCGGTCGGCCAAGCCGCGCGCGCTGGCATCCGCCGGCATCGTGGGCGGCGGCACCATGGGCGCGGGCATCGCCGTGGCCATGCTGGACGCGGGCATGCCCGTGACCATGATCGAGCGCGACGACACCCAGCTCGCGCGCGGCCGCGCCAACGTCGAGAAGGTGTACGACGGCCTCGTCAAGAAGGAGCGCATGACGCCCGAGGCCAAGGCCGCGGTGATGGCGCGCTTCAACGGTTCCACCCGCTACGACGCCCTGGCCGACGCCGACATCGTGGTCGAGGCGGTGTTCGAGGACATGGCCGTGAAGAAGGCCGTGTTCGCCGAACTCGACCGCGTGTGCAAGCCCGGCGCCGTGCTGGCCACCAACACGTCCTACCTGGACATCGACGAAATTGCGGCCAGCGTCTCGCGCCCGCAGGACGTGGTGGGCCTGCACTTCTTCTCGCCGGCCAACATCATGAAGCTGCTGGAGATCGTGGTGCCCGCCAAGGTGAGCGCCGACGTGGTCGCCACCGGCTTCGAGCTCGCGAAAAAGCTCAAGAAGGTGCCGGTGCGCGCCGGCGTGTGCGACGGCTTCATCGGCAACCGCATCCTGGCCGTGTACCGCCAGGCGGCCGACCACATGATGGAAGACGGCGCCTCGCCGTACGACATCGACGCGGCGGTGCGCAACTTCGGCTACCCGATGGGCCCGTTCCAGGTGTCGGACCTGGCCGGCGGCGACATCGGCTGGGCCACGCGCAAGCGCAAGGCCGCCACGCGCGACCCCGAGGCGCGCTACGTGCAGATTGCCGACCGCATCTGCGAGCGCGGCTGGTTCGGCCAGAAAACGCAGCGCGGCTACTACCTGTACCCCGAAGGCGCGCGCACCGGTGTGCCCGACCCCGAGGTGCTGGCCATCATCGACGCCGAACGCACGCGCGCGGGCATCACGCCGCGCCGGTTCACCGAAGAAGAAATCATGCGCCGCTACATGGCCGCCATGGTCAACGAAGGCGCCAACGTGGTGCTTCAGCGCATTGCGCTGCGCCCGCTCGACGTGGACGTGACCTTTCTCTACGGCTACGGCTTCCCGCGCCACCGCGGCGGCCCGATGAAGTACGCAGACACCGTCGGTCTCGCCACGGTTCTCGCAGACATCCGCGAGTTCGCGAAGGCAGACCCGATCTTCTGGAAGCCGTCGCCGCTGCTGGTGCAGCTGGTCGAGCGCGGTGCCGATTTCGCCAGCCTCAATCAGTCCGAGTAATTCCAGCGTCCATCAAGGAGTCATCCCATGCGTGAAGCCGTCATCGTTTCCACCGCCCGCACCCCGCTCACCAAAGCGCACCGCGGCGAATTCAACATCACCCCCGGCGCCACGCTGGCGTCCTTCGCCGTGAAGGCCGCCGTGGAGCGCTCGGGCCTGGACCCGGCACTGATCGAGGACGCCATCCTCGGCTGCGGCTACCCCGAAGGCACCACGGGCCGCAACATCGCGCGCCAGGCCATCATCCGTTCGGGCCTGCCCATCAGCATCGCCGGCACCACGGTGAACCGCTTCTGCGCCTCGGGCCTGCAGGCGATTGCCATGGCCGCGGGCCGCATCGTGGTGGACGGCGCGCCGGCCATGATCGCGGGCGGCGTCGAAAGCATCTCGCAGATCCGTGGCCGCAGCCCCGGTGACGGCGGCGACCTCAGCCTGGACCCGTGGATCGTCGAGCACAAGCCCGCGCTGTACATGGCGATGATCGACACCGCCGACATCGTCGCCAAGCGCTACGGCATCAGCCGCGAGGCGCAGGACCGCTTCTCCGCCGAAAGCCAGCGCAAGACCGAAGAGGCCCAACTGGCCGGCCGCTACAAGGACGAGATCGTCGCCTGCACCACCACCATGGCCGTGACCGACAAGGAGACCAAGGAAGTCACCCACCGCGAAGTCACCGCCACCGAAGACAACTGCAACCGCCGCGGCACCACCTACGAAGCGTTGGCCAAGCTGAAGCCGGTGATGGGCGAGGACAAGTTCGTGACCGCCGGCAACGCCTCGCAACTCTCGGACGGTGCATCGGCCTGCGTGCTGATGGAAGCCAGGGACGCAGAGCGCGCCAACATCAAACCGCTGGGCGCCTTTCGCGGCCTGGCGCTGGCCGGCTGCGAACCCGACGAAATGGGCATCGGCCCCGTGTTCGCCGTGCCCAAGCTGCTCGCGCGTCACGGCCTGAAGGTGCAGGACATCGACCTGTGGGAGCTGAATGAAGCCTTCGCCTCGCAGTCGATCTACTGCCAGGACAAGCTGGGCATTCCGTCGGAGCGCCTGAACGTGAACGGCGGCGCCATCTCCATCGGCCACCCCTTCGGCATGACCGGCGCACGCCTCACGGGCCACGTGCTCATCGAAGGCAAGCGCCGCGGCGCCAAGTACGCCGTGGTGACCATGTGCATCGCCGGCGGCATGGGCGCGGCGGGCCTGTTCGAAATTTTCTGAGGAGCGCGCGATGGACCTGAACTTCACCCCCGAAGAAGAAGCCTTCCGCAGCGAAGTGCGCGCCTTCCTGGCCGACAAGCTGCCGGTGCGCCTGTCCGAGAAAGTGCGCGGCGGCAGGATCCTGGAAAAGGCCGACATGCAGGAGTGGCACGCCACCCTGAACGCGCGCGGCTGGCTTGCCAACCACTGGCCCGAACAGTACGGCGGCCCGGGCTGGACGGCGGTGGAGAAGTTCATCTTCGAACACGAATGCGCGCTGGCCTTTGCGCCGCGCATCGTGCCCTTCGGCGTGAACATGCTCGGCCCGGTGCTCATCAAGTACGGCAACGAGGCGCAGAAGCAGCACTGGCTGCCGCGCATCCTGGACGGCGCCGACTGGTGGTGCCAGGGTTACTCGGAACCGGGCGCGGGCTCCGACCTGGCCGCGGTGAAAACGTCTGCCGTGCGCGGCATCGACGCGCAGGGCGACCACTACATCGTGAACGGCCAGAAGACCTGGACCACGCTGGGCCAGCACGCCAACATGATCTTCTGCCTGGTGCGCACCAACCGCGAGGCGAAGAAGCAGGAAGGCATCAGCTTCCTGCTGATCGACATGACCTCGCCCGGCGTGGACGTGCGCCCGATCATCACGCTCGACGGCGAGCACGAGGTGAACGAGGTGTTCTTCTCCGACGTGCGCGTGCCGGCCGAGAACCTGGTGGGCGAAGAGAACAAGGGCTGGACCTGCGCCAAGTTCCTGCTGACCTACGAGCGCACCAACATCGCGGGCGTGGGCTTCTCGGTGGCCGCGCTCGAACAGCTCAAGGGCATTGCCGCGTCGCAGACGAAGAACGGCAAGCCGCTGGCGGACGACCCGGCCTTCGCGGCGCGCCTGGCGCGTGTGGAGATCGACCTGGAGAACATGAAGACCACCAACCTGCGCGTGATCGCGGCGGTGGCCGGCGGCGGCGTGCCGGGTGCGGAAAGCTCGATGCTGAAGATCCGCGGCACCGAGATCCGCCAGGAAATCTCGTCGCTCGCGCGCCGTGCAATGGGCGTGTACGGCCGCCCCTTCGTCGAGGAAGCGCTGCACGACGGTTTCGAAGGCGAAACCTTCGGCCCCGCCTACGCATCGGCCGCCGCCTCGCGCTACTTCAACAACCGCAAGCTGTCGATCTTCGGCGGCTCCAATGAAATCCAGAAGAACATCATCAGCAAGATGATCCTGGGCCTGTGAGGAGACATGCAGTGAACTTCGAACACACCGAAGACCGGCGCATGCTCGCCGACAGCCTGAACCGCTTCATCGCCGAGCAGTACGCGTTCGACGCGCGCGACCGCATCGCGAAGTCGGCGCACGGGTTCAGCAAGGAAACGTTTCAGCAGTTCGCCGAACTGGGCGTGATCGGCGCGCTGTTCAGCGAGGCCGACGGCGGCTTCGGCGGCGGCGGCTTCGACATTGCGGTGGTCTTCGAGGCCCTGGGCCGCGGCCTCGTGGTCGAGCCGCTGCTGGGCGCGGTGATGGTCGGCGAGGCGCTCAGCGCTGCCGGCACCGAGGCGCAGAAAGCCAAGCTCGGCGACATCATCAACGGCGTGAGCGTGGCGGCCTTCGCGCACGACGAAGCCGACACGCACTACGAGCGCACGCGGGTGCAGACCAAGGCCGAGCGCAAAGGCGACGGCTGGGTGCTGCACGGTGCCAAGGCCGTGGTGCCGCAAGGCGAGCAGGCCGACCTGTTCCTGGTCTCCGCGCGCACCTCGGGCAACGTCGATGACGAAGCCGGCATCTCGCTGTTCCTCGTGCCCGCAAAAGCCGCCGGCCTCACGGTGCGCGGCTGCCCCGCCATCGACGGTGGCCGTGTCGCCGAACTCGCGTTCGACGGCGTGACGCTGGGCGCCGACGCGCTGCTGGGCGCCGAAGGCCAGGGCCACGCCACGCTGGAACGCGCCATCGGCCGCGGCGTGCTGGCGCTGTGCGCCGAAGCGCTGGGCGCGATGGAAGCCGCCAAGACCGCCACGCTGGAGTACCTGCGCACGCGCAAGCAGTTCGGCACGCTCATCGGCAGTTTCCAGGCGCTGCAGCACCGCATGGCCGACCTGCTGCTGGAGATCGAACAGGCACGCTCGGCCGTCATCAACGCCGCGGCTGCCATCGACACGGGCGACCGCGTGACGCGCGAGCGCGCGCTGTCGGCCGCCAAGTTCAGCATCGGGCGCATCGGCGCGCTGGTGGCCGAAGAAAGCATCCAGATGCACGGCGGCATCGGCATGACGTGGGAGCTGCCGCTGCCGCACTACGCCAAGCGCCTGGTCATGATCGACCACCAGCTGGGCGACGAAGACCATCACCTGCAGCGCTACATCCAGCTCGGCAAGGAGATTGCGGCATGACGGGCATGACGGACACGACGAACAAGACCGTGCTGATCTCGCAGGAAGGCGCCGTGCGCATCCTGACCAACAGCAACCCCGGCGCGCGCAACGCGATCACGCCGACGCTGTATGCCGAACTCTCGGCCGCGCTCGCCGACGCCGAGCAAGACCCCGAGGTCGGCGCCATCGTCTTCACCGGCGCGGGCGACTTCTTCTGCTCCGGCGGCGACCTGAACCTGCTGGCCAAGCGCCGCGAGCTGCCCATGGCAGAGCGCCGCCAGATCCTGGAAGGCCTGAACAACCTGATTCGCGCGCTGCGCGATTGCGCCAAGCCCGTGATCGCGGCGGTCGAAGGCGGCGCGGCCGGCGCGGGCCTGTCGATGGCGCTGGCCTGCGACATGCTGGTGTCGGCGCGCGACGCGTTCTATACGGTGGCCTACGTCAAGGTCGGTCTCACGCCCGACGGCGGCGCCACCGCCTTCCTGGCCGAGTTCGTCTCGCGCCAGGTGCTCACCGAGCTGTGCCTCACCGGCGACCGCATGACGGCCGAGCGCCTGAACCAGCTAGGCGCGGTCAACCGCCTGACCGACAAGGGTGCGGCACTGGCCGAAGCCGTGGCGCTCGCGGCCAAGGTGGCTGTCGGCCCGCAGCGCGCCATCACGCGCATCAAGACGCTGTGCCGCCAGGCGCACCACGCCACGCTGGAAGCGCAACTCGACGCCGAGGCCGTGTTCATGGTCGAGTCGCAAGGCGATGCCGAAGCGGCCGAAGGCATCGGCGCGTTTCTCGGCAAGCGCAAGGCCGACTTCGTTGCCCTGCGCCACAAGGCAAAGGGCGCGCCCTGACCCGGCCCCTGCTGCTTTCACTTCATGCCTCGCACGCTGTGCGGGGCTTTCCCGTTTTTCGGAAGTTCCCGTCATGCCTCTACTGAATTCATCGCTGCCGCTCGCCGGCGTGCGCGTTCTCGACCTGTCCCGCATCCTGGCGGGCCCCTGGTGCGGCATGGTGCTGGCCGACATGGGCGCCGAGGTGATCAAGGTCGAGCACCCGGGCCGCGGCGACGACACGCGCGACTGGGGCCTGCGCGTGGGCAACACCGAAACCGCCTACTTCAACAGCGTGAACCGCAACAAGCGCTCGGTCACGCTCGACCTGCAGACGCCCGAAGGCCAGCAGATCGCGCGCGACCTGGCAAAGCAGTGCGACGTGGTGATCCAGAACTTCAAGTTCGGCGGCATCGACAAGCTGGGCCTGGGCTACGAGCAACTCAGCAAGGAGCAGCCGGGCCTCATCTACTGCTCGATTTCGGGCTACGACCGCACCGGCGCCGAGGCCGCTCGCCCGGGCTACGACCTCGTGGTGCAGGGCGAGGCAGGCCTGATGGCGCTCAACGGCGAAGCGAACCAGCCGCCGCTGAAATTCGGCGTGGCGGTGGTCGACCTGTTCACCGGCATGTACTCGGCGCAGGCCATCCTCGCCGCGCTGTACCAGCGCGAAAAAACCGGCAAGGGCCGGCACGTGGAGATGGCCCTGTTCGACTGCGGCCTGATGATCACCGCCTACTACGGCCTCGAAGCGCTGCTGATGGGCGAAGACCCGCCGCGCTACGGCAACTCGCACCCGTCGATCGTGCCGTACGGCGTGTTCGATGCGGCCGACGGCCCGCTGGTGATCACCGTGGGCAACAACGCGCAGTTCGCGCGCTTCTGCACCGAGGTGATCGAACGGCCCGACCTGGCGGCTGACGAGCGCTTCAAGACCAACATCTTGCGTTCGGCCAACCGCGCGGTGCTGCTGCCCGAACTGCACGCCGAACTGGCCAGGCGCCAGCGCGCCGACCTGCTCGAAAAGCTCACCGCCTCGGGCATTCCGTGCGGCGAGGTGCTGGGCCTGCTGGAGGCGCTGCAATCCAAACGCGCGGCCGACGCCGGCCTGGTCACCACGCAGCCGCACCCGGTGGCCGGCACGGTGAACGTGCTGGCGCCGCCCTACCGTTTCGACGGCGAGCGCCTGCCGGTGCGCAGCGCGCCGCCCACCCTGGGCGAAGGCACGCACGACGTGCTGCAGTCCCTGCTCGGCCTGTCGGATGAAAAGCTGGCCGCGCTGAAATCGAGTGGCGTGGTCTGAGCAAGACGCGCCGTTTTCCCTTGTTCCCCTGTGCATTCCTGAAGTAAGAAGTCCATGGCCTCCCCCGCTTTCCGTTCCCTCCGCAATCCCGTTCGCCGCGCACTCCTTGCCCTGGCTCTTCCCCTCACCCTTTCACTCGTGGGCGGCAGCGCCTTCGCGCAGGCCTGGCCCAGCAAGCCGATCACGCTGATCGTGCCCTTCCCGCCCGGCGGCCCGACCGACGTGGCCTCGCGCATCGTGGCGCAGAAGATGTCGGTTGCGCTCAAGCAGAACATCGTGATCGACAACCGCAGCGGCGCCTCGGGCACCGTGGGCGCCGCCACGGCCGCGCGCGCGCCGGCCGACGGCTACACCTTCGTGATGCTGGCCACGCCCACGTTGCTGGCCTCGCACCTGTACGGCGCCACCGGCGGCTACGACATCTTCAAGAGCTTCACGCCCGTGGGCTCGGTGTACGACCTGCCGATCGTGCTGGTGGTCAACCCCAAGTCGCTGCCCGACGTGAACAGCCTGCAGGACCTGATCGCCAAGGCCAAGGCCGAAGGCGGCAAGCTCAACTACACGACGGCAGGCGCCGGCAGCTTCGGCCACCTGACGACCGAGCAGCTGAAGAACATCGGCAAGTTCGACATGCAGCACGTGCCCTACCGCGGCAGCGCGCCGGCCGTGACCGACCTGATCGGCGGCCAGGTGCCCGCGATGTTCTCCGACCTGGTGGCCGTCATTCCGCACATCCGCGCGGGCAAGGTGCGCGCCATCGCGGTGGGCTCGGGCAAGCGCGTGAGCCTGCTGCCCGACGTGAAAACGGTGGCCGAGCAGGGCTTCCCCGGTTTCGACGCCACCTCGTGGGGCGGCATGCTGGCCCCGGCCGGCACGCCCAAGGACGTGGTCGAGCGCATGAGCGCCGAGCTGAAGAAGGCGCTGGCCGACAAGGAAGTGCAGGACAAGCTGGAAAGCGTGGGCTCCTTCGCGGCCTACCGCACGCCCGAGCAGACCGGCGTGCGCATGAAGCAGGACTTCGAGCGCTGGGGCAAGGTCATTCGCGACAACCACATCACGAACCAGTAGAACAAGCCAAGCCCGGCCGCCGGGGCGACAAAACCAAGGAGACAGACATGACAGACAAGCACGCCAACAACTACAAAACCCCGGTCGGCACGCCCTTCCGCCCCGCGTTCCCGGTGCGCAGCCTGGCGGACATCCACCGGCTCGAAGCCACGCCGCTGGACCAGGCGCTCACGGTGCGCAGCACCTACGAGATCTTTCGCAACGCGGGCCATGCCTTCGGCGACAAGACGGCGCTGACCTTCCTGCGCACGGGCAACCCGGCCGACGAACCCATCCGCTGGTCTTATGCCGAGCTGCTCGCGCGCCTGCACCAGACCGCCAACCTGCTGCACACGCTGGGCGTGGGGCCCGGCGACGCGGTGGCGGTGCTGCTGCCCGGTTGCCTGGAGTACCACCTGGCGCTGTGGGGCGGCGAAGCGGCCGGCATCGTGCAGCCGCTGAACCCGCTGCTCACCGACGAGAAGCTGGTCGCGCTGATGACGGCGGCACGCGCCAAGGTGCTGATCGCCTACGGCTCGGACAGCGAGTCGGGCATGTGGTCGAAGGCGATGCGCCTGCGCGGCCAGGTGCCCACGCTGACCACCGTGCTGCGCGTGGCGCCGCACGATGAAGCGCCCGGTGCGGCCGGCACGCTGCCAGAAACAGGCCAAGGCGGCGCGGACGCGCTCCCGGGTGTCGCCGAATTCGATGTGCTCCGTGCGGCGCAACCGTCTGATCGCCTCGTGAGCGGGCGCGACATCGTGCCCACCGACATTGCCGCCTACTTCCACACGGGCGGCACCACGGGCGCACCCAAGCTCGCGCGCCACAGCCACGGCGCGCAGGTGTTCACCGCCTGGGCCAGCGTGCAGGTCGCGGGCATGAACGAGAACGGCATCTCCATCAACGGCTACCCGCTGTTCCATGTGGCGGGCGTGCTGCCCGCGTCGCTGTCGGCGCTGTCGGCGGGCGTGGAGGTGATCATTCCCACGCCCTCGCTGCTGCGCAACAAGGAGGTGCTGGCCAACTACTGGAAGCTGGTGGCGAAGTACCGGCCGACCTCGCTGTCGGCCGTGCCCACCGTGCTCGCGGCACTGGCCAACGTGCCGCTGGACGGCGCGGACATCTCGTCGATCACCTACTGCCGCACCGGCGCCGCCGTGCTCGCGCCCGAACTGGCCGCGCGCTTCGAGCGCCTGTTCGGCCTGCATGTGCACGAGAGCCTGGGCATGACGGAGATGGCCGGCATCTCGACCATCACGCCGCCGGGCGTGAGCGGGCCCGCGGGCTGCGTGGGCTTTCGCCTGCCGTACATGCAGATGCGCGTGGTGGCGCTGGACGAGAACGGCAACGCGAGCGAGCGCGAGGTGGCCCCCGGCGAACAGGGCATGGTGCTGTTCAAGTCGCCCAACCTGTTCTCGGGCTTCGTGGACCCGGCCGACAACGCCAAGGCTTTCACGGCCGACGGCTGGCTGGCCACCGGCGACCTCGGCTGGATCGACAGCGAGGAGCGGCTCAACCTCACGGGCCGTTCGAAGGACCTGATCATTCGCAGCGGCCACAACATCGACCCCAAGACCATCGAGGACGCGCTGGGCGCGCACCCCGCCGTGCAGCTGTGCGCCGCCGTGGGCGCACCCGATGCCTATGCGGGCGAGCTGCCGGTGATCTTCGCGACGCTGGTGCCCGGCGCCTCGGCCACCGAAGAAGAGCTGCTGGCCTTCACCGCCGCACGCGTGGACGAGGCGCCCGCCCGACCCAAGTGGGTGTCGGTGATCGAGGCCATGCCGATGACCAACGTCGGCAAGATCTACAAGCCCGAGCTGCGCGCCATGGCCGCGCGGCAGGTGGTGGCCGCCACGGTCGGCGAAGTCTGTTCGGCGCTGGGCGTCGGCGATGCGGCACGGCCGGTGGTGACCACGCAGGGCGAAAGCCTCGTGCAGGTGCAGATCGACGCCACGGCGGCGGGTGCGCTCGCCGAAGCGCTGCAAGCGCAACTGCACAAGGCGCTGGCGCCGCTGCCCTTCAAGACGCGCATTGCGCTGAAGTGACCTTTTTACAAACAGAGACTGGAGACAAACCATGACCGCATACCAAACTGACCGCAGAACCTGGCTGTGCGCCGCCGCATCGGCCGCCGCGCTCTTCGCGCTGGCGCCCGCCCACGCGCAGGCGCCCTATCCGAACAAGCCGATCCGCCTGGTCGTTCCCTACCAGGCGGGCGGCGCGACCGACGTGCTGGCGCGCGTGCTGGGCCAGAAGATGTCGGCCGGCCTCGGCCAGCCCGTTGTCATCGACAACAAGCCGGGTGCGGGCGGCATCATCGGCACCGACGCGGTCGCCAAGTCGGCACCCGACGGCTACACCGTCGTGTTCTCGCTGAGCAACTCGCTGCTGACCAACGAGTTTCTCTACGACAAGCTGCCCTACGACACGCAGCGCGACCTCACGCTGGTCTACCAGGTCGCCATGGGACCGCTGGTGCTGGTGGTGCATCCGAGCGTGCCGGTGAAGACCGCGCCCGAACTGTTGAAGTACGTGGCCGCGAACAAGGGCAAGGTGGCCTACGGCTCGTACGGCGTGGGCGCCTACCCGCACCTGGCCGGCGCGCACATGAGCCTCACGCAGCAGGCCGACATGAACCACGTCGCCTACAAGGGCGAGGCGCCGATGATGCAGGACCTGATCGGCGGCCAGATCCAGATGGCCTATGCGAGCGCGCTGGTGGCCAAGCCGCACATCGACGCGGGCAAGGTCAGGGCCCTGGGCGTGAGCGGCGAGCGCCGCATGGCCGCGCTGCCCGACGTGCCCACGCTGGCCGAGCAGGGCCTGAAAGACGAGGCCTACCGCGTGACCGGCTGGCTCGCTTTCGCGGTGCCCGCCAAGACACCCAAGCCCATCGTGGACCGCATCGCCGACGAAGTGCGCAAGGCCACGCAGCAGCCCGATGTGCGCGAGCGCGTCGCGGCCATGGGTTTCGAAATGAAGGACAGCTCGCCCGAACTCTTTGCCGCCGCGTGGAAGCAGGAGCGCCCGGTGTGGGAGCGCCTGATCAAGCAATCGGGCGCGAAGCTCGAGTGAACCTCATCTGATTTTTGAAGGAACAACCATGAAGATTCTTGTGCCCGTGAAGCGGGTCGTCGACTACAACGTCAAAGTGCGCGTGAAGAGCGACGGCACCGGGGTGGACATTGCCAACGTGAAGATGAGCATGAACCCGTTCGACGAGATCGCTGTCGAAGAGGCGGTGCGCCTCAAGGAGAAGGGCATCGTGACCGAAGTCATCGCCGTCTCTTGCGGTGACGCGAAATGCCAGGAAACACTGCGCACCGCGATGGCCATCGGTGCTGACCGCGGCATCCTGGTCGAGACCACCGAAGAGCTGCAACCGCTGGCCGTGGCCAAGCTGCTCAAGGCGCTGGTCGACAAGGAACAGCCCGCTCTGATCATTTTGGGCAAGCAGGCCATCGACGACGATGCCAACCAAACGGGCCAGATGCTCGCTGCGCTGGCCGACCTGCCGCAAGCCACCTTCGCCTCGAAGGTCGAACTGGCGGCCGACAAGGTCACGGTGTCGCGCGAAGTGGACGGCGGCATGGAAACGCTGACCCTCACGCTGCCCGCAGTCATCACGACCGACCTGCGCCTGAACGAGCCGCGCTACGTGACGTTGCCCAACATCATGAAGGCCAAGAAGAAGACGCTGGACATCTTCAAGCCCGAAGACCTGGGTGTGGATGTGAAGCCCCGCCTGAAGACGCTGAAGGTCAGCGAACCGCCCAAGCGCGGCGCAGGCATCAAGGTGGCCGACGTGGCTGCGCTGGTGGACAAACTGAAGAACGAAGCGAAGGTGATCTGACATGACCGCACTAGTTATTGCCGAACATGACCACGCCAGCATCAAGCCGGCGACTCTCAACACCGTGACTGCCGCGCTGGCTTGCGGCGGTGAAGTGCACGTTCTCGTCGCTGGCGCGAACGCAGCAGAAGCGGCCAAGGCAGCCGCCCAGATCGTTGGCGTGACCAAGGTCATCGCTGCCGACAGCCCGAGCCTCGCCGAGAACCTGGCCGAGAACGTCGCAGCCCAGGTGCTGGCGATTGCGGGCAACTACAGCCACATCCTGTTCCCCTCGACCGCGAACGGCAAGAACGTGGCGCCTCGCGTGGCCGCCAAGCTGGACGTGGCGCAGATCAGCGACATCACGAAGGTGGACAGCCCCGACACCTTCGAGCGCCCGATCTACGCCGGCAACGCCATCGCGACGGTTCAGAGCAGCGATGCCACCAAGGTGATCACTGTTCGCACGACCGGCTTCGATGCCGCAGCAGCCACGGGTGGCACCGCAACCGTCGAAACCGCAGAAGGCGTCGCAGACAGCGGCAAATCGAGCTTCGTCGGCCGCGAAGTCACCAAGAGCGAACGCCCTGAGCTGACCGCAGCCAAGATCATCGTTTCCGGTGGCCGTGCCTTGGGCAGCGCAGAGAAGTTCCAGGAAGTCATGGCCCCGCTGGCCGACAAGCTCAACGCAGGCCTGGGCGCCAGCCGCGCAGCCGTCGACGCGGGCTACGCCCCGAACGACTGGCAAGTGGGCCAGACCGGCAAGATCGTCGCGCCGCAGCTGTACATCGCAGCGGGCATCTCCGGCGCCATCCAGCACTTGGCGGGCATGAAGGACTCGAAGGTCATCGTCGCGATCAACAAGGACGAAGAAGCACCGATCTTCAGCGTGGCCGACTACGGCCTCGTCGCCGACCTGTTCGTGGCCGTGCCCGAGCTGGTCAAGGCGCTGTAAGAGGCGGCGCCCATGAAGACCCGCATCACCGAGCTGCTCGGCATTCGCTACCCGATCATCCAGGGCGGCATGCAATGGGTGGGCCACGCCGAGCTGGCCTCGGCCGTGTCGAACGCCGGAGGCCTCGGCATTCTCACGGCGCTGACGCAGCCCACGCCCGACGACCTGCGCCACGAGATTGCGCGCATGCGCACGATGACCGACAAGCCCTTCGGCGTGAACCTCACCATCCTGCCGTCGGTGAAGCCGCCGCCGTACGCCGAGTACGTGCAGGCCATCATCGACAGCGGCGTGAAGATCGTGGAGACCGCGGGCAACAGCCCCAAGGACTTCATCGACGCACTGAAACGCCACGACGTGAAGATCGTGCACAAGTGCACCTCGGTGCGCCATGCGCTGTCTGCGGAACGCAATGGCGTCGATGCCGTGTCGGTCGACGGCTTCGAGTGCGCGGGCCACCCGGGCGAAGACGACGTGCCCGGCCTGGTGCTGCTGCCCATCGCGGCACGCAAGCTGCGCATTCCCATCGTGGCGTCGGGCGGCATCGCCGACGGACGCGGCATGGCCGCCGCGCTGGCGCTGGGCGCCGAAGGCATCAACATGGGCACGCGCTTCTGCGTGACCAAGGAAGCGCCCATTCACCCCAACATCAAGCAGGCGCTGGTCGACGCGACCGAGCGCGACACGAAGCTGATGTTCCGCACCATGCGCAACACCGCGCGCGTGTTCCGCAACGCCATCTCCGAAGAGGTGGTGGCGATGGAGAACCGCACGGGCGGCTGCGAGTTCGAGGAGGTGCGCCCGCTGGTGGCCGGTGCGCGCGGCAAGGCGGCGCTGGCGTCGGGCGAGGTGCAGGACGGCGTGGTGTCGGCGGGCCAATGCATCGGGCTGATCGACGACATTCCGACTTGCGCGGAGTTGCTCGAACGCATGGTGCGCGAGTGCCGCGAGCATCTGGACCGGGCGCGGGGCTGGATGAACTGAGTCTTTCTGCTCGCGTCCGGGGGGACGCGTGCAGCGCATTGCGGAAGCTGCATTTGTTGGCGATTGCCGAGACTTCGTGCGGCATGGAACGGCCACTGCGCCGGGCTCTTCTCTAAAGTGAATGCCCCTGTCACTCGATATCCCACCAAGGGAAGAAGAAAGGCGCAACACACCCACCCACCGAAATGTATGAAGGCTGCTTGCCTCGCGGCAGGTTGTCGGTGCGAAAGCAGCGATGCAAATGCGAGGTATCAAAAGGCGACGGCCAGGGTGTTACGAGCACCCCGACCGTCTAACCAAGTTCGTGCACAAACCTCTAAAGGACCGCACAAAAATGGCTACCAAGACTATAGCCCGGCCTCGCACGCCGGTAGCTTCCGAAGACAACGCCCAAGACCCGGCGGATCGTCTCGAAAACACCCTCTCGCAACTCGAAGCTCTCCTGTGGGTCTGCCACGGGGAAGACATCGACTGGTGCAGCGGGGATGGGCCTCGGCAATTGGACAACCTGTTCTGGCTTGCGGCTGAGCTTGCTCGCAAGGCTGGAGAACTGTTTCAGATGAGCGAGAAGGCGCGGCGTGGGGCGCTTGAGACTGGCGGGTAGCGGCTGGTCTGCGGGCTGCGGGGTTCGCGGCCCGCCTTAGGGAACGAGGGCCTTGGTGTACGACAGCTGAAGCCCTCGTGATAGAAGGAATTCGATTCGGTTGAAGTTTGTGGGTAAGCCTCCGTGGCAGCTATGTGTTCCAGGCTGATCGCCGACAGACAATGCGAGCATCCGCTTTGCAGCAGGTGCTGTCTTTGAAATCGCCATGCTGAACAAGCCACAGTTCAGCCAAAAGCTGTCGTCGGCATCGACGCAGGCGTTGCGTAGGCGTCCGACAAGTCAACTTGATCCTGAGGTGACTGCGACGATCGCCTAATTCCTTGGGCGCTTATGACAAAAGAGCGGTTGCTGCAAGACCCGCTAGTGCCTTGAGCGTGTCGAACGCAATCCCCACACCACGCTCCTTGCTAATTTCCTTGATCTTGTCCCACGTCTTCTTCTCGCGAATCGTGTCGAGCAGGTCTGCTCCTGGCATCGTCAGCTCTGGACTCTTCAAGTAGCGGCCCTCGCTGAGCGTCTGGTACTTGACGCCTTTCAGGTAGCCCATTTCCTCCAGCATCAATGCATGGCGAGCGCGATCCGCTTCCGGGTCTTCTCTGTTGTACGGCTGAAAAAAAACGAACTCGTCGGTCTGCTTCACGTTGAGCGCTTCTACTTCGAGAAGCACTGACCGCATGATGTCCCAATCTCTTTTCATTCGAACCGTCCTTTAAGGTGCTTGCCTTCGCCGCCCTTCAGCTCACTTCTGTCGATGAGCTTGCCTTGGAACCGGAAATCACGATCGATGCGAACGATGAGCAACTGTTCAAAGTTTCCTTGGCTCTTGACGAACACATGGTCGTTAGTTTTCTCAGGCGAGACGGTCTTCACCTCGACAAGCTTTCCGGCAATCGTGCCGTCAGACCCGGGTGAGTGGGTCGCATGGCGGCGAAGCCCGAACTTGATCTCTGCGTAGATTTCGCCAAGCTCACCCCATACCTGTAGGTATCGGCCTGTGTTCTTAAAGTGGCGCGCAGCGCAGTCAACCAAATCTTGGAAGATCTTTGTTTGCTCAAGCACGCTGAATGGGAAGCCCGCTCTGCTCTGGAAAGGCTCAACGGAATGGGCGTCGTCCTCTGGTTCATCTTCGAGCTGATCGTTGATCCACTCTTTGTCGATGTACTTCCACTCCCAAGGCGCCACGCCACAGGCAGCCGCGTCGGCTATGTCTTCCGCGCTGTAGCCGCGCTCGTTCATCTCGTATAGAAATTCCCAGTCACTCATGTGTCGTCCATCCTCGATTGCTAGACGAGCCGAGCAAGCGCCATTTGCTCTGCGTACTCTGCGCGCATGCTGACAATGGCTGCACGCGCCCGTTCGGACATCTCGTGACTCTGCTTCTCCAAGCGCGATACATCGCCGTCAAGCTGAACGTCGCCTCGGGCTAGTGCCATGACCTTGTTAACTTGGATCATCAGCTTGTCCTGAGCTGCGATCAGAAACTCTTGGTATGCCTCGCGACGCTCAGCGATTCGCATAGAGACCTTGAGCAGCAGGTCACTTGCGGAGCCTCTGTTCGCTTCATGCGCTTTGTAGTCCCGCTGCAAAAGTTCGTTCAGCTGAATCCAAACCTCTTCTTTGTGCAAGTACTCAGCCATCGCCTCATGCTCGCGAATTTCCTGCACGACCTTGTCACGCTCGCGGGTCGACTCAGCGACCTGATTATTCAAGTGGTTGTACTGACGCTTTAGCGTTCGGATTGCTTCGGCCTTGCCACGAGCTAGCCATGCCATTTCGTTGACCTGAGAGAAGAACTCTCGAACCTGATATGCCGACTCCGTTTCGCCCCAGACCCACAGCTTGTTCACGATGGCACTCATCACCGCTATTTCAGTGAAAGTGATTTCCTTGTCGAGGTCGCCTTCGGGCAAGGTAGCGATCAAGCCTTGCACCTTTTGGTAGTCCGCAAGCATGACGCTATAAATCTCTTGCCGAGCCTTCGTGACGCGATCAAGTCTCGCGCGCTCGTGTTCCGCTTTGATCTCTCGTTCCTGCCGCGCCCTGTCATCCGCAAGTTGCCTGTCTTGCGATTCCCTGCTGAACTTCAACTGCTTGTTGGTATTCCAGATGGTTACCAGCACCGCGATCGCTGGAACAACTGCTGCCCAAAATGTCGGATCGACATACCAGTCTTTGTCCTTCTTTCCATCCTGCAACTGAATGGTGATCGCGTTGTATGCCGGGGTCACAGGCACCGTCGCGGCCTGCGGCGTAGCTGGCCCGGACACAGGTGCCGATGCCGTCTGCGCGGGAGCAGGGGCGGCGGGTAAGGGTTGGGCAACGGCAGTGGCGATCATGATCGCGCCATTGTGCCTACGGCGTTCTTGAAAGGGTCATGGAGAGATCGACCTACCAACTAGATAGTTGACCTACGGCAAGCTTCACGAGCAGCACACCGCCTCGACCAGTTGCGCTGGAACGAACGCCTGCGCCGCGCCGGTGCCTTCCAGCGTGCCCACAACCTGCGGGCCCATTTGAGTCCCTCACACCTGGCGATTGAACGTCAGCAATCAGCCTGAGACGATATTCAAACCCAATTGGATCGAAGACTGCAGCCAGTCTGAAGCAAATATTGAGCGCCGTCATACCAAAGTCGACCGCGGCCGACACCGGCCCTTCGGACTTCTGCATAGCCAGCGCCCGTCTCTCACAAAAGCTCAGCAGGACGCCCCCGTACGTCCATCCGCAATCCCCCGCAACGCTCGAACCGCCAACCCCACAGCCGCACTCATCGTGCGCAGGGCGTCGGGTGCTCCCCTCCGCGAAATAAAGGAGGAGCCCGAAGGGCGGGGGACATTCGCGGAGGGGAGTACCCGGCGGCCTGCGCACACGCCCTGAAAGCCGTTCAAACAGGCCCAACAGCTAAGGAAACCCCCGATGCACCCGCAGTCATCGACCCCCTAGCATCGACAACTGTTTCCCTGTCGAGGTGTACGGCACGCGTCCGGCGTCCGCCCGGTGACATGGCGTTCTTGCCTCACTGACCTTCTGCGATGACCACACCTCCCGAGTCCGGCCCCACGCTGGACGCCGCCAGCCCCCTCCCCCCCGACATCGAAGCCGCCGACGAACCCACCAAGGTTCCCCTTGCTATCGAAGACTGGCTTACGGTTCTCATCATGGGCGCGCTGGCGCTCATCACCTTTGCCAACGTGCTGGTGCGCTACTTCACCGACTCTTCCTTCGCGTGGACCGAAGAGTTCTCGGTGTTCCTCATGATCATGCTGGCGCTGGTGGCCGGCTCGGCGGCAGTGGCGCGCGACCGGCACATTCGCATCGAGTATTTCTCTGAGAGCGGCTCCATGGTGCGGCGCAAGCGGCTGGCGCAGTTCGGCGCGCTGATGATCGCCATTCTGTTCACGCTCATCGGCACGCTCAGCATCCGCATGGTGTGGGACGACTACCGCTTCGAGGAAACCACGCCGGGCATCGGGCTGCCAGCCTGGTGGTACTCCGTGTGGCTGCCGATCGTGTCGTACGCCATCGCGGGGCGCGCGGTGGGCCTCATGGTGCGCCGCGGCCGCAAGACAAACTACGCCTTCGACCGCAAGGGCGACGCCAAGTGATCGCCACGCTGCTCTTCGTCGCCTTCGTCGCGATGATGCTGGTGGGCGTGCCCATCGGCGCCGCGCTGGGCCTGGCAGGCGCCGCCTGCATCGCGCTGGCCAACGGCGACGCACAGTGGTTCGGCCTGCTGGCCGTGCCGCAGAACTTCTACGCGGGCCTGGGCAAGTACCCGCTGCTGGCGATTCCGATGTTCGTGCTGGTCGGCTCCATCTTCGACCGCTCGGGCGTGGCGCTGCGGCTGGTCAACTTCGCGATTGCCATCGTGGGCCGCGGCCCCGGCATGCTGCCGCTGGTGGCGATTGCGGTGGCGATGTTCCTGGGCGGCATCTCGGGCTCGGGCCCGGCCAATGCCGCGGCCGTGGGCGCGGTGATGATCGCAGCTATGTCGCGGGCGGGTTACCCGCCGGCCTTCTCGGCCAGCGTGGTGGGCGCCGCGGCGGCCACCGACATCCTGATTCCGCCGTCGGTCGCCTTCATCGTGTACTCGGTGCTGGTGCCGGGCGCCTCGGTGCCGGCGCTGTTCGCGGCCGGCATGATCCCCGGCATCATGGCCGGCCTGGCGCTGATGATTCCGGCCGTGTGGCTGGCCCGCAAGCACAAGATGGGCGCGCTCGAAGCGACGCTGCCGCGCCCGGCGTTCTGGAAGAGCTTTCGCGAAGCCATCTGGGGCCTGGCCGCGCCGGTGCTGATTCTGGGCGGCATGCGCGCGGGCTGGTTCACGCCGACCGAAGCGGCGGTGGTGGCGGTGTTCTACGGCCTGTTCGTGGGCATGTGCATTCACCGGACGATCAAGGTGCGCGACCTGTTCGTGATCTTGCGCGAGTCGGGCGAGCTGTCGGCGGTGATTCTGCTGGTGGTGTCGCTCGCGGGCATCTTCGCGTACTCGCTGTCGACGCTGGGCATCATCGACCCGGTGACGCGCGCCATCGTGAACTCGGGGCTGGGCGAGTACGGCATCCTGTCGCTGCTGATCCTGTTGCTGATCACCGTGGGCATGTTCCTGGACGGGGTGTCGATCTTCCTGATCTTCGTGCCGCTGCTGCTGCCGATCGTGCAGTACTACAAATGGGACCCGGTGTGGTTCGGCGTGATCCTCACGCTGAAGGTGGCGCTGGGCCAGTTCACGCCGCCGCTCGCGGTGAACCTGATGGTGTCGTGCCGCATCGCCAAGGTGCGCATGGAAGAGACCGTGCGCTGGGTCGGCTGGATGCTGTTCTCGATGTTCGTGGTGATGGTGCTGGTCATCATCTTCCCCGAGCTGGCCTTGTGGTTACCGCGCAAGCTGGGGTACTGACATTCAAGCCCCGAACAAGAACGCCTGCCAAGATTTCGGTTCTCGGTCATGTTCAACAAAATAAGGAGACCTCTCATGAAATTCCGCCGCACCCTGCTCGGCCTTGCCGCCGCAGCCACCGCCCTTGGCATGTTCTCGACCGGCGCCATGGCGCAGGCCGCCTACAAGACCGAATACAAGATGTCGCTGGTGCTCGGCCCGCCCACACCCTGGGGCCAGGCCGGGAAGATCTGGGCCGACATGGTGAAAGAGCGCACCCAGGGCCGCATCAACATCAAGCTGTACCCGGGCGTGTCGCTCATCCAGGGCGACCAGACCCGCGAGTTCAGCGCGCTGCGCCAGGGCGTGATCGACATGGCGGTGGGCTCGACCATCAACTGGTCGCCGCAGGTCAAGCAGCTCAACCTGTTCTCCATGCCCTTCCTGATGCCCGACTACGCGGCCATCGACGCGCTCACGCAGGGCGAGGTCGGCAAGGACATGTTCAAGACGCTGGAAAAGGCCGGCGTGGTGCCGCTCGCCTGGGGTGAGAACGGCTTTCGCGAAGTCACCAACTCCAAGAAGCCCATCAGGTCGCCGGCCGACATCAAGGGCATGAAGATCCGCGTGGTCGGCTCGCCGATCTATTCGGACATGTTCACCGCGCTGGGCGCCAACCCCACGCAGATGAGCTGGGCCGACGCGCAGCCCGCGCTCGCCAGCGGCGCGGTCGACGGCCAGGAGAACCCGCTGTTCCTGTTCACGGTGCTCAAGATGCAGACCGTGGGCCAGAAGTTCGTCACCACCTGGGGCTACGTGGCCGACCCGCTGGTGTTCGTGGTCAACAAGGAAATCTGGGCCTCCTGGACGCCGGCCGACCAGGCCATCGTGCGGCAGGCCGCCCTCGACGCGGGCAAGGAAGAAATCGCCATCGCGCGCAAGGGCCTGGTGGAAGCCGACAAGCCCGTGCTGAAGGACATCGCGGGCATGGGCGTGACGGTGACCAGCCTCACGCCGGCCGAGCGCGAGGAGTTCGTGAAGGCTACGCGGCCGGTGTACGACAAGTGGAAGTCGACCGTGGGCACGGACCTGGTGGCCAAGGCCGAGCAGGCGATCGCGGCGCGCAAGAAGTAGCAGCCACAGCGCAGGCCAGGGCACCGGGGTCGGCCGCGACAATGTCGACATGCACACCCTGATCATCGACACGGACCCCGGCGCGGACGACGTCATCGCGCTGCTGTTCGCCATGGCGGCGCCCGAAGCACTCGGCATTCAGGCGCTGACCACGGTGACCGGCAACGTTGCGCTGGCCAAGACCTCGCGCAATGCGCGCCTGGCCTGCGAATGGGCCGGACGGCCCGGCATTCCGGTCTACGCAGGCGCAGAGCGGCCCCTGCGGCGCACGCCGATCTACGCGGCCAACATCCATGGACAAGAAGGCCTCACGGGCGTCGACGTGTACGAGCCCGCCGCGCCGCTGGCCGAAGGCCACGCGGTCGACTACCTGGTGCGCACCCTGCGCGCGGCACCCGAAAAGAGCGTGACGCTGGCCATGCTCGGCCCGCAGACCAACCTGGCACTCGCCCTCGAACAGGCGCCCGACATCGTGCGCGGCCTTCGCGAACTGGTGCTCATGGCCGGCGCGCACTTCAACGGCGGCAACATCACGCCGACCGCGGAGTTCAACGTGTTCGCAGACCCCCACGCGGCCGAGGCCGTGCTGAAGAGCGGCGTGCCGATCACCATGCTGCCGCTGGACGTGACGCACAAGATACTGACGAGCGACGAGCGCATCGCGCGGCTGCGCGGCCTGGGCAACCGGGCGGGCGCCATCGTCGCGGACATCCTCGGCGCCTATGCGCCGCAGGAAATGAAGCACTACGACATGCCCGGCGGACCGGTGCACGACGCCACCGTCACGGCCTACCTGCTGCGGCCGTCGCTGTTTCGCGGCAAGCGCATCCACGTGGAGATCGACAGCCGCGAGGGCATGGGCTTCGGTCAGACCGCGGCCGACTGGCACGGCAGCCAGCAGCGCACACCCAACGTGAACTGGATCGTCGACGGCGATGCGCAGGGCTTCTTCGACCTGCTGACGGAACACATCGCGCGGCTGCCCTGAACACCGCCAGCGGCCCATGAAAAAAGCCACGCTGCAAAACAGCGTGGCTTTCGTTCTTGCGCTGCGGCAGCAGGTCAGTGCTGCAGGATCTTGTTCAAGAAGTCCTTGGTGCGCGGCTGGCGGTTCTCGGGGTGGCTGAAGAACTCGTCCTTCGGGCAGTCTTCCAGGATCTTGCCGCCTACGTCGATGAAGATCACGCGGCTCGCGACCTTGCGGGCGAAGGCCATTTCGTGCGTGACCACCATCATGGTCATGCCTTCCTTGGCCAGGGCCACCATGACGTCGAGCACTTCGCCGACCATTTCGGGGTCGAGTGCCGAGGTGGGTTCGTCGAACAGCATCACGATCGGGTCCATCGACAGCGCGCGTGCAATGGCCACGCGCTGCTGCTGGCCGCCCGACAGCTGGCCCGGGAACTTGTCCTTGTGCGCCATCAGGCCCACGCGGTCGAGCATCTTCAGGCCGCGGGTCTTGGCCTCGTCGGCGCTGCGGCCCAGCACCTTGATCTGCGCGATCGTGAGGTTCTCGGTCACCGACAGGTGCGGGAACAGCTCGAAGTGCTGGAACACCATGCCGACCTTGGAGCGCAGCTTGGGCAGGTTGGTCTTGGGGTCGTGCAGCGGAATGCCGTTGACGGTGATCTCGCCCTTCTGGAAGGGCTCGAGCGCGTTCACGGTCTTGATGAGGGTGGACTTGCCCGAACCCGAGGGTCCGCACACCACCACCACGTCGCCCTTGGAGATGCTCACCGAACAATCGTTGAGCACTTGCACCGGGCCGTACCACTTCGATACGTTCTTGATTTCAATCATTTTTTCGGACATTTGTTTCTCCGGTTGGCCACTCAGCGAATGATGGCGATCTTCTTGTGCAGCCGCTTGACGAGCCAGGAAAGGGCGTAGCACATGATGAAGTAAACGACGGCTGCGAGCAGGTAGGCCTCGATCGGACGGCCGAAGTTCTTGCCCGCCGTTTCGAAGCCCTTGAGCATGTCGTAGGCGCCGATGGCGTAGACCAGCGAGGTGTCCTGGAACAGGATGATGGTCTGCGTGAGCAGCACCGGCAGCATGTTGCGAAACGCCTGCGGCAGCACCACCAGGCGCATGTTCTGCCCGTAGGTCATGCCGACCGCCTGGCCTGCGTTGACCTGGCCGCGCGGAATCGACTGGATGCCCGCGCGCATGATCTCGGAGAAGTACGCGGCTTCGAACGCGACGAAGGTGATCACGGCCGAGATTTCGGAGCGGTAGTTCGAGCCGAGCGAGCCGAACAGCGAGTAGAACGACGCCGGCACCAGCAGGAAGAACCACAGGATCACCATCACCAGCGGGATGCTTCGCATGCCGTTGACGTAGATGGCGGCCGGGGTGTCGAGCCACTTCTTGCCCGACAGGCGCATGAGCGCCAGCAGGGTGCCGAAGATGACGCCGCCGATCGTGGCCACCACCGTCAGCATGATGCTGAAGTAGAAGCCCTTGACGACGAAGTTGCTGATGACGTCCCAGTTGTAGAAGGACAGGTCGAGATTCATCATGTCAGTGTCCTCCGCCGCCGGCGCTGGCCGAGACGATGAAGCCCGGCACGCGGGTCTTCTTCTCGATGTAGGCCATCAAGCGGTTGATGATCAGGGCCGACACCGCATAGCACGCCGTCACCGCGAGGTAGACCTCGATGCCGCGCGAGGTTTCTTCCTGCGCCTGCATGGCGAACATGGTGAGTTCGGTGACCGACACGGCAAACGCGACCGACGAATTCTTGAAGATGTTCATCGTCTCGCTCGTGAGCGGCGGGATGATGATGCGGTAGGCCATCGGCAGGATCACGTAGCGGTAGTACTGCACCGTGGTGAAGCCCACCGCCATGCCCGCGTAGCGTTGGCCCTTGGGCAACGCCTGGATGCCCGAGCGCACCTGCTCCGCGATACGCGCCGAAGTGAAGAAGCCCAGCGCCAGCACCACGAGGATGAAGCTCGGCACGCCCTTCATCACGGGGATGAGTGCCGGAATCACGTGGTACCAGAGGAAGATCTGCACCAGCAACGGGATGTTGCGGAACAGTTCCACCCATGCATTGCCCAGGCGCACGAGCCACGGGTTGTCAGGCAGCGTGCGGATGATGCCGACGAGGGAGCCCAGCACCAGCGCGACGATCAGCGCCAGCAATGCAACCGACACCGTCCAGCCCCAGGCTGACAGCATCCATTGCAGGTAAGTCGGGTAGTCACCCCCGGGGTCTTGCAGGAAGACCTGCCAATCCCAGTTGCCCATGTTCATTCACTCCTTCAGCTCTTGGAAAACCTGTCCCTTGAAAAGAAACGCCCACCTTGAAAGGTGGGCGTCATTCACGCAGCGACGCGCCGCTTATTCCTTGGTGACGTACTCTTCAGCCGGCTTGTCGTTCGGGTTGGCCCAAGCGTTCTTGGTGGCTTCGCCCAGCGGCAGGTTGATGGTCACGTTGGCCGGGGGAATGGGCTTCAGGAACCACTTGTCGTACAGCTTGGTCAGCTCGCCCGACTTGGCCTGTGCCTTGATGCTGTCGTCCACGGCCTTCTTGAAGGCGGGGTCGTCCTTGCGGATCATGATGGCGATGGGTTCCACGGCCAGCACGTCGTTCAGGATCTTGTAGTCCTTGGGTGCCTTCGACTTGGCGGCCAGGGCTGCCAGGATCGAGCCGTCCATCACGAAGGCGTCGGCGCGGCCGGTTTCCAGCAGCAGGAAGCTGTCGGAGTGGTCCTTGCCGTAGACCTCCTTGAAGGTCAGGTTCTCGGCGCGCTTTTGCTTGCGCACGGTCTGCAGCGGCGTGGTGCCGGTGGTGGTGGCGACCGTCTTGTCCTTCAGGTCGGCCAGCGAGTTGATGCCCGAGTTGGCCTTGACGACGATCTTGGTTTCTTCGACGTAGGTGGTCACGCCGAAAGCCACGTCCTTCTGGCGGGTGGCGTTGTTGGTGGTCGAGCCGCACTCGATGTCCACGGTGCCGTTCTGCACGAGCGGAATGCGGTTCTGCGAGGTCACGGGCTGGTACTTGACTTCGAGCTTCTTGCCGGCGGCCTTCTCGAGGTCCTTGATGATGTTGGCGCAGACGTCGTAGTGAAAGCCGGTGTACTGGCCGTTGCCCAACGTGTACGACAGGCCGGAGGATTCACGCACACCTTCGGTGATGACGCCCGATGCCTTGATCTTGGCCAGGGTGTCATTGGCTTGTGCCAGAGCGCCGCCGGCGGCCAGCGCCGCGATTGCCAATGCCAATACTTGTTTTTTCATACGGTAAAACTCCTGAGGGTGACGTAAACAGATACAACGAAATTCTAGACACTCACATTTTGCGTGATACCCGGACCAACCCGGTGCATCGACGCCGACTCTGCACCAAGCGCGCGCATGAGCGTGTCAGCATGGTGCGATCCTGCCTCCTGGCATTGTCTGACTTTCACTAAGCAGCCTTTGTGCCCGACGCCGTTCCAGCGGGTTCGGCCGCGGGCGGAACAGGTGCCGCCGACAGGCGCACGGGCTGCGTGAGGTTCTCCGGCACGAGCAGCGCCTCCATCTCGGCGCGCGTCATGATGCCCAGCGACTCGGCCACCAGGTCGATCGGGCCGCCGGTGGCCAGCGCGGTCTTGGCGATGAGCGCGGCCTTCTCGTAGCCGATGAGCGGGTTGAGCGCGGTGACCAGCGTGACCGACTCGCGCACCCGCTTGGCCAGGAACTCGCGGTTGGCCTCGATGCCCTCGACGCAGTTGGTCTGCAGCGTGGCGCAGGCGTTGGCCAGGTGCTTGATGCTCTTGAACAGGCTCCAGCCCATGATCGGCTCGAAGGCGTTGAGCTGCAGCTGCCCGGCCTCCGACGCCATGGTCACGGTGATGTCGTTGCCGATGACCTCGAAGGCCACCTGGTTCATGACTTCCGGAATCACCGGGTTGACCTTGCCCGGCATGATCGACGAGCCGGCCTGGCGCGCCGGCAGCCTAATTTCCCCGAAGCCGGCCTGCGGGCCGCTGGACAGCAGGCGAAGATCGTTGCAGGTCTTGCTGAGCTTGGTGGCCACGCGCTTGAGCACGCCCGACAGCTGCACGAAAGCCCCCGTGTCCTGCGTGGCCTCGATGAGGTTGGCCGCCTGCTTGAGCGGCACGCCGGTCTGCTCGGCCAGGTACTGGCAGGCCAGGTTGGCGTAGCCGTGCGGTGCGTTGATGCCGGTGCCGATGGCGGTGGCGCCGAGGTTGATTTCCTCGATCAGCGCGCGCGCCTCGCCCAGGCGGGCCTCGTCCTCGCCGATCATGATCGCGTAGGTCAGGAACTCCTGGCCCAGCGTCATGGGCACGGCGTCCTGCAGCTGGGTGCGGCCGATCTTGAGCACGTCCTTGAACTCCAGCGCCTTCACCTCGAAGCTGCGCCGCAGCGCGGCCATGGCCTCCAGCAGCCGCCCGATGGCGAACCACAGCGCCAGGCGCACGGCCGTGGGGTACACGTCGTTGGTGCTCTGCGAGGCGTTGACGTGGTCGTTGGGGTGCAGCACGTCGTAGCGCCCCTTCTCGTGGCCCAGCTTTTCCAGCGCGAGGTTGCAGATGACCTCGTTGGCGTTCATGTTGGTCGAAGTGCCGGCCCCGCCCTGGATGACGTCGACCACGAACTCGTTCAGCAGCTTGCCCTCGATGAGGTCCTCGCAGGCCAGGATGATGGCCGCGGCGCGGTCGCGGTCGATGGCGCCGAGGTCGGCATTGGCGCGGGTGGCGGCCTTCTTCACGAAGGCCAGCGCGCGCACCAGGTCGGGCATGGCCGAGATGCGGGTGCCGGAAATGGCGAAGTTCTCGACGGCGCGCGCCGTGTGCACGCCCCAGTAGGCGTTCGCAGGAATCTGCTTCTCGCCGAGGAAGTCGTGTTCGGTCCTGAAATTGGAGCTCATGCAGGTTCCCCGGCTAAAAAAAAGCACGCGTGGAACGCGTGCCGAAGATGTGCTTGTGACAGCGGCGAAAAAGCTGCCGCGACTGTAGTGGCGCCCGGCACCAGGCGCCAATGCCGTATGCGGGGTGCGTCATGCATGGCACTCATAGATTGTGCGGTGCACCAATCAGCTTGGCCGTCAGGCCGGCGGCTGCGTGCCGACCAGGTACGACCACAGCGCGTCGGCCGTGCGCTTGGGTTGCAGGCCGGTGTCGACTGTGGTGGCCGCGGCGGTCTTGGCGGCGCGGCCGGTGCCGGTCTTCAGCGGCGCCGGCGCGCCGGGGCGCTCGCGGTAGGCGCGGATTTCCATCGTCGCCTCCAGGCTGTCGATTTCCGGGGGCAGCGCGCTCACCAGCTTGCGCGCCTTGATTTCCTTGCGCACCGCGCTCTGCGGCAGAAAGGCGATGCCGTGGCCTTCGAGCGCCATCGCCTTCAGGCCCTCGGCCATGTCGGTCTCGTAGACCCGGTCGAGGTGGATGGCGGTGCCCGACTCCTTCAGCAACTGGTCGACCACGCGCCCCAGGTAGGCGCCCGGCGCGTAGCCCAGGTACGGCAGCGGCTGGCCGGGACGGCCCGGCAACCGGTAGCGCGGCGCGCCGTCGGCGTCGGCCTTGACCCAGGGCGCCACGGTTTCCTCGCCCAGGCTGACCATCTCGTACTTGTTGGCGTCCAGCTGCAGCGGCTGCGAGGGGTGGTGGTAGGCGATCAGCAGGTCGCAGCTGCCTTCCACCAGCCGCAGCACCGCGTCGTGCACGTTGAGCGCGATGAGCCGGCTCTTGATCGGCCCGAAGTGCTCGCGCAGGCTGGTCACCCATGAGGGGAAGAAAGTGAAGGCCAGCGTGTGCGGCACGGCGATCTCGATCACGTCCTGCCCGGCGGCCGAATGGCCGCGCAGCATGGCCCGGGTGCTCTGCAGCGACTGCAGCATCTCGATGGCCTGGCTGTAGAGCGTCTGGCCCGCCGGCGTGAGGCGCGTGGGGTAGGAGCTGCGGTCGACGAGGTCGGTGCCGGCCCAGCCCTCCAGCGCCTGGATGCGGCGCGAGAACGCCGGCTGGGTCACGTGCCGGAGCTGGGCCGAGCGGCTGAAGCTGCGGGTCTCAGCGAGGCTGATGAAGTCTTCTAGCCACTTTGTTTCCATGGGCAACGATTATGCGAGCGCCGCGCCATACTGGGCGCCCCTCCTTTTTCCGCACTCGCCATGCCTTCTGCCGACGACCTGCTTGCGCTCAGCGCCACCGAACTTTCCCGCCGCATCGCCGCACGCGACGTGTCCTGCCGCGAGCTGATGCAGGCCTCGCTCGCGCGCATCGAGGCGCTGAACCCGCGCTTCAACGCCATCGTGTCGCTGCGTGACCCGGCCCTGTCGCTGGCCGAAGCCGACGCGCGCGACGCCGAGCTGGCGCGCGGCGAGCGGCGCGGCTGGATGCACGGTTTTCCGCTGGCCGTGAAAGACCTGAGCCACGCCGCCGGCCTGCCGACCTCGATGGGCTCGCCGCTGTCGCCGCGTTCGCCGTCGCGCACCGACAGCCTGCACGTGGCGCGCGCCCGCGCGGCCGGGGCGGTGGTCATCGGCAAGACCAACACGCCCGAGTTCGGGCTGGGCTCGCACACCTACAACCCGGTGTTCGGCATCACGCGCAACGCTTGGGCGCCGGACCGCAGCGCGGGCGGCAGCAGCGGCGGCGCCGCGGTGGCGCTGGCCCTGGGCATGCTGCCGGTGGCGGACGGCAGCGACATGATGGGGTCGCTGCGCAACCCGGCGGCCTTCAACAACGTGATCGGCATGCGGCCCTCGCGCGGCCGCGTGCCCGGCAACCCCGACGACGAGCTGTTCTTCCAGCAACTGGCCACCGACGGCCCGATGGCGCGCACGGTGGAAGACGCGGCGCGGTTGCTGGCGGTGCAGGCGGGCTTCGACGCGCGGGTGCCGCTGTCGTCGCCGCAGGCCCTGCCCTCGCCCGACGCGCTGCGGCTCGAGGGCGACGGCAAGGGCCTGCGCATCGGCTGGCTCGGCAGCATCTGGCCCGACCTGCCGCTGGCGCCCGGCATCCGCGAGCTCGGCGAGAAGGCGCTCGACACCTTCCGCACCATCGGCTGCGAAGTCGAGCCCTGCACGCTCGACGTGCCGCGCGCGCACAACTGGAGCGCGTGGCTGCGGCTGCGGCAGCTGCTGGTGGGCGGCAAGCTGGGCGCGTACTTGAGCGACCCCGCGCTGTTCGCGCAGCTCAAGCCCGAGGCGCAATGGGAAATCGAGCAGAGCCGGCACCTGGATTCGGCCTCGCTCTACCAGGCCTCGCTGTACCGCTCGAACGTGTACCGCGCGTTCGTCAAGCTGTTCGAGCGCTTCGACTTCGTGGTGGCGCCGACGGCGCAGGTGTTTCCGTTCGATGCAGCGCTGCACTGGCCGGCCGAGGTGGACGGGGTGAAGAGCGACACCTACCACCGCTGGATGGAGATCGTCACGCCGTTCACGCTGGCAGGCTTGCCGACGCTGAACGTGCGCGCGGGGTTCGGCGAGAGCGGACTGCCGATGGGGCTGCAGCTCGCGGGGCCGATTCATGCGGACCTGGATGTGCTGCGGCTGGGGCATGCGTATGACCAGGCGTGTGGATGGGCTGCCCATCGTCCTCCCGCATTGGCTTGACTCCCTCCCCTCCCGGGGGAGGGCCGGGGTGGGGGCCAGCGGCGCATCCACTGGGCGCTCTGCCTGCCCCCATCCCTGCCTTCCCCCAGCGGGGGAAGGAGCAAGACCTCAGACGGGGGTGACCACGCCGCGCCCCGCGAAGTGCCCTTCGGCATTCGCAAGGAAATGGTCGACCGACTTCTGCGTCGCCTCGGGCGACCAGCCGGCCACGTGCGGCGTGAGCAGCACGTTGTCCAGCCCGACCAGCGGCTCGGGCCGCTTCGGTTCGCTCTCGTACACGTCGACGCCCGCGCCCGCGATGCGGTTTTCGCGCAGCGCCGCGGCCAGCGCCTCGGTATCGACCACGCTTCCACGCCCGATACTCACCAGGTAGCCCTGCGGCCCCAGCGCGTCGAGCACTTCCGCGTTGACCATGTGCTTCGTGGCCGGTCCGCCCGGCGCCACCAGCACCAGCACGTCGGCCCATGCGGCCAGCGACTTCAGGTCGTCGAAGTAGCGGTGCGTGGCGCCCTCGCGCGGCTTGCGGTTGTGATAGCCGATTTCCATGTCGAACGCCGCCGCCCGCCGGGCAATCTTCTGGCCAATGGTGCCCAGCCCCAGGATGCCCAGCTTCTTGCCCGACACGTTTGCCGGCTGCTCGATGGCTTCGCGCCACACGCCTTCGCGGCACAGCCGGTCGAGCTTGCGGAACCCGCGCACGATGCTGATCAGCATCCCCATGGCGTGGTCGGCCACGCAGTCGTCGTTGGTACCGGCGCCGTTGGCCGTCACGATGCCGCGCGCACGCGTGACCTCGAGCGGCACGCCTTCGTAGCCCGCGCCCAGGCAGCAGATCAGCTCCACCGCGGGCAGGGCCGCGATTTCCTCCGGCGTGATGCCGATCACGCCGATGGTCAGCACCGCGCGAAACTTTGGGCCGTGCTCGGCAATGGCGGCCGCGCGCTCGGCGGCGCCGAAGGCATAAGTCAGGTCGTAGACCTCGGCAATCTGGGCCTGGTGGGCACTCGACAGGCTGCTGAGCACCAGCAGGGGAATCTTGGTCGGCACGTAGGAACTCCTGGATCGGTAAAAACAAAGATCGAATGATCGCGTCAGAGCAGTGGGGCTGCTTCGCTCTTCTGCAAAGCCCACATCTGGGCGTAGCGGCCCTGCCTGGCGAGCAGCGCGGCGTGCGTGCCGCGCTCGACGATCACACCGGCTTCCAGCACCAGGATCTCGTGCGCATCGACCACCGTCGACAGGCGGTGCGCGATGACCAGCGTGGTCTTGTCCTGCGCGGCGCTCTTGAGCTCCGACTGGATGGCGCGCTCGTTGGCCGAGTCCAGCGCCGAAGTGGCCTCGTCGAAGATCACGATCGGCGGGTCTTTCAGCAGCGTGCGCGCAATGGCCACGCGCTGCTTCTCGCCGCCCGACAGCTTCAGGCCGCGCTCGCCCACGGTGGTGTCGTAGCCCTTGGGCGTGGCCGAGATGAAGTCGTGGATGCGCGCGGCGCGCGCGGCGTTTTCCACCTCTTCGCGCGTGGCCCCCGGGCGGCCGTAGGCGATGTTGTATTCGACCGTGTCGTTGAACAGCACCGTGTCCTGCGGCACGATGCCGATGGCGCGGCGCACGCTGGACTGCGTGACCTCGCGGATGTCCTCGCCGCCGATGGTGATGCGCCCGTGCTGCACGTCGTAGAAGCGGTAGAGCAGCCGCGCCAGCGTCGACTTGCCCGAGCCCGAGGGGCCGACCACGGCCACCGTCTTGCCGGCCGGGATCTCGAAGCTCAAGTGCTTGAGGATGGGGCGCGCGGGTTCGTAGGCGAAGCTCACGTCCTCGAAGCGGATGGTCGAGTCCTTGCCGGCCAGCGGCTGCGCGCCCGGTGCGTCGCGCACCTCGCGGTCTTTCTCCATCAGCACGAACATCTTGTCCAGGTCGGTCAGGCTCTGCTTGATCTCGCGGTAGATCACGCCCAGGAAGTTCAGCGGTATGTAGAGCTGGATCATGAAGGCGTTGACCATCACCAGGTCGCCCAGCGTCATGCGCCCTTCGACCACGCCCGAGGTAGCGCGCCACAGCATCAGCACCAGGCTCACGGCAATCAGCGCCTGCTGGCCGGTGTTGAGCATGCTCAGCGTGCGCTGGCTCTTGATGGCGGCCTTGCGGTAGCGGTCCAGGCTGGCGTCGTAGCGCTTCGCCTCGAACGCCTCGTTGTTGAAGTACTTGACGGTTTCGTAGTTGATGAGCGAGTCGACCGCGCGGCTCTGCGCCACCGAGTCGAGCTCGTTCATGGTCTTGCGAAACTGCGTGCGCCACTCGGTCACCGTGACGGTGAAGCCGATGTACAGCACCAGCGCCGCCCCGGTGATCCAGACGAACAGCGAATCGAACTTCACCCCCAATATGGTGAGCACCAGCACCAGCTCGATGATGGTGGGCACGATGCTGTAGAGCGACATCGAGATCAGCGAGTGCACGCCGCGCGTGCCGCGCTCGATGTCGCGCGTCATGCCGCCGGTCTGGCGCTCCAGGTGAAAGCGCAGGCTCAGCGAGTGCAGGTGCTCGAACACCTCCAGCGCGATCTGGCGCGCCGTGCCTTCGGTGGCCTTGGCGAAGATCAGCTCGCGCAGCTCTCCGAACAGCGAGGTCGAGAAGCGCAGCAGGCCGTAGGCCAGCAGCAGGCTCATGGGCACGATGAGCAACGCCTGCGCCATGTCGGGCACACCCGCCTTGGGCGTCATGGTGTCGACCAGGTTCTTCAGCAGCACCGGCACGCCCACGTTGGCCACCTTGGCGCCCACCATGAAGGCCAGCGCGGCGGCCACCCGCCACTTGTACTGCCAGAGGTAGGGAAACAGGCGGCGCAGCGTCGCCCAGTCGGAACGGTCGCTGCGCTCCGGCGGGTGGCCGGAGACGGTGTGGGAGGGGGGGAGGGCTTCGCCGCTTCGGCGCATGGAGGACAATCGTGGTTGCTTGTTTGTTCCAGATTGTGCCCATGTCAGATACTTCCAGCGCTGCCGCTGCCGCCACCCTCAAGAGCCTGCCCACCGACATGGAGCTGGTGCTCAAGGTCATTCCGATGCCGGCCGACTGCAACGCCAACGGCGACATCTTCGGCGGGTGGGTCATGGCGCAGTGCGACCTGGCCGGCTCGGTGATTCCGGCGCGCCACGCCAAGGGCCGCATGGCCACGGTGGCGGTCAACGAATTCATCTTCAAGCAGCCGGTGCGCCTGGGCGACATCCTGTCGTTCTATTCGAAGCTGGTGCGCATCGGGCGCACGTCGGTCACGGTCACGGTCGAGGTGTTCGCCGAGCGCTTCCGGGCCCAGGGCGAGTACATCAAGGTGACGCAGGCCACCTTCACCTACGTGGCCATCGACGACAACGGCCGCCCGCGCCCCATCGAACAACAGGCCTGAAGGCCCTGGAGCGAGCGCCTCAGACCTTCGAAAAGTCCGGCTTTCGCTTCTCCATGAAGGCGCCGAATGCCTCCTTGGCGGCCGGTTCGCGCAGCATGCGCCCGAAGCTCGCGCCCTCCTCGCCCATGCGCTCGAGCACGGCGGGCATCTGCGACTTCTTCAGCAGGCGCTTGGTCTCGACCAGCGCGGTCAGCGGCTTGGCCGCGAGCTTGCGCGCCTGCGTTTGCGCGATGGCGTTCGCCTCGGTCGGTGGCACCACGCGGTTGACCAGGCCCACTTCGAGCGCGGCCTCGGCCATGAAGGGCTCGCCCAGCAGCAGCGCCTCGGCCGCGCGGTGGTAGCCCAGCATCTGCGGCACCAGCAGGCTGGAAGCGGCTTCGGGGCACAGGCCCAGGTTCACGAAAGGCATCGAGAAGGCCGCGTTGTCGCCCGCATAGACCAGGTCGCAATGGAACAGCATCGTGGTGCCGATGCCCACGGCCGGGCCGCAGACGGACGCGACGATCGGCTTGGGAAAGGTCGCGATGCCGCGCAAAAAGCGGAACACGGGCGACTCCTGCGTCGCCGGCGGGCCGTTCAGGAAGTCGCCGATGTCGTTGCCGGCACTGAAGATGGTCGGGTCGCCCTGGATCAGCACGCAGCGCACGGCAGCATCGGTCTCGGCCGTGGCCAGCGCGTCGGCCAGTTCGGCGTACATGCTGCTGGTGATCGAGTTCTTCTTGTCGACGCGGTTGAAGGTGAGGGTCATCACACCGGCTTCGGTGTGGACGAGGATGTCGCTCATGGGAATGGTCCTTGGGTAAAAAGGGGCGTTGCCGCGGTCAGGCGGCCGCCAGCGCTTCGCGCACGAAATCGAGCCGGTCCTGGCCCCAGAACATCTCGGTGCCGACGAACATGGTCGGCGCGCCGAACACGCCGCGTTCCACGGCCTCCTGGGTCACGGCCTTGAGGCGGTCCTTGGTGTCCTGCGCACCGGCCAGCGCGAGCAGGCCTGCGGCGTCGAAGCCCGCATTCTGCAAGACGGCGCCGACGGTGGCCGGGTCGTTGAGGTTCTGCGGCTCGACCCACATCGCGTGGTACACGGCATCCACATAGGCGCCAAAGCGCGCCGGCTCGGTCATCTGGATGCCCGTGGCACCGCGCATCAGCAGCAGCGTGTTGATGGGAAAGAAGGGGTTGTGCACGTAGGGCACGCCGTAGCGCCTGGCAAAGCGCTGCAGGTCGGCGGTCATGTACGGGCCCTTGGGCTTGATCTCGGCCGGCGAGTGGTTGCCCGTGGCCTGGAACACGCCGCCCAGCAGCATGGGCTTCCACACCAGCGTCGCACCGGTGTCGGCGCACACGTGCGGCAGTTGGGTGGCGGCCAGGTAGGCGGCGGGGCTGCCGAAGTCGAAATAGAAGTCGACGGATCTGGTCATGGCGTGGTCTCCTTCATGTGGTCTTCAGAACTTCTCGGACCAGGGGCGCAGGTCGAGTTCGTGCGTCCACGCATCGCGCGGCTGCGAATGCAGCATCCAGTAGGCGTCGGCGATGTGATCGGGGTTCAGGATGCCGTCGTCTTCCTTCAGCGCATAGCGCTCGGGGAAGTTGCTGCGAATGAACTCGGTGTCGATGGCCCCGTCGACCACCACGTGCGCCACGTGAATGCCCTGCGGACCCAGCTCGCGCGCCATCGACTGCGCCAGCGCGCGCAGGGCCATCTTGGCGCCCGAGAACGCGCCGAAGTTCGCCGCGCCGCGCAGCGACGCCGTGGCGCCCGTGAAGATGATCGTGCCGCGATGGGCGCCCTTGGGCAGCTCGCGCGCCACCATGCGCTTTGCGACTTCGCGGCCGTTGAGAAAGCCCGAGAAACAGGCCATCTCCCACACCTTGAAATACTTGCGCGCCGTCTCGGTAAGGATGCTCTGCGGCACGTTCGCGCCGATGTTGAACACCATCACCTCGATCGGCCCGATGGTCGACTCGATCTGCTCGACCAGCGCGACCACTTCCTCTTCCTTGCGCGCATCGCAGGCGAAGGCGTGCGCACGGCCGCCGTCGGCCTCGATCTGCGCCACCAGCGGCTGCAGCTTGTCGAGGCTGCGCCGCGTGACGCAGGTGGCGTAGCCCTCGCGCGCGAAGCGGCGGGCAATGGCGCCGCCGGTGGCGTCGCCCGCGCCGACGATGAGTGCGGCTTTTGTCAGCGACATGGCGGTCATTCCTTGTAGTAGACGATCTGGTTCGACGTGGCCAGCAATGCGCCGCTTTCGCTCCAGAGCTGCGCGGCCTGGTCGAAGAAGCCGTTGCTGAACTGCTGCCCCGTGGCGCTGCCCAGCAGGTAGCCCGTGCCGACCTCGGCCAGCTGCGCCGCGTTGGCGTGGAAGTAGGTGGTGATCGACACCGTGCCCGCCGGCACCGGCTTGGCGCGGCGCAGCCACACGCGCGGATAGAACAGGTCGCTCATGGCCGCGAGCGAGGTGATGTCCAGCGGCCTGGGCTGGGCGTCGCGCAGCCAGAGCCGGCTTTCGCTGTGGTGGCCGCTGCCGTCCCACTGGGCCGGAATGCCGCCGCTGATCGGGCGCATCTCGTACTGGCCGATCCACGCCACGCCCGACGGGCCGATGGTGATGCGCTCGACCGCTTCGGGGCGGGGCACCTCGGGCATGGGCAGGTCGTTTTCGCCCCAGGTCTCGCGGCGCACCGCGGTGACCACGGTGGCGGTGGTGGTCATGGTCGGCGCGCCGCCAGTGCCGGCCTGGGTGATCTGCACCGTCCAGTGCTGCGTCGAGCGGTTGGTGCGCACGGCCGTGGCCTGGATGTCGAAGGCGCCGGCTTCCAGCGCCGCCGCGTAGTTGACCGTGAGCGCGATCGGCGCGCCGAGCAGGTCCGGGTGCTTCAGCACCGCCTGCAGCACCAGCGCAGCCGTGGTGCCGCCGAAGGGCCCGACCATGTTCCAGTAGTCGGGGCTGGTCATGCCCGTGAAATGGCCCACGCGGATGTCGCTGTGGTGAATTTCAAGGGCCTTGTCGAACGGATGCGCTGTCATCTGTGTTGTCTCCTGCGACGGCTGCACGGCAAAACGACCTGGGCTGTCAGACGCGCTCGAAGATGCCCGCCGCGCCCTGGCCCATGCCCACGCACATCGTGACCATGCCGTACTTCAGATTCTCGCGACGCAGCGCGTGCACGACTGTCGCCGAGCGGATAGCACCGGTCGCGCCCAGCGGATGGCCCAGCGCAATGGCGCCGCCCATCGGGTTGACCTTCGACGGATCGAGGCCCAGCGTGCGGATGACGGCCAGCGACTGCGCGGCGAAGGCTTCGTTGAGCTCGAACCAGTCGATGTCCTCGTGCTTCAGGCCGGCATAGCGCAGCGCGGCCGGAATCGCCTCGATCGGGCCGATGCCCATGATGTGCGGCGGCACGCCCTTGCTGGCGAAGCTCACGAAGCGCGCGAGCGGCGTCAGGCCGTACTGCTTCACGGCCTTCTCGCTCGCCAGGATGAGCGCACCGGCGCCGTCCGAGGTCTGCGAGCTGTTGCCGGCCGTGACCGTGCCGCGCGCGGCGAACACGGTGCGCAGCCTGGCCAGGCCTTCGATGCTGGTGTCGGGGCGCGCGCCTTCGTCGAGGCTGACGGTGCGGGTCTTGGCATTCACCTCGCCGGTCTCCAGGTTCGGCGTGCGGTCGGTCACTTCGATGGGCGTGATCTCGTCGGCGAAGTGGCCGGCCTTCTGCGCGGCCAGTGCCTTCTGGTGCGAGGCAAGCGCGAATTCGTCCTGCGCGTCGCGGCTCACCTTCCACTGCTGCGCGACCTTCTCGGCCGTGAGGCCCATGCCGTAGGCGATGCCCACGTCGCCTTCGCGTTCGAAGATGGCGGGCGACAGCGAGGGCGCGTTGCCCATCATCGGCACCATGCTCATGCTCTCGACACCGGCGGCGATCATCACGTCGGCTTCGCCCACGCGGATGCGGTCGGCCGCCATCTGCACGGCCGACAGGCCCGAGGCGCAGAAGCGGTTGACGGTGATGCCGCCCACGCTGGTCGGCAGGCCGGCCAGCACCGCGCCGATGCGCGCGATGTTCAGGCCCTGCTGCGACTCGGGGATGGCGCAGCCGCAGATGATGTCCTCGATGGCCTTGGGGTCGAGGCTGGGGACTGCGGCGAGCGCGGCCCTGAGCGTGGTCGCGAGCAGGTCGTCGGGCCGGTAGTTGCGGAAGAAGCCGCGGTGCGACTTGCCGATGGGGGTGCGGGTGGCGGAGACGATGTAGGCGTCTTGGATTTGTTTCATGGCTTGAGATTCCTGATGTCTTGTCTTGGTCTTGCTCCCTCTCCCGCTTGCGGGAGAGGGCTGGGGTGAGGGCTGTCTTCCTGCAGCGCCTGCAGGATCCGCTCGCGCACCGCATCCGTCTGCGTCAGCACTTCGTTGTTCCAGAATCGAAGCACGCGGTAGCCCTGGGCATGCATGAAGCGCGTGCGGTCTTCGTCGTAAGCGGCGGCTTGCGCATGCTGCCCACCATCCAGCTCGACGATCAGCTTCGCTTCGAGGCACGCGAAGTCTGCGAAGTACGGACCGATCGAGCGCTGGCGTCGGAACTTGTAGTCGGACAGGCGGCGGTCGCGCAGGTGGAACCAGAGCAGGGCCTCGGCATCCGTCGGGGTTTCGCGAAGGCTGCGTGCCCTCACCCTAGCCCTCTCCCGCGAGCGGGAGAGGGGACCGGACGTGTCGATGCTGTCGCTCATGGTCCTTGCCTGCGTTGCTGCGTCAGTTGCGCACCGGCTTCCCCGTGCTCAACATCCCCATGATCCGCTCCTGCGTCTTCGGATGCACGATCAGCGAGCAGAACGCCTTGCGTTCCAGCGTCATCAGGTACTCCTCGGTCACGAGCGAACCCGCATCGACGTCACCACCGGTGACCACACCCGCGATCAGGCTCGCGATGTGGAAGTCGTGCGCGCTGATGAACCCGCCGTCGCGCATGTTCACCAGTTGCCCCTTGATCGTTGCCGCCCCGCTGCGCCCCGCCACGCGGAAGCTGCGGCGCAGCGGCGCGCGGTAGCCGGCGTCGGCCATCGCCTTGGCCTGCTGCAGCGCCACGTACAGCAGCTCGTCCTTGTTCGCGACGATCACGTCGCTGTCGAGCAGGTAGCCCAGCTTCTTCGAGTCGAGTGCGCCTGTACCGACCTTGGCCATCGCCGCGGCGGTGAATCCTTCCGTCAGGAACGGCAGCAGATCGGTGCCCGTAGAAGCCGATGCGTTCTCTGCCGCACGTCGCGCGATGTAGGTCAGCCCGCCCGCGCCGGGGATCAGCCCCACGCCGACCTCAACCAGCCCGATGTAGCTTTCCATCGCCGCGACGCGCCTGGCCGAATACACCGCCAGCTCGCAGCCGCCGCCCAGTGCCAGGCCGCGCACGGCCGACACCACCGGCACGCTCGCGTAGCGGATCTTGAGCATCACGTTCTGCAGCTCTTCTTCCGCGCCCTCGACCGCGCCGATGCCCGCGACCACGAAGGCCGGCAGCATCGCCTGCAGGTCGGCGCCGACGGAGAACATCTCTTCCGGCGACCAGATCACCAGGCCCTTGTATTCGGCCTCGGCCAGGTCGACCGCTGCGCCCAGCGCCTCGGCCACGTCGGGGCTGATGGCGTGCATCTTCGAATGGATGCTGGCGATCAGCACTTCACCGTCGAGCGTCCACACGCGCACATCGCCCTCGTCGCTGATCGTGGTGCCGGCCTTGTTCGCATCGGGCGCGTTCGCGCCCAGCACGCTCTCGGGGAACAGCTGGCGATCGTGCACCGGCAGCTTGCGCTGCGCGATGAACCGGCCTTGCGACGCGCTCCACGAACCTTCGGGCGTGTGCACGCCGCCGGCCCCATGGTTCGAGGACGCGACCGCGCCTTCGAACACCCACTTGGGCAGCGGCACCGTGCTCAGCGCCTTGCCCGCGTCGATGTCTTCCTGCACCCACTTCGCGACCTGCGCCCAACCTGCTTCCTGCCACAGCTCGAACGGCCCCTGCTTCATGCCGAAGCCCAAGCGCATTGCATAGTCGATGTCGCGCGCGCTCTCGGCAATGTCGGCCAGGTGCACCGCGGCGTAGTGAAAGCCGTCGCGCAAGATGGCCCACAGGAACTGCCCCTGCGGCCCTTCGCTCTCGCGCAGCAGCTTCAGCCGCTCGCCCGCGGGCTTCTTCAGCATGCGACCGTACACCTCGTCGGCCTTGGCGCCGGCGGGCACGTACTCGCCGCTCTTCAGGTCGAAGCGCAGGATGTCGCGCCCCACCTTCTTGAAGAAACCGGCCTTGGTCTTCTGGCCCAGGTTGCCCAGCTCCAGCAGCCTGGCGAGCACCGGCGGCGTCGCGAAGTTGGCGTAGAACGGATCGGTCTCTGCGTTCAGGGTGTCTTGCAAGGTCTTGACGACATGGGCCATCGTGTCCAGACCCACCACGTCGGCGGTGCGGAAGGTGCCCGAACTCGCGCGACCCAGCTTCTTGCCCGTGAGGTCGTCCACCACGTCGGGCGTGAGGCCGAACTTCTCGACTTCCTTCAGCGTGGCCAGCATGCCGGCGATGCCGACGCGGTTGGCGATGAAGTTGGGCGTGTCGTGCGCGCGCACCACGCCCTTGCCCAGCGTGCTGGTGACGAAGGTCTCCAGGTCGTCGAGCACCTGCGGCTGCGTGGTGGGCGTGTTGATCAGCTCCACCAGGAACATGTAGCGCGGCGGGTTGAAGAAGTGAATGCCGCAGAAACGCGGCTTCAGCGCTTCGGGCAATGCTTCGCTGAGCTTGGTGATCGACAGGCCCGAAGTGTTCGAGGCCAGGATCGAATGCTTCGCTACATGCGGCGCGATCTTCTTGTAGAGATCGAGCTTCCAGTCCATGCGCTCGGCAATGGCCTCGATGATGAGGTCGCATTCGCCCAGCTTGGCCAGGTCGTCATCGTAGTTGGCCTGCTCGATCAGCACCGCGTCGGCCACGTCGCCGAGCGGCGCGGGCTTGAGCTTCTTGAGGTTGTCGATGGCACGCGTGACGATGCCGTTCTTCGCTGCACCTTGAGCGACCGCGCCGGTCGCGTCCTTGGCGGCCAGGTCGAACAGCACGACGGGCACGCGCACGTTGACGAGGTGGGCGGCAATCTGCGCGCCCATCACGCCGGCGCCGAGCACGGCGACCTTCTTCACTTGAAATCGGGACATAGCGGAGTTTCGAAGTTCTGAATCAGTTCGGGGAACACCGCGGAACCGGCTTTGCCGGGCCGCTGGTGTTGCCCCCTTGAGGGGGAGGCTGCTACACGAAGTGAGCAGCTACGGGGGTGGGTCAAGGAACACGGTTCCAGGTTTGGGTGCGCCAGAAAGGGCCCAGGTAGCCGCGCACTTCGAGCTTCTTGCCGCCTTCGACGGGCGTGAAGCTGGCGCGGTATTCCTTGCCGTTCTCGGGGTCGAGGATCTTGCCGCCTTCCCAGACATCCTTGCCTTCGGCCTTCTTGCCGCCGCGGATGATGTCCAGGCCGACCATCGGCTTGCCCTTGCGGTCGTCGCTGCATTCGTCGCAGGTGGCACCGGGCTTGGCGTCCTTGCCCAGCGCCTTCTCGATGCGCCCGATCAGCGCGCCGTTGGTCTCGGCGATGCTGATCTCGGCCTTGACCTCGCCGGTCTTGTCGTCCACGTTGCGCCACACGCCCACGGGCGTGGACTGGGCCATGGCAGAGGCCGCCGCAACGGCGGTGAGGGCGAACAGAACGGCTGCGAATGTTTGTTTCATGCGTGTCTCCCGCAGGGGTGAAGGAAAGGACCGGGGGCCGGCCTCAGGCCAGCGCCGCGTCGGTGTCCATCAGCACCTTGCTGCCGGCGCGCGCGGTGCGCATCAGCGTCGCGGTCTCGGGGAACAGCTTGGCGAAGTAGAAGCGCGCGGTCTGCAGCTTGGCGACGTAGAAAGGGTCGGTGTTGCCAGCGGCAATTTCGCGCAGCGCCACCTGCGCCATGCGTGCGAACAGGTAGCCGAACACGAAGTGGCCGGCCACGCGCAGATAGTCCACCGCGGCGGCGCCCACTTCGTCGGGGTTCTGGAAGCCCTTGAAGCCGATCTCGGTGGTGAACTTGGTGAGCTGGTCGCCCAGCATCGCGATCGGGTTGATGAACTCGGCCATCTTCTCGTTCACGCCCTCTTCTTCCACCAGCTTGCCCACGAGCTTGCCGAACTTCTTCAGCGACGCGCCGTTGTTGCCCAGCACCTTGCGGCCCAGCAGGTCCAGCGACTGGATGGTGTTGGTGCCTTCATAGATCATGTTGATGCGGTTGTCCCGCACGAACTGCTCCATGCCCCATTCCTTGATGAAGCCGTGGCCGCCGAACACCTGCATGCACGAATTGGTCGCGATGTGGCCGTTGTCGGTGATGAAGGCCTTGACGATGGGCGTGAGCAGCGCGACCAGCTCGCCCGAGTCGTTGCGCACCTTCTCGTCGGGATGGTTGTGCTCCTTGTCGAGCAGCAGCGTGCAGAAGATCTGCAGTGCGCGGCCGCCTTCGGCATAGGCCTTGGCCGTGAGCAGCATCTTGCGCACGTCGGGGTGCACGATGATCGGATCGGCTTCCTTGTCCTTGGCCTTCACGCCCGACAGCGAACGCATCTGGATGCGGTCCTTGGCGTAGGCCAGTGCGTTCTGGTAGGCCACTTCGGTCAGGCCCAGCGACTGGTTGCCCACGCCCAGGCGAGCGGCGTTCATCATCACGAACATCGCGGCCAGGCCCTTGTTGGGCTCGCCCACGAGCGTGCCGGTGGCGCCTTCGATCACGATCTGCGCGGTGGCGTTGCCGTGGATGCCCATCTTGTGCTCCAGGCCGGCGCAGAAGATCGGGTTGCGCCCGCCGAGCGAGCCGTCGGCCTTGACGTGGAACTTGGGCACCACGAACAGGCTGATGCCCTTGCTGCCCTTGGGCGCGTCCGGCAGGCGGGCCAGCACCAGGTGAATGATGTTGTCCGTCATGTCGTGCTCGCCGGCCGAGATGAAGATCTTGCTGCCGGTGATGCGGTAGCTGCCGTCGGCCTGCGGCTCGGCCTTGGTGCGCAGCAGGCCCAGGTCGGTGCCGCAATGGGGTTCGGTCAGGCACATGGTGCCGGTCCACTCGCCGCTGGTGAGCTTGGGCAGGTAGGTCTTCTTCTGTTCTTCCGTGCCGTGGGCCTTGAGCGCTTCGTACGCGCCGTGCGAGAGGCCCGGGTACATGGTCCAGGCCTGGTTGGCGCTGTTGAGCATTTCGAACAGGCACTGGTTCACCACGAAGGGCAGGCCCTGGCCGCCGAAGGCCGGGTCGCACGACAGCGCGGGCCAGCCGCCTTCGACGTACTTGGCATAGGCGGCCTTGAAGCCCGTGGGCGTCTTCACTTCATGCGTGGCCTTGTCGAGCACGCAGCCTTCTTCGTCGCCGCTGATGTTGAGCGGAAAGGTCACCTCGGCGGCGAACTTGCCGGCCTCTTCGATCACGGCGTTGATGGTGTCGGCATCGGTCTCGGCGTGGGCCGGCAGCGCCTTGAGTTCGTCAGCGACGTGGAGCACTTCGTGCAGCACGAATTGCATGTCACGCACGGGTGGGTTGTAGGTAGGCATCCGGAAGTCTCCTGGTCGAAGCTAGATAGAAAAAGAAAAAGGGGGGGAAACGAGAAAGCGCAAAAGCAGAGAAAGCGGGGCGAGCCGCGCGCGTATCAGCGCACGGTCTTCAGGCGGCGGCCCGCCGGTGCGGCAGCCGCGGCCGCCTCCGGCGTGGGCGCATCGGGGGTCGCGCTGCGCGCGAGGATGTTGTCGAAGCCGACGTTGGCGCGGCCGATGGAGCCGGGCACTTGCAGAAAGCGCGCCTCGTAGTGCAGCGCGAGGATCAGGCCGTGAATCTCGAACCCCACCTGGCGCTCGTCGGCGTCGGCGCGCAGGTGGCCTTCGCTTTTCGACTGCACGATGGCGCGCAACACGGCGCCCTGCCAGATGTTGACCGACTCGACCAGCGCGTCGCGCACCGGCCCCGGGCGGTCGTCGAATTCGGAGGCGCCGCTGATGTAGATGCAGCCCGAGTCGATTTCGGTCGAGGTGCGCTTCATCCAGTTGGCGAACATGGCGCGCAGCCGCGGCAGGCCGCGCGCTGCCTTCAGGGCGGGAAAGAACACCTCGTGCTCGAAGCGCGCGTGGTATTCGCGCACCACCGAGATCTGCAGTTCCTCGCGCGAGCCGAAGTGGGCGAACACGCCCGACTTGCTCATCTTGGTGATCTCGGCCACGGCGCCGATCGACAGGCCTTCCAGCCCGATCTGCGCGGCCAGCGCCAGCGCGGCATCGACGATGACGGCCTTGGTCTGCTGGCCCTTCTGGGCGGCGCGGGCGGGCTTGGCGGGAACGGCGGTGGCGGTCATCGTGGAAATCCCAGGCAAAAAACAGAAAAACGAACGATCGTTCTATTTTGCAGGGACTTCCGGGTTTCGGCTCACAGAAACCTTCAGTTGTCGAAGGTTAATTGAAACGAAAAAAGGGCCGTCATCGGCCCCGTCTCTCGTCATGTCGCAAAGCGCGCGACTCAGAACTCCTGCGACACCGGCCGCACCACCACCTCGTTGATGTCCACGTTCGCCGGCTGCTCCACCGCGTAGACCACGGCACGCGCCACCGCGTCGGCCGGGATCTGGTTGGCGTCGTAGAACGCCTTCACGCCGGCCGCGCTGTCGGCGTCGCTGCTGCCGAACTTCAGCTCCGACTCGACCGCGCCGGGCGACACGGTGGTCACGCGCACGCCGCTGTTGCCCATCTCCACGCGCAGCCCTTCGGAGATGGCGCGCACCGCATGCTTGGTCGCGCTGTACACCGTGCCGATGGGGGTGAACACCTTGAACCCGGCGATGGACGCCACGTTCAGGATGTGGCCGCTGCCCTGCGCCTGCATGCGCGGCAGCACCGCGGCAATGCCGTACAGCACGCCCTTGATGTTGACGTCGATGGTGCGGTCCCACTCGTCGACCTTGAGCTTGTCGATGGGCGACAGCGGCATCACGCCCGCGTTGTTGACCAGCACGTCGATGCGGCCGAAGGCCTCCACCGTGGCCGCGGCCAGCTTGTCGAGGTCGGCGCGTTTCGCGACATCGGTGGCCACCGCGATGGCTTCGCCGCCGGCCTCGCGAATCTCGGCCACCACCTTGTCGAGCCGATCGGTGCGGCGCGCGGCCAGCACCACCTTCGCGCCGCGGGCGGCCAGGTGGCGCGCCATGGATTCGCCGATGCCGCTGCTCGCGCCAGTGACGATGGCGACCTTGCCCTTGATGTTGTCTTGAACGGATGTCATGAAGATTTCCTTGGAGGTGTTGAACGGGGTGTTGAACGGGGTGTTGAACGAGGTGTTGAGGAAGTGCATGCAGTGTGGAAAATCCACGTGTTCCCGTAAATGAAACTCTTGCGACTTCAGAATTCCCCAAACCGGAACACTTTCTACCCATGTCCAACCGCCTCGAAGCCCTGCGTGTGTTCTGCGCCGCCGCAGCCGCCACCAACTTCCGCGAAGCGGCCGTGCGCCTGTCGGTCTCGCCGCAGGTGGTGACGCGCGCGGTGCGCGAGCTCGAAGAAGACCTGGGCGAGCCGCTGTTCCACCGCAGCACGCGCGGCGTGCAGCTCACCGATTTCGGCCGGCAGCTGGCCGAGCGCGCGCTCGCGGCGGTGGGCGGCGTCGACGATCTCTTTCACCGCACCGACCGGCGCGCGCTGTCGCAGCACGCGGGCACGGTGCGCATCACCGCGCCGCACATGTACGGCCGGCTCATTCCGCAGGTGCTGGCGCCGCTGGTCGTGGCGCACCCCGGGCTGGTGCTCGACCTGCGGCTGTCGGAGCAGCATGCCGACATGGTCGACCAGCAGATCGACCTCGGCGTGCGCGTCGGGCCGATGCGCGACGCCCGCTTCGTGGCGCGCGCCGTCGGAAAGATGCCGCTGCACGTGGTCGGCGCCCCGGCGCTCATCGCGCGGGTCGGCGTGCCGCGCGACGTCGATGCGCTCGCGGCCCTGCCGCTCACCGCGCTGATCGACCGCAGCTCGGGCCGCCCCTGGCCGTGGGCCTTCAGCAAGCGGCGGCTGTTCACAGTGGCCGCGCCCGCGTTCGTGACCGACGACATCGATGCCGAATGCGCCGCCGTGCTGGCAGGCGTCGGCTTCGGCCAGCTCATCGCGCCGCTGGCCGAACCGTGGCTGCAGTCGGGGGCGCTGGTGGCCGTGCTGGCGGCCGACGAGCCGGAGCCCTGGCCGATCCATGTCTACCGCCCGCAGCGCGCGCCGGTGCCGGCGCGCGTGCGGCTGGTGTACGACGCGCTGGTGCGCGCGCTGCGCTGAAGAAAACTCCTCAGCCGCAGGTCACTCGTATTTCTGCCCGGTGCGCATCAGCTCCGGCGTGCCGATCACCTCGTTGAGCGCATCGAAGTCCAGCATCTGCGGCCGCCACGGCTGCGTGGTGCGATGCGTGTGCAGGCTGGCGTAGTAGCCCTGCAGCGTGTGCACCACCGCGCGCGCCGTGCCGCCCGGGAAGATGGCGATGCGAAAGCCGTGCTTGTGCAGTGCGTCCGCATCCTGGATCGGCGTCTTGCCGCCTTCGACCATGTTGGCCAGCAGCGGCACGCGGTGCGCGAAGCGGCTGCAGGCCGCGTCCATCTGCTCGGGGGAACGCAGTGCCTCGATGAAGAGCGCGTCGACGCCGCATTCGAGGTAAGCCTCGGCGCGGTCCAGCGCGGCGGCCAGCCCTTCGACCGCCACCGCGTCGGTGCGCGCGAGGATGAGCGTGTCGCTCGAGGTGCGCGCGTCCAGCGCGGCCTTGAGCTTGCCGACCATCTCGCGCTCGGGCACCACGGCCTTGCCGTCGAGGTGGCCGCAGCGCTTGGGAAAGGTCTGGTCCTCGATCTGCACCATGGCCGCGCCCGCGCGCTCGAAGCCGCGCACCGTGCGCTGCGTGTTCAGCGCGTTGCCGAAGCCCGTGTCGGCATCGACGATCACCGGCAGGTTCACGCGCTCGGTGATGCGCGCGAGCGTGTCGGCCACTTCGGTGAAGGTGGTCAGGCCGATGTCGGAGCGGCCCAGCCGCGTGTACGCGATGGAGGCGCCCGAGAGGTACAGCGCCTCGAAGCCGGCCTGCTCGGCCACCAGCGCACTGAGCGCGTCGTACACGCCGGGGGCCAGCACGATGTCGTTGCGCGCCAGCCGGGTCTTGAAGTCATGGGTCGTCATGCGGACGCCTCCTTGGATCGAATGAGCGCGGCAGCCGTGTGCGCCGCGATGTAGCCGCCGGCCACAGCGCTCAGCAGCCCGTTGCCGGAGAGATAGCCCCACACCGCGTCGCCCGAGACACCGCCCGCCGCACCGCCTGCCGCGAGCAGGTTGGGCAACGGCGTGCCGTCCTGCCGCAGCACGCGCATGTCGGGCGCGGTGGCCAGGCCGCCCTGGGTATGGAAGAGCGCGCCGGTCACCTTGACGGCGAAGTAAGGCGCGTCGAGGCCGCGCGCGAACACGCGGCCATTCGTGGTCGGCGCACCGCCGCGCATCGTGTCGAGCGTGGCTTGCAGCACGCCCTCGTCGCAGCCGATGCAGGCGGCCAGTTCACGCACCGTCTCGCAGCAGCGCAATGCGCCCGCGGCTTCGACGTCGCAGAAGTCGGGGAAGCCGCGCGCCAGCGCGAGCAACGGGGTGTCGAACACGTTCCACGCGATGCCGCCCGGCTGCGCGAGCACATGCACCGCAGCCTCCGAGTAGCCCTGCGTCTCGTCATGAAAGCGCCGGCCCTCGCTGTCGAGTTGCACGCCGCCTTCCATCATCACGGCCCACGACATCAGCGCACCCTGCGGCGTGACCCACGAGCCGTGGCCCTGGTAGCCGCCCAGGTCGCGCAGCCGCGCCCCCAGCGCCTCGCCCCAGAGAATGGCGCTGCCGTCGTTGCCCACATGCCCGCCGTAGGTGGCCTCGGCCATCTCGGGCAGCAGCGTGCGCACCATGGCGGTGTTGCCGCCGAAGCCGTTGCAGGCAAGCAGCAACGCGTCGCAGCCCAGCGTATCGTGACGGCCGTCGGGGCGCAGGTAGTCGATGCCGGTCACGCGGTCTTCATCGTCGAGCACCAGCGTGTCGACCACGGCCTGCGTGAGCACCGGAACGCCGGCGGCCTCGACAGCGGCCTGCAGTGCCGCCATGAGCGCGGCGCCCGTCTTCTGCGGCAGCGCATGCATGCGGTGCACGCTGTGGCCGGGGTAGAGAAAACCGTCGAGCAGCATCCACGCCAGGCCGTGGCGTTCCTGCAGCGCATCGAGCGCAGGGCCGATGGCGGTGGCGTAGGCCTCGACCAGCGCGGGCGCCGCGCGGCCGTGCGCCTTGGCCTGGATGTCGGCCGCGAAGCGCGCGGCGCTGTCGTCGGGCACGCCGTGCGCGCGCTGCGCGCGCGTGCCGGGCGCGGGAATGAAGCCCGAAGACAGCGCGGTCGATCCGCTCGGCAGCGCGTCGCGTTCGAGCACCACGCAGTCGACGCCGGCATCCGCCAGCATCAGCGCGGCCGTGAGCCCGCAGGCGCCGCCGCCGACGATGGCCACCGCCACATGCACGTCGGCCTCGACCGAGGCTGCGCGGCGAATGGTTCGCACGGGTTGCGTCATGCGGTCGAATCGATCGAATCGATCGAATTGATGAAGAGCTGGCAGTTCGTGACCTCGGCCACGTTGCGCATGTCGGCCAGCGAGATGCCGTGGCGCTCTTCACCGAAGGCCGCGCAGCCGTCGCCGAGCACCAGCGTGCGGTAGTCGCGCATGTGCGCATCGCGCACCGTGCTGGCCACACCGCCGTTGGTGACGATGCCGCAGACCGCCACCGTGTCGATGCCGGCGCGGCGCAGCACCCAGTCGAGCTGGGTGTTGAAGAAAGCCGAGTACGCGACCTTGCTCACCGTCACGTCGACCAGCCCCGCCAGCGCATCGACATTGGCCTGGCCCCAGCTGCCGGGCGCGAAGTCGCCTTTCGCCAGGTACGGGCGCAGCGCCTTCAGGTGCGGCGAGACCATCGGCTCGCCCTTCGCATCGGGCCACAGCGTGAACTGGCTCGCGACGACCAGCCCGCCCGCCGCCTTCAGCGCGCGCGCCACGGCCGCCACGCGTTCGGGCAACAGCAAGGCCGGCGGGTTGGCATCGCCGCCGCGCGCATAGGCGCCCTTGGCATCGAGAAAGTCGTTCTGCAGGTCGATGACGACCAGCGCCGTCTTCGCCGCGGCTACCTTCGCTACGGGCTTCGCGCCTTCGCTCACGACGGCCTCACCAGCAGGTTGCCGTGCGCATCGACCTCGGCATGGAAACCGGGTTCCAGCCACACGGTGGTGTCGGCCTGCTCCAGGATCGCGGGGCCTTCGATGCGTGAAGCCACCGGCAGCTCGAGCCGCGCGTAGCGCACCGCCTCGTGCCACCGGCCCTGATGGAACACGCGCTGCGTGCCCAGCGGCGCGGTGCTGCCCTCGCCTTCGGGCGCGAGCACCTTCAGGTCGAACTTGGGCCGCACGCCGATGCGCGCGTAGCGCAGGTTCATCACGCGGATGGCGATGCCGTCGAGCACGCGGCCGAAGGCGGCCGTGTAGGCCGCCTCGAACGCGCTGCGGATGGACGCGGCCGTGAGCGGCGCCTGGCCGGCCTCGGCCAGCACCACCGGCAGCGTGTGCGTCTGGCCGGCGTAGAGCATGTCGAGCGCGACCACCTGCTTCACCTCGTCGAAGCGCACGCCCGAGGAATCGAGCCGCTGCTGGCAGCTGGCCGCCAGCGCGTCGATGCGGCGCTGCACGTCGGCCACGTCGAGGTCGGCCAGCGGCTTGTTGAGCGTCTGCACCGCGTCGTGGCGCATGTCGGCGATCACGCAGCCCAGTGCAGAGGTCACGCCGGGGTAGCGCGGCACGATGCCGGTGGCCACGCCCACCTCGCGCATCATGGCGCACACATGCAGCGCGCCGCCACCGCCGAAGGGCATGTAGGCGAAGCGGCGCGGGTCATGCCCGCGCTCGATGGACACGAGGCGGATCGCACCGGCCATGCGCGCATTGGCCACGGTCAGAATGGCCTCGGCCGCCGCGTACACGTCGAGCCCCAGCGGGCGCGCGACATGTTCCTCGATCGCCTGGCGCGACTTCTCCCCGTCGAGTGCGGCGAGCAGCCCGCCGCCCAACGGACGGTCGGCGGCGATGCGCCCCAGCAGCACGTTCGCGTCGGTCACCGTCGGGCGCATGTTGCCGCGCCCATAGCAGGCCGGGCCGGGCACGCTGCCCGCCGACTCGGGGCCGACCTGCAGCATTCCGCTCGCATCCACCAACGCGATGGAGCCGCCACCGGCGCCGATGGTCTCGATCTGGATCATGGGCGAGCGGATCACCATGCCGAACTCGATGGCGGTCTGCGCCGCCAGCGCGGCCTCGCCGTTGGCAACCAGCGACACGTCGAAAGACGTTCCGCCCATGTCACCGGTGATCGCATTCGGAAAACCCGCTGCCCGCGCGATGGCTGCGCAGGCGATCACGCCCGCCGCCGGGCCCGACAGCGCGGTGCGCACCGGCAGGTCGCTCGCGGTCTGGCGCGACATCACGCCGCCGTTGCTCTGCACCACCAGCAGTTCGCCCGCGAAGCCCTGCGCGCGCAGGTCGCTCTCCAGCCGGCCCAGGTAGCTGCCGACCACCGGCTGCAGCGCGGCGTTGAGCGTGGCGGTCGAGCAGCGCTCGAACTCGCGGATCTCGGGCAGCACCTCGCTGGCCGAGGTCACGTGCGGGTTGGGCCACAGTTCGCGCACCGCGGCCACGGCCAGGCGCTCGTTCTCGGGGTTGGCGTAGGTGTTGATGAAGAACACGCACACCGCCTCGCAGCCGGCTTCGAGCAGCGAGCGTGCCTCGGCGCGCACCTGCTCCAGGTCGACCGCCGTGTGCAGCGTGCCGTCGGCCAGCACGCGCTCGTCCACTTCGCGGCGCAGGTCGCGCGGCACCACGGGCTTGAAGCTGCCGCGCAGGCCCCAGGTCTCGGGCCGGTCGCGCCGGCGCATCTCGAGCACGTCGCGAAAACCGCGCGTGGTGATGATGCCGGTGCGCGCCACCTTGCGCTCCAGCAGCGCATTGGTGCCCACGGTGGTGCCGTGCACGATGGTCGAGATGTCGGCGGCCGAGTCGGCCACGCGCGCCACACCGTTCATGAAGCCGCGCGCTTCTTCGCCGCGCGTGGAAGGCACCTTGACGATGCGCGCGGTGCCGTTGGCTTCGTCGAGCACGAAGAGGTCGGTGAAGGTGCCGCCGACATCGACGCCGACGACAAGGGATTGGGCAGGGGAAGTCATTCGGATGCTTTCGTCTTGCTGTCGGTGTTCACGTAGCCCATGGCCACGTCGGCCTCGCGCTGCGCAGGGTTGCGTTCGGCGCCATGGCCCCAGCCGCCGCCGCCGGGGGTTTCGAGGCGCACGCGCTCGCCGCGCGCCAGCGTGATGCCGCGCATCTTCGACACCATGGGCGGCGTGTGCCACTCGCCCGCGTTCTCGTAGCTGAACACGTTGACCGCGCCCGAGCCGCCGCCCGCGATGCCCTTGGGCGGCGAGGTGCCGCGCTCGCCGAAGACGAACACTTCGGCGTCCTTCTCGAGCAGTTCGATTTCGTACACGGCGCCCAGGCCGCCGCGGTGCTGGCCGTCGCCGCCGGAGTCGGCGCGCAGCGACCATTCGGTGAAGCGCACCGGGTAGGCAGCCTCCAGAATCTCGAGCGGCGGAATCGTCGCGGTAGAGATGGGTGCGTTGCCGTGCGACAGCCCGTCGCCGCCCGAGTGGCCGCCGTGGCCGCCGCCGAAGAAGCTGAACATCACCCAGCGCTGGCCTTCGCGGCCCTTGTCGCTGCGGTGCCCCGCGATCGACAGCGCATTGATGGTGCCGTAGGCCTGCGCCACGGCGCGCGTGGGGTCGGCCTGCGCGGCGGCGCTGAAGATCACGTCGATCATGCGCAGGATGGTTTCGGTGTAGCCGCCGACCGGGCGCGGGCGCTCGCAGCTGATGACCAGCTTGTCGGGAATGACGAAGTCCACCGCGTCGAGCACACCGGCGTTGGCCGGCACGTCGGGGAACAGGTGCTTGAGCGCGACGTAGCAGGCCGCGATGGCCGTGGCACGCGAGATGTTCACCGGCCCCGCGCACTGCGGCGAGGTGCGCGAGAAGTCGAGCGTGAGCCGGTCGCCGGCCACCGTCATGTCGAGTGCGATGGTGAGCGGCTCGTTGACGATGCCGTCGTTGTCCAGCACGTCCTCGAAGCTGTAGCGCCCGTCGGGCAGCGAGGCGATGTGCGAGCGCATCAGGCGCAGCGCGCGGGTGCGCAGCTCGCTCAACGCGTTCAGCACCAGGTCGTCGCCGTACTCGTCGAGCAGCCCGTTCAGCCGCTTCTCGCCGAGCTCCAGCGCGGCGAGCTGGCCGTTCAGGTCACCCCACAGGCTGTCGGGCAGGCGCGTGTTGGCCTGCAGGATGGCCAGCACGTCGGCGTCGAGCACGCCGCCCCGCACGATGCGCACCGGCGGAATCTGCACCGCTTCCTGCCAGCACTCTGTGGCCGCGGGGTTGTAGTTGCCGGGCACCGCGCCGCCCACGTCGTGCCAGTGCGCAGCCGAGGCCATGTAGCAATACAGCGTGCCGTTGCGGAAGAAGGGCTTCACCAGCTTGAAGTCGTTGGCGTGCGTGCCGCCGTCGTAGGCGTCGTTGCTGATCCAGATGTCGCCGTCCTTCATGCCGCCGCGCGGCGCGGCCGCCCTGGCGGTGGCGCGCACCGCGAAGGCCATGGCGCCCACGAACACCGGCAGGCCCGACTTGCCCTGCACCAGCGTGTCGCCGGTCGTGGCGTCGTACAGGCCGTGGCAGGCGTCGTGCGCCTCGGCAATGATGGGATTGAACGCGCTGCGGTAGAGCGTGGCGTCCATTTCGTCGGCCACCTGTTCGAGGCGGCCGCGCAGCACGGCGAGCGTGACGGGGTCGAGGGTTTCGTTCATTTGTTTCAGTCCACCTTTGCGCCACTGGTCTTGACGACCTTGGCCCATTTATCGATTTCGCGCTTCACGTGCGCGGTGAATTCGGCCTGCGTGGAGCCCACGGGCTCGGCGCCGAGCGCGACCAGCTTCTCGCGCACTTCGGGCAGTTTCAGGATGCGCTGCACCTCGGCCGAGAGCTTGTCCACCACCGGCTGCGGCGTGCCCTTGGGCGCGAACAGGCCCGACCACGCGTCGGCATAGAAGCCCGGGTACGTCTCGGCGATGGTCGGCAGGTCGGGCAGCGAGGGCGCCCGGCGCAGGCTGGTCAGCGCGATCGCCCGCAGCTTGCCGGCCTTGATGTGCGGCAGCGCCGACGGCAGGCCGTCGACCATCATCTGCACCTGGCCGGCCAGCAGGTCCGACACGGCCGGCGCGCTGCCCTTGTAGGGCACGTGCGTGATGTCGACACCCGCCTCGGACTTGAGCATTTCCATGCCCAGGTGCGCGGCCGTGCCGTTGCCCAGCGACGCGTAGTTGAGCTTGCCGGGCTCCTTCTTCGCCAGCGCCATGAGCTCGGCTAGGTTCTTCGCCGGCACCGACGGGTGCACCACGAGCACGTTGGGCACCACGGCCACCTGGCTGATGGCGACGAAGTCGGTCACCGGGTCGTAGGGCATCTTGCTGTAGAGCGAGGTGTTGATCGCATGCGAGCCGGTCACGCCCATCACGAGCGTGTAGCCGTCGGGCGGCGCCTTGGCGACGATGTCGGAGCCGACGTTGCCGCCCGCGCCCGCGCGGTTGTCGACCAGCACCGGCTGGCCCCACTTCTCGCTCATCTTCACGGCGATCAGGCGCGCCGCCGCGTCGGTGGCGCCGCCCGGCGGAAAGGGCACGACGATGCGGATCGCCTTGCCGGGAAAGTCGCCGGCCTGGGCCGCCGCCGCGAGCGGCAGGCAGACGAGGAGCGTGGTCGCGAGGTAGCGCAGGAGTTTCATGGGCGTGCGGAAGTGGATGGAAAGGCCGGGGGCGCGAGCTGTTGCCACAGCAGGCGGATGTCTGTGTCACCGGGCGCGTCGAGTGCGCTGTCGCAGAAGCGCGCGGCCTGTGCGGCGGGCACGCTGCGCGCGGCGTAGTGCGCGAACTTGGCGGCGAGCGCCGCACGGTCCAGCGGATGGGCCGCGTCGCCCACGATGGTGTCGACGGTTTCCTGCAGCCGGCCCGCGGCATGCTCCACCACCAGCGTGGCGCCGCGCAGTTTGCGCGCCGTCAGGTCGGCATCGATGTCGAGCATGACCAGCGCTTCGAGGCGCCGCAGCTCGGCGTCGTCGAAACACGGCGCCGCATAGACCGAGGGATCGACATCGCCGAATCGCAGCATGGCGGCAACGCCGAAGGAAAGGCTGAACTGCGCCTGGATCGGCGTGCGCGGTGCGCGGTTGCCGCAGTACACGACAGCCTCTTCGTAAACCCGCAGCGCCACGCGCTGAATGCCGCGCGTGTCGCCGTTCAGCCGCTCGCGGATGCGCCGCGCGGCGACCGCGCCGTAGTGCACGTGGCGCACCGCGGCAAAGGGCTTGAGGTAGGCGTCCTGCAGCAGCGGGATCGTTGCATCGGGCAGCGGCTGGGTCGCCGCCGCGGCGTGCGCGCTCGCGTAATGGGCCAGCGCGCCGGGCGGCGCATCGATGCCGGCCGCGCTCGCGAACGCCGATTGCAGGCCGAGCGACGCGCTGTGCCCGAGGTAGGTGTTGCGCGCCGTTCGGCCCTGCGCCACCGGCAGGTAGAGGCTGGTCGCGAGCTGGCAGGCCGCGATGTCGACGGCCTGCACGATGCCCGCCGGCGGCAGGCCGAGCAGGCGCGCCACGCCGGCCGCGACGCCGAGCGCCGGCCAGTTGGCGTCGACGTGCATGCCGGGGCGAATGCGCAGCCAGGCGCCGCAGCGCGCGCCGACCTCGTAGCCGAGCACGAAGGCATCGGCGAAGTCGGCCAGGCGCACACCCCGTTGCAGCGCGAGCGGCAGCAGCGCGGCAACCAGCGGCACGCCGGGCCGGCCGTGCGCGAGCGCATGGCCTTCGCAGGCCTCGTCCCACGTGGCGGCCATGGCCAGCACCTGGGCCGCGGCATGCACGCCCATCGACGGACCGCCGGGAAAGCAAAAGGCGCCGGGCTCGCAACCGGACAACGCGGCTTCGAGGCGCACGACTTCACCAGCATGCCGGCCCGCGATCGCGCAGCCGACGGTGTCGACCAGGAGGCGTCTCGCCTGTTGCGAAGCCTCCGGCGTGGCCGGGCGAGCCGCGTGCAGCGCCACCGTGTCGTGCAGCACCTCGAGGTGGGCGTCCCAGCGGCGCGGATCGTTTTCAGCGTGCATGGACGTCCTTGGCGGCGAACCGTTGCCGCAGCTGCGCGAGCAACCCGCCCGCGCGCACCATGTCCATCAGGAAGCCCGGCACGGGCTCGCAGGCCAGCGTGCGGCCATCGACGCGTCGCACCGCCGGGCTCTGCGTGTCGAGCGAGACCGTGTCGCCGTCCTGCAGCGAATCCACGTCGGCGCAGGTGAGCAGCAGCAGGCCCACGTTGAAGGCATTGCGAAAGTAGAGGCCGCTGTACGACGGCGCGATCACCGCGGCCACGCCCAGCTGCACCAGCACGGCGGCGGCCTGCTCCCGCGAGGAGCCGATGCCGAAACCGGGACCGGCCACGATCACGTCGCCGGGCCGCACGTCGCGCGCGAACTCGGGGCGCACGGCTTCGAGGCAGTGCCTGGCGATGACGTCGATGCCGTGCTTCATCGCATGGCCCGGCGCGAGCGCGTCGGTGTCCACGTCGGCGCCCAGGCGCCAGACGCGGTGGGTGTTGCTGTCGATGAGGCTGGTGGCGGGCGCGTTCATGCGAGCACCTCGCGCGGATCGGTCACGCAGCCGCGCAGCGCCGCGGCGGCCACCGTGTAGGGCGAGCCGAGGTACACCTGCGCGGTCGGCGAGCCCATGCGGCCCTTGAAGTTGCGCGCCGTGGTCGAGATGACGGTGACGTCGTCGCCCATCGGGTCGCCATAGCCCGAGCAGGCGCCGCACGCGGTCGGGAACAGCTCGGCGCCCGCGTCCAGCAGCACCTGCAGCACGCCCTCTGCGCGCGCCTGCTCCTGGTCCTGGATGCTGGCGGGCGCGACGATCAGGCGGATGCCCGCCGCCACCTTGTGCCCGCGCAGCACCTGGGCCGCGGCGCGCAGGTCGTCGAGCTTGGCGCCGGTGCAGGCACCGATGTAGGCCACGTCCACGGGCGTGCCCGCATAGCGGCTCACGCCGTGCGAATTGGCCGGGCTGTGCGGCGCGGCGATGTGCGGCTCCAGCGTGGCGGCGTCGAAGCGGTGGCGCGTGAAGTCGGCGGCCTCGTCGGTGAACCAGTGCGTGGTGTCGGCGGCCGGCGCGCCCGCGGTCGCCAGAAAGGCGGCGGTGGTCTCGTCGGGCGCGATCAGTCCGGCCTGCGCGCCCAGCTCGGCGCTCATGTTCGACAGCGTCATGCGCTCCTGCATCGACAGCGCCTTGACGGCCGGCCCCGCGAACTCGACCGCCTGGTAGCGCCCGCCGTTCATGCCGAAGCGCCCGATCATGTGCAGCATCATGTCTTTGGCGGTCACGCCCGCGGGCAATGCGCCGTCCCACCACATGCGCAGGGTCTCGGGCACGCGCAGCCAGATCTCGCCGGTGACCACCACGCCGAGCATCTCGGTGCTGCCCACGCCGAACATGTAGGCACCGAACGCGCCGCCCGTGGGCGAATGCGAGTCGCCGCCCACGCACAGCATGCCGGGACGGATGTGGCCGTGCTGCGGCACCACCACATGGCAGATGCCCTGGCTGTCGTACACGTGCGGCAGCTGCTGGTCGCGTGCCCAGTCGCGCGCGATGCGCACGATGCGGCGCGAGTCGTCGTCGCGCTCGGGCACGTAATGGTCCATCACGAGCACGATGCGCGAGCGGTCCCAGATCTGCGCGCCCAGTTCCTCGAGCATGGGCTTCAGGCGGCGCGGGCCCGACGAGTCGTGGAACATGGCCAGGTCGACACCGCAGGTCACGATCTCGCCCACCGCCACATGGCCGCGGCCGCTGGCGCGCGCAATGAGCTTCTGCGCCAGCGTCTGCGCCGGCACGTGCTTCGGCGTGGGGGTGGTTGCGAAAGCGCTCATTCCGGCTTGGCTCCCGAGAATTTCACGACCTTGGCCCAGCGCGGGATCTCGCTCTGCACGAACGCGGAAAACTGCTCGGACGAGTTGCCGACCGGAATCGCGCCTTCGCTGTCCAGCCGCTTGAGCATGTCGGGCTGCTGCAGCGCGTGGCGTGCGGCGTCGCCGAGCTTGCGCGCCACGTCGGCGGGCAGGCGTGCCGGGCCGAACAGGCCGAACCAAGCGCTCGACTCGTAGCCCGGCAAGGCCTCGGCGATGGCCGGCACGTCGGGGAACGCGGGCAGGCGCTTCGCGGTGGTCACGCCCAGCGCCTTGAGCTTGCCGGCCTGGATGTGGGCCTTGACGTTGCCCACCGCCGCGAACATCAGCTGCACCTGGCCCGCGAGCAGGTCCTGCACGGCGGGCGCGGTGCCCTTGTAGGGGATGTTCACGATGTCCACGCCCGACTGCATCTTGAAGGCCTCGCCCGCCATGTGCAGCGACGAGCCCACCGCGCCGATGGCGAAGTTGAGCTGGCCCGGCCTGGCCTTGGCGAGCGCGATGAGCTCGCGCACGTCCTTCACCGGCAAGCTCGGGCTGGCCACCAGGATCGACGGCGAGGTGGCCACGCAGGTGAGCGCGGTGAAGTCCTTCACCGGGTCGAAGGGCAAGCTCGGGTACAGCGTGGCGTTGATGGCATGGCTGGTGAAGCTCAGCAGCAGCGTGTGGCCGTCGGGCGCGGCCTTGGCGACCGCGTCGGCGGCGATGTTGCCGCCGGCGCCGGGCTTGTTCTCGACGATGACGGTGCGGCCCAGCGCGGGGCCCATGCTGACGGCCAGCGAGCGGGCCAGCGTGTCGGTCGAGCCGCCGGCGGGCGCGCCGACGAGGATGCGCACCGGCGCATTGCCGATCTGCGCGCGGGCGCCGGCGGCGAATGCCAACGCGGCCAGCGCGGAGGGCGCGATGAGGATGTCACGGCGTTTCATCGGATGGTCTCCTTGTTTTTGTCGCGGGGCTCACAGCCCCAGGTACGCGCGCCGCAGTTCGTCGCTGCCCAGCAGCGCATCGGGCTTGCCGGAGAAGCGCACGCTGCCGTTTTCCAGCACGTAGGCGCGATCGGCAATCTCCAGCGACTGGCCCACGTTCTGCTCGACCAGCAGCACGGCGAGGCCACCGTCGCGCAGCGTGCGGATGAGAGTGAACATGTCTTCCACCAGCAGCGGCGAGAGGCCCAGCGAAGGCTCGTCGAGGATCAGCAGCACCGGCTCGGCCATGAGCCCGCGCGCGATGGCCAGCATCTGCTGCTCGCCGCCGCTCATGGTGCCGGCGTGCTGCGCGATGCGCTCGCGCAGGCGCGGGAAGATGTGGAACATCTTCTCGACGTTGGCCGCGCGGCGTTCGCGGGCGCGGGTGAAGGAGCCCAGCTCCAGGTTCTCCAGCACGCTGAGGTTGGGGAACACCTTGCGGCCTTCGGGCACCTGGATGAGGCCGGCCTTGACCACGTCGCGGTAGTGCGCGCCGGTGAGGTCCTTGCCGTCGAAGCGCACGGTGCCGCTCCAGGCGGGCACGAGGCCGCAGACCATCTTGTTGAGGGTCGACTTGCCCGCGCCGTTGCTGCCGAGCAGCGCGACCATTTCGCCGGCGCCCACCTGCAGGTCGACGCCGCGCAGCACTTCCACGCGGCCGTAGCCGCCGCGCAGGCCTTGAATGTCGAGCAATGCGCTCATTCGGATACTCCCGCTGCGGCCTTGCGCAAGCGCGCCGCCGTGCCATGGCCCAGGTACGCCTCGACGACCCGGTCGTCGGAGGTCACCTGCGCCGGGTTGCCCTCGGCAATGAGCTGGCCCTGGGCCAGCACCCACACGTGCTCGGCCAGGTTCATCACGGCCTGCATCACGTGTTCGATCATCAGCACGGTCACGCCGCTGTCGGCAATGCCGCGCACCACCGGCATCATCTCGGCGATCTCCTGCGGGTTGAGGCCTGCCAGCACTTCGTCGAGCAGCAGCAGGCGGGGCCTTGTGGCGAGCGCGCGGGCCAGTTCGAGGCGCTTGCGCCCGGCCACGGTGAGGTCGGAGGCGGGCTTGTCGAGCTGCGGCGCCAGGCCCACGCGCTGCGCGACGGCCTCGGCGTTCTGCAGTGCTTCGGCGCGGTTGCGCACATGCAGGTGCGCGCCCACGGCGATGTTCTCGCGCACGGTCTGCGCGGCGAAGGGCTTCACGATCTGGAAGGTGCGCGTCATGCCGAGCACGGCGTTGCGGTGCGGCTCGCGGCCGGTGATGTCCTGGCCGGCGAAGCGCACGGTGCCGGCGTCGGGCTTCAGAAAGCCCGACATCAGCGCGAACAGCGTGGTCTTGCCCGCGCCGTTCGGCCCGATCAGCGCCGTGAGGCTGCCCTGCTTCACGGCCAGGCTCACGTTCTGCACGGCCTTCAGGCCGCCGAAGGAGCGCGAGATGCCGTCGAGTTTCAACAGCGGCTCAGTCATGCTTGCCTCCCTTGGCGTTCCACAGCTGCCGCACCGACAGGCCCAGGCCCGCGACGCCGCGCGGCAGGAAGATCACGATGAGCACGAGCACGGTGCCGTAGATGACCATGTTGATGCCCGGCAGTTCGCCGAACAGGTTGCGCGTGAAGTCCGACAGCAGGTGCAGCGCGGCCGCGCCCAGCACCGGTCCCCACAGCGTGCCCATGCCGCCGACGATGGCCGCGACCAGCGCCTCGACCGAGGTGACCGACCCGTAGGCGATGCCTGCGTCGATGTACTGGAACACCTGCACGTAGAACCCGCCGGCCGCGCCCATGAAGGCGGCGGAGATGCCGATGGCCGCGAGCTTGACGCGGAACGGGTTCACGCCCACGGCGCGCGCGGCGTCCTCGTTGTCGCGCACGGCCTGCAGGTAGGCACCGAAGCGGCCGTTGCGCAGCCACCAAGTGACCAGCAGCGCGACGACGACCATCGACAGCACCAGCCACAGGTAACCCGCGCGCGAGGCGAACTGCATGTTGCCGACCGACTCGCGCAGCGGCACCATGAGCCCGACGCCGCCGCCGGTGAAGGGCACCGAGGTGGCGAGGATGCGGAACACTTCGGCGAAGGCCAGCGTGACGAGCGCGAAATACGAGCCCTTCAGGCCGTAGCGGAAGGTGAGCGCGCCGACGAACAGGCCCACCAGCGCGGCGCCGGCCACCGCCATCGGCAGCGCGATCCACGGGTTGATGCCGCCCTGCAGCTGCGCGATGGCCTGGATGTAGGCACCGGTGCCGAAGAAGAGCGCATGCCCGAACGAGAACTGCCCGCCGAAGCCGCCGAGGATGTTCCAGGCCTGCGCGATGAGCGTGGCGTACAGCGCCATCATCACGAAGTTGAGCATGACGCCCGACTTCGTGACCAGCGGCACGCAGCCGACGACCACGGCGAACAGCGCAATGCCCGCGAGCTGCTTGTATCCCGGGTTCATTCGCGCGTTCATGCCTTGGCTCCGAACATGCCCTGCGGGCGGAACAGCACGACGCCGATGAAGATGGCGAAGATGCCGATCTGCCCGAGCGACTCGCCCAGGTACAGGCCGCCGAGCGACTCGACCACGCCCACGAGCAGTCCGCCGATGAGCGCGCCCACGAAGCTGCCCATGCCGCCGAGCACGACGATGGTGAAGGCCACGAGCACGAAGCCGCCGCCCACCTGCGGGTTGACGTAGTACGCGGGCAGCAGGAAGCACGCCGCCGCGCCCAGGCACGCGAGGCCGATGCCGAAGCTCATGGCATACACATGGTCGACGTCGATGCCCATGAGCTTGGCGCCCTCCTTCTCCTTGGCCACGGCGCGGATGGCGCGGCCCAGGTCGGTGCGGCCCATGATCCAGAACAGGATGCCCGACACCACGAGCGCACCGGCGAAGGCGATGAGCTTGGGCACGGCGATCATGGCCGGGCCGATGGCGACGGTGCTCAGCGAGTAGGCGGTTTCGATGCTGCGGGTGTCCGACTTGAAGAACAGCAGCGCGAGGTTTTCCATGACGATGGAGATGCCCAGCGTGGCGAGCAGGATGTTCTCGTCCTTGCCGTGGCCTGCGCGGTTGATGACGACGCGCTGCAATGCGTAGCCGAGCGCGAACATGCCCAGGATGGCGACGGGAAGGGCCATGTAGGGGTCGATGCCCAGGCGCTCCTTGAGGAAGTAGACGACGTACAGGGCCAGCATCAGGCTGGCGCCGTGGGCGAAGTTGATGATGTGCAGCACGCCGTAGATCAGCGTGAGGCCCACGGCGATCAGGGCGTACACGGCGCCGGTGGTCAGTCCGTTGAGGACCGAGGGGAAGAGGATGTTGATGTCTGGCATTGGCTGTTGTCTCGTGCTGTCGCAGCGCTTCTTAAGAGGTCCGCCCGGCCTGCGTGGTCGATCGGTCGCCGTCAGGGATCGGGGGGCTCACCGCCACTGCGTCCAACACGCGCTCAGGCCTTGAGCGGGAAGATCGGGTCGACTTCGCGGTAGTCGCGCGGAATGATCACCTTGATGTCGTTCTTCACGACCTGCGTCATCAGCGGTTGGGCGCCCTCGTTCTGCCCGTTGACGAACCTGGTGGGGCCGTACGGCATGAAGTGGTTGCCGAAGGTGCTCTTCTCCAGCGCGTCGATGATGGCGGCGCGGTCCGTCGACCTGGCGCGCTCGATGGCATCGGCCAGCAGCCACATCGAGGTGTAGGTCATGAAGACCTCGTAGCTGAAGAACTGGCCCTTGGCTTCCACGCGCTTGCGCAGTTCCTGCGAGCGCTTGTCCTTCGGGTTGAACCAGTGGTTGCAGTCGATGATGCCGTTGGCCGCGTCCGGAAACTCCTTCACGAACTTGTAGCTCGACGCGGCGCCGCCCAGCACCGAGAAGATGGCCTTGGGCACCACCTTCTGCTGCTGCATGGTGCGCACCAGCAGCGCGTATTCGTTGTAGTAGTTGGCCGGAATCACGATGTCGGGGTTGACCGACTTCATGCGCAGCACGATGTTGTTGAAGTCGCGCGTGGGGTTGGCGTGCTTCACCACCTCTTTCACGTCGAAGCCGTAGCCCGGGAGTTCGCGCGACAGCAGCTGCGCGGTGCCGGCACCGAAGAGCGACTCCTCGTGGATGATCATCACCGTCTTGGCGGGGCTGCCCGCGGCCTTGTTGAGCACCAGCAGGTTGGCGATGGCGACCTCGGTCGACTTCTTGTAGCCGGGGCCGAAGCGGAAGGTGTTCTTCAGGCCGCGCTCGACGATCTGGTCGGCCACGCCCACGTCGACCACGTGCGGCAGGTTGTACTTGGCCGCGGCCTGCGTGGTGGCCAGGCAGATGGCCGAGGCGAAGGCGCCCACGATGGCGGCCACGCCGGCCTCGTTCATCTTCTCGACCTCGGCGGCACCGGCCTGCGGCTGCGACTGCGCGTCGCCCAGCAGGGCCTCGAGCTTCGCGCCGCCCAGCGACTTGATGCCGCCCGCCGCGTTGATGTCCTCGATGGCCATGAGCGCACCCAGGCGGCACTGCTGTCCCGAATAGGCCAGCGCCCCGGTAACCGGATGCAGCACGCCGACCTTGACGGTCTTGGGCTGCGCACCGGCCACGAGCGGAAAGGCGACGGCGGTGGCCAGGGCGGCCGACTGCGACACGAAACGACGGCGGTTCTGCATGGTGAGGCTTTCCTTTTTCTTCAGTTGAACTGGGCTGACACGTCTTTGCTGACCCACACCTTGGCGTCGATGCTGCCCACGCGGGAGAGCTGCATTTCGTAGGTGTAGCGGTCGGGGCGGTAGAGGCCGTGCAGCCACTGCACGGGCCGCTCGTCTTCGTCGTAGATCAGGCGGCGCACCGCCAGCAGCGCGGAGCCGACCGACACTTCGAGATGCTGCGCCAGCACGTTGTCGGCCAGGCGCGCGGAGATGGTCTGGTGCGCCCTGCCCACCTTCACGCCCGACTCCTCGAGCAGCACCAGGATGGGCTTCTTCGACAGCTCTCGCCGCCCGAAGCGGCGCGCGATGGTGTCGGGCACGTAGGTGGTGATGTGCGACAGCGGGCCTTCCTTGGTGGAGCGCACGCGCACGGCCTTCTGCACCGGGTCGCCGAGCTGCAGCTGCAGCGCCTCGGCCACCTGGGTGGACGCGGTGATGGTGGCCACGTCGATCACCTTCACGGAGGTGTGCAGGCCCATGGTGACCAGGTTCTCGAGCAGGCCGCGCAGATTGGCACGCTCCATGCTCTTGCCACTGGGGCCGTCGCCGAGGGCCGGGGGCGGCAGCGCGCGCGTGCGGCGCCCGGGGTTGCGCTCGATCAGGCCTTCGGCCGCCAGCTGCTCGAGCGCGCGGCGCACCGTGACGCGCGCCACGCCGAACTGCGCCATCAGCGCGAGTTCGCCGGGCAGCCCTTCAGCGAAACGGCCTTCGTGCAACTGCTCGCGCAGCACCAGGTAGATCTGGTGGTATTTCGGCAAAGGCATTTGCGACATGCCTTTGATGTTTTTGCAGTTTCAATGTTCTGTCAATGGGACATTTGGCGCGCCAACGGAAAGGGCGCCCGCAGGCGCCCTCGAAAGACCGGCTGTGCCAGCGCCCGGTCAGAGCTTGAACGGCACCACTTCCTGGCGCTGCTCGCCCAGGCCTTCGATGCCCAGCGTCATCACGTCGCCCTTCTTCAGGAACAGCGGCGGCTTCATGCCCATGCCCACGCCGGGCGGCGTGCCGGTGGTGATGACGTCGCCGGGCATCAGCGTCATGAACTGGCTCACGTAGCTCACGATCCTGGCCACGCTGAAGATCATGGTCTTGGTGCTGCCCGTTTGCACGCGCTGGCCGTTCAGGTCGAGCCACATTGCGAGCTTTTGCGGGTTCTCGATCTCGTCGCGCGTCACCAGCCAGGGGCCGAGCGGGCCGAAGGTGTCGCAGCCCTTGCCCTTGTCCCAGGTGCCGCCGCGCTCGATCTGGTACTCGCGCTCGCTGATGTCGTTGATGGTGCAGTAGCCGGCCACGTAGTCGAGCGCGCTCTTTTGCGACACGTAGCGTGCGCGCGTGCCGATGACCACGCCGAGCTCGACTTCCCAGTCGGACTTGACCGAGCCCTTGGGCAGCATCACGGGGTCGTTCGGGCCCTGGATGCAGCTGTTGGCCTTCATGAAGACCACGGGCTCCTTGGGCACCGGCAGGCCGGACTCGGCCGCGTGGTCCGCGTAGTTCAGGCCGATGGCGATGAACTTGCCGACGTTGGCCACGGGGCTGCCCAGGCGCGGCTTGCCGCGCACCAGCGGCAGCTTGTCGAGCCTGGTCTTGCGCAGCTTGGCGATGGCGGCGTCGCCGAGCTGCTCGGGACCGATGTCCTTGACGATGGCGCTCAGGTCGCGCAGCTTGCCGTCGTTGTCGATGAGGCCGGGCTTTTCCTTGCCGGGGTTGCCGTAGCGGACGAGTTTCATGCTTTCCTTTCAGTGCATTGATGGGGGTGGGTATGCAGCGCGACCCGCGACGTCGAGCGGGTTCATATGGTGATGCCGCCGTCGACGGTGAAGGCCTGGCCGGTGGCGAACACCGATTCGTCGCTGGCCAGGAACACCACCACCGGCGCAATTTCCTCGGCCTGCGCGAGCCGGCCCATGGGCTGGCGCGCGATGAAGGCACGGCGTGCCGCGTCGGGGTCGGCATTGGCGTTGATGCGGTCGCCCAGCGAAGGCGTGTCGACCGTGCCCGGGCACACCGCATTGCAGCGGATGCCCCTGGCCACGTAGTCGGCCGCGACGCTCTTGGTGAGGCCGAGCACGGCCGCCTTGGTGGTGCCGTAGACGAAGCGGTTGGGCAGGCCCTTCATGCTGGAGCACACGCTCGCCATGTTGATGATGCTGCCGCGCCCGGCCGCCAGCATGCCGGGCAGCACGGCCTGGATGGTCCACATCTGGGCGCGCACGTTGAGGCTGAAGGCGAACAGCAGGTCGTCGTCGGTGGCCTGCTCGATGGTGCCGTTGTGCACCACGCCGGCGCAGTTGAAGAGGATGTCCAGCGCGGGCAGCTTGCCCACCAGCGCGCCGATGGCGGGCTTGTCGAGCACGTCGAGCTTGAGCGCGGTGACGTTGGGCATGCCGGCGTAGCGCGCCAGCAGTGCTTCGTTGACGTCGGTGGCCCAGACCTGCGCACCCTCGGCGGCCATGGCGAGCACGCTGGCATGGCCGATGCCCTGGCCAGCGGCGGTGACCAGCGCGGTCTTTCCCTTCAGTCTCATCGGTGTCTCCTCGTTCTTCGGGTTAGGCCCGATGGTGGCGCGGGCGGTGTATCGTATTCTGAATTGGCCTTACCACTTGTCCAATTCAGGACAACCCTTAAACCCGTTCCTCCACTCCTTTCGTTCTCCCTTTCGCTGCCGTGCCGATCCAGACCCTCGAACCCCAACGCCTCTACCGCCAGATCGCCGAACAGCTGCGCGTGCTCATCGGCAAGGGCGAGTTCGCGGTGGGCGCGCGCATTCCCGCCGAGCGCGACCTGGCCAAGCAGCTGGGCGTGAGCCGGCCTTCGGTGCGCGAGGCGCTGATTGCGCTGGAGGTGGAAGGCTGGGTCGAGATCCGCACCGGCTCGGGCGTGTACGTGCTCGACCGGTCGCACCGCACGGCCCCGGTCGCGAACGGTGCGAATGGCGCCGGGGCCGAATGGGGCCCGCTGGAGATCATTCGCGCGCGCCGCCTGGTCGAAGGCGAGACCGCCGCCACGGCCGCGCAGCACGGCAAGCGCAAGGACGTGGACGCCATGCGCCGCGCCATCCGCACGATGCGCGACATGGCCGCGCGCAACGAGGTGCCGCACGAAGGCGACCGCGCCTTTCACCTGGCCATCGTCAACGCCTGCGACAACGTGGTGCTGACCGAAACGGTGCAGGGCTTCTGGGAGTCGCGGCACGGGCCGATCTTCGCCCGGATGATCGATTACTTCGAGACCATGACGTCGTGGCAGGCCGCCATCGGCGAGCACGAAGCCATCCTCGAGGCCATCGCGGCGCGCGACCCCGCGGCGGCACGCGACGCCATGCACCAGCACATGGACAAGTTCCACCAGCGCTTCAGCGCGAGCTGGCGCCGCGCCAAAGCTTCCTGACACCTACCGCCAGCCATCACAAGCCAGCCAACCCCGCACCCCATGACGCCCTACATCCGACTCCACCCCGCCGACGACGTCGTCATCGCGCGTGCCCAGCTGCTCGGCGGCACCGCCATCGAGGGCGTGGCCGTGCGCGGCCTGATTCCGCCGGGCCACAAGATCGCGATGCGCGCCATCGCCCCCGGCGAACCGGTGCGCCGCTACAACCAGATCATCGGTTTTGCGAGCAGGCCCATCGCCGCGGGCGAACATGTGCACACGCAGAACCTGGACATGGGACCCGACAAGGGTGACTTCGAGCGCGACTACGCCTTCGGCGCCGACGTGAAGCCCGCGCCCGCCAAACGCGAGGCCACCTTCATGGGCATCCGGCGCGCCGACGGCCGCGTGGCCACGCGCAACTACATCGGCGTGCTGACCAGCGTGAACTGCTCGGCCACGGCCGCGCGCGCCATTGCCGACCACTTCTCGCGCAAGACCAACCCGCAGGCGCTCGCGGCGTTCCCGAACGTCGACGGCATCGTCGCGCTGACCCACGGCACCGGCTGCGGCATGGACACCGAGGGCCTGGGGCTGCAGATCCTGGCGCGCACGCTCACGGGCTACGCCACGCACCCCAACTTCGCGGGCGTGCTGGTGGTGGGGCTGGGCTGCGAGGCCAACCAGATCAACGCCTGGCTCGCGACCGGCCACCTGGCCGAGGGCGAGAACTTTCGCACCTTCAACATCCAGGACACGGGCGGCACGCGCAAGACGGTCGAGAAGGGCGTGGCGCTCATCAACGAGATGCTGCCGCGCGCCAACGCGGTGAAGCGCGAGCCGTGCAGCGCGGCGCACATCACCATCGGGCTGCAGTGCGGCGGCTCCGACGGCTACTCGGGCATCAGCGCCAACCCGGCGCTGGGCGCGGCGGTCGATCTGCTGGTGGCGCATGGCGGCACGGCCATCCTCAGCGAGACACCCGAGGTGTACGGCGCGGAACACCTGCTCACGCGCCGCGCGGTGAAGCGCGAGGTGGGCCAGAAGCTGGTGGACCGCATCAAGTGGTGGGAGCACTACACCGAGATCAACCAGGGCGAGATGAACAACAACCCCTCGCCGGGCAACAAGGCCGGCGGACTCACGACCATCCTGGAGAAATCGCTGGGCGCGGTCGCCAAGGGCGGCACCAGCAACCTGGAGGCGGTGTACGAATACGCCGAGCCCGTCACTGCGCACGGCTTCGTCTACATGGACACGCCGGGCTACGACCCGGTGAGCGCCACGGGCCAGGTGGCCGGCGGCGCCAACCTCATCTGCTTCACCACGGGACGCGGCTCGGCCTACGGTTGCGCGCCCTCGCCTTCGCTCAAGCTGGCGACCAACTCGGCGCTGTGGCAGCGGCAGGAAGAGGACATGGACATCAACTGCGGCGAGATCGTGGACGGCACGGCCTCGATCCAGGAGATGGGCCAGCGCATCTTCGAGATGGTGCTCGCCACCGCCTCGGGCGCGCATTCGAAGAGCGAACAGCACGGCTACGGCCAGAACGAGTTCGTTCCCTGGCAGGTCGGCGCAGTGATGTAGCCGACGCCCATCACACAGAACACGGCACACAGCGCCCCGATGCCGCCGCACTGACCGGCGCGGCATCGCACCAGGGGCATCCGCAGGAGACAACCGGATCCGGGACAGCGGGTTCGGAAAACCAAGGACAACGACATGAAAAAGATCCGACTCTCGCCTACCGCACTGGCTGCAGCCCTTGTTCTGGGTGCCGCCGCACTGCACCTTCCCGCGCACGCGGCCGACACCAAGGCCAAGAAGATCGCGCTGTCGAACAACTTCGCCGGCAACTCGTGGCGCCAGGCCATGCTCAAGAGCTGGGACAAGGTCACGAAGGACGCGGTCGCCAAGGGCGTGGTGGCGCAGGCCCCCAGCTTTACCACCTCGGAGAACCAGGCCACCGAGCAGGCCGCGCAGATCCAGAACATGATCCTGCAGGGCTTCGACGCCATCGTGATCAACGCGGCCTCGCCCACGGCGCTGAACGGCGCGGTGAAGCAGGCCTGCGACGCGGGCATCGTGGTGGTGTCGTTCGACGGCATCGTGAACGAGCCCTGCGCCTACCGCATCGCGGTGGACTTCAAGCAACTCGGCGCGATGCAGATCGACTACTTCGCCAGCCGCGGCATCAAGGGCAACCTGCTCGAAGTGCGCGGCATCGCGGGCGTGTTCGTGGACGACGAGATCCACCAGGGCATCACCGCGGCCGTGGCCAAGCGGCCCGAATACAAGATCGTCGGTTCGGTGCACGGCAACTGGACGCAGACAGTGGCGCAGAAAGAGGTGTCGGCCATTCTCTCGACGCTGCCGCAGGTGACGGCTGTCGCCACGCAGGGCGGCGACGGCTACGGCGTGGCGCAGGCTTTCAAGGCCGCGGGCCGCCCCACGCCGATCATCTTCATGGGCAACCGGCAGGACGAGCTGGCGTGGTGGAAGGAACAGCGCGACGCCAACAAGTACCAGACCATGTCGGCCAGCATCGCGCCGGGCGCCTCGACCTTCGCGTTCTGGGTGGCGCAGCAGATCCTGTCGGGCGTGAAGGTGCCCAAGGAGATGAAGCTGCCGATCAGCGTGGTGACGCAGGAGACGCTGGACCAGTCGCTGAAGAACACCGAGGTCGGGAGCGTGGTGAACGTGGAGTACTCGCAGAAGGAAGTGATCGACTTCATTGCCAAAGCCAAGTAAGCAGCGATGCCGAACCCATCGCAACAGCCAACGGGTGAGGTGCTGGTCGAGGCGCGCGGCGCGGCGCGGTCCTTCGGGGCCGTGCAGGCACTGCGCGGCGTCGATCTGCAATTGCGGCGCGGTGAGTGCGTCGGCCTGGTGGGACACAACGGCGCAGGCAAGTCGACACTCGTCAACGTGCTGTGCGGCGCGCTCGCACCCGACCGGGGCGCGCTGCACTTTGCCGGGCGACCCGCGGACAGCGCCGCGTGGAGCCTGCGCGAGGCGCGGCGCTGGGGCCTGCGCTGCGTGTTCCAGGAACTGTCGCTGTGCGACAACCTCACGCTGGCGGAGAACATGCGCATCGCGCAGCCGCAGTCGTCCGAATGGGCGTGGCGCAAGCGCGCGGGCGCGCAGCTGATGGCCTCGCTGGACCGCATCTTTCCGGGACACGGACTGCGGGCCGACGACGTGGTGGGCGAGCTGCCCATCGGCAAGCGGCAGATCGTGGAGGTGGCGCGCGCGTTCACGCCGGGGGCGCAACCGCTGGAACTGATGATCCTCGACGAGCCGACCTCTTCGCTCGACGGGCAGGCCGCCGCGCAGCTGCTGGCCTACATTCGCAGCTTCGTGGCCGAGGGCAAGACCTGCGTGCTGATCACGCACAAGCTGCGCGAGATCTTCGCGGTGACCGACCGGCTGGTGGTGATGCGCGACGGGCAGGTGGTGCAGGCCACGCCGACCGCCGAGACCGACCGCGAGCGGCTGGTGACGGCAATGGGCCAGGCCGTGGCCAGGGACGCGCCGTCTTCCGACGCCTCGACAGCGCGCCGGCACGAAGCCGGCGATGTGCAGGCCGTGGTGCAGGTGCAGGCCTCGCCGCAGCGCGGCATGGCGCTGAGGGCAATGCGCGGGGAAATCATCGGCCTCGCCGGGTTGGCCGGTCATGGCCAGACCGCGATGCTGCTGGCCCTGCAGGAAGCTTCGCAGCACACGCACAAACACAAGGACGCGATGCGCGTCGAAGGCGGCACTGCCTTCGTGGCCGGCGACCGGCAGACCGACGGCGTGTTCACGCTCTGGTCCATCGCGCGCAACATGACGGTGGGCTGGCTCGCGCAGCTGCGCGCGCGCAGCCCGCTGATCGACCTGAAGCGCGAGCAGGCGCACGCGCAGCAGTGGCGCCAGCGGCTGGGCCTGGTCACGCCCGACATGAGCCTGCCGATCGGCTCGCTCTCGGGCGGCAACCAGCAGAAGGTGCTCTTCGCACGCGCGCTCGGCTCGACCGCGCCGGTCATCCTGATGGACGACCCGATGCGCGGCGTGGACGTGGGCACCAAGCGCGACGTGTACGCGCTGATTCGCGACGAGGCGCGCCAGGGTCGCACCTTCGTCTGGTACACGACCGAGTTCGACGAACTGCACCACTGCGACCGCGTCTATGTGTTCAGCAACGGGCGCGTGGTCGGCGAGCTGGCCGGCGACGACATCAGCGAGGAGCGCGTGGTGGCGCTGTCATTCGAGGAGGCCACGGCATGACGAATGCTGTTCTTTCGAGCAGCCGAAGCCCCGCGCGCCGCGTGGCGATGCTGCATGCGCTGCTGCCCGCCGTGGCGCTCGCGCTGCTGCTGGCGGCGGTGTTCTTCAAGCAACCGCGCGCCATGTCCTACTTCGGCATCAACCTGCTGCTGAACCTGGCCATTCCGGTGATGTTCGCCACGCTGGCGCAGATGATGATCCTGGCGGTGAGCGACCTCGACCTGTCGATCGGGCCGTTCGTGTCGCTGGTCGCCTGCATCGGTGCCACGCTGATGCCAGAGCAGCCGTGGCTCGCGGTGCTGGCGCTGATTGCGGCCGTCGGCGTGTATGCGCTGGCGGGCGCGGTGATCGAGGCGCGGCAGCTGCCCTCGATCGTGGTCACGCTGGGGCTGTCGTTCGTGTGGCTGGGCTGCGCGGTGCTGCTGCTGCCCACGCCGGGCGGCACGGCGCCCGAGTGGCTGCGCGGCGCCATGAGCTGGCGCACGCCGCTGTTGCCGATGCCGATCTGGATGGCCATCGTCACGGCCATCGTGGGCCATCTGCTGATCACGCGCAGCGCCTTCGGCACGCTGGTGCGCGGGCTGGGCGGCAACCCGGGCGCAATTGCGCGCGCGGGCTGGAACATGGTGCGCGTGCGCGCCGGCGTGTATGCGATTGCGGGCGTGTTCGGCGTGTGCTCGGGGCTGATGCTGGTCGGCCAGGCCACCTCGGCCGACGCCAACATCGCCTCGCGCTACACGCTGGTGGCGATTGCGGCGGCCATTCTGGGCGGGGCCGAATTCGCGGGCGGCAAGGTGGCGCCGGTGGGCGCGGTGATCGGCGCGCTCACGGTGACGCTGGCGGCCTCGTTCCTGACCTTCCTGAACATCGCGCCGGACTGGCAGGTGGGCATGCAGGGCCTGATCCTGGTGGCCGTGCTGGGCCTTCGCGCGGCCATCGACCTGGTGGGAGGCAAGCGATGAGCGCGGTGAACGACACGTTGACGCCACCGCCGCCCGTGCCGCCCACGCCGCGCTGGCAGCGCTTCAAGAAACTCGCCGGCAACCGCCCCTGGCTGGGCTCCTGCGTGGCCGCCGTGCTGGCCTGGGCCGCCACGGTGTGGAGCGCCCACGGCCAGGGCTCGGGCGACCTGCTGGCCGCGGCGCTCGCGTTCTCGGCCTTCACGGTGCTGGTGTCGCTCGGGCAGATGCTGGTGATCAGCGTGGGGCCGGGCAATGCGGACCTGTCGATTCCCTCGACCATCGCGCTGTCGGGCGCGGCCGCGATGATCGTCATGGACGGCAACAACGCGATGCTGGTGCCGGGGTTGCTGGCGGCCACGGCGGTGGGTGCGGGCGTGGGCCTGTTCAACTTCGGGCTGATCCGGCTGCTGCGCATTCCGCCGATCATCGCCACGCTGGCGGCCTCGCTGATCGTGATGTCGGTGGCCATCAACTTCGGGCGCGGGCTCAAGGTGAAGCCGCCGGCACTGTTCTCCGACCTGATGACGCAGCGCATTCTCGGCGTGCCGCTGGTGGCGCTGGTGGCGGTGGTGGTCACCGTGCTGATTGCGGTGATGCTGGAGCGCACGGTGCTGGGCCGCTCGATTGCCGCGGTGGGCCAGAACCGCCGCGCCGCGCAGCTCGCGGGCCTGCGGGTGGAGCGCACGCGGCTGCTGGCCTACGTGATCTGCGCCGCGCTCGCGGGCTTCACGGGCGCGCTGCTCGCGGGCTTCTCGGGTGGCAACTCGCTCGACCAGGGCGCCGAGTACTTGCTGATGACCATCGCGGTGGTGGTCATCGGCGGCACGGCGGTGGCGGGCGGGCGGCCGAGCGTGCCGGGCATCTGGGGCGCGGCCATGTTCATGTTCCTGCTGGTGGCGCTGCTCAACGCCGTCGGCGCCGGGCCGGGGCTGCGCACGCTGCTGACCGGCGTCATCATCATCGCGGTCATCGTGCTGGCGAGCTCCCGCCCCAGGCGCTGAAGCCGCACCCATCACCACCCCATCACCACGTCTCACCCAAGGAAGACAACACCCATGGCCACCCTCCAAGACCTCCCCTTCGGCTTTCTGGACGGCACCGGCTTCGAACGGCTGGACCCGCGCTTCAACACCTGCATTCCCGGCCCCGAGCGCCTGGAGCGCCTGTGGACCGGTGCGCGCTGGTGCGAAGGCCCAGCGTGGTTCGGCGCGCACCGCACGCTGGTGTGGTCGGACATTCCGAACAACCGCATGCTGCGCTACGACGAGGTCAACGGCACGGTGGGCGTGTTCCGCGCGCCGGCCGACAACACCAACGGCCACACGGTCGACCGCCAGGGCCGGCTCGTGAGCTGCGAGCACCTCACGCGCCGCGTGACGCGCACCGAGCACGACGGCAGCATCACGGTGCTGGCCTCGCACTGGCAGGGCAAGCGGCTGAATTCACCGAACGACGTGGTGGTGCATTCGGATGGCGGCGTGTGGTTCACCGACCCGAGCTACGGCATCCTGTCGGACTACGAGGGCCTGCGCGCCGACAGCGAGATCGGCGCCTGCCACGTGTACCGCATCGACCCCGCGAGCGGCGAGGTCGCGCGCATGACCGACGACTTCGTCAAGCCCAACGGGCTGGCGTTCTCGCCCGACGAGTCGCTGCTGTACATCGCCGACACGGGCGCGAGCCATGCGGCGGACGGGCCGCGCCACATCCGCAAGTTCAAGGTGGGCCCCGACGGGCGCTCTTTGAGCGGCGGCGAGGTGTTTGCGGAATGCACGAACGGGCTGTTCGACGGCTTTCGCCTGGACACCGAGGGCCGCATCTGGACCAGCGCCGCGGACGGCGTGCACGCCTACCACCCCGACGGCACCTTGCTGGGCAAGATCCTCGTGCCGGAGCGCGTGGCCAACGTGTGCTTCGGCGGGCCGAAGCTCAACCGCCTTTTCATCTGCGCGACCTCGTCGCTCTATGCCATCACCTTGAACGCAAAGGGAGTCTGACTCATGTCCAGAACACTGCCGGCCGACAGCCTGCAAGCCACCGCCACCCGCATCCTCGAAGCCGCGGGCAGTTCGCCGGCCGAAGCGCAACAGGTGGCGGCCAACCTGGTGCTGGCCAACCTCAGCGGCCACGACTCGCACGGCGTGGGCATGCTGCCGCGCTATGTCGACGCGGTGGCCGAAGGCGGCCTGAAGCCCAACGCCGCCGTGCGCGTGAACCTGGACATCGGCACGCTGATGGGCCTGGACGGCCAGCACGGCTACGGGCAGATCGTCGGCGTGCAGGCGATGGAACTGGGCATTGCGCGCGCCCGGCAGCACGGCAGCTGCATCTTCACGCTCTCGCACGCGCACCACCTGGGGCGCATCGGCCACTTCGCCGAGATGGCGACGGCGCAGGGGCTGGTGGCCCTGCACTTCGTCAACGTGCTGTCGCGCCCGGTGGTCGCGCCCTGGGGCGGCGGCGACGGGCGCTTCGGCACCAACCCGTGCTGCATCGGCATCCCGCTGGCGGGCGCCGACCCCTTCGTGCTCGACTACGCGACCAGCCGCGTGGCGCAGGGAAAGATGCGCGTGGCGCACAACAAGGGCGAGCAGGTGCCCGACGGCTACCTGATCGACGAGAACGGCGCGCCCACCAACGACCCGGGCGTGGTGGTGGTGCCGCAGGGCAACGGGCTGTTCGGCGCGCTCATGACCTTCGGCGAGCACAAGGGCTACGGCATGGCGGTGGCGTGCGAGCTGCTGGGCGGCGCGCTGTCGGGCGGGGGCACCTGGCACCGGCCGGCAGACGCCTCGCGCACGGTGCTGAACGGGATGCTGACCGTGCTGATCGACCCCGAGCGGCTGGGCACGCAAACGTCGTTCGAGCAGGAAGCGCGGGAGTTCGTCGAGTGGCTGCGCCAGAGCCCGCCGGGACAGGGCTTCAATGAAGTGCAATTGGCGGGCGAGCCTGAGCGCAAGGCGCGTGCGGCGCGGCGCAAGGACGGGATCTGGGTGGACGATGCGACGTGGGGGGAGATTGTGGCGGCGGGGGCTAAGGTGGGTGTGAGCGTTTCGGTCTGATTGCGCCTCGTCCAAATCGGGAGAGGGGCCGGGCGACGAAGACCTGTCCGCTCCCACACGACCCCAGCATTCGGGTCCGCACCGGCGGTTCGAGCCGCGCTGAGTGGTCCGGTCGTCGCTACGGCGCGGTCGGCGGGAATGCGACGCTTGCTACGACCGCGCTACAGAGGAAGCGCTGCTGGTGCGGGGCCGCGTTGCTCCTTCTCCGGCGCGCAGAGCTACCGAGCGTTCCGGCGTGCCGCCTTGCTCAGAGGTGAATCGGGACCAACTCCACGGACTACAAGAATGTGCCTATCGGCATGAGCAAGGCTGCTGAATACCAGATGGCTCCAAAGATCACGTGGAGCCCAAATGCCGCCCATGCCGGCCAAGCTCTACGCCAAGCCACAGCCGCAACTGCGATGGCGCTTTCGACATAGAGCAAGAACGTCACAGTCTGCCCAGTCCACGCGAAATTTCCTTGCATCATGCGCCCGCCAGACTCCACGACACAGATGCTGATCGTCATCCCAACGGCGTAGAGGAACCATGCGAACAGCAGCCGGTTAGCCTTCGCGCGCTGGCGCCAGATGACCACGGCGGCCACGACTGGAAATAGAAGCGAGCCCGGAAGCTTTTTGAGCACGTCCGCCGGCCCGCCATAGACTGCGAACGGTGCAAATCCGAGCCCTCCCCCCCCTGGGCTGCCATTGAAGGTCACTCGGTACTGGAGCGCCAACACGATGCACGCCGGTATTGCGACCAACGTGAGGTTTCGCAGAGCCGCTTTCCATGAGCCGGACAACGCACGATAAAACTCTACAGCGCACACGCACGGCAAGAACGCGATCAGGAACGATGGCTTCGCAACAGCGGAAAGGATCACGCCGACGGGCAATATCACCATCCAAACTGCGCCCTTCTGTCCTTCGAAGGCAACCCTGAAGTAGGCGAACAGAACTGCTATCGAGAGTGCCTTCGAGAGCACCTGAGTCGGGTTGTGGTAGACGGTTGGCGCGATGTAGCCATAGTAGAAGTTCAGCGCGAGCGCGGTCTGCACGAAGATGTGAGAGACCAGCAGGACCAAGACTGCGACGCTCAGTGCGCCCATCGGGCTCCCCCTCGGCGAAGATCGACGGATCTGGGCTCCGATCATCCCCGCCATACCTGCATAGCACAGTGACATCAGAACGATGGCCGCAGCCTCGTAAGAAAGGCTGCTCGCCTTGGCGATCGCGATAACCAGCAGTTGGAACAGAAAGTGCGGCGAGACGACGTCGGACCACTGGTGGATAGACTTCGCATACTGGATGTGATTCCACAGGTCTGCCGGCTCCTGCAGGTAAGGGAGCATGGGCATCGAGAACATCACAGCAGCAATCACTGCGGCCCAGCACACTACCGCCCATCGGCGGTGCATCCCTCCCACTGGGTGGACTGGAGTGGCTGCGGCTACATTTTTCAAGTCTTCTCCTTCTTGCTACTTGCTACTTGCTACTTGCATCGCATTGTGACGGCAGCCAAAAACCGAAAATCGCCCAGCACAAGCGCGGGCGATACGGGTCGGACATTGGGAGGCATAGAAGTTACGGCGATAGGCGAGCGCCGAACGGCAGTTCATGATCGACCGAGCCAGGCTGAGCGGCGCGAATGAGTCGCTGACGCACATCGCGACGAGTCGGCCACGCTCCTCGGTCAAAGCGTCGAGCAACTTATTTCAGGAATCCCACACTCGCCCAGCCGGAGTCTGCTGCACCAGCTTTGGGACGGGCGGCAGCGCCACCTGGAGAATCTTCGGGATCGACCCGGGCATCACGACGCGAAGTATCCAGTGACCGCGGGTCAGGACGCCTCTGTCTCTGCCTGATCCGTCGAGAGACACGTGGTACAGCACCACCACAAGCGCACCCCATCCGCGCAGGCCATCGAGGAAGTGCAGTCGGGACGTCTGGAGCGGCTTTCATTCACGTATTGTGCGCGGCCCGCGGTGGCCCGAATCACAGCCTCCAGCGAGAACGCGGAGGGTGATGGCTAGCAGTAGCAGGACGTTGCGACGGTAGATGACCCCCAAGCGGCAGCCCGTGGTCGACCGGACCCGACCATCTCTTCATGGAAGGCTTCGCCGCACCTCGGCTTCGGGCGGACCCGGCGCTTGGCGCGTTTGGACGGTTACCATCCCCCCGCGCCCAACCTCGGCGGATTGCTCGCAACCGCCCCTCGATGCGCGCGCTGCATGGCGTCAACCCATGCCATTCTGTTTTTTGACTACATCACTGCGGAAATTTTTCATGGCTAGTTCAGCTCGGAATGACAGCGACGATTCGAGCTGGAAGGATCTTGCGATCGCGCTGATCACAGCCGGGACAACGCTCATCCTGTTGTGCTGGCTCGCCGCCCCACGGTGGCAGACGAACGACGACGCATTCATGTCCATGGTGGCGCACGGCTATGGCGTCGTCTCTGGTGGCTCACCACCCAACCTCATGTTCTCAAACCTGCTGTGGGGCTACTTCGTCCGCAGCTTGCCGACACTGAACGGCACACCGGGATACTCACTTGCTACGATGGCAGCGCTGCTGGTTTCAGGTTCGGCGATCGGCTTCGCGTTGCTGCGATTGCGAGTGAGCCTTGCGGTTTGCGCCGCAGTGGTCGTTTTCGTTTTCACGGGACCAATCCTGTTTCCGCAGTTCACGGTGAACGCTGGCTTGCTCATGGTCGCGTCCATCATGCTCTTGCGCGTGTATGCCAGAGACGGAAAGGCCAGTCTCTTGGCCGCCGCTTGCCTGCTTGCCTTTGCCAGCTACCTCATCCGCTCGCAGGAGTTTTTGTTTGTCTGCGCAGCGGGCTTGCCCTTCCTTCCAGTCGGCCAATTTCTCAGGGACCGACGGGCGCTGGTTGGGGCCGGCGCTCTGGCTTGCGCCGTCGTCGCAAGTGCCGTTGTCGACTACCAGGCCTACCGAACACCGGAATGGCGCGATTTCAACGCCCTCAATCCCGTCCGTGCGCTGATGACGGATTTCGGCGCCGCTGAGCCCGTCAAAGCGCGTCCCGACGTGCTGTCCAGGCACAGCTTCAGCCTGAATGACGTCACGTTGATCGAAGGTTGGTTCTTCGTCGATCCGAAAGTGGCGAATCCTCCAGCACTTCAAGCGATGATCTTGGAAGCAGGCGGAAGCCCGATACAAGAGCACAAGTTCATCAACGCAGTGCTTGGCATCAAAGCTTTGGGTCAGCCATCCATCTGGCTGCTCACCTTGGTCGCGCTTGGGGTTTCCGCGATTGGTGCCAGACGCTCAACACTATGTGCTTGGGCGATTTTTCTCGTTGGCATCGCCGCGATGGGATACCTCGGCCGACCTGGCGTTCTTCGCGTTTACGTTCCCGTGCTCGCCTTGCTCATCGTCGCGCCGTTGCCGGAATTCCGTTGGCGCCAACGATACAACGCCCTGTTCGCCATCGTGCTCGGCGTCGCAGCCGTGGTCAATATGGTCAACCTCGTTACTGAATCAAGAGCGTTCAGGAGCGCCGATGCGCAAGTTCGCGAACAGGTCAGCGGCGTTGACGGTCAACCCGTCGTCCTGTGGGCCTCCAGCTTCCCGTTCGAAGCGGTCTACCCCGTGCTCGGAATTTCCGAGCGCGCAATGACGTACAGGCTGTACGGGCTTGGCGTGTCGACGTTGGCACCTTTCGCGGTATCGCGATCGGAGAGCCTTGCCGGGCGCGACATGATTGTTCGCTTGCGCAGTCCGGAAGGCGTGCCCATCTTTGCCACCAGCGTTCAGATCAAGCTGCTGGAGGCCTACTGCCGTGAACACTTCGCTGGGCGGCTCGAGGAGATCTCCACGCCACCCGCCGGATCGATCGCACCATCGTCGTATCGATGCAGCGCCTGACAGCATCGCAGGCCGAACGATAAACCTCCCCAGCCCGACCGACGGCTTCGCTTGGTCAGCCGATCCATCCGGATGTCTCGGTTAATTCGGTCGAAGAATTTTCAGATCAAGGTCAGCTACCACGCGCAGCTCAATGCTGCGACGGCTGTGCCTGATCACGCCCGCGTGGAAGGCTTCCTGGCCTCGAAGATCAGCGCGCCGGGGCCGATGATGCCGTGCGTCGGCTGGTCCAGGTCCCATTGCGTGGCCTCGAAACCGAGCGCTCGCAGGCGGTCGAGCATGTTCAGGCCGAAGATCGTCCAGACCAGCACGCCTTCGTCGGGCCGCACCGGGTCGCCGTGGAAAGCCTTCTCTTCGAGATAGACGATTTCGCCGTCGACGATCTTGGCGCGGACCTGGTCCTCGGCCAGCAGCGGGCTGTAGGGGACCGTGAAGATGTGGCGCCCGCCAGGCTTGAGCACGCGAAAGATTTCCGCATGCGCGGCGTAGGGCTCGGGCATGTGCTCCATCACGTCGCTCGACATCACGAGGTCGAGCGAAGCGTCGGCGAAAGACAGTGCCTGAAGGTCTTCATGGCGACGCCCGTCGACCATCTCGCCGGAGGCGTACTGGTCGCCGAAGTACTCCGAGCACACATAGCCGGGCAGTTCGACCAGCTGCAGGTGCAGCGCGCCCGTGGTCTCGGTGTTGTAGGTCACGAAGCCGGAGGGAAAGTGCCAGCTGCCGTCGTTCGGCAAGCCGCACTGCTGCCGAATCAGATAGGCCATCTGCCGCTGGCGGTTGAACGACTGGCAATTCGAGCACCGGCCCGATTCGCGCGGGTTGTCGGTGAAGCCGGCAAACCGGCTCTGCGTGCCGCAGACAGGGCAGACGCCTGAAAACACGGGGCCTTCATCCACGGGCTCGGCCATGACGGGCGACTCTATCGGCTCGATGACCGGTGCCGGCGTTGCGGAAGGTGGCGGCACTGCCGACAGCGTCGGTGTCGGCGACTCGCGTCGCGTGTGCCAACTCGATGCGGCCAGGCGCAATTTGCGCAAAGCCCTTTTCACGATGCTCATGTCCCTCGCTCCAAATTTTTATGTGAGAACAGCGCAGTTTAAGTCGCAGCGCGCAGCTTCGGTACGGGGAAAAAGCGCGTCGTTGCCCTCGACGCTCTCCGGGTGGGCATGCCATCACGGCCCGGCTGCCGGTTGGTCTTAAGCAGGCCGGCGACGCCCTGCGAGAAACCGCTCAGACGAGCAGCGCGATCGTCGCTTCGAGGTGTTCTGAAGGCGCGCGTCGGAAGCCCGAACGCGCAAAGCGCTGCAGCTGCCCCACCACGAACGCTGTGAGCGCTGCGGCGCGCACCTGCGCATCGACGCTGGGCGTGGCCGAGCCTTCGGCGGCGGCCGCGCCGCGCAGCACCTGGCGCAAGGTGGCTTCGATCTTGTCGAAGAACTGGTTCATGCGCTGCTGCAGGCGCTCGTTCTCGTAGACCAGCGCGTCGCCCACCATGACGCGGGTCATGCCGGGGTTGCGCTCGGCGAACTGGACCAGCAGCGTGAGAATGCGGCCGGCCTGCTGGGCGCCGGTGGCACCCTCGCGCTCGAGGATCTGGTTGACCAGCGTGAAGACGCTCTGCTCGATGAAGTCGATGAGCCCCTCGAACATCTGGGCCTTGCTGGCGAAATGGCGGTACAGCGCCGCCTCGCTCACCTCGAGCCGCGCGGCCAGGGCCGCGGTGGTGACACGCTCGGCGCCGGGCTGCTCGAGCATGGCGGCCAGCGCCTGCAGGATCTGCACGCGCCGCTCACCCGGCTTCGGGCGCTTGCGCGCCGGGGGGGTGGGCGGGTCTGCAGGGGTCTCTACGCCGGAAGCACTGGTCGTCTCTTCGTTCTGCATGGGAGCGCGTGCAAAGATGTAATCAATTGATTCTCGCACAGCGCAGTGAGCACGCGCCCTCTACGCTGCTTGCACGCGGCCTGGGGGTCAGCGGGCGCGGATCATCGTGCCGTAGGCCTGGTCGGTCAGGATCTCGAGCAGCATCGCGTGCGGCACGCGGCCGTCGATGATGTGCACCGCGTTCACGCCGCTCTTGGCCGCGTCCAGGGCGCCTTCGATCTTGGGCAGCATGCCGCCCGAGATGGTGCCGTCGGCGAACAGGTCGTCGATTTCGCGCGCGCTCAGGTTGGTGAGCAGCTTGCCGGTCTTGTCGAGCACGCCGGGCGTGTTGGTCAGCAGCATGAGCTTCTCGGCCTTGAGCACGATGGCCAGCTTGCCGGCCACGACGTCGGCATTGATGTTGTAGCTCTCGTTGTCCTCGCCGAAGCCGATGGGGCTGACGACGGGAATGAAGGCGTCGTCCTGCAGCGCCTTCACCACGCTGGGGTCGATGGAGACGATGTCGCCGACCTGGCCCACGTCGTGGTGCACGCTGGGGTCGTTGCGGTCGGCCAGCTTGAGCTTCTGCGCGCGAATGAGGCCGCCGTCGCGCCCTGTCAGGCCCACGGCCTTGCCGCCGGCCTGGTTGATCAGGCCCACGATGTCCTGCTGCACCTCGCCGGCCAGCACCCATTCGACGACCTCCATGGTCTCGGCGTCGGTCACGCGCATGCCCTGGATGAAGCTGCCCTTCTTGCCCAGCTTGTTCAGCGCCGCCTCGATCTGCGGGCCGCCGCCGTGCACCACCACCGGGTTCATGCCGACCAGCTTGAGCAGCACCACGTCTTCGGCGAAGTCGGCCTGCAGCGCGGGGTCGGTCATGGCATTGCCGCCGTACTTGATGACGATGGTCTTGCCGTGGAACTTGCGGATGTACGGCAGCGCCTGGGCCAGGATCTCGGCCTTGTCGCGCGGGGGAATGTTGAGGACGGGGTCGGTCATGGGCGGTCAGGCTCCGAAGCGTTGGACGATGAGGGGAAATTCTCGCAAGACAGTGGCTGTCACGGACGCAGCCAGCGGGGCACCTTGAAGCGCACGATCATGAGGTACGCACCCACATAAGTCGTGACGAACAGCAGGCAGAAGAACATCAGCACGGGTGTGTTGTTCCAGAACAGCACGGCCGGCACCACCGACATGGCGGCGAACATCCAGAGGTACGGCGATGTGCGGTTGTTGCGCGCCAGCAGCTGGCGGGCCTCGTCGTCGGCCAGCGCCACGCGCACGATGCGCCGGAAGATCAGCTGGTGGAAATGCAGCGCGTCGGCCGTGCCGGGCGACTGGCCGCGCGCCAGCTTGCGGTAGATGGAGAACAGCGTCTCCCACACCGGGTAAATGAGCAGCAGCATCGGGAACCAGGGCGAGACCACGCGGTGGCGCTGCACCAGCATGACCACGGCCACGGCGATCACCATGCCCCAGACGTAGGCGCCGCCGTCGCCGGCGAAGATCTTGCCGCGCGGGTAGTTCCACACCAGGAACCCCATGGTGGCGCCGACCAGGCAGACCATCATGGCCGCCAGTTGCCGGTCGCCCACCTGCAGCGCCACGTGCGAGATGGCCAGGCACACCAGCACGGCGACCGTGCCCGCCAGGCCGTTGTAGCCGTCGATGATGTTGAAGGCGTGCGGCAGGCCGCCGATGGCGAGCACCGCGAACAGCACGGTGGCGAAGGGAATCATCACCAGCCAGCCGTCGACGATCTCGAAGCCGGTGCGCGCGACGCCCAGCCCCAGCAGCCAGCACACCAGCAGCGCCGAGCCGATGGTCAGCCCGAGCCGGTAGCGGACCTTGACCTTCTGGGTGACGTCTTCGACGATGCCGCCCAGCACGGCCGGCAGGATGCACAGCAGCGTGAGCATCGAGGTCTTCGCGGGCCACGACACGTTGAACGGGTCGGTGCCGGTGATGCCGGCCGCCAGCCAGGCCACCCCCATGCCCAGCAGGATGCCCGCACCGCCCAGGCGCGGCACATGGCCCTTGTGGAAGCGTTGGGGCATGTCGGCGCCGTAGACACGGGCATGCCTGCGCGCGCGGCGCATGAACACCTGGACCGAGAAGGCGGCGACGAAGAAACTGATGACGATCAGAGCAATCATGTGTGGGGGTTGGGGAACCCTAGAATTCCCGAGCGAAATTAGACCATGTCCACGCCCCCCTCCCCCTTCCCCCGTCCGTTTCCCCCGATCACGATTTCAATCGTCAGCCACGGCCAGCTCGCGCTGGTGCTGCCGCTGCTCGATCAACTGGACCGGCACTGCCGCGCCGCGATCGCCAAGGTCTTGCTCACGCTGAACATTCCGGAGCCTGACCTGCTCTCGGGGCGGAACTGGGGCTTCGAGGTGGAGCGCATCACGAACGCAAGCCCCAAGGGCTTCGGCGCCAATCACAACCAGGCCTTCGAGCGCTGCGCCAGCCCGTGGTTTTTGGTGCTCAACCCCGACATCCGCCTCGACGGCGACGTGCTGACGCCGCTGCTCGCGCAGGCCGCGGCCGACGCCGGGCTGCTGACGCCGCGCATCCTGGAGCCCGGCAAGGCCGAGCCGGAGCCGCACCGGGCGCTGCTCACGCCGTTCGAGATCGTCGAGCGCAAGAAGCCCGGCTACGTGCGGCCCCGGGTGCCGGCATGGATTCCGGGGCTGTTCATGCTGTTTCGCAGCGAAGCCTACCGGCAGGTCGGCGGCTTCGACGAGCGCTTCTTCATGTACGGCGAAGATTTCGACATCTGCGCGCGCACCCGGCTCGCGGGCTGGAAACTGCAGGTCGGCGAAGACCTGGTGGCCCGGCACGATGCGCAACGCGACAGCCACCGGAGCAAGAAATACCTGTACTGGCACGTGACCAGTCTGCTGAAGGTGTGGCTGTCGGGGACGTTCTGGCGGTACTGGCGGCTGCGCAGATAGCTAGCCGCGTTCGAGCAGGTCCTGCGCAATCGCATGGCCGCCGCGGCCGAAGCGCGCATACCGACCGCTGGCCGCCTCACGCAGGATGGACAGCAGGCGCAAGGGCCGTGCCGCCGGAAGCTGCGCCCTGAAGCGCTGGTGCGCGACCTTGGCTTGCTGTGCGTCCAGGTACCTGGCCGGCACACGCGCACCGAGCTGCCGCAGGCGCTGCAGCAGGGCCTCGGCCCGGCGCAGGCGAGCCACATGCTTGTCGCCGCGTTCGGCAAAGGCCTTGGCCACCTTCTCGGACAGCGTGAGCCGCCGCGCACCGATCTGGTTGCTGGCGTGCTGCCGGTAGTCGATGGTCGGCTCGGGCAGCACGTCGATGTGCCCGATGGCCGACGCCACCGCGGCCAGCCATTCGTCGTGCACCCACTCGGGCGCGAACGGCAGCGCCGCTTCGAGCAAGGTCTTGCGAAACACCGTGGTGGCGCCCGTCACGAGGTTGCGCCGCAGCAGCACGCCGAAGGCCTCTCCGCCGGCGATGGCCGCCAGCTCGGCGGGTTGCACCTCCAGCGCATGGAACAGCGTGGAGCCCAGCGGTTTCAGTTCGGCGTCGACCAGGCGCGCATCGGTGTGCAGCAGCAACAGGTCGGGCCGCGCCTCGAACTGCGCCACCATGCGCGCGAGCCGGCCGGGGTGCCAGACGTCGTCCTGGTCGCACAGGGCGATGAGTTCATGGCTGCAGGCGCTCACGGCCTGCTCGAAATTGCGCGTGACGCCCAGCGGCGGCACGTTGCTGAACACGCGCAGCGCGACCTGGTCGGCCACGCCGCACTGCGCGAGGGTGTGGCGCACCACGTCCACGGTGCCGTCGGTGGAGCCGTCGTCGGACAGCACGATCTCCCGCGGCAGCGGCGTCTGCGCGCAGATGCTGCGAACCTGCTCGGGGAGGTAGCGCGCGCCGTTGCGGGTGCACAGCGCGACGGACACGTCCAGGGCCATCAGACCGGCGCGAGGCGGGGCGGCCAGGCGTAGCTGAAGTCCTCGCGCGCCAGCATGAGGTTGGGGCTGTAGGCGGGGTCGTTCTGCAGGAGGTCGCCCCAGCGCTTGTGCATGTAGGCGGACTCTTCCTGGAACTGCGCCTGCCGCTTCGGGGACATGTTCTTCGAACGCGTGGCCGACTCGTAGTGGAAGAGTTCGGCGTACGGCGTCCAGACATTGCGCAGGCCGGCCTCGCGCAGGCGCAGGCAGAAATCGATGTCGTTGAAGGATTCCCTGAGGTTCACTTCGTCCAGGCCGCCCACCGCCAGGTAGTGCTGCTTCCGGATCACCAGGCAGGCCGCGGTGACGGCCGAGAACGACTGGATCAGCGCGGCACGGCCCGCGTAGCCTTCGCGGCCGACCGGCATGCCACGGTGCGCATGCGCGGCAATACCGCCGATGCCCAGGATCACGCCAGCGTGCTGGAGCGTCTTGTTGGGGTACCACAGCCGCGCGCCCACCGCGCCCACGCCCGGCTGCACGGCCAGGCTCACCATTTCGCTCAGCCAGTCCGGCGTGATGACCTCGATGTCGTTGTTGACCAGCGCCAGCAGTTCGCCGTTGGCAGAGGGAATGGCGCCGTTGTTCAGCGCCGAATAGTTGAAATCGCGGTCGTCGCGCAGCACGCGCACATTCGGCTTTTCGGCGGCGATGTGCTTGAACCAGGCCAGCGTGGCCGGGTCGTCGGAGCCGTTGTCGACGATGATGATTTCGTAGTTCGAGTAGGTGGTCTTGGAAAGGATCGACTCGACGCACTGGCGCGTGAGCTGCAGGGCGTTGCGCGTGGGAATGATCACCGACACCAGCGGCAAGGCATCGGGCAAGGCGTAGCGCACGCGATAGCCGAAATCGAGGTGCTCGGCCGTGGCGCGCACGCCGGTGCGCTGGAAGTGCTCGTTCAGCGCCCGCTCGCCCGCGAGGGCCGCATACGGCTTGGCGCTCATCGAGCGCGCCGTGCTCTCGCTGTGCACGCGCCAGTGGTACAGCACGCGCGGAATGTGGCGGATCTGAGCGGCATCGATGCGCTCGATGCAGCGCAACACCAGGTCCCAGTCCTGCGAGCCTTCCATGCCCACGCGAAAGCCGCCGACGGAACGCATCAGCTCGGTCGACAGCACGCCCAGGTGGCTGAACATGTTCTGCGAGCGGAAGAGATCGACGTTCCAGTCGGGCTTGAAGTAGGGGCCGAAACGGAAGCCGCTTTCGTCGGCCTTGTCCTCGTCCGAGTAGATCAGCTGCACGCCCGGGTTGGCGGCGATGCAGTCGGCCACCCAGAACAGCGCGTCGGCGGGCAACAGGTCGTCGTGGTCCATGAGCGCCACCCAGGGGCCGGACACCAGTTCCAGCGCGCTGTTGGAAGCGGCCGAGATGTGGCCGTTCTGAGGTCGGAACACGACCTTGATGCGCGGGTCGCTCTCGCTGTACGACTTGAGGATGGCGCGCACCTCGGCCGAGGGCGACGCGTCGTCGGCGATGCAGAGCTCCCAATTCGGGTAGATCTGGGCGCGCACCGACTCGATGGCCTCGCGCAGCCACCCGGGGTTGGGGTTGTACGTGGGCATGACGACCGAGATGAGCGGCTGGTCTTTCAGGGCAGCCGCGCGCTGCACGATGCGGTTGCGAATCTCGGGGGTCAGCGTGTCGTAGCGGCGCACCCACGTCGTGTAGTTGTTGTAGCCGCCGATGCGCCGCCCCATCTCCCAGCGGATGCCGGGCCAGCCCGACTTCTTGAACATGCGCCAGGCCCGCTGCAAGCGCCCCATCAGTCCGGGGCCTCGGCCGAAGGCGGCCAGTGCAAGAAGAAATCGGTAGAGAGCATGCATGGATTGCAGACCCGCGAGGCGGGTGGAACGAAACTTTGGGTCGGGAAAAGAAACAGACAGCGGCAATGCCGGGGAGATGGCGCCGCCCGGCGATTATCTTCGCAACAGCCAGGGGCCAAGCCGCGTCGCCGCCGGCGCCGGGTGCCGCGCCGGCCGCGCAAGGGGCTGCCCGTAAAATTGGCCGGGTCAAAAAGCAAAAGGAAAACAATGAGGTTGCTCTCAGTGGTGCTCTCGGGAGGCGCCGGCTCCAGGCTCTGGCCTGCGTCGCGTCAGGCGTTTCCCAAGCCGTTCATGAAGATCGGAGACTCCACGCTGCTCCAGCAAGCCATCGAACGCGGCCAGGCCTGCGGTACGGGCGACCTGATGATCGTGACCAACAAGGACCACCTGTTCCTGACCCGCGACGTGCTCCAACAGATGCCCGACCCGCCGGCCACGTCCTTCCTGCTCGAGCCCAAGGGACGCAACACGGGCCCGGCGATCGCGCTGGCCGCCCTTCAATGCGCGCGCCAGTTCAGCGGCGACACGGTGATGCTGGTTCTCTCCGCCGACCACCTCGTGCCGGACGTGCACGCCTTCGTGGCCAGCGCGAGCGAAGCTTTCCGCCTGGCGCAGGAGGGCAAGCTCGTGGTGTTCGGCGTGAGCCCCACCAGTCCCGACACGGGATTCGGCTACATCGAAGTCGAGCACGTCTCGCGCGAAAGCCAGGGCGTGAAGCGCTTCGTCGAGAAGCCCGATCTCGAAACGGCCCAGAGCTATCTGGCAACAGGTCGTTACTACTGGAACAGCGGCATGTTCGCCTTCACGGCGGACACCATCATCGCGGCGCTCGAAGAGCACGCGCCGGAGGTGATCCGCTCGGCAAGGGCCGCGCTGGAAACATCCAAGGCCTCCGGCAACTGCGTCAATTTCGAACTGCACGCGTTCGGCCTGCAGCCGGACATCAGCATCGACTACGCAGTCATGGAGCGTGCCTCGAACGTTCACGTGGTCCCGGCCAAGTTCAGCTGGAGCGACGTAGGTTCGTGGCCCGCCGTGTCCAACGCGCTGATTCCCGACGCCAGCGGCAACACGCTGCCCGACGACGTGGTGGCGCTCGATACCACGGGCACGCACGTGCAGGTCGAGAGCTTCGGGCCCAAGGTGGTGGCGGTCGTCGGTGTGCACGACCTGGTCGTCGTCGACACGCCGGACGCGCTGCTGGTGCTGCACAAGGACAGCGCGCAAAGGGTGAAGCAGGTCGTGAACGCACTCAAAGCCCGCAAGCACGATACGGTTCATCAGCCCACGCTGGTTCACCGCCCCTGGGGCACGTACACTTCCCTCAAGCAGGAAGAAGGCTACAAGGTCAAGCGCATCACGGTCAGGCCCGGTGAGGCGCTCTCCCTGCAGTACCACCACGAACGTGCCGAGCATTGGGTGGTGGTACAGGGTCAAGGCCTCGTGCAGATCGGAGAGGTCGAGTACGAAACCTTCCCCGGGCAGTACCGCTACATTCCCTTGAAAGAAAAGCACCGTCTCACCAACACCGGCGAAGATGAGCTCGTGCTCATCGAAGTCCAGTGCGGCGGCTATCTGGGCGAAGACGACATCGTCCGCCTTGCAGACACCTACGGGCGCACATGAGCCAAGTCCATTCCAATCTACATCGAAGCGCCCTGGCCGACTGGTGGCAAGGCACACGCCGCACCGACATCTGGCTGACCCTCGCATGGTTCGACATCGTGCTGCGCTACCGGCGCTCGATGCTCGGCCCCCTGTGGCTCACCCTGAGCATGGGCGTGATGATCGCCGGCATGGGGCCGCTGTACAGCTCGCTGTTCGGCACCGAACTGTCCCGGTTCTTTCCGCATCTGGCGCTGGGCATCATCTTCTGGGCGTTCTTCTCCAGCGTGGTGACCGACGCCTGCAACGCATTCGTGGGGTCGTCCAACTACCTCAAGCAGGGTTACTTCCCGATCAGCCTGTTCGTCTGGCGCAGCCTGGCGCGCAACCTGATCCAGTTCGCCCACCAGATCGTGCTCTACATCCCGGTGGCGCTCTGGGCCGGAATTTCGCTGTCGTGGTCGGTGCTGCTCATCGTGCCCGCCTTCCTCATCCTCATCATCAACGCGCATGCGCTGGGGCTCCTGCTGGGGCTCATCTGCACGCGCTACCGAGACGTCACGCAGATCGTCACCAGCGTGATGCAGATGCTGATGTTCCTGACCCCCGTGTTCTGGCTGCCCGAAAGCCTGCCGGGCCGCGCCAAGTACGTGCTGTGGAATCCGTTCGCGCAGATGCTGGACCTGCTTCGCACGCCGCTGATGGGCGGCGTCGCTCACCTGCACAGCTGGATCGGCATCATGGTCTGGACCGCGCTGTGCCTGGTCGCCGCCACCCTCCTGTTCTCGAAGTACCGCCGCCGCGTCGTCTACTGGCTCTGATCCATGGCATCCATTTCACTCAAAAACGTCGCCGTCAACTTTCCGATCTACGGTGCGGGCGCGGCCTCGCTGAAGAAGACGCTGGCGGCTTCCGTGACCGGCGGACGCTTCGGCAAGGAAACCGGCGTGACCGTCGTGCAGGCGCTCAGCGACATCAACCTCGAACTGAAGAGCGGCGACCGGCTCGGCCTGATCGGACACAACGGCGCGGGCAAGTCGACATTGCTGCGCACGCTGGCGGGCGTGTATGAACCGTCGTCGGGCGAATTCATGCGGCAAGGCTCGGTGGCCAGCCTGATCGATCCCTCGCTGGGCATCGAGATGGATGCGACGGGCATCGAGAACATCATGCTGCGCGGACTCGTGATGGGCATGAGCAAGAAGGATCTCGACCGCCTCACGCCCGAGATCTGCGATTTCAGCGGACTGGGCGAGTACGTCAACATGCCGGTGCGCACCTACTCGACCGGCATGATGATGCGCCTGGCGTTCTCGATCTCGACCAGCGTCGAAGCCGACATCCTGCTCATGGACGAATGGCTCTCGGTGGGCGACGCCGAGTTCACGGAGAAGGCCGAGCAACGCATGCGCGACGTGGTGTCCAAGTCGGGCATCCTGGTGCTGGCCTCGCACTCGCCGGAACTCATCGCCAAGGAGTGCAACCGGGTGATCCATCTCGAGCACGGACGGATCGTCGAAGTCTCCTGACCGGGCGCGCGCCGGTCAGCGGCGCAGGCTGCGCCGCAGCGCCTGAATCTCGGCAAGCCGCCGCGCGACCTTCTCGCCCGCCACATCGACCGACAGCGCGGCCTGCGCGCTGGCCTTGGCCCTGTGCCCCAGTTCCGCGGCCCAGGCCTGGTTGTCGAACACGCGCCGCATCAGTTCGGCCGCATGCGCCTCGGAGGGCTCGGCCCATTCGAAATGCGCGTCGTAGGGCGGAATTGCCTTGCCGAGCTTGACGATCTCGTAGCGCACCGGAAGGCTGTTGCCTTCGTCCATGAAGTCGACGTTGCCCGAGAAGTCGGTGGCAATGACCGGCTTACCCATCAGCATGGCTTCCGCCATCGTCAGGCCCAGGCCTTCGCTGCGATGCAGCGACACGTAGGCATCGCAGGCCTCCATCAGCGCCAGCACGTCGCCGGGGCTGTAGACCTCGTTGATGATCTTCACGTTCCCGACCTTCGCTGCCGCGTCCTTCAGCGCCTGGAACTGCTCCGGGTGCCGCTCCGCGAACGAGGTCTTGAGTACGAGCTGCACCGGCTCGCCGGGCCGGAAAGCGCTTGCGAAAGCGCGGATCAGGCCGAGCGGATTCTTCCGCTCCATGACGCTCATCATGTGGAAGGTGAACAGGAACGTGTACGGCGCCGCCTCGAGGCCGAAATAGGCACGTGGGCGCCGCTCGAAGGGGCCGAGCTTCACGCCCGGGAAGAGCACGTGCACCGGCTTCGAAATCTTGGCACGCAGGCCACGCGCCACGAATTCGGTGGCGGCCCAGACCTCGTCGATCTCTTCGACATGCGGCAGCCAGGAATCCGGAATGACGTCGAACTCCCAATACCAGTAGGCGATGCGGTAGGTGCGCGGCGAGCGCTCGAAGAGGTCGCTGCGGCTGTAGGCCTCGCCGAAGAACGGCTCGGGCTGCACGTGGATCAGCGTGGTGTCGAAATCCTCGAAGCCCTGGAAGTCCGCATGCCGCGGGTCGTCCTTGCGGTCGGTCTTCAGGTCGCGCAGCGACGTCTGCACGCCCACGCTGTGCACCCCCTGGACCAATGCCTCGATCGACACCCGCAGACCCGAGGGGTAGGCGAAATGGCCGATCACGTTCAAGCCCGGCGCCACCAGCTCGGCCGCCACCTGCGCGACATCGAGCGACTTCGACCATTCGACGACCTCCGCGGGCTGCGCCGCCGCGGGAGTGGACAACCACTCGATCAGCGCCGAGGCGCGGCTTGCGTCGTCCAGCGCCTGAGGATGAAGCAGGCGCCAGTCTTCACGCGCCCAGTAGGCCCCGCGGATCTGGCGTGCGGGTGATGCGTCCACCGGCCAGCACGCGGGATCGATCCACCCCTCCTTCACGCGATAGGTCGCCGCCACCCACCCGGCGAACGCGCGACGGCCGAAGACCGTGAGCCCGTCCGGGTAGAGCGCCTGCCAGGCCGGCGAGAAGGCATAGGCGCGCAAGAGTTCGACGACCGGTTGTTCGGACGCCTCGCGAAACAGCCACCAGATCTCTTCGAGTCTCAGATTCGCAAGATGGCGACCGTCGCGCATGAACCAACCGAACAATGCGTGCTGCCCCATCGGCAGGAGGCCATGCGGCAGCTTGTTCTTGATGCCTTCGTCGAACAGATAGGCCTGCCGGGCCCGTGCGCCCAGGCCGGCCCCCAGGCAGTGGGCCACCCATGCCCTTGCGCTGCCGGACAACGCCAGCGCGGCACCGCCTTCACTCGCAATCCAGCGTCCGAAGCTGCCATCGGGTCCGTCCGACAGCGCCGTGGAGAAACGCCGCGCGATCTCGGGGCAGGTTCGCAGCAGGTCCAGGATCCAGCGCGCGGCCGACCATGCGTCGACCACGCCGTGCGCCGGTTGCGGCGCCCACAGCACGTCTTCGCGCGGCAAGCCCGCGGCGTCGAGGCAGGTGCGCTCCACCGAAAGATCCAATGTCGAGGACGGCAACATCATCGAGCCGAGCGCGCGTGTATCGATCAGGAGGCTTTCGCGCGGCGAGCGGGCAGCTCCCGCCCGCAGGGTGGGAATCGGCTGGTGCGCATCGAGCTCGGGATGCAGGTAAGGGTCTTCGTCGATGCCCAGGAGGCGCACGTCGTCGGCAAAACGCTGCAGGTCGGGGGTCGGGTTGACCGACCCCCGCGTGGCGCCCTCGTGGTGCACAAGGCGGGCATGCGGCGCATAGGCCGTGCGGTATCCCGCACGCCAGGCCCGAAGGCACAGCGCGACGTCGCTGAAGGCGAGCAGGTAGGACTCGTCGAAGCCCCCGATCCGGTCGAAGGCCTCGCGCGACACCATCTGGCATGCCCCCATCACGGCGATCCAGTTGCGCGGATGCGCTGCCGAGCCGAAGACGCCCCACGCATCGCTGTGGTCGGCGTAGTACATCAGCCCGCAGAGGGTCACGCCCAGCCCGACACCGCCGTGCTGGAGTTCGCCGTCCGGATAGCGCAGCTGGGTGCCGACCACGCCCACGCCCGGTCGCTGCGCGAACCGCACCAGCTCCTGAAGCCAGTCCGGTGCCACGACCTCGATGTCGTTGTTGAGAAACAGCAGGAGGTCGCCGTGCGCGAAGCCCGCGCCGAAATTGCAGGCCGATGAGTAATTGAATTTCTTGCTGAAGTGAACGATCGACACCTCGGGGTGGACACGAAGCTGCTCGTAGTACGCAAACGTGGCTTCTTCGCACGACCCGGTGTCGACAACGATGATTTGCTTGTTGCCGTAGTCGGTGCCTTGCAGCAGCCCGTCCAGGCACACCCGAAGCAGGTCGGCCTTGTCCCTGGTGGGAATGACGATCGACACCAGCGGCGGCGCCGCCAGCACCCAGGTGGCGCGCTGCGTGCCGTCAGGCTGGGTTTCGACGTTGGCCGCAATGCCCGCCCGCGCCCAGTGCGCCTGCAACGCCCTGCGATGGTCGGCGGCCGCCTCGGAGCCCGGCGCCGGCCTTTCGGGCCTGCTGTCCGCGCCGCGGTGGCACAGTACCTTCGGAATGCGCGTGACGATGCCGGCCCGGTCGCTCGCGCGAAGGTTGAGATCCCACTCCGCGCCTTCGCCCATGGCGGCGTCGATGCCGCCCGCGCCGACCACCAGGTCGCGCCGCAACAGCGTCAGGCGACCGAAGTAGTTGAAGGCATACAGCAGGTCGGGCGACCAGCCCGGCTTGAAGTACGGGCTCTGGCGCAACCCTTCCCGGGAGAGTCGATCTTCATCGCCGTAGAAGATGTCGCTGTTCGGCGCGCGCCGAAGCGCGTGCGCCAGTTCGTTCAATGCGCCGGCGGCCAGCATGTCGCCGGCGTCCAGCAGCGCGACGAGTTCGCCGCGAGCCGACGCAAGGCACGCTGCCAGGCCGTGCGCACGCGAGCCGCCCTGCACGGGCACGCGCACGATGCGTGCGTCCTTCGCCAGACCGTCGAGCACCGATTGAAGAGCAGCCGGCGCGTCGGGTGGCACCGCCACCAGGACTTCCCAATGACCGACGGACTGGGAACGCACCGACTTCAGTGTCTGCAGCAAAGCCTGCGGATTGGCGCCCGCGGCAAGCAGGAACGACACGCGCGTGGCGAGCGCATCGGTCACGGCGGGCGAGCGGCGCTCGCGGGTTGCAATCCACACGCTGTAGGCGTCGGAGGCGCCCAACGCACCGCGCAGCGAAACCTCGTTCGGCGTGCGAAAGCGCATGGCGCGAAGCCGTGTCGGCATGCGCCACGGTGTCATCGCCCACCATGCCGCCTTGGCGACGCGGCGCAGGTTGGCCCGCACACGCGGTGGCACGACGGAGGAAACCTTTCGCAGCGGCGCCGTGACGCGCCAGGACATCGATGCGCGCATGGCGCGTTCGCGGTCGAGCGCGGCTTGCGCGCGCTGGTTGGCCGCGTCCAGCAGCATTTCGAACGCGGAGGTGTGTCCGCCTTCCGAAACGCCGGACTGGCCTGCATGTGTCTCCGCGCGGGGCACGGGGCGATCCTGATCGGACCTGTCGTTATTCATGGGACTCACCGTGGGAGCGGCAGAGGGGCAGGCCTGGCGGCCCTCAGGTGGGCGTCACCCGATCGAACTCGCCGTTCTGCGCCATGATCTGCTCGAGCGAACGTCGGCACTGAAGCTCCTGCCGGGCCAGCCAGGTTGCGTCGGCCACGTCCATCGCGCGCAGGCAGATCTTCGAGGTCGCCAGGCGCGAATAGTTTTCCTCGACGTAGGACAGACCAGCTTCGCGCATCGCGTTCCACGCCGCCTCGTCACGGTACAGGCGCAAGACTTCGGCCGCGAACTGTTCGGGGTCGTCCGTGGTGGCCAGATGGCCCTCGCCCGGATGCGCGATGCCTTCGGCGGCAATGGCCGTCGCCACACTGGGCACCCCATGCGCCAGCGCGGTCACGAGCTTGCCCTTGATGCCCGCGCCGTAGCGCAGCGGCGCGACGAACACGCGCGACGTCTGGAAATACGGCGCCAGCTCTTCCACGAAGCCCGTGACCACGATGCGGTCCGACGCCAGCGCAAGCACCTCGGGCGGCGGCTTGTTGCCGACGACGAGCAGCTTTGCGCCGGCGGGCAGGTCCTTCTCCAGCGCAGGCCAGATCGACTTGACGAAGTACAGAACTGAATCGACGTTCGGCGCATGCGGGAAGTTGCCCAGGAACATGATGTCCGCGCGGCCGGCGAAGGCGGGTGTGTCGCGGTACACGTCGGCGATCCATGGCAGAACGACCATGTTGCCCAACGGCGCCGGCAACGACTGCTGGATCACGTCGCGCTCGATCTCGGTGTGGACGAACGAGGCATCTGCCTGCGCGAACATCTCGAGCTCCAGCTTCTTCGTGACCTTGGCGGAGAACAGGGCCTCCGGCGTGTTGGATGTTTCGGCGGCACGCGTCTCGCGCAGGAAGTGCAGGTCGACGTTGGCGAACAGGATGCGCGTGCTGGGCGCCTTTTTGCGCAGCATGGCGTAGACCGGATGCGCGACGTTGTAGCGGTACAGCAGCGCGTAGTCGAACTGGCTGTCGATGTCGAGCAGCGCGTTCATTTCCTCGGCATAGGGCTTGTAGTAGCAGCACACACCGCGGCGCTGCAATGCACCGGTGTACTTCTTCGACCAGCAGGGCGAATGCAGCGGGAAGAAGCTCTCGCCGAAGCCGCACTCCCGGTAGGCGCTCATGACCTCATCGGTCACGATGGAGCCGGAGTCCTGGTCGGGGGTCGGCGTGAGTGCGTCCACCACCAGGATATTGCGGCGCACGCGCCAGCTGGCGGCGCGCATCGAACTCGTGCCCGGCTGCGGGTGCGCCTTGAGTTCGGCGCTGAAACGCCTGGCGAACTTCTCGAGATTCGTCACCTGGTAGGCCTTGATGCCCTTGGTGGTGTCGCGCCCGTGGGTGATGCCTTCGTAGTGAATGGCACGCGAGGTCGGCACGAACCAGACCTCGTAGCCGACACGGCGCAAGCGAAACGCCAGGTCGGCGTCCTCGCAATAGGCCGGCTTGTATTCGGGGTCGAAGCCGCCGAGCTCGTTCCATACCGTCTTGCGCAACGCGATCGACGCACCCGAAATGAAATCGGCCTGGCGCGCGAAGCAGTACTGCGGCAGGTTCGGGTCCTGATTACGGCCGTAATTATGGGCCGAACCGTCGCGCCAGAAAATGCCGCCTGCTTCCTGCAACGTGCCGTCGTCGTTGAAGAGCTTGGAGCCGACCATGCCGGCCTTGGGGAACAGCGTGAAGGCGTCGACCAGTTCGTCGAGCCAGCCTTCGACCACGCGGGTGTCGCTGTTCAGGAGAATGACGATCTCGCCGTTCGCCAGTTGCACCGCGGAGTTGCAGCATTCGAGGAACCCGCCGTTCTCGGCGCGCCGCTCGTAGCGGATCCACGGAATGACCTTCAGCACGTCCACGCGCGACGCCACCGGCGAGGCGTCGTCGGCGACGATGATTTCGACCGAGTGCTTCGAACGCAGCTTGGCAAGCGAGTCCAGGCAATTGAGCACGAAGTGTGTTTGCCCGTAGACGGGAATGATGATCGACACCTTGGGCGCGGTGGTCGTCACCTGCAACAGCGGTGTCTTCGCTGCCATTGCCCTGGCGGCGGCCTCGACCGAATCTCCCGCCTCGCGCTGCGCAAAATCGAAACCCACGCCGGCGAAATAGGCCTTGCCGGCAATGAGTTCGTACTGCACGACGTCGTCGGGCAGCGGGAAGCGACGCCCCTCGTCATCGGACCACAGCGGCTCGGCACGTGGCGCGCCGGGCAACACGCGGCCTTCCAGGCGACCGAAACGCACCCAATGCACGAGCGGGTTCAGGTTCACCTTGCGCAGGTCGGGGTTCTCGGCCATGTAGGCCCGCACCGAAAAGTTGGGGGAAGGCTCGAGGCCGTCTTTCCAACCTTGCACCAAGTAATGCTTGAGCGGATCTTTTCCGCTCGACGCTACCGCCGGATATTCCTTGAGATAGAAGTCGGCATCGAAGAGGCCGCCCTCCTGGATCGCACGGACGTCCGCCGCGGAGTGCCGCGCGCTGATGCCGAGGACGCGCAGCGCCTTCTTGGAAAGCCGGACGGCCTGCTTGAGTTCGTTGATCAAATCTTCTCCACTGTGGGCGTCTTGGCGCCCCTGCTTCGCTCGATAAAAACTCGACGCGGCACGATCGGCAGCTACACCGTCAGAACGAGTAGCCCAGCTTGTTGCGGCGAAGGTCTGCCTCGACCATCATCGCGCACAGCTCCTCGAGCGTGGTCTTGGGTTCCCAGCCGAGCTTTTCCTTGGCACGTGCCGGATTGCCGATCAGCAACTCGACTTCAGCGGGTCGGTAGAACTTGGGGTTCACGCGCACCAGCGTCTTGCCGGTGGCGATGTCGATGCCGACTTCGTTGTGCTCCTCACCCTCGAAGCGCAGCTCGTAGCCCGCAGCCTTGAACGCCATGTCGACGAAGCTGCGCACCGTCTCGGTACGGTTCGTGGCAAGAATGAATGTATCGGCCACATCGGCCTGCAGCATGCGCCACATGCCTTCGACGTATTCCTGGGCAAAGCCCCAGTCGCGCTTGGCGCCCAGGTTGCCGAGCTCTAGCACGTCGAGCTTGCCGAGCCTGATCTTGGCGGCCGCATCGGTGATCTTGCGCGTGACGAACTCGCGTCCGCGCAGCGGGCTTTCGTGGTTGAACAGGATGCCGCTGGCGCCGAAGATGTCGTAGCTCTCGCGGTAGTTGATCGTCATCCAGTGCGCGAACAGCTTGGCGACGCCGTAGGGGCTGCGCGGGTAGAACGGCGTGTCCTCGACCTGCGGAATGGCCTGCACCTTGCCGAACATTTCGGAGGTCGAGGCCTGGTAGAAGCGAATGCTCCGGTCGGTCAGGCGAATGGCTTCCAGCAAGTGAAGCGCGCCCATGCCGGTGATCTGCGCCGTGGCATCGGGCTGGTTGAAGCTCACGCCGACAAAGCTCTGGGCGGCAAGGTTGTAGACCTCGTGCGGCTTGGCTTCCTTGATGAGGGTGAGCGAACTGCCGAGGTCGGTGAGGTCATGCTCGACCAGCTTCAGGTCGGGATGATCCTGAATGCCCAACTCTTCCATCCGCCAGAAGTTGACCGAACTGGTACGGCGGAACGTGCCGTGCACGACGTAGCCCTTGTTCAGCAGGAGCTGCGCCAGATAGGCGCCATCCTGACCAGTGACACCGGTGACAACTGCGATTTTCTTCATGGGTAGTTGGAGATTTCTCTATATGGAAACGTGCCGCGTAATTGTGCCGCAATGATTCGACCGACTTTTTAGGGCAAGCGCCTAAAAATCCTGCAATCCCGTTTTAGCCACAGTTCCTGAGAGCCACCCCAACAGGCGGCGCTACTTCAGCATGCTTTCCAAAACGGCGACCACCCGGTCCTGCTGCTGCTCGGTCAACCCCACCCACAGGGGAAGGCGGACCAGCCGCTCCGACTGCGAATCCGTGACGCTCAACGTGTCGCCATGGGCCCGCCCATAGCGTCGGCCGGCGGGCGAAGAGTGCAGCGGAACGTAGTGGAACACCGAATTGATGTCGTTCGCCTTGAATTCGTCGAGAAGTCGCTGCCGGTCGAAACCGTCTGCAAGCAGCACGTAATACATGTGTCCGTTGTGGACGCAATCCTCAGGAACGACCGGCCGGCGCAGCACGCCGCGGCGCTCCAGCGGCTCGAGCATCGTGTTGTAGCGGTCCCATGCGGCGAGGCGCGCCTGGGTGACGCGGTCGGCCTCTTCGAACTGTGCCCACAAAAATGCGGCGATCAGTTCCCCCGGCAGGAACGACGAACCCACCTCCTGCCACGTGTACTTGTCGACCTCGCCGCGGAAGAAGCGGCTGCGATCGGTGCCCTTTTCACGGATGACCTCGGCCCGTAGCGCCGCCGCCGGATCGTTCACGAGCAGCGCACCGCCCTCGCCCGCAATCACGTTCTTGGTCTCGTGGAAGCTGTAGGCGCCGAAGTGCCCGATGGAACCCAGCGCGCGGCCCTTGTAGGTCGACATCACGCCCTGGGCAGCGTCCTCGACGACCTTGAGGTCGTGCCGTGCGGCGATCGCCATGATCTCGTCCATTTCGCAGGCGACGCCCGCGTAGTGCACCGGTGCGATCGCTTTCGTGCGCGGCGTGATGGCCGACTCGATGAGCTTCTCGTCGAGGTTCAGCGTGTCCTCGCGGATGTCTACGAACACCGGCACACCGCCGCGCAGCACGAACGCATTGGCCGTCGACACGAAGGTGTAGGACGGCATGATGACTTCGTCGCCGGGCTTGATGTCCAGCAGCAACGCACCCATTTCCAACGCCGCGGTGCACGAGTGCGTGAGCAGCGCTTTCGAGCAGCCGGTGCGCTCTTCGAGCCAGGCGTGGCAACGCTTGGTGAAAGGGCCGTCTCCCGCGAGGCGGCCGTTGAAGTGGGCCTCCGCGATGTAGAAGAGTTCCTTGCCGGTCATGTGCGGCCAGTTGAAGGGGATGCGTTGGTCGTTCATACGGTCGATTTCCTTGCTGCCCCGCGCGTCATTCGCGCTCCGGGTTCTTGAAAACAAAAAACTTGAATGCGAGAAACAGGTAGCCGGCGACGATCAGGATCGCCGCTCCCTGAACCCATTGATGCGGGTAGCCCAGCTTGCCGACAAAGACCAGAAGCAGCGACAGATTCAGGCAGTAGCCCACCGCATGCGCAAGCACATAGCGCATGCCGCTCGCCAGAACACCGCCCCGGTGCGCGAACGTCAGGCGCTTGTTGCCCCAAAACCCCAGGATCGCGCCGATCACATAGAAGAAGCTCATGGTGGCCGCTGGCGGCGCCCCCAGATGCGTCACGAGCAAATAGACAAGGAAGCCCGCAATGTTCGTGGCCAACCCCAGCAAGCCGTAGCGCAACAACTGCCCCGCCGATGTTCGGATCGCGGCCCACCGAAATTCATTCACGGCCTGCAACCGCAAGACCGAAGCCGCTGCGGCCATATCCATTGCCGTTGTAGAGCATGTAGCGCAGCCCGTCATGCTCGAACACGAAGGGATATTCGATCATTTCGCAATCCCAGCCGTCGCTCGAAACGTCGATGCCCGTGTCCGCAAGCCGAAGCTCCCAACCGCCGCCCGCCGGGCAGAAGGCATACCCGATGCGATACGTCTGGCCGACCTTGCCGCGATAAGAAAACCACATGTGCAGCCCTTGCGCATCGCGGACCACGGTCGGCCTCGAGTAGGCCTGCGCCACGCCGATCTCAAAAGGCACCGCCAGCCCATCCTTTTTCCAGCGCTCGCCATCGGCCGAACTGGCATGTTGAATGACGTGAAGCATCTCGCCATTGCCAGCGTCCCAGTTCAGGGTAGAGCCGTACCACATGTCGAAACGCGCATCCTGGCCGGCTTGCATCACCCACGGGTAGGAGAGGCTCAGCGGATCGGTCGCGTCGGACGCCAGCAAAGGCGCCGCATCGACCATCGTCAGGGCGAGGTCTTCGCCGACCTGCAACCGCCCGATATCGCCGCGCCAATGAGCGTCCGACGGGTTTTGCCAGCCCATGAAAAGCATGTGCTTGCGGCCAGCGGTGTCGTAGCAGTTGCCAACGCTGACACCGTCCGCATAGAAACTTCCCGCAGGCCCGTGTTCGAAAAACGGTTCCTCGTGCTCTTTCACCACCCGGCGCTGGACGATGTCGACATCCACCGCGCCCACAGAGGAACGCTGGAGCGCATCGCGGCCGCTGAAATAGACACGGTAGACATCTCCCTCCATGTGCACCGGCAGCGGATTGGCTGCGTGCGAAAGGAGCTTGGGATGGCGCCGGTCGCCGGACGGGCAGTAGAGCAGGCCGAGCTTTTGCCAGTGATGCGTCATATACCCCGCAGCCTCGTGCTGGGCACCTTCGAGCGCTCGGTCGCCGCGCCGATGTACACGCCCTCCGGCTCCGCGTCGGCCAGCAGCAGCGCGCCGGCGCCGATCACGCAACGCGCACCGACCTTGACGTGATCGCGCAGCGTCGCATTCACGCCGATGAAGCACTGCTCAGCGATCTCGACGCCGCCCGACACCACCACATGGGAAGCGATGAAGCAGTGATCGCCGATCACCGAGTGGTGGCCGATGTGATTGCCGCTCCACAGCGTCACGTTGTTGCCAACCGTGACGAAGGGCTGGATCGTGTTGTCCTCGAAGATGAAGCAGTTCTCGCCGATACGGCCCTCATTGAGCACCGTCGCGCGTGAACTGATGAAGCTCGCCAACGGATATCCGAGCGCCTTGACCGCCAGGTACTTCTCTTTTCGCACTGCGTTGAGCTTCGAGTAGCTGAGCGCCACGAACACGTCGACATCGCCCGGCGAATGACGCTCGGTCAGTTCTTCGAACGGGACGACCGGGAGGCCGCAAAACTCCGGCCCGGGCACGAAGGCCGCGTCGACGGTGAAAGCCACGACCTCATACCCGGAGTCCGAGCTGAAGTAGTAGTGCGCGAGCTGCCCGATATCGCCGCAACCGAAGATGACGAGCTTCTTCGTTTTTTTCATGGTGTCTTCCGCACGATCATCGTGAATTCGTACAGGCCGTAGTCGTGCATCAATGCGACGTTGCGCGAATACCGGCGCTTGCACAGGTCGAACAATGCAAGCGGATCTGCGTAGTAGAGATCGGCGCGCATCCTGTCCTTGTCCGAATAGGAAGTCAGGCAGTTGAATGCGAAGCCCTTGGCGCTCGATCGATCCAGCGTATCGAGCATCGCTTCCGCATAAGCCTGCCACTCGGCATCGGACCGGCCCATTCGCACGTTGAAAATGCCGCTGGCCACGCTGTAGTCGGCCACCCGGTCGGCTTCGCTTGCGACGACAAAGCGCGCGTTCGGCTTGCCCTGGTGCCGCTGCTCGGCCGCACGCACCATGGCTTCGGACACATCGATGCCTGTGTACTCGAACGCCTTGTAACGGGGCGCCAGAAAGTCGCACAGGGCGCCGTATCCGCAGCCCAGATCGTTGAGAGAAAACGACCCCTCTGCGGCGATGACCTTGCACAGTTGTTCGAAGCGAAGCACCTGGCCTTCTTCACCGTTCCAGTCAACACCACGCGGGCTTTCACCGTGCTCGGCCAGCTTGCCGGTGTAATAGTCGGCGACTTCGGAGAGCAGAGCTTGGCGGGAGTCGGACGTCATTTGTCTTGCGCCCGTGTTACAGGGCTGGCTTCGAAGTAAAGCACCAGCGCGCGTTCGGAGCGGGCGAAGAGCTTTTGGATGAGAAAGGCCGGGAACATGGTGACGGGGTTCAGCACCACGCCGAGCAACGAGGGAAAGTGCGTCTTGAACGCGACCTGTCGGCGACCCGACGCCTTGGTGCGGTCGACCAGCGAGAGATTCAGCTTGGCGCGCTCCGCCCTGTTGACCAGGTAGTTGGACACAGGCAAAAGAAAATTGGAAATCGGAAAGGTGAGGCCCGCAACATGCTTGAGCTTCCAGCCGCTCTCGGAAACCAGTTCCTTGATGGCCGTGCGGGTGTAGCGCCGGCAATGTCCCGCAATGTCATCCTCGATGCCCCAGTGCGCCGGCGATCCCGGCACGATGCCGATCATTGCGCCCTGCGGCTGGAGCACCTGCAGGGCCTTGTGCATGAACGCGTGCTGCCCCTGATCGTCCATGTGTTCCATCACCATGCATGAAATGACGAGGTCGGCCTTTCCGACCTGGTCCGCCGGAGCCTGCAGGAAGTCATGGTTGACGGGCATGAAACGCCCGCCTGATATCTCCGAAGAAAAGCGTTGCTTCAGGCTGTCGATCGTGCGGCTCTCGAGGTCGTACGACGAACCCGTCCATCCATGATCGAGCAACAGCCGCGTGATCTCGCCGCTGCCAGGGCCGATCTCGATGAATCGACCTGCCGGAACACTGCGCAAGCGTTCTTTCAGATACATCAATTGCAAAAGTGTTCCGGGAGGCAAGACGGCCATTTTCATAGCCCTCCGACAAGAAATTGGATCATGATTTTTTGGACTCGCGGCTGGAGAGATAGGCACTCACCGAGGCGGGCTCCACGTAGCCGAACCCGAGAATGTCCCGTGCCTCGGCAGACAGGTTCGCTCCGTCGATGTTCGACGGGAGATTGATCTGCTGCTTGAAATACGGAATGTTGAAGACGTGATTCACAGCCCGGCGCGCAACATTCGTCTTGTTGAAGCCACCCGCGTGAAACATCATGCAGTCGAGCAGGATGAACGAGCCCGCCTTGGCCTCGATCTGCGCGGCATTGCTCTCCACATGGGAGCGAGAAGGAAAGGGCTCTGCCTTATGCGACGCGGGAAGCACGAATGTGGCGCCGTTGTCGAAGGTGAAGTCGTCGACACAGAAGAGCGCATTGATCGCCAATGGCCTCGACGAAACGAAGTGCTGGTAAGGCAGGTCGCGGTGCCATGCGCTCTGGTTGTAGCCCTCTTGCGGAGGGTTCACGATACCGTTCTGCTGGTTGAGGATGAACTTCCCCTGTATCAGCTGCTTCAACACCGCCATGAGATTCGGGTTGAGCGCGAGTTCGAGAAAGGTCTTCTTTCCTGCGGGCTGGGTCAGCAACGACCGGACGGTGTAGAACTCGTCCAGGCTACGCAGCCGAGCCTCTCCGTGCGTTTCGATGTAAGCCTTGCGCGTGCTCTCGAACGCGTCGGAAATACCCCTGAGTTCTGCCGGCGCATAGCCCGCATCGAGCAGCGCATACCCGAGGTGGCGAACCTGCTCGGCCGCCTGGTCCACAGGGGCGCCTTCCGGTGTGCGGTCCAACAGCCCGTAAGAAGCAGAAGGGATGAAACGATCGACGTTGCTCATATCTGCTTGCCTGCCCTGTCGGGGTGAGCGAAGACCTGCCGCACGATCGTGTAGGGCCGGCGCTTCACTTCGGAGAATATCTTCGCGATGTAGATGCCCTGCACCCCAAGGAAGAAAACGATGAGGCCCGAAAACAGCCAGATCGATGCAACGATCGAGGTGTAGCCGCTGGGCGGCGCAGCGCCGAAGACAAAGCGCAACAACAGATAGACGATGAAGAGCAGCGCCGAAGCAGAAATCAGCAACCCCGAATAGAACGTGAAGACCAGCGGCAGGCTGCTGAACGACGTGATCGCGTTGACGAGGTGGCTGAACTTGCGCGACAGCGAGTAGGTCGTCGGGCTGGTCGCGTGCTTGCGAACCACCTGCTGCGACTGCCGGAAACCGGTGATCACCCACAGGCCCCCGATGTTCAGCTCGCGCTCTTCGTGCATCAGCAGTCCGTCGACATAGCGGCGCGTCATCAACCGCGCCGTGACGATGTTGCTCGGCTGCACGATGCCGGTCAGCGTGCGAAAAAGCTTGTAGAACAGCGTGCCGGTCATCTGCTCGACGAATCCGCCGCGGCGCTCGGCCTGCACGCCATAGACCACGTCGGACGCGTCGGCCTCCATCTGGTCCGCGAACGAGGTCAGCCATTCCGGCTCTTCCTCGAGATCGCTGTCGATCAGGAACACGCGCTCGCCGCGTGCCGCGGACAAGCCGGTCATCATGGCCTTGTGGTGCCCGAAGTTGCGCGACAGGTCGACCACCACCACGTGGCTGTCGCGCTGCGTGAGTTGCACCGCGACATTGAGGCTGTTGTCCGGCGAACCGTCGTTCACGAGCACGATCTCGTAGTCGTCGCCGGCGAGTTGCGTCGCGGCCGCTCCCGCGCGGCGGCAGAACTCGTCGATGTAGGCCGCGGATTGGTACAGGGTTGCAACGATCGAGAGCTTCATAGGCCGGCATGTCTCATGAAGCGACCCGCATCCTTGCCGCAGTTGAACAGCAGATCGAGCACGGTCACGCCGTGCGCGAACTCGCCCCACAGTTGGGGGTACTCGGGATAGCCGGCGTAGTCGAACCAGGTGAGTTGGATGCCGCTGCGCTCGAAGACGCTTTCGTCTACGTAGTCGCGGGCGGACGGGCCCGATACGTACTCGGTGCCGCCGGCCTGCGCGCACAGGTCGGCCAGGCGTTCGGTCTTGCCTTCGACCAGCGTGTAGTCGCGCGAATCGCCGATGACCGTGTCGATCTGCATATACGCGCAAACCGCTTCGATGAACCGGCGATTGAGCTCCGACAGGTGGGTGTACGAAGCGGCCAGGTAGAGAGGTTCGAGCCAGGCGGCGATCTCGGCGAAGTGCGGCGCGCGCGCGTAATTCTGCGCGAGCGCCTTCCAGTGCGTAACGGCCCAGTCGCCGCCGTCGATCTCGGTGTCCCTGATCTTCTGGTCGTACTTGCCCTTGACGCGCACCGGCACCGTGAGCCACTGCACGCCCTGCGGCGTCTTGATCTGGTTGCGGTTGCGCCAGTCGCGGCGTGTGTACTGCATGTCGTCGTACAGGATGAACTCATCGACTGAGCCGATCAGGTCGAAGTAGCCTTTCCACGGGATGTAGTTCGACTGCAGGATCGCTACTTTTTTCAATGCTCTGGCCCTTCTGCGTTGTTGCCCCGACACGGGGCCGCACGTCGGAAGATTCAGCCCCGAAGTTCCCCCAGGGATTATCGGACACAATTTGGAGACAATTTAAACCTCGGGAGGCGCCTCGCCTCCACGCGGTTCCACGACCCAGCCAGCCGCCACAGATGCACGCGTCCATTCCTTCCGCCAAAGCCCGGCTGCTCCCGATCTTCGCCATCTCCGTCTTGACGGTGCTCGCCCTTTTTCTCTGGGAAGGCGCCAAGGGGCTGAACCTCTGGGACGAAGGTTTCTTCTGGTACGGCGTGCAGCGCGTCATGCATGGCGAAGTTCCGCTACGCGATTTCCAGGCCTATGACCCGTTCCGCTACTACTGGTCCGCCGCGCTGATGGGACTCTGGGGCGGCGACACGGGCATGCTCGGGTTGCGCGCCTCGGGCGCCGTGCTGCAGGTGGCAGGGCTCTTCTGCGGCTTGCTGGTCATTGCCGCCGGTGCCCGGCAGGACCGAAATCGCCTGTATCTCGCCATCGCATCCATCACCCTGGCCGTCTGGATGATTCCGCACTTCAAGATGGCGGACATGTGCGCGTCGATCCTGCTGATCGGCGCACTGACGATGCTGATCGAAGCACCCACCGCGCGCCGCTACCTTCTGGCGGGCGTGTGTGTGGGCTTTTCGGCCTTCATGGGACGCAACCACGGCATGTACGGGCTGGCCGCGGCGGGCGCGGCCATCCTTTGGCTGAATCTCCATCGCACGCAGGGCCCCGCGTTCGTGCGCGCAGCGCTGCTGTTCGCGGCCGGCGTCGCGCTCGGGTTTTTGCCCGTTGTCGCGATGCTGCTGCTGATTCCCGGATTCGCGTCGGCGTATTGGGAGGGCATTCGCTTTCTGTTCGAAATCAAGGCGACCAACATCGGCCTGCCCGTGCCCTGGCCTTGGCGCGCCGACTTTTCAGGGCCGCTGGTGGCCATCGTGCGCGACGTGATGCTCGGCGTGTTCTTCCTCGGGACGCTCGTGTTCGGCGTCGTTTCGCTGATCTGGGTGGTCTGGAAGCGCTGGCAGCGCAAGCCAGTGGTGTCTGCGTTCGCGGCATCCGCGTTCCTTGCACTGCCCTATGCGCACTACGCCTTCTCGCGCGCGGACTTCTATCACCTGGCTTTCGGGATTTTTCCGATGCTTGTCGGCTGCCTCGCGCTCGCGCTTGCACGGCCGTGCACAAGAACCCGCTGGGGGGTCGCGGGCGCGCTGTTCGCGGCCAGTGTCCTGACGATGTACGGCTATCACGCAGGCTGGCAATGCCGCTCGAGCGAGCGCTGCGTGGACGTCGAGGTGTCAGCCAGCCACATGCGCGTGGACCCGGCCACTGCAAAGGAATTGGACGCCTTCCGCCGGATTGCCAAACAGTACGCGGTGGGGGGCCGAAACTTCGTCGCTGCGCCGCTATGGCCGGGGGCCTACGCGCTGCTGGACCAGAAATCGCCGGTGTGGGAGATCTATGCGCTGTTCCCCCGCCCCGCCGCGTTCGAGGAGATGGAGATCGCGCGAATCAAGGCCGCCGATCCGGGCTTTGCGCTGATCTACGACCTGGCACTCGATGGCGACGAACAGTCGCGCTTCAAGAACTCGCATCCGCTGACCTACAGGTACTTTTCCGACAACTTCCAGCGCGTGCCCAATCCGCTGAAGCCCGAACTCGAGCTCTTCGTCGCCAAGGGCAACCCCGGGCTCGCCAGCAAGCCCGAATTCCTGCAGAAAAGTGCCGAGGAGCTCGCCAAGCTGGCCGCCGGCGCTGCAAAGATGCGCGTCCTGAACTGGGGACCGCGCTCGGCACCTGCCGGCACGGTGCCGAACGCGCAGCCGGACGGCAGCGCCGGTATCTGGGTGCAGGTCGCCGACGCGGGCGACATCGGTGACGTCCGGATGACGCTGGACGGCAAACCCGCGTCATCGACCGGCGTCTCCCCGGCCGCCATCACGGCAGCCTTTGCACCGGCGCTTTTCAGCGCTGAAGGCGACCATGAAATCGCCATCGAGCAGCTGTTCACGGGCACCGTGATCAAGGTCGGCAGCTACTCGGTGACGCCGAAATAGCGCTTGCCGGGCCTGCTGCACAATCGAGCGCGCTTTTTCCAGCCACACAACAGCCAGAAACCCATGATCTTCGACGCCGTCCAGCCCAACCTGGCCATGTTCATCCGCCCGCTTCGCCTGGTCTCCAGCGGCTGGACCGGGCATGTGCCCTTCGGCGCATGGCTCACCGCCGTGCAGCAGCCTCGCATCCTGGTCGAGTTGGGTTCGCACTTCGGCATGTCGTACGCGGCCTTCTGCCAGACCGTGCAGAACGAGGGCCTCAACACCAAGTGCTACGCGGTCGACACCTGGCAGGGCGACGAGCACGCGGGCTTCTATGGCGACAGCGTCTACAACGATCTGGCTGCGTTCAACGACAAGCATTTCGCGGGCTTCTCGCGCCTCATGCGCATGACCTTCGACGAGGCCACGACCTACTTCGAGGACGGCTCGGTCGACCTGCTGCACATCGACGGGCTCCATACCTACGAAGCCGTGAAGCATGACTTCGAGAGCTGGCTGCCCAAGCTGTCGGACCGCGCCATCGTGCTGTTCCACGACACCAACGTGCGCGAGCGCGACTTCGGCGTCTGGCAATACTGGGCCGAGGTCACGAAGCAATATCCCGGCTTCGAGTTCGACCACTCGGCGGGCCTGGGCGTGCTGGCCGTCGGCCCCAACCAGCCGTCGGAAGTGCGCAAGCTGCTTGACCTGCCCAAGGACCAGGCCGGCGCCAAAGCGGTCAAGGAAGTCTTCTCCAGTCTGGGCGAATCCACGCTGCGCCGCTGGGAACTCGAGAGCACGCGCCAGGAACTGGCTTCCAAGGCATCGGACGTCGAGCGCGTGCTCACCCAACTGACCAATGTCGGCCAGGAACTGAGCACGCTGCAGAAGGACCACCGTCACGCGGCCAGCGTGCTTTCGGAGCGCGACGTGCTGTTGAAGGAAAGCCAGCAGCGGGTCGCCGCGCTGGCCCAGGTCGAAGAGGCCCATCGCCAGATGACCGGCTCGCTGTCATGGCGCATCACCAAGCCGCTGCGCGCCGCGCGCCGCATGTTCAAGGGCTAGAACGCAAAGTGACTTTCAGCTCGCCCGGCTTCCTGTTCGGCTTCATGCCGATCGTGTTCCTGCTGTATTTCGTTCTTCCCGCACGCTCGCGCAACGCGTTCCTGATGCTGGCGAGCTTCGCGTTCTATTTCGTGGACGCCGGGCTGGTGTCGGTGGTGCTGCTGGGGTCGGTGGTCCTCAACGCGATCATCGGCAACGCGCTGTACCGCATGCCGGCCGATGGCCGCGCCCGCGCCTTGCTGGCCGTGGGCGTGGTCGTCAATCTGGTACCGCTGATTTACTACAAGTACTGGAACTTCATGCAGCGCGCGGCACTGGACGCGGCCGCCGCGCTCCAGATGCCCGCGTCATGGACGCTCAGCGACATCGCGCTGCCAGCGGGCATTTCGTTTTTCACGTTCCAGGGGATTTCATACATCGTCGACATCTACCGGCGCGACGCGCCGCCCGCGCCCACGCTGGTCGACTTCGGCATGTACCACACGCTGTTCCCCCAGCTCATCGCCGGGCCGATCGTGCGCTACAGCGAGCTGGTGAGCCGCATCCAGCACCGCCCCGTTCGCCTGGAGGACGTGCATGCCGGGCTGCTGCGCTTCTGCCTCGGCCTGGCCAAGAAGATCGTCATTGCGGACAACGTGGGCGTGGTCGCCGACCGCATGTTCGGGCTGCCGGCCGACCAGCTCGGCACCGCCGCCGCCTGGATCGGCATCCTGGCGTACACGCTGCAGATCCTGTTCGACTTTTCGGGCTACTCCGACATGGCGATCGGCATGGGCCGGATGCTGGGGTTCAAGTTTCCGGAAAACTTCAACCAGCCCTATCGGTCGCACAGCATCACCGAGTTCTGGCGGCGCTGGCACATGACGCTGTCGCGCTGGTTCCGCGACTACCTGTACATCCCGCTGGGCGGCAACCGCGCGGGGCCGGTGCGCACGTACCTCAACCTGCTCATCGTGTTCGTGCTGTGCGGCCTGTGGCATGGAGCGGCCTACACCTTCTTGCTGTGGGGGCTGTTCCACGGCGTGCTGCTGGTCATCGAGCGGCTGGCGCTGAACCGGTTCGGCTGGACGCCTCGCGGCTTCAGCGGCTGGCTGACCACGCTGCTGCTGGTGATGGTCGGCTGGGTGCTGTTCAGGGCGCCGTCGGCCGGCGTGGCAGGGCACTACCTGATGGCCATGGCGGGCGTGACGGGGGGCGAGACGCCCGCGGCCGCATGGTCTGTGTTGACATCCGACAAGCTGCTGTTTCTGGTGATCGGCAGCGTGGCGGTGCTGGTGCCCGAAAACTGGCGGCTCGCCGCCTGGCAACGCGCAGGCGACTCGATCGCCGCGCCTGTGCTCTCGCTGGGTGCTCTAGTGCTCTTCGCCTACTCGGCCATGCTGATCGCAGCCAACGGATTCAATCCGTTCATCTATTTCCGCTTCTGAGATGCGCTCCACTGCCACCCGCCGGATCTTCATCGCGGCCTTCCTCGTCCTGACGCTGCTGCCGGGCCTGCAGATGGCCACGCGATGGCTGCCGGAGATGACCATCGACGAGCAGCGCACGCTGGCGGCGCCGCCGAGCATGGCGTACCCCGACCGCTACCTGCAGCAGGCCAACAGCTGGTTCTCGGACCACTTCGGGTTTCGGGCGCTGCTGATCCGGCTCAAGGCCACGGTCGACTACCGCCTGTTCCGCGTGTCCGACAAGGTTCACGTGGGCCGGGACGGCTACCTGTTCTACCGCAGTACGCTCGACGTCGAGAAGCCGGCCGTCGACGCCTACCTCGGCACGCACGAGGCCGCCGTGGTCGAAGGCGTGCGGCGCTATGCCGAAGCCCTGCAGCAAAAGGGCATCGGCATGGTGATGGTCGTCAACCTGCTGGGCGACAGGTTCCTGCCCGACAAGTTGCCGGCCTCGGTTGCCGAGCGGCCACCGCTGCGGCGCATCGACAGCCTGCTCGACAAGCTGAAACACGTGCCCAACGTGACCTTCATCGACAGCACGTCCATCCTGAAGGAAGTCGAGAAAACGCGGCCGATCTTCCATCGCACCGACTTCCACTGGAACGACCCCGCGGCCTACCCGGTGGCCAAGGGCGTCGTGGACGCGATGAGCCATGCCGAAGGCATTTCGGCCAGCGCGTGGACGCATCCGCTGCGCTACGAAACGCAGTCCTACAGCGGCGGCATCGCGCGCTTCATGCCGCTGCTGCGTTCGCCAAGCGAAAAATCCATTTTCGTGATGCCATCATGGCAGTGGCCTGGCGGGTTCACCAGCGTGACGGGCCCGGCGCCTTACACCGACGTGAGCCACGTTGCTCCGGGCAGCAAGGCGTTGTTGCACCCGGTGCTGTTCGTGGGCGACAGCTACATGGACGCCTGGATGCGCAACGGCATGGCGGCGTATTTCGAGTCGTCTTACCGCCTGCGCTGGGGCACGGGCTTGCGCCTGTCGGCGATCACTGCGGCCATACCTTCAGATGCCCGTTGGGTCACGGTGCAGTTCATCGAAGTGCAGCAGCCTGCGCTGTTGGCTTTCGCGGACGAGGCAGACGTCACGCGTGCGATCAAGCTGCTGGACCAGCGCTCGGCCCCCTGAGTCGCAAGGTCAAGTGTTCGAGCGCGTGAACGCGGCAACGCGCCCGCTGAGCGCAGCCCAAGTCGTGAACTGACGCCGCTCATAGTAAAGCGCCCCCTCATGCGGCCTCGAAGCCAGCCGCTCGGGAGCCACAGGCTGCATCGCATCCCGCCCGCCGAACACGTAGTGCAGCAGCACGAACGGAAACAGGCCGATCCAGGTCTTGCGCTGCGTCGGGTAGCTGAGGCAATGGCGCATGAACGCGATGCGGTGTCCCCAGGGCACCGCTATGGGCTCCACCGGCCCGTTCATGGGCAGCGGCCGCAACACGTTGAACAACTGCCCTGGACGCTTGTAGCCGTTGTACAGCGGCGATTGCCTTGCCAGGTGCAGCAGCCCCGCCTGCAGCGCGACGGTGACGCCCACGGCATGCAATGAATCGTGGTCGGGATGACCGCCCTCCCAGGCTGGCAGGTACAGCCCGCGCAGCGACGAGCAGGCGTCGATCCAGCCGCGCAACCAGGCCGCGGCATCGTCGAGGCGGTGCATCAACGCACCGTCGTCGATCTGCAGTTGCTGCCCCGCGAAGATCACGTCGCCCGCCCCGACGCCGAGCTTTTCCAGCACGGCGAGCGACTCGCGATTGCGCGCCTCGGGGGACGCACCGCCCACGGTGCCCGTGGTCATGAACGCGCAAACCACCCGCGCGCCGGCGGCCCGTTCATCGAGGATCTTCTGGAACACACCGAACTCGTCGTCCTGGTGCGCAAAGAGAAAAAGTGCGGTGCCTGCGGTCATGCCACGACGGTTCGCGTTCAAGACTTGGCGCGTACGCGCTTGAGCCGGTGCGACTGCGCGATTTCGGTCACAAACTTGATCTTGGCAGGGATCATGAACGGCTGAAGCCGCTCCTTGCCCAGCTTGCGGATGCCGCTGCGCGCCGCCGCCTCGTCGAAGCCCTCGCGCAGGATGACCTGAGCGCAGACGATCTTGCCCAGCAGCGGGTTGGGCTCGCCGTACACCACGGCATCGGCCACTTCGGGGCAATCGAGCAGCACGGCCTCGACTTCGGCCGGGTACACCTTCTGGCCGCCGACATTGATGATGTCGGACTGCCGCCCCAGCACGCGGATCCATTCGCCGTCGGTTTCGACCAGGTCGCCCGTCATGAGGAAGCCGTCTTCCGTGAACGGGCTCGGCGCATTGATGTAGCCCAGCATGGCCGAATCGGCGCGGATCTGCAGCATGCCGTCGACCACGCGCACGCTGTAGCCTTCGCCGCCGAGCTTGACCCACAGCGAATCGGGCGAGCGCGACTTGGCGCGCAGCACGCCGAGTTCGATCATTCCGTAGGTCTGGCGCAGCTCGATGCCGGGGAACACCTTGCGCAGGTTCCTCAGCGTCGTCTCGGGCATCGGCTCGGCGCCGTAGGTGATGAGCTTCAACGAACCGAGGTCGTGCCCCAGGTAGGCCTTGCTGATCAACAGCATGCTCAGGAAACTCGGCGTGGCGGGCAGCAGCTCGATGCGGTGCGCCGCCACCAGGGCGCACACCTGCTCGGGCGAGCGGCCGGCCGGCACGACGATGAGGCACAGGTTCGACAGGCAATGCAGCAGCGTGTTGAGGCCGCCCCAGTGGTCGAACAACAGGAAGTTCAGCGTGATCATCGCGGGGCGAACCGCGTGAAACTTCTCCATGAGCTTGGAGAAATCGTGCACCACGGCTTTCGGCTTGCCCGACGAGCCGGAGGTGAAGAGCACCAGGCCGGGCGCGGCGCGCTCGATCACGATCTTGTACAGCTCGGGCAACGGACCCGCGGCGAGCTTCTCGAAGCTGGCCTCGGTCTTCGACACGTCGATCAGCCATTCGGGCGCCACGTCGCCGATCGACGCGCCGAGGCTGTCGCAGGCCTCGGGCGTCAGCGGAATGATGATGCAGCAACGCTCGATGAGCGCGAGCAGCATGCTCACGGCCAGCGCCGAGTAGTCGCCGCGCAGGATCACCGGCACGCCGGGCTGCACGCCGGCGGCTTCGAGCGCTTGCTGCTGCTGCGCAATGGCGGCGGACAGTTCGCCATAGTTGACGGAAGCGCCACGGAACACCACCGCGGGGGCCTCTGGCTTCGACGCGAATCGGTCGAGAAGAAATTGGATCTGGCTCACGGTCTGGCCTTCAAACTTGAATGAGAACGGTGGCCCAGGACAAACCCACGCCGAAGCCGCAAAGAACGATGGTCTGGCCTTCGGCAACGACACCCTTGTCGATGAGCTTGGCCAGCACCACGGGAATGGAGGCCGAGACGAGATTGCCCGTGTCCTCCATGTCGACGACCATCTTCTGCTCGGGTATCTGCAGCGCACGCGAGATGCCGTCGAGCGCCAGCCGGCTGGCCTGGTGAAACACGAACAGCGAGATGTCGGAAACGGCGAGCGCATGCTTGCCGAGCATGTCGCGCACCGCCGTCGGCACGGCGTTGTTGAAGAAGCTCAGCAGGCCGATGCCGTCCATGCGGATGTGATCGTCGCTGTGAATGCGGCCGCTTCGGTCGGGTTCGGCCGGCGCACCGCCGGCGGTCGACGCATGGCGGGCGCCGCCGTTCTTCACGATGAAGCGCTCGGCGTTCTTTCCGGACGTGCCGAAGCTTGCGTCGATTACACGCAGCTTCGGCTGCTGTGCGGAAACGACCGTGGCTGCGGCGCCGTCGCCGAACAACGGCCGGATCGACCGGTCCAGCGGATGCACCAGGCGCGAATAGGTATCCGCGGTAACCACCAGCACCCGGCGTGCGGTGCCGCTGATCACGAGGCTGCGCGCGATGCCCAGCGCGTAGACGAATCCCGAGCAGGCATGCGTGATGTCGAAGGCCATGACCGAGGGCAGCATGCCGAGCCTGCCGTGCAGCAGCACCGAGTTCGGCGGCAGCACATGGTCGGGCGTCTGCGTGCAGAAGATCAGGGCGTCGATGTCGCCCGCGCCGATGTCGAGGCGCCGGAACACGTCGGCGCTCGCCTGCATCGCGAGGTCGAGCGCCGTTTCTCCTTCGGCTGCGATCGGCCTGGAGGACACACCGGTTCTCTCGATGGTCTTGGACATGTCCCAGTGCGGGTTCTCGGCCTGCAACTGGGCGTTGGTCACCGTCAGGGCGCCAAGGCTGTAGCCGATGCCCTCGATGCCGACACCGGCGTTATTTGTCATCGAACTTGCTCCAGAACTCGCCCAGGGCGAACGGCTTGCCGTGGCCCGGATGCACGAGATAACCAGCGTCCAGCTGGCGCAGGCTTTCCAGCGTTTGTGCCAGCTTTTTCTTGTCGCCGCCGGGCAGGTCGGTCCTGCCGGGGGCTCCCGGCAGCAGCGTGTCGCCGCTGAACAGGTTGTTGCCAACGATCAGGCAGGTGCTTCCGGGCGTGTGGCCCGGCGTGCGCACGATGCGCACGACGAACCCGTCGAGCACCAGTTCGTCGCCCTCCAATTCGGCCAGATTGCGGTCGAACTCCGGCACCTTGATGCTGGTCTTGCTCTCGAACAGGATCTTGTAGATGTTGGCCTGCTTCATCAGCTTGGCATCGTCACCGTGCAGGTAGAACGGAATGCCGAACTTTTCCTGCACCGCGGCCACCGCGCCGATGTGATCGTAGTGCGCGTGCGTGTTGACGATGGCCACCGGCGTCACGCCGAGCGTGTCGATGAGCGCGAGCAAGCCTTCGGCGTCGCTGCCCGGGTCGACGATCAGCGCCTTGCGTTGCGCGTTGCCGACCACATAGCAGTTCTGCCGCCATTTGCCGTTGGTGAAAGTCCAGACGCTGTCCGCGTCGGTGCCGCTGTGGGCGTGACTGGTGCTGGCGGTCATCACAGCCCCCCGAAATAAAGGGTCTGGCACGTCATGTTGCGCGCCAGCGGGGAAGCGAAGAAATTCACCGCGTGAAGAATCTCGTCCACCTCGAGCACCTTCGGCTTCAGCATGTTCGACTGCTTGGCGGACACGGCCTTTTCGCCGAGCGCCTCCAGCATGCCGGAGTTGTTGACCAGCGACAGGCCCAGCGTGTTGATGGTGATGTCCGTGTTGCCGCACTCCCTGGCGAGCACGTTCGAGAAAGCCTCCACCCCCGCCTTGCTGGCGTTGTAGAGGGAGCTGCCGGCACTGCCCAGCGGAACGTTGATGGACGAGAAGTTCACGATGCGGCCGTACTTCTGGCGCTGCATCAGTTTGAGCGCTTCCCGGGAAACAAAAAAGGTCCCGAGCAGGTTGGTGCGGATGATGGCCTCGGCATTGGCGGCCCGCGTCAGGATGCCCAGGCTGGCCTGCGAAACGCCCGCGTTGTTGACCAGCAGCGTCAACGGCACCTTGAGCGCCGCGATGTCCTTGAACATGGCGACGACGCCCGGCTCGTCGCTGATGTCGACGACGAAGTGCGTGTAGTTCGGGTGCTCGATGTCGGACGACTGCCGCGAGCAACCCGACACGATGGCACCGGCCGCGAGAAGCCGCTCGACCAGCCCACGGCCCAGGCCCCTGCTGGCACCGGTGATCAGAATGCGGCCGTCCTGCATGTTCAAGCCAGCAGGTGGGTCACGTGCTGCAGCAGCGTGCCGACGGTGGCGAAGGGGCTCTGCTCGGTTTCGAAGGCGGTGTCGTCCACCACCGTGATGGCCTTGCCGGTCTTCTCTTCGATGATCCGCTCGACGGCCAGCAGCAGGCGCACCAGCGCGAGCGAGTCGACGTTGCTGCCTTCGCTGAGCAGCGCGGTGTGCGGCTCGTTCGCGATCTGCGCATCGGCGTCCTGGTCCGCGTTCACTTCGAGGATCGCCTCGTCGACGATCTGTTTTGCCAAGTCACTCATGATGTTCCTTCCAGTTTAAAAATAGTCCAGGTCTGCCAGCGAAAAGAACAGATCCGCTCGCGCCATGGCGCCGCGCCTGCCCTCGACGGCATGAACGAATATCGGTGTCGGATGCGGCAGGTGGCGGTCGGGGATGCCGATGAACGGAAAGCCACGCATCCACTTCAAGGCCGGGTTGTGCAGGTTCGCAAGGGTGAACACCGCGTCGCAACCGGCGTCGGCCGCCACGCGCGCCGCCATCAGCTTCAGGTGCGCCGATTCTCCGCCCGACAGCGGCCGCGACAACACCGAGTCCATGATGACCATGATCTTCAGCCCGGCCAGTTCGACCTGCTTGAACGCCAGATAGCCCAGGCACTCCTGCTTTTTCCAGAGCCACTTCACATCGCCGCGGAACAAGGTGCCTTTGGAAAACCGCCAGTCGACGAATGCATCGTCGCGCGCGAGGTGAGGGCCGGCATAGTCCCGAAAGCGCCGGAACACCTCGGCCCTTTCGGCTTCTTGAGGGGCCATGCCGAACGCCAGGCCTGTGCCCCACGCGCCTGCACCCGCGGCCGCGCGGATCAGCAACCGCCAGGGTGACGCCAGGAAATTGCCGAACGCGATGAGCGCACGGTTCGACACGAAGCGCCCGATCGCACCGGCAACGCCGATCGGCAAGCCCGCGGCCTGCAAGGAAAACGCGACCGGGAACTTGAACAGCTTGCGATAGAAGATGTCGCTCACCTCGTTCGAGGTGTGAAACACGACGTCGATGCCTTCGGGCGCACGCACCGCGCGGGTCATCGAGATCATGGTGGCCGCGTTGCGCTCTTCGGGCTTCACCACGAGGTCGGTGACGGTGGCCCCTGCGCACGACTCCGCCGCGCCCAGCGACACGCGCCGCGGCTGCAGGAACGAACGCCCGACCAGTTCACCTTGCGGGTTTCGGGCGCTGATGCTCGTGGAGACGCCGCCCGGGTTGCCCAGGTGCTTCCAGCGAAGGTGCTCGCGGTCGGTGACTTCGGGGGTCGAATACACCGCGGCGCCAACGGCGATCTGTTCGTCGAGTCCGTCCGCCTGCAGCGCCTCCAGTCGAATCTTGTTCATCGGAATTGCGACGCCTGCACTCAGATTTTCTTGTCGATCGAAAGAACGACGAGGCCCACCACGACCAGCGCCAGCCCCAGCCAATAGCTCCCGCTGGGCATGTTGCGCTGAATGATCGCTTGGAAAATGGCGGTGAAGAAAATGGCAGTCGAAGAAATGGGGTAGGCGTATTTCACGTCGAAACGCGACAGGATATAAACCCAGAAGATCATGGCAAAGCCATAGATGAAAATTCCGAGCCAAAGCCATTTGCTGGTGAGCAAGGCATTGATCGACAAGCCTCCCAGCGCAAAAACTTCCTTCGATGCCTGGGACAGCACCAACTGCCCCGAGCCCATGATCATTGCAAACAGCAATGTCAGCATGACATTAATCATTTGACCGCTTCGTCCATTGTTGGAGTAGATATGTTCCGGTGAATCGGTCACAGGACGCGTCGTGAAATCTTCTTGTGCAGGGGCGTGCGCGGAACCGCGGCAATGTCCTGGCCAAAGAATGAAAGAATCAATTGAATTCCCATCAGGATGGGAAGCGCCGCGAGCATCACCGTGCCCGACGATGTTTCAACGCCGGCGCGCATGGAATTGATCCAGTGGTAAATACCGAATACGCCACCACCAAAAAACAGCAAAAGGCCGACCGGCAATTCCAGCGAGCCGAGTGACATGTCGCGCAGGTAGTAGTTGTAGCCAATTCGCTTCATGAAATTTCTCGCGTGCTTGAAAAGAAATTCAGTCACGATCTTCGAAATTTTCAGATTGCTGACTTCGTCGCCGTACTGTGCCTCCATCGGCACGTCCATGACCACCGCGCGCAGCGTGTTGAGCCGAAACAGCACATCGGTTTCAAAGAAATAGCGACGGCTCAGCTTTTCCATGGGCAGGTGTTCGGCCACCCGCGCATGAATGGCCGTGTAACCGTTGGTCGGGTCAAACAGGTCCCAATAGCCGGACGAAAGCTTGGTCATCAGCGAAAGAACCGCGTTGCCGATGAGGCGAACCTTGGGCATGGCGCGGACCTTTTCCAGGTCGAAGAACCGGTTCCCCTTGGTGTAGTCGGCCTCGCCCGAAAGAATGGGGTCTACAAAGTTGGGAATGAGCGTCGGGTCCATCTGGCCGTCGCCGTCGATTTTCACGATGACCTGGGCGCCGTCCTTGATGGCCTCGCGGTAGCCGGTCATGACCGCACCGCCGACGCCCTGGTTGACCTCATGAAAAACGATGGTGATTCGCGGATCGGTGCAATTCGCCTTGACGAAGTTGCCCGACTGGTCGGGACAGGCATCGTCCACCACGTAGATTTTCCAGACGTACGAAGGGATCGATGCAATCAGCGGCGCGATGTGCCGGGTGACCTTGTAGGACGGGATCACGACCGCGATCCGGGCGCTCGACATCTGCGTTTCGTAGCTGGTGGAGGTCATTGTTTGAAAGATACTTCACTGAAGGTGACGGGGACGGCGGTCTGGCCCGAGGCATAGACGACGGCAGTGGCTGCTTTTCGGGGCGCCCTGACTTCCATGGAATAGGTCGTGGCCTCGGCGGTGCATTCGAACACCTGGATGTTCGTTGCGATGAACCGGCCCTTGGCATCCATCCAGTTCACCTGCAGGCGACCCTGGGTCGGTTGCGTGTCGCAGACGCTCTTCGCGCTGTTCTTGTAGCGGCGTCCGGCGACCACGGGAACCTGCTGCGTCGCCACGGCCGTCACGTTGACCGAGATGCGGCCCGCGCGCCTGTCCAAATTGCCAGGTGGCAGGTACCAGCCGTCGTCCGCGGCGAATTCGGGGTTGCGCAGCAGTTCCTGCGCGAACCGATATTGATCCTTGACGCGCCGCACGGCAATGGGCACGAACGCAGCCACCGGGTCGCTCGAGTCCTCGATCAGTTTTCTCAGCACGGGCGTGCCCCAGCCGCTGTCGAGAACGAGGTAGTCGCCGCCCGCCAGCACCAGCGCCCTGGCCATCGCGTCGGTCGAATCGGCAGCGGTCACGGCGCGCTCGAAATTCGGGTTGTACCAACTGGGGTACAGCGCATCGGCATGAAGGCCGGCACCCAGCGGCGAGGAGAACACCGCCACTGGCGAGTCGTCGAGGTTGAGCTTGTTCACCACGTCGACCGCGCTGCGAATGGGCAGCCGCTCGCGCAGGAAGGCTTCCCTGCCGGTCTGGCTGAGCAGCGGCTGCGCCACGATGTCGCCGTAGTGGGTTGCCGATTTCAGGAAGACGAGGTTCAGCAGCACGACGACGGCGCCGGCGATCCAGAGCGCCCGCTTGCCGGTCGGCGAGGTGTTTTCCGGCTGCGAGAACGCGGCGGCGATCAACGCGACCATCAACACGAAGGCCGGGAAGATGTAGCGAAGGTAGGCGATGGACTGGAACGTCACCACCGCCGAAGCCGCACCCACGAAGAGAATCGCCAGCGCGCGCTGCTTTCCTTTGCGAGCCACCAGCACGACCGCGGGCAGCAGGAGCAGCACCCACTGGAAACCGCTCGCGCCCGGCCAGCTTTCCAGAAAGGTTTCGGTGTGGAAGGTCGCCTGGTAGAGCGTGTCCCACTTGAAGCCCTTGGTCCAGCGGGAGTCCTGGAAGTTGGCCAGAGGCCAGAGCTTCGAACGGAAGATCTCGTTGAAATAGGGGAACAACGGATTTTTGGTGAGCACCCATGCGGTGAGGTAGGGAACGCAGCCTACCAGCGCGAACAGCCCAAGTGCACGCGCGAAGCGCCCCGCCGATGCCTTGATGGCCCACACGCGAAAACGCACCAGGAACACGATGAACAACCCGGGAAGGATCGCCAGCGTGATCGCTTTCGCGGCCAGTGCGCCGCCGAGCAGGATGGCGGCCGAGCGGATGTCGGCGGGCCGCTGCCCGTCGCGCTGCAGCGCCCTGAAAAGCGACAGCGCGCCGGCGACCGCGAAGGCCGCCCAGACGGATTCGATGTAGAGGCTGCTGCTTTCGAGCAGCGCCAGCGGCGTGGTGAGCAACAGCAGCGCGCCCCACTTCGCACCGGCCCGGCTGCCGCCGGCCCACAGCACGAGTTCGCGCACCAGGCAGCAGGTGGCCAGCACGAAGCCGACATTGACCAGGCGAGCGCCTGTTTCGCCCGCCAGCATGTAGCCCAGCGAGAACAGCCAGTCGCCCATCATCGGCATCACCGCCCACGCATACAGGCTGACGTCGAAGCCCCAGGCGTGGCGCGCCGCGAGGTGCGCGGGAATGAACAGGTGCGAGGCCAGGGCGTCGTGCCCGGTTTCCGGCATCAACGCCACGATGAAGTGAGCCAGCGCCACGCCGACGATCAGCAGGTCCAGCCAGGACGTCGACTTGCTGCGGGCGAAGGTCTTCATCGACAGCAGCGCCGTGCGAACCTGCCGCCAGCCGAAAACGATCGGCAAGGCCAGCGCGATGGCGTACAAGCCCGGGTAGTTGATGGGCCAGTGCGCGGCAAGGCCGATCAGCGACCCATACACGACAGCGCCCACGAGCACCGAGATCAGGGCCGAGGGCGCTTCGCTGCGCTTGCTCCACACCGTCAGCACCGTCGAGCCCACCACGTGGCTCGCGAGCGCGATCCACGCCACGACCAGCAAGGCGCCCGCCGCGCCCGTGGCCAATGCAATGGCGGCTGCCACGGCCGCGCCGGCCGCCAGCCGATGGATGCCGAGCCAGCGCGAACAGATTTCGGCGACGAACATGCCGCTCGCCATCACCACGGCGTATGGCTTGAGCGCGTCCCACCGGAGGGCGGCGATCGAATGCCAACTCAGCTGGTGCAAGCCTGTCGCCGTTGCCACGCCGCCCAGGAGGAGCAGGGCAAGCACGGTGGTCCATCTGAAATTCATTGGCGGCGCTTAGAAAAAATGCGAGACGGTGAGTTGTTCATTTTCGCCGTCGTCAGGAACCGGCCGAATGAATGTGGGCCGCAACGTGCGGCCGCATGAGAGAAGAAAACTGAAGGGTGCGCCCGAAAAGCGCCCGTGCTGGCGCGCCGCGCACGGCGTCATTCAAATACTTCGGCGTCGGCCAGACGTCTGCCGGTCTGGTCCTTGGCGGACAACACGAAATCGCTCTGCAGGTCGGGCCAAACGATGGCGATGGCCGGGTCGTTCCAGGCAATGCAGCGTTCGTTGGCCGGGGCGTAGTAGTCCGTTGTCTTGTACAGGAAGTCAGCGGTATCGCTCAGCACCAGGAATCCGTGCGCGAAGCCCGCGGGCACCCACAATTGCTTGTGGTTTTCTTCGCTCAGTTCCTGTGAAACCCATTTGCCGAAAGTCGGCGACTTGCGCCGGATGTCCACCGCCACGTCGAGCACCGTGCCGCGCACCACCCTCACCAGCTTGCCCTGCGGCTGCTGAATTTGGTAGTGCAAGCCACGTAGCACGCCCTTGACCGAGCGCGAGTGGTTGTCCTGAACGAAATCGACATGATGGCCGACCGCTTCGTCGAAGGCCTTCTGGTTGAAGCTTTCGAAGAAGAAGCCCCGCGCGTCGCCGAACACCTTGGGCTCGATCACCAGCACATCGGGAATGGCTGTCGGCGTGGCCTTCATGAGCGCACCTCGTCGTTCAGCAGGTGCCGCAGGTATTTGCCGTAGCCGCTCTTCTCCAGCGGCGCCGCGAGCTTCTCGAGCTGTTCACTGGAGATGAATCCGTTGCGCCACGAAATCTCTTCCGGACAAGCAATCTTCAACCCCTGCCGATGCTCCAGCGTCGCAATGAACTGGCCCGCTTCCAGCAGGCTGTCGTGCGTGCCTGTGTCCAGCCAGGCGTAGCCGCGCTGCATGATCTGCACGTTCAGCTGGTCCAGTTCGAGGTACGCCTGGTTGACGGCGGTGATCTCCAGCTCGCCGCGCGCGCTCGGCTTCACGGCCTTGGCAATGTCCACCACCTGGTTGTCGTAGAAGTAGAGGCCGGTGACGGCGTAGCTGCTCTTGGGCTTCAAGGGCTTCTCTTCGATGCTGCTGGCCTTGCCCTTCGCGTCGAACGCGACCACGCCATAGCGCTCCGGGTCTTGCACGTGGTATGCGAACACGGTGGCCCCGGACGGCTTCTTGTCGGCGTCGGCGAGCAGGTTCACGAGATCGTGGCCGTAGAAGATGTTGTCGCCCAGCACCAGCGCGCTCGGCGAATTGCCCACGAACTTGTCGCCGATGAGAAAGGCCTGCGCCAGGCCGTCCGGGCTCGGCTGCACCGCGTACTGCAGGTTGATGCCCCACTGGCTGCCGTCATCCAGGAGTTGCTGGAAGCGCGGCGTGTCCTGCGGCGTGCTGATGATCAGGATGTCGCGCATGCCACCCAGCATCAGCGTGCTGAGCGGGTAGTAGATCATCGGCTTGTCATACACGGGCAGCAGCTGCTTGCTGAGCGCCAGGGTCGCCGGATGCAGGCGGGTGCCCGAGCCGCCGGCCAGGATGATGCCCTTGCGTTGAGTCGTCGTGGTCATGCTTTTCTTCTCGTGTGAATTCACGCGTCAGAGCGTTTCGCGCAGCATGCGCGCAACGCCGTCCTGCCACGGGGGCAGGCGCAGGCCGAAGGTGGTCTGCAGCTTGGTGGTGTCCAGGCGCGAGTTGTGCGGGCGCTTCGCCGGGGTCGGGAAGGCGCTGGTCGGCACGGCCTCGACGGCATCGGGTCCGGCCTTGAGCTCGACGCCGGCCTGCTGCGCCAGCCCGAGCACATACCGCGCGTAGCCGTGCCATGTGGTTTCGCCGCCGGCAATCGCGTGATAGAGGCCGGCTTTCTTGGGGTCTTGCAGCGTCGCCCGGATGGCGTGCGCCGTGATGTCGGCCAGCAGCTCGGCGCCCGTGGGCGCGCCGAACTGGTCGTCGATGACGGTGAGCTTGTCGCGCTCCTTCGCCAGCCGCAGCATGGTCTTGGCGAAGTTGCCGCCGCGCGCCGCATACACCCAGCTCGTGCGAAAGATGAGGTGCTTTGCGCAATGCTGCGCCACCAGCTGCTCGCCCTCGAGCTTGGTCTGGCCGTACACACTCAGCGGGCCGGTCGCGTCGTCTTCCTTCCAGGGCGCGGTGCCGCTGCCGTCGAAGACGTAGTCGGTCGAGTAATGCACCATCAGCGCGCCAATCTGCTGCGCCGCCTCGGCCACCACGCCGGGCGAAGTGGCGTTGAGCTTGCGCGCGAACTCGGGCTCGCTCTCGGCCTTGTCGACGGCGGTGTGCGCCGCCGCATTGACGATGACGTCGGGGCGCACCTTCAGCACGGTCTCTGCCAGTTGCTCGGGGCGGCTGAAGTCGGCATGGAAATCGGTGCTGTCGAAATCGAGCGCCACCAGCTCACCCAGCGGCGCCAGGCTGCGCTGCAATTCCCAACCCACCTGCCCGCCCTTGCCAAGCAGCAGCAGCTTCATGCAGCAGCCTTCGCGTCGTACTGTTTTTCGACCCACTCGCGGTAGGCGCCGCTTTGCACGTTACGCACCCACTCGCTGTTCGCGAGGTACCACTCGACGGTCTTGCGAATGCCGGAGTCGAAGGTCTCGGCGGGCTTCCAGCCGAGCTCGGCTTCGAGCTTGCGCGCGTCGATGGCGTAGCGGCGGTCGTGGCCGGGGCGGTCGGTGACGTAGGTGATCTGTTCCTTGTACGGCTTGCCGCCGGCCTTGGGGCTGAGTTCGTCGAGCAGCGCACACACGGTGTTGACGATCTCGATGTTGGGCTTCTCGTTCCAGCCGCCCACGTTGTACGTTTCACCGAGCTTGCCGGCTTCGAGCACACGGCGGATGGCGCTGCAGTGGTCCTTCACGTAGAGCCAGTCGCGCACCTGCATGCCGTCGCCGTACACGGGCAGCGGCTTGCCGGCCAGCGCGTTGACGATCATCAGTGGAATGAGCTTTTCGGGAAAGTGAAACGGCCCGTAGTTGTTCGAGCAGTTGGTGGTAACCACCGGCAGGCCGTAGGTGTGGTGCCAGGCGCGCACGAGGTGGTCGCTGGCGGCCTTGCTGGCCGAGTACGGGCTGTTGGGCTCGTACTTGTGCTCTTCGGTGAAGGCGGGGTCGGTCTTGGAAAGCGAGCCGTAGACCTCGTCGGTCGACACGTGCAGAAAGCGGAAGGCTGCCTTTTGCTCGGCCGGCAGCGCACTCCAGAAGCCGCGCACGGATTCGAGCAGGCGGAAGGTGCCGAGCACGTTGGTCTGCACGAAGTCTTCGGGGCCGTGAATGGAGCGGTCGACGTGCGATTCGGCTGCAAAGTTGACCACGGCGCGCGGCTTGTGCTCTGCCAGCAGGCGGTCGAGCAGCGCGCTGTCGCCGATGTCGCCCTGCACGAAGATGTGGTTGGGGTTGCCCTTGAGCGACGCGAGGGTCTCGAGGTTGCCCGCGTAGGTCAGTTTGTCGAGGTTCACGACCGGCTCGTCGCTGTTCGCGATCCAGTCGAGTACGAAATTGGCGCCAATGAAGCCAGCGCCGCCGGTAACCAAGATCATGGGGTCCCCTGTTATATGAAGCATTTGCCCTGCGGCAAACGAACTGGCGATTATCCCATTGGGTCGGTGTGCCGAAACACAAGGCTTGTCTCGCGGGCGCAACCGGTGTTTACAATCGGCCACACTGCAGGAGAGCGGGCCACCCAGGTGGCCCTACCGAAGGCGCAAACTCCCATGAACGCTCAGGTCGGCCCGACGAGGTCTTCGAAGAAGATTTCGGCAAGGGGTCAGTACTGCACCAACTGACAACGCCGTCTGGAGAGCCATCGCACCACGCACAGTGGCAACGATGCACCGAAGGAGCAAACCCGCTGCGGGCGCAACGGGTGAATCTCTCAGGTACCGAGGACAGGGGGAGCGGCAACTTGGACCACGGTCGTCCGGTTGCCTGCTATTGATTCAATAGCACACCACGCCCGTCGTTCAAGCGCTTCAACCTCAAAAGGTATTTGAAATGCGCGTGATCGTTCTTGGCGCCGGCCTGCTCGGCGTGACCTCGGCTTACTACCTCCAGCAACTCGGCCACGAAGTGACCGTGATCGACCGGCAGGCCACCCCGGCCGCCGAAACCAGCTTTGCCAACGGCGGGCAAATTTCCGTGAGCCATGCCGAACCGTGGGCCAACCCGGGCGCACCGCTCAAGGTGCTGCAGTGGCTGGGCAAGGAAGACGCCCCGCTGCTGTTTCGCATTCGCGCCGACATGCGCCAGTGGCTCTGGGGCCTGCAGTTCCTGCGCGAATGCACGCCAGCGCGCACCCGCCACAACATCGAACAGATCGTGCAACTGGGCACCTACAGCCGCGACGTGTTGCAACAGTTGCGCCGTGACACGCACATCGACTACGACCAGCGCACCCAGGGCATCCTGCACTTCTACACGACGCAAAAGGAGTTCGACGGCGCCCTCGCCCCCGCCGAGCAGATGCGCGCGCTGGGCTGCGAACGCCAGGTCATCTCAGCCGACGAGGCGGTGAAGATCGAGCCCGCCCTCGCCCACATCCGCCCCAAGCTCGCGGGCGCCACCTTCACGGCGGAAGACGAATCGGGCGACGCCAACCGCTTCGCGCGCGAGCTCTCGAAACTGGCGGCCGCGGCCGGCGTGAAGTTCTTGATGAGCCACACCGTCACCGCCCTGCGCGAAGCCGGCGGCAAAGTCGACCACGTCGAGGTGACCGACGCCGAGGGCCGCTTCCAGCGCATTCGCGGCGACGCGTTCGTCATGGCGATGGGCTCGCTGAGCCCGCTGCTGGCCGCGCCGCTGGGCATCCGGCTGCCGATCTACCCGGCCAAGGGCTACTCGGTGACGCTGCCCGTGAAGGACGCCTCCAAGGCCTACCAGGTCTCGCTGACCGACGACGAGTTCAAGCTGGTGTTCTCGCGCTACACCTCGGCGTCGGGCGACCGCCTGCGCATCGCCGGCACGGCCGAACTCAACGGCTACGACCGCGACCTGAACCCGGTGCGCTGCGAAGCCATCGTGCGCCGCGTCGAAGCGCTGTTTCCGGGCGCCGGCGACACCACGCAGGCGCAGTTCTGGACCGGCCTGCGCCCCGCCACGCCGAGCAACGTGCCGCTGATCGGCAAGACCAGGTTGGCGAACCTGTTCTTGAACACCGGCCACGGCACGCTCGGCTGGACGCACGCCTGCGGCTCGGGCAAGTCGATCGCGCGCATCGTGAGCGGGCTGGCGCCCGAGGTCGATTTCGCGTTCACCGGCGGCATGCCTGCGCCGCAGTCGCGCGTGCTGCAGCCGGCGTGATCGCCAGGGTCAGTCGTTGCTGGTGAACACCGTCAGGACGCCGGTGTAGCCATACAGATGGTGGCGGGCAATTTCGCCCGCCGCGAAGAAGCCGACCAGCGGCACGTCGCCCAGCGCATGCCGCACGATCTGCAGCTCCGCGCCCGGCGCGCCGAAGTGCGGCCCGCCGCGCCCCGAGCAGCTCACGTACACCGCCCCGGCAATGCGCCGCGCCGGGTGCGGCGCGGCCTCGGCCTCACCCGCGGCCACGGCGCGCGCGGTGGCCAGCGTCTGCTCTTCGGGCTCCAGTTCTTCGCGAATTTCGGCGCAGATGCGCATCAGGTCGGCCCGCGCGGCCTGCGCGTTGCGGCGGCAGAAGGTCAGCCGCATGCCGGCCTCGGCCGTGTCGGCAATGGCGATGCCGCGACGCGTGGGGTCCAGGCCGATGATGTGGCGCACCAGCACATCGGCGCCCAGGTCGCCGGTGCGGCGGATGCCGTCGCTGCCCGCGTCGGCCAGCCCCACCAGCGTGTTGCGCACCGCGTCGATGGCCTCCTGCGGCCGCTCGAGCGACACCTGCAGGTCGGCCAGCAGCACGTCGAGCGCCGGTTCGCCGTCGAGCTTGAGCAGCAGGTTGCCGTCGGCCTCGGTGATCTCGCGCTCGCGCACCGCGCCCGAGCGCAGCGGCTGGCAGCCCTGCGTGACGCGCGACACCACCCGCACGCCCTCGCCGAACACCACACCCGACATGCCGCCCGAAAACACGCCGCCCGCCGCGCCATGTCCGCGGATGTTGCCGTTGCCGCCGATGGCGAACTGCAGCGAGCCGTGGCGGCCCGACGACAACCCGCCGAACAGGTAGCCCGTGTCGGTGCGCCCGGCCATCTCGCCGATCAGCTCGGCCAGGTCGGGCGTCGCGGGGTCGGCATGCACCAGCGCCGTGTGCGCCTCGAAGCCGCTCATTTCGGAGTTGCCCAGCGGCGCCACGCCCGAGAACACGCGGTACTGGTCGCTCGGCAACGCGCACAGCATCAGGCTGATGCCGGGCTCGTCGAAGTACTCCGCGTTGTTGGCCGACACGCCGATGCCGACCGTGCCCGACCAGTCGGTCACCTCGGACAGCTCGGCGCTCAGGTGGTCGAGGATGTCCTGCGCGTCGCTGGCGTAGTGGTCGGTGATGTAGAGCAGCCCCAGGGTGGGCGCCGACGCGTAGTCGGGCAGGGCCATTTGCGCGCGCAACTGGGCCAGCACGAGGCCGGCCGCCATGCGCCACTGCGGATGGGTGGCATGACCGGAGGGAAACAACTTCATGATGCGTGCCGACCCGTTCTCTTCAAAAAATATCTGTGTATGACGTCAGCGCCGGGCGGAGGTTCGCTTGCGCGCGGCGGTGGCGGTCTTCTTTTTGGCGGCCGGCGCGGCAGGGGCCTTGCGTGCGGCGGCCTGCTTTGCGGCGGCTGGCTTGCGCGCGGCCGGCGTGCCCATCGCCTTGACGGCATCGGCCAGCGGCTGCGCCATGGCCGGCACCTTGAGCTGGGCCGCGTCCTGCAGCGCGGTGCTGGCGATCTGCTGGAACTGTTCGGTGAGCGCGCCCCACCACTGCATGGGGTCGACCACGCCCGCGCCGCCGGCCTTCGACCCGGCCGAAGCGGGCTTGCCGCGCGACTTCGCCGGTGCCGAGGTTTCTTCCTCGGGCGATTCGTCTTCGACCTCTTCGGGCTCGGGCGCGGGGGCCGGCGCGGTCGCGGCCGCCGCAGCCGCCGGCGCCATCGCGGCGGCCTGCTTGGTGAACGCGCTGGCGATGTCTTCCATGCGCACGTTCATGCCGCGCAGTGTGGACAGGGTCATTTTCTGCACCTCGAGCGCCTGGATCGTGGCCTTGAGCGCATGGCCGTTCTGCTCGAGCCAGTACTGCACCGTCTTGAGTTCCTGGATGCGCTTGTCGACCTCTTCCACGCTCAGCGTGGGCGCCACCCAGCTCGCCAGGCTCGGAATGCCGGGCACCGCGCCGGCCCCGGTACCGGCCCCTGCGGCCGCGCCGCCGGCGAGGTTCTTCAGGAAGTCGAATCCGGGGACGAACTGGCTGAAGTCGAAGGGCTTGTCGGCGTTGCTCATGGGGGGTCTCCAGGCTGGGTTTTCTTGTGCCGGCAGCTTACTCCAAGGCCCCGGGCTTTTCGCAGGCCTCAGAGCTCGCCGCGCACCTTGCTGAACACCTTCCAGAAGGCCGCGTCCTGCGAGGTCGCGAAGTTGATGCGCATCAGGGTGCTCGGCGGCCGGCGCGCATGGAACAGCGACCCCGGCGCCAGCAGGTAGCCCTGGTCGAGCATGCGCTGGGTGAGCGCGTCGGTGTCCACGCCGGTATCGACCCAGCCGAACAGCCCCGCCGGCTCCGACGCGAAGGTGCAGCCGTGCGACATGGCCAGCTTCACCGACCGGCTGCGCGCGCCGTCCAGCCGGACGCGCATGCGCTCGGCGTGGCGGCGCAGCTGGCCCTGGTCGATGCACCACGACAACGCCCGCTCGAACAGCGTGGGCGAGGTCAGCGTGGCCAGCAGCTTGGTCTCCAGCAGCCGCTCCTTGAGCGCGGGCGGCGCGGCCAGGAAGCCGATGCGCCAGTTGGGCGCCAATATCTTCGCGAAGCCGCTCACGTAGATGGTGCGCTGCAGCCCGTCGAGCGCGCTCAGGCGCGTGGCGTGCTCGGGCGCGAGGTGGCTGTAGGTGTCGTCCTCGACGATGTGAAAGTCGTGCGCGTTGGCCAGCTGCAGCACGCGGTGCGCGCTGCCGGGCGTGAGGCTGTAGCCCGTGGGGTTGTGCAGAACGCTCACGCTCACGAACAGCTTGGGCTTGTGCAGCAGGCAGTACTGCGCCATCACCTCCAGGTCGGGGCCGTCGGCGCGGCGCGGCACCGGCAGGATGCGCATGCCCAGCGCCTCCAGCCGCGCGAACTCCAGCGCCCAGCCCGGCTCCTCGACCATGACCGGGTCGCCCGCGCGCAGCAGCGTGCGGCTCACGATGTCCAGCGCATGGGTGGCACCGATGGTGGTCACGATCTGCTCGGGCGAGGCCGGCACGTTGATGCCCACCAGCTTCTGCGACAGGCTGCGGCGCAGCGCCATGTCGCCGGCGGGCTCGCCGTATTGCAGCGACAGCTCCTGCAGCACGGCCGTGCCGGTCATGCGCCGCACGGCGGTGGGCATGAAGGTCGACGCCATCCAGTCCGGCGGGAACACGCCCATGCCCGGCTGCGGCTTGTCGCTCGGGCGGTGGAACATGCTGCGGATCAGCGAGCTGGCGTCGGCCGGCACGCGCGAGGCCATCATCTGCACGGCCATCGCGGCGGGCATGCCGCTCACGGTGCCGGCGTCCGCGCCGTTGCTGGGGCGGCCGTCCTGTACCGGGGCCGAGTCGCGCACATAGAAGCCGCGTTGCCGGCGGGCCTCGACCAGCCCCTGCGCCAGCAACTGGTCGTAGGCCGCGACCACCGTGTACGGGCTCACGCCCTGCTGCCGCGCGCATTCGCGCACCGACGGCAGGCGCGCGCCGGGCGCCAGCAGCCGGGTGCGAATGCGCTCGGCCAGGCGGTCGGCCAGCTGGCTGGTGAGCGACTGGGTGGAGGTGCGTGTCAGCATGCGTGGTTCACTCGCGGCAGGAGCGCCCGCTCTCTTGAAGCGGCGCTGTGTCGAAGGATTGACCAATACAGATTCCGGGATTGTTCGATCATCTGTATTGGCACTGTAATGGTCTGAAGTTTAGAGTGTGTGCCATGAACTGGCAAGAATTCACCGCGCTGCTGGTGCTGGCCACGGCGATGAGTTTCTCGCCCGGACCCAACACCACGCTGTCCACCGCCCTGGCCGCCAACGGCGGCATGCCGCGCGCCATGCGCTTCGTCGTGGCGGTGCCCGTCGGCTGGACGCTGCTGCTGGCGCTGTGCGCCGCGGGCATCGGCGCGCTGGTGGTGGCGGTGCCCCCGCTGCGCGTGGCCATCAAGGTGCTGGGCATCGGCTACCTGCTGTGGCTGGCGTACAAGCTCAGCGGCAGCGCCACGCTGGGCAAGGCCGACGGCGACAAGCTGTCGGTCGGCTTCGGCCAGGGCGTGATGCTGCAGTTCGTGAACATAAAGGCCTGGCTGCTGGCGCTCACGCTGGTGGCGGGCTGGATCGCCGGCCAGCCCGACGCGCTGGGCCGGTTCGCCATCGTGGCGCCGGTGATGATGGTCTATGCCTTCGCGAGCAACCTTACCTATGCGCTGCTCGGCGCGCTGCTGCGCGACTGGCTGGCCAGGGGCAAGCGCCTCTTGTGGTTCAACCGCGCCATGGGCCTGGTGCTGGTGCTCACGGCCTGGTGGATGGTGCGCGTATGAAGCTCGACATCAGGGACGAGACGCTGGGCATGTGGCTCGGCGTGCTGGGGGTGGCGATGTTCGCCGTCACGCTGCCCATGACGCGCCTGGCCACCGGCACGCAGGACGCACCGCAGCTGTCGCCGTGGTTCGTCACGCTCGGGCGCGCGGCGCTGGCGGGCGTGCTGTCGGCCATCTTCCTGCTGGTCACGCGCTCGCGGCGCCCGGCCGCGCACCAGTGGAAGTCGCTGGGCATCGCGGTGCTGGGCAACTGCATCGGCTTTCCGCTGCTGCTGGCCTATGCACTGCGCGTGGTCACGGCCAGCCATGCGGCGGTGGTGACGGCGCTGCTGCCTCTGGTGACAGCCGCTGTCGCGGCCTGGGTGCTGCACCAGCGCGCGCGGCTCGGCTTCTGGCTGTGCGCCGTCGCGGGCAGCCTGCTGGTGGTGGTGTTCTCGGTGCTGCGCGCGAGCCAGACCGGGCATGGCTTCGGCTTCGAGTGGGCCGACCTGCTGCTGGTGGGCGCGGTCATCGCCGCATCGTTCGGCTACATCTACGGCGCGCAGGTCACGCCCTCGCTGGGCGCCGAGCGCGTGATCTGCTGGGTCTGCGTGATGGCGCTGCCCTTCACGCTGCCGGCCACGCTGGCGCTGTGGCCGACGCAGCCCATCGCCACGGCGTCGTGGCTGGGCTTCGTGTACGTGGGCATGTTCTCGATGTGGATCGGCTTCTTCGCCTGGTACCGCGGCCTGGCGCTGGGCGGCGCGCTGCGCGTGAGCCAGACGCAGCTGCTGCAGCCGTTCCTGTCGATCCTCGCGTCGATCCCGATCCTGGGCGAGCCGCTGGACCCGGTGACGCTGGGCTTCGCCGTCGCCGTGGTGGCCACGGTGGTGGTCGGCAAGCGGCTGTCGCAGCCGGTGAACGCGGGCAAGCCCATGAAGGCGGCCGCGCCGAAAATAGCGCCAGCCGCCGCCGGCAAGGCCGGCCCGCACGGGCGCTGATCCGCCTGTACTCTCTCCTTCGAATCTCACCTCACCGCCTGAAAGAAACCCATGAACTGGAAACTCGCCGCACGTGCCGCCAAGATGAACCCGTCGGTGCTGCGTGAAATCCTGAAGGTCACCGAGCGCCCCGGCATCATCAGCCTGGCCGGCGGCCTGCCCTCGCCCAAGACCTTCCCCATCCAGGCCTTCGCCGACGCCTGCGCCGAAGTGCTGCACACCGACGGCCAGGCCGCCCTGCAGTACGCCGCCAGCGAAGGCTATGCGCCGCTGCGCCAGGCCGTGGCCGACATGCTGCCGTGGGACGTCGACGCCTCGCAGGTGCTCATCACCACCGGCTCGCAGCAGGGCCTGGACCTGGTGGCCAAGGTGCTGATCGATCCGGGCAGCAAGGTGCTGGTCGAGACGCCCACCTACCTGGGCGCGCTGCAGGCCTTCGGCCCGATGGAGCCGAACCCCGTGGGCGTGGCCAGCGACGACGACGGCGTGATCGTCGAAGACCTGGTCGCCAAGGCACGCGGGACCGGAGGGCGCGCTTCGGAAGACGCCGCGCGCTTCGTCTATTTGCTGCCCAACTTCCAGAACCCCACCGGCCGCACCATGACCGAAGCGCGCCGCGCCGCCGTGTCCGCCGCCGCCGCCGAAGCGAACCTGCCGATCATCGAAGACAACCCCTACGGCGAACTCTGGTTCGACGAAGCCCCGCCGCTGCCGCTGGCCGCGCGCAACCCCGAAGGCGTGATCTACCTGGGCTCGTTCTCCAAGGTGCTGGCACCCGGCCTGCGCCTGGGCTTCCTGGTGGCGCCCAAGTCCATCTACCCGAAGCTGCTGCAGGCCAAGCAGGCGGTCGACCTGCACACGCCGATCTTCACGCAGCGCATGGTGTCCTCGGTGATGAAAGACAACTTTCTGGACCGCCACGTGCCCACCATCCGCGCGCTGTACAAGCGCCAGCGCGACGCGATGGTCGCCGCGCTGAAGCGCGAGATGGCCGGGCTGGACGTGCAGTTCAACGTGCCCAAGGGCGGCATGTTCCTGTGGGCGCGCCTGCCCGAGGGCATCGACACCGTCACGCTGCTGCCCAAGGCGGTGGAGCGCAACGTGGCCTTCGTGCCCGGCGCGCCGTTCTACGCGGGCGAAGGCGATCCGCGCACGCTGCGCCTGTCGTTCGTGACGGCCAGCGTCGAGCAGATCGACATCGCCATCGCCGCGCTGGCGCAAACGCTGCGCGAAGAGCTGGTGCTGCTCGGCGACAAGACGCTGGCGGCCGCGCAGATCTGAGGCAGCCACCCACCCCACCCACCAGGAGCCTTCCTTGATCGGCCTCGCCACGCTCTCGCTCTTTTTGCTCGCCGTGCTGGCGCTGTTCTTGTCGCCGGGCCCGAACATGGCCTTCGTGCTCTCGCACGGCGTGGCCCATGGCCCGCGCGGCGGCTTCGCGGCGGCGCTGGGCATCACGGCGGCCGACCTGGTGCACACGCTGTTCGCGGCGACCGGCGTCACCGCGCTGGTGGCCGCGTGGCCGCCCTCGTTCGACGTGCTGCGCTATGCGGGCGCGCTGTACCTGGTGTGGCTGGCGGTGCAGGCCTTGCGAAGCGGCGGCGGTCTTCGCATGGGTGCGCAGGCGCAGCCCGCGGGGTTCGGCCGCATCGTGCGCATGGCGCTGCTGAACAACCTGGTCAACCCGAAGGCGCTGCTGTTCTTCATGGTCTTCCTGCCGCAGTTCGTCGACCCCGCGCGCGGCAGCGTGCCGCTGCAGCTGGTGCAGCTCGGCGTGGTGCTGTCGCTGGCCGCGCTGGCGTTCAACACCTTGCTGGGCGCGTGCAGCGGCCAGGTTGGCCGCTGGCTGCAGCGCCGCCCCGGCGCGGCGCGCCTGCAAAGCCGCCTGCTGGCCGCCGTGATGCTGGGCCTGGCCGTGCGCCTGCTGTTCCTCGACCGGCCCACGCCGCGCTGAGAAAGACACCCCCATGAATGTCCTGAAAATCGCAGCCTTCTCCGACGGCGAGACGGGCGGCAACCCCGCCGGCGTCGTCATCGGCGACGCATTGCCCGACGCGGCGCGGATGCAGGCCGTCGCCGCGCAAGTCGGCTTCTCTGAGACCGCGTTCGCGGCCCGCACCGCCGACGGCTGGCGCGTGCGCTACTTCTCGCCGCAGTCCGAAGTGCCGTTCTGCGGGCACGCGACGATCGGTTTGGGCGCCGCGCTCACGCTGCAGCACGGCGACGGCGTGTTCGCGCTGGCGCTCAACCATGCGCGGATCACAGTCGAAGGCCGGCGCGACGGCCGCCTCGTGGCCGCGGCGTTGCAGTCGCCCCCCACGCGCAGCGCGGGTGCGGCACCCGCGCTGGTGTCCGACGCGCTGGCCCTGTTCGGCTACACGGTCGGCGACCTCGACCCGCGCATTGCGCCGGCCGTCGCGCACGCGGGGGCCGATCATCTGGTGCTGGCCCTGAAAAGCCGGGCCCTGCTGTCGGCCATGCACTACGAACTGGAGGCCGGGCGCGCCCTGATGAACGGCGCCGGCCTCACGACCATCCTGCTGCTCCACGCCGAGACCGCGCAGCGGTTCCACACCCGCAACCCCTTCGCGTCCGGCGGCGTCTACGAAGACCCCGCGACCGGCGCGGCCACCGCCGCGCTGGCAGGCTGTCTGCGCGACATCGCCTGGCCGCACGGCGGCGCCATCGACGTGGTGCAGGGCGAAGACATGGGCATGCTGTCGAAGCTGCATGCCGACATCTCGCCCGCCGCGGGCAGCTCGGTCCGCGTGTCGGGCACCGCGCGGCTCATGGCGGCGTGAACCGACGAATCAACGAAAGAAACCCGACCATGCTCAATATCTGGGGCCGCATCAGTTCGATCAACGTCCGCAAAGTGGTGTGGTGCGCGCAGGAGCTCGGCCTGGACTTCCAGCGCACCGAGGCCGGCGGCAAGTTCGGCATCGTGCAGACGCCCGAGTACCTCGCGCTCAACCCGAATGCGACGGTGCCCACCATCGACGACGGCGAAGGCGCCGAGCGCGTGACGCTGTGGGAGTCGAACGTGATCGTGCGCTACCTCTGCGCCAGGCACGCGCACGGCAGCTTCTACCCGAGCGAGCTGCCCGCGCGCTTCGATGCCGAGCGCTGGATGGACTGGCAGCAGACCACGCTCAACCGCGCGAGCCGCGACGCCTTCATCCAGTGGGTGCGCACCCCGCCGTCGGAGCGGCAGCCCGCGCTCATCGACGCGTCGGTGCGCGAGAGCGAGACGCTGTTCGCGATGCTCGACGCGCACCTCGGCACGTACGCTTACATGGGCGGCGACGCCTTCACCATGGCCGACATTCCGCTCGGCTGCGAAGCGCACCGCTGGTTCGGCCTGCCGGCCGCCGAATACCGCCGGCCCACCTGGCCGAACGTCGAGCGCTGGTACGCCGACCTGCTTTCCCGTCCGGGCGCGCGCGGCGTGCTCGATCTGCCCCTCGAATGAATCCGATGAAATCCCGCCCCTTCAAGCAAGTCGACGTCTTCACCGCCACCGCGTACTACGGCAACCCGCTTGCCGTGGTGATCGACGGCCAGGACCTCGGCGACGAGGCCATGCAGCGCTTCGCGCAGTGGACCAACCTGTCCGAGACCACCTTCCTGCTGCCGCCGACCGACCCCGCCGCCGACTACCGCGTGCGCATCTTCACGCCCGGCGGCGAGCTGCCCTTTGCCGGCCACCCGACCATCGGCAGCTGCCATGCGTGGCTGCAGGCCGGCGGCAAGCCCAAGGCGGCCGGCCAGGTGGTGCAGCAGTGCGGCGCCGGTCTGGTGCCGCTGCGGCGCGACGGCGCTCGCCTGGCCTTCGCCGCGCCGCCGCTCAAGCGCAGCGCCCCGAGCCCCGCGCTGCTCGCCAAGGTGGCGGGCGCGCTGGGCCTGAAGGCGCAGCAGATCGTGGCGGCGCAGGTGCTCGACAACGGCCCGGTCTGGTTCGGCCTGCTGGTCGCCGATGCCGACGCCGTGCTGGCGCTGCAGCCCGACCACCGCGCGCTGAAGGAACTGGGCGTGAAGGCCGGCGTGGCGGGCGTGCCCGCGGCGCACGACACCGCGCTGCTCATCGGCCGTTCGAACCGCGAGGCGCGCGCCTTCGGCAACCGGCCCGCCACGCCGAACGAAGACGGCGCCAAGATCGACCTGGAAGTGCGCGCCTTCGCGGAGCCCATCGGCGTGCAGGAAGACCCCGTCACCGGCAGCCTGAACGCGAGCCTGGCCGAATGGCTGATCGCCGACGGCCACATGCCCGAGCGCTACCTGGCCGCGCAGGGCCAGTGCCTGGGCCGCGCGGGGCGCGTGTACATCGAGCGCGACGCCGCCGGAAAGATATGGGTCGGCGGCGACGCCGTGACCTGCGTCGACGGCCACGTCACGCTGTAGCCCCGCACAAGCAAGGAGACCACGCACCATGCACGCGCAACTCGACCACCTCGTGATTGCCGCCGCCTCGCTCGACGAGGGCGTGGCCTGGTGCGAAGCCACGCTCGGCGTCGCGCCCGGGCCGGGCGGCGCGCACCCGCTGATGGGCACGCACAACCGCCTGCTGAACATCGCGAGCGACGCCTTTCCGGCGGCCTACCTCGAAATCATCGCCATCGAGCCGGGCAAGCAGCCGTCGCGCCCCAAGACGCACCGCTGGTTCGACCTGGACGACGCCGCGCTGCAGGCCGGGCTCGCGCAGCGCGGACCGCGGCTGATTCACTTCGTGGCCCGCGTGCCCGACGCACAGGCCGCTGCGCGCGCCCTGGCGCACGAGGAGCATGCGCACATCGACCGCGGCCAGTTGCTCGAGGCCTCGCGCGACACGCCGGCCGGGCGGCTCGAATGGCAGATCACGGTGCGCGACGACGGCCAGCGGCTGTTCTACGGCGCGCTGCCCACGCTCATCCAGTGGGGGCCGGTGCATCCGACCGACGCCATGCCCAGGTCGGGCCTGGCGATGCGTGCGCTGCGCGCGGTGCATCCGCGCGCACCGGCGCTGGCGGCCGCCCTGTCGGCCGTGGGCTTGACCGCCATGCCGGTGGACGCCGGCCCGCCGAACCTCATTGCCGTGCTCGACACGCCGCGCGGCCCCGTCACGCTCGAATCGAAAGGACTCTGACCATGCTGGGCCTCACCGACATCGCCTGGTTCGCCCTCGCCTCGCTGCTGCTGGCGCTCACGCCGGGGCCGAACATGATCTATTGCGTCTCGCGCACGCTGATCCAGGGCCGCCGGGCCGGGCTCATCTCGCTGGGCGGCGTGCTGACGGCCTTCGTGGTGCACCTGTTCGCCGCCGCGCTCGGGCTCACCGCGCTGCTGCTGGCCGTGCCGCTGGCGTTCGACGCCATTCGCCTGGCCGGCGCGGCCTACCTGCTGTGGCTCGCGTGGCAGGCCGTAAAGCCCGGCGGCAATGCGCCGTTCGAGGCGCGCGTGCTGCCGGCCGACCCGCCGGCCAGGCTGTTTCGCATGGGCTTTCTGACGAACCTGCTGAACCCGAAGGTGGCGATGTTCTACCTGTCGTTCTTTCCGCAGTTCATTCACCCCGAGCGCGGCTCGGTGCTTCTGCAGAGCATGCAGCTGGGCGTGGCGCAGATGGCGACCAGCGCCGCGGTCAACACGGTGATGATTTTCGGCGCCGCGAGCATCACGGCCGTGCTGTCGCAGAGCGCGGGCTGGCTGCGCGCGCAGCGCTATGTGATGGGCAGCGTGCTGGCGGCGCTGGCCGTGCGCGTGGCGCTCACCGAACGCAAGTAACCATCGAACAAGGGCACCCGTGAGATTCACCCGCGAAGAAATCGAAGCCGCGCAGCGCACCGTGCACGCAGCCATGCCGCCCACGCCGCAGTACGCATGGCCGCTGCTGTCGCAGCGCCTGGGCGCCACGGTGTGGGCCAAGCACGAGAACCACACGCCGGCCGGCGCCTTCAAGATCCGCGGCGGCCTGACCTACTTCGAAACGCTGGCGCGCGAGCATCCCGAGGTGCGCCATGCCGTCAGCGCCACGCGCGGCAACCACGGCCAGTCGGTCGGCTTCGCCACGCGGCGCCACGGGCTGGCCGCGACCATCGTGGTGCCGCATGGCAACTCGACCGAAAAGAACGGCGCGATGCGCGCGCTGGGCGTGACGCTGGTCGAGCACGGCGACGACTTCCAGGCGGCCTCCGAACATGCGGGCGTGCTGGCCGAGCGCGGCGGGTTGCACCGGGTGCCGTCGTTCCACCGCGAGCTGGTGCGCGGGGTGTCGACGGCGTACGTTGAATTTTTCGATGCGCTGCCGGGCACGCCGCCCGACGTGCTGTTCGTGCCCATCGGCCTGGGTTCGGGCTTTGCCGCTGCGGCGGCGGCGCGCGCGCATTGCGGTGTGTCGACCCGGCTCATCGGCGTGGTGTCGGCCCATGCCACGGCGTACCGCGATTCCTTTCGCGCCGGCAAGCCGGTCGAGTCGCCCGTCAGCACGCGGCTGGCCGACGGCATGGCCTGCCGCACGCCGGTGCCCGAGTCTGTCGCCGTGATCCTGCGCGAAGCCGACGACGTCGTCACGGTCACGGACGACGAGATCGCCAACGCGATGCGCATTCTCTTCAGCGACACGCACAACGTGGCCGAGGGCGCGGGGGCCGCGGCGCTGGCGGCGGCGCTTCAGCAGCAGGAACGCTGGCGCGGCAAGACGGTGGGCGTCAGCGTGAGCGGCGGGAATGTCGACTCGGACATGTTCGCGGGGGTGCTGAGGGGCGCCGCCTAAGGCAGCGGCCCGGTATTGGCCGTGCTCAACGGCAGGCGCGACACCTCCGCCAGCAGCAGCGCCAATTGCTGCGCGGCCGCATCGATCACCGCCTGACCGCTCTCAGCCGTCGCAGCGGCCGCATTGCCCGCGGCGCCGTGCGCGTTGTAGTCCTCCATGGCCCAGCCGAGCTTGGCGCTCTTGCCGTTGCCGAGGATCGCGTAGTCGGCCGCGCGCTGCTGCGACGTCGAACTGAAATCCTTCGCCTCGCCCATGCGCACCAGTTGCGGCGTGAGCGCCAGCATCATCGAGGTCTCGATCTCGCCCGCGTGCACGCCGAAGCGGTGCTCCTGCGCGCTGAATTGCGCGTTCGCGTCCCCCAGCGGCAGGTTGAACCAGCTCACGCTGTAGACGATGAGCCCGTGCGTCGCGCGCAGTTCGCGCGCCACGATGTCCATCGCGCCCACGTGGCCGCCGTGTGCATTGAAAAGCACCAGCTTCTTCACCCCGGCGCGCGCCACGCCCGCGCCGATTTCGTTCCATACACGGATGAGCGTCTCGGCCGACAGCGTGAGCGTGCCCGCGAAGCGCGCGTGCTCCGGGCTCAGCCCGATCTGTTGCGTCGGCAGGAACAGCACCGGCAGTTCGGCCGGCAGCAGCGGCAGCGCGGCCGCGACGATGCCGTCGGCCAGCACCGTGTCCACGCCCAGCGGCAGGTGCGGGCCGTGCTGCTCGGTCGCGCCCAGCGGCAGCACCGCGACCGTGGCCGCCGCGTCGAGCGACGCGAAGTCGCGCGTGGTGAGCTGGGACCAGAAGCGGGGAATGGAGGCCGAAGGAGCGTTCATCGCACGATCTTAGTGGGCTACCCGAACCGGTGGGCCTGTCGCCGTTGTCTGACATGCCACTGCCTTTTTTGAGGCCGGAAACGTAAACATGTTCACGCTTTTCTCTGAAAACTGGCACTAAAGTTTGCATTTGTTGACGTTTGTACCTAGAGTCGTCCGCAGAGTCACTTTCAAGAACTATCGCTTTGCGGCATCGATCCGCGCTTTAGTTCGGCTTTCGTGCAGGCATCTCGCCGCATGAGAGACGGTTCAAGGGAGCAGTGTGAATATCCAGAAAAAAACTGGAGGCACGGTCACGTTCGGGCGCAAATCGACGCTCACGGGGTCGCTGTCTCATCGCCTCGCCAAAGCAGCACGGGGAATCGCCCCCATCGTTTGCGTCCTGGCCCTCGACCCGTCGGCGGCCTTCGCGCAGCTTGGCGTCGTTGCGGCCCCTGCGTCCGACACGGGCACGGCGGCCTACAGCCCGCAACAGCACGATGCGCTGATCGCCGCGCGCCGCGACGGCCGCGTCACGCCGGCACAGGCGTTGCAACAGTTCAAGGCATGGCTCGCGTCGCCGCTGGGCGAGGCCGAGCGGCGGCGCGCCGCGTCCGACGCGGTGGTCGTGGCGGTGGCCGACGGGCAGTTCGCCGAAGCCGTGGCGCTGGCGCGCCGGTTCCGGCCGGCAGGGCTGAACGACTACGCGCTGGGCCCGCTCACGGTGGCCGCCCGGCGCACGAAGGACCTTGCCTTGCAGGGCGAGACCGTCAAGCTCTGGCGCGCACGGCAACCCGATGCCCGCGAGCCGCGCATCCACGAGGCCTACTGGCGGCTCGACAGCGGCGACGTCGCGGGGGCCAAGGCCATCTACGCCGCCCTGTCCGCGCAGCCCTCGAAGCAGATCGACGACCGCGTCTCGCTGCTGGAGCTGCGCGCCGCGGTGGCACGCGCCGACAACGATCCGTTGCAGGCCCTGGCCGCCTACACCGAGGCCGGCGCGCTGCGGCCCGAGCGCGCCGACCTGCGCCGCGAGGCCGACTTTCTGCTTGCGGGCAGCGGCGCCGCATCGAGCGCCTTCGACGACGCCGAGGCGGCGGAGCGCGCCAAGCCGGGCAGCTTCTCGCCGCTGGCGCTTTCCACCCTGCAGCAGGAGGCCCTGGGCCAGCAGTTGCGCTGGGCCATCCAGGAACGCGACCAGCGCCTGGGCGCGGAACGCGTGGTCGCGCTCGACCGCGTGCTGGCCGCGCAAGAAGCCGCACTGGCCCGCGCCGATGCCGCCGCCCTGCAGGCCGACCCCGCGGATGCGCCCGCCTGGCGCGCCCTGCGCGTGCGGCTGCTGTGCGACCGCCTGCTGGCGCTGGTCGAACGCGGCCGCCCCGCCGACGCCATCGCGCTGTACGAGTCGATGCGCGCCGCCGGCACCGAATTGCCGTTCTACGGTCTGGGCGCCGCGGCCCGCGCCTATGCGCAGGAGCGCCGCTCGGCCGAGGCCGTGCCGTTGTTCGAGGCGGCGGTCAGCAAGGGCGGGGACGACGTGCCCATGCCCGACCCGCTCTACTTCGGCTTGGTCTACGCCTACCAGGACACCGGCCGTTTCGACGATGCGCAGGCACTGCTCGCGCGCCTCGAAGGCGCCACCCCGACCTACCTGCGCCTGGCACCCGAAGCGCGCCGCCCCAACGAGCAGTACAGCGACGTGAGCGGCCTGCGCGGCTTGCTCACGCTGTACGGCGACCGGCATGCGCTGGCGCAGCAGCAGTTCGACGTGCTGACGCGCGAGGCGCCGCTGAACGCCGGCTACGCCTACGGCGCGGCGCTGACCGAGCGGATGCGCGAGCACCCCGAGGCCGCCGTGGCGCGCTTCGAGGCGCTGGCGGCCGACCACCCCGACGACATCAGTGCGCGCACCGGCCACGTGGAAGCCCTGCTCGACGCCGACGAATTCGCCGAGGCGCGCCGCCGAGCCGAATCGCTGGTGGCCGATGCGCCCGACACGGCCGAGGTGCGCGAGATGGAGCGCAAGCGGCGCGCCATCACCGGCCCCCGGCTCGATGTCGATGCCGAGGCCTCGCGCGGCGGTGCGGCCATTGCCAGCCGCGAATGGCGCGTCGACAGCCGGCTCAGCTCGGGCCTGATCGACGACGAATGGCGCCTGTTCTACGACCAGTCGCTCGGGCGCGGCAACACCGACATCGGCAACGCCAACTGGGCGCGCGGCGGCCTGGGCCTGGCCTGGCAGCGCGGCCCGTGGCTGGCCGAAGGCGCGCTGCAGCATTCCAACGGCGGCCCCTACCAGAACAGCGTGGCCGGCCGCGTGGACTACCGCGCCAGCGACGCCTGGCGCCTGTCGGCCACCTACGACGGCGACAGCAAGGAGCTGCCGTGGAAGGCCCGCGTGGCTCGCATCGGCGCGCGCGACACCGGCGCCAGCGTGGGCTACGTGGTGAACGAGTCGCGCCGCTTCGACCTGCAGTACCAGCGCCTGGACTTCAGCGACGGCAACGTGCGCAACGGCCTGCAGCTGGGCTGGCGCGAGCGCTGGATCAGCACGCCGGGCTTCCAGCTCGAGACCCAGCTGACCACCGCCGCCGGCCGCGGGCGCGCCGTGGACGCGCCCTACTTCAACCCGTCGAGCGACAGCAGCACCGAGCTCGGTGTGCGCGCGCAATGGCTCAACTGGAAGCGCGACGACCGCCAGTTCTTCCAGGTGGTGGGGCTGAGCGGCGGCACCTACCGGCAGGCCGGCTTCGGCAGCGGGCCGCTGTGGAGCCTGCGCTACGAGCACCGCTGGGAGCTCGGACCCAAGCTCACGCTGCGCTACGGCCTGAGCATTTCCAGCCATCCCTACGACGGCGTGCGCGAGCGACAGCGCGGCGTCTTCCTGAACCTCTCGATGCCCCTGCCGTGATGCGAACGATGAAGAACTTCCTCTCCCTTTGGCGCGCAGCCTTGCTGGGGCTGCTGCTGGCCGTGGCGCTGCCCGCGCCGGCGCAGCCGCTGCCGCCGGCCGACCCCAGCGACGGCCTGACCTTTCGCGTGCTTTCGTTCCACGACGTGCGCACCAACGTGCGTGCCAGCTTTGCGGATTCGCCCGACGAAACCGCCGTGGACGAACGCACCTTCGCCGAGGTGTTCGCCTGGCTCGACCACAGCGGCTACCGGCCGGTGAGCCTGCAGCAGATCGTCGACGCACGCGCCGGCGGCAAGCCGCTGCCGGCCCAGGCCGTGCTGCTGACCTTCGACGACGGCTACCGCAGCGCCTACACCAAGGTGTTCCCGCTGCTCAAGCGCTACAACTACCCGGCGCTGATGGCGCTGGTGACCAGCTGGCTCGATGTTCCGCAAGGGCAACTGGTGCACTGGGGCGACAAGCCCGCGCCGCGCGACAACTTCCTGCTGTGGAGCGAAGCCGCCGAAATGGCGCGCTCGGGCCTGGTCGAGTTCGCGAGCCACACCGATGCGATGCACACAGGCATCGCCGCCAACCCGCAGGGCAACCTGCTGCCTTCGGCCGCCACGCACCGCTACGACAGCGCCACCGGCCGCTACGAAAGCGACGACGCCTACGCACGCCGCGTGGAGACCGACCTGCGCCGCAGCCGCGAGATCATCGAAGCGCGCACCGGCGCCAAGGTGCGCGCCACCGTGTGGCCCTACGGCGCCTACAACACCGCGGCGCTGAAGGCCTCGGAACGCGCGGGCATGCCCATCACCTTCACGCTGGACGACGGCCCCAACACCGGCGCGGTGCCGCTCAGCCGCATCCGCCGCGCGCTGGCCGCCTACGACAACCAGGCGCCCGAATACGCCCGGCTGCTGCGCAGCCCCGTGGGCGGCGAAGTGCGCCCGGTCAACCGCGTGATGCACGTGGACCTGGACTACGTGTACGACCCCGACCCCGCGCAGCAGGAGCGCAACCTGTCGCTGCTGATCGACCGCGTGGCCGCCGTGCGTCCGCGCTCGGTGTTCCTGCAGGCCTATGCCGACCCCGACGGCGACGGCGTGGCCGACGCCCTGTACTTTCCCAACCGCCACCTGCCGATGCGCGCCGACCTGTTCGCGCGCGCCGCCTGGCAGCTGCGCACCCGCACCGGCGTGAAGGTGTACGCGTGGATGCCGGTCACGGCGTTCCGCCTGCCCGCGGCCAACCCGCTCGCCACCCACACGGTGGTGACGCAGGCCGGCACCACGCCCGACGGCCGCTACCACCGTCTCTCGCCCTTCGACCCGGCCGTGCGCGCGCTGGTCGGCGACATCTACGAAGACCTGGGCAGCCATGCCTTCTTCGAGGGCCTGCTGTTCCACGACGACGCCATGCTCGCGGACGACGAGGACGCCAGCCCCGCCGCGCTGGCCACCTACGAACGCTGGGGCCTGCCGCGCGACGTGGCCGCGATCCGCGCCGACCCCGCGCTGATGGCGCGCTGGACCACGGCCAAGACGCGCTACCTGATCGACTTCACGCACGAGCTCGCCGCGCGCGTGGGCGCCTGGCGCCCCGCGCTGGAAACCGCGCGCAACCTGTATGCGCGCCCGCTGCTCGAGCCCCAGGCCGAGCAGTGGTTTGCGCAGAACTACGAGGCCTCGCTCGCCGCCTACGACTACGTGGCGCTGATGGCCATGCCGCGCATGGAAGGCGAAGCCGGGTACCAGGCGTCGCAAGCCTGGCTGTCGCGGCTCGCCAGGCGCGCCGCCGACACGCCGCGCGGCCTGGACGGCACCGTGTTCGAGTTGCAGGCGCGCGACTGGCGCACCGGCGAGCCCGTGCCCGACGCCGAGCTCACGCGCCAGTGGACGCTGCTGCAGCGCGCCGGCGTGCGCCATCTGGGCTATTACCCCGACGACTTCCTGAACGACCAGCCCTCGCTGGACACCGTGCGCCGGGCCATCTCGGTGCGCAGCCTGCTGCCGCGCGCCCTGGGGCCGGCCTCCGCTGAAATTCCCCCGCAGTCCCCGCAAGGAGAACGCTCGCCATGAGCTCCAGCCATTTCCTCGCGCAGACGCTGCCCTCGCTGCTGTTCGGCTTCGTCTTCTACTACCCCTTCTTCATGGCCTACGTGTGGATGGCGGGCGGCCTGTCGCATGCGTGGGTGTTCGAGCGCAAGCGCCACATCGAGGGCAACCCGCTCGAGCGGCTGCCCGCGTTTCCGCTGGTCACGGTAGTGGTGCCCTGCTTCAACGAGGCGCCGCACCTGCGCGAGGTGATCGAACAGCTCATGCGCACGCGCTACCCGAACTACGAGGTCATTGCCGTGAACGACGGCAGCACCGACGGCACCGGCGAGCTGCTCGACGAGATGACGCGCGAGTACAGCCGCCTGCGCGTGGTTCACAACGCCAGCAACCAGGGCAAGGCGGTGGGGCTGAACACCGCCTGCCAGCTGGCGCGCGGCGAGTACATCCTGGGCATCGACGGCGACGCGCTGATCGACGAGAACGCCATTGCGTGGATGCTGCAGCCGATGCTGGCGTCGGAGCGCATCGGCGCGGTCACGGGCAACCCGCGCATCCGCACCCGCACCACGCTGCTGGGGCGCATGCAGGTGGGCGAGTTCTCATCGATCATCGGGCTCATCAAGCGCTCGCAGCAGCTGGTGGGCACGCTGTTCACGGTGTCGGGCGTGATTGCCATGTTCCGCCGCCGCGCGGTGATCGAAGTGGGCTTCTGGAGCCCCGACGTGCTCACCGAAGACATCGACATGAGCTGGAAGCTGCAGCTCGCCGGCTGGAAGCTGCGCTTCGAGCCGCGCGCGCTGTGCTGGATATTGATGCCCGAGACCTTGCGCGGCTTGTGGAAGCAGCGCCTGCGCTGGGCCATGGGCGGCATCCAGACCATGCTGCGCTACACGCCGCGCATCCTGCGCCCGGGCAACTGGCGCATGTGGCTCATCTACGCGGAGTACATGACCAGCGTGGTGTGGGCCTACGCCATGGCCGCGGTGCTGGTGGTGAGCCTGGCGCGCCCATTCCTGCCGGTCGACTCGCTGTGGCACTCGGCGCTGCTGCCGCACTGGCAGGGCACGCTGCTGGCCATGACCTGCATCCTGCAGATGCTGCTGAGCCTGTGGATCGATCGCCGCTACGACCGCGACCTGCTGCGCTATTTCGCCGGAACGATCTGGTACCCGATCGCTTTCTGGACCCTGACGATGGCGACCACCGTCGTCGCCCTTCCCAAGGTCCTGCTACGCCGGCGCGGCAAGCGCGCGGTATGGACCAGCCCTGACCGAGGAGTTTCCGATGCGCAATGAAATCAATGAGATCCTGACCCACAGCCGTTTTCCCGAACACGACGACACGCCGCCGCCGAGCCGCTCGCGCTCTTGGGGCCAGCCCGCCGTGGACGAGCCGATCATCGACGCCGCGCGCATTCCGCTGCGCGCCTTCGGCAGCGGCCGTTCGCCCCGGCGCACGCTGGCCATGTACCTGTGGCTGCGCGTGGCGCGCCCGGCCCTGACCATCGCCATCTGGTTCTGCGCCATCTGGTATGCGTGGCCCTACGTGCTGGGCGCGCGCTCGCAGCCCGAGGTGATGCACCTGCTGGGCCTGTACGCGGTGCTGATCGGCGTGATCGCGGTGGCGATGCTGGTGATGGCGCCGTGGCGCCGCCGCCAGAACAAGCGCGAGGCGCCGCCCGAGAAGGAAGAGTCGTCGCTGTTCGCGCTGGCCTCCTTCATCGACGTGCCGCCGGCACGGCTGTCGGCCTGGCAGCGCACGCGCCAGCTGCTGGCGCACCACGACAACAACGGCCACCTGCGCGACGCCACCGACACCGCGCCGGGCGCGCTCGAACCCGAGCCGCTGCAGCGCGCGGGCGGGCGGCGCTGAGCCGGTAGCGCTGGAGTTCGCGGCGCACAGCCGCGTCCGTGCAGGGGTTTCACGGCGGTGCTTCAATCGCCGGCGCATTCCCCCTTCATCACGGCCAAGGACTTTTTCATGGACCTCCAGCTCCAGGACCAGCACGTTCTCATCACCGGCGGCAGCAAGGGCATCGGCCTGGCCTGCGCGCTGGGCTTCTTGCGCGAGGGCGCGCGCGTGAGCCTCGTCTCGCGCGACATCGCCAACCTGGAGCAGGGCAAGAAGACGCTGCTCGAGGCGTTTGCGCAGGCCGAAGGCCGCGTCTCGGTGCACGCGGCCGACCTCAAGGACCCGGCCAGCGCCGTAGCGGCCCTCGACGCGGCCGAGCAGGCCTTCGGCCCGGTCGACGTGCTCGTCAACTCGGCCGGCGCCGCGCGCCGCACCCCGCCCGACGACCTGACCGCCGCGTCGTGGCACGACGCCATGGACGCGAAGTACTTCACCTACATCCACATGCTCGACCCCGTGGTCAAGCGCATGGGCCAGCGCGGCCGCGGCGCCATCGTCAACGTGATCGGCCAGGGCGGCAAGGTGGCCAGCCCCGTGCACATGGCCGGCGGCGCGGCCAATGCGGCGCTGATGCTGGTGAGCGCCGGCATGGCCGCGGCCTATGCGGGCAAGGGCGTGCGCGTGAACGCGGTGAACCCCGGCCTCACGCTGACCGAGCGGCTGCAGGAAGGCATGAAGGCCGACGCGAAGCTGGCGGGCATCGGCACCGACGAGGCGCTGGCACGCGCCAAGGCGAGGCTGCCGTTGGGGCGCATCGCGACGCCGGAGGAGATTGCGAACACGGTGGTGTTCCTGGCGTCGGCGAAGGCGAGCTATGTGACGGGGGCGATCGTGGCGATGGATGGGGCGGTGACGCCGATGATTTGAGGGCGTGACCAGAGAGGAGCAGCCGTCGACTTGGCCGCGAGAGCGCGGTGTCGGGCGCCGCTGCCCTCACCCCAACCCTCTCCCCGAGGGGAGAGGGAGCCAACCCCGAGGCCGAGTGAAGCGAAGGCCTGTTCGAAACAAAGGGCCGAGCGAAGCGACGGCCCGAGCGGCGCCCGCCCCTCTGGCCGCGCCGAGGAGCGGAGCGTTTCGCGGATCAGGGCTCGCCCTTGTTTGAGCGCAGCGAGTTTGGGCGAGACCCCGCGAAACGTGAGCACCGCAGGTTGCCCGGAGCGAAGCGCAGGGACGCGGGCAGTGGGGTCGCCTTTCTTTTGCCTACTTTTCTTTGGCGAAGCAAAGAAAAGCAGGTCGCCCGCCGGGGCGAGTCCCGGCCAGCGGCGCCAACAAAGCCAGCAGTTCAAGACCTCATCAGCCCCTCGAACTTCCCCCCCAAAAAATCCACGAAAGCCCGAACCCGCGCCGGCACGAACCGCCCACTGGGCAGCAGCGCATGCAGCGGATAAGGCTCGGTGTCCCACTCGGCCAGCAGCCGCACCAGCCGCCCCCCGCGGACGTCGTCGCGCACGTCGAGCGACGACTTCAGCGTGATGCCATGGCCCGCCACCGCCCATTCGCGCGCCAGCGAAGCGTCGTCCACGCTGCGGTTGCCGTTCACGCGCACGTCGGTCCACTGGCCCTTTTGCGCGAAACGCCAGACGCGGTTGGCGCGCCCGCCACGGTTGAAGATCAGGCAGTTGTGCTGCGCCAGGTCTTGCGGCGTCTTCGGCGCGGGATGGCGGCGCAGGTAGTCGGGCGAGGCGATCAACAACGGATTGGTCATGGCGAAGGGCCGCGCCACCAGCCGCGAATCGGCCAGCGCGCCGTAGCGCAGCGCCACGTCGACCTCGTCGCGCATCACGTCCAGCGGGCGGTCGCCCACCGACAGTGACAGTTGCACGCCGGGGTGCAGCGCCAAAAACTCGTCGAACCACGGCAGCAGCGTGCTGCGCGTGAGGTCAGAGGGCGCAGCCACCCGCAAGGTGCCGACCAGTTCGCCCCGGTCGGCCGTGACCAGCGACTCGCCCTCGTCCAGCAGTTCGAAGGCGCGCACCGCGTAGTCGAGCAGCGTCTGGCCCTGCGGCGTGAGGCGCATGGCGCGGGTGGAGCGCTCGAACAGACGGGCGCCGAGCTGCGACTCCAGCCGCTTGAGCGTGGCGCTGGCGGCCGCGGGCGTGATGCCCAGCGCATGCGCCGCCGCGGTGAGCGTGCCGCCGCGCGCGGTGTGCACCAGCACCTGCAGGTCGGAGATATTTTCAATTTTCATTTGAAAGTGTTGCTGTTTTAGACGGGCTTATCAAACCAGCCTTGTCATCCTACAGTCGAGCCATCGTCACTGAAAGGTCCCCGCCATGAAAGCCGTCGGCTACTACCAGCCCCTTCCCATCGACAACCCCGAATCGCTTCAGGACATCGAGCTGCCCGCCCCCGTGGCCGGCCCGCGCGACCTGCTGGTGCGCGTGAAGGCGGTGTCGGTCAACCCGGTGGACACCAAGGTCCGCAAGAACGCCACGCCCGAAGCCGGCCAGGCCAAGGTGCTGGGCTGGGACGCCGTCGGCACGGTCGAGGCCATCGGCAGCGGCGTGAAGCACTTCAAGCTGGGCGACCGCGTGTACTACGCCGGCTCCATCGTTCGCCCCGGTGCCAACGCCGAGCTGCACGCGGTGGACGAGCGCATCGCCGCCCTTGCGCCGAAGAGCCTGGACGACGCGCAGGCCGCCGCGCTGCCGCTGACCACCATCACCGCTTACGAGCTGCTGTTCGACCGCCTGCAGGTGCCCAAGGGCGGCGGCGAAGGCCAGACGCTGCTGATCACCGGCGGTGCCGGCGGCGTGGGCTCGATCCTGATCCAGCTCGCACGCCAGCTCACGCAACTGCGCGTGATCGCCACCGCCTCGCGCCCCGAAACGCGCGAGTGGTGCCTGGCGCTCGGCGCGCACACGGTCATCGACCATTCGAAGCCGCTCGCGGCCGAGCTCAAGGCGGCCGGCATCGGCGAGGTCGACATGGTCGCCAGCCTCACGCAGACCGAGCAGCACTACGCGCAGATCATCGAGAGCCTGAAGCCCCAGGGACAGCTCGCGGTGATCGACGACATGAAGGTGTTCGACGCCATGCCGCTGAAGACCAAGTGCATCTCGCTGCACTGGGAAATGATGTTCGCGCGCTCGCGCTTCGAGACGCCCGACATCGCCGAACAAGGCGCGCTGCTGGCCGAGGTGGCGGCACTGGTCGACGCGGGCCGCATCCGCACCACGGCGAACGCGAGCTTCGGCACCATCAACGCCGCCAACCTTCGGCGCGCGCATGCGCTCATCGAGAGCGGCAAGGCGCAGGGCAAGGTGGTGCTGGCCGGGTTCTGAGCCCACCCGGGGGCAGGCCTTCGCGAGCGGCGGCTACTTGTCCTTCGACACCCGCCACACCGCGTTGCCCACGTCGTCCGCCACGATCAGCGCGCCGCTCTTGTCGAGCGTCACGCCCACCGGGCGGCCCTGGGCCTTTTCGTCGGCGGTGAGAAAGCCGGTCAGCACATCGACCGGCGGGCCGCTCGGCTTGCCGCCGATGAAGGGCACGAACACCACCTTGTAGCCCGACTTGGGCTTGCGGTTCCACGAGCCGTGCTCGCCGACGAAGACGCCGCTGGCGAACTGCTCGGGCATGGCGCCCACGCGCGAGAAGGCCATGCCCAGCGGCGCGACGTGCGAGCCCAGCGCGTAGTCGGGCGCGATGGCCTTGCCCGCCATCTCGGGGTTCTGCGGCGTGACGCGCGCGTCGACGATGCCGCCGTAGTAGGTCCAGGGCCAGCCGTAGAAGGCACCGTCCTTCACCGAGGTGAGGTAGTCGGGCACGAGGTCGCTGCCGATCTCGTCGCGCTCGTTCACCACGGTCCACAGGGCCTTGGTGTCGGGGTCCCAGCCCATGCCGTTGGGGTTGCGCAGGCCGCTGGCGAACAGGCGCTTCTCGCCGCTCTTCGTGTCGACCTCCCAGATGGCGGCGCGGCCTTCTTCGGCGGCCAGGCCGTTCTCGCCGATGTTGCTGTTGGAGCCGACCGTGACATACAGCTTGCTGCCGTCGGCGTTGGCGATGACGTTCTTGGTCCAGTGGTGGTTGATGCCCGCGGGCAGCTGCGTCACCAGCGTGGGGTTCGCGCTGATGGCCGTCTGGCCCTCGGTGTAGGGCACCTTCACCAGCGCGTCGGCGTTGGCGATGAAGAGCTCATTGCCCACCAGCGCCATGCCGTAGGGCGACATCAGGTTGGTCATGAAGACCTGCTTGACCTCGGCCACGCCGTCGCCGTTGGCGTCGCGCAGCAGGGTGATGCGGTTGGCGCTGGGCACGCCGGCACCGGCGCGGCCCATGACCTTGCCCATGACCCAGTTGCGCACCTTGGCCACCACGCCGTCGCCGCCGTCGGTGGCGCTGCCGCCGGGCTTGGGCGGCTTGTTGCTCTCGGCCACCAGGATGTCGCCGTTGGGCAGGGTGTAGACCCAGCGCGGATGGTCCAGCCCGCGCGCCAGCGCCGTGACCTTCAGGCCTTCGGCCGCGGTGGGCATGGCGGTGTCGGTCCAGCCGATGGCGGGGGCGACGTTGACGGTGGGAATCAGCGTCTTGTTGGGTTCAGCCAGCTTCGGGCTGGGGCCGGTGGTGGCCTCGGGCGTGAGCTTGGCCGCCTCGCCGCAGCCGGCGAGGAGCAGCGCGACGGCCACGGCCACGGTCATGGTGGGTGCCTGCCAGGGGAACGCCTTGCGGGCGGAGGCTTGCTGCGGTGTCTTCATGCGGGTCCTTTGCGCGGCCATGGCCGCATAACGGATCGATCATCCATCGCGCCCACGGGGCGGGGTTGTCGGTCGTGGGCGCTTTCTGGCGTGGGCGCACCCGATTCGGGCATCGCCGCTACCATCGCGGGCATGACCGACGACCTGTTCCGCGCCGACGCCTACCTGCGCACCTGCGAAGCCCGCGTGCTGCGCATCGACGAGGCCGGCATCGTGCTCGACCGCACGGTGTTCTATCCGCTGGGCGGCGGACAGGCTGGAGACAGCGGCGTGCTGGCCCTGGCCGACGGGCGCGAAGTGGTCATTGCCGACACCCGCAAGGCGAAGAACGAAGAAGGCCAGCCGACGGACGAATTCGTCCATGTGCCCGCCCCGGAACAGGCCGGACTGCTGGCCGCGCTGAAGCCCGGCGACACCGTGACCGCCCGCATCGACTGGGAGCGCCGCCACCGGCTGATGCGCTTCCACACGGCCACCCACCTGCTGTGCCATCTGGTGCCGCAGCCGGTGAACGGTTGCTCCATCACGCCCGACTATGCGCGGCTCGATTTCCACATGACCGACCCGCTGGACAAGGACGCGCTGACCGCCGGGCTGGCCCGGCTGGTCGAGGCGGCCCATCCGCTGACCGTGGGCGCCATCACCGACGCCGAACTCGACGCCAACCCGGGCCTGGTCAAGAGCATGAGCGTGCAGCCCCCGCGCGGGCTGGGCACGGTGCGCACCATCCGCATCGGCGGCTCCGAAGGCGAGGGCGGCGCGCAGATCGACTTCCAGCCCTGCGGCGGCACGCATGTTGCAAACACCTCGGAGATCGGGGCCATGGTGGTCACCAAGATAGAGAAGAAGAGCGCCAACAGCCGGCGCGTGGTGCTGGGCTGGGCCCCCGTGGCCGCCTGAAACACCTGGAACTTCGCCCCACCCCAAGGCTCCGACAGCAGGCATGATCTTCTCGCGCATCCAATTCGCTACGCTTTTGATAGCGGCATCCGCAGCCAGCATGCCCGCTGTGGCGCAACTGGCCTCCGAAACGGGCGCGGTGGTCACCACCCCCCACGTGCGCGCCGAACTGATCGCGCACGCGCCCGACGGCGTGACGCCCGGCGCCCCGGTGTGGGTCGGCCTGCAGATCACGCACCAGCCCGAGTGGCACACCTACTGGAAGAACGCCGGCGATTCGGGCCTGCCCACCGAAATGACGTGGACGCTGCCGCCCGGCGTGTCCACCGGCGAGATCGCCTGGCCCGTGCCCGAGAAGATCGCGGTGGGCAACCTCGCCAACTACGGCTACGAGAACACCGTGCTGCTGCCGGTGCCGCTGGAGGTGTCCACGCTGTACAAGCCGCCGGTGGCGCTGGGCGCCACGCCGGCCATGGACATCCAGCTCAAGGCTTCCTGGCTGGTGTGCCGCAAGGAATGCATTCCCGAGGAAGGCACCTTCAGCCTGTCTTTGCCGCTGCAGGGCTCGACCGCGCTGCACAAGGCCGATTTCGACACCGCCGCCGCGGCCCAGCCCCAGCCGCTGGCACAACCCGGCACCGTGCAGGTCGACGGCCACACCCTGAAGGTGCGCCTCGAAGGCCTGCCCGCCGCCGTGCAGGGCAAGACGCTGGGCTTCTTTCCCGAGACCCCCGAGGTGATCCGCACCGCGGCCGTCTCCGGCAAGGACTGGACCCAGGCCTGGCAGGACAACGGCACCTGGACCGCGACCATTCCGCTGGCCGACCAGCGCAGCGAGAGCCCCACCGCGATGCCGCTGGTGGTGGCGCTGGCCGAGGCCGACCGGCAGGCCGGCCAGCCGATCGCCTGGCGCGCCGAGCCGCCGGTGTCGGGCACCTGGCCCGCCAATGCCGCGCCGCGCGCCGAGGTGTCGCCGGCGCTGCAGGCAGCACTCACCGCCAACGTCGCCAATTCAGCCGCTGCAGCCGCAGCGGCACCGGCTGCGCTGAACGCACCGTCGGCCACCACCTTCATCGCCGCCCTGTTCGGCGCGCTGCTCGGCGGCCTGATGCTCAACCTGATGCCCTGCGTGTTCCCGATCCTCGCGATCAAGGTGCTGGGCTTCGCGCGGCAGGCGGGCAACGACAGCGCGCACCGCAAGGCCGGGCTGGCGTACACGGGCGGCGTGATGCTGTCCTTCCTTGCACTGGGCGGCGCCATGCTGGCGCTGCGCGCGGCCGGTGCCGGGCTGGGCTGGGGCTTCCAGCTGCAGTCGCCGGGCGTGGTGGCGGCGCTGGCGGCGCTGTTCACGCTGATCGGGCTGAACCTGGTGGGCGTGTTCGAGTTCGGCCGCGCCGCGCCGTCGTCGGTGTGCAGCGCGCAGGCCAAGCATCCGCTGGCCAACGACTTTCTCTCGGGCGTGCTGGCCGTGGTCATCGCCTCGCCGTGCACGGCCCCCTTCATGGGCGTGTCGCTGGGCTTCGCCATCGGCCTGCCGGCCGCGCAGGCCTTGCTGCTGTTCGCGGCGCTGGGCTTCGGGCTGGCGCTGCCCTACCTGGTGGCCGGCTTCGTGCCCGCCATCGCGCGGCTGCTGCCCAAGCCGGGCCCGTGGATGCACACGCTGCGCCGCCTGCTCGCGTTCCCGATGTTCGCCACCGTGGCGTGGCTGGTGTGGGTGCTGGGCCAGCAGAGCGGCATCGACGGCGCGGGCACGCTGCTGGCGCTGCTGGTGTGCATGGCCGCCATCGTCTGGGCGCTCACGCTGCGCGGGCGCACGCGCATGGTGATCGCGGGCGTGCTCATCGCCTTCACCGCCCTGCTCAGCGCGGCCATCGGGCGCAATGTGTTGCAAGTGGTGGAGCCCGCCACGCTCGCATCGGCGAATGCCAAGGGGGCGGCCGGCCAGCGCTGGCAGCCGTGGTCCGCCGAGCGCGTGGCCGAGCTCTCGGGCGCCGGGCAACCGGTGTTCATCGACTTCACCGCCGCCTGGTGCGTGACCTGCCAGTACAACAAGAAGGCCACCCTGGCCGACGCGCAGGTGCTGGCCGACTTCGACGCCAGGAAGGTCGCCATGCTGCGCGCCGACTGGACCCGCCGCGACCCCGCCATCACCGCCGCGCTCACCGCGCTGGGCCGCAGCGGCGTGCCGGTGTACGTGTTGCAGGCACCGGGCAAGCCGCCGGTCGTGCTGACCGAAATCCTGGGCAAGGACGAGGTTCGCGCAGCACTCGCCGCGCTTTGACCACCCCTGTGACATGGGTTGTCACAAGCACTTGAAGAAACCGTTCTAAGCTGCAGTTGTTGTTTGGAATTTTTCTTTTGGAGTTCAAGCTGGCCATGTCTCTTTCGCCAACCGTCGACTCGCGTTCCCTGCGCGCCGCGCGCAACGCCCGCGCCGCCCTGACCCGGGCCTCCCGCCGTGCCGTCGTCGCCGCCGCGGTGGCACTGGGCGCCACTTTCCTGATGGGCACCAACGCCATTGCTGCTCCGGCCGTGGGCCAGCAGGCACCCGATTTCGTGGCCGTGGACACCACCGGCGCCAAGCACAAGCTGTCCGATTTCGCGGGCAAGTTCGTGGTGCTCGAGTGGACCAACCCCGGCTGCCCCTTCGTGCGCAAGCACTACGGCAGCGGCAACATGCCCGCCACGCAAAAAGCCGCGACCGACAAGGGCGTGGTGTGGCTGGCCATCAACTCCACCGAGCGCGCCGCCAGCGACTACCTGAAGGCCGACGCCCTCGACGCCTGGATGAAGTCGCAGAAGGCCGCGCCCACCGCCGTGCTGATGGACGAAGACGGCGTGATCGGCCAGGTCTACGGCGCGCGCACCACGCCGCACATCTTCATCATCGACCCCAAGGGCACGCTGGTGTACGCGGGCGGCATCGACAGCATCGCGTCGGCACGGGCGGACGACATCAAGACCGCCACCAACTACGTGAACCGGGCGCTGGGCGAGGCCTTCGGCGGCAAGCCGATCTCGACGGCCAGCACGCGGCCCTACGGCTGCTCGATCAAGTACAAGACCTGAGCGCGAAACCTCATGCCCCGCGCCGCCGCACCGCTGCGCCGGGGCGTGACAGCTACCTGACCGGCGCAGTCAGGCAGCGGTCGGGAAGCACGGCCTACCCTTGGCAACCACTTACGCCACAGGGGACAACAACATGAAGACCGCGCCCTCCACAGCGCCGCAAGGCGCGCCTGCCCGCGCCAACGCCGGCACCTCCTCCGCATCGTCCTCCTCGAAAGTCGCCACCGTCCTTCGCGTGACCGGCGGCAACTTCATGGAGATGTTCGACTTCTTCCTGTTCGGCTTCTACGCCACCCAGATCTCGAAGGCCTTCTTCCCCGCGGGCAACGAATTCGCCTCGCTGATGCTCACGTTCATGACCTTCGGCGCGGGCTTCCTGATGCGTCCGCTGGGCGCGATCTTCCTGGGCGCGTACGTCGACCGCGTCGGCCGCCGCAAGGGGCTGATCGTCACGCTCGCGCTGATGGCCGTCGGCACGCTGCTGATCGCCTGCGTGCCGGGCTACGCGACCATCGGCCTGGCGGCGCCGCTCCTGGTGCTGATCGGCCGGCTGCTGCAGGGCTTCTCGGCCGGCGTGGAGCTGGGCGGTGTGTCGGTGTACCTGTCGGAGATGGCCACGCCGGGCCACAAGGGCTTCTACGTGAGCTGGCAGTCGGCCAGCCAGCAGGTGGCCATCGTGGTGGCAGCCGCGCTGGGCTACTGGCTCAACGTGACCTTCACCTCGCAGGAAATCGGCGACTTCTACTGGCGCGTGCCGTTCTTCGTGGGCTGCCTGATCGTGCCGGTGCTGTTCATCATTCGCCGCTCGCTGCAGGAGACCGAGGAGTTCATGGCGCGCAAGCACCGCCCGGACGCGCGCGAGATCTTCCAGTCGATGATTGCGAACTGGGGCCTGGTGGTCGCCGGGATGATGCTGGTGTCCATGACCACCGTGTCGTTCTACCTGATCACGGTGTACACGCCGACCTTCGGCAAGTCGGTGCTGCACCTGAGCACCACCGACGCGTTGATCGTCACGCTGTGCGTGGCGGTGTCCAACTTCATCTGGCTGCCGATCATGGGCGCGCTGTCGGACCGCGTGGGGCGCAAGCCGCTGCTGATTCTGTTCACGGTGCTGACCATCCTCACCGCATACCCGTCGCTGAAGTGGCTGGTGGGCGCGCCCAGCTTCGCGCGCATGCTCGAAGTGGAGCTGTGGCTGTCGTTCCTCTATGCGAGCTACAACGGTGCGATGGTGGTGGCGCTGACCGAGGTGATGCCGGTGAACGTGCGCACCGCGGGCTTCTCGCTGGCGTACAGCCTGGCGACAGCGCTGTTCGGCGGGTTCACGCCGGCCATCGCGACGGGGCTGATCGAAATGACGGGCGACAAGGGCGCGCCGGGGCTGTGGATGACGGCAGCGGCCATCTGCGGGCTGATTGCGACGCTGGTGCTCTACCGGCGCAACGTGAGTTCGGCGGATTCCCGGCACGTGCCGGTGGTTTGAGGGCCCGGGACACACCCCTGCGACAATCGCCGGATGCCTTTCGCCCCCCTGCAAAACGACACCTTCCTGCGGGCCTGCTGGCGCCAGGCCACCGACCACACCCCCGTCTGGCTGATGCGCCAGGCCGGGCGCTACCTGCCTGAGTACGTCGCCACGCGCGCCAAGGCGGGCAGCTTCATGGGGCTGGCCACCAACACCGACTACGCCACCGAGGTCACGCTGCAGCCGCTGGCGCGCTACCCGCTCGACGCGGCCATCCTGTTCTCCGACATCCTGACCGTGCCCGACGCCATGGGCCTGGGCCTGTCGTTCGAGGCCGGCGAAGGCCCGCGCTTTGCCCGCCCGGTGCGCGACGAAGCGGCCGTGGCCGCGCTCGAAGTGCCCGACATGGACAAGCTGCGCTACGTGTTCAGCGCCGTGGCCTCGATCCGCAAGGCGCTCGACGGCCGCGTGCCGCTCATCGGCTTCTCGGGCAGCCCGTGGACGCTGGCCTGCTACATGGTGGAAGGCGCGGGCTCCAGCGACTACCGCCTGGTCAAGAGCATGCTGTACAGCCGCCCCGACCTGATGCACCGCATCCTCGCGGTGAATGCCGATTCGGTGGCCACCTACCTCAATGCGCAAATCGATGCAGGCGCGCAGGCCGTGATGGTGTTCGACAGCTGGGGCGGCGTGCTGGCCGACGGCGCGTTCCAGGAGTTCAGCCTGGCCTACACGGCCCGCGTGCTCGCCAGCCTGAAGCGCACCGGCGCCGACGGCCAGCCGGTGCCGCGCATCGTGTTCACCAAGGGCGGCGGCCTGTGGCTGGACGCCATGCGCGAACTCGACTGCGAGGTGCTCGGCGTCGACTGGACGGTGAACCTGGCCAGTGCGCGCAAGCAGGTCGCCGAGGGTGCCGACGACAAGGCCAAGGCGCTGCAAGGCAACATCGACCCCAACGTGCTGTTCGCGCCGCCCGCGCAGATCGAGGCCGAAGTGGCGAAGGTGCTGAGCGCCTTCGGCAAGCCGCACGCCGACCGCAACGCCAAGGGCCCGACCCACATCTTCAACCTGGGCCACGGCATCAGCCAGTTCACGCCGCCGGACCACGTGGCGGCGCTGGTGCAGGCGGTGCACAGCCAGTCGCGCGCCCTGCGAGGTTGAAACTGTGACCTGCGGCGGACAGCGCTGAAGCGCCGGCTGCCCTCGAAAACGCGGTCCGCGGCCGTTTGTCAAGCGCAAAAACGGTATATGGGTACTGACTTATGCACAAAACCCGTGCTGCACTGCGCAAGAACATCCAAGGGGTTCGCCCCTCTGCTCCCAAAGCAATAGCACCGCCAAGTTGTTGATTTATATAGGATTTGAACTTTGCTTTTTTTCCGGGCATTTTGGCCGGAGCCTTGATTCACAAGGCTTGGCGGCGTGTAGCGCCCGGTTGTCAACAAAGTTATCCACAGAAACTCTGGATGAATTCCAAAGCTGTGGAAAATCAACGACTTAAGCGAATTTGCTCAAAGTCGCTTTAACAAACCTTGCCAAGAAGTATTCCCATCGCCGACGCCGCCCACCCCCTCGAGGGGACTGTTCATCCGACGAACGGTAGTCCCGCGGGCCTGCCCTGGCGGCTCGACATCGCGGTGCAGACCCCCGCGCATGCCGCCCTGGGCGACCTGCTGAGCTATGCCGGCGCCGAGCCCCTGCCGCCCGGCACGCTGGTGCGGGTGCCGCTGGGCAAGCGCGAGGTGCTGGGCGTGGTGTGGAACCCGCCCACGGCGCTGGCAGGCGCCGAGCCGGACATGGCCCTGAAGCCCGTGGGCGCCGCGCTCGATGCGCTGGCGCCGCTGGGCGAAGCCTGGCGCGATCTCGTGGCCTTTGCCGCGCGCTACTACCAGCGCTCGATCGGCGAAATCGCCCTGGCGGCCCTGCCGCCGCAGCTGCGCGACCTGAGCACCACGCAACTGGCGCGCCGCCTCAAGCGCAAGACCACGACCGGCCCGGTCGCCGAGACCGCCGAATCGTCGAATTTGATAGCGCTGAGTGCAGAGCAGACGGCCGCATTGGCCCGAATCGATGCCGAAACCGGCACCTTCCTGCTGGTCGGCAGCACCGGCAGCGGCAAGACCGAGGTCTACCTGCGCTGCGTGGCCGACCTGCTGGCGCGCGACCCCGCCGCGCAGGCGCTGGTGATGGTGCCCGAGATCAACCTCACGCCGCAGCTCGAAGCCCGCTTCAAGGCCCGCTTCGGCGACGAGGCCGTGGTGTCGCTGCACAGCGGCATGACCAACCCGCAGCGCTTGGCGAGCTGGCTGGCGGCGCACGGCGGCGCGGCGCGCATCGTGCTGGGCACGCGCATGGCGGTGTTCGCGTCGATTCCGGGGTTGAAGCTCATCGTGGTCGACGAGGAGCACGACCCGAGCTACAAGCAGCAGGAAGGCGCGCGCTACTCGGCGCGCGACCTCGCCGTGTGGCGCGGCCAGCGCGAAAAAGCCAAGGTGATCCTGGGCTCGGCCACGCCTTCGCTCGAAAGCTGGCACCAGAGCCGCCCGCCCGAAGGCGACGACCCGGGCGGGCGCTATGTGCGCCTGGCCATGCCTTCGCGCATCGGAGCGGGCGAGCTGCCCACGGTGCGCCTGGTCGACATGAACCTGCAGCCGCCGAAGACGGTGATCTCGGGCGCGCTGCTCGACGCCATCGGCCAGCGCATCGCGCGCGGCGAGCAGAGCATGATCTTTTTGAACCGGCGCGGCTACGCCCCGGTGCTGGCCTGCGGCGACTGCGGCTGGAAGAGCGAATGCCCGCACTGCAGCGCCTACCGCGTGTTCCACAAGATCGACCGCACGCTGCGCTGCCACCACTGCGGCTTTGCGGAACGCGTGCCGCGCGCCTGCCCGGCCTGCGGCAACCCCGACATCGCGCCCGTGGGCCGCGGCACGGAGCGGCTCGAAGAGCACCTGGGCGAACTCTTCTCGGCAGTAAAGCACCCCGACGGCAGCGCGGTGCGCATTGCGCGCATCGACGCCGACAGCACCAAGGCGCAGGGCGCGCTCGAATCGCAGCTCGCCGCCGTGCACGCGGGCGAGGTCGACGTGCTGGTCGGCACGCAGATGATCGCCAAGGGCCACGACTTCCGCCGCATCACGCTGGTGGCCGCGGTGAACCCCGACGGCGCGCTGTTCTCCAGCGACTTCCGCGCGCCCGAGCGGCTGTTCAGCCTGCTGATGCAGTCGGCCGGCCGCGCGGGCCGCGACGCCGCCTACCTTGCGGCGCAGGGCGCGAAGGCCGAGATGTGGATCCAGACGCACCACGCGCAGCACCCGCTGTTCACGGCGCTGCGCCAGCACGACTACGCCGCCTTCGCGCAGCAGCAGCTCGACGAGCGCCGCGCCGCCGCCATGCCGCCCTTTGCGTACCAGGCGCTCTTGCGGGCCGACGCGCGCGAGCAGGCGGTGGCGCAGGGCTTCCTGAACCTGGCCGCCGACAAGGCCGAGACGCTGCCGGGTGCCGACCTCGTCACGCGCTACCCGGCGGTGCCGCTGGCGATCCAGCGCGTGGCCAACGTGGAGCGCGCGCAGATGCTCATCGAAAGCCCCTCGCGCGCCGCGCTGCAGCGCCTGCTGGCGCTGTGGCAGCCGCTGCTGCATGAACTGCGGCGCACGCCCGAGGGCAAGGGCGTGATCCGCTGGCTGGTCGACGTCGATCCGCACAGCATCTGAGCCGGTTGTCCTGCAAGGTGAAAGCACGCGCGTGGCCAAGGTGAATGGCATGACAAACGATCACACACCCTTGGCGCGTCGCTCGGTCGCGGGACTGCTCCTGGCAGCCGCCGTGGCGCTGTGCTCCTTCTCGGCCGTGGCGCAACAGCCGAGCCCTGCCGACGGCGGCGCTGCGTTGCGCGCCAAGGTCGATGCGCTCAAACCGCAGCTGGCACGCAACGTCTTCAAGCGCCCGCTGACCATCGAGTCGAACGAAACCTCCGACCGGCTGAGCGGCGATGTCTATGCCTTGGTCGACCACCCCTTCAACCAGGTGAGCGGCGCGCTGCGCGAGCCGGCCGCGTGGTGCCAGGTGCTGATGCTGCACCTCAACACCAAGCACTGCGCCGTAAAGAGCGGCGGCGCCGCGCTGGCGGTGGCCGTCGGGCGCAAGTTCGACCAGCCGCTGTCGGACGCGCAGAAGATCGACTTCGCCTACAGCGTCGCCAAGGCCGATGCCAACTACCTGAACGTGCGCCTGAGCGCGGCCACCGGGCCGCTGTCCACGCGCGACTACGCCATCGTGCTGGAGGCCACGCCCGCCGACAACGGCAAGACCGCCGTGCACATGAGCTACGCCTACGCCTACGGCACCTCGGCGCGCCTGGCGATGAAGGGGTATCTGGCGACGCTGGGCAGCGACAAGGTCGGGTTCACCTCGAAGGGCCAGGGCGACTACATCGGCGGCGTGCGCGGCGTGGTGGAGCGCAACACCATGCGCTACTACCTGGCCATCGACAGCTACCTGGACGCGCCGGCCGCGGGCCAGCTGGAACAGCGCCTGGGCGCGTGGTTCGACGCCACCGAGCAGTACGCGCAACAGCTGCACGAGGTGGACCGAAACGACTACATGACCATGAAGCGCCACGAGTTCGAGCGCCTGCAGCAACCGGCGTCCTGAGCCACCGGGCCTTCCCCTTCCCGATACCGCGCTTGTCAGTGGTAGCCGGTCGGCTCCTTGCCCATGTCGACATAACGCAGTTCGTTGTGCCGGCGCCGCACCATGCTGGTCGGCCAGGCGAACACCACGAGGCTCAGCGCGGCCAGCGCGATGGCGGTGCCCGTGCCGAACTTGCCGGCATGCCAGAACCAGCCGACGACAGCGAGCCACGAGAACCACAGCAGGATGCGAACCAGAATTGCCATTGCGCGCCCCTATTCACACCTTTGACGTGAAAGCACTGTAGCAGCGCAAATGCAAACGGAAGCATTCAACTGAAGTTCTAGCGCGGGCTATGCCTTAAGGCCTGCCTCGGCCTACCCGAAAATTTGTGAAAAAAACAGTTGACGCCATCCCCCGGCGTTGCTCAAGCTGTAACCGGCGCGAACCCCTTGCCGGGTTTCGTGTTCCAAGCAAGTTCGCCCGCCGAAAGGGCACAGGTCCCCAGGGTTCTCAAAGGTCTCGCCATGAAGCCGCCGTCCGCACCAGCTTGGGTTTTGTCACTCGCGTCGAGCCTCGCCTGCCTTGCGCTCGCGCCACAGGCGCACGCCGCCGACCTGGCGCTGCAGGGCAGCCGGCTGGTGGTCGCGGGCATGCTCGACGGCACGGCCGTCAAGGAATTCACCGACCAGTTGGCCAGCGGCACGGTGCGCACCGTGGTCTTCGAGGACTCGTTCGGCGGCACCGCCGACGCGGCCGGCGCCTATGCCGAAGCCATCCGCGCGAGCGGCGTGCAGACCGAGGTGCGGGGCCAGTGCATGGCGGCCTGCGCCTATGCGTTCCTGGCGGGCAAGACGCACCGGTTCGGCTACGGCGCGCAGGTCAACGGCATCATGCTGCCGGTGGCGGTGCGGCCCACGGCCGCCGAGCTGGCAACGCGCTGGCGCGGCGACGAGCCCCACAAGACGCTGGCCGACTTCACGCCGGCCGCAGCCGCGAGCGGTGCGGCCGCAGCGGCCACGGCCACCGCCACGCCGGTGGATACCAGCGCCCCCTCGCCCAAGGACACCAGGGACAACTGGCAACCCGAGCACGGCGTGCTCTTCACCGCCAGCCCCACCCTCTTCGGCCGCGTCTACAACACCTACTACTGCGACGGCACGCAGGGCCGCGACTTCTCCAAGTGCGAACGGCTGCCTGACGCCGATCCGTACAAGCTGGGCGTGCTGACCCCGTAGGCTTCAGTTCAGCGCACCGACCAGCAACGGAAAGCTGAAGAACGCCACCACCGTCGTCCACAGGATGATGCGGGCGATGCGGCCGTTGTCGGCACCGAAGCGCTCGGCCAGCATGGCCACGTTGCTCGCGCTCGGCAGCGCCGCGACCAGCACGATCGCCACCAGCGCCGCATGCGACAGCGGCAGCCCCAGCGCCATGGCGCCCCGCCCCAGGCCCCACACCAGCAGCGGATGCACCAGCAGCTTCACCGCCACCACCGGCAGCACGTCGCCCCAGGGTGCCTTGGGTGCGGGCGCGAGGCGCGTGCCCATCGCCTCGGCCACCGCCGCGCTGGCATCGTGCTCGCGCGCCAGCAGCGCCGAACGCGCCAGCACCGCCCCGATGGTGAACAGCGCCACCGGCGACGCCGCGTCCGCCAGCATGGCGACGGTGCGTTCGATGGGGCCCGGCAGCTGCCAGCGCGCGGCCGACAGCAGCACCCCCAGCAGGATCGACCACGGCATCGGGTTGACCAAGATGCCGCGCAGCGCCTTGCGCGCCGCCAGCGAGGCGCCCTGGCGCCCGGCACCTGCTCCTGCGTTGGCGCCCACGGCACCGTCCAGCCGCGAGAGCGCGATGCACAGCGACGAGGTCACCACCAGGTCGAACGCGATCGTGATGATCATCGGCCCCGCCGCCTGCGCCCCCAGCAGGGCCACCAGCAGCGGCACGCCCATGAAGCCGGTGTTCGGAAACGCCGCCACCAGCGCGCCGAAGGCCGCGTCGTTCCAGCCGATGCGCGCATTGCGCGTGAACATCACCACGCCCGCCACCACGGCCAGCGCGCAAATGCCCCAGACCAGTGCCACGCTGCCGTCCAGCAACTGCCCGATGGGCGTGCCCGCGCCGAAGCGCAGCAGCATGCACGGCAGCGCGAAATACAGCACGAAGGCGTTCAGTCCGGGAATCGCGTCCAGCGGCAGGACGCTCGCGCGGGCGGCGGCATAACCGGCCGCGATTAACGCGAAGAAAGGGAAAGTAACAAGGAAGACAGGCAGCACGGGGCCGATTGTCGTTGCCGGCCACGGTGCGTGCCACGATGGCCGCAGGGTCATTGCACAGGGGTGCGCGGCCTACAGCCCCACGCGGGGCCGTCCCCGTATCATTGCCCGCTTTTCTCGGCTTTCACGCTTTTTCGCCCGCGGCTGCGCGCGGCGATTTCCGGTTCTCCCCCATCCCCATGTCCCACGGTCTCAATCTCGCGCAGCAGGAAGCTGTCAACTACATGCACGGTCCCTGCCTGGTGCTTGCAGGCGCAGGCTCGGGCAAGACGCGGGTGATCACGCACAAGATCGGCCGCCTCATCCAGGCCGGCCTGGAGCCCAAGCGCATCGCGGCCATCACATTCACCAACAAGGCCGCGGCGGAAATGCGCGAGCGCGCGAAGGACCTGATCGGCAAGGACGCGCGCAAGGTGGTGGTGTGCACCTTCCACGCGCTGGGCGTGCGCATGATGCGCGAGGACGGCGCGGTGCTCGGGCTGAAGCCCGCGTTCAGCATCCTGGACAGCGACGACGTCACCAAGATCCTGAAGGACGCCGGCGGCAGCACCGACGCGGCCACCGCCCGCATCTGGCAGTGGACCATCAGCAAGTGGAAGAACATGGGCCTGAACGCCGCGCAGGCCGAGGCCGCCGCGGTGGACGACAACGAGCGCATCACCGCCAAAATCATGGGCCGCTACGAAGAGCGCCTGCAGGCCTACCAGAGCGTGGACTTCGACGACCTGATCGGCATGCCGCTGAAGCTGCTGCACGAATTTCCGGAGGTACGCGCCAAGTGGCAGGCCGCGCTGGGCCACATCCTGGTGGACGAATACCAGGACACCAACGCCACCCAGTACGAAGTGCTGAAAGCCCTGGTCGGCGAGCACGGCCAGTTCACCGCGGTGGGCGACGACGACCAGTCGATCTACGGCTGGCGCGGCGCCACGCTGGACAACCTGCGCAAGCTGCCGATCGACTACCCCAAGCTCAAGGTCATCAAGCTGGAGCAGAACTACCGCTCCACCAGCGCCATCCTGCGCGCGGCCAACAACGTGATCGGGCCCAACCCCAAGCTGTTTCCCAAGACGCTGTTCTCCGAGCTCGGCGAAGGCGAGCCGGTGCGCATCGTGGACGCCGACAGCGAGCTGCACGAGGCCGAGCGCGCGGTGGCGCGCATCGTGAGCATCCGCGCGGGCGATGCGATCACGCAGGGCCAGCAGCACAAGGAGTTTCGCGACTTCGCCATCCTGTACCGCGCCAACCACATGGCGCGCGTGTTCGAGCAGGCGCTGCGCAAGGCGCAGATTCCGTACAAGGTGTCGGGCGGCCAGAGCTTCTTCGACCGCGCCGAAATCAAGGACCTGTGCGGCTGGTTCCGCCTGTGGGTCAACAACGACGACGACCCCGCGTTCCTGCGCGCCATCACCACGCCCAAGCGCGGCATCGGCCACACCACGCTCGCGAGCCTGGGCACCTTCGCCAGCCAGTACAAGCTGAGCCTGTTCGAGGCGCTGTTCAGCCCGTCGCTGCCCAGCGTGATGCCCAAGCGCACGCTGGAGGGCATCCACGAGTTCGGCCGCTACATCAACGACCTGGAGTACCGCGCGCGCCGCACCATGGGCGCGGAAGACTCGCGCACCTTCATGCTCGACTGGCTGAAGGAGATCGACTACGAAAAGCACCTGTACGACGGCGAAGACAGCGAAGCCGCCGCGGCCTCGCGCTGGACCAACGTGCTGGAGTTCGTCGACTGGATGTCCCAGCGCGCCGGCGGCACGCTGGACGACACCTCCGGCGCCGACAGCAACATCGAGACCGAGCGCAAGAGCCTGCTGGAGGTGGCGCAGACCATCTCGCTGCTGTCGACCATCAGCGAGCGCGAGCAGGACCAGAACGTGGTCACGCTGTCCACCCTGCACGCCTCCAAGGGCCTGGAGTGGCCGCACGTGATGCTGATCGGCGTGAGCGAGGGCCTGCTGCCCTTCAAGCTCGACGACGACAACGGCCGCCAGCAGGTGATCAGCGACGAGACGCTGCAGCGCCTGCAGGAAGAGCGCCGCCTGATGTACGTGGGCATCACCCGCGCCCAGCGCAGCCTGGCCGTGAGCTGGACCAAGAAGCGCAAGCAGGGCCGCGAGATGGTGCCCTGCGTGCCCAGCCGCTTCATCGCCGAGATGGGCCTGAGCAAGGAAACCATCCGCGAAGACCCGCGCGAAAAGCTCAAGGCGCTGCGCGCCGAGTTCGCGCGCAAGGCGCAGGACAGCGCGGCCAAGGCCGCCGCCACCCCATGACGAAAACCCGAACGCCTTTCACCGCCACGCTCCTGGCCGCCACCTTGCTCGCAACCGCCGCGCTCGCGGGCTGCGCCATCGGCCGCGGGAACCCCGACTGCCCCACCGACGCGCGCGAGCTGCCGCTGCCTTCGCTCTACGGCCGCTGGGAGGCGCGCTTCGACGGCCTGCCCGCCGTGGCCGCCGTGCAGCTGGGCAAGCACCCCGACTACGACGGCGTGCGCGGCACCATCACGCGCAACCCCGACAACCCCGCCAAGGCCACGGTCGCGCAGCTCGCGGGCGACGTGGACGACGAAGGCGCGCTCTCCATCGACGAGTCGCAGGACGGCCGCGCCATCAGCGGCGTGTGGTCCGGCAAGCTGCAGGTCCGCTCGTGCGGCCGCGAATTCAGGGGCACGTGGCGCAACGCCGCCGACGAAAGCACCCACCCGTTCGTGCTCAGCAAGACAGCCGCGCCGGCGGCAGCGCAAGGAAAGCCATGAAGAAACCTCCACCCTCCTTCCAGTTCGGCCGGCTCGCCGCGCTGGCCGCCTGCCTGGGCGGCGCGGCCGCCGCGCAGGCGCAGGCCGTCGACAAGCCGGCCAGCCCGCTGGCCGACGCGCAGCTCACCTGGCAGCAATGCAGCGCGCTGGGCGCCAACAACGAGGCACGCCTGGCCTGCTTCGACCGCTGGGCGCAGCAGCAGACGCTGCCCTCCGCCTTGGTGCCCGCGGCGCCGCCGGTGCTCGCGAGCACGCAGGCGCCACCGGTGGACGGCAGCATTCCGGCCACGCGCGTGGTCTCGGTGGCCACCACCGAGGGCTGCCGCGACCGCCAGTACTCCACGCTGTCGCGCTTCTGGGAGCTGGAGAACGCCACCGACTGCGGCACCTTCGGCTTTCGCGGCTACCGCCCGCTGAGCGTGTCGGTCTCGGCCGCCACCAAGAAGCCCGAAACGCCCACCTCGCCCTCGGCCGACCACACCGGCACGCCGACTGCCTACCAGGCCAACGAAATGCGCATCGGCCTGTCGGTGCGCACCAAGCTCGCGCAGGGCATGCTCACGCAGGACGACCCGACCAAAAAAGACTCGCTGTGGTTCGCCTACACGCAGCAGTCGACCTGGCAGCTGTTCAACGGCGCCATCTCGCGGCCGTTTCGCACCACCGACCACGAGCCCGAGCTGATGTATGTCTACCCGACCGACTTCAAGCTGCCCGGCGGCTGGCGCTGGCGCTATGCGGGGCTGGGCATCGTGCACCAGTCGAACGGCCAGAGCCTGCCGCTGTCGCGCAGCTGGAACCGCGTGTACCTGATGGGCGGCGCCGAGCTGGACGACCGCTTCACCATCACCGGGCGCATCTGGAAGCGCATTGCCGAGAGCGCCGCCAAGGACGACAACCCCGACATCGCCGACTACATCGGCCGCGCCGAGCTCACCGGGCGCTGGAACTTCAACCGCGACAACCAGTTCGGCATCACGGTGCGCAACAACCTGCGCGACAGCGGACGCGGCTCCGTGCGCCTCGAGTGGCTCAAGGCCATCGGCGACCCGACCAAGAGCAACCTGCGCTTCCACACGCAGCTGTTCTCGGGCTACGGCGACACGCTGGTGGACTACAACCGCAAGCGCACGGTGCTGAGCATCGGCCTGAGCCTGGTGGATTTCTGACCCTTCCTTCGTCCTCTCACTTCGACAAAGCCTCATGAGTGCTGACCTCACCCCCGTCGACGCCGCGCAACGCGAGATCATCGCGGCGCTGCATGTCGCCCCCGTGTTCGATGCCGCGCAGGAACTGGTGCGCCGCGTCGACTTTCTCGCCAGCTACCTGCAGCGCACCGGCCTGAAGACGCTGGTGCTGGGCATCAGCGGCGGTGTCGATTCGCTGACCGCCGGCTGCCTCGCGCAGCGCGCCGTCGAGCAACTGCGCGCCGGCGGCCACGACGCCACCTTCATCGCCATGCGCCTGCCCTACGGTGTGCAGAAGGACGAGGCCGAGGCGCAGGCCTCGCTCGCCGTCATCAAGCCCGACCGCACCGTGACGGTGGACATCCGCCCCGCGGCCGACGGCATGCTGGCCGCGCTGAAGGCCGGCGACCTGAAGTTCCGCGACGCGGCGCACGAAGACTTCGTGCTCGGCAACATCAAGGCGCGCGAGCGCATGGTGGCGCAGTTCGCGGTGGCCGGCGCGCACGACGGCATCGTCATCGGCACCGACCATGCGGCCGAGGCGCTGATGGGCTTCTTCACCAAGTTCGGCGACGGCGCGGCCGACATCACGCCGCTCACCGGCCTGAACAAGCGCCGAGTGCGCGCGGTGGCGCAGCTGCTGGGCGCGCCCGACGCGCTGGTCTACAAGGTGCCGACCGCCGACCTCGAGTCGCTGGTGCCGGGCAAGCCCGACGAAGACGCCTTCGGCGTCACCTACGAGCAGATCGACGACTTCCTCGAAGGCAAGCCGGTATCGGCCCAGGCGCGCGAGATCATTCTCTCGACGCACCGCAAGAGCGCCCACAAGCGCGCGCTGCCGGTCGAGCCCGCACCCGCCGAAAGCTGATGCCATGGCCCCCGAAGCCCTGACGCAGCAAGACATGCGGCAGCGCTTCGACGCCCTGCGCGCCGCAAGCCTGCGCGCACAGACGCCGCCCTGGCGCGAGCGTGCCGACCGGCTCAAGCGCCTGCGCGCGCTGGTCGTCGGCCACCGCGACGACATTGCCGCGGCCATCAGCGCCGACTTCCATCACCGCGCCGCGCAGGAGACCGAGCTGGCCGAGGTGTTTCCCAGCGTGGAGGGCATCGACCACGCGCTGCGCCACGGCCCGCGCTGGATGCGCGTGAAGCGCCGCGCCACCGGCCTGTGGTTCAAGCCCGCGTCGTCGCGCGTCATGCCGCAGCCGCTGGGCGTGGTCGGCATCGTGGTGCCGTGGAACTACCCGCTGTACCTGGCGGTGGGCCCGATGACCGCGGCGCTGGCGGCGGGCAACCGCGTGATGGTGAAGCAGTCGGAGTTCACGCCGCGCTTCGCCGCGCTGTTCGCCACGCTGGTAGGCAAGGCCTTCGCGCCCGACGAGATCCACATCGTCAACGGCGACGCCGACACGGCGCGCGCGTTTTCCGCCCTGCCCTTCGACCACCTGCTGTTCACCGGCTCCACCGCCGTGGGCCACCAGGTGATGCGCGCCGCGAGCGAGAACCTCACGCCGGTGACGCTGGAGCTCGGCGGCAAGTCGCCCGCGATCATCGGGCCCGGTGCCAACTTCGAAAAAGCCGTGGAGCGCATCCTCGTGGGCAAGACGCTGAACGCAGGCCAGACCTGCATCGCGCCCGACTACGTGCTGTTGCCCGAAGGCCAACGCCAGCACTTCATCGATGCGGCACGGCGCGTGTTTTCACAGATGTACCCGCGGCTGGAAACCAGCACCGACTACACCAGTATCGTGAGCCCGCGCCACTTCGCGCGGCTGCAGGAACTGTGCGCAGCGGCGCAGCAGGAAGGCGCCACCGCCGTGACTTTGTGCGGCACGCCGCCCGACGAAGCAACGCGTCGCTTTCCGCCCGTGCTGCTGACCGGCGTGCACGACGGGATGCGCGTGATGCGCGAGGAAATCTTCGGCCCCCTGCTGCCGCTGATGACGTACCGCACCCTCGACGAAGCCATTGCCTACGTCAACGCGCACCCGCGCCCGCTGGCGCTCTACCTGTTCGAGAAAGACCGCGCCACCATCGATCGCGTGATGCACGAGACGGTGGCCGGCGGCGTGTCGATCAACGAGACCCTGATGCACGTGGCACAAGACGACCTGCCCTTCGGCGGCGTCGGCGCGAGCGGCATGGGGGCGTACCACGGCGAGCACGGCTTCCAGACCTTCTCGAAGATGAAGCCGATCTTTCACCAGTCGGCGTTCAACGGCGTGGGCCTGTTCCGGCCGCCCTACGGCAAGACCTTCGCGCGGATGATGAAGCTGCTGCTGCGCTGAGCACGCGGCGCCCGGCCCCACGACGCAAGCCGCAGTCTGCGGGCTACTTGAACTCGTCCACCGCCACGCCCAGCTTGCGCAGCTTGTCGTGCAGCGTCTGGCGCGCAATGCCCAGCGCGGTGGCCGTGGCCGGCTGGTCGCCGCGCTGGCGGCGCAGCTCCTCGACGATCACCGCGCGCTCGAACGACTCCACCTGCTGCGGCAGCCCGCGCGGCAAGGCCGGCACGCCCTCGGCGCTGCCGCCGCGCGCCAGCGTGAGCCGCTCGCCGAGCAGGCCCAGCACGAAGCGGTCGGCCACGTTGCGCAGCTCGCGCACGTTGCCGGGCCAGGCATAGGCCATCAGGTCGGCCAGTTGCGCATGGCTGGGCAGCGGCGCGGCGCGCTCGTAGCGGGTGGCGGCCTGCAGGGTGAAGTGCTCGAACAGCAGCGGAATGTCTTCGCGCCGCTCGCGCAGCGGCGGCAGCTCGATGAAGGCCACGCCCAGGCGGTAGTACAGGTCGGCCCTGAACTTCTTCTGGTCGCTCATGTCCTTCAGGTCGTCCTTGCTCGCGGCCACCACGCGGCAGTCGAAGGGAATGGTCTTGTTGGAGCCGATGCGCTCGATGCTGCGCTCCTGCAGCGCGCGCAGCAGCTTGATCTGCACGGCCATGGGCATGCTTTCGATCTCGTCGAGAAACAGCGTGCCGCCGCTGGCGTACTCGAACTTGCCCACGCGCACGCGGGCGGCACCGGTGAAGGCGCCGGCCTCGTGGCCGAACAGCTCGCTCTCGGCCAGCGCCTCGGGCAGGCCGCCGCAGTTGAGCGGCACGAAATGCTGGCGCCGGCGCGCGCTGTGGTCGTGCAGGCAGCGCGCCACCAGCTCCTTGCCGGTGCCGGTCTCGCCGTAGACCAGCACGTCGGCCGAGGTGTCGGCCAGCGTCTTCACGGTCTGGCGCACCTGCTGCATCTGCGCCGAGCGCCCGATCAGCACCGACTGGATGCCCTGCCAGTTCTCCAGCGCGTCGCGCAGCGCGCGCACCTGCAGCGTGAGCTGGCGGCGCTCGATGGCGTGGCGCACGATGGCCACCAGCCGCTCGGAGCTGAAGGGCTTCTCGATGAAGTCGTAGGCGCCCTCGCGCATGGCCTGCACGGCCATGGCGATGTGGCCGTGGCCGGTGACCAGGATCACCGGCAGCTCGGCATCGGTGTGGCGCAGCTCGGGCAGCCATTCGGTGCCGCTCATGCCCGGCAGGCGCACGTCGCTGATGACGATGGCAGGCACGCCGAAATCGATGTGCGCACGCGCGCGCTCGACGCTGGGAAAGGCGTCGACGTCGAAACCGGCCAGGGTCAGCACCTGGGTCGTGCTGACGCGGACGTCTTCGTCGTCCTCGACCAGCAGCACCCGGATGGCAGGGGCTTCGCTCACGGGGGGGTCACTCCTGTTGTGCAAGGGGGGAAAGAAGGTCCGCGGCCATTGCCGCGGGCAGGTCGACCACGAAGCATGCCCCGCCGCCGTTCAGGTTGGTGGCGCGCAGCGTGCCGTCCATGGCCCGCACCAATTGTGCCGAGATGACGAGCCCCAGGCCCAACCCCGACCCCGCCGGCTTGCGGGTCACGAAGGGCTCGAACAGGCGCGGCAGCACGTCGGGGTGGATGCCGGGGCCGGTGTCGCTCACGCTCAGCACCGCGCGGCCTTCCTTCGCCCGCGCTTCCAGGCGCAGCGTGCGCACGGGCGCGTCCTGCATGGCGTCGATGGCGTTGCGCATCAGGTTGGCGAGCACGCTGCCCAGGGCGGCCTCCTCGGCCATGACGCTCAGCGAGGCGGGCTGCACGTCGACCTCGAGCGTCACGCGCTGCTTCTTCGAGGCCTCGGCCACGATCACCTGCGCGTCGGCAATGGCCTGCGACAGCCGCAGCGGCGCCAGCGGCAGGTCGCTCTTGTGCGCGAAGGTCTTCAGCTGCGTGGTAAGGCGCGCGAGCCGGTCGACCATGTGGCGGATGCGCTCCAGGTTGCCGCGCACGTCGTCCAGCCGGTTCCTGTCGAGCAGGATGCCCGCGCTCTCCGACAGCGTGCGCATGGCCGTGAGCGGCTGGTTGAGCTCGTGCACCACGCCGGCCGACATCTGGCCCAGCGCGGCCATCTTTCCCGCGTGCACCAGCTCGCCCTGCGCGGCGCGCAGCTGCGCGGTGCGCGCCACCACGGTCGATTCGAGCGTGTCGTGCGCCGCCTGCAGCGCGGCCTGGCTGGCCAGCTTCTGGCGCACCGCGCGGCGGCGCAGCCACAGTGCCACGGCCACCAGCAACAGCACCGCCATCGCCAGGCTGGCCGTGATGGCCGCGTTGCGCGCCGCCACGCGCACGGGCGCCAGGTCGTCCAGCACCACCAGCTGCCAGGGCGCGCCGCGCAGGGTGCGGGCGGTGGCGAGCTGTTCGCGCCCGTCCAGAGAGATCACCTGCACGTCGCGGTCCAGCGCCTCCTTGGGCGTCCACTGCAGCGGCTGCAGGCCGGCATCGCCGTAGGGGCGCGAGCGCAGCACTTCGGCGCGCTGCAGCGCGTCGAGCGGCAGCAGCGGCCTGAACTTCAGCGCCTCGCGCGTGGCCAGGATGACCACGCCGCGCTGGTCTATCAGCGCCACGTCGCCGGGCAGCTTGCGCCAGGCGCGCTCGGCCTCCTCGAGGTTGACCTTCACCGCCACCACGCCGCGCTGCGGCTGGCCACGCCGCAGCGCATACGACAGGTAGTAGCCTGGCCGCTTGCTGGTGATGCCCACGCCGTAGAAGCGGCCCCGGCCCTGGCCCAGCGCGTCGATCACGTAGGGGCGGAACGACAGGTCCTGGCCCAGCGTGGTGCCGGGCTTGTCCCAGTCGGAGGCGGCCAGCGAGGTGCCCGAGGCGTCGAGCACGTAGAGCATCTCGGCGCCCGCGGTGGCGTTGACGCCGTCCAGGTAGCGGTTGACGGCGTCGCGCAGGTGCGTGTCGGTGGGCGTGCCGAGCAGCGCCGGCACGATGGGCGTCATCTCCAGCAGCGCGGGCAGGTAGTCGAAGCGGGCCAGGTCGGCGTCCAGGCCGGTGGCGAGCATGTCCAGGCGGTGGTCGGCCGCCTCGCGCAGGCGCGCCAGGCCGGCCTGCATGGCGAACTGGTGGCCGGCGAAGGCGGCCACCGCCACCAGGGCCAGCGCGCCGCACCAGCGCGGCAATGTGTGCCAGCGCCGGGCACTGTCGGCGGGCAGGTCGATGCGGCGAACGGGCTCCCTTGAAATCATGGGAGCGTTATTGCACAAGGGCGCACCGCCCGCATCGGTGGCAGCCCCATGACCCCAGGCCCCCTGCCGCGGGGGCCGGGGCTTCGGGGCTCAGGCCCGGCGCGGCGTGCCGGCAGGCATGTGCGTGTCGGTGGCGTCGAGCACGCGCTCGGGCGCGTCGGCCTCTGCCGCGGTTTCCTGGTTCAGGTGCTGGTGCATGCGCACGGTGTCCAGGTCGCCGGTCCACTTGGCGACCACCAGGGTGGCCACGCCGTTGCCGATCAGGTTGGTCAGCGCACGCGCCTCCGACATGAAGCGGTCGATACCCAGGATGAGCGCCAGCCCCGCCACCGGCACGTGGCCCACCGCCGACAGCGTGGCCGCCAGCACGATGAAGCCGCTGCCGGTGACGCCCGCCGCGCCCTTCGAGGTGAGCAGCAGCACGGCCAGCAGCGTGAGCTGCTGCGTGAGCGTCATGTCGGTGTTGGTCGCCTGCGCGATGAACACCGCCGCCATCGTCAGGTAGATCGAGGTGCCGTCGAGGTTGAACGAGTAGCCCGTGGGCACCACCAGGCCGACCACCGACTTCTTCGCGCCCAGGTTCTCCAGCTTGGCCATCATGCGCGGCAGCACCGACTCGCTGGACGAGGTGCCCAGCACGATGAGCAGCTCTTCCTTGATGTACTTGATGAACTTCCAGATGCTGAACCCGTGGAACCGGGCAATGCCCCCCAGCACCACGAAGATGAACAGCAGGCAGGTCAGGTAGAAGGTGGCCATCAGCTGGCCCAGCTGCAGCAGCGAGCTCACGCCGTACTTGCCGATGGTGAAGGCCATGGCCCCGAAGGCACCGATGGGCGCGAGCTTCATGATGTAGCCCACGATCACGAACAGCACGTGCGAGCCCTTCTCGATCACGTCGAACACCAGCGTGCCGCGCCCGCCGAACTTGTGCAGCGCAAAGCCGAACATCACCGCGATCAGCAGCACCTGCAGGATCTCGCCCTTGGCGAAGGCATCCACCAGCGTGTTGGGAATGATGTTGAGCACGAAGTCGGTGGTGCTCTGCATCTTGCCGGGGCCGGTGTAGGCCGCGATGCCCTTGGTGTCGAGCTGGCTCACGTCCACGTTCATGCCCACGCCGGGGCGCACGATGTTGATGATGACCAGGCCCACGACCAGCGCGATGCTGCTGACCACCTCGAAGTACAAGAGCGCCAGGCCGCCGGTCTTGCCGACCTTCTTCATGTCTTCCATGCCGGCGATGCCCACCACCACCGTGCAGAAGATGATGGGCGCGATGATCATCTTGATCAGCTTGATGAAGCCGTCGCCCAGCGGCTTCATCGAGGCGCCGGTGTCGGGCCAGAAATGCCCCAGCAGCACCCCCAGCACGATGGCCGTGATGACCTGGAAGTACAGGGACTTGTACAGGGGTTGGGAGGTTCTGGCTCGGGGTGGGTGTTCCACGGGGGTGCTCATCGGTGTGTCTCCAGTCGCAAGGCGGCGCGCCGCATCGGGCGATGCGGTCGGCCCTTTGACTGAGCAATCGATATGCCACGCGCTGCGAGGCATGCCGCGCGCGCCAAGTCGTTGATTTCATGGGCATTCGCACGAGGGCGCCTGCAACGGCGCGCCGACGATCCGGATGGCGTCCACCCTGCCCGTCCGATCCACCGGACCGATACCCGAGGGCAAACCCTAGCTAAGACAGCGATGTCAGACTTCAAGCATGACCGACACCCCAGCACCGGCACAGGCGAGCGACACCGCCTCCAGGCGCATCGCGCTCACCGTGGCCGCCGCCTTCTTCATGGAGACGCTGGACGCCACCGTCATCGTCACGGCGCTGCCGGCCATCGGCGCGGGCTTCGGCATCGGCGCGCTGGACGCGAGCCTGGGCGTGACCATCTACCTGATCGCCATGGCGGCGCTGGTGCCGGCGGCGGGCTGGTGCGCCGGGCGCTTCGGCGCGCGGCGGGTGTTCGCGCTGGCGGTCGGCACCTTCACCGTGGCGTCGCTACTGTGCGGGCTCGCGCCGACCTTCGAGGCCTTCGTGGCGGCCCGCGTGCTGCAGGGGGCGGCGGCGGCCTTCATGTCGCCGGTGGGGCGGCTGGTGGTGCTGCGCGAGACGCCCCGGCACCGGCTGATCGAGGCCATCGGCACCATCACCTGGCCCGGCCTCATTGCGCCGGTGCTCGGGCCGCCGCTGGGCGGGCTCATCGCCACGCATGCGTCGTGGCGCTGGATCTTCCTGCTGAACGTGCCGCTGGGGCTGGTGGGGCTGCTGCTGATCCTGCGGCTGTTTCCGCGCCGCACCGACGTGGCGCCCACGCGCTTCGACGCGCCCGGCTTCGTGCTGACCGCCGTGGCGCTGGCCGCGCTGGTCGAAGGCCTCACGCGCCTGGGCGGGCCGCACCCGGGCTCGGCCACCACGCTGGGCCTGCTGGCCGTGGGCGCCATCGCCGCCGCGGCCGCGGTGCGCCATGCACGTCGGGCCGCCGCGCCCATGCTCGACCTGCGCGCGCTGGCCGTGCCGACCTATGCCATCGCCACCGCCACGGCGGGCTTCGTCTCGCGCGTGGCCATCAACGCCTCGCCCTTCCTGCTGCCGCTGATGTTCCAGATCGGCTTCGGCATGACGGCGTTCCAGGCCGGCTCGATGCTGCTGGTGTACATGGGCGGCAACCTCGTGATGAAGAGCGCCACCACCGCGGTGCTGCGCCGCTTCGGCTTTCGCCGGGTGCTGACGGTGAACGGCGCGATCTGCGCCGCCACGCTGTTCGCCTGCGGCTTCCTCGCGCCCGGCGACCCGCTGCCGTGGGTGTGCGTGCTGCTGTTCGTGGCCGGCATGGCGCGCTCGATGAACTACACCGCCATCAACACCCTGGCCTTCGCCGACGTGCCCGACACCGCGCGCGCCGGTGCCAGCACGCTCGGCACGATGCTGCAGCAGGTGTCGCTGGCGCTGGGCGTGGCGCTGGGCGCGATGGTGCTGGGCGCGTCGAAGGCGCTGCGCGAAGCGCCGGCGGTGCAGCTGGTGGACTTTCACCATGCCTGGTACGTGGTGGCCGCGCTGATGGCGGCGGCCACGCTGATGTCGCTGCGGCTGGACCGCGAGGCGGGCATGGCGGTGTCGAGCAGGCGCTGAGGCCGAACGCCGCACAAGACGGTGCGACACAGCGGGCCCTGCACGGTCTATGCTGGCCGCTTCTGCCACCGCACCGCAAAGGCCCCCTTGGACACAGATCTCGCAGCGGAATGCAACCCGCTGCTGCCGGCCGGATGGACCTTCGAACTGCAGCTGAGCCGGCGTGCCGAAGGCGGGTTCAGCGGCGTGGGCGTGCTGCTGCGCCGGGGCTTGCCGATGTGCCACCTGACCCTGCCCGGCCTGCGCGGCGACCGCGCGCAAGCGCTGGGCTCGGTGAAGCGGCGCGTGGAAGCATGGCTGGCCGAATGGCAGTCGCGCGACTTGTCACCGGCACTGCCGGCCTAGCCGTTCACCTGTGCCGCGCCGGCAAACCCGGCCCACCGTTCTTTACTGACCTTCCGGAGAAATTGTCATGTCCCTGCACATCGGTGTGGTCGGCTGCTCGGCCGAAGGTGCCGCGCTCTGCTGCCGCACGCTCTGCGTGGAAGGCGCCTCGTACCTGGGCACGCCCCACGCGCACCCCGAGGTGTCGATGCACACCCATTCGCTGGCCGCCTATGTCGAGTGCCTGGAGCGCAAAGACTTGGAAGGCGTGGCGCGGCTGATGCTGTCGTCGGCAGGCAAGCTGGCCGCGGCCGGCGCCGATTTTCTGGTCTGCCCCGACAACACCATCCACCAGGCGATGCACCTCGTGCGGCCGCGCTCGCCGCTGCCGTGGCTGCACATCGCCGAGGTGGTCGCGGCCGAAGCGGCGGCGCGCGGGTTTCGCCGGGTGGGCGTGCTGGGCACGCGCTGGCTGGTCGACAGCGAGGTCTATCCGCAGGCGCTCGCCGCGGCGGGCCTGCAGGCCGTGAAGCCCGATGCGCAGGAGCGCGCCGTGCTGGGCCGGATCATCATGGACGAGCTGGTGCGCGGTGTGCCGCGCCCCGAATCCACCGTGGTGCTGCAACGCATGATCGACGGCCTGGAGGCACGCGGCTGCGACGCCGTGGCGCTGGGCTGCACCGAGCTGCCGCTGGTGCTGAACGACGGCAACTCGGCGCTGCCCACGCTGGACTCCACGCGCCTGCTGGCGCGCGCGGCGCTGCGGCACGCCACGGCCTGAGCGCGGCGGACCCGCACCGCATTCGCACCGGTCAGAACTTGCCGAGCACGTTCAGGAACCACCCCTTGCTGCGATAGCTCATGTCGGTGAGGTTGTCGGAGTAGTCGGTGAAGTTGTAGCCCACGCCCACCTTCAGGTTCTCGTTGACGTGGTAGTACGCGGCGGTGACCCAGCCGCTCTTGCGGTCCTGGAGCTCGCGCGCGCGCAGCGTGCGCCACTCGACCATCCAGTCCCAGTTGCGCACCAGCTTCCAGTCCACGCGCAGCACCGCGAGTTCGGCAGAGCTCTTGAACCACGGCGCGCTGCTGTCGCGGCTGGCGCGCAGCTCGCCGCGGCGCCAGGCGTACTTGCCGCCCAGCGTCCAGCGCTCGTTCAGGTCCCAGGTGGCGTCGATGGCGAACACGTGGCTGCGCTGCTGGTAGTCGATGCCGGTGGTCGAGACGGTGCCCAGGCTCGAATCGACCCCGCCCGACACCACCTGGCCCGGCGACGACAGGTCGTACAGGTAGGTGTACTTGAACAGCAGGTTCAGCCGGTCGTCGAAGGCCGGGCGCAGCGCGTAGCCGAGCATGGCTTCGGTGTACTTGGCCGCGGCCAGCGTGCCGGTGGTGCTGTCGCTGTCGGCCCAGTTGAACTTGCCGACCCAGCGCGCGTCGTCGTCCACCTTCCAGCTCAGCGAGTTCTTCACCAGCCAGCTGGTGCGCGTCTCCGCCGTGGTGCGGTCCTTGCGGTACTCCAGGCCGCCGCTGTACTTGAGCCGCTCGCTCGAATAGCCGGTGGTGAAGGCCACGGCCTCGCGGCGCGTGGCGCCCAGCGTCTCGGCGCCGACCCAGCCGTTCTCGAAGTTGACGCCGAAGGTCCAGCGCGTGTCGGGGGCGTACTGCACGCCGTAGGCATGCGTGAGGCCCGGCTGCGCGCCGGTGGCCTGGCGGTGCTCGGTGAACATGGTGAGGCCGTCGCCCACGCGCGAGCGCACACCCGTCACCAGGCTGCCGCCGCGGCCGATGAGGTTCTCGTCGGTGCGCCCGGTGTCGGCCGCGTAGGTCATGTACAGGTTGGAGCGGTCGTCGTACTGGTAGTCGACGCCGGCCTTGCCGGCCACCCCGCCGTCGCCGGTGGACAGTTCGCCGCGCAGCGCGAGCTTGTCGCTCACGCGGTAGCGCCCGCCCAGGCCCAGCCGGTCGTTCTCCAGCCGCGTGCCGGTGCGCCGCAGGGTTTTCTGCGCGAAGCCGTAGGCGCTCCATGTGTCGTTGCCGGTGTACTCCAGCTGCACCACGGCGTCGGCGCGCTCGCCCGACACGGCCTGCGTGGTCGGCAGCGACGGGCTGGTGATGAGCGCGTCGCCGGTCTTGTCGTCGTAGCGCATGCCCAGGCCGAGCTTCCACGCGGGCGACAGGGCCAGGGCGTACTGCGCGTCGAGCACGCTGGCGTTGTAGCCGTTGCGCTCGTCGCGGCGGTCGGCCTTCAGGCGCAGCTCGCCGAGCTCGGCCTTCTCGCCGAAGGGCACGGTGGCCTGCATGCCGACCTGGCGCGTGGCATTGCTCGCGTACTGCCCCGGCGCGGAAAAGCCCGCGTCGCGCGACTGCGCATAGGCGCTCACGCGCCCGCCGCCGCGGATGTCGTAGTCGCCCAGGTCGGCCTGGCCTTCCAGGCGCCAGGCGCTGGCGTTGCCGGTGGGTCCGTTGCCGAGGCGGTTGCCCAGCGCGCCGTTGCGCCCGGTGAAGCTGAACCCGCCGTCCATCGAGTCGAGCTGGCCGGTGCCCGGGCCCTTGCTGCGCGCGAACTCGCCCTTGGCGTAGGTGTTCTCGGTCTTGCGCAGCGTGAGGTCGGCGCCGGCCAGGCGCTGGTCGCCGCCGATCTGGTCCTGGCGCGATGCGGTCACGCCCACGCCCACGTGGTCGTTGGCCCACCACGACACGCGCCCGCCCACGGCGAGCGTGTCCAGCGAGGTCGCCAGCGGCGTGTATTCGTAGTCCACCACCAGGTAGGCCGGCATGCCGGTGAGGCCGCCGGCGCGCACCAGCGCACCGTCGTCCGACAGGCTGGGCAACGGCGCGGACAGCAGCACGCGGCCCTGCAGGTAGTCGATCTCGTAGTCGGAGCTGGGCACGAGCTGCGTGCGCTTGACCACGAAGCCCGAGTCGCGGTCGCGAATTTCCAGCGTCACGCGCTCGGCGCCGCGCGTGATGTCCTGGTTGCGCAGGTAGTACAGCGAGCCGCCGGTGCCGCGAAATTCCTCGCGCGCGGCCAGCGTGCCGGGCTCGGCCGCGAAGGCGTCGACCTTCAGGCGCGCCTCGCCGAAGGCGGTGGCGTCTTCGCCCAGGTAGCGGCCATGAAAGCCGTACAGGCCGCGGCTCACGCGGGTGAGTTCGGTGTCGCCGAAGTTGAGCTTGAAGTTGCCCCACATGGCCTGCGAGCGGCCGTCGTCCACGCGCAGGTAGAAGCGGCCTTGCGTGGGCGCGTCCTCGATGGTGGTGGAGTCGTCGCCGAAGGTGCTCCACGAGTCCTCGGGGTCGAAGCGGCGAAACAGCGAGGTCGGGTCCTTGCGCTCGAGGTTGCGAAACAGCTCCTTCAGCGGGCGCTCTTCGGTGTCCACGCTGGCCGTGAGCGTCCAGCGGTCGTTCAGCTGGCCCTTGGCGTAGCCGGCGATGCGGCCTTCGCTCCAGCCGCCACCGCCGTAGCGGTTCTTGTCGTTGGTCATGATCGCGGCCGGCCCGCTCACGCTGTTGCTGCCCACGGTGAGGTCGGCCTGGCCCACGAAGAACCAGTCGCTGGCGGGCAGGTCGAAGTCGCGGCGGTAGGCGCGTGTGGCACCCTGTGCGTCGGTGACGGCGATCTCCCCGGTCTGCACGCGGCGCGGCACCAGCTGCTGGAACACGAAGCGCCCGTTCTCGTCCACCGGCACCGCGAAGCCGAGCGCGCGCACGCTCTCGCCCGGGCGGATGGCCGCGCCGCTGGCGGTGACGGTGCCGGCGGTGAGCGGAATGTTGGCGATGGCGATGTTGTTGTTGCCGTACCCGCGCAGCAGCTCGCGCGCGGGGTCGGGCGGCAGGCCGGTCTCGGGCCGGTGGCGCTGGGCCAGCGTGAGCGACAGGTCGTCGGTTTCGTCGAAGCGGCCCTGGCGGTCGTACACGCGCACGCGGTAGTACAGCTTTCCGGTGGCACCTTCCGCCAGGCGCTCCCGCAGGCTGTCGGGCACCTGCCACTCGCCGCGCAGGCCGGCGTCCAGCGGCACGGTGGCCAGCAGGCGGCGCTGCATCACGTCGTTGGCGGTGAACACGTGCAGCTCGGCCTTGGCGGTGAACAGCAGGTAGTTGCTGTAGCCGGCGAAGCGCACGGTGTCGCCGGCCACCACGGTGGTGGGCCAGGCGCTGGCGCTCAGGCGGCGCGGCTGCGAGAGGTTGTCGTACTGCAGGCGCAGCTGGTTGCGCTCCAGCTGCACGTCGACGCAGCGCTGGCGGTCGGCGCTGGTGGTGCCCTCGCCCGACGGCAGCACGCCGTCGGCGGGCCGCAACTGGCCGTCGACGCTCAGGCGCAGCGGCGCATCGTCGGTGCCGAAGGCTGTGAAGGTACGGCACACGCCCGGGTCGGCGGGGTTGGCCAGTTCGGCAGCGGGCAAGGGGGCGGCCTGCGGCAGTTCGCGTTCGCTGCTGCGCGGCAGGCGGCGCGCGCCGTCGATGTCCGCCGCGCGCGTGTCGGGGCCGGCCTGGTCGAGCATGCGCCCGCGCACCGCGCTGTCCTGCGCGACGGCGAGCCCCATGCCCAGGCACGCGGCGGTGACGGCGCCCGCAAGGGCCATGCGCTTCGGAAGCTGTCTTCTCATGTCGGCTCGCTGGATCGGGTTCGGTGTGGAGGGGCGGGCAATGGCGGTACGGGGTGCGCGCGTCATGGCTTCACCGCTTCCAGCGCCGCGGTGGGGGCGGTGGGGGTGGCGGTGGCGGGCACCCGCTCGACCTCGATGTCCAGGTTGAACAGCGGCGGCGCGGTGTCCGTGCCGCGCTGGCGGGCGCGTTGCTCGCCCAGCTGCTTCCAGCGCGCGAGCACCGCGGCCTTCACCGCGTCCACGCGCTCGCGGCCCAGCGACTCGGCCTCGCCGGGGGCGGCCTTGTAGGCCAGCCGCAGCACCGAGGTCTTCTCGGCCAGCACGTTCACCGTGCGGTCGAGCTCGCCCGCGAAGCCGGCGCGCAGCGCGGCGGCACCTTCTTCGAAGGCCGCGCCCTGCAGCGCGAGGCGCACCACGCGGTGCACGGTGGCGCCGAAGTTCACCTTCAGCACCTTGCCGCGCGTGGCGCGCTCGGCCGCCGGGTTCTCGCTGGTGGTGCGGTAACCCGAGGGCAGCGTGCGCTCGTCGAGCTTGAGCACCAGGTTGCTGCCGGTGCCTTCCTTCGGAACGGCGGCGCAGGCGATGTGGTAGCGGCCCTGCGCGTCGGTGGTCGCCAGCACGCCGTTGACGGTGGCGATGCGCACGTTGGCCAGGCCCGGTTCGCCCTCGTCCTGGTAGCCGTTGGCGTTCCTGTCGTCGTAGACCTTGCCGATCACGTCGGTGCAGTCGAACAGCGCGTCGGGCACCACGCGCACGGTGGCGGTGGCCAGGTTGGACAGCGCGCGGCCGCCCACGCCCTGCAGCGCGATGACCTGGTTGACGAACTCGCCCTCGCCCACGCCGACACCCACGCCCGCGACCATCAGGTACTCCTTGGTCTCGTTGGGTGCGAAGTTCTGCCCGGGCACCACCACCTGGCGCCCGCTGATCTGCGGCACCACCGGCAGCGCAGCGCCGCCGGGCAGCGTGCGCACGGTGAGCGAGCCCTGGATGTAGCGAAAGCCCGGCGGCAGCGTGTCGGTCACGGCCACGCCCGGCACCGGGTTGCCGCGCGTGTTGCGCGCCGTGATGCGGTACGGCAGCAGCTCGGCCTTCTTCACCGTGAGCTTCGAGGTGGTCTTGCGCAGCTCGATGAGCGTGGCGTCCGACGGGTCGAGCGGAATGTTGTTGGCCACCACGTGCTGGCCGCCGCCGCCCGGCATCATGAACACCAGGTAGTAGCCGGCGCCGGCCTTCAGGGCCGCGCCCGGGCTCACGACGCAGGGGTTGGTCTGCGCGGGCGCGGGGCCGTTGGCGGGCGCCGCGCACGACTGCGTGCCCAGCGCGCCGGCCGCGGCCGGGTAGATGGACGACGGCAGGTAGGCGCCCGGCGGCGTGACGGCCAGGCGGTACTCGCCGGCCGGCGCGCCCGGCAGCACGAAGAAGTCGTAGTAGCCGTTGGGACCGGTGGTGTAGGTGTCGCGCCCGTCCAGCAGGTGCTGCGCGGGGTCGAAGCCCGGCGGGCCGACCAGGCGCACCACGGCGCCGGCCACGGGGGTGCCGCTCACGCTGTCGTACACCACGCCACCCGGGTCGTACGGCAGGTCCTGCTTCTGCACGTTGGCGCCGGCGCTCACGCGCACCTTGATGCTGAAGCGCGGATCGCTCGCCGGCGGCGTGGGGTACGGGCCGCTGGCGCCGTTCTGCGCCGCGTCGGTCGGCCACACGCCGCCCACCACGCGCCCGTCGGGCGAGCGGAAGCGCACGCGGTACTCGCCGGGCGTGAGGTCGCCGAAGCGGTAGCTGCCGTCGGCGCCGGTGGTCACGGTGTAGAGCACGGTGGCGGCGGTTTCGGGGCAGGCGCCGGCGCCGTCGGCGCAGCGCAGCAGCTCGACCGTCCAGCCTTCGCCGTTGCCTTCGCCCGACTCGCGGGTGCGGTTGTGGTTCTGGTCGAACCACACGGTGCCGGTGAGCGAGGCGGGCTGGTTGCTGTGCTCGCTGAAGTCGTAGCCGGTGCCGTGCGCGTCCAGGCCGGTGAAGTTCACGCGGATCTGGTTCGGGCCGTGCGCGGTGCCGCCCAGGGTGCCGGGCACGGCCGCGCCTTCGTCGTAGCCGGAGGGCTGCGTCTCGGTGACGGTGTAGCCCCCGCTGCCGGGCAAGGGCAGGCCGGGCAGCTCGTAGCGGCCGTTGGCGTCGGTGACGGCGCTGCGCGTCACGGGCAGGCCCGCGGCGTCGGTGCCGGTGAGCGTGACGGTGACGCCGGCGATCGGCAGGTCTTGCGGCTCGCGCGTGCCGTTGCGGTTGGCGTCGTTGTAGACGGTGCCCGCCAGCGACGCGCCGCGCTCGCCGAAGTTGTAGTTGTCGCCGTTGCCGCCGCGGTAGGCGATGGCACCGAGCACGTCGTTGCCCAGCGTGCCGCTGGGCACGCCGTCCAGCGTGCCCACGGCGTCGATGCCGTCGGCATAGGTCGCGGGCTGCGTCTCGCGCAGGGTGTAGCCCGCGGCGTCGGCCGGCAGCAGGCCGGTGAACACGTAGCGCCCGCTGGCGTCGGTGACCAGGGTGGCGTTCACCGCCAGGCCGCTGGCCGAGCGGCCGGTGAGCGTGACGGTGACGCCGGCAATGCCGGCCTCGCCGGGCTGGCGGATGCCGTCGTTGTTGGTGTCCACGTACACCCAGCCGGCGATCTGCCCGCCGCGCTCGCCAAAGTTGTAGTCGATGCCCACCTCTTCCGACACCAGCGCGAGCCCGCCGAAGCGGTCGTTCACCGCGCCGGGGTTCACGGTGCCGCGCGGCGCGCCGCCCACGGTGCCGAGCGACTCGGGGCCGTCGGCCACGCCGGCGGGCTGGGTCTCGTCGATCTGCCAGGTGCCGGGGGTCAGGGTGTCGACCAGGTAGCGGCCGTCGGCGGCGGTCTGCACCGTGTGCGAGACGGCGTTGCCCAGGAAGTCGGTGCCGCTGACGCGCACCGTGGTGCCGCCGATGCCGGGCTCGGCGGCGTCGCGCGTGCCGTTGGACGGCGCCACGTCGGCGTACACGTAGCCCGACAGGCTGGCCGGCTTCACGGCCGAGAAGTTGTTGCCGGCCGAGCCCGCGCCCGCGGCGCCGAGCACGATGTTCTGGATGACGTTGGCGCTCGAGCCGTTGGGCCCGCTGGCCCCGCCGCCGCCGCTGGCCGCCACGGTGCCGGGCGTGCTGCCGGCGCCGCTGACGTTGCCGGCATGCGTGAGGCCCGGCAGGTAGCCCGCGGGCCGCGTCTCGGTCACGGCATAGCTGCCGGGCGCGAGGTTGGGAAAGCTGTAGTCGCCGGCGGCGTCGGTGGCGGTGGTGCGCGTCACCGGCTGGCCGTTGACGTCGGTGCCCGTGAGCGTGACGGTCACGCCGGCCAGGCCCGGCTCGGTGGCCGTGGCGCCCTGCGCGCCGTTGCCGTCGCGGTCGTAGTACACGCGCCCCGAGATGCCGCCCGGCAGCAGCTCGCCGAAGTAGTACTCGCCCTGCACGAGCGGCACGGCGGTGCCCGACACGGTGACGCCGGTGATGGTGTTGCCGCCGCCCTGCGGCGTGCCGGGCAGGCCGTTGTTGCTGGCCTTGCCCGGCGCGTAGGTGGCCGGCTGGGTTTCGGTGAGGGTGTAGCCGCCCGGGCCCGACGGGGGCACGTTGCGAAACTCGTAGCTGCCGGCCGGGCCGGTGGGCACGGCCAGGATGTTCACCGGGTTGCCCGCCGCGTCGGTGCCCGTGAGGCGCACCTCCACACCCGCGATGCCGCTGTCGCCGGCCTGCGGAATGCCGTCGTTGTTGGCGTCGACGAACACGCGCACCGACACGCGGGTGAGCAGTTCGCCGAAGTCGTAGCCGGTGCCGGTCTTGCCGGAGGCCAGCGCGATGGCGCTGACCACGTCGTTGGCCAGGGTGCCGCCTTCGGTGCCGGCCGCGTCGCTGCCGTCGGCAAAGGCCGCGGGCTGCGTTTCGCTCAGCGTGTAGCTGCCGGGCGTGAGCGCGGCGAAGCTGTAGTTGCCGGTGCCGGCCGCGGTGGTGGTGGCGCGGGAGACCGGGTTGCCGAACATGTCGGTGCCGGTGAGCGTGACGGTGACGCCCGCGATACCGGGGTCGCCCGCGCTCGCGGCGCCGTTGTAGTCGGCGTCCTGGTACACGCGCCCGGCCAGGCTGGACGCGCGCACTTCGCCGAAGTTGTTGGCGCTCGACGTACCGCCCGTGCCCAGCACGATGGCATTGATGCTGTTGGCGTTGGAGCCGTTCGGCCCGTTAAACGCACCCGCCGGCACCGTGCCGGGCGTGCTGCCGACACCGCTCACGGTGCCGGCCCTGGTGATGCCGGGCTGGTAGGCCGCGGGCTGGTCTTCAGCCACGCTGTAGGTGCCCGCGGGCACGGTGAAGCCCCAGTTGCCGTTGGCGTCGGTGGTGGTGGTCTGCGACACCGGGTTGCCCACGCTGTCGGTGCCGGTCAGGCGCAGGGTGACGCCCGCGATGCCGGGCTCGCCGGCGTCGACGGCGCCGCTGCCGTTGAGGTCTTCGAACACGCGCCCGGACAGCGCGCTGTTCTGCACCGTGACCTTGCCCTCGTTGAAGTTGTTGCCGGCGTTGGGGTTGGCGCCGCCGTTGGTGTCGCCCGAACCGGTGGTGACGATGGTCGCGCGGTTGGTGATGTCGGTGCCGTTGGCCGGCGCCGCGCCGCTGAAGCGCACCGGAATGCGCACGGTGGCGTCGGCGTTGGCCGGCATCGAGGTGATGGCGCAGCTCACGGCCGAGCCGCCGGCCGCGCCGGTGCACGACGGTGCGGCGGGCACGAAGGTGCCGCTGTTCACGGTGAACACCGGCATGCCGGCCAGCACCAGGGAGGCGGGCAGCGTGTCGGCGAAGGTGGTGGTCTCGGCGCTGTCGGGTCCGTTGTTGCGCACGTGCACCAGCCAGTCGAAGGTCTGCGCCGTCGACACGGTCGTCAGCGGCGTGCTGCCGCCTGCCGACACGGCGGCCTTGGAGACCACCTGCACGTCGGCCTTGAAGCGGAAGGTGGTGTTCTCGGCCACCGTGTTGTTGCCCTGCACGGCGTCGTAGACGTTGCGCGCGGCGTCCAGAAAGTCGACCTTGGCGTTGTTCTGGAAGGTGCCGCGCGAGGTGCCCTTGAGCACGACCTGGAACTGCAGCGAATTGGGCTCGCCGGTCGCGGCGGCGCCGGCGCCGCCGAGCGTGGGAATGCTGAACACGACCTGCCCACCGGCCGCACCGATGGCCGCGCCGCCGCTCAGCGCAAAGCTGGTGCCCGCCGGCGTGCTGACCGACACCAGCGTGGGCGGCGTCTCGCCGCCCGGCAGCGCCAGCGGCAGCAGCTCGGTCATGCGCACGTCTTCGGCGGTCGACGCGCTGTTGTTCGACACGGTGATGGTGTAGGTGACGTTGTCGCCCACGTTCACGGGGTCGACGTCGTCGCGCTTGGTCACCACCAAGTCGTACTCCGGCGCGGTGATGCTGGCCGGGGCGCTCGCGTCGTTGTTGCTGGTGTCGACCTCGGGCGTGGCGGTGCTCGCGTGCACGTTGTTGGTCACCGTGGTGCCGTTCAGGGCGTACAGCGGGCGCACGCGCACCGTCACGGTCTGCTGCACGGTGCGGCCGAGCGAGCTCCAGCCGCAGGCGAGCTGGTTGTTGGTGGTGCCGGTGCCGGTGGGCTGGGTGGTGCTGGGCTGCGTGGTGCAGCTGCCGCCGCCCGAGGCGGTGGCCGAGATGAACATCAGGTTGGCCGGCAGCGTGTCGAGCACGCGCACGTCGTAGGCACGGCTGAAGCTGCCCTGCGGCACGTCGCGGTTCAAAGCCGTCAGCGTGTAGGTGAGCAGCTGGCCGACCGGCACCGAGGCCGGGCTGGCGCTCTTGGTCACCCGCACGTCGGTGCGCGCGGTGTACCAGGCGGTGGCGCTGGCGTCGTTGTTGGCCAGGTTCGGGTCGGCCGGCGTCGCGCCCACGGCGCGCGCGGTGTTGTCGATCTGGAAGCCGTGGTCGGTGGCCGAGGCGCCGTCGCCATAGTGCGAAGCCACGACGCGCACCACCGGGCACAGCGGCAAGGCGCTGGCGGCGTCGTTGCTGGCGCGGCAGACCGGGAGCACCGACAGCGTGCAGCCGCCGAGCGTGGCCGTGCCGAAGCCGCTGCCGTTGGCCGGCAGCGCGCAGGTACCCGAGAAGGTGCCGCCGTTGGCCACCTGGGTGACGGCGCCGGCGCCGACCACCTGCGCGAAGCTGTCGCTCACGACCACGTTCTGCGCCTCGCGCGGGCCGGTGTTGACCACCTCGATTTCCCAGGTGACGGCCTGGCCCGCGGTCTGGCGGTTGACCGCGCTGTCGCCGATGCCCACCACACGCTTGAGCGTCCTGACGTCGGCGGCGTCGCCTGCTTCGTTCACGCCGGTGCCCAGGCTCATGCAGTCGTTGCCGGTCTGCACGTCGGGGTCTGTGCCCGAGGCCAGCGCCACGTTCACGCACATGTTGTTGACGATCTGGTCGCCCGGGGCCAGCGCCGCGGGAATGGTGGCGTTCACCACCACGTAGCCGGCATTGCGCGAGGTGGCGCCGTTGGACGTGTCCACGCCGATGTCGGCGGTGAGCACGCGCGAGCAGTTCACCGTGGCGGGGCCGTCCACCGGCGCGGCAACGGTGGCGCCGCCCTTGACGATGGTGCAGCTGTAGCCGTCGGGCGACGACACGCTGTTGATGCGCACGCCGGCCGGCATGCTGTCGACCAGGCTGACGGTGCTGCCCGCCAGCAGGCGCGTGGGGCCCAGGTTGGTGGCGCCCACCTGGTAGTCGAAGGCCTGGCCCACGGGCACGTTGCTCTGCGGCCAGCCGCGGCGCTTGTCGGCGCGAAAGTCGGTCTCGGACACCGCCACGTCGGCTGGCACGCTGCCCGTGGCCGAGCCGACCACCGGGCCGGTGGCGCTGACGGTGGCTTCGTTGACCACGCCCAGGCCGGGCGCCACGGCGATCACCGGGATCACGATGTCGCCGAGCGCCACGCCGGCGCCGCCGGTGCCGATGTCGGCGCGGGTGCAGCTGACCGTCTGGCCGGCGGCCGAGCAGCTCCAGCCGGCGGCCGCGCCGATGGGGGTCTGCACCTGGAAGTTGGCGGGCAGCGTGTCGCTCAGCGTGACGCCGGTGGGCGCGCTGCCGCTGAAGCTGGGCCGCAGCCTGAAGTTGAAGCGCTGGCCCACCAGCAGCTGTCCGCCGTCGTGGGTCTTGACGAGCTGCAGCACGGAGCCGGGCGTGACCGTGGTGTTGGCGGTGGCGCTGTTGTTGACGGACACGCCGTCGCCGATGCCGCCGGCCGGCGCCACGGCCGGCTGGTGCGTGATGGTCGAGCCCGAGCCTGCGGTGACCACGCCGTTCACGTTGAGGGTGCGCGAGCCGTTCAGGGCAATGGCCCCCACGTTGCAGGTCAGCGTGCTGCCGGCCACCGAGCAGCCCGAAGGCAGGCCGCTGCCCGAGACCGACAGGCCGGTGGGAATGGGGTAGGTCAGCGTGGAGCCCGAGCTGGTGTCGGGGCCGTTGTTGGTGAGCGTGAAGGCGATCACCACCGTCGAGCCGCTCGGGGCGCTGCCCGGCACGGCGACGGCCACGGCCATGTCGGCGCCCTGGTTCACGGTGATGGCCTTGGTCTCGATGGAGCCGCCGCCGCTGGGCGTGGCAGTGACGCTCAAGGTGCCCTGGGTGCGGGTGCGCAGCAGCACCTCGAAGTCGCGCAGCTGGTTGGCCGCCAGCGTGATGCCCGAGCAGGTCAGCGTGCCCGGGCCGACGGCGCCCACGGCCACGGTGGACGCGCAACTGCCCACGGGCACCGCGCCGGTGCCCATGTAGATCGTGTCGCCGGGAATGGAGTAGGTGAACGAGGCGCCCGGCGCGTCGATCGGCTGGCTGTCGGACTCCGCGATGGAGACGGTGCTGGTCACCGTGCCCCCGGCGGGGAGGATATCGGGCGCATGCACCAGGCTCGACACCTGCGGCACCGCATGGGCCCCCACGGCGAACAGCAGGCCGGCCAGCAAAGCCGTGAACGGTGCAGCCAGGCCCGCAAGGCCGCGCAGGCCCGCCATCGGACCTTGCCCGCTGCGATGCCGCGCCGGCGCTGCGTTGGAAGACACGTCGCGGCGCGCGCAAGCGGCGGCCGACAGATTCGTTGGGGTGCTGGACATCCTGTCCCTCGCGATGGCTCTGATGGACCGGGCACCGTGGGTGGGGTGGCGCCGCTGCATGCGGCGGGGTGCTCCGGAAAGAGGGCGAGTCTTGGGCTGTTGCCCTGCCTGGACCTTTGGGATTCAGGACAAAACGTTTGCTTTAACTGACATTTGTTTACGAATGCAACGGAATGTGAATTTATTCACACGAGGTTCAGGGGCGGTGCGCCTACCCTCGCGGCATGTCTTACTGGTCGACCACACCGCCCCGGCGCGCACACATCCTTCTCATCGACGACAACATCGAAGAACTGCAGTTGCTGCTGGGCGCGCTGCGCGAGGCGGGCCACCGCATCAGCCTGGCGTTCGACGCCATGCAGGGCTACCGCCGCGTGACGGCGCTGCAGCCCGACCTGGTGCTGCTGGACGTGCGCATGGGCGCCGTCGACGGCTACGCCACCTGCCGGCTGCTGAAGGCCGACCCGGCCACGGCGCACATTCCGGTGATCTTCGTGACCTCTTCGGGCTCGGTGCAAGAGCGGCTGACGGGGCTGCGCGAGGGCGCCGTCGACTACATCCTGAAGCCCTTCGAGCCGGCCGAAGTGCTGGCGCGCGTGGCGGTGCACCTGGCGCTCGCGGGCAGCCGCCAGCAGGCGCAGGCCTGCATGGCCGAGGCCGCGAGCGTGCTGGACAACGCCCGCGGCGAGCGTGCGAGTGCCGGCGTGAACCCCGACAGCCTCGACCGGGTGCTCGTGCAAGCCGCCGAACGCGTGGTGCGCGCCGACCTGGCGCAGGTGCCCGCCCTGCCCGAACTCGCGGCGCGCGTGGGCACGCACGAAAAGCGCCTGTCGCGCGTGTTCCGCGAACAGACCGGCCGCTCGGTATTCGAATTCGTGCGCCAGGCGCGGCTGGGCGAAGCGCAGCGCCTGCTGGGCGGGTCCGCGCTCAGCGTGGAGGAGGTGGCGCAGGCGGTGGGGTTCTCGAACGCGGCGAACTTCTCGACGGCGTTTCGCGAGTGCTTCGGCTGCACGCCCACGGCGTTTCGCAACGCGCCTGCGGCCGCACACGAAGCACCGTTGTCGTCGCCGGCGCCCCTGGCATGAGCCGGCGGTGAGCGTCGCGCGCGGGCTCGCCGCCCTGCTGCTGTGCGCGGCCTTCTGGCTGGCCGGCCCGCCCGCGGCGCAGGCCGGCACGCTGCGCCTGGACGGCACGGCGCAGTGGCCGATGGCCATCGACACCGCGCTGGAGCTGTTCGAGGACACGAGCACCCGGCTGTCGCTCGAAGAGGTCGACGCGCTGGGCAGCGACACGCCCGGCGGCTTCCAGCCCGGCAGCCCCGCGGGCATGCGGCAGGGGTTTTCGAAGTCGGCCTTCTGGCTGCGGCTCAGGCTGTCGAACGACAGCGGCACGCCGCAGTCGCTGCGGCTGGTGCTCAACGCCACCTGGCTGCAGCACGTGGACTTTCATGTGCTGCACGGCACCACGGCACGCGCCGCCTGGGCCCATGAAGAGGCCGGCGTGTCGGTGCCGCTGCACGGCGGGCGCGACCGCGTACCGACGCTGTCGCTCGACCTGCGGCCCGGCGAGCAGGCGCGCGTGCTGGTGCGGGTGCAATCGCACAGCAGCGTGAAGCTGGCGCCCGAACTGCACACCGCCGACAGCTGGCGCGAGGCCGAGAGCAGCCATGCGCTGCTCGACGGCCTGCTGATCGGCGGGCTGCTGGTGCTGGCGGTGTATTCGCTGGCGCTGTGGTTCATCTCTCGCAGCCTGCCGATGGCGCTGCAGAGCCTGGGCTTCGCATTGGTGGCGCTCTACGAGAGCGTCTACCGCGGCCATGCGCGGCTGGCCCTGTGGCCCGACAGCTTCGAGTGGAGCTACCGCGCGGCCGGCGTCACCGCCGGCTGCTGCGTGCTGAACCTGATGTGCCACCTGTACGCGATGTCGCGGCGCGGCCCGGTGCGCGCGCCGGGCCTGCCGGTGCTGCTGGCGCTGGCGGCGCTGCAGTGCGTGGTGGTGGCGGGCATGGCGTGGGGCCCGTACGCGCCGGCCGCCAAGCTCGGCACGCTGAGCGGGCCGCTGGCGGTGATGGCGCTCACGGTCAGCACCTTTCTCTACATGCGGCGCGCGGGCCCCGGCGGCCAGCTGGCCTTCGTGATGATGTGCATCATCACCCTGGGCATGGGCCTGCGGCTCACCGAGCTGGTGCTGCCGGCGCACACCATTCCCGGCTTCGACGCCTACGCCCTCGGCTTTCCGGGCATGCTGTTCGGCCTGGTGGCGCTGGCCGCGTGGACGCACCACCTCTCGCGCCAACGCCTCCTGGCGCAGCGTGCGCTGTCGCAATGGCAGGCCGACGAACAACTGCGCCTGCGCGAAGAAGTGGCGCGCAAGACGCACGCGCTGAACGCCGCGCTCGAGCAGGCCGAGCACCAGGCGCGCGAGCAGACGCGGCTCATGGCGTACGTCAGCCACGACCTGCGCGCGCCGCTGGCCACCATCATCGGCAACGTGCGCCTGCTGCGCGACGAAAGCCTGCCGCCGGCCGAGCGGCTGCTGGCCATCGAGCGCAGCGCCACCTACCAGCTCACGCTGATCGACGACCTGCTCGACTATGCCAAGGGCGAGCTGCTGCCCTTCGCCTTCGAGCCCCAACCGGTGCACCTGCGCGGGCTGATCGACGACATCGCGCAACACGCCGACACGCTCGCGCAGCGCCAGCGCAACCGGTTCGAACTGGAGGTGAAGGGTGCGCTGCCGATCGGCGTGCAGCTGGACAGCAAGCGTTTTCTGCAGCTGCTGCTCAACCTGCTGTCGAACGCCGCCAGGTTCACGCGCGACGGCAAGATCGGGCTGCGCGTGCAGGCGCGGCCGCGCGCGGACTCATGGCGGCTCCAGTTCGAGGTGTGGGACAGCGGCGTGGGCATCGACAAGGCCGACCAGGCGCGCATCTTCCAGGCCTTTGCGCAAGGCGCACCGAGCGCGGACGGCAACGGGCTGGGGCTGATGATTGCGCGGCGCATCGTCCAGCACATGGGCGGGCGACTGCTGCTGGAGAGCCGCCGCGATCTCGGCACGCGCGTTCGCTTCTCGGTGATCGTGAAGGACGCGCCCAAAGAGCTGCTGCCGGTCGCGTTCACCATCCCCAACCCGAACGCCAACGCCAGGCCGCAGCCTCCGCGCCCGGCCCCCGAGGTCCCGAGCCGCAGGCGCCGCGCGCCCACGCCCCCGATCGCACCGCTGCCCGCGGCGGTGCGCGAAGAACTGGAACTGCTCGCGCGCGACGGCCGCTGGAGCGACCTGCACGAGTGGGCCGACCGGCTGGACGGCGACACGCGGCATTCCGCGCTGGTCGATGCGGTGCGGCATGCGCTGGACCTGCTGGACTTCGAGCACATCCGCCTGCTGGCGCGTGCCACGCCGAACGCGGGTTGATGACGAGCGCGGTGCGTTGCCAGCGCGGCGGTCAGGCCGGCGCGGCGGGTGCTTCAGGCGAAGCTGCGGCGGGTTGGGCAGCGCCTTGCGGGTGGCTCGCCGCGTAGCGTTCCAGGAACAGGTAGAGCACCAGTCCGCCGGCCAGCGGCAGCAGGTAGTACAGCGCGCGGTAGGCGAGCACGGCGCCCATCAACGCGCCCTGCTTCACGGTGCCCGACAGCAGCGCGAGGTACACCGCCTCGAGCACGCCGAGCCCGGCCGGAATCGGCGTGATCACGCCGACGATCGACGCGGCGAGCAGCACGCCCAAGGTGGTCGCATAGGGCACCTGCTGGCCCAGCAGCAGGTACATGGCCGTGCCCATCAGCGCCCAGTTGCCGGCGGAAAGCACCAGTTGAACCAAGGCCAGGCGCGCGCTGGGCAGGTGGAGGCGCTTGCCCCTGAAGCGCCATTCGCGCCCGCGCGACGCCGCGCAGGCCACCACATAGGCCAAGGCCAACAGAACCATCACCACGCCGAGCGCGCGCAATGCGAAGTCGCCGATGTGCGCCTGGCGCGGCGGCTCGATCACGCCCGACGCGAACAGCCCGCCGGCCAGCAGCCCGTAGCCGAGCCAGTTGGTGACCAGGCTGATGCCCACGATCTGCGCGACGGTCGCGTCGTCGAGACCGGCGCGCGCATAGAGCCGCGCACGCATCGCGATGCCGCCAACCAGAGAGCCGAGGTTGAGGTTGAAGGCGTAGCTCGTCACCGCGATGGCCCACGTGCGCCAGTACGGCAGGCGGTGGCGCACATGGCGCTTGCCGATCAGGTCGAAGCAGCCGTAGAGCGCATGGCTTGCGGTTGCCAGCCCGAGCACCGCGAGCAGCAGCCACGGCGAGTAGCGCTGCAGCGCATGCCAGGCGCCGGGCCAGTCGACCTTGTGCGCGTGCGACAGCAGCAGGCCGAGCACCGCGATGCCGAGCAGGGGGAGCGCCCATTTGCGGCAGCGTTGCCACAGCGAGGTGGGTGCGGAGGTGGAGGCGCCGGCAGTGTCCGGCGCGGTGTCGAGGGGGCCGGCCGCGTGGGCTGCCTGCAAGCTCATGGCTGCGGCGCCTCAAGCCAGGTCTGGCTTGCTGCTTTTCTCGGGCGTCTTTTCGGGCGTCTTGTGTTCGGCAGAGTCCTTGTCCTCGAGCTTGCCGTTGCGTACCTGCTTCATCATTTCCTCGCCCTCGGTGTCGCGGCCGTCGCTCGGCACGGATTCCTCCTGAGTGACTTCGGGTTCTTCGTGCGTGGAAGGCTTGGGCGTGGACATGAACGACTCCTCGGTCTCTATGAATCGACGGAGTCTTCAATGTCCGAAGCGCTGGCATCGCCATCCGTGAGCGACGACGGGTGCAGGACATTTGCCATAGCCGCCGGTGGCCGACCGCTTGTCGCAAAGGTGGGCGGGTCCGGATCGGCTTGAGCGGGGCCCACAACTGAAAAACCCCTGACTCTTTTCAGAATCAGGGGTTTCGAATTTGGTGGCCTGGGGCGGAATCGAACCACCGACACGCGGATTTTCAATCCGCTGCTCTACCAACTGAGCTACCGGGCCATTGTGTGCAGCCTCGAATTATACAGCGCTTCTTCGCCCTCTTGAAAGATCCACGCCAAGTTGTTTGAGTTTTCTGTAGAGATGGGTGCGCTCGAGGCCGGTTTTCTCGGCGACGCGGGTCATCGACCCGTTCTCCATCGCCAGATGGAATTCGAAATACGCCTTCTCGAAACCGTCGCGCGCGTCGCGCAGCGGGCGGTCGAGGTCGAAGCTCTGTGTCGACTGCGGACCGGCATCGGCCACGGGCACGGAGGCCAGCGACGCCATCATGAGGCTGTCGCCCGTGGTGGTGATGGCCGCGGCCTGCGTGCCATTGGAAGGCGCGGGCACCACGCCGGCGGCGGCGCGGCGAGCGCTCTCGCGCGCCAGGCCCTGCTCCACCGCCTTGAGCAGCTTCTGCATGGTGATGGGCTTTTCGAGGAACGCGAAGGCGCCGATGCGCGTGGCGTCGACCGCGGTGTCGATGGTGGCGTGGCCGCTCATCATGATCACCGGCATGCTCAGCAGCCCCGCGGTGGACCACTCCTTGAGCAGCGTGACCCCGTCGGTGTCGGGCATCCAGATGTCCAGGAGCACGAGGTCGGGCCGGGCGCGCTGGCGCGCAGCGCGGGCTTCGGCGGCGTTTTCCGCGAGCTCCACGTTGTGGCCTTCGTCATTGAGAATTTCGAAGAGCAGGTCCCGGATGCCCAGCTCGTCATCGACCACGAGAATGTTTGCCATGAGTGCTGCTTGTTGTATGCGCTGGTGTCTGCAAAGGTGTGTAGGAGTCCGCTGGCCCATCCCTCGCCTGTGCGACGGATTGGTGCAGCTCAGGCGGCGGAAGACTTCGAATCTTCGGTGTGAGCGACCGCTGCCCGCGACTCGCCTGCCAGCGCGAATGATAGCGAGACTTGCGCCCCTGCCACAGCCCCATCCACCACGCGGTTGGAAAGCTCGATGCGCGCGCCGTGTTCGTCGGCGATCTTCTTGACGACGGCAAGGCCCAAACCGGTACCTTTTGTTTTCGTGGTGACGTACGGTTCGAACGCGCGCTTCAGGATGTTTTCTGCAAAACCCGGGCCGCTGTCCTGCACCGTCAGGCGCACGCGCTGGCCCGAATCGCCGAGCCGCGTGCGAATGACGACCTCACCCACCTTGCCGGTGCCGGTAGCGGCGGCCTCGGCGGCGTCCTGCGCGTTCTGCAACAGGTTGTGGATGACCTGGCGGATCTGCTGCGCATCGCCGCGGATCGGCGGGCAGCGCTCGTCGAGCTCGAAGCGCAGCGCGATCGGCAGGCTCTCGGTGTTGTAGAGCTGGAGCACGTCGGCCAGCAAGGCGTTGAGGTCGACCGGCTTCAGGTCGGCCGCGGGCAGCCGCGCGTAGTCGCGGAACTCGTTCACCAACCGCTTCATCGCATCGACCTGGTCGACGATGGTCTTCACCGACTTCACCAGAATGGCCTGCTCGGGCGGCGGCACCTTGCCCGACAGCTTCATCTCGAGCCGCTCGGCCGACAGCTGGATGGGGGTGAGCGGGTTCTTGATCTCGTGCGCCAGGCGGCGCGCCACCTCGCCCCAGGCCTGCGCGCGCTGGGCCGAGACGATCTCGGAGATGTCGTCGAACACCAGCAGGCGCGCCGCGCCGGGCAGCTCCGCCCCGCGCGCGACGATGTTGATGGCGCTGTCCTGGTGCGGCAGGTTGTGGCCGGAGGCGTGCAACTCGAACGCGTGCTGCCAGTGGTCCAGGCCGTGCTGCATGCGCTCGACGAGGAAGTCGTCGAACTGCTGCTGCACCTTGGCGCCGAAATCGGCCAGGCCCGGCACGTCGACCAGCGGCTGGCCCTCGTAGGCCGCCATCGGTGCGCGCAGCACGCGGGTGGCGCCCGGGTTGGTGGACAGCACCGTGCCCTTGGCGTCGAGCACGATCACGCCCGAGGTGAGGTTGTCGAGGATGGTCTGCAGGTTGGCGCGGGCGGCGTCGAGCTGGCCCATGGTTTTTTCGACCGCGCCGCGGGCGTCGGACAGCTGCTGCGTCATGACGGCGAAAGAACGCGTGAGGCCGCCCAGCTCGTCCTTGCCTTGCAGCACGGCGGTGGGCCGCAGGTCGCCGGCCGCCACCTGGCGCACGCCGTCGGCCAGCACCAGCAACGGCCGCGCGAGCTGGTTGCCGAACAGCACGGCCAGCAGCACCGCGCCGAACACGGCCAGGAACAGGCTCAGCGTGAGCGTGCCGATGTACATGCGGCGCAGGCCTTCGCGCGCGAGCGCCCGCTCCTGGTACTCGCGGTTTGCCTCCTGCACGGCGAGTGCGTTGGCCACCACCGCCGGCGGCAGCGGGCGCGTGACCTGCAGGTAGCGCGGCGCGGTGTCGAAGTCGAAACCCGGCCGCTGCACCATGGCGAGCGCGCGCACGCTCGCCACCGGCGGGGCGGCGCCGGGCGCGGCGGTTTCGTCCAGCCCTTCGATGTGCGCCACGGCGCGCTCGGGGCGAACCTGGCGAAACTGCTGCACCGTCGGCCGCTCGGGGCTGAGCTGGAAGCGCGAGGTGCCGGCGCTGGCCACCAGTTGCCCGGTGCCGGTCCAGAGGATCACGTCGGTGGCCTCCAGTTGGTCGCGGATGCGCTCGAGCAGCAGGCCCGCGCTGGCGTCGGGCACCTGCGCGAGCTGCGCGCTGGCGCTGCGCGTCTTCGCCGCGAGGTCGTCGGACAGCGAATCGAGCGTGGCTCGCCCGAGGTTCAGGCCGGCGTCGAGCGCACCCTCGACCTTGACGTCGAACCAGCTCTCGATGGAGCGCGCCACGAACTGGTAGGACACCACGTAGACCAGCGCCCCGGGCACCACGCCCACCAGCGCGAAGATGGCCGCGAGCTTGATGAGCAGCCGGCTGCCGAACTTGCCTTGCCGCAGCCGCCGCAGCAGGCGGATGGCGACCCAGCCGATCACCAGCACCAGCAGCACGGCCACGATCACGTTGATGCCGAACAGGCGCACGTAGTAGCGCTCGTACAGCGCGCGGTTGTTGGTGGCCTGGGCCAGCAGGAACATCAGCACCAGGCCGATGGCCGTGACCAGCGCCGCGCCCACGCCGAGGGCCCAGCGCGTGGCCCGCGCGCGGCGCGCGGCCGGCGTGTCGGCTGCGCTGCTGCGCCCGGAAGTGCTCACTTCGGCTTCTCCACCGCGAGCCGGGCCGTGCGTTCGGCAGCGATGTTCCAGTCGGACTGGCCGACCACGCCGATCTGGAACGGGCGCGGCAGCTGCGAGGTGTCGAGCCGGAAGCGGAAGGTGACCTGGTGCAGCGGGTCGTCGCCGAGCTCGCCCGTGTCGCCCAGCCGCAGGCGGCCCACGCGCTTGATGGCGTCCAGCGCGTCGGCCAGGGTGTCGAAGTTCTGGTTCAGCGAAATGCCAAGCCCGGCCGCGCCGCTGATCGGCGCCGCCGACACATTGAGGCGCCAGCGCCGCGTGAGCGGCTGGTAGGCCAGCCGCATATGGCGCGTGACCTGGGCGACCTTGCGGTCGGTCCAGTACCAGCGCTCCTGGAAGATCTCGGCCTCGGCCACGAAATAGATGGCAATGCCCTTGTCGAGCACCTCTTCGACCAGCGAGGGCAAGTCGAACTGCACGGCGGCACTGAAATAGACACCGTCGTCGGCCTGCTCGAGTCGCATCTGCGTGATCGACGTCCCCACGCGCCCTTGCGCCGCCACCGGGGCCGGCAGCCAGGCCATCCATAGCACCCACACCCAGAGCAGCACGGCCAGCAGGGCCGGACGGCGCAGCTCAGTGCGAGCGTTTTTCGAGCAGTGCGTAGAAGAAACCGTCGTGGTCACCCAGGGGATTGTCCGGGACGCTGCGGCCATTCGACCCGTTTTGGGGCAGCAAATGGCCGGGTGACGGCAGCAATCGTGCGTTGGTGTTGTGTACAAGAAACGCATCAATTTGTTGCGAACCTTCTTCGCGGAACACGGAGCAGGTGCAGTAAAGGAGACGGCCGCCGGGCCGCACGAGCGGCCACAGCGCCGCCAGGAGCGCGGCCTGTTGCGCGGCCAGCTGGGCGGTGTCGCTCTCGCGGCGCAGCCAGCGCACGTCGGGGTGGCGCCGCACGATGCCCGAGGCGGTGCACGGCGCGTCGAGCAGGATGGCGTCGAACGGCGTGCCGTCCCACCACTGGGCGGGACGCGCCGCGTCGGCCACCACCACCGTGGCCTTCATGCCGATGCGCACCAGGGTCTCGTCGATGCGGCGGCTGCGCACGGCGTCGACTTCCAGCGCCGTGACCTCGACCGCGTCGGGGCCGGCCAGCTCGAGCAGGTGCGCGGTCTTGCCGCCGGGGGCGGCGCAGGCGTCGAGCACCCGCAGCGGCGCGGCGCCGGGCCTGGCCGGCAGCAGGCCGTCGAGCAGCAGCGGCGCGGCCATCTGCGCGGCAGCGTCCTGCACCGAGCTGGCGCCTCGCGCGAAGCCGGGCAGTTGCTGCACGGGCCGGGCGCGCGCCAGTTGCAGCCCGAAGGGGCCGACGCGCGTGGCCGCGAGACCGACGGCCTCCAGCTCCACCAGGTAAGAGGCCGGGGTCGCGCTTTGTGCATTGACCCGCAGCGTCATCGGCGCCTGCGCGTTGTCGGCGCTCAGCACGCGCTGCCATTCGCGCGGATGGTCGCGCTTCAGGCGCTCGATCCACCAGCGCGGATGATTCCATTGCGCGACGGGTTCGCTGTCGGTCACGGCGACGAGTTCGTCGCGCTCGCGCAGAAAACGCCGCAGGCAGGCGTTGATGAAGCTGGCCTGCGCCCGCGTCGCGGGGTTGCGCTTGGCGGCCTCGACCGCCTGGTCGACCAGCGTGAAAGGCTCGTAGGGCGCGCGCTCGCTGTCCCAGGCCAACGCCAGCGCGGTGCACAGCAAGGCATCGGGCAGCGGCGGCGGCGTGCGCTTGGCCAGGTGGCGGCGCAGGGCCTCGGCACGGCCGAGCCAGCGCAGTACCTGGAAGCCGAGCGCCTGCACGCCGGGGCGCAACGCGGGCTCGACCGCCTCGAACGCGACCGAGCCCGAGGTGCCGGCGCGGATCGACGCCAGCGCCACCGCGGTCAGTTGCAGTTGGCGCCAGAGCGGGGGCTGCAGCGACGGCGCACCGCCGCTGCTGTTCGATGGATCTGGATGTAGTTCTGACAAGTTGGGGCGATGGTAACGGGCGCCCCTAAAGCCGGACGCCGCGCAATGGAAAGAAAGAGGCGCCGCGCCGCCTGCTCAGAGCAAAGGTGCGGCCGCACGCAGACGCACGGCCCATGCCACCAGCAGCGCCGGGAACTGGGCGATCGCCGCGTTGTAGTGCGCCACGGCCAGGTTGAACTGGCTGCGCGCAATTTCAGCGGCCGCCGAAGGCTCCGGCCACGCGATCGGCTCGAACACACCGGGCATCGCGGCCACCGAGCCCGGCAGCAACGGCGCCGGCCGCGACAGCGTGCCGTCGGCGTCGAACACGGTCACGTCGTCCGGGTGCTGGCGGCGCCACGCGCCGATCCACACCTGCAGCGCCGTGGCCAGCGCCGCCATGCCGCCGGCATCGAGCGGATGCAGCCGCGTCGCGCCCAGCAAGGTCGACAGCTGCGTGGTCGCGGCCTGCAGCGGCGCAATGGACGACAGCGACTCGTTCAGCGGCGCCGCCTCGTCGGGCCGCGCCGCGGCAATGCTGGCCTGCACGAAGTCCAGCTGCTTGACCAGGGCCGCGTCGAGCGCGCCGTAGGCCTGCAGCACGGTCGCACGCAGGCGCACCAGGCGGTTGTAGGAACCGACAAACCAGAACAGCAGCACCGCGACCGCGATCCAGCCGGCCAGCGATTCGGGCAGCACGCTCATCGACGACAACGCCTCACGGACAACACAAAGAAAAACGCCCCCCAACCGGGGGCGGTCGGGGGGCGTGGGGTACCGGTCATGGCCGGTGATGCTAACCAGTTATTCGGTCGCGGCGCCTTCGCTGGCGCTGACCGTGGCGGCTGCATCGATGCTCTCGTTGGAGGCAGCCATGTCGGCGGCCTCCGACTCGGCAATGGCGCGGCGCTCGGCTTCGTCCATGGCGTCCTTGACCTTGCGTGCCTGGTGGTACGCCATGCCGGTGCCCGCGGGAATCAGGCGGCCGACGATCACGTTTTCCTTCAGGCCGCGCAGCTCGTCGCGCTTGCCCATGATGGCCGCTTCGGTCAGCACGCGCGTCGTTTCCTGGAACGAAGCCGCCGAGATGAACGAGTCGGTCGATAGCGAGGCCTTCGTGATACCCAGCAGCAGGTTGGTGAACGTCGCGGGGATCTTGCCTTCGGCGCGCAGGGCGTCGTTGGTGTTGAGCATTTCGCTGCGTTCGACCTGTTCGCCGGAGATGTAGTTCGTCTCGCCGATGTTGTCGACCACGACGCGGCGCAGCATCTGGCGAACGATCACCTCGATGTGCTTGTCGTTGATCTTCACACCCTGCAAGCGGTACACGTCCTGCACTTCGTCCACGATGTAGCGCGCGAGTTCTTCCGAACCCAGCAGGCGCAGGATGTCCTGCGGGTCCGCCGGACCGTCGACCACGCTTTCGCCCTTGTTCACCACCTGGCCTTCGTGCACCAGGATGTTCTTTTCCTTCGGCACGAGGTCTTCGTAGACGCCGCCTTCGGGATCGGTGATCTGCAGGCGGATCTTGCCCTTGGTCTCTTTACCGAACGACACGGTACCGGTCATTTCGGCCAGCATGCCCTTGTCCTTGGGCGAACGGGCTTCGAACAGCTCGGCCACACGCGGCAGACCGCCGGTGATGTCGCGCGTCTTCTGGCCTTCGACCGGAATACGCGCCAGCACTTCGCCGGGGCCCACGTCCTGGCCGTCGCGGATCTGCACCAGCGAGCCGATCGGGAAGCCGATCGTCACCGAGTGGTCGGTGCCCGGGATCTTCACTTCGGCGCCGGAGGCGTCGATGAGCTTCACCTGCGGGCGCACGACCTTGGCGGCGCCGCGGCGCTTCGGGTCGATCACGACCAGGGTCGACAGACCGGTCACTTCGTCCACCTGCTTGGCGACCGTGAGGCCTTCCTCGACGTTCTCAAACTGCGCCTTGCCGGCGAACTCGGTAATGATCGGGCGGGTCAGCGGATCCCAGTTGGCGAGCACGTGGCCGGCCTTGATCTGCTGGTCGGCCTTGACGGCCAGGATCGCGCCGTACGGCACCTTGTGGCGTTCGCGCTCACGGCCGTGCTCGTCATGAATGACGATCTCGCCCGAACGCGAAATCACGACCAGGTCGCTCTTGCTGTTGGTCACGTAGCGCATCGTGGCGTTGAAGCCGATCGAGCCGTTCGACTTGGCTTCCACGCTCGAAGCGATGGCAGCGCGCGAAGCGGCACCGCCGATGTGGAAGGTACGCATCGTCAGCTGCGTGCCGGGCTCGCCGATGGACTGGGCAGCGATCACACCGACGGCTTCGCCGATGTTGATCAGGCCGCCGCGGCCCAGGTCGCGCCCGTAGCAGGTGGCGCAGATGCCGAAGCGGGTTTCGCAGGTCAGCGCGGTGCGGACCTTGACTTCGTCGACGCCCTGGGCTTCCAGGACTTCGATGTTGTCTTCGTCGAACATCTCGCCGGCCTTCAGCAGCACCGAACGGTTTTCCGGATGCAGCACGTCGTCCGCGGCCGAGCGGCCGAGGATACGGTCGCGCAGCGACTCGATCACTTCACCGCCTTCGACGATGGCGCGCATCAGGTAGCCGCCGTGCGTGCCGCAGTCCTGCTCGGTCACGACCAAGTCTTGCGTCACGTCGACCAGGCGGCGGGTCAGGTAGCCCGAGTTCGCCGTCTTCAGCGCCGTGTCGGCCAGACCCTTTCGGGCACCGTGGGTGGAGATGAAGTACTCCAGCACGTTCAGGCCTTCGCGGAAGTTCGCGGTAATGGGCGTCTCGATGATCGAGCCGTCCGGCTTGGCCATCAGGCCCCGCATACCGGCCACCTGGCGAATCTGGGCCGCGGAACCGCGGGCGCCGGAGTCGGCCATCATGTAGATGGAGTTGAACGACTCCTGCTCGACGTCGTTGCCGTGGCGATCGATGACGCGCTCCTTGGAGAGCTTGGCCATCATGACCTTCGACACTTCGTCGCCGGCCTTGCCCCAGATGTCCACCACCTTGTTGTAGCGTTCGCCGGAGGTCACCAGACCGGACACGTACTGCTGTTCGATCTCCTTCACTTCCTTGGCCGAGCGCTCGATGATGCCGTGCTTTTCAGCGGGCACCAGCATGTCGTCGATGGCGATCGAAATGCCGGCCTTGGTTGCCAGGCGGAAGCCGTTCTGCAGCAGCTTGTCGGCGAACACCACGGTCTCTTTCAGGCCGCACTTGCGGAACGAGACGTTGATGAGCTTGGAGATTTCCTTCTTCTTCAGCGCCTTGTTGATGTTCGAGAACGGCAGGCCCCGCGGCAGGATCTCGGACAGCAGGGCACGGCCCACGGTGGTGTCCACGAGCGAGGTCGACGGCGTGAACACGCCGGTTTCCTTGTCCTTGGTGTACTCCGTGATACGCACCGCGACCTTGGCGGTGAGCTCGACTTCGTTGGCGTCCAGCGCGCGCTGCACTTCACCGATGTCGGAGAAGATCAGGCCCTCGCCCTTGCCGTTGATGCGGTCGCGGGTCGTGTAGTACAGACCCAGCACCACGTCCTGCGAAGGAACGATCGACGGCTCGCCCGACGCCGGGAACAGCACGTTGTTGGAGGCCAGCATCAGCGTGCGGGCTTCCATTTGCGCTTCCACCGACAGCGGCACGTGAACGGCCATCTGGTCACCGTCGAAGTCGGCGTTGAATGCCGCGCAAACGAGCGGGTGCAGCTGGATGGCCTTGCCTTCGATCAGGATGGGTTCGAAGGCCTGGATGCCCAGGCGGTGCAGCGTGGGAGCCCGGTTCAGCATGACCGGGTGCTCCTTGATCACTTCTTCCAGGATGTCCCAGACCACTGGCGTGCCCGATTCGACTTCCTTCTTGGCAGCCTTGATCGTCGTCGCGATGCCCATGGCTTCGAGGCGCGAGAAGATGAAAGGCTTGAACAGCTCGAGCGCCATCAGCTTGGGCAGGCCGCACTGGTGCAGCTTGAGCGTCGGGCCCACCACGATGACCGAACGGCCCGAGTAGTCCACGCGCTTGCCCAGCAAGTTCTGGCGGAAACGACCGCTCTTGCCCTTGATCATGTCGGCCAGCGACTTCAGCGCGCGCTTGTTGGCGCCGGTCATGGCCTTGCCGCGACGGCCGTTGTCCAGCAGCGAGTCGACCGCTTCCTGCAGCATCCGCTTTTCGTTGCGCGCGATGATTTCCGGGGCCTTCAGCTCCAGCAGGCGGCGCAGACGCGAATTGCGGTTGATGACGCGACGGTACAGGTCGTTCAGGTCGGAGGTCGCGAAGCGGCCGCCGTCCAGCGGCACCAGCGGACGCAGGTCCGGCGGCAGCACGGGCAGCACTTCGAGCACCATCCACTGCGGCTTGATGCCCGACTTGCGGAAGGCTTCCAGCACCTTCAGGCGCTTGGAGTTCTTCTTGACCTTGACTTCGGAGCCGGTCAGGTCGCCGCGCAGGCGTTCGATCTCGCTGTCGAGCTCGATGCCTTCGAGCAGGTCACGGATGCCTTCGGCGCCCATCTTGGCAACGAATTCGTCGCCGAATTCCTTGCGCTTGGCGTCGTAGTCGTCCTCGGACATGATGCCGAACTTCTTCAGCGGGGTCATGCCGGGGTCGGTGATCACGTAGGCTTCGAAGTACAGCACGCGTTCGATGTCGCGCAGCGTCATGTCGAGCACGAGGCCCAGCCGCGACGGCAGCGACTTCAGGAACCAGATGTGGGCGCAGGGCGCGGCCAGGTCGATGTGACCCATGCGCTCGCGACGCACCTTGGTCTGCGTGACTTCAACGCCGCACTTCTCGCAGATCACGCCGCGGTGCTTCAGGCGCTTGTACTTGCCGCACAGGCACTCGTAGTCCTTGATGGGGCCGAAGATCTTGGCGCAGAACAGGCCGTCGCGCTCGGGCTTGAACGTGCGGTAGTTGATCGTCTCGGGCTTCTTCACTTCGCCGAAAGACCACGAACGGATCTTCTCGGGCGACGCCATGCCGATCTTGATGGCATCGAAATGCTCGTCGGGCGTGAATTGCTTGAACAGGTCGAGTAATGACTTCATGTGACTCTTTCCTTGTTGCTTATGAACGTTCGAGTTCGATGTCCAGGCCCAGGGAACGGATTTCCTTGACCAGCACATTGAACGATTCCGGCATGCCGGCTTCGATGGAGTGTTCGCCCTTGACGATGCTCTCGTACACCTTGGTACGGCCCACCACGTCGTCGGACTTCACCGTCAGCATTTCCTGCAGGACGTAGGCGGCGCCGTAGGCTTCCAGCGCCCACACTTCCATTTCCCCGAAACGCTGGCCGCCGAACTGGGCCTTGCCGCCCAGCGGTTGCTGCGTGACCAGCGAGTACGGACCGGTCGAGCGTGCGTGCATCTTGTCGTCCACCAAATGGTGCAGCTTCAAGAAGTGCATGTAGCCGATGGTGACCGGACGGTCGAACTGGTCACCTGTGCGCCCGTCGTACAGGTACGCCTGCGTGCGCGTATCGGTCAGGCCCTTGAGCTTGGCGATGTCGTCCGGGTAGGCCAGCTTCAGCATGCCGCGGATTTCTTCTTCCGAGGCGCCGTCGAACACGGGCGTCGCGAAGGTCGCGCCGTTCTGCAGGTTGGCTGCCATCTCGAGCAGTTCGGTGTCGCTCAGCGAACCGATGTTCTCCTGGCGGCCCGAGCCGTTGTACAGCTGCTCCATGAACTTGCGCAGCTCGGCCACCTTGGCCTCTTGCTGCAGCATGTCGCCGATGCGCTGGCCGATACCCTTGCCGGCCCAGCCCAAGTGCACTTCGAGCACCTGGCCCACGTTCATCCGCGAAGGCACGCCCAGCGGGTTCAGGCAGATGTCGCACGGCGTGCCGTCGGCCATGTGGGGCATGTCTTCGACCGGAACGATCTTGGACACCACACCCTTGTTGCCGTGGCGCCCGGCCATCTTGTCGCCGGGTTGCAGGCGGCGCTTGACGGCCAGGTAGACCTTGACCATCTTCAGAACGCCCGCGGGCAGCTCGTCGCCCTGCGTGAGCTTCTTGCGCTTTTCTTCGAACGCGAGGTCGAAGCTGTGGCGCGTCTGCTCCAGCGAGTTCTTGATCGACTCGAGCTGCGAGGCCACTTCGTCTTCCGCCGGGCGGATGTCGAACCAGTGGAACTTCTCGACCGACGACAGGTAGGCCTTGTCGAGCTTGGTGCCCTTGGCCAGCTTGTTCGGGCCGCCGTTGGCGACCTTGCCGGTCAGCAGCTTCTCGATACGGTCGAACGCGTCGGCTTCGACGATGCGCAACTGGTCGTTCAGGTCGAGGCGGAAGCGCTTGAGCTCGTCGTCGATGATCTGCTGCGCGCGCTTGTCGCGCGTGATGCCTTCGCGGGTGAACACCTGCACGTCGATCACGGTGCCTTGCGAGCCCTGGTCCACGCGCAGCGAGGTGTCCTTCACGTCGGAAGCCTTCTCGCCGAAGATGGCGCGAAGCAGCTTCTCTTCAGGCGTCAGCGTGGTCTCGCCCTTCGGCGTGACCTTGCCCACCAGCGTGTCGCCCGGCTGCACTTCGGCGCCGACATAAATGATGCCGGATTCGTCGAGGCGGTTGAGCTGCTGCTCGGCCAGGTTCGGGATGTCGCGCGTGATTTCTTCGGCGCCCAGCTTCGTGTCGCGGGCCATCACCACCAGTTCCTCGATGTGGATCGAGGTGTAGCGGTCTTCGGCGACGACGCGTTCGGAGATCAGGATCGAGTCTTCGAAGTTGTAGCCGTTCCACGGCATGAACGCGATCAGCATGTTCTGGCCGAGGGCCAGTTCACCCAGGTCGGTCGATGCGCCGTCGGCCACCACGTCGCCCTTGGCGATCTTGTCGCCGCGCTTGACGATCGGGCGCTGGTGGATGTTGGTGTTCTGGTTCGAACGCTGATACTTGATCAGGTTGTAGATGTCCACACCGACTTCACCTGCCGCCGCTTCGGCGTCGTTCACGCGCACCACGACACGGGTCGCATCGACGTAGTCGACGATACCGCCGCGGGTGGCCGTGACCACGGTGCCGGAGTCGACCGCGGAGACGCGTTCGATACCGGTACCGACCATCGGCTTCTCGGGGCGCAGCACAGGCACGGCCTGACGCTGCATGTTGGCGCCCATCAGCGCGCGGTTCGCATCGTCGTGCTCCAGGAACGGCACGAGCGACGCGGCCACCGACACGATCTGCGCGGGCGACACGTCCATGTACTGGATGCGCTCGGCACCGACCAGGATCGATTCGCCGGCCTCACGCGCGGAGACCAGGTCGCCGGTCAGCACACCGTCCTTGTCCAGGGCTGCGTTGGCCTGGGCGATGACGTACTTGCCTTCCTCGATGGCCGACAGGTAGTCGATTTCCATCGTGACCTTGCTGTCGATCACGCGACGGTACGGCGTCTCGATGAAGCCGTATTCGTTCAGCCGGGCGTACAGGGCCAGCGAGTTGATCAGGCCGATGTTCGGGCCTTCGGGCGTTTCGATCGGGCACACGCGGCCGTAATGGGTCACGTGCACGTCGCGCACTTCGAAGCCTGCACGTTCACGCGTCAGACCACCCGGGCCAAGGGCCGACACGCGGCGCTTGTGGGTGATTTCGGACAGCGGGTTCGTCTGGTCCATGAACTGCGACAGCTGCGAGGCGCCGAAGAATTCCTTCAACGCGGCCGAGATCGGCTTGCTGTTGATCAGGTCATGCGGCATCAGCGGCTCTTGCTCGGCCTGACCCAGACGTTCCTTCACGGCCTTCTCGATGCGGGCCAGGCCGGTGCGGTACTGGTTTTCGGCCAGTTCGCCCACGCAACGCACGCGGCGGTTGCCCAGGTGGTCGATGTCGTCGACTTCGCCGTTGCCGTTGCGCAGGTCCACGAGGATCTTGACCACGGCCAGGATGTCTTCGTTGGTCAGCACCATCGGGCCGGTGGATTCGTCGCGGCCGACCTTGGCGTTGAACTTCATGCGGCCGACGCGCGACAGGTCGTACGTGTCCGGGTTGTAGAACAGGCGCTGGAACAGGGCCTGCACGGCGTCTTCGGTCGGCGGCTCGCCGGGGCGCATCATGCGGTAGATGGCCACGCGCGCGGCGAACTCGTCGACGGTTTCGTCGATGCGCAGCGTTTGCGAGATGTACGCGCCCTGGTCCAGTTCGTTCGTGTAGATGACCTGGATGTCCTGCACGCCCGAGGTGCGCAGCTTCTTCAGCAGCGCTTCGGTCAGTTCGTCGTTGGCCTTCGACAGGATTTCGCCCGAGTCGGCATCGACGATGTTGCGGGCAATGACGCGGCCGATCAGGAAGTCTTCCGGCACGCTGATGTGCGTGGTGCCGCCCTGTTCGAGTTCACGCGTGTGGCGCGCGGTGACGCGCTTGTCCTTGGCGACCACGACCTTGCCCGACTTGTCGGTGATGTCGAAGCGCGCGACTTCGCCGCGCAGGCGTTCGGCGACGAACTCCATCTGCGCGCCGCTGTCCATCAGGCGGAAGTTGTCGTTCACGAAGAAGTTCGCGAGGATCGATTCCGGGTTCAGGCCGATGGCCTTCAGCAGGATCGTGACCGGCATCTTGCGGCGACGGTCCACGCGGAAGTACAGCATGTCCTTCGGGTCGAACTCGAAGTCGAGCCACGAGCCGCGGTAAGGAATCACGCGGGCCGAGAACAGCAGCTTGCCCGAGCTGTGCGTCTTGCCCTTGTCGTGTTCGAAGAACACGCCCGGCGAACGGTGCAGCTGCGAAACGATCACGCGTTCCGTGCCGTTGATGATGAACGAACCCTTTTCGGTCATGAGCGGCACTTCGCCCATGTAGACCTCTTGTTCCTTCACTTCCTTGACCACCTTCGACTGCGAGGTCGACGACTCGCGGTCATAGATGATGAGCTGCACCTTGGCGCGCACGGCCGAGGCGAAGGTCAGACCGCGGGTCTGGCACTCACGCACGTCGAACGCCGGCTTCGCCAGGTTGTACTCGAGGAACTTCATCTCGACGAAACCGTTGTGCGAGACGATCGGGAAGGCGGCGTCGAACGCGGCTTGCAGGCCTTCGACGGTGCGTTGTTTGGGGGCGATGCCGGCTTGCAGGAACGCGGTGTACGCGTCTTTCTGCATCTGCAGCAGGTAGGGGATTTCGACGACGCTGTCGCGATTACCGAAACTTTTTCGGATGCGCTTGCGTTCGGTGTAACTGTACGCGGACGTTTGGGCCATGAGAGCTCCGGAGCTTGAGATCTTCAGCGACTTGGTTCGGGTGCAAATGCACCACTCCTTGGCGGCTGGCCACTACCAGCCGTTGGCGGACGGTGATGCGTTGCACATCACCCGAACCAAGGGGTCTTCTGCAGTCGGGGTCAGAAGACACTCAAAAGCTGCATGAATCCGGCAGCTTTTGGGTGCGCTCTGAAAGCGGCAAAGGCTGGAGGGCCTTTTCAGGCGCCTCCAGCCCTCTAGGGGGTCTGAATTACTTCAGTTCCACCTTGGCGCCGGCTTCTTCCAGCTTCTTCTTTGCAGCTTCAGCGTCAGCCTTGGACAGGGCTTCCTTGACAGCCTTGGGAGCGGCTTCCACCAGGTCCTTGGCTTCCTTGAGGCCCAGGCCCGTGATTTCGCGCACGGCCTTGATGACCGAAACCTTGTTCGCGCCGACTTCGGTCAGCATGACATTGAATTCGGTTTGTTCTTCGGCCACTGCGGCGGCGGGGCCGGCAGCTGCGGGGCCTGCCATGGCGGCAGCGCTCACGCCAAACTTCTCTTCGATGGCTTTCACCAGTTCGTTGAGTTCCAGGACCGTCATGCTGTCGAGCGCGGTCAGAAATGCGTCTTTATCGAATGCCATTTTTGTTTCCTAACAATTGGGTTGAATATTTCAAACGCAAGCCGGCTTACGCGGGCTGCGCCTCGGCTTCTGCCGGTGCATCGGTTGCGGGTGCTGCTTCGCCTTCGCCACGCTTCGCGGCCAGCGCCGCGAGAACGCGTGCCGTACGGGAAATGGGGGATTGCATCAAGCCCAGCAACTGCGCCAACAGCACTTCCTTCGAAGGGATGCTTGCGAGCTGCTTCACGCCGTTCACGTCCAGGACCTTGCCGCCAAACGCGCCACCGCGAATCACCAACTTGTCGTTGGTCTTCGCGAAGTCGGCCACCACCTTGGCGGCGGCCACTGCGTCATCGGAAAAGCCGTAGATCAGCGGGCCGGTCATCTGGTCGCCGATGACTTCGAATGCGGTACCGACAACAGCACGGCGTGCCAGCGTGTTCTTGAACACGCTGAGAGTCACACCCTTGCTGCGTGCTTCGGTACGCAGTTTGGTCATATCGGCAACCGTGATGCCACGGTATTCCGCCAGCACGAGCGTTTGAGCTTTTGCGGCGAGGCTGGTCACATCACTGATGACCGCTTCTTTCTCACTGCGATTCAGACTCAAGGTCTACTCCTTTTAATGCGATCTTCGGCCGGGGCCTCGGATCGCGCTTCATGCAGCGACCAACTGTTTCGGAACAAAAACAAATTCCTTGCAGTGGGGTCGCCATCTGCGCTGATTGCCGGACAAAAGGTCCGGCGATTAAGTGCAGGCACCCTGCACACCAGCGGTCTTGGATGGCTCACGGCAACCGAGGCTGCCGCGACCCACCACATTCGCCCAATTCCTTTCGGAAACGGGCCAATCTCTTCTCTTAGCTCGCCGAGATGGTTTGCGTGTCCACGCGGACACCCAGACCCATGGTCGACGACACAGCCACCTTGCGCAGGAACACGCCCTTGCTGGTGGCCGGCTTGGCCTTGACCAGCGCGTCGATCAGCGCAACGAGGTTGCCTTGCAGCTTGTCGGTGTCGAACGAGCGACGGCCGATCGTGCCGTGGATGATGCCGGCCTTGTCGACGCGGAACTGGACCTGGCCAGCCTTGGCGTTCTTCACGGCCGTGGCGACGTCCGGGGTCACCGTGCCAACCTTGGGGTTGGGCATCAGGCCACGCGGGCCGAGGATCTGACCCAGCGTACCGACAACGCGCATGGCGTCCGGTGCGGCGATCACGACGTCGAAAGGCATGTCGCCCGCCTTGACCATGGCAGCCAGGTCGTCCATGCCAACGATGTCGGCGCCGGCGGCCTTGGCTTCTTCAGCCTTGGCGCCCTGGGCGAACACAGCCACGCGCTTGGTCTTGCCGGTGCCGTTGGGCAGCACGACGGCGCCACGCACGACCTGGTCCGACTTCTTCGCGTCGATGCCGAGTTGCACGGCCACGTCGATGGATTCATCGAACTTGGCGGTGGCGGCTTCCTTCACGAGACCGATGGCGTCAACGAGGGCGTACAGCTTGTTGCTGTCGACCTTGCCTTCGAACGACTTTTGCTTCTTGGTGATCTTGGACATTTACACGCCCTCCACGGTCACGCCCATCGAACGGGCAGAGCCGGCGATGGTGCGAACAGCTGCGTCGAGGTCGGCAGCGGTCAAATCCTTCATCTTGGCCTTGGCGATATCTTCGAGCTGAGCGCGCGTGATCTTGCCGACCTTGACGGATTGCGGCGTGGCCGAACCCTTGTCCAGCTTGATGGCCTTCTTGATCAAGGTGATCGCCGGGGGCGTCTTGATGATGAAGGTGAAACTCTTGTCAGCGAACGCGGTGATGACCACCGGCAGCGGCAGGCCCGGCTCGACGCCTTGGGTTTGCGCGTTGAACGCCTTGCAGAACTCCATGATGTTCAAACCACGCTGGCCCAGTGCGGGACCGATGGGTGGTGACGGGTTGGCCTTACCAGCTGGCACTTGCAGCTTGATGAAGCCGACGATTTTTTTCGCCATGCTTTGCTCCTTGCGGGTGATATCGCCTTGGCTCGAGGCCGCGGCTCCCCGGGGTTGAACGACTCTTCAAGATCCAGGCCGCGCGCCGAGTCGGACAACGCGCAACCAAAAAATGGGCCGAGCCTTTCGGCCCGGGGGCTCAGGTCTTCTCGACCTGGCTGAATTCGAGTTCCACAGGCGTTGCGCGGCCGAAAATCATGACCGACACACTGACCTTGCTCTTCTCGTAGTTGACGTCTTCGACCGTGCCGTTGAAGTCGGTGAACGGACCTTCCTTGACGCGCACGAACTCGCCGACGGTGAACTCGACCTTGTGACGCGGCTTCTCCGTGCCCTGCTGCATCTGGTTGACGATGTCCTCGACCTCTTTCTGCGAGATCGGCGCCGGACGGTTCTTGGCGCCGCCCACGAAGCCCGTCACCTTGTTGGTGTGCTTCACGAGGTGCCAGCTCTCGTCGGCCATGATCATTTCGACCAGCACATAGCCTGGGAAAAAGCGGCGTTCGGTGGTGCGCTTCTGGCCGTTCTTGATTTCGACCACTTCTTCGGTCGGAACCAGGATGCGGCCGAACTTGTCCTGCATGCCGGCGCGGTTGATGCGCTCGATGATGTTGCGTTCAACGGCCTTTTCCATGCCCGAATAGGCATGCACCACATACCAACGCAGATCAGGGTTGGCGGCGGGGGCCAGAAGGGGATGAACTTCCTCTTGCGGCGTGGTTTCAACTGCGTCGTCGGTCATTGCTTATTTTCTCCAGCCCAGAATGAGGTCGAAAAACACCCATTCGAGCGTCTTGTCGGTGAGCCAGAGGAAGACGGACATGATCGCCACGAAGGCGAACACGTAAGCCGTCATTTGCATCGCCTCCTTGCGGGTCGGCCACACGACCTTCTTGACCTCGCGCCACGAGTCGCGGCCGAAGGCCCACAACTGACGGCCATTCTCCGAACTGCCGAAGGCAGCCACTGCAGCAGCCAGGCCGACCAGCAGCGCAGCCCATTGCACCAGCGAGCCCTGGCGCGACAGCAGATAGAACGCCACGATGGCGCCCACTGCCAACACGACCGCCACGGCCAGTTTGGCCTTGTCGGCGCCAGTGCTCACGGTTTCGATTTGAGAAGTGGCCATGTTCGGCTGTTTTCCTGTGGCCTTTCGGCCTTCAATGCAATGCGTCTCTTGAGACGCCGAAGCCCGTCGGGACGCGACGGGCTTTTTGGGGGTGCCACCTAGGTGGCAGGGGCAGTAGGAATCGAACCTACAACCTTCGGTTTTGGAGACCGACGCTCTGCCAATTGAGCTATACCCCTCCGGTACTTCTTACGCTTGGCTTAGATGTCGAGGATCTTGGCCACGACGCCCGAACCCACGGTACGGCCACCTTCACGGATGGCGAAGCGCAGGCCTTCTTCCATCGCGATCGGGTTGATCAGCTTCACGGTGATGCTGACGTTGTCGCCAGGCATGACCATTTCCTTGTCGGCGGGCAACTCGATCGCACCGGTCACGTCCGTCGTGCGGAAGTAGAACTGCGGGCGGTAGTTGTTGAAGAACGGCGTGTGACGGCCGCCCTCGTCCTTCGACAGCACGTACACCTCGGCGGTGAAGTGCGTGTGCGGCTTGATCGAACCCGGCTTGCACAGCACTTGGCCGCGCTCGACGTCTTCGCGCTTGGTGCCGCGCAGCAGCACGCCCACGTTGTCGCCGGCTTGACCCTGGTCCAGCAGCTTGCGGAACATTTCCACGCCGGTGCAGGTGGTCTTGACCGTCGGGCGGATGCCCACGATTTCGATTTCTTCACCGACCTTGATCACGCCACGCTCGACAGCGCCGGTCACGACCGTGCCGCGGCCCGAGATCGAGAACACGTCTTCGACGGGCATCAGGAACGCACCGTCCACGGCGCGCTCGGGCGTCGGGATGTAGGTGTCCAGCGCGTCGGCCAGCTTCATGATGGCTTCTTCGCCCAGCTTGCCCTTGTCGCCTTCGAGGGCGAGCTTGGCCGAG
>NZ_JBPJZP010000005.1:0-661221 GCF_051216855.1 Variovorax monticola
GATCTGGTCGTACGCCTTGGCTTCGCCGCCGAACTTGGCCGACAGCACCGTGGCGATCGCAGCCGTCAGCGTGGTCTTGCCGTGGTCGACGTGACCGATCGTGCCCACGTTCACGTGGGGCTTGGTGCGGGTGAACTTACCTTTTGCCATTTTTCAATCCTTGAAAGAGCACTGCCCGTGATGGGTTTAATGTCTGCATCGCATTGCTGGTTCCTTCGCCACGGGCAGCGAGGGGCACACGATCGCAGACAGATTCAGTCGGGACAAAGCAAGAACTTGCCTTGCCCCGCAAAGACCTTACTTGGCGCGAGCGGCCACGATGGCTTCAGCGACGTTACGGGGAGCTTCAGCGTAGTGCTTGAACTCCATCGTGTACGTGGCGCGGCCTTGCGACATCGAACGCAGCGTGGTCGAGTAGCCGAACATTTCCGACAGCGGCACTTCGGCCTTGATGGTCTTGCCGCCACCGATCATGTCTTCCATGCCCTGGACCATGCCGCGGCGCGAGGACAGGTCGCCCATCACGTTGCCGGCGTAGTCTTCAGGCGTTTCGACTTCCACGGCCATCATCGGCTCCAGGATCACGGGGCTGGCCTTGCGGGCGCCTTCCTTGAAACCGAAGATCGCGGCCATCTTGAACGCCATTTCGTTCGAGTCCACGTCGTGGTACGAGCCGAAGTGCAGCGTGACCTTGACGTCGACGACGGGGTAGCCCGCCAGAACGCCTTGGGTCAGCGCTTCTACAACGCCCTTTTCCACTGCGGGGATGTATTCGCGAGGAACCACACCGCCCTTGATGGCGTCGACGAATTCGAAGCCCTTGCCCGCTTCCTGCGGCTCGAGCTTCAGCACGACGTGGCCGTACTGGCCCTTGCCGCCCGACTGGCGAACGAACTTGCCTTCGGCATCTTCGACGGTCTTGCGGATCGTTTCGCGGTAGGCCACTTGCGGCTTGCCCACGTTGGCTTCCACGCCGAACTCGCGCTTCATGCGGTCCACGATGATTTCAAGGTGGAGCTCGCCCATGCCGGCGATGATGGTCTGGCCCGATTCTTCGTCGGTCTTGACGCGGAACGACGGGTCTTCCTGAGCGAGACGCTGCAGGGCGATGCCCATCTTTTCCTGGTCGACCTTGGTCTTGGGCTCGACGGCCTGCGAGATCACCGATTCCGGGAACACCATGCGCTCGAGCGTCAGGATGGCGGCGGGATCGCACAGGGTTTCGCCCGTGGTCACCTCCTTCAGGCCGATACAGGCAGCGATGTCGCCGGCGCGAATTTCGCTCACTTCGACGCGGTTGTTCGCGTGCATCTGCACGATCCGGCCGATGCGCTCTTTCTTGCCGCGCACCGGGTTGTAGACGCTGTCGCCCTTGGTCAGCACGCCGGAGTAGACGCGCACGAAGGTCAGCTGGCCGACGAACGGGTCGGTCATGAGCTTGAATGCGAGCGCGGAGAACTTCTCGTTGTCGTCGGCCTTGCGGGTCGTCGGCACTTCGTCTTCGTCCATGCCCTTGACCGGCGGAATGTCGGTCGGTGCGGGCATGTATTCGACGACGGCGTCGAGCATGGCCTGCACGCCCTTGTTCTTGAAGGCCGAGCCGCACAGCATCGGCTGGATTTCGCCGGCGATGGTGCGCTGGCGGATGCCCGCCTTGATTTCGACCTCGGTCAGCTCGTTGCCTTCGAGGTACTTGTTCATGAGCTCTTCGCTCGCTTCGGCAGCGGCTTCGACGAGCTTTTCGCGGTACTCGGCGCACACATCGGCCAGGTCGGCCGGGATTTCGCCGTACTTGAAGGTCACGCCCTTTTCTTCGTCCCAGATGATCGACTTCATCTTCACGAGGTCGACGATGCCCTGGAAGCGCTCTTCGGCGCCGATCGGGATCTGGATCACGACGGGGTTGGCCTTCAGGCGGTCCACCATCATCTGGCGCACGCGCAGGAAGTCGGCGCCGGTGCGGTCCATCTTGTTGACGAACGCGAGGCGCGGAACCTTGTACTTGTTGGCCTGGCGCCAAACGGTTTCGGACTGGGGCTGCACGCCGCCGACCGCGTCGTACACCATGACAGCGCCGTCCAGCACGCGCATCGAGCGCTCGACTTCAATGGTGAAGTCCACGTGGCCGGGGGTGTCGATGATGTTGATGCGGTGTTCGTCGAACGTGCCCGCCATGCCCTTCCAGAAACAGGTGGTGGCAGCCGACGTGATCGTGATGCCGCGCTCCTGCTCTTGCTCCATCCAGTCCATCGTGGCGGCACCGTCGTGCACTTCACCGATCTTGTGGTTCACACCGGTGTAGAACAAGATGCGTTCGGTCGTCGTGGTCTTGCCAGCGTCGATGTGCGCGGAGATGCCGATGTTGCGGTAGCGCTCGATGGGGGTCTTGCGAGACATGATTTACTTTCGGGTTAAATGCGTTGAGCGCTGGGCCCCGAGCACGGGCACAACGCCCGACACTCGACACCCAACGCCCAAGCGAAGTTTGATTTTTAGAAGCGGAAGTGGCTGAATGCGCGGTTGGCTTCTGCCATGCGGTGCACTTCATCGCGCTTCTTCATGGCGCCGCCACGGCCTTCCGTGGCTTCCATCAGTTCGTTGGCCAAACGCAGGGCCATCGACTTCTCACCGCGCTTGCGGGCAGCTTCCTTGATCCAGCGCATCGACAGGGCAAGACGACGCACAGGACGCACTTCGACCGGCACTTGATAGTTCGCACCGCCCACGCGGCGCGACTTCACTTCGACCATCGGCTTCACGTTGTTGATGGCAACGGTGAACGCTTCGAGAGGGTCCTTGTCCGGATTCTTCTTTTCGATGAACTCGAGGGCACCGTAGATGATGCGCTCGGCGATAGCCTTCTTGCCGCCTTCCATGATCACGTTCATGAACTTCGACAGCTCGACATTGCCGTACTTGGGATCCGGCAGGATTTCACGTTTGGGGACTTCGCGACGACGTGGCATTTTTTAACCTCTTTGCTTCAGTTGGCACCGTTTCCGGTACCGCGAGAGCCAGTTAGAACTCTCACTTACTCGACCCGATATTGGGTCACTTCGTTCGACAAGCCCGCCAAGGCCATCGAACACCGTTTGTTTTCTGACGACAGGAAGGCTTAAGCCTTCTTGGGACGCTTCGCGCCGTACTTGGAGCGCGACTGCTTGCGGTCTTTCACGCCTTGCAAGTCGAGCGAACCGCGCACGATGTGGTAACGAACACCGGGCAAGTCCTTGACACGACCGCCGCGAACCAGCACGACGCTGTGTTCCTGCAGGTTGTGGCCTTCGCCGCCGATGTAGGAGATGACTTCGAAGCCATTGGTCAGACGGACCTTGGCAACTTTACGAAGCGCCGAGTTGGGCTTCTTTGGCGTCGTGGTGTAGACGCGGGTGCAGACACCGCGACGTTGCGGCGAGTTCTGCATGGCAGGGCTCTTCGAATTGATCTTTTCGACCGTTCGACCCTGACGCACCAGTTGATTGATGGTTGGCATGAATGAATTAGTCCCAAAACAACCCGGCCCTGGTTGCAAAACCGTCCTTGGTCGTGACTCAAGGAAGCCGGGAATAACGAAAACGTGAAACCCTTCGGAAAATTCCGAAAAGCCCACGAGTATAGCAAACGTACCTGAAACGGCAACGTCCGCGGCAATCGGCGCGGGCTGGAGCGGCTTCAGCCGCCCTGCCGACTTACTTGATCCAGAGGCGCACGGCGTCCCAGGCGCGGCCGAAGATGCCCGCCTGCTCGACCCCTTCGAGGGCCACCAGCGGCACATCGGCCACCGGCTGGTCGTCCAGCGTGACCTTCAGCGAGCCGACGGCCTGGTACTTGGTGAAGGGCGCCACCAGCGGATCGGGGCGCGACACCTGCGTCTTGATCTTGCTGGCGCTGCCGGCGGGCACCGCCACCACGATGGCCTCGGGGCGACCCAGCTTCAGCGTGTTGGCCTTGCCCTTCCAGACCGCCGGGGTCGCGGCAGGCTGGCCGGCGTCGAACAGGCGAACAGCGTCGTAGGCGGTGTAGCCCCAGTTCAGCAGCTTCTGCGACTCGTTGGCGCGCACGGTCTCGCCGGTGGCGCCCAGCACGACCGACAACAGGCGGCGCCCGCCCGTCAGGTTGGGGAACTCGCGCTTGGCGGTGGCGATCATGCAGTAGCCGGCGGCTTCCGTATGCCCGGTCTTCAGGCCGTCGACGGTCGGGTCGCGGAACAGCAGCAGGTTGCGGTTGGTGTCGTTGGTCGAGGGCGTGCCCGGGTAGCGGTACTTCTTGATCGCGTAGTACTTGGCTTCTTCGGGGAAGTCGCGCACCAGGCGGGTCGCCAGGATGCCTAGGTCGCGGGCCGTGGTCGTGTGGCCGGGTGCGGTCAGGCCTTCGGGGTTCTTGTAGCTGGTGTTCTTCATGCCCAGCGCCTTGGCCTGGGCATTCATCAGTTCGACGAAGTGCTCCACGGTACCGCCCACGCCCTCGGCCAGCGCTACCGTGGCGTCGTTGCCCGACTGCACGATCAGCCCCTTGATCAGGTCCTCCACCGGCACCTGCATCTTGGGGTCGATGAACATGCGCGAGCCGGGCATCTTCCAGGCACGCGGGCTGACGGGCAGTGTCTGCGTCAGCGTGATCTTCCTGGCCCGCAGCGCGTCGAACACGATGTATGCCGACATCAACTTGGTCAGCGAGGCCGGCTCGACAGGGCTGTCGATGTCCTTCTGCGCCAGGATCTGGTTCGCGGTCACGTCCATCAGCAGGTAGCTGCGCGCGGCAATTTCAGGGGGCGCCGGCACTTGGGCTGCGGCGATCAGGCTGACGGATGCGACGACGGTAACGACCAGCACGCGGAGCGCACCAAGAAAACGAATCATGGGAGTTTGGAAAGAGACGGAAACAAGCCTGCAAGGCTTTCAGACAATGCCCGCGCGCAGATGGCGGACAACGAGACTTTTCAGCAGCGGCAATTGTCCGTGAAAGAAGTGACCGCCCCCGGGGACGACTGTCACAGGAAGTGACTGCGGGCGCGCCCAGTCCATCACGGCGGACAGCGGCACCGTGTCGTCGGCCTCGCCGTGGACCACCAGCGCGCGTTCGTGCGCTTCGGCCGGCAGCGCGGCCACCGTGTTGCGCGCCGCGGCCGTGCCGACCAGCACGATCTGCCGCAGGTCGCGCTCGCTCCAGAGCTGCTGGACCGCACCGCTCGCAACGAACGCGCCGAACGAAAAACCGGCAATCGCCAACGGGCCTTCGGGGGCCAACTGGCCAACGACATTCAGCATGTCTTCGAGCTCGCCGCGCCCTTCGTCGTGCACGCCCTCGCTGGCGCCCACGCCGCGAAAATTGAAGCGCACCGTGGCCCACCCGCAAGCGACGAAGGCACGCGCCAGGGTCTGCACGACCTTGTTGTCCATCGTGCCGCCGAACAGCGGATGCGGATGTGCGATCACGGCAATGCCGCGCGCGGCTTCGGCTGGCTGGTCGCGCTGGACCTCGATCGCGCCGGCGGCGCCCTGGAGGCTGAGTTTTTCGGTCTGGGAGTTCATTGGCACAAGGTACGCGCGGTACGAGCGGGGACGTATCGGAAAAGTTCAGCGGCCGACATCGGCCGGCAGCACCAGGCGCTCGACGACCTTGCCGTTCTTCAGGTGCGACTCGACGATCTCGTCGATGTCCTCGCCGTCGACGAAGGTGTACCAGACGGCCTCGGGATACACCACCGCCACCGGCCCGCCCGCGCAGCGGTCGAGGCAGCCGGCCTTGTTGACGCGCACCTTGCCGGGCCCCGACAAGCCCTCTGCCTTGACCTTCGCCTTGCAGCGGTCGAAGCCTTCCTGCGCGTTGTGCAAGGCGCAGGAGTCTTCGCCGTTCTTGCGCTCGTTGAGGCAGAAGAAGATGTGGCGGCCGTAGTAGCCGGACGGTGTGGCGGGGGTGGGGCTGGACATCGGCCGATTTTAGTGACTGAGGGCTTTCACGCCGCCGTCTCGCCGACCGGCTTGCTGCGCCGCGACAGCGCCGCCACCACGTACGCGAGCACCGCAAACGGCCACATCCATCCCAGCCACTGCGCGAGCCCGTGGAAGCGAATGAAGCGCCCCTGCTCCCACGTGGCCAGCGTCTGCGCGAAGTACGCGCTCTCGGGCGCCTGGTTCAGCAGGCTCAGTTGCAGCACGAGCCCCACCAGCAGCAAGGCCGCGCACAGGCGGCGCGGTGCCAACAGCAGCAGAACGCCGGCAAACAGCGCGGCCGCCATGCCGACCTGCACCGGCAGGTCGAGCCATGCCCAGGCATGGTCGGGCCCGTAGCTCAGCGCCGCGGAAAGCGCCGAGGCTGCAATGCCGCCCGACAGGATCAGCGGCAGCGCCACGGCGCGCTGCACCACCGAGCGCGCCACCAGGTAACCCAGCAGGCATGGCACCAGCGCGCCGAGCATCACGCACAGCAGCTCGACCGCCGGCACCAGCGGTTCGAGTTCGAACTGGCGCATGGGCAGCCAGTCGATGAAAGGCGTGTCGAGCAGCCACTCGGAGATGGCCACCTCGAGCCGCTCGAACACCTGCCCCAGCCCGAAAGTGACGGCCGCCGGAAACAGCAGCGCGAACGGCCAGAGCGCCAACAGCACCAGGCCGCCGCGTGCGTCCTCCACGAACCAATGCGAACGCGCCCGGCTCCAGTGCGCGACCGCGCCCATCCGCTCGAGCCCCGCGGCCAGCACCGCGCCCAGAACGGCGCCCGTGGTGTTCAGCCCCAGGTCCACGTTGGAAGGAATGCGCGCCGGCAGGTAGCTCTGCAGGGTCTCCATGGCAAAGGCGATGGCCGCACCCGCCGCGGTGGCGCGCAGCAACGCGCGCCACACGCCCGCGCCCGGGCGCGTGCGCAGCACCACCAGCGCGCACAGGAACCCGAAGGGCACGTAGCCCGCGACGTTGATCGCGAAGTCGAAGCCCGTCCAGTACTTGGGCCAGGGCGCCGACAGGTAAGCCCAGGGGGCGATCCCCTGGTCTCGCCAGTCGGCGAAGGGGTACAGGCTGGCGTAGACGATCAGCGCCGCATAGGCGAGCGCAAGGGGCAGTGCAGCGGACTTGTGCGGCCTCTCCACCGTGTGCACCGGGCTCAGAACGGCTTCACGACCACCAGAATCACGATCAGCAGCAGCAACACCACCGGCAGTTCGTTGAACCAGCGGTACCAGCGGTCGCTGCGCCGGTTCTGGCCCGCCGCGAAGCGGCGCAGCAGCACGCCGCAGCCGTGGTGGTAGCCGATGGCCACCAGCACCAGCGCCAGCTTGGCGTGCATCCATGCGTTGCCCGGCCCGCGGCCGATGCCGTAGCCCAGCCAGAGCCACAGGCCGAAGCCGATTGCGGGGACCGCCAGCATCGTGGTGAACCGCAGAAGCTTGCGCGCCATGAGCAGCAGCCGCTCGCGCTCGGCCACCGACTCGGGCGGCACCATGGCCAGGTTGACGAAGATCCGCGGCAGGTAGAACAGCCCCGCGAACCAGCTGGCGATGAAGACGATGTGGAGTGATTTGACCCAGAGCATGCGGGCCAGTTTAGTGGCGCACCCTCTGCGGCAACCCGGTAACACCCATGCCTGGCGGAACTTAGGCAAAAAAAAGCCCGACGTCTGCACGTCGGGCTGGGAAGCCCTTTTGCTGTCACACATCAAGGCACCCGCTCAGGGAGGAAAAGCGGGGAGCGGCAAGCCGCCCGATTCAGAATTTAACAAAGACGAAACAAGGTTTCAAGCGAATGAGGCATTTTCTTTAACATTTCAAACAAAAAAACGAGAACCTTGGTTCTACGAATTCCCGTGGTTGTCAGACAACTGGACGCTTGACGCAAAGTGCCCCGAAATGTGGCTTCAGGCACAATTTTGGGCATATGACGTCTTCCACTTCTCCCCTGGCCATGTTTCCCGCCGGTCGACCGCGGCGCCTGCGCCGCGACGCATTCACTCGAAACCTGGTGCGAGAGCATGCGCTCACTGCGCACGACCTGATCTATCCGGTGTTCGTGCAGGAAGGCGAAAGGCGCCGCGATGCGGTCACCTCGATGCCCGGCGTCGATCGCCTGAGCCTCGACCTGCTGCTGCCCGTGGCCGAGCAGTGCGTGGCAGCCGGCATCCCGGTGATGGCGCTGTTCCCTGTGATCGACGCCGGACTGAAGACCCCCCACGGCGACGAAGCCTTCAACCCCGACGGGCTGATTCCCCGCGTGGTGGCCGCCCTGAAGGCACGCTTTCCCGAACTGGGCGTGATGACCGACGTCGCGCTCGACCCGTATACCAGCCACGGCCAGGACGGCCTGCTCGACGACACCGGCTACATCCTCAACGAGCCGACCGTCGAGGTGCTGGTCAAACAGGCGCTCACGCAGTCGCAGGCCGGCGTGGACATCGTGGCGCCCAGCGACATGATGGACGGGCGCATCGGCGCCATCCGCACCGCGCTCGAAGCCCGCGGCGACGTTCACACGCGGATCATGGCCTACAGCGCCAAGTACGCCAGCGCCTTCTACGGCCCCTTCCGCGACGCCGTCGGCTCGGCCTCCACGCTGGGCAAGGCCGACAAGAAGGTCTACCAGATGGACCCCGGCAACAGCGACGAAGCCCTGCGCGAAGTGGCGCTCGACATCGCCGAAGGCGCAGACATGGTGATGGTGAAGCCCGGCATGCCCTACCTGGACATCGTGCGCCGCGTGAAGGACGAGTTCCATGTGCCAACCTTCGCCTACCAGGTGAGCGGCGAGTACGCCATGCTCAAGGCCGCCGCGCAGAACGGCTGGCTCGACCACGACGCCGTGGTGCTCGAAAGCCTGCTGGCCTTCAAGCGCGCGGGCGCCGACGGCGTGCTGACCTATTTCGCGCTCGACGCCGCCCGGCTGCTGCAGAAGTAACCGCGCGCTGGCACCGGCATGCGCATTTTCGAAATCGACCGCTCGCAGGTCAGCGAGCACCCTGCGCTGGCGCCGCTGAGCGTGCCGGGCGCGTGCGGCGCCGGCGGTTATCTATGGATCTCGCTCACCCGCGAGGAATTCCGCAGCTCGCTCGCCGAGGTGCAGCAGATCCTGCAGACGCTGTGCCTGACACAGCTGGTCGACCTGCATGTGGCCGACCTGCTCAACGACCAGCTGCCGTCGCACTACGACTACACCTCACTGTACGACGTGCTGGTGTTCCGGCGCCTGGCGAACGGCCAAGGCCAGAACCAGGCGGCGGGCAACGGTAACAACAACGGCAGCGAGACACGGTCGGGGCCGCCCCCGCCCCGCAGCGGACCGCCGGTGCTGCGCCGCGTGGACACCCGACCGGTCGGCTTCGCCGTGTTCGACCGGGTGCTGCTCTCGGTGCACCCGGAAGACGGCGCGGTGCGCGACGGCTTCGCCGCGCGGCTGCTGGCCGCCGGCTCGCCCGACGGCCGCGGCGCCCCGGCGCTGGACGTTCGCGCCACCTCGGCCCGCCTTCCGGCCAGCCCTTCGGACCTGATGCTGCGCGTCATCAACCAGATCGTCGACGGCTACCTCGACCTGCGGCGCGAGCTCACCAGGCAACTCGACCACTGGCAGACCGAGCTGATCGACCCGCGCAGCCGCTTCACCAACTGGGGGGCGCTGATGGAGGCGCGCCAGTCGCTGCACCACCTCGACGAGATCTGCGAGGACCAGCGCGCCGCCATGCAGGACTGGATCGACTCGCTCGAGACGCTGCCGCCGCCCAAGGGTGAAACCGAGCAGCGCGAGCGCGAGCTCATCCTGATCCGCAGCCGCGACGTGCTCGAGCACATCGAGCGCGTGGTGCACCACGTGCATCGGCTGGAGCAGAACGCGGAAACGGCGGTGCAGATGCACTTCAGCGTCCAGGGCCACCGCGCCAACGACATCATGCGGGTGCTGACGGTGCTCACCGCCGTGTTTCTGCCGCTCAACCTGATCGCCGGCATCTTCGGCATGAACTTCGAGTTCATCCCGCTGTTGCACAAGGCAGACGGCTTCTGGATCGCGATGACGTCGATGCTGGTCATCGCGGTGCTGCTGGTCCTGATCTTCTGGCGCAAGCGCTACCTGGCGCGCACGCGCTGACCGCACGCCGGCCGGCCGCCCCCAAAAAAAGAGGGCCACGCTTTCGCGTGGCCCTCTTTTGACTTCGGCGAAGCCCCGAAGGGCCTGCTTCAATTACTTGGCGACAGCGCCCGAACCTTGCTGGGCTTGAACGCGAGCGTCCAGCGGGTGCTGCATGGTCGAGACGACCTTGCTGTTCACACGCGAGCCCGAGCTCACGTTCTGGTCCGGTGCGTAGGCGGTGCGAACGGCTTCGGCTTCGACCAGGCTGCGGTCCTTCGACACGGCAACGGTTTCCGCGCCGCGCGAACCGCGGGTCACGTTCTGGTTCGGAGCCGATGCGGCGCGCACGCCTTCCGCGTTCACGTCGTCACGGCTCTTGGTCGAGACGGCGGTGTTCACGCCTTGGTACGTTTCAGCTTGGGCGCCGGTAGCGGCAAGCAGGGTCAGGGCGGCAGCGGCGATGATTTGCGAGGTCTTCATTGTCAGTTCTCCTAGTGTGTTCGGATGGTTCGTCCACCAGGCTTGCTGGTTCGCTTGCCTGTGCGGCGAGTTTCCGGGCGAACACGCGCAGCAGAACACGCCGTTCAGAGACACCGTGTTTCCTCTATTGAAACAATCGCGTCATGAAGGCATGCAAGCAACAAAAAGCCGGGCCCGGTTCGCACCGGCCCGGCCTGTCGAAGAGAGCTTGGGCTCAGGGCCTTGCGGCCTTGAACTGCGGCGGCACTTCGCTGTTGACGAAGGCGCGGCGGTCCAGGTTCTGGTTCGGCGCGTGGGCGGCGGCCACCGCCTCGGCCCTGATCGAGGCCCGGTCACGCGAACTCGGCCGCGACGTCAAGGGCGCCGCGACGACGTCGCCATAGACATTGCCACCACGGGCGGCGGCATCGGCACCCGCCAGGACATCGGTCCTGCTGGTCATGGCCGCCAGCGGCTGCACCGGGGCGAAGCCCTGGGCCCGCGCACCGGAGGCGGCGAGCAGCGACAGGACAGCGGCGGCAATGAGGTTCGAGGTCTTCATTTCAGTTCTTTCCAACAACCCGACCTGGCGGGCGTCGTCGGCGTGTAACCGAAGTGTCGCCTGAACCGGTCGGTAAAAACCCGGGAGAATCGAACCATCGCGTTCTCCAAACGGAAACAATGGGCCCATTCACATGGACAGTCTCGATCTGATCAGAACCTTCCGGGAAGTGGCCTCGCACGGCAGCTTTTCCCAGGCAGCCAAGAGGCTCGACATGTCGAAGGCCACCGTCAGCAAGTATGTGGCCGAGCTGGAAACCCGCTTCGGCGTGCGCCTTCTCAACCGCTCCACGCGCTCCGTGAGCCTGACCGACGCCGGCCAGCTTCTGCTGGAGCGCAGCACCCCGATGCTCGAGATGATCGAGCTCACCCAGTCCGAGCTGCAGGACCGCGCCAGCCAGCCCGGCGGGCGGCTGCGCATCTCGGCCCCGCACGGCATGGGCAGCGGCGAGTTCCCGAACCTGCTGGCCGACTTCATGCGCTACTACCCCGACGTGACGATCAGCCTCCAGCTGACCAACCGCACCGTCGACCTGGCCGAAGAAGGCATCGACGTCGAGCTGCGCAGCGGCCCGGTGGAAGACGCCAACCTCATCGTGCGCAAGCTTCGCCTCATGAACATGGTGGTGTGCGCCTCGCCGGTCTACTGGAAGAAGCACGGCAAGCCCGAGCATCCGCGCGACCTGGCCACCCACGAGGCACTGACTTTCTCGCTGCTGGGCCAGCAGCCGGTCTGGCGCTTCGACGACAACGGCACGCCGCTCGACGTGCCGGTGAAAAGCCGCATGGACTGCACCGAGGGTGCGCCGCTCATCCGCGTGGCCATGCACGGCTTCGGCGTGATCTACCTGCCGTCGATCCTGGTGCAGACGCACCTTGACCACGGCGAACTGGTGCCGGTGCTGCAGGACTACGCACGCAAGGACATGTGGCTGTCGGCCGCCTACCTGCAGCGGCGCCACAACAGCGCCGCGCTGCGCGCCCTGCTCGACTTCCTGCAGACCCGCGTGGGCCCGGGCAGCACGCCGCGCAAACCGAGCCATGCATGAAAAAACCCGGCGCTGCCGGGTTTTTTCATGGGGCCGCCGAAATCAGCCGACGTGCTTGGCGAAGAACGCCAGCGTGCGCTCGCGCGCCAGCCTGGCCGCTTCGGCATCGTACGAGCCGCGCTGGTCGCAGTTGAAGCCGTGGCCGACCGGGTACACGTGCACTTCCACTTCCGGATGCGCTTTCTTGAACGACTCGATGGTGTCCAGCGGAATCCAGTGATCCTGGTTGCCGAAGTGCGCCAGCACCGGCACCTTCGGCTCGCGCGCCGTTTCCTCCGGCGAGGTCATGCCGCCGCCGTAGTAGGGCGCCGCGGCCGCCAGGCCCGGCAGCAATGCGGCGGCGCGCCACACCAGCAGGCCGCCCCAGCAATAGCCCACGATGCCGACCTTGCCGGCCTTGGCCGCGTAGGCGATCGACGCCTCGATGTCCTGCAGCACGCCGGGCGCGGGCAGCGCCTCGACCGCGGTCTTCAGGCCGAAGCCGTTCTTCATGTCGTCGTCCGAGTAACCCAGCTCGACGCCGGGCTTCACGCGGTGGAAGGTGGCCAGCGCCACGGCCAGGTAGCCCTCGGCGGCATAGCCGTCGGCCACCGAGCGGATGTGCGAGTTCACGCCGAAGATTTCCTGCACCACGACCACCGCGCCGCGCGGCTTGCCCGCGGGTTCGGCCACGTAGGCGGGGAAAGTGAAGCCGTCCTTGGCCGTGAGATCGATGAATTGACCCATGTCGTCTTGCTCCTTGATGGCAAACAAATGAATGAATGAATGCCGGGGTTGCTGAATCAAGGGCGCAGCGCCCGCTCGACGAAGTCGAGCCGGTCCTGCCCCCAGAAGATTTCGCCGTCGATCACGTAGCTCGGCGCGCCGAACACCTGGATGTAGATGGCTTCCTGCGTGTAGGCCTCGTAGCGTTCCTGCACCGCCTGGCTCTGCGACTGCTCCGCGCGCTTGGCCGGCAGGCCGCATTCGGCCACCAGCGCTTCGAGCACCTTCGGGTCGCCGATGTTGCGCTCCTGCACCCACACGGCCGCGAACACCGCGGCGCACATGCGCAGCGCCGCCTCGGTGCCGTCGTGCAGGTCGACCGCGATGATGGCGCGGGCCGCGTCGTCGCCGGCCACCGGAAAGAACTTGGGCTTGGGGTTCAGCGGCAGGCCCAGGTGGCGCGAAAAGCGCGCCAGGTCGACCAGCCGGTAGGCCTGGCGCTGCGGCGCGCGCTTGCCCAGCGGCAGCCCGCCCGACACCGGGAACACGCTGCCCAGGTCGATCGGCCGCACGCGCACCGTGGCGCCGGCGGCCGCGGCAATCGCCGCGAAGCGGGAATGTCCCAGATAGGTCCATGGGCTCTGTGGCGCAAAGTAGTAGTCAACCGTCTTGCCGATGCTCATGCCCGTGTCCCCCGATGATGTAATCCAGCCGACGGTTTTAACTGACACGCAGTTTCTCTGCAGGAGGTAGGTTTTGGACCAGGTGCTCTTGATCACGGGCGGCGGGCGCGGCATCGGTGCCGCCACCGCCCTGCTCGCCGCGAAGCGCGGCTACGCGGTGGCCGTCAACTACGCCAGCAACTCGCTGGCCGCCGACGAGGTGGTGCGCACCATCCGCGCGGGCGGCGGCACCGCCATCGCCGTGCAGGCCGACGTGGGCGACGAGGCGCAGGTGCTCGCCATGTTCGAGAAGATCGACGCCAAGCTCGGCCGCCTCACCGCGCTGGTCAACAACGCCGGCGTGGTCGACATGCAGGCGCGCGTCGACGAGATGAGCGTGGCCCGGCTGGAGCGCATGTTCCGCATCAACGTGATCGGCAGCTTCGTCTGCGCGCGCGAGGCCGTGCGCCGCATGAGCACCCGGCACGGCGGCACGGGCGGCGCCATCGTCAACATCTCCAGCGGCGCGGCGCGCCTGGGCTCGCCGGGCCAGTACGTGGACTACGCGGCCAGCAAGGCCGCCATCGACACCTTCACCATCGGCCTGGCCAAGGAAGTGGCCGACGAAGGCATCCGCGTGAATGCGGTGCGCCCCGGCCTCATCGACACCGACATCCACGCCTCCGGCGGCATGCCCGACCGTGCCTTCGAGCTGGCGCCCAGCGTGCCCATGAAGCGGACCGGCACCGCCGACGAGATCGCGGGCGCCGTGCTGTGGCTGTTGTCGGCCGAGGCCAGCTACACCACCATGGCCCTGCTCGACGTCACCGGAGGACGGTAGCCCCATGAGCACCTCGATGGACCTCATCAAGCCGCTGGTCACGCTGGTGGCCATCGTCAACCCGCTGGCCATCGTGCCGTTCTTCATCCACTACACGCAGGGCTACAGCGACGCGCAGCGCCGCCACACCGTGCGCATGTCGGCGTTCAGCGCGTTCGTGGTCATCGCGGTGAGCGCGCTGCTCGGGCTGCAGCTGCTGTCGTTCTTCGGCATCTCGATCGCCAGCTTCCAGGTCGGCGGCGGCCTGCTGCTGCTCATGAGCTCGCTGTCGATGCTCAACGCCAAGCCGGCCGAGAGCAAGACCAACGTCGAGGAGCTGCGCGCCACCGAGGTCAAGGCCTCGATGGGTGCCTCCATCGCGGTGGTGCCGCTCACCATTCCGCTGCTGACCGGCCCGGCCACCATTTCCACCGTGGTGATCTACGCCGAAAAGACACAGCACCTGTGGGAGCTCGCGGTGCTGGTGGGCTACGGCGTGGTGGTGGCGCTGGCCACGGCGCTGGCCTTCTCGCTCGCGCAACCGATCGCGCGCGTGCTGGGCAAGACGGGAATCAACATCATGACGCGGCTGATGGGCCTGATCCTCGCGGCCCTCGCGGTCGAGGTGATGGCCGACGGGCTCGGCAAGCTGTTTCCGATCCTGACGCGAGCAGCCTGAGGCGCCCCCCGGAGGCTCAGCCCAGCATCTTCTCGATGATCTTCCAGTGCGCGGGCTCCACCGGCGTGATCGACAGCCGGTTGCCCTTGCGCAGCACCACCAGCTCGGCCAGTTCGGGCTTTTCGCGCAGCTCGGGCAAGGCCAGCAGGCGCGTCTTGCGCAGCGCCTGCACGTCCACCAGCAGCCAGCGCGGATCGTCGGGCTTCGACTTGGCGTCGTGGTACGGCGACTTCGCATCGAACTGCGTCGGGTCGGGCTTGATGCCCGAGGCCACGCGCGCGATGCCGGCGATGCCCGGCTCCGGGCAGCTCGAGTGATAGAACAGCACGCCGTCGCCGACGGCCATGCCGTCGCGCATGAAGTTGCGTGCCTGGTAGTTGCGCACGCCGGTCCACGCCACGGTGGCGCCGGGCGCGGCGAGCGCATCGTCGATCGAGACCTCGTCGGGCTCGGACTTCATCAACCAGTAGCGGGGGGAAGGGCTGGGCATGGTCCCGTCATGGTGTCACATAGTCCGACACCACCACCCACTTGCCGTCCTTGATCTGCGACAGCCGCGACTGGTCGTTGCCCAGGCGCTTGGTGGCGGTGTAGGTGCTCTTGGGGCTGCCGAACATGTCGGGCTCGAAGGTGATGCTGTCCATCGCCTTGATGAAGCTGTCGGTCGTGAGGTTGGGGCCGGCCTTGGTCGCCGCCTTGATGAACGAGTCGACGATCACGTAGCCGTACACCGAGAACACCGTCGGGTCTTCGTTGAACTTGGTCTTGTACTTGTTGGCCCAGAAGCGCAGCGGCTGCGACTGCTCGTCGGTGTAGGGGTTCTGCACCGTCATGGTGGCGTACACGCCGTCCATCGCCTTGCCGCCCAGCTTGTGAATGAGGTCGGTGTAGGCCGCGCTGGAGCCGATGAAGGTCGGGTTGAAGCCCGTCTTGCGCGCCTCGCCCACGGTGCCGATGGTCTCGCGGATGATGGTGCCCAGCACCACCAGGTCGCAGTTGGCGGCCTTCATCTTCGCGACCTGCGAGCTGAAGTCGGTGGCGCCGCGCTTGAACGATGTTTTCTCGGCCAGCTCCATGTTCGCGGCCTTCACACCGGCCTCCGCGCCGCGCTGCACCTCCAGGCCGAACTCGTCGTCCTGGTAGATGGTGCACACCTTCTTGGCGCCCTTGTCCTTGATCATCTTGGGCAGCGCCAGGCGGATCTGGTCGTAGTAGGTGGCCGCGAACGAGTACTTCAGCCGGTTCAGCGGCTCGTACATTTCGCGCGCCGCGGTGATGGGCATGTAGTTGACGATGTTCTTGTCGAACTGCACCGGCATCGCCGCCATGTTCTGCGCCGTGCCGATGTGGCCGGCCATGATGAAGATCTTTTCCTGGTTCACCAGCTTCTGCGCGGCCAGCACCGCCTTCTTCGGGTCGTAGCCCGAGTCTTCGACGAACAGCTTGAGCTTGCGCCCGTTCAGGGTGCCCTGCTCGTTGAGTTCGTCCACGCGCAGCTGCATGCCGTTGCGCGCCTGCTTGCCGAAGCCCGCGAGCGGCCCCGACAGGTCCTGGATGGTGCCGATGCGGATCTCGTCCTTGCTCACGCCCTGCTGCTGCTGCGCAAACGCGTGCGTCGCGACCAGGCCCCCCACGGCCAGCGTCGTCAGTGTCTTGAGCTTCATGCGGTTGTCTCCTCGGGTTGGCGAAAAAAACAGGCCGGCAATGTCACCGGTACATGGCTTCGATGCGCTCGGCGTACTTGGTCTGCACCAGCTTGCGCTTGAGCTTCATGGTGGGCGTGAGCTCCTCGTCCTCTGCGCTCAGCTGCGTCTCGAGCAGGAAGAACTTCTTGATCTGCTCCACGCGCGCGAACCTGGCGTTGACGCGGTCGATCTCGCCCTGGATCAGGTCCTGCACTTCCCGCGTGCGCGTCAGGCTCTCGTAGTTGCTGAACGGCACGTCGTTGTCCTGCGCGAACTTCTCGACGTTCTCCTGGTCGATCATGACGATCACCGTGAGGTAGGGCTTCTTGTCGCCGATGACCACCGCGTCGGTGATGTAGAGGCTGAACTTGAGCTCGTTCTCCAGCTCGCTGGGCGTCACGTTCTTTCCCCCCGCCGTGATGATGATGTCTTTCATCCGGTCGGTGATGCGGAAATACCCGTCCCCGTCCATCACGCCCACGTCGCCGGTGTGCAGCCAGCCCTCGGCGTCGATGGTCTCGGCGGTCTTCTCGGGCAGGTTGAGGTAGCCCATGAAGACATTGGGGCCGCGCACCAGGATCTCGCCGGTGCCCGCGTCGATGCGCACCTCGTTGTAGCCCGTGGCCGGGCCGATGGAGCCGGGCTTGATGCGGCTGGCCGGCACCGCGGTCGAGGCGCCGCACGACTCGGTCATGCCCCACACCTCCAGCATCGGCACGCCCAGGGCCAGGTACCACTTCACCAGCTCGGGCGAAATGGGCGCCGCGCCGGTCACCAGGAAGCGCGCACGGTGAATGCCGATGAGCTTGCGCGCGTTGTCCAGCGCCAGCACCCGCGCCAGCCTGAACTTCAACTTGAGCGCCGCGCCCACGGGCTCGCCCGCCAGCACGCGCGCGGCAATCGCCTCGCCCACGCCGATGCTCCACTTGTAGGCGGCCTGCTGCAGCGGGCTGGCCTCCTTCAGCGCGATCATCACGCCCGAATAGAACTTCTCCCACACGCGCGGCACGGCGGTGAACACGGTGGGAGCGATCTCGCGCACGTTCTCCGGCACCGTCTCGGGGTTCTCCACGAAGTTGAGGATGGAGCCGGTGTACATCGCGAAGTATTCGCCGCCCATGCGCTCAGCGATGTGGCACAGCGGCAAAAAGCACATGCGCTCGTCGGTCTCGTCCTGCGCAATGAGCGTGTTGTAGCCGCGCGCGGTGTACACCAGCCCGGCGTGGCTGTGCATCGCGCCCTTGGGCTTGCCGGTGGTGCCCGAGGTGTAGACCAGGATGGCCAGGTCTTCGGGCCGGCACGCCGCCACGGTGCGCTCCACGCACTGCGGGTCGGCGGCCAGGCGCGCGCGGCCGAGGGCGCGCAGCGCGTCCAGGCTCATCACGGCCGCATCGTCGAGCTCGCGCAGGCCTTCCATGTCGAACACCACGATGCGGCGCAGGCCCGGCAGGCCGGCGCGCACTTCGAGCGCCTTGTCGAGCTGCTCGTCGTCTTCCACGAAGAGCACGGTGGTGCGCGAGTCTTCGCACAGGTAGTGCACCTGCGAGGCCGCGTCGGTCGGGTAGATGCCGTTGGACACGCCGCCGCAGCTGAGCACGGCCAGGTCGGCGAGCACCCATTCGATGACGGTGTTCGACAAGATCGATGCGCACTCGGCGGGCACGAAGCCGATGGCCTGCAGCCCGGCCGCGATTTCGCGCACGGCGTTGGCCGTCTGGTGCCAGCTCCAGGTGCGCCAGATGCCCAGTTCCTTCTGCCGCATCCAGACGGTGTCGCCGCGTTGCTTCACGGCGTTCCAGAACATGGCGGAGAGGGTGTCGCCCGGCACGACGATGTCGAGCCGCGGGGCGAAGGTGTCGAGGTCCCAGAGTCCTTGCATGGCGCTATCTCCAGGTCTTCTTCTTTTTCCAGCGCCGCTCGCCGCGCACGCCGTCGTCCTTCACGCCGAGGTAGAACTCCTTGATGTCGTCCTTCTCCCTCAGGCGTTCGCAGGTGTCTTCCATCACGATGCGGCCGTTCTCCAGCACGTAGCCGTGGTCGGCGGCGTTGAGCGCCATGTTGGCGTTCTGCTCGACCAGCAGGATGGTGGTGCCGCGCTCGCGGTTGATGCGCACGACGATCTCGAAGATCTCCTTGGTCAGCTTCGGGCTCAGGCCGAGGCTGGGTTCGTCCAGAAGAATGAGATGCGGCGCGGCCATGATGGCGCGCGAAATGGCCAGCATCTGCTGCTGGCCACCCGACAGCAGCCCCGCGTCCTGCGTGGCCCGTTCGCGAAGAATGGGAAAGTAGGTGTAGACCGTCTCCATGTCGCGCGCCACGCCGTCGCGGTCCTTGCGGGTGTAGGCCCCCATCAGCAGGTTGTCTTTCACCGACAGCAGCGCAAACACCTCGCGGCCTTCGGGCACGTGGCTCAGGCCCTGCTGCACGATGTAGGCCGGGTCTTTGGCGGTGATGTCCTTGCCCTGGAATTCGATGCTGCCTTTGCGGGGGTCGATGATTCCGGAGATGGTCTTGAGGATCGTCGTCTTGCCTGCGCCGTTGGAGCCGAGCACGGTCGCGATCTCGCCTTGTCTTACTTTCAGGCTCACGCCTCGGATGGCCTTGATCGGGCCGTAGGCGCTTTCCACGTTCAGGAGCTGGAGGACTGCGTCGCTCATTTCGTCGTTCCAAAGGCAGTGGCAGAGGCCCTGACGCCGTAGACACGTACAGGGTGAACACTCCACCCCCGAGCCCGGTGCGCGGTGCGGGGTGGGCGCCCCCTCTGTGCCGCCGAGGAGCGCAGCGTTTCGCGGACAAGGGCTCGCAGCTGTTTGAGCGAAGCGAGTTCTGCGAGACCCCGCGAAACGCGAGCACCGCAGGGGAGCCGCGAAGCGGCCGGCACAGTGGGGGCGACCGCACCGCACCGCGCACCGGGCGCCTCCAAGGAAGTAACGAACAACGAACTCACGCCGCCACCCTCCTCAAGCTGCTCACGTCGTCCACGGTCCCCAGGTACGCCTCGACCACACGCGGATCGGCTTGCACCTCCCCAGGCGACCCGGTAGCCAGTACCTCGCCCATGTTCATCGCCAACACCCGGTCAGACACTTTGGAAACCAGCGACATGTCGTGCTCGACCATCAGCACCGACACCCCCAGTTCATGCTGGATGTCCTGAATCCAGAATGCCATGTCGGCGGTCTCTTCCACATTCAGTCCGGAAGAAGGTTCGTCGAGCAACAGCAACTTGGGCTCCGTGCACAAGGCACGTGCCAACTCGACCACCTTGCGCACGCCGTAAGGCAGGCCCGCCACCATCGAATCGCGGTGATGCTGCAGATCGAGCAGCTCGATCACCTGCTCCGCCTTCTCGCGCGCCGCCATCTCCGCACGCCGCGTGGCGGGCGTGAAGAACACCTCGCTCCAGAAGCCCGTCTGCCGGTGCGTGTGGCGCCCGATCAGCAGGTTGTGCAGCACCGTCGCATGCTCGAACAGCTCGATGTTCTGGAAGGTGCGCGCAATGCCCAGCGCGGCAATCGCATGCGGCGCTTGCTGCGTCAGCGCGATCGGCCCGCGCGCTTCGCCGTGCCATGTGATCTCGCCTGTCGTCGGCGTGTAGATGCGGCTGATCAGGTTGAACACCGTCGTCTTGCCCGCGCCGTTCGGACCGATCAGCGTGAACACCTCGCCGCGGCGAACGTCGAAGCTCACCTTGTTCACCGCCAGCACGCCGCCGAAGCGCACGCTCAGGTCCCTGGCCGAAAGAAGGATGTCGTCGCTCATCTCAGCCGGTCCGATTTGGCAAAGGACTTCTGCCGCTTGAACAGGCCCCTGCGGTAGAACGGAAAGAGCTGCAGCCAGGTGCGAATTTTCAGCCAGCGGCCGTACAGCCCCAGCGGCTCGAACAGCACGAACGCGATCAGCACCAGGCCGTACACCAGCCCCTGCAACCCCGGCGCCTGCCCGACGACCGCCGGCAGCCAGTCCTTGCCCATCGATATCAACTGCGGCATCGCGATCAGGAAAATCGCGCCCAGGAACGCGCCGTGCACCGAGCCGAGCCCGCCGATCACCACCATCAGCAGCAGGTCGATCGACTGCAGGATGCTGAACTGGTCCGGCGAAATGAAGCTCAGCTTGTGCGCGTACAGCGCACCGCCCAGCCCCGCGAGCGCCGCCGAAATCGCGAACGACATCGTCTTGTAGCGCGCCAGGTGAATGCCCATGCTCTGCGCCGAAATCTCCGAATCGCGAATGGCCACGAACGCGCGCCCCGTCGGCGAGCGCAGCAGGTTCAGGATGCCCAGCGTGCCGAGCACCGCCACCACCAGGCACAGAAAGTAGAAGCCGTCGCCCGAGCCCAGCGACCAGCCGAAGAGCTGCGGCGACTTCACGTGCAGCCCTGCGTTGCCGCCCGTCACGCTCTCCCACCGCGCGAACACCTCCTCGACGATGAAGCCGAACGACAGCGTCGCGATGCCCAGGTAGATGCCCTTCACGCGCAGCGCGGGCAACGCGACCACCACGCCCACCGCTGCCGACAAGGCAGCCGCGGCGATCAGCGCGAGCGGAAACGGCACGCCCATGTTCGTCAGCACGCCCTGCGTGTAGGCACCGGTGCCGAGGAACGCCGCATGCCCGATGGAGAACTGCCCCGTGAAGCCGGCCAGCAGCATCAGGCCCAAGCCGACGATGCCGTAGATCAGCACGAAGGTCAGTTGCGCCAGCCAGTACTCCTCGATGATCCACGGCGCGGCAATGAGGAACGCGACGAGCAGGCCGTACCAGAACACATGGCCGCCGTGCCGCGCGAGGCGGATGTCCTGGTCGTAGCTGGTCTTGAAGATGAAGCGCATATCAGGTCCGCCGCCGGGCCGCCCCAAGGCGGACCTGCGCCCCCTTGGGGGGCAGCGAGTACACGAAGTGACGAGCGTGGGGGCGCATGTTTCTAAACCTTCTTGCGCAGCTTTTCGCCGTAGAGACCGTTGGGCTTGATCATGAGCATCAGCAGCACCACGATGTACGGCGCCGTGTCCTTGAACCCGTCGGGCAGGTAGAAGCCCGCGAACGACTCGACGATGCCGATGACCAGACCGCCGACGATGGCGCCCGGCAGGCTGCCGAAGCCGCCCACCACCGCGGCCGGAAAGGCCTTCAGCCCGATGAAGCCCATGTTCGCGTGCACGAAGGTGATGGGCGCGAGCAGCATGCCGGCAATCGCGGCGACGGCGGCCGCCAGCCCCCACACCAGCCCGTTGAGCCGCTTCACCGGAATGCCCATGTAGTAGGCCGCCAGCTGGTTCTGCGACGACGCCTGCATCGCGATGCCCAGCTTGCTGTAGCGGAACATCGCGAACAGCAGGCCGCACAGGATGGCCGTGGCGACGATGATCGCCAGCTGCTCCAGGTTGACCACCAGTTCGCCCAGCTTCCAGATCTGGTCCTTGTAGGGCACGGCCAGCGTGTGGGTCTCGGTGCCGATGCCCGGCACCATGGTGATGAGGCCGCGTGCCACGTAGGCGATGCCGATGGTCAGCATCACGATGGTGAACTGCGGCTGCCCCAGGATCGGGCGGATCACCACCAGCTCCAGCAGCACGCCGAAAGCCGCCATCGCCACGATCGCCAGGATGGCCGCGAGCCAGAACGGCAGGCCGAACAGCGACATGCCCGCGAACGCGCCGAAGGCGCCGAGCATCATCAGGTCGCCCTGCGCGAAGCTCACGGTTTCGGTGGCCTTGTAGATGAGCACGAAGCCCAGCGCGATCAGCCCGTAGATGCAACCTTGCGCAATGCCCGAGAGCAGGAGTTGAAGGATCTGCATGGGGCCTTTCTTCCTGCGCTCAGTGCCTGAAGCCGCCGGCCGCGTCGTGCAACGCGAGTCGGCGCGAGCCGGCCAGGATGTCGCTGGGTTTCAGGCCGTACACCTGGCGAATCGAATGGCTGAAGTGCGTCGAGTCGGGGTAGCCCGTGTCCAGCGCGATGTCGGTCAGCGTGCCGGTCTGGCGCACGTAGCGCAGCAGGCTGCGCGCGCGCTTCCAGGCGCGAAACGCGCGAAAGGCCATGCCGGTTTCCTGCTTGAACAGGTGCAGGAAGCGCGAGAACGACAGGTGCACCGAAGCCGCGCAGTCCTCGGCCGACATGGGCGCGGCCGGGTCGTCGTTGATGGCCTCGGCCACCTTGCGGATGCGTGCATCGAGCGTGCGCGGCGCGAGGCTTTCGCCGAAGAACATCGCATCGAAATCGAAGCCCTCGAAGTCGGTGCCCCGGCCCGAAGCGGCCAGCAGGTGCGCATGCGCATCGCGCACACGCTGCACGAAGGCCGGTGCCTCGACCGGGCCGCAGTGCTGCAGAAAGGCCGGCATGCGCGCGGGGTCGACCGACTCCGACTCGATGAGCAGGCTGAAGATGAGCGGATGCGCGCTCTCCACCTGGTGCGGCACATGCGGGGGCACCACGATGAGCTCGCCCGTCTGCCAGGCCCCGCCGCCGATGCGGATGCGGTTGGGCGGCGCGCCGGCGGGCGACACGCACACGCCGTGGCCGCCCATGGTGCGCTCGGCCGCCGCGCCGAGCAGGCCGGCATAGAACACGCGGTGCGGCGTGAGCCACATCAGGCGTTCGCCCTGCCTTGCGGCGCCCCGCTCAGGCGGCGTCGTCCTCGTTCGCTGCATGGTTTGTCTCCTGCAATCGGTGGACTGCCACTCTGCGGTGGCGTCTGGGTTGGCTGGATCGTAGCGGCGAGGGCCGCTCGCGCGATATCGATTTGCGCGGGGACTTTCCCTAGGCCTGCGCGAACGCGCGGCGCAGTTCCGAGGCACACAGCGCGACCGCGGTGTTGGCCTCGTCGAGCACCTTGCCCATGGGGACGAAGCCATGGATCTGGCGCTCGAAGCACACGTACGCGGCGTGGTTGCCGGCGGCCGTGAGCGCCTGCGCATACGCCGCGCCTTCGTCGCGCAGCGGATCGTGGCCGGCGGTGATCACCAGCGCCGGCGGCAGCGCCGACAGGTCGGTGTGCAGCAGCGGCGAAGCGCGCCAGTCGAGGTCGTGCGCGGGGTCGGTGATGTAGTGGTCGTGAAAGTACGCCATGGTGTCGCGGGTCAGCAGGTAGCCCTGCCCGTTCGCCTGGTGCGACGGATGGCCGCGGCGCATGTCGGTGGCGGGGTAGATCAGCAGCTGGTAGGCAAGGGGCAGGTCGCCCGCGTCGCGCGCGGCGATGGCGACCACCGCCGCGAGGTTGCCGCCCGCGCTGTCGCCGCCCACGGCCATGCGGCTCGCGTCCAGCCCCAGCGTGGCGGCCTCGCGGCGCACCCAGCGGGTGGCGGCCAGCACGTCGTCCACCGCGGCGGGAAAGCGGTGCTCCGGGCCCATGCGGTAGTCGACCGCGACCACCGCGCAGCCTGCGCCGTTGGCCAGTTCGCGGCACAGCACGTCGTGCGTGTCGAGGTCGCCGATGACCCAGCCGCCGCCGTGGAAGTACACCAGCACCGGCAGCGGGCCGGCGCCCGAGCCCAGCGGCCGGTACATGCGCACCGGAATGGGGCCGTGCGGGCCGTCGGCCGCCAGGTCGCGCACCTCGGCCACTTCGGCGGGCAGCGGTTGCGTGGCGGTGCGGCGCTCGCGGTAGAAGGCCCGCGCATCGGCGGGCGACAGGGTGTGGGTCGGCGGAATGCCGCGCGCCTCGATGAAGTCGAGCAAGGCGCGCGCCTGGGGGTGCAGCATGGTGTCTCCGGGAGGGTCGAGTGGGTGTGTCTCGATCTTCCTGCACGATGCCCGCGCCGTGGCGGCGCGGCTTGCGAAAACTGGCTACCCGCCTGCGGAGCGCGGGTTCATCCTAGGCAACTTCAGGGCGCGATCAAGCCTTGCGCGGCTTCACGCGCGAAGCAGCTTCCTTGGCCAGCTTGCGCGCCGTATCGGTGTCGGCCGCATGCACCAGCGCCACGCCCATGCGGCGCTTGGTGAAGCTCTCGGGCTTGCCGAACAGGCGGATGTCGCTGCCGGGCACCTGCAGCGCCTCGGCCACGCCGTCGAAGGCGATGCCGGTGGCGTCCACGCCGCCGTAGATCACCGCGCTGGCACCCGGGCTCTTGAGCGTCGTGTCCACCGGCAGGCCGAGGATGGCGCGCGCATGCAGCTCGAACTCGTTCTGCCACTGCGTGGCCATGGTGACCATGCCGGTGTCGTGCGGGCGCGGGCTGACTTCGCTGAACCACACCTCGTCGCCCTTCACGAACAGTTCGACGCCGAACAGGCCCTGGCCGCCCAGGTCGGCCGTCACGGCCTGCGCAATCTCCTGCGCCTTCTGCAACGCGGCGGGCGCCATCGGGTGCGGCTGCCAGCTTTCCACGTAGTCGCCGCTCACCTGCACGTGGCCGATGGGGTCGCAGAACTTCGTTTCCACGGCGCCGGCCGCGTCCTTGGCGCGCACGGTCAGCAGCGTGATCTCGTAGTCGAAGTCGATGAAGCCCTCGACGATCACGCGGCCGTGGCTCACGCGGCCGCCGGCCATGGCGTAGTCCCAGGCCTTCTGCACGTCGGCCGGGCCGTCGATCTTGCTCTGGCCCTTGCCGGAGCTGCTCATCACGGGCTTGACGATGCAGGGGTAGCCGATGCCGGCATCGATGGCGGCCTGCAGCTCGGCCAGCGAGTCGCAGAACTTGTAGGGGCTGGTGGGCACGCCCAGCGTTTCGGCGGCCAGGCGGCGGATGCCTTCGCGGTCCATCGTGAGGCGGGCGGCGCGGGCGGTGGGAATGACGCGCACCACGCCGGCGTCTTCGAGCGCCTGCAGCGTCTGCGTGGCGATGGCCTCGATCTCGGGCACCACGAGGGTGGGCTTCTCGGCCTCGATCAGCGCCTTCAGCTGCGCGGGGTCGCTCATGGTGATGGTGCGCGCGTGGTGCGCCACCTGCTGGCCGGGGGCGTTCTCGTAGCGGTCCACCGCGATGGTCTCGACGCCGAGGCGCTGCAGGGCGATCAGCACCTCCTTGCCGAGTTCACCGGAGCCGAGCAGCATCACGCGGGTGGCGGAGGGGGAAAGGGGGGTGCCGAGGGTGGTCATGGTCGGAAGTCGCGAAGAGAGAGACAAAGAGAGAGGGAAAAAGCAACCGCAGGACTGTAAGCCACCCACGCGCCGGGCGTGTCACACGCGGCAACGGCGCGGCCGTGGGGCTGATTCACAATCGACGGCCTGCCGTGGCGCCAGCCACGTGCACCCCCGATTTCCCCCCTTTTTTGTTTCTTCAAGGAGTTCTCTCATGGCTATCCAGACTGTCGGCATCATCGGCGCCGGAACAATGGGCAACGGCATCGCGCAGGCCTGCGCGGTGGCCGGCGTGAAGGTGGTGATGGTCGACGTCGCCCAGGCGGCCGTCGACAAGGGCCTGGCCACCGTGTCGGGCAGCCTCGACCGCCTGATCAAGAAAGAAAAGCTCACAGCGGAGCAGAAGACCGCCGCGCTGGCGCTCATCACGGGCTCGACGAACTACGACGACCTGAAGGGCGCGCAACTGGTCATCGAGGCGGCCACCGAGAACCACGCGCTCAAGCTGAAGATCCTGAAGCAGGTCGACGCGCTGCTCGCGCCCGAGGTGATCATTGCCTCGAACACCTCGTCGATCTCCATCACGCAGCTGGCCGCCGCCACCTCGCGCCCCGACCGCTTCATCGGCATGCACTTCTTCAACCCGGTGCCGATGATGGCGCTGGTGGAGCTGATTCGCGGCTACCTCACGAGCGACGCCACGCACGACGCGGTGAAGGCGCTGGCCGTGACGCTGGGCAAGTCGCCCATCACGGTGAAGAACGCGCCGGGCTTCGTGGTCAACCGCATCCTGGTGCCGATGATCAACGAGGCCTTCTTCGTGCTGTCCGAAGGCATTGCCACGGCCGAAGACATCGACGCCGGCATGAAGCTGGGCTGCAACCAGCCCATCGGCCCGCTGGCACTGGCCGACATGATCGGCCTCGATGTGTGCCTGGCGGTGATGGAGGTGTACCTCGAGCAGTTCGGCGACTCCAAGTACCGCCCCTGCCCGCTGCTGAAGGAAATGGTCGCCGCCGGCCAGCTGGGCCGCAAGACCGGCCGCGGCGTCTACACCTACTGAGCCCCACGACAAAAACAACTCGGAGACAAAAACACATGACCGCCACCCCCAGCTCCCCGCCCGCCGAAGGCTGCATCGACACCCAGGTGCTCGACCACGTGCTGCTGATCGGCATCAACCGCCCGGCCAAGCGCAACGGCTGGACGCCGCCCATGTTCAAGCAGCTGGCCGAGGCCTACACTCGGCTGGACGACGACCCTGCCCTGCGCGTGGGCGTGCTACATGCCTTCGGCGACCACTTCACGGCGGGGCTGGACCTGCCGGCGGTCATGGAATACATGAAGCGCGGCGAGAAGGCCGTGCCCGCCGGGCTGGTGGAGCCGCACGACTTCGGCCTGCCCGACTACCGCCGCCGCACCAAGCCGATGGTGGTGGCCGTCAAGGGCATCTGCTTCACGGTGGGCATCGAGCTGATGCTGGGCGCCGACATCGTGGTGGCGGCCGACAACTGCCGCTTCTCGCAGATGGAGGTGCAGCGCGGCATCATGGCCACGGGCGGCGCCACGCTGCGCATGGCCGAGCGCGCCGGGCTGGGCAACGCGATGCTGCACCTGCTGACGGCCGACGAGTTCGACAGCGCCGAGGCCTACCGGCTCAACTTCGTGCAGAAGGTGGTGCCGGCCGGGCAGGAGCTCGACGCGGCGCTGGCCATTGCGCAGCGCATCGCGGCGCAGGCGCCGCTGGCGGTGGTGGCCACGCGGCTCAACGTGCTGAAGGCGATCGAGCACGGGCCGCTGTCTGCGGTGAGCGAGTTCATCGAGACGCAGAAGCGCCTGTCGAACAGCGAAGACGCCGCCGAGGGCGTGCGCTCCTTCGTCGAACGCCGTCCCGCGCGCTTCAGCGGCCGTTGATCTTTTTCATCGCTCCCACCATGTCCCTTTTCATTCGCACGGCGCTCGCCGCCGCTCTCACCCTGCTCGCAGTGAACACCACCTCCGCCCAGACGCCCGCGCCCGCCGCGCTGCCCGACCCCGCGGCCACCTCGGTCGACGCGCTGGGCTGGATGAAAGGCTTTCCGCCCCCGCCCGACAAGCTCATCACCTTCGACAACCCGGCCGGCGGCGTGTTTCCGCGCACGCGCTGGAGCTTCTCGCATGTGCGCGAGACCGTGCCCACGGCCAACGTGTGGCGCGGCAGCGGCGCGGCGAGCCCGCTGCCTTCGGCCACGTCGCCGGTGCAGATCGAGACCGTGACCTTCAAGCCCCTGGGGAGCACGAGCAGCGACCCGACGCTGAACTTCGCCCAGATGATCTCCGGCACCTACACCGATGGCGTCCTCGTGATGCACCGCGGCAAGGTGGTCTACGAGAAGTACTTCGGCGCGCTCACGCCCGAGCGCCCGCACATTGCCATGTCGGTCACCAAGTCCTTCGTCGGCACGCTGGCGGCCATCCTCGCGGACGAAGGCAAGCTCGACCCGGCCGCGCTGGTCACCACCTACATTCCCGAGCTGAAAGACACCGCTTACGGCGACGCCACCGTGCGCCAGGTGATGGACATGACGGTCGGCGTGCACTACTCCGAGAACTACGCCGACCCCAAGGCCGAGATCTGGGACTACGCCCGTGCCGGCGGCATGCTGGCGCAGGGCCCGGGCTACGCCGGCCCCAAGTCGTTCTACGAGTTCCTCGCCACGCTGAAGAAGGAAGGCGAGCACGGCGATGCCTTCGCCTACAAGACGGTCAACGCCGAGGTGCTGGCCTGGGCGCTGCGCCGCGTGAGCAACCAGTCGCTGGCCGAGCTGCTGAGCGAGAAGATCTGGCGGCGCATCGGCGCCGAGCAGGACGCCTACTTCATGGTCGACCGCATCGGCACCGAGTCGGGCGGCGGCGGCCTGAACACCGTGCTGCGCGACCTGGCGCGCTTCGGCGAGACCCTGCGCAACGGCGGGCGTGCCTCCAACGGGCAGCAGGCCATTGCGAAGGCGGTGGTGCAGGACATCCAGCGCGGCGGCGACCCGGCCAAGTTCGTCAAGGCCGGCTACCCGCTGCTGCAGGGCTGGAGCTACCGCGACATGTGGTGGGTGTCGCACAACCCGCACGGCGCATACATGGCGCGCGGCATCCACGGCCAGAGCATCTACGTCGACCCGAAGGCCGAGATGGTGATCGTGCGCTACGCGGCGCACCCGGTGGCGGCCAACGGCGCCAACGACGTGCTCACGCTGCCCGCGTTCCAGGCGATGGGCGAGGCGCTGATGCGGCCTTGAACCGCGGCGGGCTCTTCAGGCGGCCGCGCGTTCCCGGGCGATCACCAGCAGCCCGTCCATGATCAGACTCTCGACCAGCTCGAAGTGCCCGTTCATCACGGGCGCCATCTTCCAGCCCGCGCCGCCGGTCATGTAGCAGGCCGGCTCGGCGCCGCAGTGCGAGCGCACGTGCTGCACCATGCGCTCGACCGCGCCGGCAATGGCGTAGGTGCCGCCGCTGGTGAGCGCGTCGCTGGTGTTGGTGGGAAATTCGCGCACCTCGCCAGTCGGCACATGCAGCCCGGCCGTGCCCGACTCCAGCGCGCGCAGCATGATGCCGTGGCCCGGCAGGATCAGCCCGCCCAGGAACCTGCCTTCGGCATCGATGGCCTCGACGGTCACCGCGGTGCCGATCATCACCACCACCATCGGCAGCGGTTCGCGACCGGCACGCCCGGCCAGCATGCGGTGGCGCGCGCCGATCATGGCCACGAAGCGGTCGGCGCCCAGGCGCGTGGGGTGGTCGTAGCCGTTGACGATGCCGGCCTCGCCCGCGCTCGGCATCACCCAGCGGGGTGTGCAGTCGAAGCGCTCGTCGATCTGTTCTTCGGCGCGGCGGCGCACCGCGTCGCCGGCCACCACGCAGCCCAGCATGGACGCGGGCGCCGGCAGGTCGGCCCAGGGGCCGTCTGCCAGCCGTTCGATGTGGTCGAGAAATTCGGCGCCCTGCGCCTGCAACGCGGCACCGGGGCGGGCCGAGTCGTAGAGCGCCCATTTGAGGCGGGTGTTGCCGATGTCGATGGCGAGGAAGGGGGAGGACATGCGCGGGATTATTGCGACTTTGTGACCGGCCCTGTCAGCGGGCTGGTCGCATACGCGGCATGGGCCTACGACCGGGCACCGCGTTGCGCGCCTACATTTGCCCCTCGACCTTCCATCCACCACGGCACAAGGAGAACACCATGGGATTGCTCAGCTTCATCAAGGAGGCCGGTGAAAAACTGTTCGGCGGATCGTCGGCCCACGCCGCCACGCCGGACGCACCTGACGCAAACACGTCCGCAGCGGCCGCCATCAAGACCTACATCGAAACGCAGAATCTCGGCCTCACTGCGCTGGTGGTGACCTACACGGCCAGCACGGGCGTGGTCACGCTGGCGGGCAATGCACCATCGACGGAAGCCAGCGAGAAGGCTTCTCTCGCGGCAGGCAACGTGGCGAACGTGACCAGCGTCGACAACGACCTGGTGGCCCCGGCCGCGCCGCCTGCGCAGTACCACGACGTGGTGCGCGGCGACACGCTGTCGGCCATCTCGAAGAAGTACTACGGCGACGCCAACAAGTACAACGCGATCTTCGAGGCGAACAAGCCGATGCTGAGCAACCCGGACAAGATCTATCCGGGGCAGAAGCTGCGGATTCCGGCGCTGAACTGACGCCCGGTACGCGCTCTGTCGCGAAGGCCCGCCGAGGAATCGGCGGGCTTTTTGCATTGCAAGGCCTCAGTTCTGCTTCCACGGCAACCCGCGCTTGCGCCACCCACCGACCTGCCCCCGGTGCCCGCTCTCGTCCGGGTTGCCCTCGAACCCCTCGAGGATGTTGTAGGCCTCCACACCGAGTTCGGTCGCGCGCCTGGCAGCGGCCACGGAGCGCACGCCGCTGCGGCACAGCAGCACCACCTTCCTGCCGCCGGCAGCCGAGGCACGCACACCGTCGTCGAACGCGGGGTTCATCGCCATGCCCGGCCACTGCTTCCAGGCCAGCGGCACGCCACCCGGTACGTAGCCCACCCATTCGCGCTCGGCGTCGGTGCGCACGTCGACCAGCACGGCCTCGCCGCTGGCCATCCACTGGGCGGCCAGCTCGGGCATCACGTCGCCGGCATAGCCCTTGTTCTCGGGTTCAGTCATCTCTTTGCTTCCTTGCAGTGCGGGTTTTCAACTAGCGGAATTTTTCACCGCTTCGTGAAAACCCTGTTTGTCGCGTGTTCCAGCGCGCCAAAGATGGGGGCTTGGGCCTGTCAAACCATAACTCCAAGACGGCGGCCTGGGTTTTCCCAGTCAGAACCAATTGGAGAGAGACACATGTCAGACAGCAAACTGCCCCGCCGCCGCGGGCTGCTCAAGGGCGCCGCCGTGGCCGCGGGCGCCATGTCCGTGCCCATGATCAGCATGGCGCAAACCACTTCGCTGCGCTTCCAGAGCACCTGGCCGGCGAAAGACATCTTCCACGAGTACGCCAACGACTTCGCCAGGAAGGTCAACGACATGGCGGGCGGCCGCCTGAAGATCGAGGTGCTGCCCTCGGGGGCCGTGGTGCCCGCCTTCCAGCTGCTGGAGGCGGTGAACAAGGGCACGCTGGACGGCGGCCACGGCGTGGTGGCCTATCACTACGGCAAGAACTCGGCGCTCGCGCTGTGGGGTTCGGGCCCGGGCTTCGGCATGGACGCCAACACCGTGCTGGCCTGGCACAACTACGGCGGCGGCAAGGTGCTGCTCGAGGAGATCTACAAGAGCCTGAACATGGAGGTGGTGTCGTACCTCTACGGCCCCATGCCCACGCAGCCGCTGGGCTGGTTCAAGAAGCCGGTGGCCAAGGTCGAGGACATGAAGGGCCTGAAGTTCCGCACCGTCGGGCTGGCGGTCGACATGTTCACCGAGATGGGCACGGCGGTGAACCCGCTGCCCGGCGGCGAGATCGTGCCCGCGCTGGACCGCGGTCTGATCGACGCGGCCGAGTTCAACAACGCCTCGAGCGACCGCACGCTCGGCTTTCCCGACGTGGTGAAGAACTGCATGCTGCAGAGCTTTCACCAGTCGGGCGAGCAGTTCGAGGTGCTGTTCAACAAGGGCAAGTACGCCGCGATGCCGCAGGAGCTGCGCTCCATCATCGACTACGCCGTGCAGGCCGCCAGCGCCGACATGAGCTGGAAGGCGGTGCAGCGCAACTCGCAGGACTATGCCGACATGAAGAAGGCCGGCATCAAGTTCTACAAGACGCCCGACGCGGTGCTGCGCGCGCAGCTCGCGGCGTGGGACAAGACGGTGGAGAAGAAGGCCGGCGAGAACCCGCTGTTCAAGAAGGTGCTCGACTCGCAACGCGTGTTCGCCGAGCGTGCGCTGCAGTGGCAGAACGACTACAGCGTCGATTTCAAGATGGCCTACAACCACTACTTCAGTAAAAAGAAGGCCTGAAGGTTGTCTCGGTGACAGTTCGCGCCAGCCCTCCGAGACACTTCGGAGGGCTGGCTTTTCGATGCGTGCTTTTCTGCTTGCCCGGGCCTTCATGACCATCCAACGCTTTCTCCACGCCGTCGACCGGTTCAGCATGCTGGTGGGCAAGACCTTCTCGTGGCTCATCGTGGCGCTGATGCTGCTGGTGTGCGGCGAGGTGTTCAAGCGCTATGCGCTCAACGCGCCCACCGCCTGGATCTTCGACGCCAACAACATGCTCTACGGCACGCTCTTCATGATGGGCGGCGCGTACACGCTCTCGCAGGCCGGCCATGTGCGCGGCGATTTCTTCTACGGCAGCATGAAGCCGCGCACGCAGGCCGCGCTCGACCTGGTGCTGTTCGCGCTCTTCTTTTTGCCCGGCGTGGTGGCGCTCACCTGGTCGGGCTGGACCTACTTCGGCGAGTCGCTCGCAATGCGCGAGCAGACCTTCAATGCCGACCCGATACCGGTGTACCCGTTCAAGTTCGTGATTCCGCTGGCCGGTGCGGTGCTGCTGGTGCAGGGCATCGCGGAGATGGTGCGCTGCGCGCTGTGCCTGAAGACCGGCGTGTGGACGCCGCGCCTGAAGGACGCCGAAGAAATGGACGTGGTGGGCGAACAGCTCGCCGGCAGCAGCCATGTCGACGAGGCAGACAAGCGCGAGGTGATCGAGCGAGCCCGGTCCATCGAGCAGGCCGCGCAGCAGCGCAAGAGCGACACGACCGGAGGTGCGCAATGAGCGCCGCGCCGGGCCGCCCCAGGCAAGCTCGCACCGCAGTGCGCAGCACGGAGGTTTCGACATGAGCGAACCCGCACTGGGCATGCTGATGCTCGGGCTGATCGTCGTGGTGATCATGCTGGGCTTTCCCACGGCGTTCACGCTGATGGGCCTGGGCATGTTCTTCGGCTTCATCGCCTTCTACGACCCGGCCTCGCCGTGGCTGGACAACAAGGTCTTCGACCTGATGGTGCAGCGCGCCTTCGGGGCCATGACCAACGAGACGCTGCTGTCCATACCGCTCTTCGTGCTGATGGGCTATGTGATGGAGCGCGGCGCGCTGGTCGACAAGATGTTCCACAGCGTGCAGCTGGCGTTCCGCCGCGTGCCGGGCTCGCTCGCGGTGACCACGCTGATCGTCTGCACCTTCTGGGGCATCGCGAGCGGCCTGGTGGGCGCGGTGGTGGTGCTGATGGGCGTGATCGCGATGCGCCCGATGCTCAACGCCGGCTACGACACGCGGCTCGCAGCCGGCGTGATCACGGCCGGCGGCACTCTGGGCATCCTGATTCCGCCCTCGGTGATGATCATCGTGTACGCGGCCGTGGCCGGGCAGTCTGTGGTCAAGCTCTATGCGGCCGCCATGTTCCCGGGCTTCTTCCTCGCGTTTCTGTACCTGATCTACGTGATCGGCTGGGCCGTGCTGCAGCCGAAGGTCGCGCCCAGGCTGGCGCCCGAGAAGCAGCGCGCGCCGGTCACGCCGTGGGTCGCGCACATCGCGCAGAGCTACTCGCCGCGCATGCTGCCCGCGCTGTTCGCGGCCGTGGTGTCGCCGGGTCGCGCACTGCGCGGTGCGGCCGAAGGCGTGCGCATCACTTGGTGGATGTTGCTGCGCAGCCTGCTGAATGCGCTGGTGCCGCTGGCGCTCGCGGCGGCCACGCTGGGCTCGGTGTGGTGGTACGTGACGATCCACTCGCAGCAGGACAACAACGCGCCGGTCGCACAGCAGCAGGCAACGCAAAGGACAGAGGCCCCTGCAGCGGCCGCGGTCTTGCCCGAGGCCTCCGGCACCGGTCTCGCCGAGCCGCCGACCGACGACGCACCGAAGGAGTCCGGCGCGGAAGGCGGTCTGCAGGAGCCGCCCGGCGGCGACACCGCAGCGGCCGTTCCGGCGACGGAAAGCGGCCTGCAGCAGCTCGGCGATGCTGTCGACGCACCGAAGACCGCCGCGGTGCCCGAGGCCTTCTACACCGGCTTCCTGCTCGCGAGCCTGTTCACGCTCGCGCTGCTCGGCTGGTACTACTGGCACATGGACGCGGAGCAGTTCGAGATCCTGCGCATGCTGGTGTCCTCGGTGATGCCGCTGGCCACGCTCACGCTGGTGGTGCTGGGCGTGATTCTTTTCGGCATCACCACCGCCACCGAGTCGGCGGCGGTGGGTGCGGCCGGGGCGTTTCTCATGGCCTGGCAGGCCGGCACGCTGGACTTCAAGAAGACCAAGGAGGCCGTGTTCCTCACGCTCAAGACCACCTCGATGGTGTGCTGGCTGTTCGTGGGCTCGGCGCTGTTCTCGGCGGTGTTCGCGCTGCTGGGCGGACAACGCATCATCGAGGAATGGGTGCTGGGCATGAACCTGTCGCCGCTGCAGTTCCTGCTGCTGTCGCAGGCGATCATCTTCATCCTGGGCTGGCCGCTGGAGTGGACCGAGATCATCGTGATCTTCGTGCCCATCTTCCTGCCGCTGCTGGCGCACTTCCAGATCGATCCGCTGCTGTTCGGCGTGCTGGTGTTCGTGAACCTGCAGGCGGCGTTCCTCTCGCCGCCGGTGGCGATGTCGGCCTTCTACCTGAAAGGAGTTTCGCCGCCGCACGTGACGATCAACCAGATCTTCGCGGGGATGATGCCGTACATGCTGATCGTCATTCTGTGCATGGTGTTCATGTACATCTGGCCGGGGTTGACGCTGTGGCTGCCGCGGTACCTGTACGGGTGATGAAAGTTTTCCCTGAGCGGTGCTGCGTTGGCACGATGGGTGAGCGGCGATGACATCGCTGCGAGCCTAGGCCGATCGGCGATGAAGCGCCACGATAAAAATTTCATCCGAAACGTTCGACAGGCGGCAGGGCGCCGATGAAAAAACTATCCCCGCGGCAACACGCGCCTCCCGGGCCTCGGGGTTGAACACCGACGCCCAGACCTTCTTCACCGCCGCTTCGCACACAAGCCCCGCCGAAAACGCCGCCTTCGGCCCGCCGCTACAGTCGGCGGCCTAGGAGCAAGCTTTCATGCCCACATTCGACTTCGATCTCTTCGTCATCGGCGGCGGCAGCGGCGGCGTTCGCGCCGCGCGCATGGCCGCAAACACCGGCGCCCGCGTCGGCCTGGCCGAGGCCGCCGACCTGGGCGGCACCTGCGTCAACGTGGGCTGCATTCCCAAGAAGCTCTACAGCTATGCCGCCGGCTACGGCGAAGCCTTCGAGGAAGCCGCGGGCTACGGCTGGACGCTGCCCGAGGCGCCGAAGTTCGACTGGGCGCACCTGAAGCAGCAGCGCGCCAGGGAGATCGGCCGGCTCAACGGCATCTACGGCTCGCTGCTGAAGAACTCGGGCGTCACGCTCGTCACCGGCTGGGCACAGCTCATCGACGCCCACACCGTGGAAATCGACGGCAAGCGCCACACCGCGAAACACCTGCTGGTGGCCACCGGCGGCACGCCCTTCGTGCCCGACATTCCGGGCCGCGAGCACATCGTGACGTCGGACGCGATGTTCGACCTCGAGCCCTTCCCCAAGCGCCTGCTGGTGGTGGGCGGCGGCTACATCGCCTGCGAGTTCGCATCGATCTTCAACGGCCTGGGCGCCAAGGTGACGCAGCTGCACCGAAGGGCGCACCTGCTGACCGGCTTCGACGACGACGTGCGGCAGTTCCTGGCCAGCGAAATGGGCAAGGCCGGCGTCGACGTACGGCTGAACTGCGAGGCCGCATCGGTCGCGCGCAGTGCGCACGGCGCGCTCACCGTCACGCTGGCGCGCGGCGAGCAGGTGGAGGCCGACACGGTGCTCTTCGCCACCGGCCGCGTGCCCAACACCCAGGGCCTGGGCCTGGAGGCCGCGGGCGTGAAGCTGGACGACAAGGGTGCCATTGCGGTCAATGCGCACTACCGCACGTCGGTGCCGTCGATCTACGCGGTGGGCGACGTGTCCACGCGCGTGCAGCTCACGCCGGTGGCACTGGCCGAGGCGATGGTGGTGGTCGACGAGCTGTTCGGCAAAGGCAAGCGCCGCATGGACTACGAGTTCATTCCCACGGCCGTGTTCACCCATCCGAACATCGGCACCTGCGGCTACGGCGAGACCGAGGCGCGCGCGAAGTTCGGCGACATCACGGTGTTTTCGAGCGAGTTCAAGTCGCTGCGCCACACGCTGTCGGGCAGCAGCGAGCGCACCTTCATGAAGCTGGTGGTCGACAAGGCCAGCGACCGCGTGGTCGGCCTGCACATGGTGGGCGCGGACGCGGGCGAGGTGGTGCAGGGCTTCGCGGTGGCGATGCGCGCGGGGGCGACCAAGGCGATCTTCGACAGCACCATCGGCATCCACCCCACTGCAGCGGAAGAGTTCGTCACCATGCGCGAACCCATGCCTGGCTAGCGTGCAGCGGCGCGCAAACTGGAATACTTCTTGCGTGATGGCGATATCTTCTTCGGCGCATCTCGCACCCCACTGGGCTGGAATATCTGTCAAGGCGCACATGCATCCCCCCGAAACCCGATACCCCCTTGCGCGACGGGCCGGCGTGCTGACCAGCGCGGCCACCGGGCTGATCGATTTCATTCAGCGAAGGGGGGGCGATGCCGATTGCATCCTCGGGCGCGCGGGCATCGACCCTGAACATCTCCTGCACCCGACGCGCAGCCTCGACCTCCAGCGCTACTGCCTGGTGTTGGAAGAAGCCGCGGCACAAACCGGAGACGACAATTTCGGCCTGCGCTACGGCCACCAGTTCAAGCCTGATTCGCTGGGCCTTCTCGGCTACATAGGCATGAGTTCGGCCAGCCTGGGCGATGGGTTGCGCAACGTCGCGCAGGCGTTTCCGCGCCACCAGCAATGCAGCCTGCTGCGCTTTGTCGAGGACGGTGAGTTCTGCCGGCTCGACTACCAGGTCCAGCACGGCAGCATCGTGCGCAAGCGCCAGGACGCCGAACTGTCGCTGGGCATGTTCCTGAACTTGATGCGGCATGCGCTGGGCAGCCAGTGGGCGCCGGAGCATGTGCATTTCGAGCACCCCCGCCCGCCTTCGTGGCACGAGCACCGCAAGGCCTTCGAGGCGCCGGTCTTCTTTGGCCAGGCAATGAATTCACTGGTCTTGCGGCGCAACGTGCTGGACCGTCCGATGCCGACACGGGACAGCCGGCTGCTGGCGCTCCTGATCGACAACATGAAGTTGCTGGCCACGGCGAACGAGAGCCAAGCGACGCACGACATCGTCGATGAGGCCAAGACCCGGATCCAGCAGCTGCTGCCCACGGGCGCGCCGACCTTGGCGCAAGTGGCTAACGCGATGCATCTGCCCGCATGGACACTGCAGCGCCGCCTCGGCGAGCAGGGTCTGAGCTTTTCCACGCTGGTCGAACAGATGCGCCGCGAGCTTGCGGCCTATTACCTGCAGCAGTTCAGCCTGCCGCTGTCAGACGTGGCGCCGATGCTCGGCTACTCGGAGCTCAGCGCTTTCTCACGCGCATTTCGCCGCTGGTTCGGTGCCAGTCCGCGCCAGTGGCGGCAATCCTCGGTCGAGCGGCTCACCACGCACTGACGCCCGAACGCCTGACGACGACCGTGCACTCCGAGGACCACTCCGCCCGTCCAGGATGCCGGCCCCCGAAAGCACACCTTCAGAGCACATGCGCCAGCGCGTCCAGGAATGCCTCGGCATCCGATGGGGCCAGACAAAGCGGCGGCCTGATCTTGAGGATGTTGGCGTGTTGCCCCGAAGCGCCAATGAGCATGCCTTCCGCCCGCATGGCGTTGACCAGCCGGCGTGCGCCCGCGGTGTCCGGTGCGCCGGTGGCAGGGTCGATCACATCCACACCGATGAACAGGCCCGCGCCCCGCACCGCCCCGAGCGCCGGCTGCCGCGCAGCCAACGCCTCCAGCCCGCCCTTGATCGCCGCGCCGACGCGCGCGGCGTTGGCCTGAAGGTCTTCCTCCTCGAGGACCTCCAGCACTGCCAGCCCCGCAGCGGCCGACACCGGATTGCCGCCGAAGGTATTGAAGTACGCCGCCTGGCGGGCGAAACGTTCCAGCTGTCGAGGCCGTACCGCCACGCCGGCCAGCGGATGGCCGTTGCCCATCGGCTTGCCCATCGTGACGAGGTCCGGCACCAGCCCGTGGCGCTGGAAGCCCCAGAAATGGCCGCCCGTGCGGCCGAAGCCTGGCTGCACCTCGTCGGCGATGAACACGCCCCCCGCCTCGCGCACCGCATCCACAGCCTCGGTCAGGAAGCCAGGCGGGTCGGCAAACACGCCGTCGCTGGTGAACAGTGTGTCGACCAGCAGCGCTGCCGGCCGGATGCCGTGGCGCTGCATGTCCGCCAGCGCCTCGCGCACGTCCTGCGCAAAACGCGCGCCTACCTCGGCCGGGCGGCCCGGCAGATGCAGTGGCGGCGCCACCACGCGCGCATTGCGCGACACCTGCACATGGCCGCCCATCGCCGGTGACAGCTCAGCGATGGCGGCGGTGATGCCGTGGTACGCGTAGCGCGTCACGATCACGCCGCTGCCGCCCGTGTAGTCGCGCGCAATGCGCAACGCCAGGTCGTTGGCCTCGCTGCCCGTACAGGTGAACATGATCTGGCCCAGTTCGCAGGGCATGGTGGCGAGCAGCCGCTCGGCATAGTCGAGCACCGTCTCGTGGAGGTAGCGCGTGTGCGTATTGAGTTCGCCGGCCTGCCGCGCCAGCGCAGCCACTACCTTGGGGTGGCAATGGCCGACCGATGGCACGTTGTTGTACAAGTCCAGATAGCGTCGCCCGTCGCAGTCGAACACCTCGGCGCCGCGCCCTCGCACCAGGTGCAGCGGGGTGTCGTAGAACAGCTGGTAGGCCGGCCCCAGCAGGCGCTGTCGGCGCGCCACCAGCGCGCGTTCCTTCGCGGGCAGGCTACCGAGCGTGGCGGCCTCGAATGCATTGACTTTGAGCATGCCGGTTTCTTTCTTGAAGGCATTCAGCCGCGTTGCTCGTCCATGACGATGCGGCCGATGACCCGGTACTTGTCGGCGTCGAACACCTTGAAGTACAGCGCGATGCCCGCGCCCGCGGCAAAGCTCGCCAGCACGATGGCGGGAATGAGCTTGTAGAGCAGGGAGTCGACCGCGCCGCCGGCTGCAAAGCCCATGTGGGTCCACAGCAGGTAGACCACGTAGAGCATGCCCAGGCCACCGGTCAGCGGCGCCAGCAAGGTCTTGAACCAATGGGCGCGAGAGCGGTGTTCCGTACGGCCGTGGAAGTAGGCGACGACCGCGAATGCGCACAACGCCTGCACGATCATGATGCCCATGGTGCCGAGGATGGCCAGCAGGGTATACATGTCCGCGTAGGGATCCTTGCCCAGCGCCCAGAACGACAGCACGATGGTCGTGGCGATCAGGCTCTGCACAGTGGAGGCCACGTGCGGCGAACCGTAGCGCGGATGCGTGCGGCCGATCGTGCGGCCCAGCAATTCGAACAGGTTCTCGCGGCCCAGCGCGTAAAGGTAGCGCGAGGCGCAGTTGTGAAAGGCCATGCCGCAGGCGAACGACCCCGTCACCACCAGCAACTTGAAAAGCAGCACGGCCCATTCGCCCAACAGTTGGCGCGTGGGGCCATAAAAGAGCTCCGCGGCGGTGGCCGGGTCCTGCGCCAGGCGGATCGCCTGCGTCGGGCCGGTGGCGGCGATGACCATCCAGGACACGAAGACATAGAACACGCCGACGCCGACCACCGACAGCATGGTCGCCAGCGGAATGATGCGCTTGGGGTCGCGCGACTCCTCCCCGTACATGGCCGTGGACTCGAAGCCCACCCAGGACCAGAAGGCAAAGAACAGCCCGATGCCGGCACTGGCACCCGCCACGCCCTCTGCGGCGGTGAAGGCCTTGAGCGGGTTGATCACCTCGGGGTGCAGTCCTGTCGCGCCGCCACCGTGCAACAGCACGGCGAAGGCCGTGAGCCCCAGCATCAGGACCTCCAGGATCAGGCAGACGCTCAGCACCCGCGCCGTCAGCCCGAGGTCGAAGTAACACAGGATCGCGTTGGCCGCGAGCATCGCCAGCGCGAACACCACCCATTGCAGCCGCAAGCCCGTCGTGTCGGCCACCAATGCCTGGCAGAAGAAAGCGAAGATGCCCACCAGAGCCGCCTCGAAAACGACATAGGTCAAGGTCACGGTAGTGCCCGAAGCCATGCCGACGATGCGACCCAGGCCATGCGAGATGAAACCGTAGAAGGCGCCGGTGGCGGTGATGTACTTGGCCATCTGCGAGTAGCCCAGCGCGAACAGCGCCAGGATGACGGTGGCCACCAGATAGCCAGCCGGCGCGTTGTAGCCGTTGCCCGAGCCCACGGCGATCGGCACGTTGCCGAGCATGGCGGTGATCGGCGCGGCGGTCGCCACCGTCATGAACAGCACGCCGAACAGGCCGACGGCGTCCTTGCGCAGGCGCTGAACGCCGACAGTTGCGCACGCGGGCTGCGACCGGTCCTGGCCAGCGGCCTCGGCGGTGGCGTTGATCGGGGTGCTCATCGTGCTGTCTTTCAATGTGTCAGGCCAGAGCCTGGAAGGATTCGGGAAGGATCTGACCGCCATCGACTACCAGACTCTGCCCGGTGACGTAGCTCGCTTCGCGCGAGGCGAAGAACAATGCGGCGTTGGCGATGTCGTCTACCGTGCCCAGACGCTGCAGCGGAATCGCGGCGGCCGTAGCGGCCAGGTATGCCTCGCCCATGTCCTGCAGCCCCTCGGTGAGGATGTTGCCGGGCAGCACGGCGTTGACGGTGATACCGTCGCGCGCCAGTTCGATGGCCGCTGTGCGCATGAAGCCCAGCTGCGCCGCCTTGCTCGCGGCGTAGTGACTCCAGCCGGGATAGCCGGTGATCGGCCCGGTGATGGAAGAGGTGAGGATCACCCGGCCCTGCCCGGCCGCGCGCAGATGCGGCAACGCCGCCTGCACGCACAGGAAGGTGCCTTTGGCATTGGTGGCAAGCACGCGGTCCCAGTCCTCCTCGGCCAGCGTGTCGATGCGACCCGAAGGGAAGATGCCGGCATTGCAGCACAGCACGTCCAGCCCTCCCAGGGTGTCGGCGGTGAAAGCCAGCATGGCGCGCACGGACGCAGCATCGGCCACGTCGGCAGCCACGCCATGAACCTTTGCATCGCCCTCGCGCAGCCCGGTCACGGCCGCGTCGAGCTTGTCGGCCTGCCGACCGCTGATGACCACACGAGCTCCCTGACGGGCGAACCCGCGCGCAATGCCCAGGCCGATGCCGCTGCTCGCACCGGTTACCAACACGCGCTTGTCGCGCAGTGAGATGAACATGGGACCGACTCCATCCGTTGAACAGGTGGCCATCGTGCATGGGCCTTCGCGCCCTCACTTGACCGGCGGCAACAACCTGCGTGTCCGAACATCAAGTCATGCGGAGCCGCCGGCCACGTTGTCGCCGCCGGAGCGTTTCCTGCGGCGCACGGTCAAGCGCCGCGCCTGCCCCGACGCGATGCTGATGCTCTTGCCGAACCACCGGACTCACCGAACGCCCGCCATGACCGTCGCCACCGCAGCCGCCCTTGCCCGACCACCCACCCTCGACGACCTGGCTCAGGCGGCCCGGGCCGCTCTGGCCTGCTACGCCCCGCGCTACCACGGCAGCGTCCGGTTGCTCAGCCTCTCGGAGAACGCGACCTACGCCGTGCGAACGCCAACCGGTGAACGCTTCGTGCTGCGCCTGCATCGGCCCGGCTACCACAGCCCGGCCGCCGTGCGCAGCGAACTGGCCTGGCTCGCCGCGCTGCGGAAAGACGGCCTGGAAGTGCCGCGCGCCTTGCCGGGTGCCGACGACAAGCTGCTGCAGCAAGCCAGCGTGCCTGGCACACCGCCCCGCATGGCCGTGCTGTTCGACTGGATCGAAGGACAGGAGCCAGACTCGCGCCGGAACCTGCAATCCGCTTTCGAGCGCCTGGGCGCGATCAACGCACGGCTGCACGCGCAGGCCCGCCGCTGGAGCCCGCCGCCGGGTTTCGAGCGGCTCACCTGGGACCACGACACCATGCTCGGCACACGCGCCCATTGGGGCGACTGGCGGCAAGCGCCTCACCTGCCGCGCGGCGACGTGGCCATGATCGAGGAGACCATCGGCGCAATCGGCAGCCAGCTCGCGGCCTACGGGCGCGGCGCGCAGCGCTTCGGCCTCATCCATGCCGACCTGCGCCTGGCCAACCTGCTCGTCGACGAAGAGCACACACGCGTGATCGACTTCGACGACTGCGGCTTCGGTTGGTACCTGCACGACCTGGCATCTGCTTTGAGCTTCCACGAGCACCGCGCCAAGGTACACGTGTGGATCGCGCATTGGTTGCGCGGCTACACCCGCGTCGCCAGTCTCGAGCAGCCCGACCTCGACGTGATTGCGGCACTGCTCGTTCAGCGCCGCCTGCAGTTGCTGGCTTGGACCGGCACGCACGCCGAGACCCGGCTCACCCGCAGCCTCGGGCCGGACTGGGTGGCCCAGGCACTCCCGCTGTGCCGTGCCTACCTGAACGGCCGGCTGCGCTTCGGCTGAACGCGCGGCATTGCCGGGAGGCCCCGGCTCCACGTTCCGCTAAGCCAGGGACACCTGCCGTTTTCCTTCGAGCAGCTTCACCAGCACGAACAGCACGCGGTTGGCGGGCGTGGCCACACCCAGCGCCTCGCCGCGCCGCACCACCAGCCCGTTGAGGTGGTCGATTTCGCTGAGCTTGCCGCGCGCCAGGTCCTGCGCGGTCGATGAATATTGCGAAGGCATGGTCCGCGGAATGCCGCGCACGGCAGCGTCGGTGTCGCCGGCCACCTCGATGCCTTCGGCCTTGGCCACGGCCAGGCATTCGGCCACCACGTCGCGGACCACGTCGGTCACGCCGGTGCCCTCGATCAGCACGCCGTAGGGCATCTGGGCAATGGCCGAGAGCGCGTTGTAGGCGCAGTTGAGCGTGAGCTTGGCCCACAGCGCGCCGCGCACGTTGCCGGAAACCTCCGTGGGCACGCCGGCCGCGATCAGGTGCCCCGCCACTTCGTCGCTGCGCCGCGACGGCGCGATCACCAGCTCGCCGCGGCCGTGGTGCTTCACATGGCCCGGCCCCGCCATCTCGGTGGCCACGTAGACCACGGCGGCCGCCACCTCGTTCGACGCCAGCACCTGGCGCACGCGCGCGTCGTTGTCCACGCCGTTCTGCAGCGTGAGCACCAGCGCGTCGGGCGCGAGGTGCGGCGCGATCTGCGCGGCGGCGGCTTCGGTGTCGGTGGACTTCACGCAGAACAGCACCAGGTCGGCGCCCTGCACGGCGCCGGCCTCGGTGCTTGCGGCGAGCGGCACGTGCGCGTCGAAGGTCTTGGTCTCCAGCCGCAAGCCCTTCGCCTGGACGGCCGCCACATGCGACGCCCGCCCGACCAGCACCACCTCGTGGCCCGCGCGCGCCAGCATGGCGCCGTAGTAGCAGCCGACCGCGCCGGCACCCATCACTGCGACTTTCATCGGTTCGATTCCTTGGTGGTTGAAAAGATCATGCCTCGGCCTCCACGCCGCGCGAGGCCACGCCCTCGTCGAGCAGCCAGGCGCGAAACGCCGCGAAGGCCGGCAGGTCGAGCCGGTCGGGCCGGTAGCACAGGTAGTGCCCCTGGTTCACGTTCACCGGCGTGCCGCACGGGCTCAGCAGCGCGCCTTCGGCCAGCTCCTCCTGCACCAGCAGCTTGGGTACCAAGCCGATGCCCAGGCCGTTGAGCGCCGCCTGGATCAGCGCCGAGTACTGCGCGAAGCGCGGGCCGGCCACCGTCTGCACCTCGGGCACGCCGTGCTGCGCGGCCCACTGGCGCCAGGCGGTGGGCGCGCCCTCGTGGTGCAGCAGCGTGTGGCCCAGGATGTCGGCGGGCTGCGCGATGCGGTGGCGCCCCTCGACCAGCGTGCGCGCCACGATGAGCACGAACTCGCGCCCCGCGATGTATTCGGACACCACCCCCGGCCAGCCGTCGGGGCCGTAGCGGATGGCGGCGTCCACGCCGGCCGGAATGCCGTCGCTGGGCTCCAGGTGGCGGCTGAAGCTCAGCATCACATGACGGCTCTTCTGGCTGAAAGCCGGCAGGCGCGGAATGAGCCACTTGGTGAGGAAGGTGGGCACGCTCGCCAGCGTCAGCAGGCCGGCGCCGGCATCGCCCGAGCGCGCCTCGAAGGTCGCGGTCTCGATGGCGCGCAGGCCGCCCGAAATCTTCTGCCAGTACACACGGCCCTGGGGCGTGAGCTGCACGCCGCGTCCGTTCTTCTGCAGCAGCTCGCGGCCCAGGAAGGCCTCGAGCCCCGCGATCTGCTTGCTGACCGCGCTCACGGTGATGCACAGAGCGCCGGCCGCCAGCGTGATGCTCTGGTGCCGCGCCACGGCGTCGAAAGCCAGCAGCTCCTGGATGGTGGGGCAATCACGCTTCATGCGGCCTGGCCCCGGTGTGTGAAAGCTGCGTGAAAAACATTTTCCAATTGCTCAAGTGTCGTCATCCAACATTCACCCATGGGTGCCCATGTGCTTCCTAGAATTCGAGGCATTGCTGCGGCGCGCCCTGCGCAGACAGTAGCGCATCCGGAAAGTATGCCGGCTGCTCAAGACACTGGAGACAACCTTGGTTCGCGGCATTTCGCTCATCTACGGCCTGTACCTGCTGCTGCCCATCGCGCTGCTGATGATCGGCAGCCTGGGCGGCAACTGGACCAACACGCTGCTGCCCACGGGCATCACGGGGCAGTGGTATGTCGACCTGTGGCTCGACACCTCGTTCCGCAAGGCCTTCGTCAGCAGCCTGGTGGTGGCCATGTCGGCCTGCGCCATCAACACCGTGCTGGCGCTGCCGCTGGCCGTTGCGCTGTACCACGGCGCGCGGCGCGGCGGCAGCCTGGCGGCGCGCATCGTGAGCGCCACGCCGGTGGCGGTGCCGCCGATCACCATGGCCTTCGGCTACATGATCGTGTTCAACACCGACCTGGCGCCCTGGCTGGGCTCGATGCCGCTGCTGATCGCGGCGCACGCCATCCTCACGCTGCCCTACCTCACCCACACGCTGCTGGCCGACCTGCGCCACCTCGACCTCGGCCGGCTCGAACAGGCGGCCGCCACGCTCGGCGCCTCGGGCTGGCAGCAGTTCACCGGCATCGTGCTGCCCAGCGTGCGCCAGAGCCTGATCAGCGGGCTGGTGATGGTGGCGGCCATTTCGGTGGGCGAGTTCGGTGTGTCGAACCTGCTCACGAGCTTCCAGAACCGCACCTACCCGGTCGTGCTGCTGCAGGCCTTCTACGGCGCGACGGGCTTCGCGTGCGCGGCCACGGTCATTCTTCTTGTGCTGGCGAGCGCGTCGGCCCTCCTGTCTTCTTCTTTGGTGAAGCAACGCGCGTAACCCTGCCATGAGCCTCCTTCTGGACAACGTCAGCTACAACTACCCCGGCAGCACGCACGGCCTGCACGGCGTGTCGCTGGACGTGCGCACCGGCGAACTGGTCGCGGTGATCGGGCCCAGCGGTTCGGGCAAGTCGACGCTGCTCAAGCTGGTGGCGGGCCTGGAAACCGGCCACACCGGGCGCATTGCGCTGGGTGGAGACGACATGTCGCGCACGCCGGTGCACCAGCGCCACATCGGCATGGTGTTCCAGAGCTACGCACTGTTTCCGCACCTGAGCGTGCTCGACAACGTGGCCTACGGGCTCAAGCTGCGCAAGGTGGGCACGGCCGAGCGGCGCCAGCGCGCGCAGGACCTGCTCGACATCGTGGGGCTGGGCGACCACGCGCAGCGCGGCATTGCACAACTCTCCGGCGGGCAGCAGCAGCGCGTGGCACTGGCCCGCGCGCTGGCCATCGACCCGCGCGCCCTGCTGCTCGACGAGCCGCTGTCGGCGCTCGACGCCAGCGTGCGCGGCCACCTGCGCGACCAGATCCGCGCCATTCAGCAGCGCTTCAACGCCACCACGCTGCTGGTCACGCACGACCAGGAAGAAGCGCTGGTGATGGCCGACCGCGTGGCCATGCTGAAAGACGGCCGGCTGCTGCAGATCGCCACGCCGCGCGACATCTACGAGCACCCCGCGAGCCGCGCGGTGGCCGAGTTCGTCGGGCTCTCGACGATCCTGCCCGCGAAGGTGAGCGGCCCGGACCGCATCGACCTGGGCTTCGCCGAACTCGCCGCGCCCACCGGCACGCGGGCCTTCGGCGCGGCGGTGCATGTGCTGGTGCGCCCCGAGCACGTCCGCCCCGACCCGGCGCCCGGCAGCGTGAACCTGCTGGCGGGCCGCACCGGCGCGCAGCGCTACCTGGGCGCGCTCACACGCTACGACTTCGAGGTGCCGGGCGCGGGCAGGCCCTTCCTCGCCGAGTCGGCATTGCCCGCCGCGCAGGCCATTGCCATTGCGCCCGAACACCTTCGTTTGCTCGACCACTGATCTCTCTTCTCCCTTTCCTCCAAGGAGTCACCATGCAACGCAGACATCTGATCCAGGCCGCAGGCGCACTGTCGCTGGCCAGCCTCACGGCACGCACCGCCTTCGCCTTCGACGGCCCCGAGCTCTACGCGGGCGAGAAGGCGCTGTACGCCGAGGCGCAGAAGGAAGGCCTGTGCGTGTCCTTCGACACCGGCCCCGAGTGGGCCAACTGGAAGGCGCTGTTCCGCGACTTCAAGAAGCGCTACCCCGAGATCGAGCTGACCTACAACGACATCGGCTCCGCTGCCACCGTGGTCGCGCTGGAAAAGACCAAGCGCCGCCCGCAGGCCGACACCGCCTACTACTTTGCCGCTTCCGCCGTCGATGCGGCGAAGAAGGACGTGGTCGCGCCCTTCAAGCCCGTCAACTTCGACAAGTTGCCGCCCGTGTTCCGCGAGGCCGAGGGCCGCTGGTTCACCATCCACACGCTGAACATCGCCTTCCTGGTGAACAAGAAGCTGGTGAAGAACGTGCCCACGGGCTGGGCCGACCTGCTCAAGCCCGAGTTCAAGAACACGGTGGTCTACCTCGACCCGCGCTCCACCGGCATCGGCCAGGTGCTGACCTTTGCCGCGGCCTACGCCAACGGCGGCAGCGTGGACAACGTGCAGCCCGGCACCGACTACCTGGGCAAGCTGCACTCGGCCGGCAACGTGCTGCGCGTGGAAGGCACCACGCCGTACGCCAAGTTCCTGAAGGGCGAGATTCCGGTGTGGATCAGCTACGAGAACGACGGCCTGAAGGCCAAGCACGTCGACGGCATGGGCGACGCGGTCGAGGTCGTGATTCCGAAGGAAGCCAGCGTGGCCGCGCCCTACGCCATCAGCCTGGTGAAGAACGGCCCGAACCCCAACGCCGGCAAGCTGTGGCTGAACTTCGTCATGAGCGAGGCGGGCCAGACGCTGTTCGCGCAGGGCTTCGTGCGCCCCGCCGTGCCGGGCACGCCGCTGTCGGCCGACATCGCGGCCAGGATGCCCGCCGCCCCGCAGATCCGCCCGCTCGACGTGGTGAAGGCTTCGGAGCGCAAGGCCGAGGTCGACAAGCTCTGGGCGCTGGCCGCGCTGGGCAAGTAGGAAGAAGACCGTCGTGATGCAACGCTTTGGCGCCTGGCCCGCATGGGCCTTCATGGCGCTGTTCTTCGCGGTGCCGCTCGCGGCGCTGCTGCCCGAAGCCTTCGGCGAGGGCGGCAGCGCGTTCGGGCGGCTGTTCGGCAACCCGCTCTTCTTCGGGGCGCTGCGCAACACGCTGGGCCTGGGGCTGGCGGCGGGCGCGGTGTCGGCGCTGGTGGGCACCTGCATCGCCATCGAGCTGGCGCGCCAGCCCGAAGGCCGGCGCCAATGGATGATGACCTTGCTGGGCCTGCCGCTGGCGTTCTCGGGCCTGGTAATCGCCTACGGCTTCATCCTGGCCTTCGGGCGCGCGGGCTTCGTCACGCAGCTGCTGGCGGGGCTGGGCGCCGACCCGGCGGTGATCGGCAGCTGGATCTACAGCGTGGCCGGCCTGGGCTTTGCCTATGCCTACTACCTGATTCCGCGCGTGGCGCTGTCGCTGTACCCGGTGTTCGCCAACCTCGACCTGCGCCCGGCGCAGGCGGCGCGCACGCTGGGTGCGTCGAAGGCGCGCGCCTTCTGGGACACGGTGGTGCCCGAGGTGATGCCCTCGGTGCTGTCGAACGCCTGCATGGTGGCCGCGATCGCGATGGGCACCTACGGCACGGCGCTGGCGCTGGTGGGCACGCAGCTCAACATCCTGCCGCTGATGCTGCTGGCGCAGGTGGGCGACGGCGGTTCCGATTTCGCGGTGGCGGCGGCCTTGTCGCTGGTGCTGATGGTGGTGTGTGTGATCGTGATGGGAGTGGGCGATGTCTTTACGCGAAGGCGCGAGCGCGGTGCTGTCGGCGCCGGTCACTGAGGCGCTGACGCGCCTGGCGCAGCGGCAGTGGGGCCCTGCGCGCCACCGCCAGCCGGTGGCGATCCTGGGGCCGGGCGACGGCGGGCCGGCCGAGTGCGAGGCCGCCTATGCGGTGGCGCATGCGCTGGCCGGCGCGGGCATGGCGGTGGTCTGCGGCGGGCGCGGCGGCGTCATGGCCGCGGCCTCGCGCGGCGCCGTGGAGGCCGGCGGCATCGCGGTGGGCATCCTGCCCGAGGAAGACGACCGCAACGCCAACGAGTGGCTCAGCGTGGCCATCCCCACCGGCATGGGCGAGATGCGCAACGGCATCATCGCGCGCAGCGGCGTGTGCCTGATCGCCATCGGCGGCAACATGGGCACGCTGTCTGAAATGGCGATGGGGCTGAAGTGGGGCAAGCCTGTGTTCGTGATGCACGGGGATGTGGAACTGCCCGGTGCTGTTCAGGCTGTGGATGTGAACGACATGCTGGTGAAGGTGCTGGACTGCCTGCTGGACTGAGAGGCCGGCACGCGTGGCATTGCACAATGCCGTCATGCCCTACATGCCCACCTTCGTCGCCCCCGCCCGCTTCACCGACGCAGCCGCCGCGCTCGATCAGGTCAAGGCCATCTACCAGGGCGGCATCGCCCACCTGCGCGAGTCGATGCTGCGCTTCGTGGCCGGGGAGGCACTGCCCGGCCGGGTGCGGGCCTGCTACCCGTTCGTGCGGGTGCACACGCACACGGTGTCGCGCCACACGCCGCCGGCCAACGCAGGCCTGAGCTACGGCTTCGTGGCCGGGCCCGGGCGCTACGAAACCACGCTCACGCGGCCCGACCTGTTCTCGCGCTACTACCTCGACCAGTTCCGCCTGCTGCTGGAGAACCACCAGGTCGAGATCGAGGTGGGCACCAGCACGCAGCCCATTCCCATTCACTTCTCGTTCGCCGAGAACGACCACATCGAAGGCACCATGAGCAACGAGCGCCGCGCGCTCATGCGCGACGTGTTCGACCTGCCCGACCTGGGCGTGATGGACGACGGCATCGCCAACGGCACCTACGAGGCGCGCGACGGCGAGGCGCAGCCGCTGTCGCTGTTCACGGCGGCACGCGTCGACTACTCGCTGCACCGCCTGCGCCACTACACGGGCACGGCGCCCGAGTGGTTCCAGAACTTCGTGCTGTTCACCAACTACCAGTTCTACATCGACGAGTTCGTGCGCCTGGGCCACGAGGCCATGGCCGACGAGAACAGCGAGTACGTGGCCTTCATCGAGCCCGGCAACGTCATCACGCGCCGGCGCGGCCTGGCGCCCGGCCAGAGCGACACCTTCGCCCACCTGCTCGACGGCAGCCAGGGCACCGCCCCGCCGCGGCTGCCGCAGATGCCGGCCTACCACCTGGTGCGCGAGGACTACAGCGGCATCACCATGACCAACATCGGCGTGGGCCCGGCCAATGCCAAGACCATCACCGACCACATCGCCGTGCTGCGCCCGCACGCCTGGATGATGCTGGGCCACTGCGCGGGCCTGCGCAACACGCAGCAGTTGGGCGACTACGTGCTGGCCCACGCCTACGTGCGCGAGGACCACGTGCTCGACGAGGAGCTGCCGCTGTGGGTGCCGATTCCGGCGCTGTCGGAGATCCAGCTCGCGCTCGAGCAGGCGGTGGCCGACGTCACCCGCTACGAAGGCCCCGACCTGAAGAAGATCATGCGCACCGGCACCGTGGCCAGCACCGACAACCGCAACTGGGAGCTGCTGCCCGGCAACCAGCCGCAGCGCCGCTTCAGCCAGAGCCGGGCGGTGGCGCTCGACATGGAAAGCGCGACCATCGCGGCCAACGGCTTTCGCTTTCGGGTGCCCTACGGCACCCTGCTGTGCGTGAGCGACAAGCCGCTGCACGGCGAGATCAAGCTGCCCGGCATGGCCAACCACTTCTACCGCGAGCGCGTGGAGCAGCACCTGCGCATCGGCATGCGGGCCATCGAGATCCTGCGCGAAGAGGGCTCCACGCGGCTGCACAGCCGCAAGCTGCGCAGCTTTGCCGAGGTGGCGTTCCAGTAAAAACACCCCGCCGGCCTGTTGCCGCAGGGCGCGGGCGTCCATCGGGGTTTGTCCCCGCCCGCCGGGGTGGGGGATTGCGGTGTTTCACAGACATCATCCGGACTACCCACAGTCAACCGGAAAAAAGATGCCGCAGTCGCCTTCCGCTTTTGTCTCGCGCCGACACTTCTCGGCATGGATCGCGGCTTCGGCCGCTGTTGCCGGCACCGGGGGCGCCGCACTGTGGCCCGGCAGCGCCACCGCCGCCGACGCCCCGCTGAGCGCCAGGCTGCGCATCGTCATTCCCGCCGAACCAGGCGGCGGCTGGGACCAGACCGGCCGAGGGCTCGGCGCGGCCATGCTCGCCTCGGGCGCTGTCGGCAGCGTGGTGTACGACAACATTCCCGGCGTGGGCGGCACGATCGCCCTGGCGAAGTACGTCGAAAAGTACAACGCCGACCCCGACACGGTGCTGATGAGCGGCATGGTCATGGTCGGTGCGCTTGCGCTGCAAAAGCCCGCCGTCACGCTGGCCGACATGACCCCCATCGCCCGCCTCACCAGCGATTACGAGGTGGTGGCGGTGAGGGCCGACTCCCCCCTGAAGACCACCAGCGACCTGATCGCGCAGCTGCGCGCCGATGCCGCCGCCACCGTCATCGCGGGCGGCTCGGCCGGCGGCGTGGACCACATGTTCGCCGGCCTGCTGGCGCGCGCGGCGGGGGCCTCCGCGTCGCTGGTCTACCTGGCGCACGCCGGCGGCGCGCAGGTGGTCGAGGCGCTGGAGTCGGGCAAGGCTGCGGCCGGCATCTCGGGCCACAGCGAGTTCGCAGAAGGCTTCGCCAGCGGCAAGCTGCGCGCCATCGGGGTGTCGGCCAAGCGGCCGTTCCTGGGCATTGCGTCGGTGCGCGAACAGGGCGTGGACGCCGACCTCGCCAACTGGCGCGGCGTGTTCACCGGCAAGAAGGTGCCGCCGTACCGCAAGACCGCGCTGCTCGAGGTGGTGCGCCGGGCGACCGCCACCGATGTGTGGCAGAAAACCATCAAAGCCAACAACTGGGAAGCCTTCTGGCTGGAGGGCAAGGATTTCGAGAACTTCCTGGCGCTCGACACGGCGGCAGCCGGTCCCTTGATTCAGCAACTCAAGCTGAAAGCCTGAGCCGCCAGGCGCACCGGAGCTACCGCGCGAGGCCGCTGCGGCTCGGCGACCCGGGTTTTCCCTAGGCAAACAATGTGAAGGGCTGACGCGGTTCTCGGACATCATCCGGTTACTTTTATAGACAACTGGAAACAAAAATGCCGCAGTCCGTGCCCGTCGGCCTCTCTCGCCGCAGCCTCGCCGCATGGATGGCCGCAGGCGTGGTGCCCGCCGCGCTGTGGCCACGGATGTCGCGCGCGGCCGAGCCGCAGCTCGCACCCAAGCTGCGCATCGTCATTCCCGCCAACGAAGGCGGCGGCTGGGACCAGACCGGCCGCGCGCTCGGCGCGGCCATGGTGGCCGCGGGCGCGGTGGGCGAGGTCAACTACGAGAACATCGGCGGCAAGGGCGGCACCATCGGCCTGGCGAAGTACGTGCAGAAGTACGACTCCGACCCCGACACCCTGTTGATGAGCGGCATGGTCATGGTCGGCGCGGTCGCGCTGCAGAAGCCCGCCGTCACCCTGGCGCAGGTCGCGCCCGTGGCGCGGCTCACCAGCGACTACGAAGTGGTGGCGGTCAGGGCCGACTCGCCCATCAAGACCCCCAAGGACCTGATCGCGCAACTGCGCGCCGACGCCGCGAAGACGGTCATCGCGGGCGGCTCGGCCGGCGGCGTGGACCACATGTACGCCGGCATGCTGGCGCGCGTGGCGGGCAACGCGGGCTCGCTGGCCTACCAGGCGCACCCGGGCGGCGCGCAGGTGGTCGAGGCGCTTGAAACGGGCAAGGCCGCGGCCGGCATCTCGGGCTACAGCGAATTCGCGGACCACCTGGCCAACGGCAAGCTGCGCGCCATCGGCGTGTCGGCCAAGCGGCCGTTCCAGGGCATTCCATCGGTGCGCGAACAGGGCGTGGACGCCGACCTCGCCAACTGGCGCGGCGTGCTCACCGGCAAGAAAGTGCCCGCCGAGCGCCGCGCCGTGCTGCTCGAAGCGGTGCGCCGCGCCACCACCGCCGACCTCTGGCAAAAGACCATCAAGCGCAACAACTGGGACGCGTACTGGATGGCGGGCAAGGACTTCGAGAGCTTCCTGGACCTGGACACCGCCATGGCCGGCCCGCTGATCTATCTGCTCAAGCTGAAGGCCTGATCGCGCGCAGCTTCAGGCGAAGAGCTCCGGCATCTCACGCTGCGCCTTCGGCGTCAGCGTGAGCGCGCGCCCGTCGAGCGCCTGGCGCACCCAGCCCCGGCGCAGCGACAACTGCAGCCATGCGGCCCCCAGCGCGCCGCCCAGATGCGCGCGGCGCTCGCTCCAGTCCAGGCACGCGCAGGCGAAGCGGCGGCGCGAGCGGCGCACCGCATCGACGTCGACCCCCAGGCTCTGCAGCGCGATCGCGCCCTCGGGCGTGAGCTCGTAAGAGCCGCTCTGCAGGCCGCTGAGCCAGCCTTGCGCATGCAGCCGGTCGTGCAATGCCACGCCGGCCGTGCCCGCCATGTGGTCGTAGCAGGTGCGCGCGCTGCGCAGGCGGCTCGGCGTGCTGGGCTCGAACGCGGGTGCGCGCGGGGCGCCGGCCAGCACCATCAGGCTTTCGAGGGCGGCGGCGACGTCGTGGCCGGCCAGGCGAAAGTAGCGGTGCTTGCCCTGCACCAGCAGCTCGACCAACCGCTCGTCCTTCAGCCGCGCGAGGTGCGCGCTCGCGGTGGACGCGGCCACTTCGGCCACGGTGGCGAGTTCGGTGGCGGTGCGCGCGTGGCCGTCCATCAGGCAGCTCAGCATGCGGGCGCGCGCCGGCTCGGCGATGGCGCCGGCCAGGCGGGCCAGCTGGAAGTCGGCGGAAGGCGAAGCGGTGGTGTCCATGCGGCCATCGTAGAGCGACAGCACACGCCACACTTCGTTCGCGGGCGAAGTGTGATGGCGGCTTCGATCGCACACTGCGGCCATGAACCCCGACACTCCCGCCGACCCGGTCGCGGCCGCCACGCATGCCGACCCGTATCCGTACTACGCAACCCTGCGCGAAGGACCGCCGCTCGCATGGAACGATGCGCTGCGCGTGTGGGTCGCGAGCCGCGCGGACGTCATTGCGCAGGTGCTGCAGGCGCACGGTGCGCTGCGCGTGAGGCCCGCGGCGGAGCCGGTGCCGCGCGCCATCGCGGGCAGCGCCGCCGGCGAGGTGTTCGGCCATCTGGTGCGCATGAACGACGGCGCGGCGCACGCCGCGCACCGGCCCGCGCTGCAGCGGGCGCTGGCCGGGCTCGACCTGCACGCGGTGCGAGAAGCCGCCTTGCAGGTGGCGCGGCGCGTGCCTCGGCAGCAGCCGCTGTCGGACACGCTGTTCTCGGTGCCCGTGCAATCGGTGGCGCACCTGCTGGGCTTTGCCGACGACGCCTTGCCGCAGGTCGACCGGTGGATGCGCGACTTCGTCGCCTGCCTGTCGCCGCTGTCCACACCGGCGCATCTGCAACACGCCGGCACGGCGGCGGGCGCGCTGATGACACGCTTCGAAGCGCTGGTGGCCGGCACGCCGCCGCGGCACGGCACGCTGCTGCACGGCGTGCTGGCCGAGAGCGAAACGCCGTCACGCGCGCTGCTCGCGAACCTGGTCGGCCTGCTGTCGCAGACCTGCGACGCCACGGCGGGCCTGCTCGGCAACAGCCTGGTCGCCGTGATGCGCGAGCCTTCGCTGCGCGAAGCGGCACGCACGCGCGACGGGCTGCAGACCCTCGTGGAAGAGACGGCGCGGCACGATCCCTCCGTGCAGAACACGCGGCGCTTCGCGGTGGAACCTGTCGCCATCGCGGGCACCACGCTGGCCGCTGGCGACGTGGTGCTGGTGCTGCTGGCCTCGGCCCACCGCGACCCGCTGTTCAACCCCGAGCCCGACCGTTTCATGCCCGTGCGCGCCCAGCGCCGCATGCTCGGCTTCGGCCATGGCGTGCATGCCTGCCCGGGCCAGGCCCTGGCCTGCACGCTGGCGGCGGCCGGCCTCGAAGCGCTGCTGGCCCGCATGCCCGCAGCCGACCTTGCAGCGCAGCGCCTGCGCGGCTGGGGCTACCGGCCGTCGGCCAACGCGCGCATTCCGGTGTTCCACTGACCGGTTCCCGCGAGGTGCGGCGACAGTTGCGCGTCGCCCCAGCGCAGCGGCAACGCCGCCGGTCGGCGCAGCGCATGCGTCACATGAAAGCGCATCAGCCGCTCCGCGCCTTCGAAGGCCTCGACCTCGGGCCCGTTCCAAACGATCTCGGCCGTCGCCGCCACGTGCAGCAGGTCGCCGCTGTCGAAGTCGATGAACAGCAGCCCCGCGCGCGGGTGCGCGGCCAGGTTGCCCAGCGTGTTGAAGAAGCGGTTGCCGTTGAAGTCGGGCACGGTGAGCGTGTCGTCGCCGTCGATGCGCACGAAGCCCGGGCGCCCCCCACGGTGCGACACGTCGACGCCGTGCGAGCTCGCATCGGCCTCGTCGCCGGCCGCCGCTTCGTTCGGGTAGGCGGTGGCGATGAACAGCGTGTCGGCGCTGCCGATGAGGCGGTGCGCAGCCAGGTCGAGCTTGTCGAGCCATTGCGCCGGCTGCACGGGCGGCGCATGGCCCCGGTTCGAAGCCGGCACGGGCTCGCGCGCCTGGATGTAGCGCGGGCAGTTGCCGAAGCTCTGCTGCACCGCGACCGTGAAGCCCGCGGCGTCGAGCGCCTCGACCGTGCCGTTCATGCGGTTGCGCCGCCGCGTGTGCGGCTGGATGCCGAGCAGGCCGAGCGTCGCGCCTGGCGTCAACGCGCCGGCGAGCGGATCGCCCGCCGCAGGCAGCGCATCGACGCGCAGGTGCGTGGCGTCGGGCGAGTGCATGAAGCCGGCCGGCGCGGCCAGCACGCTGGCCCAGGGCTGCAGCTCGGCGTCGAGGCTGCCGACCACCAGGAACGGCAGCTGCGCAAAGAACGCGCGGTGCTGGTCGGGCATGTGGTCGCGGATGACGCGCGGGCCCGCGAACTCCATCTGCTCGCGCGAGCCACCCAGGGCCTGCATGGCCCGCTCGCCCGCATGAAACGGCGCGGCGATCATGCGACCGCCGCAGGCCCGACGGCCGTGCGCACCATCGGAACGAAGCCGGGCAAGGCTTCCACGCGCTCGAGCCAGCCGCGCACGTTCGGATAGGTGGCAAGCGACACGCTGCCTTCGGGCGCATGCGCCACATAGGCGTAGTTCGCGATGTCGGCCAGCGTGGCGGCCGGCCCCGCGAGAAAGGCCTGCTGCCGCAGGTGCAGTTCCATCACCGACAGCAGTGCATGCGAGCGCGTGACGGTGTCGGCGCGGTCGGTGGCCGGGTCGAACAGCGCCATGATCCGCGCCGCCGCCGGGCCGTAGGCCAGCGGGCCGGCGGCCACCGAGAACCAGCGCTGCACGCGCGCAGCGCCTACCGCGTCGCGCGGCATCCAGCGCGCGGGGTCGCTCGCATAGCGTTCGTTGAGGTAGACCAGGATCGCGTTGGAGTCTGCCAGCGTGAGCTCGCCGTCCTCGATCACCGGCACCTGGCCGAAGGGGTTGCGCGCGAGGAACTCGGGCGCGCGGTTTTCGCGCCGGGGCACGTCGATCTCGATGTTCTCGAAGGGCAGCCCGAGCAGGGTGAGGAACAGGCGCACGCGGTGCACGTGGCCCGACAGGGCGGAGCCAAAGAGCTTGATGGGCTTGATGGGCCGGGCGGGTGGTGCAGGGCGGGTGGCGGTGGTGTTCATGGCAAGGTCTTTCGGAAGTGGCGGGGCGTGGCGCCGATTCTTCTCTCTTGCGCTCGATGAATGAATAGCCATTCCTGTATTTGACTGCTGCGTTTTCCGGTTTAATCGGCCCATGGATCGCTTCAAGGCCATGCAGACCTTCGTTCAGATTGCCGACCAGGGCAGCATGACCCGCGCCGCCGAGGCAATGGGCACCTCGCTGCCCGCGGTGGTGCGCGCGCTGGCCGCGCTCGAGGCGCACCTGGGCGTGCGCCTGTTCCACCGCACCACGCGCCGGCTGTCGCTCACCGAAGAGGGCCGCCACTACCTGCCCAGCGCGCGCGACGTGCTGCTCGCGGCCGACGCCGCCGACCTGGCGCTCCGGGCCGAGGCCAGCGAGCCCGCAGGCCAGCTCACCATCACCGCGCCGGTGCTGTTCGGCCACATGTACGTGGCGCCCGCCATCGTGCGCTTCATGCAGCGCCACGAGAAGGTGCGCTGCAGCGTGCGGCTGTACGACCGCAGCGTGAACCTGCTGGAAGAAGGCATCGACGTGGGCATCCGCATCAGCCCGCTGGAAGACTCGTCGCTGGTGGCGCAGACGCTGGGCACCATCCGCCGCGTGGTGGCCGCGAGCCCGGCCTACCTGGCGCAGCACGGCGTGCCGCGGCATCCGCGCGACCTGGAAGGCGCGCCCTGCGTGCGCGGCCGGGTCGACATGCCGTCGCAGTGGCTGTTTCGCGAAGGCGGCAAGACCATCGGCGTCACGCCAGACCCGCGGCTGGAGTTCAACCACAACGCGCCCGCCATCGAGGCCTGCGCGGCGGGCATGGGCTTCGGCACCTTCTTCTCGTACCAGGTGATGCCGCACGTGGCGCAGGGGCGGCTCGCGCTGGTGCTCGAAGACTTCGAGCCGCCGCCGCGCCCGGTGAGCGTGATCTACCCGAACGCGCGGCTGCTGCCGGCGCGCACGCGGGCCTTCATCGCGTGGATGAAGACGGAGTTCAGCGGGCTCAGGCTTTAGCCGGGGCCGCCGGAGGCAGCGGATGGCAGCAGGAACGGCGCAAGCCAGTCTGGCTGGGGCGGCTCGCGGCTGTCGTGCAGGCAGATTTCGGCGTCCTGCTTCAGCAGCGGCCACCCGTCGCGCGCGAGCTGGCTGGTCAACGCCCGCACGCGCGCGCTGAACTCGGCCAGCGGCTCGCGGCTGCACAGCGTGACGAAGCAGGTGTCGGCGTCCTCGCGCAGGCTGTCGCGCGACAACCGCGCACCATGCACCTCGCACAGGCGCCGCAGGTCGGCCATGTCGTGCAGCTGCCGCAGCTTGCCGCGCCACTCGAAATACCGGCCCGGGTGGCCGAAGCGTTCGGAGTCCTGCACCGGGGCGTCGACCTTCACGTCCATCACGGCCATGCCCGCGCGCGCCAGCCACTGCGCCAGCGCCATCGCTTCGGCCCGGGCCTCCTCGAGATCGGCGCGCAGCCAGGCCGTGGCCGATGGTTGGCGTTGCTGCACGCCGTGGTGGTGGTCGATGAGCAGCGGCCGCAGCCCGACCTGCTCGCAGGTCGCGACAAAAAAGGGAATCTGGGAATCGGGCAGCGCGCCGCAGGTCAGGTGCAGCTCCAGCATGCCCTTCATCGCGCCACCGCCGGTTCGGGCAGCGGCTTGCCGTCGCACAGCGCGGCAGCGTCGAGGGCCATGCTGTGCACCGCCTCTTCGAGCCCGAGGTTCAGCACCGACATGAACTCGCCGTTGCCGCTGGCGAAGTTGGTGCGCGTGCCCATGCCGTGGTATTGCCGCACGGCCGTTGCTCCGCCGGGCAGGCGGTAGCTGACCTGGAGCACGACGTGCGAGACGAGGTTCAGGCCCGCCGACCATGCATGCGCCAGGCGCAACGCCACGTCCGCGGTGACCTGCCCCGAGGCGCCGTTCGCGGTGACCTGCACGGCTCCGCCGTTCGAGGCGGGGGCGCCCAGCACCGGCTGGAACCCGTAGCGGCGGGTCGACTGCAGCGCGCCGCGCGTCCACGCCGTGGCGTCGCCGCTGCGCAGCGACTGCACCGAGCGGGGCGTGGCATGCACCGTGGGCAGCATCACGGTGAGGTTGCCGGCGTTGGCCTTGTTGCTGCGCACGTCCTCGACGGCCGGCAGGTACAGCATGCAACCACGCACCAGCCGCGGCGTCACGACCGGCACGCCGTCGGGCCGCTCGGCCGGCTCCGACGAGGTCTCGAACACCATGGGCAACGGCTCGCTCTCGGTGACCGCATGCGACAGGCCCGGCAGGGCGCACAGCGCGGCCAGGGCCAAGGCGCCTCTTCGTCCGGCCGTCATGGCGCGGCGCTCCGCACCGAATACAAGGCGCCGTCCTGGTCGCGGAACAGCACGCGCCCCGGTTGCTCGTCGAAGCCGGCGCCGGCCAGCGTCACCCAGGAGCCGTTGACGTTGAAGCGCGCGGTCTTCACGCCGGCGGTGCGGGCGCCGGCAATGTCCATCGCCACGGCGTGCAGGGTCTGCACCACCGACTCGCGCATCACGCCGCGCAGCACCTGGCCGTCGCTGGCCGTGAGCCTGCGCAGGACAGCGGCGCGCGCGGTGCCGCCGATGGGTGTCTGGAAGATGACCGAGGTGCGGTAGCTCGGCTCGCTGGCCCCGTCCTGCCACAGCAAGGCGGTGGTGCGCGTGGTGAAGGCGCCCAGGCCGGGCTCCAGCGCGTACTGCAGCAACAGCACCATGTAGGCGGGCCCGGAGCGGGTGGCGGCGATGCGAGCCTCATGCTCGGGCTTGGGCGGCATGGCCGCGAGCACCTGCGAGGAGCGGACCTTCAGAGGAAACGCGGTCGGCTCGGCCAGCGCCGCATCGAGCGCCTTGCCGGCCTCGGCGCGGTAGTCGTAGTCCAGCAGCGGCCCGACGATGGCCTGCACCTCGGCGCTCATGTCCTTCTGGCGCGACTGCTGCACCGACGAGTCGATGATCGCGCCGATGAGCCCGCCGCCCGTGGCCGCGCTCACGCCGGGGGCCTGCGCGGAGAACATGAAGCTCTCCTGCGCGACGACCACGCGCAGGTCGACCGTCTGGACCTTGGCGCGGTCCGCGGCCGCCAGGGGCCGATGAAAGGGGGCACAGGCGCCGAGCAGCAGCAACACCGACAGCGCGAGCCAGAAACGCAGCATCGTTGGGCCTCCCCCCGCGAAATGCAAACTGGCGTCGATTGTGCCGCCGGCGAAGGGCCCGGGTTGCGTGACGTGTCCATCGATTGAAGCGAGGGGAACGGCTGTTGCGTGCCTGCGTCAGAATGGCCGCGTGCCGCCCTCTTCCTTCTCTTCCTCCCCTTCCCCCCTTTCCCCTCCCCCGCTCTTCCAGGTCAGCCACCTGCGCAAGCGCTACGGCGACACCACGGTCGTGGACGACCTGTCGTTCGAGATCGCGCCGGGCGAATGCCTGGGCGTGATCGGCCCGAACGGCGCGGGCAAGACCACCACCATCCGCATGTGCCTGGGTCTCACCGCGCCCGACGGCGGCGAGATCTCCGCGCTGGGCCTGCAGATGCCGCGCGACGCGCTGGCCATCAAGGCGCAGTTGGGCGTGGTCACGCAGTTCGACACGCTGGACCCCGACTTCAGCTGCGCCGAGAACCTGGTGGTGTACGGCCGCTACTTCGGCTTTGCCAAGGCGCAGGTGCGCGCCCGCGTACCGCAGCTGCTGGAGTTCGCGGCGCTTTCGCACAAGGCCGACGCGAAACCCGGCGAGCTGTCGGGCGGCATGCGCCGGCGCCTGTCGCTGGCGCGCGCGCTGGTGAACGACCCCAAGCTGCTGCTGCTCGACGAGCCCACCACCGGCCTCGACCCGCAGGCGCGCCACCTGATGTGGGAGCGGCTGCAGGTGCTGCTGCAGCAGGGCAAGTCGATCCTGCTGACCACGCACTTCATGGACGAGGCCGAGCGCCTGTGCTCGCGCCTGCTGGTGCTCGACCACGGCCGCAAGATCGCCGAGGGCAAGCCGCGCGACCTGATCGCCGAGCACCTGGAGCCCGACGTGGTCGAGGTGTACGGCAACGGCGCGGTGGCGCTCGCCGAGTCGCCCGAACTCAAGGCGATGGCGGCACGTGTCGAGGTGAGCGGGGAGACCGTGTTCTTCTACACGCAGGACGCGCGGCGCCTGCTGGATGCGCTCACGCAGCACGGCGGGCTGCGCACCTTTCACCGGCCCGCGAACCTGGAAGACCTTTTCCTGAAACTCACGGGTCGCCAGATTCGCGAGGACGGCTAAGCCATGAATACGACAACGACCACTCACTCCGCCACCGCCACGCCTTCGGTGTGGCGCGCGCCCGAGCTCTCCATGCGCTGGTGGCCCGTGTTCCTGCGCAACCTGCTGGTGTGGCGCAAGCTGGCCATTCCGAGCCTGATCGGCAACATCGCCGAGCCGCTGATCTGGCTGGTGGCCTTCGGCTACGGCATGGGCGCGCTGGTGGGCCAGGTGGCGGTGGACGGCGTGAAGGTGCCCTACATCCTGTTCCTGGCCAGCGGCTCGATCTGCATGAGCGCCATGAACGCGGCCAGCTTCGAGGCGCTGTATTCGGCCTTTTCGCGCATGCACGTGCAAAAGACCTGGGACGGCATCATGAACGCGCCGGTGGGCCTGGACGACATCGTGCTGGCCGAGATGCTGTGGGCGGCGTTCAAGTCGATCTTCACCGTCACGGCCATCCTGTTCGTGATGCTCGGGCTGGGCATCAGCCACAGCCCCAAGCTCGTCGTCGCGTGGCTGGTGCTCATCGGCGCGGGCATCACCTTCTCGTCGATCGCGCTGATCTTCAACGCGCTGGCCAAGGGCTACGACTTCTTCACCTACTACTTCACGCTGTTCATGACGCCCATGATGTTCCTGAGCGGCGTGTTCTTTCCGCTGGAACAACTGCCTTCGGCCGTGAAGGCGGTGGCGGCCTGGCTGCCGCTGACCAATGCGGTGGCGCTGGTGCGTCCGCTCTTCATGGACCAGTGGCCCACCGACTGGTGGCTGCACGCGGGCGTGCTGGCGGTGTATGGGGTGGCGGCTTTCTGGATTGCGCTGGCGCTCACGCGCAGGCGCTTCAGGGGCTGAAGGGTAGGCCAAACGGGCCGTCCCACCGGCGCGTCAGGGGCTGTAACCGGGGCGGCCGGCGCGGGTCTTCGGTGTAGACTGCCAGGTTTTTCGGACTGCGGTATCTGGCTGTATGGCGCAAGTTTCAGGGCGCACAGGATTCAACGGCTCGGCGCTCGTTCGCTTGCTTTCACGGCTGTCTGAAGTCGACGTTCGCGAACCCCGGCAAGTCACCGCCGACCGGCTGAGCCAATGGTTCGGCTGGACCGACGCCATCTCTCTTTCCGCCGCATTGAACGGCAACCCGGCGGCCTCGCCGTCCGGTGCACTCGCGTCCTCCGACGCAGAAGAAAACGAATGCAACCGCGTGCGGGCCGCGCTCACGAGCGCCATCGCGCAGGACAGCGCCTTCCTGCCGGCACCGGCCTCCGCGCAGTTCACGCAGTTCACCAAAGCCTCCCAGCCCAAGGACACCGCCATCGACACTCCGGTCGCCCCGATCGCCCCGATCGCTTTCGCGCCGTACCGCCAGCGCTACCTCGCCCGGCAACAGGCGATGGACGCGGCCGTAGTCCCGCTGCGCGGCCGGCTGCGTGCCAGGCTGGCGGGCACCTCGCCCGCCATGGCGCGGCTGGCCGGGGTCGACGTGGTCATGGAACAGGTGCTCGGCGCGCAGGAGCGCACCCTGCTGGCCAGCGTGCCCACGCTGCTCGAAAAGCATTTCAAGCGCCTGCGCGACGCCTCGCCCGACGGCTGGCTCGACACCTTCCACCAGGACGCACGCGACCTGCTGCTGGCCGAACTGGACTTCCGATTTCAACCGGTCGACGGGCTGCTCGAAGCCCTTCGCACCAGGCACAAAGACCTTCCTCCATGAACAGATTCCTCCATCACGCGGTCATTGCCGCAGGCCTGGCCATCGTGGTCTGGGCCGGCGCGGGCTACATCGGCTCGAACCCGCTGGCGCTGGGCGTGACAGTGCTCGTCGGCGCGTTCTACGTCATGGGCGCGCTGGAGCTGCACCGCTTTCACCAGGCCACGTCCACGCTGACGAAGGCCGTGGCCGACCTGTCCGCGCCGCCGCCCAACCTGGGCGCCTGGCTGGCCCAGCTGCACCCTTCGCTGCAGAACGCGGTGCGCCTGCGCGTGGAAGGCGAGCGCGTGGGCCTGCCCGGCCCGGCGATGACGCCGTACCTCGCGGGCTTCCTGGTGCTGCTGGGCATGCTGGGCACCTTCCTGGGCATGGTCGTCACGCTCAAGGGCACGGGCATCGCGCTGGAAAGCTCGACCGACCTGCAGTCCATTCGCGCCTCGCTGTCCGCCCCCGTGAAGGGCCTGGGCCTGGCGTTCGGCACCTCGGTGGCGGGCGTGGCCGCATCGGCCATGCTGGGCTTCGCCTCGGCGCTGAGCCGGCGTGAACGCATGCAGGCCGGGCAGTTGCTCGACAGCAAGATCGCGACCACCCTGCGGCCCTACTCGCAGGTGCACCAGCGCGAAGCGTCCTTCAAGCTGCTGCAGCGCCAGGCCGAGGCCATGCCCGAGCTGGTCGGCCAGCTGCAGGCCGTGATGGCCGCCATGGAGCGGCAGAGCCTGGCGCTCAACGAGCGCCTCGCCGCGGGGCAAGACAACTTCCACATCAGGACCGAGGCCGCCTATGTCGGGCTGGCCGCGTCGGTCGACAAGTCGCTGCAGCACAGCCTGACCGAAAGCGCGCGCATCGCGAGCGCGGCGATCCAGCCGGTGGTCGAGGCCACCATGGCGGGCATCGCGCGCGAGACGGCCTCGCTGCACGACACGCTCGCGCAGACCGTGCAGCAGCAGCTCGACGGCCTCTCCACCCGCTTCGAGGCCACCACCGGCCGCGTGGCCGACACCTGGAAACTCGCACTCGCCGAGCACCAGCGCACGACCGAGGCGCTGTCCAGCGATGTGCGCGGCGCGCACGACCGCCTGGCCGAGACCTTCGGCGAGCGTTCGGCCGCGCTGGTCGAGAGCGTGGCCGCGCGGCTCGAAGGCACCGTGGGCACCGTGTCCGACACCTGGGGCGGCGCGCTGGCGCAGCATCGGCTCACGAGCGAGCAGCTGTCCGCCGACACGCAGCAGGCGCTGACGGCGGCGGCCGCCACCTTCGCGCAGCACTCGGCCTCGCTGCTGGGCACCGTGGGCCAGGCGCACACCGACCTGCAGACAGAACTCGCGTCGCGCGACGAACAGCGGCTTGCCGCATGGACGCAGTCGCTGGCGTCGATGGCCGGCACGCTGCAACACGAATGGCAGCAGGCCGGCGCCCACACGCTGGGCCAGCAGCAGCAACTGCTGGACACCATGGCGCAGACCGCGCGCGACATGTCGGCCCGGACCGAAGCGCACGCGAAGAACACCACCGCAGAAATCGCCCAGCTGCTGCAGGCCGCCGCCGAGGCGCCCCGCGTCGCGGGCGAAGTGATGACCGCGCTGCGCCAGAAGCTCGCAGACAGCATGGACAGCTGGCAAGCCACGCTGGCCGAGCACCAGCGCACGACCGAGGCGCTGTCGGCCGATGTGCGCGGCGCGCACGACCGCCTGGCGCAGACCTTCGGCGAACGCTCGGGCGCGCTGGTCGACAGCGTTGCGGCGCGGCTCGAAAGCGCCGTGGGCAGCGTGGACCTGGCACACGCCGAGCTGCAGACCCAGCTGGCCTCGCACGACGAGCGGCGCCTGTCCGCATGGACGCAATCGCTCGCGTCGATGGCGCAGGCGCTGCAGCACGAATGGCAGCAGGCCGGCGCGAACACGCTGGGCCAGCAGCAGCAACTGCTGGACACCATGGCGCAGACTGCGCGCGACATGTCGGCACAGAACGACGCGCACGCCAAGACCACCACCGCCGAGATCGCCCAGCTGCTGCAGGCGGCTGCCGAGGCACCCCGCGTCGCGGCCGACGTGGTGGCCGAGCTGCGCCAGAAGCTGTCGGACAGCATGGCGCGCGACAACGTGATGCTCGAAGAACGCAGCCGCATCCTCGGCACGCTGTCCACGCTGCTGGACGCCGTGAACCATGCCTCCACCGAGCAGCGCGCGGCGGTCGATTCGCTGGTGGCCGCGTCGGCCGACGTGCTGGAGCGCGTGGGAAGCCGCTTCACCGAGAAGATCGACGAGGAAACCCACAAGATGTCGGCCGTGGCCGCGCAGATCACCGGCGGCGCCGTCGAGGTGGCCAGCATGGGCGAGGCCTTCGGGTTCGCGGTGCAGCTGTTCAGCGAATCGAACGACAAGATGGCCGCGCAGCTGCAGCGCATCGAAGGCGCGCTGGGCAAGTCGATCTCGCGCAGCGACGAGCAGCTGGCCTACTACGTGGCGCAGGCGCGCGAAGTGATAGACCTGAGCATCATGTCGCAGAAGCAGATCGTCGAAGACCTGCAGCGCATCGCCGACCGGCAGGCCGCCGTGGGCAGCGACGCGTGATGCAGGACGAGCTCGACGGCGGCACCGACAGCGTGGACGGCGCAGGGCCCGGCGTGCCGGTGTGGGCGGTGTTCGGCGACCTGATGTCGGGCCTGCTGGGCGCGTTCGTGCTCATCCTGGTGTGCGCGCTGGGCATGCAGCTCGAACTGGCCAGCAAGCTGGAGACCGAGGTGCAGCAGCGCCAGGCCGAGACCAAGCGCCGGCAGACGCTCGAAGAGGCGCTGGCGGCCCCGCTGGCCGCGGGCCGCGTGACGCTGAACGACGGGCGCATCGGCATCAGCGGCAACGTGCTGTTCGCCTTCAACTCCGCCGACCTGCAGCCCGAAGGCCGGCAGCTGCTCAAGAGCCTGGCGGGGCCGCTGGCGGCGTACCTGCGCTCGCGCGACGAAATTCTGATGGTGAGCGGCTTCACCGACGACCGGCAGATGCGCGACAACGCGCGCCAGTTCGCCGACAACTGGGAGCTGTCGGCGCAGCGCGCGCTGACGGTGACGCGCGCCTTGATCGAGTCCGGCGTGCCGTCGTCGTCCATCTTTGCTGCGGCCTTCGGTGCCGAGCAGGCGGTGGCCTCAAACGCCGACGCCGACGGCCGCTCGAAGAACCGGCGCGTGGAGATGGCGCCGACGCCCCGGCCCTCGCGCACCCACACGGGCACCAAGGTCCGTGAGTAGCGACGCCGCCCCCGACGCAGGCGCGGCGCTGGCCGCGTGGCGCGCGCGTGGCGACGACCGCGCCGACCCGGTGCGCTTTCGCTTCATCGAGGCGATGGCCCGCCGCGCCGACGCACACGACGGCGAGGCGCGGCGCATGCTCGACGAGCGGATCGGCCAGTTGCTCGCGGCGTACGGCGAGGCGCTTCGCCAGCGGCTTGGCGCGATCGCCCCGCCGGAAGAAGCACCATTGGCACGCAGCGCGCTCGCAGAGCTCATCGACCACCTTGCGGTGCTTGCGCCTGCTTCGGGCGAAGGCCTTGCAGCGAGCGGTGCCACGCCCGACCTGAAGGCCGTCACCTACTTCCGCAGCACCTGGTCCAAACTCAGCGCCGACCGGCGCCTGACGCAGTCGCTGGCCAAGGTGCCGGACAACGCCGGCCCGCTGAACTCGCACCACCTGGTGCACCGCGCGCTCATCCTCATGCGCGAACTCTCGCCGGAGTACCTGAACCGGTTCATGTCCTACGTCGATTCCCTGTTGTGGATCGACCAGGCCAATGGCAGCATGGCAGCCGCGGCGGCAGCGAGCGCGCCGCGCGCCGACAACACGAAGAAAACCGGTCGAGAGAAAACAGGCCGCGGCAAGCCGGCCTGAACGCCGCGGTGCTGCCGCTGAAACCGACACTTTCAATTTATATTGCACGCAATTCAATTGCTCACTACAATTCAACCCATGCGCTCCACCCCCGTCACCGCCGACGACATGCTCAAGCTGGACAACCAGCTGTGCTTTGCGGTCTATTCCGCCTCGCTGGCCATGACGCGCCTGTACAAGCCGCTGCTCGAAAAGCTGCAGCTCACCTACCCCCAATACCTGGTCATGCTCTCGCTGTGGGAGCAGGACGGCCACACGGTCTCCGCGCTCGGCGAGCGGCTGTCGCTCGACTCGGGCACGCTCACGCCGCTGCTCAAGCGCCTCGAAGCCAATGGCTACGTCAGCCGTGTGCGCGACGTGGCCGACGAGCGGCGCGTGCACATCACGCTCACCGCCGCGGGCCGCAGGCTGAAGACCAAGGCGGCCAACGTGCCGGCCTGCCTCCTGGCCGCCACCGAATGCTCGGTGCCGGAACTCATTGCGATCACGCAGCAGCTGCAAACGCTGCGCGACCGCATCAAGAAAGCCGCGTAGCCCTTCGCGCGGCCAACGTTCACCCTGTCCCTTCACTTCATCAAAGGAAATCACCATGACCACCAAGCTCGACAAAGTGCTCTACACCGCAGAAGCCCACACCGTCGGCGGCCGTGACGGCGCAGGCAAGTCCAGCGACGGCGCCATCGACGTCAAGCTGAGCTCGCCCGGCTCCGGCAAGCCCGGCACCAACCCCGAACAGCTGTTCGCGGTCGGCTACGCCGCCTGCTTCATCGGTGCGATGAAGGCCGTCGGCCCGAAGATCGGCGTGACGGTGCCTGACGACGTGTCCATCGACTCCAGCGTTTCCCTCGGCCCGACGAACGGCGGCGCGGCTTACGGCGTTTCCGTGAAGCTGGCGATCACGCTGCCGGGCCTGGACGCCGAAGCCAAGCAGAAGCTGGTCGACACCGCCCACCAGGTGTGCCCGTACTCGAACGCGACGCGCGGCAACATCGACGTCGAACTCACCATTGCCTGACCTGGGCTCGCCCCCAGGCTTCGCGCACTTCGTGTCGCTGCTCCTTCCCCCTACCGGGGGCAACACCTGAGGCCCGGCAAAGCCGGTTCCTCGGTGTTCCCTTGAAGGAGACTGTCCATTCCTTGAAAGCGATCCGGTCACAAGCCAGGTCGCTTTTTTTGTGCCCGCCGATGTCTCACGGGTGACGCCGAAACGCGCTGCACGCTAGCGCCTTTCATCCGGCTTGGCTAACGTCGCGGGCACATCCACTGCCGGAGCTTCACCCATGCGCACGACCAGCCTCCTGATTCGCAAAGACCAGCTCGCCACCACGCGCCTGCACACCGCCGACGACGAAGCCCTGGCCGACGGCCAGGTGCGCGTGCGCATCGACAACTTTGCGCTCACCTCGAACAACATCACCTACGCCGCCTTCGGCGATGCGATGAGCTACTGGCAGTTCTATCCGACCGGTGAAGAAGGCTGGGGCAGCATCCCCGTGTGGGGCTTCGCGAGCGTGGTGCAGTCGCTGCACCCGGGCGTGGCGGTGGGCGAGCGGCTGTACGGCTACTGGCCGATGGCCTCGGGCGCGGTGCTCAGCCCCGGGCGGCTGTCGGCCGAGCGCTTCGCCGACATGGCGGAGCACCGCGCAGCGCTGCCGGCCGTCTACAACCAGTACTTCCGTTGCGCGAGCGATGCGCTCTACACGGCCGACACCGAAGACATCCAGGCGCTGCTGCGCCCGCTGTTCATCACCTCGTGGCTGATCGACGACTTCATGGCCGACAACGACTTCTTCGGTGCGAAGACGATGCTGCTGTCGAGCGCGTCGAGCAAGACGGCCTATGGCACCGCATTTCAGTTGCACCAGCGCAAGGGCATCGAGGTGATCGGCCTCACGTCGCCCGCCAACGTCGCCTTCTGCGAAAGCCTGGGCTGCTACGACCGCGTGCTGACCTACGACGCGCTCGACAGCATCGCGGCCGACACGCCTTGCGTGTACGTCGACTTCGCGGGCAACGGGGCGCTGCGCAACGCGGTCCACGAACGCTTCATCCACCTGAAATACAGCAGCTCCATCGGCGGCACGCACGTCGAGCAGCTCGCGGCCAAGGGCGCGGGCAAGGACCTGGCCGGCCCGCGCGCCACGCTGTTCTTCGCGCCGGCGCAGATCAAGAAGCGCACGGCGGAGTGGGGCGCCGACGAATTCGGCAAGCGCATGGTCGCGGCCTGGCACGCATTCATCGCCGAGGTCACTGACGCGAAAAGCCCCTGGCTGCATGCCGAACACCACCACGGCGGCGACGCGGTGGCTGCCGCCTATGCGCAAGTGCTCGCGGGCAAGGGCGACCCGCGCAGCGGCCATGTCCTTTCTCTTTACAAACAACCTGTAGGCGCCTGAGACCGCCGCTCGCCGTGTGGCGACAATCGCCGCATGACTCTTTCCTCTGCAGCGCCCGCGAACACCCATCCTTACGAGAGCCTCACGCCCGACGTGGTGCTCGACGCGCTCGCAACGCTCGGCCTGTACGGCGACGGCCGGCTCACCGGCCTGAACTCCTATGAAAACCGGGTCTACCAGGTGTTCCTGGAAGACCGCAGCGCGGTGGTGGTCAAGTTCTACCGCCCCGGCCGCTGGACCGACGCCGAGATCCTCGAGGAGCACGGCTTCTCGCTCGAACTGGCGGCCGGCGAAGTGCCCGCCGTGGCGCCCCTGGCCTTCGACGGCAAGACCCTGCACCACCACGCCGGCTTCGCCTTCAGCGTGAGCCCGTACCGCGGCGGTCGCTCGCCGGAGCTCGACGACTTCGAGGTGCTCGAATGGGTGGGCCGCTTTCTGGCGCGCATCCACACCGTGGGCAGCGCGAGGCCATTCGAGGCCCGCCCCGCGCTCGACCTGCAGACCTTCGGCCTCGACTCGCGCGACTGGCTGCTGGAAAACGACAAGATTCCGCTCGACATGCAGCGCGAATGGGAAAAAACCTGCAACGAGGCGCTGGACATGGTGCGCGCAACCGCCCTCGCGCTGCAGCCGCCGGCCTCCGACTTCAAGCCGCGCAAGCTGCGCCTGCACGGCGACGTGCACCCAGGCAACATCTTGTGGACGCCCACCGACCGCCCCGGCGGCGGCCCGCACTTCGTCGACCTGGACGACGCGCGCACCGGCTTCGCGGTGCAGGACCTGTGGATGCTGCTGTCGGGCGACCGCGCGCAGCGCACCTCGCAGCTGTCGGGCCTGCTCGACGGCTACGAGCAGTTCCGCGAGTTCGACCGGCGCGAGCTGGCGCTGATCGAACCGCTGCGCACGCTGCGGCTCATTCACTACAGCGCGTGGCTGGCGCGGCGCTGGGAAGACCCGATCTTTCCGATCAACTTTCCGTGGTTCGGCTCCAGCGACTACTGGAAGGGCCAGATCCTCGTGCTCGAAGACCAGTGCGAGCAGATGGCGGAAGAGCCGCTCTACGCCTGAAGCCTGGCGGCGGCTTCGATGCTGTCCGCCACGCCTTGCAGCAGCCGCTCGACCAGCACATTGGCCGGCCCGTTGCGCCAGATGCCATAGGCCTCCGACTGCGCCACCTCCCGGTCGAGCGGGCGGAACACCGCGCCGCGCAGCGCCGAATGCCGCATCGCCTGCGGCACCAGCGCCACGCCCATGCCCTGCGACACCAGCGACACCACCGCCAGCCAATGGCGCACCTCGTGGCGCACCTCGGGCAAAAAGCCCGCGTCGGCGCAGATCGACAGGATGCGCTCGTGGTAATCGGGTGAAGCCTCGCGCGAGAACAGCACGAAAGGCTGGTCACGCAGGTCGGCCGGGGCCAGCACGCGCTTGCGCGCCAGCGCATGGCCAGAGGGCAGGCAGGCCACGAAAGGCTCCGACAGCAGCAGCCGGTGCTGCAGCTCCTGCGGCACGCGGCGCGTGTGGGCAAAACCCAGGTCGAGCCGGTCGTTCAGCAGCTCGGAAATCTGCACGCCGGAGTTGAGCTCGCTCAGCGTGATGCGCACCGCCGGGTGCTTCGCCTGGAATGCGCGCAGCGCCTGCGGCAGGCCCCGGTACAGCATGGCGCCGACGAAGCCGATGCGCAGCCGCCCCGCCGAGCCCAGCGCCACGTCGCGTGCCTCGATGGCGGCTTCTTCGGCCTGCAGCAGCACGCGACGCGCCGAGATGCGCAGCGCGTCTCCCGCGGGCGTGAGCCGCACCTCCTTGCTGTTGCGCTCGAACAGCCGCGCGCCCACCGACTCCTCGAGCTGCCGGATGGCCACCGACAGCGGCGGCTGCGAGATCGACAGGCGCCGCGCCGCGCGCCCGAAGTGCAGCTCGTCGGCAAGCACGGAGAAGTAGCGCAGGTGTCGAAGTTCCATGGATAGTCAGATCGAATAGAACAAGACCAAATCGATATTAGACACGGATCGTCGTGGCTTCAACAATGCGGCGAACCAGGAGACAAAAAGCCATGTCAGAGCAAGTTGCACACGCTGCCACCGCCGCGCCGCAAGGCGCGCGCCCCGATTTGCATCCCATTCCCGACCGCCACGGTCAGAACCTGTTCACCACCGACACAGAGCTGCACGCCCTGCTCGCGCTCTACCTGCCCGCCGACCTGCGCGCGCACATGCAGCCGCACTTCGAGCGGCTGGGCGGCATGGCGGGCGGCCTGCTCGACGAGCTGGCCGGCACCGCCGACCGCAACCCGCCCACGCTGAAGCAGCGCACGCGCACCGGGCTGGACGAGCAGAAGGTCGTCAAGCACCCGGCCTACGTGGAGATGGAGCGCCTGGCGCTCAGCGAGTTCGGCCTGGCCGCCATCTCGCACCGCGACGACACGCTGGGCTGGCAGGGCAAGATGCCGCCGCTCGTGAAATACGTGCTGACCTACCTGTTCGTGCAGGCCGAGTTCGGCCTGTGCTGCCCGGTGTCGATGACCGACTCGCTCACGCGCACGCTGAAGAAGTTCGGCACGCCCGAGCTGGTCGCCAAATACCTGCCACGCCTGACCTCGCTCGATTTCGACGAGCTGGCCCAGGGCGCGATGTTCATGACCGAGCAGGCCGCCGGCTCCGACATCGCCGCGACCGCCACGACCGCGCGGCAAGAGTCCGACGGAAGCTGGCGCATCACAGGCGACAAGTGGTTCTGCTCGAACCCCGATGCGGACTTCGCGATGGTGCTCGCGCGCGCCGAAGACGGTGCGCCAGGCATGAAGGGCGTGTCGCTTTTCCTGCTGCCGCGCCGGCTGGACGACGGCAGCCTGAACCACTACCGCATCATCCGTTTGAAAGACAAGCTGGGCACGCGCTCGATGGCCAGCGGCGAGATCCGCCTCGAAGGGGCGTTCGCGCACCTGGTGGGCGAGGCCGGCCGCGGCTTCGTGCAGATGGCCGACATGGTCAACAACTCGCGCCTGTCGAACGGCGTGCGCGCTGCGGGCCTGATGCGGCGCGCGGTGGCCGAGGCCGAGTTCATCGCTTCGCAGCGCCGCGCATTCGGCCGCACGCTGGAACAGATGCCGCTCATGCAGCGCCAGCTCGACAAGCTGCGCCTGCCGGCCGAGCAGGCACGCACGATGGTGTGCCAGACCGCCCTGGCGCTGGCCCGCTCCGATGCGGCCGAGCCCGATGCGTACGCGCTGCTGCGCATCCTCACGCCGCTCATCAAGTTCCGCGCCTGCCGCGACGCGCGCAAGGTGACGGGCGACGCAATGGAAGTGCGCGGGGGCTGCGGCTACATCGAGGAGTGGAGCGACGCGCGGCTGGTGCGCGATGCGCACCTGGGCTCGATCTGGGAAGGCACCAGCAACATCGTGGCGCTGGACGTGATTCGCGCGGTGAAGCGCGAAGGCTCGCTGCCGGTGCTGCGCGCGCACTGCGAGAAGCTGCTCGACGACGCGGCGCTCACTCCCGCTTTTTCAAAGGCCTTGCACGATGCGTTCGCACGCGCTGCCGCGCTGGCAGAAACCGCCGCGCGCGAAGGCGGCGACGTGCTCGCACGGCAAGCCGCCTCCGCGCTCTACCACTGCACCAGCGCCATCGCCATGGCCTGGGAGGCGGCGCACGGCGGCTCCGCCGCGCGCCTGCGCTGGTCGCAGCTGGTGCTGCTGCACCGCGTGCTGCCGCGCGACCCGCTCTCGCCCGACGCCATGCCCGCGGACTGGAACGGCGCCCACGTTCAACCCGCAAGCGCGCTCGCCTGAGCCACTGGTCCATTCACAAAAACGGAGACATCCCTTGAAACGCTCGACCTTCCTTCTGGCCGCCTGCGCCACGCTCTTCTCCGCATGGCCCGCCGCCCATGCCGCCGACGCCTTCCCCTCCAAGCCCCTGATGCTGGTCGTGCCCTTCCCGCCCGGCGGCCCGACCGACGCGATGGCGCGCACGCTCGCCGCCGAGATGAAAGACCGCCTCGGCCAGCCCATGATCGTGGAGAACCGCGCGGGCGCGGGCGGCAACATCGGCGCCGAATACGTGGCCCGTGCCGAAGCCGACGGCCACACGCTGATGTTCGGCACCTCGGGCCCGCTGGCCATCAACAAGAGCCTGTACCGCAAGATCAACTACGACCCGGTCAAGAGCTTCGCGCCCGTCATCCAGGTCGGCTACCTGCCCAACATCCTGGTGGTGAACCCTGCCCTGCCGGTGAAGACGGTGCCCGAACTGGTGGCCTATGCCAAGGCCAACCCGGGCAAGCTCAGCTATGCCTCGTCGGGCAACGGCGCATCGTCGCACCTGGCGGGTGTGCTCTTCAACTCCGTGGCCGGTACCGACCTGCAGCACATTCCGTACAAGGGCACGGGCCCGGCGCTGAACGACCTGCTGGGCAACCAGGTGAGCATGACTTTCACCGACATCCTCACGGCGCTGCCCTACGTCAAGGCCGGCAAGCTGCGTGCGCTGGGCGTGGCCACGCTCGCACGTTCGCAGGCGCTGCCCGACGTGCCCACCATTTCCGAGCAGGGCTACAAGGGCTATGACGTGAGCGTGTTCTTCGGCATCGTCGCGCCGGCCGGCACGCCGGTCGACCGCATCGCCAAGCTCAACCATGCGTTCGCGGAGGTGTTGAACTCGCCGAAGGTGAAGCAGATGTTCGCGTCCCAGGGTCTCGAGGCATCGGCCGATACGTCGCCGCAAAAGCTCGGGCAGTTCGTTGCCGCGGAGTCTGAAAAGTGGAAGAGCGTCGTTCTGAAATCAGGGGCGCAGCTCGATTGATTTGCGGTCGCTTGCACGGAACACCGAAATGACCCAAGCCCAAGGCGCCCTCGCAGGCATCCGCGTCCTCGACATCTCCCGCATCCTCGGCGGCCCGTACTGCGGCCAGATCCTCGGTGACCACGGTGCCGACGTGCTCAAGGTCGAGCCACCGCAGGGCGACGACACGCGCACCTGGGGCCCGCCCTTCAAGGAGGGCGTGGCCTCGTACTACCACGGCCTGAACCGCAACAAGCGCGTGCAGCACCTCGACTTCTCGACCGACGAAGGCCGCGACGCACTGCTCGCGCTGGTGGCCGAGGCCGACGTGCTGATCGAGAACTTCAAGACCGGCACCATGGAACGCTGGGGCATCGGCCACGAGACGCTGTCGCAGCGCTTTCCGCGCCTGGTGTGGTGCCGCGTGTCGGGCTTCGGCGCCGACGGCCCGCTGGGTGCGCTGCCGGGCTACGACGCCGCCGTGCAGGCCATGACCGGCATCATGAGCATCAACGGCGAGGCCGACGGCGGACCGCTGCGCGTGGGCCTGCCGGTGGTCGACATGGTGACCGGGCTCAACGCGGTGATCGGCGTGCTGCTCGCGCTGCAGGAACGCAACCGCAGCGGACGCGGGCAGTTCGTGGAGGCGGCGCTGTACGACAGCGGCCTGTCGCTGCTGCACCCGCATGCGGCCAACTGGTTCATGGACGGCACCGCGCCGCGCCGCACCGGCAACGCGCACCCCAACATCTACCCCTACGACGCGCTGGCCACCGGCACCGACCCCGTGTTCGTGGCCGTGGGCAACGACCGCCAGTTCGCCAGCCTGTGCCGCTGCATCGGCCTGCCCGCGCTGTCGGACGATCCGCTCTACCGCACGGCCGGCGCGCGCTCCGTGCACCGCGACGGGCTCAAGCAACAGCTCGAGGCCGCGATGGCCGCGTTCGACGGCCGCGCGCTGGTCGACCGGCTCATGGCCGCCGGCGTGCCCGCCGCGCCGGTGCTGACGGTGGACGCCGCGCTGCAGCATCCGCACACGCTGCACCGCGAGATGGTGGTCGAGATGCCGGGCGGCTACCGCGGCATCGGCGCGCCGGTGAAGCTAGGCCGCACGCCGGCGAGCTACCGGCATGCGCCGCTCACGCCCGGCAAGGCCTTCCTGCCCCTCGACACCGCAGCCGAAGACTCAGCGGAACATTGACGACCGGCCGCGGCCGATGCCGTAGTACGCGATGCCCGCGGACTCGGCCTGCGCCGCGTCGTAGAGGTTGCGGCCGTCGAAGAGGGCCGGCGTGCGCAGCGCCTGCGCGATGCGTGCGAAATCGGGTTGGCGAAACTCCGGCCATTCGGTGACCAGCGCCAGCGCATCGGCGCCCTGCAGCGCCTCGTCGGCCGTCGCGCACCAGCGCACGTCGCCGCGCTCGCCGACGATGCCGCGCGCGGCAGGCATCGCCGCCGGGTCGTACACCCGCGCGCGCGCACCGGCCGCCCACAGGCGCTCCAGCAGCACCAGGCTCGGTGCGTCGCGCATGTCGTCGGTGTCGGGCTTGAAGGCCAGCCCCCACACCGCGATGGTCTTGCCCGCGATACGGCCTTCGAAGTGGTGCGCCATCAGGTCGAACAGCCGGCCCTTCTGCGCGTGGTTGGTCGCCTCGACCGCCGAGAGAATGCGCAGCGTGTGCCCGTCGCGCTCGGCCATGCGCTGCAACGCCCGCACGTCCTTCGCGAGGCACGAGCCCCCGTAGCCCGCGCCCGCCTGCAGAAAGTCGGGCCCGATGCGGCGGTCCGCACCGATGCCGCGCCGCACGCTCTCGATGTCGGCGCCCGCCTGCTCGGCCACGCGCGCCATCTCGTTCATGAAGCTGATGCGCGTGGCCAGCATCGCGTTGGCCGCGTACTTGGTGAGCTCGGCCGAGCGGCGGTCCATCACCAGCAGCTGCTTCGGGTCTTGAATGAACGGTGCGTAGAGCCGGGTCAGCAGGGCGATGGCCCACGGGTCCTGGGAGCCGATCACGATGCGGTCGGGCTGGCGGCAGTCGCGCACCGCCGAGCCTTCGCGCAGGAACTCGGGGTTCACCGCCACCGCGATGCGATGGTGCGCGCCGCGCTGCGCCAGCTCGCCGGCCAGCACGGCCTCGACCTGGTCGGCAGTGCCCACGGGCGCGGTCGACTTGCACACGACCAGCGCCTCGCGGTCGCGGTGCCGCCCGATGCCGGCCGCCACGGCCATCACATGGCGCAGGTCGACGCGCCCCTGCGCATCGGCCGGCGTGTTGACCACGATGAAGATCACCTCGCCATGCAGGCAGGCCGCGTGCGCGTCGGCGGTGAAGCGCAGCGTGCCGGCGGCCAGGCCTGCCCCCACCAGCGCCTCCAGGCCGGGTTCGTGCAAGGGCATCAGGCCGCGCTGCAGGCCCTCGATGCGCGCCAGGTCCGCGTCCGCGCACAGCACCTCGTGGCCCGCCTCGGCCAGGCTGGCGGCGAAGCTCAGGCCCACGTAGCCGGCGCCGAAGAGACTGACCTTCATGGGCACGCCCTTGATGTGGCGCACTGGCCGCTGGCGCGGTTGTGCGATAAAAGCAGGATGGAAGCTTTCAAAACCATGTCCGGACAGGAAAATTCGATGATGCCCCATCAAGTTGCCGCGCGTTGCGCGCTGGTCCTGGAGACCAACAACCTGCGCGGCGGAGCGGACGCCGAAGCAAAGACGGCCACCAGCCTGCAGCGCCTGGTCGCCCTGCTGGCGAAGCAGAAGCTGCCGCTCACCGCGCTGGCGCAGGTGGTCGTCACGCACGACGGGCTGAGCCCCGCCACCTGCGAGGCCGTGAGCGCGCTCGCGGGCCGCCCGGTCGACTTCGTGCGCATCGACACCACCACCGGCTACTACGACGCCAAGAACGTCGGCTTCGAGGCCACCGATGCGCAGCGCTGCACCCACGTGGTGTTCGCCGACGCCGACTGCCTGCCCGACGACGACTGGCTGCTGCAGATGCTGCTGCCGTTCACGCAGGCCGATGCGCCCGCCGTGGTCGCCGGGCGCACCAGCTACGCGGCCAACGTGGTGGGCACCGCGCTGACGACCATCGACTTCATGTACTTTCCGAACGCAGACCACGCCGGCGCCACGAGCAACTTCTACGCGAACAACGTGGTCTTCCGCCGCGAGGTGTTCGCGCAGCACAGCTACCAGGCGCTGGACGGCGTGTACCGCGCGCACTGCCAGGTGCTGGGCATGCGGCTGAAGGCGGCCGGCGTGCCCATTCACTACGCTGCCAAGGCCCACACCGAGCACCGCCTGCCCGACACGCGTGCCGAGGCGCTCAAGCTGCGCTGGATGCGCGGGCAGGACACCTATTCGCTCACGCCGCACCTGCTGCGCAGCTATGTGTCGCCGCGCTGGCAATGGCTGGCCAGGAGCGGGCCGATCGGGCCGCTGGCCGTGCTGTTCACGCGGCTGGGTTTCAGCGTGAAGGCGCTGAACCGCCAAGACCTTCCACCGCTGCGCGGCGTGCGCTGGCTGGCGGGCGTGGCGCTCATCGTGGGTTTCTCGGCGGTCGACATGCTGGGCGCGTTCGCGCGCGGCATCGGCTGGCACACCACCGGGCGCACCCATGCGGACGCACAGGCGCTCTCCTATCACCGGCCCTGAGCGCGGCCCTTCTCCCGCACAAGAACAACAACACAAGACCATGCCCATCCGCTCTTCCTTCATCGCCCGGCCCACCGCCCGTGGTGCTGCCCGTCGTGCCGCGCTCGGCCTCGCGCTCGCGGGCGCCTTCTCGCTGGCCGGCGCCGCCGACTTCACCGGCCGCGGCGTCTTCAACTTCAGGTCCGACGCGGGCTGCCCCTTCGCCGCGCTGGCAGGCGTCGGCAACGACTGCAACCGCCTTGCGCTGGACGACCCCGACACCCGCGCCGCGCTCGACGGCGCGGCGCACACCATTCGCTTCACCAACACGCGCAGCTACGCCGAGAAGACCATCGTCGGCGACGTGCTGCTGCAGGGCTCCGGCCAGGCGCGCAGCGGCCAGCGCGTGCCGCTGACCTTCCATGCGCTGCTGAGCCGCTCGGGCACCGACTGGTCGGTGAGCAGCCATGCGCACTCGCCCGTGGGCGACGAGTTCAGCGACATCCGCATCGACCCGTTCCAAGTGGCGGTGAACGACGCCGGCGCCGAGCGCGTGGTGCTCAGCGCCGACCAGGTCGTCGCCGCGCTCGCCAGGCCCTCGCTCACCGCGCGGCTGGCCAACGTGCTGGTGCAGGTGGACGACAACCGCACCGACGGCGCGAAGGACGCCGACATCACCATCGGCCTGGGGCTGAGCAAGGCCTCGAAGTCGGTTGCGCGCGCGCGCTTTCGTGCGCCGGCCGCCAGCAGCCGCGCGCTGGCCGACGCGATGCAGCAAGGAAACTGGACGCTGGAGCTGCAGGCGCTGAGCGGCCAGATTCCGCGCCAGGTGGTGCAGCGCGACCTGTTCCTGTACGGGCTCGAATCGCAGTCGCTGCTGCAGCCGCTGTTGCAGCGCGGCTTCCACAAGAACGAGAAGCTGGTGCTCGGCGCGGCCAACGGCAAGGGCTATGTGCGCTACGACGGGCAGCAGCGCGAGTTCGCGGGCGCCGACGCGGCCGCGCGCGCGTTCCTGCAGGACAGCTTCATCGGGCTGGTGCTGGGCTGGCAGCAACAGCAGCAGCCACCCGTGCAGGCGGCGAAAGCGAAGGCCGATGGACGCTGAACCTGCCATCGCCGCACCGGGCTTCGACTGCCTCGCCCCGCCCGCGCTGCGCGGCTGGCCGGCGCTGCAGGCGCGGCTGGTGCACCACGTGAAGCGCGCCGCATTGCGCCAGCTGCACGCGAGCAACGCGGGCGAGATGCTGCTGCTGCGCTTCTACCTGGTGGGGGAAGAGTCTTCAGAGCAGGCGCTGCAGCGCGAGCTGCGCATCGCCCCGCCCGACTGGCTGGTGCGCCAGCTCGACCAGCACCTGGCCGACGAGCAACTGCACGCGCGCCTGTTCGCGCAGGCCATCGTCGAACGCGGCGGCCACGCGCAGGCCGCTGCATCGCCCGAAGAAGCGCCGCGGCCCGACTGGCTGAGCCGGCGCAAGCTGGCGCGCTGGCAGGCGCTCATTCGCCGCCATGCGCCGCACTTCGCGCACGGCGGGCTGGTGCCGGCCTATGCCATCGGCCTCGCGGCCGAGCAGATGGCCTCGCGCATCCTGCAGCGGCATTGCGCGCTGATTGGCGGGCAGCATGCGCTGCACCCGCTGCTGACACGCGTGCTGGCCGACGAAGACCGCCACATCCGCCTGTGCAGCCACACGCTGCAGCGCTGCGTGGCGCCGCACGAGCAGGCGCGCCTGGCGCAGCTGATGCGCGAGGTGCGCGACACCGAGCGCGGCTTCGGCATCACCGGCGCGCTGGGCATGTGGCTCTCAGGCGCGGCCCTGCGCCTGCGCCCCGGCGCGGCGCGGCCGATGCACGCCTGAGCGATGCCCGCGCGCATCGTCTACCTCGCGACCGCGGACGCGCGCGGCCACCTGATGCGCGCCCAGTTGCTCACGCACGCGCTGCGCGCGGCCGGCGTGCAGGTGCAGGTGCTCACCACGTCCGACGAGGGCGCGCGCTTTCTTGCCGGCTTCGGCATCGACGCGCCGGTGCTCTCGCGCCACTACGCGGTGCAATTCGACGCGCAGCAGAACATGCTGCGCCGCGAGACCGACCGCAACGTGGCGCACTACATGTTCCATCCCGGGCGCATGCTGCGCGACGTGTGGCGCCTGCGCGCGCATTTCCGCCATGCCGACCTGGTGGTGAACGACTCCTTCCATCCCGCGCTGCTGTGGATGGGCTGGCTGCCGTTCTGGCGGCGCAAGGTGGTGCATGTGTACGGCGCCAGCCTGCGGCACGCGCTGGAGACGAACTTCAAGGGGCGCATGCCGGGCCCCGTCGCCAAGCTGTTCGGCGGCATCGTGGCCTGGCAGATCGACCGAAGCCGCGCGCGCATCGAGCATGACTTCGCCTACGGCGAGCCGCAGCATGACGGCCGCGGCCGCCACCGGCTGGCCACGCCGGTCGCGGTTGTCGACGCGGTGGACCGCAGCGATGCGGCACGGCACGTGGCCGCCGTCTACCTCAATCCGCATTTCGAAGACCCGGCGCTGGCCGACGGCCTGGAGCAGGGCCTGGCCAGCGCGGGCGTGCCGGCGCACTTGGTCGGCGAGGGCTATGCGCAGCGCGCGCAATGGCATGCGCGCGACGAGCACTGGATCGAGGCGGCCGCGCACAGCGCCTTCATCGTTTCCGCGCCGGGCATGGCGGCGCTGTCGATCGCGTCGGTCTACCGCAAGCCCATCCTGCTGCTGCTGACGGACCAGCCCGAGCAAGCCATCAATGCGGGCCGCGCGGCACAACTGGGCCTGACGCACCGCGTGGTGGTGTGGCGCGGCGATGCGCCGAAGTTCGCGCGTGCGGTGGCCACGGCGGCTGGCGAGTTGCTGGCCTTGCCGCAGAGCGCAGGGAACGCTGACGAAGGCCGGCAGGGTGCCATCGACAGGCTCCGTAATTGGACGGCGCTGCTGTGCGCGCTGGCCACTTCGGGACGCTCGCCGCCGGGGTGAGTTCGGGGCGCGTTCACGGGCCGATGGCTACCCCACGACCCCGCGCGCCGAATCGACCACCGCACGAAATACGCGCGTCATCGCGCGCACCGGATGCATCTCGGACCACGGCTTCGAGCTCGTCTTCGGCGGCGCCGAAATCACGCCACGGCCCATGCGCAGCGACACCTGCAGTTTCTTGAGCGTGAACGCCGGCCGGGTCACGCCGCGCATCAGGCCACCGCGCACCGTTCCCGCAGCCACCACGAACTGCACCACCAGGCACTTGCGCCCCGCCGTGGGCTCGACCTCGAAGACCAGGCTGCGCCGCCGCGCGCCGGTGCCGCGCTGGCCCTGCAGCACCATGCCGTCGAACATGGCGTGCACGCTGGTGGCCTTGGCGTTGCTGCGGTAGTCGATGCGCACTTCCAGGCGGCAGGGCTGCTGGTGCGCCTGCGCGGGCGTGTGCGACAGCGAAGGCAGCGGAATCACCAGGCAGGCCAGCTCGCCCTCGCTGCGCGCGCCCTCCCCGTCGAAACCCGCCCAGCCGTGGCTGAGCCAGCCCATCGCGGGGCTGCCGGGGTGGAACAGGTAGGGGCGGTCGGTCTGCAGTTCGGCCGTATCGCACAGGCCGTGGGACTGGTCGTCGAGCCCCCAGCGCGTGAGAAAGGCCTTGTCGAGGGCCGCCGCCGGCCAGGCCGACGGGCCAGCGGCCGAGGGACCGTCATCGGCGCTGCACACCGCAGCCATGCAGTCCACCGACCCCAGCGCCGCGCCCATCGGTATCCAGCCCGAGCAAGCCCGCGGCAGCTGCGCCGGTGCGTTGCGGTCGGCGCGGATCAGCGCATGGGCGGGCTTGCGGAAGTAGCGCGCCTCGGTCAGCACGCTCGACGACAGGCTGGCCGCAAAGTGCACGTTGGTGGCCGACAGCAGCGCGTAGGTGTTCTCGCGCGTCCACGCCACGTTGGGAATGGCGCGCGCAATGGGCGCCAGGTCGTGCAGCGCGCTCTCGTAGGGGTGCGGCTTGACGACCAGCAGGTCGACGCCGCGGGCCAGCTCGCGCAGCGGCGCGATCACGCTGGCCGGGTGCATGGTGCGCCCGCCGCTCACCAGCGACAGGTCGACCAGGCTCTGGCCGAAGAACAGGCCTATGCGCAGGCGCGGGTCGAACAGCGCCTGCGCGCCGTGCCGCGCGAAACGCCCCTTGAGCGCGCTCGCGTGGTTCCAGAACAGCTCCTCGTCCACACGGCGCGCCAGCAGCGCGGCTTCGATGACCGGGTCGTTGGTGCGCGCGCAGAAGTGCAGGTGCTCGGTGAAGCGGCGCGGATCGATCTCGATGTCCAGGTAGCTCGCGCCGCCGCGGTCGATGCAGTGCTGCAGCGCGGGCGTCAGGCCCCAGCCGATGACCAGGCACCCGGGCTCGAACGCCGGCAGGCCCTCGCGCCCGGCGAGCGGCACCAGGTCGGCGGTGCAGGCACGCGCCCAGCCGGCCGGCGTGCAGGGCAGTTCCAGCCGGTCCATGAGGCGCGCCACGTCGATGCGCCCGCCTTCGGACAACGGCGCGATCTCGCCCATCGGCAGGTCGAGCCGGCCCAGCGCGGCGTCGAAGAAGGCGCGCAGGAATCGCCGGTTGGCGACGTGGTACTGCAACCCGTTGACGGGCGAGCGGAAGAAGTCGTCCGCAAAGACGACGTGGCGAAAACGGCGTGTGGTCATCGGTCTCGGGAGGACCGGGCTGCCGGTTGCAGACCGTCCCTCCGGCCTTTCCTGAGCGATGCGCCAATCTAGGCAGGCACTCTTAGCTACCAATGAGAACGGCGCGGGCGGTGCGCAAAGTTGCCGTAAAGGCCCCGGGCCGCGCCGATTCAGTCGAGCACCAGATTCAGCTCGCGGATCAGCGGATGCCAGCGCGCCGACTCGCCCTGCAGCAACGCCGCGAACTGGCTGGGCGCATCGCCCACGGGCTGCACGCCGAACTCGGCCAGCTTGCGCTGCACCACGGGGTTGTGGATGGCATCGGCCACCGACTGCTGCAGCCGCGTGACCAGCTCGCCCGGCGTGCTGGCGGGCACCACCAGGCCCATGAGCGCGGCCGCCTCCACCCGGGGCATGCCGAGCTCGGCGAAGCTGGGCACGCCCGGCAGCTCCTTCAGCCGCTGGGGGTGCGCCACCGCCAGCGCGCGCAGCTTGCCGCTCTGGATGAAGCGGCGCGACGCGGCCAGGTCGCACATCATCACGGGCAACTGGCCGCCGGCCACGTCGGCCAGCGCGGGCGCGGCGCCGCGGTAGGGCACGTGCACCATCTCCAGCCCGGCCTCGCGCTCGAGCAGCTCCATCGCCAGGTGCTGCGGGCTGCCGGTGCCGGCCGAGGCGAAGCTCACCTTGCCGGGGAAGGCGCGCGCATCCTCGATGAAAGCCCGCGCGTCCTTCTGGCCGCTGGACGGACCGACCAGCAGCACCATCGGCAGCCGGCCCAGAAGGGTGACGGGCGCGAAGTCGCGCGACGGGTTGTAGCTGAGGTTGCGGTACAGCGCGGGGTTGAACACCAGCATGCCGTTGTCGGCCGACAGCAGCGTGTAGCCGTCGGCGGCCGCGCGCGCGGCCTCGATGGCGCCCAGCGCGGTGTTGCCGCCGGCGCGGTTCTCGATAAGCACGGGCTGGCCCGCGTCGACGGACAGCTGCGCGGCGATGGTGCGCGCGACGATGTCGGCGCCGGCACCGGCCGGGTACGGCACGATCCATCGGATGGGCTTGGCGGGGTAGCCGAACTGGGCCTTCGCCGCGCGGGGCAGCGCCGTGGCAGCCAGCGCGGCCAGGACCAGGAGTCGCAGCAGCAGCGGTCGGCGGGTCATGGTGCGTCGGTCTCCGAAGGAGATACAGGCGCCATGTTAGGCCGGGTTGCCTGTTCGCGTCAGGCGGCCGCGCTCAGGGCGCGACGGGGTTGCCGGGCGTGCCGACGTCGCGGGCCGGCGCCGCAGCCGCGCCCGGCGTGCGGTAGCTGACGTTCACCGCAGGCACCGGGGGCTCCGGCGGCGGACGCGTGATCTTGACGAGGGGCGCCCTGGCCGGCAAGGCGGCAGGCGCCGGGGCGCCGGTGGCCATCGGCGTGAAAGGGTCGGCGGGCGTGGAATAGCGCACCGGGGCGGCCGGCGCCGGCGCCACCGGAGCGACGGCAGCGACGGGGGTCGCCGAAGCCACCGCGCCGGCCGGCACGGCCGGTGCGGCTTTCGGGTCGTAGAGCACCGCGCCCTTGCCGACCCCGGTGGCCACCGGCCCCACGCCCACACCCACGCCGGCCGTGCCGGACACCAGCCCGCCGTTGTTCACGGCCACGCCGGCGCCGAGCGGGCCGAAACCGGTGTTCAGGCCCACCGAGAAATTGCCGTCCTTGGTGGCGCCCAGCCCCAGCGAGAGCCCGGGCACCAGCGGAATGCCGATGCGGTAGTGCGAACAGCCGCCCGCCATCAGCAGCAGCAACCCCGCCGAAGCGATGGCTGCGCCACGAACGACGCGCGGCCGGCCGGTCACACCAGCAGCGCGTTGACGCGCCTCACATAGGCCGCGGGGTCGGCCGGCAGGCCGCCTTCGGCCAACAGCGCCTGGTCGAACAGGATGTTCGCCAGGTCGTCGAAATGCGCGGAGCTTTCGAGCTTCTTCACCAGCGGATGCTCGGCGTTCACCTCGAGCACGGGCTTCAGTTCGGGCGCGGGCTGGCCGGCCTGCTTGAGCATGCGCGCGAGCTGCGTGCTCATGCCGCCGTCCTGCACCACCAGGCAGGCGGGCGAGTCGACCAGGCGGGTGGTCACGCGCACGTCGTCGGCCTTGTCCTTGAGCGCTGCCTTCAGCCGCTCGAGCAGCGGCTTGAACGACTCGGCGGCTTCCTCGGCGGCCTTCTTCTCGTCTTCGTCCTGCAGCTTGCCCAGGTCGACCGCGCCCTTGGCCACGCTCTGCAGCGGCGTGCCGTCGAACTCGTTGAGGTAGTTCAGCGCCCACTCGTCGACGCGGTCGGTCATCAGCAGCACCTCGATGCCCTTCTTCTTGAAGACCTCGAGCTGCGGGCTGTTCTTCGCGCCGGCCAGGGTGTCGGCCGTGATGTAGTAGATCGCGTCCTGGCCGTCCTTCATGCGCGCCTTGTAGTCGGCGAAGCTCACGCTCACCGTGTCGGTGGTCGTGGAGGCGTAGCGCAGCAGCTTGGCGATGCGGTCGCGGTTGCCCATGTCCTCGCCCAGGCCTTCTTTCAGCACCGCGCCGAACTCGGCGTAGAACTTGGCGTACTTGCCCGATTCGTCGGCGGCCGCGGCGGCCGCTTCAGCGGCGGTGGGCGCGTTCTTGTCGACCACGTCGGTCACGGCTTCGGTCGGCTCCGGCGCGGGCACCGATTCGCCCGAGCTCACGTCGATCAGGCCTTCGCCGCTCTCGGGGCCGGTCTTCTGCTTCTTCGCCAGGTCTTCGAGCATGCCGAGCACGCGCTTGGTGCTGCCCTCGCGGATGGCCTTCACGTCGCGGCTTTCCTGCAGCAGCTCGCGGCTCACGTTCAGCGGCAGGTCGGCCGAGTCGATCACGCCCTTCACGAAGCGCAGGTAGCTGGGCATCAGCGCCTCGGCGTCGTCCATGATGAAGACGCGCTTGACGTACAGCTTCACGCCCGCGCTCTTCTCGCGGTTCCACAGGTCAAAGGGCGCCTTGGCCGGAATGTAGAGCAGCTGCGTGTACTCGGTGCTGCCTTCCACGCGGTTGTGGCTCCAGGCGAGCGGGGCCTCGTGGTCGTGGCTGATGCTCTTGTAGAACTCTTCGTACTGCTCGGTGGAAATGTCTTTCTTCGGGCGGCTCCACAGGGCGTTGGCCTTGTTGATGGTTTCCCATTCGCCGGTCTTCACCATGTCGCCGGGCTGGTCGTTCTCGCCCTCTTTCCACTCTTCCTTTTCCATCAGGATGGGCAGCGAGATGTGGTCGGAGTACTTGCCCACGACCTGCTTGATCTTCCAGGCGTTGAGGTATTCGTCGGCATCGTCGCGCAGGTGCAGCGTGATGCTGGTGCCGCGCGCCGCGCGCGTGATGTCGGCCACGTCGAAGTCGCCGGCGCCGCCGCTGGCCCAGCGCACGCCCTGCTCGGGCGGCACGCCCGCGCGGCGCGATTCGACCGAGATGCGGTCGGCCACGATGAAGCCCGAATAGAAGCCCACGCCGAACTGGCCGATGAGCTGGGCGTCGGCCTTCTGGTCGCCGCTCAGCTTGCTCATGAAGTCCTTGGTGCCGCTCTTGGCGATGGTGCCCAGGTTGTCGATCGCTTCCTGGCGCGACAGGCCGATGCCCTTGTCGGTGATGGTGAGCGTGCGCGCTGCCTTGTCGAACGAGATGCGCACGTCGAGTTCGGGCTGGTCTTCGTACAGGTCGGGCTGGTCGAGCGCCTCGAAGCGCAGCTTGTCGCACGCGTCCGACGCGTTGGAGATCAGCTCGCGAAGAAAGATTTCCTTGTTCGAGTAGAGCGCATGCGTGACGAGGTGCAGCAGTTGCGCGACTTCGGCCTGGAAGGGGAGTTTGGTGTTGGAGGAATCAGCCATGGAAAAAAGAAGTGTCGAGTCCGAAAAATTCTAAGCCGGCAGGCGCCTGCGAAGTGACGTTGCGCCAGCCTCTCAAGTGGGGAGGTCCTTCGACTTCATCAAGGCGGCGATGAGGTCGAAAGGCCCATTTTGCGCATTCCCGAAGAACAAAAACCAACGCTTCGCAAGGTGGAAACCCGTGTTGTCATGAAAAGTTACCGTAGATAACATTTTTAGAAATATCCTGTTCTTGGCTCCACAACAGGGCGGCAGCGCCCCGGGAAAACAGGGATGTCGTTTGATGATTCGAGTGGCACTGCGGACTGCGGTCGGTCCCGCCGGCGCACGCCGACGCCCGGCCTGCCCCCCTGTGTGGACAGTCTGCGCAGCGGCGCTGGCAGGGCTGTCATGCGCCCACGGGCAGACCGCCCCACCCCCGAAGAGCAGCGGCGCGGCGACGCCAGCCGCACCCGACGTGGCTGACGCGCGCATCGAACCCATCGACCGTGCGCAGGCGGAGCAGGCGCGTTTGCGCGCGCTCATCGAGTCCGCGCCCAAGGCCTACGAAGACCGCTTCATGAACACCGCCGAACCCGTGGCGACCGAGGGCGCCGCCGAGGCCGAGCCGCCGCAGGGCTTTCGCGCCTGGCTGGTGGAAAGCCGCATCGGCCTGGGCGACGCCACCGGCACCGGCTACAGCCGCCAGCGCGCCACCGAGTTCGGCCAGCGCCTGGAATACCGGCGCGAAACGCTCAACTACGGCGAGTTCGTGCTGCAGGCCGACGCCCGCCATCTGAGCGGCGACAGCTTCCTGGGCGGCGGGGGCATCGGCTCGCTGGGCTATGCACGCGACGCCACCAGCGGGCGCTTCACGCTGCGCAACCTCGGTTTTCCGCTGACCACGCAGACCTTCGCCGACAGCGCGGTGGGCGACATCTACAGCGAACTCACCGACGGGCTGGCGCGCAACTACCGGCTGTCGCTGGGCTCGACCACCGTGCGCGGCGCATCGACGCGCATCTTCAGCTCCGACCTCGACGTGCGCGCGGGCTTCGGCGAGCGCGGCAACCTCGCGGGCGGCCCGTACCCCGGTTTCGAGAAGAGCCAGGGCACGCTCGGCTGGCTCGGGCTCACCCGGCGGCTGGGCGACCCGTGGTTCGCGTCGTTCCAGCTCGACCAGGCGCGCAACATTCCGGCGTACTACTTCGACCCGGTCACGGCGCAAGGCTTCGGCCGCAAGGACGTCGACAGCTGGGCCACGTCGATCGGCTATGGCAGCGAATTGCTGCGCGACGGCGACCTGCGGGCGCGCGCCACGCTGGTGGGCAGCCGCACCACGTCGCCGACGCCGGGCGTGGCCACGGGCGCTTCCCAGGGGCTGTTCGTGGAGGCGAGCGCGCGCACCGGCGCCTACCGGCACGAGCTGGGCGCCTACACGGCGCGGCCCAACCTGTACTTCGGCGACTACCCGCTGGCCACCGGCACGCGCGGCGCGTACTGGCGCATCGACCGCAGCGACAACCGCCTGAACTGGGGCGCCGGGCTGGACCTGGAGCGCGCCGCGCCGAACGACAGCTTCAACCTCTTCGGCTACCGCCGCGCCGGCGCGAGCGGCAACTTCCAGTACCTGCTGGACCGCAACACCTCGTTCGGCGGCAGCGTGAACCTGATGCAGACGCGCTACGAAAACGAAGGCACGGGCAGCGCGGGCGCCACCTCGGGGCAGGACAACCGCTTTCGCAGTCTCTACGCCAACGCCTTCTACCAGACGCGGTTTTTCGACTGGCCGCGCAGCCGCTTCAACCTGGCGGTGCGGCGCAACGAGGCCATCGTGCTGGGCGACGGCACGGCCACCGGGCAGGAGCTGCAGTGGGAGCAGGACTGGATCGGCGGGCGCTACGAGACCCTGCGCCCCGAGCTCACCACCACGCTGGGCTACGCACGCGACGAGAGCAGCGGCGACGTGCGCCACTACCCCACGGCGGGCGCGCAGTTCCGCTTCTGGGTGGCCAGCGGCGTCAGCATGACGGGCAACCTGCGCTACACCTCGCAGCACGGCGGCCTGTACACCAGCCGCGGGCTGTCGGGCACGCTCGGTGCCGAGAAAGACCTGGCGCCCGGCTGGCGAGTGGGCATTTCCGCCAACCTGAACCAGGCGCGCGCCACCACGGTGCCGGTGGCGCTGAACACGCCTGCGCTCTTTCGCACCACCGACAAGACGGTGTACGTCTACCTGCGCTGGGAAGGCTCCGCGGGCACCGCCTACCAGGCCGCGGGCGCCCGCAACGGCAGCGCCGGCGGCGGCAGCGTGACGGGGCGCGTGTTCTTCGATACCAACAACGACGGGCAGCCGCAGATCGGCGAAGGCGGCGTCGCCAACGTCGAGGTGCTGCTCGACGGCCGCTACCGCGCCACCACCGACCGCGACGGCCGGTTCGAATTTCCGCTGGTGACCACCGGGCGCCACCAGCTCACTCTCACGCCCGAGACCGTGCCGCTGCCCTGGGGGCCGGCGCGGGACGCGGGCGCGAGCGTCGATGTTCCGCTGCGTGGCCAGGCCAGCACCTCGATCCCCGTGGTCAAGGTCGGGCAGTAGCCACCTTTTTCTTGTTTGTTCCACCGCAACGCAAAGGAAACCGAGATGAGACACCACCCGAGACTGCTCACCGTGGCCGCCGGCGCGGCCCTGGCGCTGGCCGCCGGCATGGCCCTGGCCGAAAGCCAGTACGGCTACGGCACCGGCGTGCCCGCCGTCACGGCCCAGGCCCACCTCAACCTGAGCGTGACGGTGCCCAAGCTGATCCTGCTGCGCGTAGGCACGCAAACCGGCAGCGGCGACACACTGAGCTGGACCGCGCCGATCACCTGGGCCACCGCGCCCACCATCACGGCCGGCAACAACCAGGCGGCCAACTGGGACGGCACCGCGCCCACGCTGGGCACGGTGACCAACCCGGCGGCGGTGCCGGTGTCGGCGTGGACCAACAGCAGCGGCGGCGGATCGCTCACCTACACGGCGGCCGCCTTCGCGCCCACCGGCGGCCCCCTGCTCACCAACATCGGCGTGAGCTCCGGCGCGGGCCTGGCGCACCCCGGCGGCGCGACGCTGGTGGCCTCCGGCGCGGCGGCGAGCACCTTCGTGCCGTCCACCGTCGCCACCGGCACCTGGACCTTCTCGCTGACCGGCACCGCCCTGACCTGGACGCCGGGCACCTACACGACCGTCATCACCTACACCGCCACCAGTGTCTGAGCCGCTGCGCGCAGCGGTGGCCCTCGCGCTCCTCGCCGGCATGGCGCCGCGCGCGGACGCGGTCTTCACCTACGCACCCACCGATTCTCCCTACGGCATCACGCTGCAGGTGGGCTCGGCGGCGGCCATCGACGAGGTGGTGTTCAACGCGACCGGCACCAACGCGGGCCTGGCGACGGGCACCGCCATCGCCGGCTCGCAGTCGATCACCATCCGCATCAGCCCGGCACGCCCGGCCAGGCTGCTGGCCGAGACGCGGCCGGTGACGCTCACCGCCACGGTGCCGGCGGCGCTCACCTGCACCACCTCGGCCAGCTGCGGCGCCAACCTCATTCCGTTCAGCACCATCAGCTGGGTGTCGACCAATGCGACCAGCCCCACCGAGGGCGACATCCAGAACGGCAGCTTCGTGGCCGGCTCGACGCAGACGCTGGCCAGCTTCAACGCGGCGACGGCCACCGTGCTGCTGGTCAACAGCGACACCCGCTTCATGTCGAACACCCTGACCTTCAAGTACGCCAACACCACGGTGTACCCCGCGGGCAGCTACAGCGGCACGGTGCGCTTCACCGCCACCATGCTCTGACCATGCACGCCCCCGCCCCCCGCACACGCCGGTCGGCCACGGCCACCCGCCTGGCTGGCCTGGCCTTGCTGGCCTGGCTCGCCGGCGTGCCGGGCGCGGCCCACGCGCGGGTCGAGCGGCTGGACGACTCGAGCTCGCCGAGCGCGCAGGTGCGCGCCCCGGCGGACGACTCCCCCGTCGTCGCGCCCGGCGCGGGCGCCTCGCCCATTGCGCGCATCGCTTTCGGGCGGGTGCACTACCGGCTGGCCACCGCGCGCTACGTGGGCCGCCAGGCGCGCATCTACTACGTGCTGCCGATGGCGGTGCCGGGCCTGCGCTCGCCCGCCGGCCTGCAGGTGAGCTGGCGCACCAACGGTTTTTTCGCCAGCGGCAGCGGGCGGCCCGGCGACCGCGTGCCGGTGTGGAACGGCGTGGTGCGCGACGCGTGGATCACCGAGGCGCTCGACCTGGTGTGGCAGCTCGACGTGCGCCAGGTGCGGCTGTCGCGCGGCATGCCGCTGGGCTTCGAGGCTTATTTCGAAATCGAGACATCGCCATGACACAACCGCTTTCGACGGTGCTTTCCCGCCGCGCCACCTTCGCGCTTTGCGCTGTTGTCGCGCTGTGTGCCGTGCCGCCCGCCTGGGCCGCCCCGTTCGAGATCGCGATCATGCCGTCGCGCTTCGAACTGTCGGCCAAGAGCGGCACACGGCTGGGCCAGTCGCTGGACATCCACAACGTGAGCGCCGCCGCCGCCGAGCTGTCGGTGCGCACGCTCGACTGGAGCTACTCGCCCGAGGGCGAGATCGCGTACCTCGACCCGCTGCAGCCCGGCAGTTGCCGGCCGTGGGTGCTGCTGGAGCGCAAGACGTTGAGGGTGCCAGCGCGCGGCAAGGCGTCGTTCCGCTTCCAGATCGAGCCGCCGGCCGATGCGCCGCGCGGCGAATGCCGCTTCATGCTGGCCATCGAGGGCGTGGAGCCGGCCTACCGCGCCGCCATCGGGCAGGGCGGCGCCAGCCTGAGCCTGCCGGTCACAGGGCGCATCGCGGTGGCGGTGTATGTGCTGATCAACGGTGCCGAGCCCAGGCTGGCGCTGAGCCAGGTCGGCATGCGCGAGGTGCACGGCCAGCGCACGCCCTATGTCACGGTGAGCAACACCGGCGACGCGCACGGCCGCCTGGACGGCAGCCTGGACGCGACCGACGCCGCCGGCAAGCGCTTCGAGCTGGTGCCCGAGGGCACGCCGGTGCTGCCGGGCCAGACGCGCCAGCTTCCGCTGACACCCAAGCCCGAAGGCGACGGCAAGGCGGCCGCGCCGGTGTACCCGCTGAAGGCCGCCGGCACGCTCGACTGGGAGAAAGGCGGCTTCAAGGTGAACGCGGAGTTCCGCTGATGCGGGGCACCGGCCCGCGCTGCCGGGCTTGTCGGATCGGCCGGGCCTGTGCGGCGGCCCTGTGCGCCGCCGGGGCCATGGCCGCCGGCCCCGCGCGTGCCGACACGGCCACCACCCTGGGCCTGGGCACGCCGGCTTTCGTCGACCTGAAGTTCACCGTCAACATCGACAAGTTCGTGTTCTTCCGGCTCGGCACCGGCGCCTGGCCCGCGACCAGCGGCACCGTCGACGGCGCGGCCTTCACGCTCACGCCCACCATTCCCGGCGGGCCGACCACGCCGGTTGTGGGCAACAACACCGCGGCCAACTGGAGCGGCGCGGCGCCGGCCTTCGCGGTGACGCCCGCGGCGGGCGTCACGCTGGCGGTCGAGGTGCGCAGCAACGGCGGCCAGGTCAGCCTGCGCGCCACCGCGAGCACGCCGCTCACCAGCACCACCAGCGCGAACACCATTCCCATGTCGGAGATCACGGTGGCCAGCGACGACGCCACGCTGCCCGCGCCGGCCATTCCCAACGCCGGCACGGGCGGGGCCGTGAACGTGACGCCCACCGCCTTCGGCACCCTGGTGACGCAGCGCGCCGCGAACTGGACCTTCTCGTACGCCAACCTCACGAGCCGCCCGGCCGGGGTCTACCTCGGGCAGGTCACGTTCACCGCCAGTTCGCCCTGAAGCCCGCCAAGACGCCCTGAACGCCCTGAACGCCTTTGCCCGCGCCAAGTCAGGTGGCGCTGGGATCGATCCCCAAAGCTCCGACGTGGATCTTTCCCTCACCCTTTCAGGAGCTTTGCATGAACAAGAACCCCCGGATGACCTGGATCGCCGCCTGCCTCGGCCTGGCCGCGCTGGCCGCCCAGATGCAGGCCCAGGCGCAGGTGCCCGCCGGTGCGCCCGCCGGCACCACCGTGCAATGCAAGGACGACAGCTATGCCTCGCCCGACACCAAGTCGGGCGCCTGCCGCGGCCACAAGGGCATCAAGACCTGGTACGGCAAGGACGGCAAGGGCGCCGGCGCCGCGGCGGCGCCCGTGGCGGCGGCACCGGCGGTCGAAACGCAGTCGGCCAGCGTCGACAAGACCGGCGTGGCCCCCAGCACCGGCACGGCCACCCGCACACCCGGCGCGCCCGACCTCACCAAGATGGCGGCCGCGCCCGGCGGCGGCGCGGGCAAGGTGTGGGCCAACGACGAGACCAAGGTCTACCACTGCATGGGCGACCGCTACTACGGCAAGACCAAGAAGGGCGAGTACCTGAGCGAAGCCGACGCCAAGACCAAAGGCATGCACGCCTCGCACAACAAGACCTGCACGTCCTGAAGGGCTCGTTCCAGGAACACCGCGGAACCGGCTTCGCCGGGCCGCAGGTGTTGCCCCCGGTAGGGGGAAGGAGAAGCGACACGAAGTGCGCGCAGCCTGGGGGCGAGCCTATTTTTGCGATTCGACCTCTCGGGTCCAGCGGTCGATGAGGCGCTTGCGCTCCTGCGCCTTGCCGTACTTCTCGAAGTCGTACTTGATGAGCTTCACGTCGGCCATCGACGGAATGCGCGGGTCGGGCCTGAAGGTCTTGTTGGCCGGCGACTGCAGGCTGCCGACCTTCCCGCCGATGGACTGGCCCGCGGGGCTCATGAGCCAGTCGTAGTAGCGCTTCGCGTTCGCCTGGTTGCGCGCGCCCTTCACCAGCGCGATGCCGCCGATCTCGTAGCCCGTGCCTTCGCAGGGCGCGGCGGTCTTGACCGGGAATTTGTCGTAGCGCCACTTCTCGAAGCCGAAGATGAAGCTCACGCCGATGGCCACCTCGCCCTTGGCCACGTCGGGCGCCTGCGCCTGGCCGCTGCGGGTGTAGCTGGTGACGTTGCGGTGCAGCTTCTTCAGGTAGTCGAAGGCCGCGTCTTCGCCCATCTGCTGCACGAGGCCCGCGATGATGGTGTAGGCCGTGCCGCTGGAGGCCGGGTGGGAAATTTCGATCTCGCCCTTGTATTCGGGCTTGACGAGGTCGGCCCAGCACTTCGGCTCGGGCAGCTTCTTTTTCTTCAGCAGCTCGGTGTTGAAGCCGAAGCCCATCGCGCTCGTGTAGAAGCCGCCCACCATGTTCTGCGACATCGCGTACTGGCGCACCGACCAGTCGTGCAGGTCGTTGATGTAGGCCGGCCGGTAGGGCTCCAGCAGGCCCTGCTCGGCGGCCTGCAGGAACGGGTCGCCGGTGCCGCCCCACCAGATGTCGGTCTTGGGGTTGGCGGCCTCGGCGCGCAGCTGGGCGCCGATTTCGCCCGTGCCCTTGTGGGCCTGCAGCACCCGGATGCCGGTCTCGCGCGTGAAGGCCGTGGCAGCCGCCTCGCACCAGCCCGCATCGGTGCTGCACAGCGCGTTGACGGTGCCCTGCGCGGCGGCGTTCGATGCCGAAAGAAGTGCCACCGTGGCCACGCAGGCGACGGTGGCGATGTGCCGAATGGCGAAGCTTGGCATGCGCGGCCCTCCTCGTTGCTGGAGGCCGCAGGATAGCGCCCGGTGGGGCGCGCCGCCAACAACGCCGTCAGCTGCCGCTGCCGGACTTCACCATCGGCAGCGACGTCGACTGCCCGATCGGCTCGGTGCCGGTCGGGTGCGAGGCCGCATAGGCGCCGGCCTGGATGTCGGCCACGGGCAGCGTCGAGTTCATCGCGGGTGCGCTGGTCGACTGGCCCATGGGTTCGGTGCCGGTGGGGCGGGCCGCGGCCATGGCGCCGGCCTGCACGTCGGGGCGTTCGGGCGAATTCATCTGCAGCGGATGAAAGTCGGAGCCGTCCATGGTTTCGGCCGAGGCCTGGACCGTGCCCAAGGCTGCCAGCGCAGCGAAGGAACCGACGGCAAGAAGCTTGAAGGAAGTGCGCATGATGTGTGTTCTCCTGGGTTCAGGTTGTCTCCGGTCGCGTGCCATCGAGCGAACTGCGCGTGACAGGACCTGAAAGCACTCTAGGCACGCAGACTGATGGGACGGTGAGCGAAGACTTAGCGGCGTGTGAGTGACGCAGCCGTCCGAGCCCACTCTACGTTGGCAAGAACGGCAGGTGAACCCGCGCCATCAGCCCCGGCCCGTCGTCGCGGTTGCGCAGCTCGATGCGCAGGCCGTGCCGCTCTGCCGCGGTGCGCGCGATCGCCAGGCCCAGCCCGCTGCCGCCCGCCGCCGAGCCCGGCACGCGAAAGAAGCGGTCGAACACGCGGCCGATGATGGCTTGCGGAATGCCGGGGCCGTTGTCGAGCACGTCGACCACCGCATGCCCGTCGACCTGGCGCAGCTTCACGTCGACCACGCCGCCTTCGGGGGCATAGCGCAGCGCGTTGTCGATCAGGTTGTCGAACACGCTGCGCAATTCGGCCGCGGGTGCGAACACCACGGCGGCGATGCGGCCTTCGTTCTCGAAGCCGATGTCCACGCGCCGCGCATCGGCCAGCACCATCAGCTGGCTCACGCTCTCGCGCAGCAGCACCTCGATGTCGACGCGCTCGCGCGCGTTGCCGCTTTGCGGCGCGTCCTGGCGCGACAGGTGCAGCAGTTGCTCGATCAGGTGCTGCGCGCGCGTGACGCCCGCTTCGAGCTGGTTGAAGCGCTCGGTGGCCTCGCCGGCCGGCACGTGCGCGCGCAGGTTCTCGATCTGCAGGCCGATGGCGGCCATCGGCGTGCGCAGTTCGTGCGCGGCGTCCTGCACGAAACGCCGCTGCGTGGCGAAGGCGCTGCGCACGCGCGACAGCAGGTTGTTGAAGGCGCCCACCAGCGGCGCGATCTCGTCGGGCACGCGCGCCAACGACAGCTCGGTCGGGCTGCGCTCGTCCTGCGAGGCGACGTCGCGCGCCACCGCACGCAGCGAGCGCGAGGCCGCCGACACGATGATCCACAAGATCATCAACGCCAGCGGCAGCAGCAGCGTGATCGGCAGGCCTTCGAGCAGCGCGCGGCGCAGTGCGCGGCGGCGGCGGTAGTCCTCGTTCTGCAGCACCTGCACGCGCGGCTGGTCGGCGCGCGGGCCGGGCTCGGCGGTGAACACGCGCCAGCTCGAACCGGCCCGCGTGCCCGTGGTCACGTCGCTGAAGCCCGGCCCCGGCTGCAGCGGCACCGACAGCACGGGCCACGACGTGGCGCGCAAGGTGTGCCCGTCGGCGTTCCAGATCTGCACGATGAAGGCGCCGCGCGAGAACGCGGCCTCGCCGTCCATCGGCTTCGGCAGCTTCTGCGGGTCGCTGCCCGCGTACGACTCGGCCACCAGCCGCATCTGGTCGTCCAGCGCGTTGTGCACCAGGTTGCCGTAGGCCACGAAGGAGAACCATGCCGTGAGCACGGCCGCCCCCAGGTGCAGCGTGATGAGCCACAACAGCAGTTGCGTGCGCAGCGAACCCGGCCGCCACCAGCGGCCGCCGCCGCGCATCGCACGGGTCATGCGGCCACGCGCCAGCCCAGGCCGCGCACGTTGCGGATGGAATCGGCGCCCAGCTTGCGGCGCATGCCGTGAATGAGCACGTCGATGGCGTTGCTGGTCACTTCCTCGCCCCAGCCGTAGATGCGGTTCTCGAGCTGCTCGCGCGAGAGGATGGCGCCGGGGCGCTCCAGCAGCGCATGCAGCAGCGCGAACTCGCGCGCGGTGAGCGCCTCGCGCGCGCCGTTGACCAGCACCTCGCGCGTGGTCAGGTCGAGCTGCAGCGCGCCGCCACCGACCAGCGAATGCGCCGCGCCGTCGCGCCGGCGCACCACGGCGCGCATGCGCGCGAGCAGCTCGCGAAACTCGAAGGGCTTGAGCAGGTAGTCGTCGGCGCCAAGGTCGAGGCTGTGGATGCGGTCGTCCAGGCCGTCGCGCGCGGTCAGCACCAGCACGGGGGTGGCGTCGCCGCGCTCGCGGGCCCGTCGCAGCACCTCGGTGCCGTCCTGCCTGGGCAGGCCGAGGTCGAGCAGCACGCAGGTGTAGCCGCCGTCGCCCAGCGCGCTTTGCGCCAGCTCGCCGTCGCGCACCCAGTCGGCGGACCAGCCCGCGCCTTCGAGCGCCTGCTTCAGGCTGCGCCCGATCATTTCATCGTCTTCCACCAACAGTACGCGCATGGCGGCGTCTCCTTCGGCCGCAAGGTAGCACGCGAACGGGATGATCGAAAGTGCCTGCGCCGGGGCGCAGCGTAAGGGGGCAGAGTTAAGCGGGGCTTAAAGGCACTGAGTTGCTCCCTCTCCCCTTGGGGAGAGGGAGCAACACCGCCTCAGAACTTCTCGTGCGGCCCCAGGTAGCGCCATTGCCCGACCGGCAGGTTGCCCAGCATCACCTTGCCGATGCGCACGCGCTTCAGGCCCACCACCTTCAGGCCGACCAGCTCGCACATGCGGCGGATCTGGCGCTTCTTGCCCTCGGTGAGCACGAAGCGCAGCTGCTCGGGGTTCTGCCATTCGACCCGCGCCGGCTTCAGCGCCTGGCCGTCCAGGCTCAGGCCGTGGCGCAGCCGGGCCAGCATGGCCGGCGGAAACACCGCCTGCACGTTGCTGGTGATGGGGTCGTCGTCGTCCATGCGCACCAGCTGGCCGGGGGGCGCGGGCTGGTCCAGGCCGTGGTAGGCCACGCGCACCAGGTATTCCTTGTCCATCACCGAGTCTTCGCCGATGAGCTGGCGCGCGATGCGCCCGTCCTGCGTCATCACCAGCAGGCCGATGGAATCGATGTCGAGCCGGCCGCACGGCGCCAGGCCGCGCAGCTGGTGCGGGTGGAAGAAGAAGCGCGTGTTGTCTTCCGCCCAGCGGTTCTGCGGCGTGAACAGCGACACCGCCGGCTCGTGTCCGTCCTCGGCCTGCGCGCTCACGTAGCCGATGGGCTTGTTGATGAGGATGGTGACCTGGTTGGCCTGCTGCCCCTTGGCCGCCTTGTCGATCTCGACGCGGTCCGACGGCGTGACCTTCACGCCCATCTCGGCCGGCTTGCCGTTCACCTTCACCCAGCCGTTGGCGATCCATTCGTCGGCCTCGCGGCGCGAGCACATCTTGAGTTCGGCCATGCGCTTGTTCAGGCGCACGGGAGCATTGGGGGGCGTGGAGGGCTCGGTCATCGGGGGCAGATCCTAGCAAACCGCTTCTTCATGGTGTCTTGCCATTTCGATCCCGACACCCGCTTGCTGCGCGGGCTCCAGCACCCCGGCACCGCCCTCGTGATGCCGGGGTGCCATCGATCAACGCATCATTCGTCGGCGGATGCGGCCTCCTTGCCTTGTTTTTTGCGGATGTCCTCGAATCTTTGGGCTGCTTCGTCGCCCTTGAGCGCGCCCACGCGCCCTCGCACGATGGCATCCGTGTATTGCTTGGCGAAGTCGTCGGACATGGCCCAGCCCCCGCCTTGCTTCACGAGATCAAAATCGCCTTGAGCAACCTGCGTGTCCGACTCGCCAAGAACCGCCATGACGCGATCGATGTACTGAAGCTGCACCCGGCAGGTGTATTTCTTGTCCGGCTCGACGACCAGGCAATCTGCCAGCGGCTCCACGGACTGGATTGTTTTCCTGTCGGCGTCGATGCCGCGGCGACGATCCATTTCCTTGAGCGCCGTTGCATTGACGGAGGCAGTTCTTTTCTCGAACGCTTCGACGCCGCTTGCAAATGCTGCGGCCAGTTGCGCCTTGCCGATCGGCGCGCCGAACTCGGGCAGGGTGCCGTCTTTGTTGGCACGGCCATATTTGGCCTTGATCACCCGCTGGTTGCCGCCGCGCACCATGATCTCGCTGCTCCCGCGTTCAGGCCCCACGGTGAAGGCCATCGGGACGGAGGTGTCGCCCATATTGAGCATGGCCGAACAACCGCGTGAGCGCTCCGCCTTGATGTAGCCAATCTCCTTGATATCGGTGAATTTTGCCAACAGCGGATTGGGCCGATCCTTTGCCGTGCCGAACCATGGCTTGCCGGAGTCTCCAAACGCGACATCGATCAGCGCACTGCTGAGAGCCCTTGCAACACGCTTGTCGTCGCACGCAGGCGTGGCATCCGGCGCCAGGAAGAACCAACCGGCAAACACGACGGCAGCGGCGCCGCCCGTCCACCAGGCCCAGCGGGGCCCGGGAAACACGCTCGACCAGAACTTCCGGTCGAACTCTGCAAACTGCAGTGCCGATTGGTGGGCGGCGTACCCGGCCACGGCCTGCTTGCAGATGGCATCGGCGGCAGAAGCTCCCTCGTGCGCTTGGACGAAGAGGGCCTCGATCGCTTCGAGAGACAAGAGGCTGTTTTCGACCAACCAGAACAATCCGGTGCCCAGCGTGTGAAACGGCTCTTGAGGCAACGCAAGGTCGTTGAGCTTTTGCCTCGCGGCTTCATGGACGGTCTGTTCAATGAGGTGGCCGGCGAACAATTGATCGAGAACAGGTGTGATGTTGGTCGACATGATGGCGAAGCGTCGGGCGTGTGGAAGTCGAACTGAAGAGCGCCTGGTACGTGCATCGGGGAGTCGACGCACAGCGAGCAGAAAGTCTGCGGCACGCGGGGTCCTGGCTTTGCAAACAACGGTCAAACGGCCGCTGCTTCTCGCAATCAGTTGGGCCGTGTGCGGAAAAATTCGCGAGCGCAAACACAATCTGCGTGCCTCGGAAAGACTTGATCGATATGCAGGCCCGGTGCTATGCTGAAACCAAGCGAGAGTTGATCTCGCCTTTTTTGGGGGATTCCCAAGTGAGCACACGAAAATTTCAATACGCCATCGTCATCGGGCGTTTCCAGCCCGTTCATTTCGGCCACCAGCGGCTCATCGAAGAAGGCCTTCGCGCCGCCGAGCGGGTCATCGTGGTGGTCGGCTCCGACCGCAAGCCCCGCAGCGTCAAGAACCCCTTCACTTTCGACGAACGCGAACGCATGGTGCGCGCCTGCCTGCGCGGCACCGAGCAGATGCGCGTGAGCGTGGTCGGCGTGGGCGACTCGCCCTACAACGACCAGCTCTGGATCGCGTCGATCCAGTCCGCCGTCGAGCGGCTCATCGTGCAGGACGGCCACGTGCCGGCCCAGGCCAGGGTGGCGCTGGTGGGCCACCTGAAGGACGCGTCGAGCTACTACCTCAAGCTCTTCCCGCACTGGGAATTCGTCGGCCACCAGAACGTGGAGAGCCTGAACGCCACCGACGTGCGCAGCCTCTACTTCGACCCCCAGAACCGCGGCCAGCTGGCACGCGCCGACCTGCCCGACGGCACGGCCGCCTTTCTCGACCAGTTCACCCGCACCGCCGACTACGCCGAGCTCTGCGAAGAGCGCGCCTTCCTGGCCGATTACCGCGACAAGTACCGCTACGCGGGCAGCAGCTTTCCGCCGATCTACACCACGGTCGATGCCATCGTGGTCGAGGCCGGCCACATCCTGCTGGTGCAGCGCAAGTTCCATCCGGGCAAGGGCACCTGGGCGCTGCCCGGCGGCTTCGTCGGCCAGCACGAGCGGCTGCAGGACGCGGCCATTCGCGAGCTGAAGGAAGAGACCCGGCTCAAGGTGCCCGTGCCCGTGCTGAACGGCAGCATGAAGGCCAGCCATGTGTTCGACGCGCCCGACCGCTCGCAGCGCGGACGCACCATCACGCACGGCTTTTTCTTCGAGCTGGCGCACAACCAGTGGGCGGGGCTGTCGGACGTGCGCGCCGACGACGACGCGGCCGAGGTGCGCTGGGTGCCGATCACCGAGTTCCTGGACATGCAGGACCGCATCTACGAAGACCACTTCTTCATCGCGAATCATTTTTTGGGTGGCCTGGGCAAGAACTGAACGACCAGGCTTTGTCAGCAAGAACGGCCCCGGTTGACGGGGCCCACGTGAAAGGAGCTTTCACAATGAACCGCAACCTCACCTCCTCGCCTCTAGGCTCCAACCTGCTGCTTCGCACCGACTCCTACAAGGTGTCGCACTGGATGCAGTACCCGCCGGGCACGCAGACGGTGTACAGCTACATCGAGTCGCGCGGCGGCATCTTCAGCCACTCGCTGTTCTTCGGCCTGCAGGCCTACCTGCGCGAATACCTGCAGACGCCGGTGACGCTGGCCGATGTCGACGAAGCCGGCGCGCTCATGGCGGTGCACGGCGAGCCCTTCAACCGCGAAGGGTGGCTGCGGCTGATCGAGAAGCACGGCGGGCTGATGCCGGTGCGCATCCGCGCGGTGCCCGAGGGCAGCGTGACGCCGGTGCACAACGTGCTCGCGACCATCGAGAACACCGATCCCGAGTTCTTCTGGGTCACGAGCTTCCTGGAGACCGAGCTGCTGCGCGCCATCTGGTACCCGACCACGGTGGCCACGCTGTCGGCCGCGGCGCGCACCACGCTGCTGCGCTACCTGGAAGCCACCTGCGACGACCCGCAAGGGCAGATCGCGTTCAGGCTGCACGACTTCGGCGCGCGCGGCGTGTCGAGCCTGGAATCGGCCGCGCTGGGCGGCATGGCCCACCTGGTCAACTTCATGGGCACGGACACGCTGGCGGCCTTAATGGCGGCGCGCCGGTACTACGACTGCGACGTGGCGGGCTTCTCGATTCCCGCGGCCGAGCACAGCACCATCACGGGCTGGGGCCGCGACCATGAGGCCGACGCTTACAGCAACATGGTCGACCAGTTCGGCAAGCCGGGCGCGACCTTCGCGGTGGTGAGCGACAGCTACGACATCTTCAATGCCTGCGCGCGCATCTGGGGCGGCGAGCTGAAGGCGAAGGTGGTGGCCTCGGGGGCTACGCTGGTGGTGCGACCCGACTCGGGCGACCCGGCGGAAACGACGCTGAAGGTGGCGCAGATCCTGGCCGAGCGTTTCGGCACGACGACGAATGCCAAGGGTTTCAGGGTGCTGAACAACGTGCGCATCATCCAGGGCGACGGGGTGAATCTGGATTCGCTGCGGTTGTGCCTGTCGAACTTTTTCCACAACGGTTTTTCTACCGAGAACATTTCCTTCGGCATGGGCGGCGGGTTGCTGCAACAGGTCAATCGCGACACGATGCAGTGGGCGATGAAGTGCTCGGCGATGCAGGTGAACGGCGAGTGGCGCGATGTGTACAAGTCGCCGGTGGGGGACGTGAGCAAGGCGTCGAAGAAGGGGCGGCTTGCGCTGGTGCGTGGTTCAAGTGGTGTCGAGACCACGGTGCGTGAAGAGACGCTGGCTGCGGGGCAGAGCGACCTGCTGCAAACCGTGTTCGAGAACGGGCGCATAGTGGAGAACACCACATTCGAGGCCATTCGCGAAAGGGCTGCCGCAGGGGTGAGTCAGTTCGTCACCTCGCGCGCGCCGCTCTGAGGAGAGCTTGCGTCATTCAGGGGCGTGTGAACAGGCCGCCGGGTACTCCCCTCCGCGAATGTCCCCCGGGGCTGCGCCCCTCCTCCTTTATTTCGCTGCGGGGAGCACCCGACGCCCTGTTCACCTGGGCACGCTGTCGGTTTGCAGCCGATCAACAAGCGCTGCTGACAACGGTCACGCCGATGCGGTGCCCCTTTTCGCGAAATAAAGGAGGAGGCCGCAGGCCGGGGGACATTCGAGAAAAGGGGTACCGCGTCGGCGTGACCGCGCCATGAACGACGACATCGGACCAAGCCCCGTGCCACACGGCATCGCCATAATCCGCGCAGCTCTTAGATTTCATGACCAAACTCCTGATCCTCAGCGTGAGCGCCGGCAACGGCCATGTGCGTGCAGCACAGGCGCTCGCCGCCACCGCCCAGACCCTTTCCCCGCCCTGCACGGCGGTCCACATCGACGCCATGGCCCACGTGGCCGGCGGCTTTCGCAAGGTGTACACGGACTGGTACATCCAGCTCGTGAACCGCGCGCCCGACCTCTGGTCGTACCTGCACCAGCGCACCGACAGCACGCCGCACCACGCGCCCTCGCAGCGCCTGCGCCGTGGCATCGAGCGGCTCAGCACCGGGGCGCTGGTGAAGGAAATTCGCCGCGAGCAACCCGACGCCGTCATCTGCACGCACTTTCTGCCGGCCGAACTGCTGATGCGCGAACGCAACCGCGGGCGCATCGACTACCCGGTGTGGTTGCAGATCACCGACTACGACCTGCACAACATGTGGCTGGTGCCGGGCATGACGGGCTACCTTGCAGCGACCGAAGAGGTCGCGTTTCGCCTGCGGGCACGCGGCATTCCGGCGGACCGCATCCATGTGACGGGCATTCCGGTGATGCCCGCGTTCGCCGAGCCCGATGTGCCGGCGCTGGCGCGCAACGCCTGCGTGAGCGAACTCGGCCTGGACCCCGCGCGGCCGGTGCTGCTGATGGCGTCGGGCGGCGCGGGCGTGGGCGATCTGGCGAGCATGGTCGAGCGCGTGCTCGGCCTGGGCGGCAAGGACGGCCATGGCGGGAAAGAAGGCAACTTCCAGGTGATCGCGGTGGCGGGCCGCAACGTGGACACCCACGCCAGGCTCGAAGCGCTGGCCAAACGCTTCCCGGGCCGCATGGTGGCCATCGGCTTCACCAACGAGATGCACAAGCTCATGGCCGCGGCCGACCTGGTGGTCACCAAGCCCGGCGGGCTCACGGTGTCCGAATGCCTGGCGCTGGGCAAGCCGATGCTGCTGATCTCGCCCATTCCCGGGCAGGAAGAACACAACGCCGGCTTCCTGATGGAAGAAGGCGCGGCCTGGCTCGCGTACGACGCCATCGGGCTGGACTACAAGGTCGCGCGCCTGATGGCCGATGCGGCCAAGCTCGCGACCATGGCCGCGCGCAGCCGCGCGCTGGGCAAGCCGCAGGCCGCGCGCGCGGTGCTGCAGCACGTGCTGGGCGCAACGACGGAAACCGCGGCATGAGCGGCCGCACGAACGTCGTCACCGAAAAGACCGGCATCGCCCGCACGCTCGGCTATCTCGCGTGGGTGGTCGTCATGGCCTTCTTCTTCGCCAACGCCGAGATCCAGATCGAAGGCGGCGCGGGCTGGGCCACGTCGCTGCCGACCTGGCGCATCGAGAACAGCATCTGGCTCGACCTGTTCTGGGGCGGCCGCGCCATGACCGGCTACCACGCGTGGGTGTTCACCTTCATGGCGCTGGTGTTCTTCTCGCCGCTGGCCTTCAACGGCCACTGGACGTGGCGCAACGTGGGGCTGGCGGTGGCCGGCCTCATCGTGTTCTGGGTCTGCGAAGACTTTCTGTGGTTTCTCATCAACCCGGCCTTCGGCTGGGCGCGCTTCAACCCGGTCGATGCGTTCTGGCACAAGCACTGGCTGTGGGGCGCACCGGTCGACTACTGGGGCGGGCTTGCTGTGGCGCTGCTGATACTGGTCGTGCGGCACTGGCGGCGCAAGCCATGAGCAGGACACGCAAGCCGGACGACAAGCAACCCATGGCCCCGCGCCCCGGCCACTGGGCCGACGCGCTGGACGAACTGCAGGTCGAGAACCTGCACCGCATCACGCCCACGCTGTACCGCAGCGCGCAGCCTCGGCGCGCCGACATGGCAGCGCTGCAGCAGCTCGGCATTCGCACGGTGGTGAGCCTGCGCTCGTTCAACGACGACAAGAAGGTGTTCGCAGGCTCGGGCATCCGGCTGGTGCGCGTGCCGATCAACACCTGGTCCATCGACGACGCCAAGGTGCTGCGCGCGCTCAGCGCCATTCGCGACGCCGAGAAGCACGGCCCGGTGCTCATCCACTGCATGCACGGCGCCGACCGCACCGGCGTGGTGGCGGCGGTGTACCGCATGGCGGTGCAGGACTGGGACAAGGAGAGCGCACGCCAAGAGATGCTGCGCGGCGGCTACGGCTACCACACGCTGTGGCGCAACATTCCGCGCTACATCGAGCGGCTCGACCCTGTGAAGATGCGCCATGCGCTGGCGCATGCCCCGGCGGTTCCGGTGCTGTCCTGAAGGCGCCTGCAGCTTTCGCACCCCGCTCCTATACTGGCCGCCCCGTGGCCCCAGGCCATCTCCGAACCCCTGCGAAGGCTTCCTCCATGGCACTGCAAATCCGCTCCCTCGTTCGCGCCAACGGCGAACTCGAACTCTCGCTGCACGACGACCCGATTCCCGAACCGCAGGCCCATGAAGTGGTGATCCGCGTGGAGGCGTCGCCGCTCAATCCGTCCGACCTGGGCCTGCTGTTCGGCGCGGCCGACATGGGCACCGCCAAGGCCTCGGGCACGCCCGACCGCCCGGTCGTGACCGCCACCGTGCCCGAACGCGCCCGGCCCGCCATGGCCGCGCGGCTCGACGAGTCGATGCCCGTGGGCAACGAGGGCGCGGGCGTGGTGGTGAAGGCCGGCTCGTCGCCGGCCGCGCAGGCGCTGCTGGGCAAGACCGTGGCGGCCATCGGCGGCGCGATGTACGCGCAGTACCGCAGCCTTGCCGCCGCGCAATGCATGGTGTTGCCCGAGGGCACCACGCCGGCCGAAGGCGCTTCGTGCTTCGTCAACCCGCTCACGTCGCTGAGCATGGTGGAGACGATGCGCATGGAGGGCCACAAGGCGCTGGTGCACACGGCGGCCGCGTCCAACCTGGGGCAGATGCTCAACAAGATCTGCCAGAAGGACGGCATTGCGCTGGTGAACATCGTGCGCAAGCAGGAGCAGGAAGACCTGCTGCGCGGGATGGGTGCGAAGTACGTGTGCAACGCAAGCTCGCCCACGTTCATCGAAGACCTGACGCAGGCGCTGGTGGAGACCGGCGCCACGCTGGCCTTCGACGCCACCGGCGGCGGCAAGCTGGCGGGGCAGATCCTCGGCTGCATGGAAGCGGCCATCAACCGCACCGCCAAGGAATACAGCCGCTACGGCTCGACCACGCACAAGCAGGTGTACATCTACGGCGGCCTGGACCGCAGCCCGACGGAGTTCGTGCGCAACTTCGGCATGGCGTGGGGCATGGGCGGGTGGCTGCTGTTCCCGTTTCTCGGCAAGCTCGGCGATGAAGGCACGCAGCGTTTGAAGGCGCGCGTGGTGGCCGAACTGAAGACGACGTTCGCCAGCAAGTACACGCGCGAGGTGTCGCTGGTCGAGATGCTGCAGCTCGACGCGATCGGGGTGTATGGCAAGCAGGCGACGGGGGAGAAGTTCTTGCTGAATCCGAACAAGGGGTTGGCTGGCTGAGGCTCTGGCCTCTGGCCTCTGGCCTCTGGCCTCTGGCCTCTGGCCTCTGGCCTCTGGGCTCTGGGCTCTGGGCTCTGGCCTACAGGGAAGGCGCCCGGTATGCGGGCGAACAAGCGCAGCGCATTTCTTCCAGGTCGCCTGCGCTCGGCGCGAAGACAGCGCACGCGCAGGAGTGAGCGAGTGAGAAACGACAGAGGTGATCGTTTCCTTGAGCGTCAGACGCTTAGGTGCGAGGCACGCGATTCGAGCACCGCAAGGTCGCTCTCGTCCTTGAGCGCTACGCCTGTCAACCCGCGGCGCAATGACTCGCGCATCAGCCACGCGAGCTTGAACGCGGCGGCCTCGTAAGGCAGGCCTTCGGGCCGCACGTTCGAGATGCAGTTGCGTACAGCGTCGTTCAGGCCGCGCTTCGGCGAGTAGGTCAGATAGATACCCAGACTGTCTGGCGAACTCAAGCCCGGCCGCTCGCCGATCAGCATGACCGACAGCATGGCGCCGAACAGTTCGCCCACCTCGTCCGCCAGCGCGACGCGCGCCTGCGTGGCGATGACCACGGGCGCGTAGCGCGTGTCCGCTGGCAGCTGCGAGCGCAGCGCGGCCAGCAGCGGTGCGGAATGCCTTGCCACCGCCAGCGAGGAGAGGCCGTCGCCGATGACGATGCAAACGTCGCAGCCATAGCGCCGCATATCGCGCAGGCGCTCGCTGTCCATTGCGTCAAGTTGGCGGCCCAGATCGGGCCGGCGCAAATAGCTGGTGCGGTCCTGCGCTTGGCTGCGTGCGCGTGCCACCTGCCAGTGCTGTGCGGTCAGCGCGGCGTGGAGCGCATCGACGTCCAGCGCCACATGGATGGCATCGCGCGCCATCGCATGGGCCCAGCCGAAGCGCAGCGTTTCGTCGGTCGGCATGCCGGCGCCGGCGAGGCCCAGCGCCAGCCGCGCGGGCGTGGCCGAGCGCCATTGCGCCCAGGGGTCGGGTGTGACGGCATCGCTCATGGTGCGAGGGCTGCGAGCCCGTTCATGCCGGCCAGCAGCCGGTTGGACGAAGGCGGCGCTAGCTGGCCCGCACCGTCGGTGATCTGCATGCGCTGCAGCCAGGCCTCGAACTCGGGCGCGCGCTTCAGGCCCAGCGTCTCGCGCATGAACAGCGCGTCGTGGAACGAGGTGCTCTGGTAGTTGAGCATCACGTCGTCAGCCCCCGGAATGCCCATGATGAAGTTGATGCCCGCCGTGCCCAGCAACACGAGCAGCGTGTCCATGTCGTCCTGGTCGGCCTCGGCGTGGTTGGTGTAGCAGATGTCGCAGCCGATGGGCAGGCCCAGCAGCTTGCCGCAGAAATGATCTTCCAGGCCCGCGCGAATGATCTGCTTGCCGTCGTACAGATACTCCGGCCCGATGAATCCCACCACCGTGTTGATGAGGAAGGGCTTGTAGCGCCGCGCCAGCGCATAGGCGCGCACCTCGCAGGTCTGCTGGTCGACGCCGAAGTTGGCATTGGCCGAGAGCGCACTGCCTTGTCCTGTCTCGAAGTACATGACGTTGTTGCCGATGGTGCCGCGCTTCAGGGACAGCGCCGCCGCATAGGCCTCGTCGAGCAGCTCGGGCGTCACGCCGAAAGAAAGGTTGGCCTTCTCTGTGCCTGCGATCGACTGGAACACCAGGTCCACCGGCGCGCCGGCTTCCGCGAGTTTGAGCGTGTTGGTCACGTGCGTGAGCACGCAGCTCTGCGTGGGAATCTCGAAGCGCTGGATCACCTCGTCGAGCATGTGCAGCAACTGGCCCAGCACCGGCATGCTGTCCGAAGCGGGGTTCAGGCCGATCACCGCATCGCCCGCGCCGTAGAGCAGGCCGTCGAGCGTGGAGGCGGCCACGCCGCGCAGGTCGTCGGTCGGGTGGTTGGGCTGCAGGCGCACGGCCAGGTGGCCCCGCAGGCCGATGGTGTCGCGAAAGCGGGTGACGACCGTGCACTTCTTCGCGACCGACACCAGGTCCTGGTTGCGCATCAGCTTGGACACGGCCGCCACCATCTCGGGCGTGAGGCCGGGTGCGAGCGCGGTGAGCGTGGCGGTGGTCGCTTGGTCTGACAGCAGCCAGTTGCGAAAGTCGCCGACCGTGAGGTGCGACACCGGCGCGAAGGCCTGCGCATCGTGGCTGTCGATGATGAGACGGGTGATGTTGTCGCTCTCGTAGGGAACGAGCGCTTCCGTCAGGAACTGCTTGAGCGGCGTGTCGGCCAGCACATGGCGCGCGGCCATGCGCTGCTGCGCGGTGGCCGCGCCCACGCCCGCGAGGTAGTCGCCCGAACGCGCGGGGCTGGCCACGGCCATGACCTGCCTGAGGTCGTCGAAGGCGAAGACCTGCCCGGCAATGGTGGTGCGATAGCGCATTTTCAAATGGTTGTTAACAGTCATGCCTTGCGTCTGTAGCGAGGCGGTCGATGACGCGGCTTGTCTGTGCGCGTCACAGGCTCCGGCGTGTGCTTTACGCCCCGCTCGCCAGCACCTCGAGGGCCTGCGCATGCAGAGCCCGCGTTGCGGCAGCCAGCACCCGACCGTCGGACCCGAAGCCAAGTGCACGTCCCTCCCAGTCGGTGATCACGCCACCGGCCGCTTCGACGACGCCGACCAGCGCCATGTAGTCATAAGGCTGGAGCCCGCACTCGGCAACCAGATCGATGTGTCCGCCCGCAAGTTGTGCATAGCCGTAGCAGTCGCCGCCGAAACGGCGCATCGCGCAACGCTTGCTCAGACGCTCGAAGTCGTCCCACTGCGAAGAAGAAAAGCTGTCGGGCGATGTCGTGAGAAGACGTGCCTGCGCCAATTGCGTGCACTGTCGCGTGCGCACGGCCATGCCGTTGCGACGCGCCCCCTCTCCTTTCTGTCCGGTCCAGCGCTCGCCCAGCATCGGCATGTCCACGAGGCCGAGCGTGGGCTCGCCCCGGTGCACGAGGGCAATCAAGGTGCCCCACAACGGAGATCCGGTGATGAAACTCTTCGTGCCGTCGATGGGGTCCAGAACCCATACGTGCTCGGCGTCCAGACGCTCGCGGCCGTACTCCTCTCCGAGGATGCCGTGGTCCGGCACCTCCCTTCCCAACAGCTCGCGCATCGCCGCTTCGGCAGCACGGTCCGCCATCGTCACCGGGCTCGCATCGTCCTTGAATTCGATGTCCAGCGATGTACGGAAGTTCGGTACGGAATGCGCCGCGGCGAGATCGGCGAGGCGGCAGGCAAGGGACAGATAGTCGGTGCGATCGATCATGAAGCGTGGTCTTGGAGAGGATTGGAAACACAACCGCGAGCGCGGCTTTAACTCGGGCACGAATGGTGCTTGCGTGGATTCTTGCAAATAACAGGAACTTCCACAATCACCCAAACAAGCACATTTCTGGTGAAGCCATTCCCACACATCGCCTCAATTCCGTTCACCGCAAATCAAGGAGCTCACATGTTTACATCGACTTATCGCACCGGTCGCAAAGGCTTGTCTCTCGCCCTCCTGATGGCGAGTTTTGTTTTCGGCGCCGCGCATGCCGGCATGGTCACTGTCTATTCCGCATTGGAAGAAGACGAGATCAAGGACTACCTGGCGGCAGCGAAGAAGGACATGCCCGACATCGACGTGAAGGTGCTGCGGCTGTCCACCGGCGACCTGGGCGCGCGCATTCTTGCGGAGTCGGCCAATCCGCAGCACGACGTGATCTGGGGCTGGGCCCTCACCAATCTGCTGGACCCGCGCGTCACCGCACTGCTCGAGCCTTACCCCGCCAAGGGGAGCGAAAAACTCGCGCCCGCCAACAAGGCGGCAGACGCCAAATGGTTTGCAACGACCGGCTATGCCGCCGCCTTCTGCGTCAATACCGAAGTGCTCAAGGCAAAGAATCTTCCGATGCCAACAAGTTGGAAAGATTTGACAAACCCTGTTTACAAAGGCGAGGTCGTCATGCCCAACCCGGTGTCTTCGGGCACTGGTTATCTGCAGATTGCCGCACTGCTGCAATCCAAAGGCAAGGACGAAGGCTGGAAGTTCCTCAAGGCGCTCGACGGCAATGTGGCCCAGTACATCAAATCGGGTTCGCGTCCGTGCAAGGCGGCCCGCGCGGGAGAGTTCGCCATCGGCACGTCGCTCGCCTTCGCTGCCATGCAGTCGATCGAAGAGGGCTATCCGGTGAAGATGGTGATTCCCGGCGACGGCGCGGGCTACGAGCTCGAAGCCTCCGGCCTGATGGCCAAGTCGAAGAACAAGACCGATGCCAAGCGCTTCCTGGACTGGACCCTTTCCGCCAACGCAACCTCGCTCTACGCGAAGTACAAGGAAATCGTCACCACGCCCGGCTCGGTGCCATCGAAGGCGGCCAGGAATGCAGGCCTTCCGGCGGACCTGAGCAAGGTGCTCTACCCCATGGACTTCGCGCGCTCCGCCAACGAGCGCGAAGACATCTTGTCGACCTGGCAAAAAGCCATCGGCCGCTGACCGTTGGTTCTTCCACCGCGTCGCTCATTCACATGAGCGATGGCGCGCATACCTATAAATATTTCAGGGAAGCAACATCATGAGAACCAGAATCGGAGCTGCCTTCGGGGCGGTCGCATGGCTGTGCTTGTTGGCAGCGTGCGGGGGCGGCGGGGGGAACGACAGCTCACCTCTCCCGCTCTTGAACGCGCCACTCGCGAGCAATGGCGGCAATGGCCCGACCGCTGCCGACAGCAGCGGCACCACACCGACAGCCAACCAAGGCAAGAGCGGCCCCAAGGCGCTCGTCATCGAGATCGACGGCCTCACGCATGCGGCACTGCGCGACGCCATCGCGCAGAACAAGGCGCCCGCCCTGCAATCGCTGCGCATCGCACCCGCCTGGACCGGCGGCGCCAACGGCACGTCGAGCGAACAGCGCACCACCGAGGCCCCGGGCTGGGCCACGCTGCTCACGGGCACCTGGGCACAGCGCCACGGCGTGCGCTGGGACACCGAGGATCAACGCATCGACGCCAAGCTCTCGCCCTCTGTCTTTGCTTTTGCGAAGCAGAAGAAAGACGCCGACTACAAGACCGCGTCGATCACGGCCACCCCGCTGTACGCGTCCCTGCTCGCCAGCGAGACTGGCACGCTGGACAGCGCCATCGACTGTGCCGGCGCCGACGCCTGCGTGACCGAGCGAACGGTGCAGCTCATCGACGCCGGCTACGACCTGCTGGTTGCACAGTACGGCGCACCGGTTTCGGCGGCCCGCAACGGCCTGAAGAGCGACGCCTACCAGCGCGCGGTCGCCGACACTTCAGCCGCTGTGGGGCAACTGCTCGCGCGCATTGCGCAACGCACGGCCAACGATGCCAAGGAAGACTGGCTCGTCATCGTCACCACCGGCTATGGACTCGATGAATTCGGCAGTGCCTCGGGCACGCAGTTCATCGGCAACAAGACCGTCTTCATCGCCAGCAACAAGGCGCTGATGGCATTGCCCGGCGCGGACAATGCCGCGCCGGCGGACACCGCGCTGTTGCAGCTCGCCGCGGCGACCGACATCGCGCCGACCGTGCTGCGGCACCTGAACGCGCTTGCGGCACCGGAGGCGTACAACTTCAACGGACAGGCGCTGCAAGCCGCAACGTCGCTGCGCGAACTCTCCGCCGAGGCGGGTGCCGACAAAGCCAGCATCGAACTTTCGTGGACGCTCTCGGGCGGGGCGACAGCGCCGGTGCAGGTGCTGCGCAACGGCAAGCTGGTGGCCACGCTGCCGGCCGATGCGACCTCCTATGCCGACCCCATCGTCGCCGCCGCCGACGGGGTCTACACCTTCCCCTACACCGTCGTCGCAGGCGAGGCCAGCGTGGCCATCACTGCGCGGCTTGCCTACGTGAAGCCCGTCCCGCTCGAACCCACGCTGGCCATCGGTCTGGTGAACTACTACCCGCTCGACACACTGCCGGCCGTGGACTTCTTCGAGAGCGCCTCCACTCTCGCACCGTGGGCGGCCGATGCCGACGGCGGCTCGGTGGTCGACGACGGCTTCCTGGGCCCGCGCAAGGCAAGGGCGCTGCGCGTGGACAACCGGGTGAAAAACGCGACCGGCCTGGCCGGATACAGGCTTGTGCAGGCCACCGACGTCGCGACCAACGCCGCCGTCACTGCTTACACCATCGGCTTCTGGATGCGCACAGATGCCACCTGCAGCCAGGGCGTAGCGAACGCCGCCTCTGTCATCGCCAACAAGGACTACTCCAGCGGCGTTAACGAGGGCCTCGCCATAGGTCTCTTCGGCAGTTGCGAAATCCAGTTCAACGTGGGGGCCGGCCCTGCTGGACCAAGGGCCGATAGCAAAGGCTACAACCTGAGCGCGGGCCAGTGGGCCTACCTGGCGGTGGTGATCGACAAGGCGCCCCCCCAGCTCACCGGCTATCTGTTCGACCCCGTAAGGGGCAAGCAGACAAAAAAACAAGATCTCACGAGCGCGTTGATCGCCAATCTCGGCGGCCTGAAGAACGGCATCGGCCTCAACGAGGACGGCACCGGTCGGTACTACCAGAGCGAGGCCCCCAAGTCGCCGCGTGGCGCGATGGATTTCAACGACTTCGCGATCTGGAACCGCGCGCTCACGGACACAGAGCTGACCAGCATCTTCACGTCGGGGAAGCCCTTGTCGACGCTCACGCGCTGAACGCCTGGCAACACAACAAAGACTCGAGAGGACTCAACCATGCGACTTTTTTCCATTCTCGCGCGGCTCGTGCCTGCGCTGATCGTGGCCTGTGCGCTTACCGCCTGCGGTGGCGGCAGCGACACCAACAACAGCAACAGCAACAGCGGCTTCGTCGGCGGCCTTCCCGCTACCGGCACAAACACGCCTTCCCCTGCGGCGCCGACCCCGGCCGACGACGGCGTGGCCGTCGTGAAGCGCTGCGCACCGTGAACCCCCCTGACATGAACCAACAGGACAACACCATGAACTCGCGCCGCAGATTCATCACCGGCACCGCCACCACCAGCGCCGCCGCCCTCGCGCTCTCGGCCTTTCCGCCCGCGATTCGCCGCGCGCTCGCCATTCCGGCCAACAACATTACCGGCACCATCCAGGACGTCGAGCACATCGTGATCCTGATGCAGGAGAACCGCTCGTTCGACCACTACTTCGGCACGCTGATGGGCGTGCGCGGCTTCGGCGACCGTTTCACCATTCCGCTGCCCAAGGGCCTGACTGTCTGGCAGCAGAGCGACGCCAAAGGCGACGAGCGCCTTCCCCACCATCTGGACAGCCGCAAAGGCAACGCGCAGCGCGGGGAAGGCAACAACCACGCATGGAACGATGGTCAGAACGCATGGGACGGCGGCCGCATCGTCCAATGGCCCAAATTCAAGGATGTAGAGAAGGAGGGAAAGACACCGACTTCGATGGCCTACTTCAAGGAAGCCGAAGTGCCGTTCCAGTTCGCGCTGGCCAACGCTTTCACGCTGTGCGACGGCTACCACTGCAGCATGCACACGGGCACCAACTCGAACCGCTTGTTCCACTGGACCGGCACCAACGGCCCGACCGGCGCAGGCGTGGCCTCGGTCAACAACGAATGGAGCGTTATCGAGGGTTCCGCCAACGGATACGAATGGAAGACCTACCCCGAGCGCTTGCAGGAAGCCAAGGTCAGCTGGATCGTCTATCAAAACATGCCCGACAACTTCACCGACAACCCGCTCGTGGGCTTCAGGCAGTACCGCCGGGCCAACGAGGCCTCGGGCAAGCCGGTGAGCAGCACGCCAAACACCACCTCGCCCGCCTACGACCCCGCCAGCGACGACGTCGGCAACCCGCTCTACAAGGGCATCGCCAACACCATGCCCGACGGTGGCTTCCTCGAGCAGTTCCGCCAGGACATCAAGAACGGCAAGCTGCCGCAGGTGTCGTGGATCATCGCGCCAGAAGCGTATTCCGAACATCCGGACAAGTCGAGCCCCGTGCAGGGCGGTTGGTACATCCAGGAAACGCTGGATGCGCTCACGGCCGTACCGGAGGTGTGGAGCAAGACCGTGCTGCTCGTCAACTTCGATGAGAACGACGGCTACTTCGACCACTGCCCCTCGCCCGCGGCCCCATCGCTCAACCTCGATGGCACGATGGCCGGCAAGACCACGCTGCCCGATGCGGACCTGGCCGTCGAGCGCTTCACGCATCCGAAGCCGCCGGGCAGCATCAGCCAGCCCGGACCCGACGGCCGCGTCTACGGGCCGGGCATGCGCGTGCCGATGTACATCGTGTCGCCCTGGAGCCGCGGCGGCTGGGTCAACTCGCAGGTTTTCGACCACACCTCGGTGCTGCGCTTCATCGAAGCGCGCTTCGGCGTGAAGGAGACGAACATTTCGCCCTTCCGGCGCGCAGTGTGCGGCGACCTCACGAGCGCCTTCAACTTCGCCACCCCCAACAACGAGGCATTGCCCACGCTCGCGGGGCGCATGAGCAAAGGCGATGCCGAAAAACTGCGCAAAGACCAGGAAGCACTGAAACAGGTGGCGTTGCCCGTCGATCAACAATTTCCGCGCCAGGCGACCGGCACGCGCCCTTCACGCGCCCTTCCCTACGAACTGCACGTGAGCGGGCGCTGCGATGCGCTCAGCGGCCAGATGAGACTGGTCTTCAAGAACACCGGCAAGGCAGCAGCGGTATTCCACGTCTACGACAAGCTCCACCTGGAGCGCCTGCCGCGTCGCTACATGGTGGAGCCTGGCAAGACACTGGACGACGCCTGGGCAGCAGCCACCGACGACTTCGGCCTCTACGACCTGTGGGTGCTGGGGCCCAACGGCTTTCACCGCCATTTCATGGGCAACCTCGAAGCATTGCGCACCAGCGCAGCGAACCCCGAGGTGCGCGTGTGCTACGACATCGCCAACGGCAACGTGCACCTGCAGATGCTCAACAGCGGCGAACGCGGATGCAAATTCACGATCCGCGCCGTGGCCTACCGCGTCGATGGCCCGTGGGAGGCCAGCGTTGCCGGCGGTGCCACGGCCGAACAGTTGTGGGCACTGTCCACCAGCGGCCAGTGGTACGACTTCGACGTGACCTGCGACGCCGATCCGGTCTACTACCGCCGCTTTGCCGGCCGCGTGGAAACCGGCCGGCACTCGGTGAGCGACCCGGCCATGGGCATGACGGAGCCGGCATGACACTGCAGATCAAGAATCTTCACAAGAGCTTTGCCGGGCACGTGGCGCTGGATCGCATCGAACTCGAAGTCGGCAGCGCCGAGTTCATGTGCCTGCTCGGCCCGAGCGGCTGCGGCAAGACCACCTTGCTGCGGATCGTCGCGGGCCTGATGGCGGCGGACGGTGGCAGCGCGTCGCTCAACGGTCGCGACCTGGCGGCGATACCGGCGCGCGACCGCGGCTTCGGCATCGTGTTCCAGTCGTACTCGCTGTTTCCCCACATGACCGTGGCGCAGAACGTCGGCTACGGCCTGCGCATCCGTGGGCAGGGCGCGGCCGAGACGGCACGCCGCGTGGCGGAACTGCTCGCGGTCGTGAAACTGCCGGACGCCGAACAACGGTATCCGGGGCAGCTTTCCGGCGGCCAACAGCAACGGGTCGCGATCGCACGCGCGTTGGCCGTCAGTCCGTCGCTGCTGCTGCTCGACGAGCCGCTGTCGGCGCTGGACGCCAGGGTGCGCGCCTCTCTTCGGCACGAGCTTCGGGCGTTGCAGCGCGAGCTCGGCATTCCGACCCTGATGGTGACGCACGACCAGGAAGAAGCCATGTCGATGGCTGACACGATCGTTTGCATGAACCAGGGGCGCATCGAGCAACAGGGGCCGCCGCAGACGCTCTACCTGCAGCCGCGCACGCGCTTCGTGGCCGACTTCATGGGGCACAGCAACCTGCTGCCGCCGGCACTGGCACATCGGCTGGCGCCCCGCCTGCCGGAACTGCCCGCCGGCCTGAGCGCCGACCAGGCGCTGCTGTGCGTGCGGCCCGAGCGAATTCACCTGGGCGGCGACGCGCCGGCAGTCTGGCAGGTGACGGACACGAGTTTTCTCGGAAGCATCCAGCGCATCCGCCTGCAGCACGACGAAGTCGAACTGCAGGCGGAGACCAGCAGTGCGGTATCGCTCGTTCCGGGCCAATGGGTCGCGCCGTCGTTCGGCGCCGAAGACTGCAGCTGGGTTCGCGCATGAAGGCCGAACCGTTGCTCCTGCGCAGAGCCGACGCGTGGCTCTTGCGCGCATGTCTCTGGTTGCCGTTGACTGCGCTCGTCCTGTTCTTCGGCGTGCCCATGCTGGGCATCGCATGGCGCAGCCTGATGCAGGACGCAGGCGGTATCGGGCTGGGCAACTATGCGGCGTTGCTCGACGCGCCGGGCGTCTGGCGCGCCCTGTTCAACAGCATGACGCTGGGGGTCGCCACGACGGGCGTGACCCTGTTGCTGGCTTTTGTGCTGGCCTACGGCATCGAACGCACCTGCATGCCCGGGCGCAGCTTCACGGCCATCGGCATGGCACTGCCGGTGCTGGCCCCGTCGCTGGTGCTGGGCCTCGGCTTGATTTTTCTCCTGGGGCGCAACGGCATCGCCAGCAAGCTGCTGGGGGTGCGCGTGGACATCTACGGCTTCTGGGGGCTCCTGATCGCGGACGTGATGTACGCCTTGCCGCAGGCGGTGTTGATCCTGCGCGCCGCACTGCGGCACGGCGATGCGCGCCAGTACGACGCCGCCGAGGTCCTGGGCGCCACGCCCTGGCGGCAGTTCGTCGACATCACCCTGCCCGGCATGCGGTACGGCCTGCTGGGTGCGGGGTTCGTCGTCTTCACCGTGACCATCACCGACTTCGGCAATGCCGTCGTGATCGGCGGCGACTTCCAGGTGTTGGCCACGGAAATCTACAACCAGGTCAATGGCCAGATGAAGTTCGGACTGGGCGCGGTGATCGGCATCGTGCTGCTCGTGCCGGCGGCGCTGTCCGTGTTCGTCGAGCATCTGGCCACCCGGCGGCAGGCCGGCATCGGGGCCGAGTCCGCGCAAGCGCCGCTGGCCCGGCGCCGGCCGGGCCGCGACGCCGCCTTCTTCGGCGTGGCGCTGGCGGTCGCGGGCTCGATCTTTGCGGTGGTGCTGAACGTGGTGGTGGCCAGCTTCATTCGGCTGTGGCCCTACCGGCTCGACCTGACGCTCAAGCACTACGACATCGGCATCGCCGGAGGCTATGCCCCCTTGTGGACATCGATCGGTGTTTCGCTTGCGTCGGCTGTTTTCGGCACCGCCATGCTCTTCCTGCTGGCCTTCGGGGTGCAGCGGCTGCCTGGTGCCGCAGCACGTGCGGCGCGCCTGCTGAGTGCGTTGCCCGTCGCGGTTCCGGGTCTGGTGCTGGGCCTGGCGTATGTGTTCACCTTCAACTCCGCCGACATGCCCTGGGGGGCGCTGTACGGGTCGGCTGCGCTCCTGGTGTTGTGCAACTGCTATCACCACCACACACAGGGTTTCGTCAGCATGATGACCGGCATGCGCACCGTTCCGACCGCCCTGGACGACGCCGCCACGGTTCTGGGCGGTGGCATTGCCCGCCTGCTGGGCGATGTCTACGGGCCCGCGCTGCGCACCACCTTGCTGGCCGTGGCGGTGTTTCTCTTCATGCGCTCGATGGTCACGCTGTCGGCCGTGATCTTTCTGATCACGCCTTCGCTGTCGGTCGGCGCGGTGACCGTGATGCGACTGGACGAAGCCGGCGTGACCTCCCAGGCCGCGGCGTTCTCGACCTGCATCATGGCGGTGGTCGGCGCCATGGCCATCGTGCTGCACCTGTTGACGCGCAGACCCTCGGCGCTGCGGCACTGACCCCGCCGATTCGCGATACCTGCCGACCACGCCAGGATCGGCCAGGCCAGCCGGGTGAGCCATCTGCACCCGGCGCGGCTTGGCGTGGCGAGCGGGCTGCCCTCACCCCAACCCTCTCCCGCCAGCGGGAGAGGGAGCAAGACAGCAAGACAGCAAGACAGGACGCAGCACACATCGCCGCACCCCGGACGAACTACACCACCAGCCGATACCCCACAGCCGTCTCCGTCAACAGATGCCGCGGCTGCGCCGGGTCTGCTTCCAGCTTCTGCCGCAGATGCCCCATGTAGATGCGCAGGTAGTGGCTCTGGTCGGTGTGCGACGGCCCCCATACCTCGCGCAGCAGCTGGCGCTGCGTCAGCACGCGGCCCGCGTTGGTGGCCAGCACCGACAGCAGGCGGTACTCGGTCGGCGTCAGGTGCACCTCGGCGCCGGCACGGCGCACGATGCGCGCGGCGCGGTCCAGCTCGATGTCGCCGAAGCGAAACACCGCTTCGGCGGGCTCGTCGCTGCCGCCGCCTGCGGCACGCGGGCGCCGCAGGTTGGCCCGCACGCGCGCCAGCAGCTCGCCGGTGCCGAAGGGCTTGGTGAGGTAGTCGTCGGCGCCGGCATCGAGCGCGGCGATCTTGTCGGCCTCGTCGGTGCGGGCCGAGAGCACGATGATCGGCACGGCCGACCAGCCGCGCACATCGCGAATCAGCGACACGCCGTCGCCGTCGGGCAGGCCGAGGTCCAGCACCAGCAGGTCGGGCTGGCGCGTGCCGGCGGCCGCCAGGCCTTCGCGCAGCGTGCCGGCCTCGTGCACCACCCAGCCTTCGGCCTCGAGCGCGCCGCGCACGAACCGGCGGATCTGCGGCTCGTCTTCGATCACGATGGCGGTGGGCGATGGCATGGGAGGCTGGGGCCTGGGCTCAGAGTTGCGCTTCGGCCGACTCGGGCGGCTCGCGGCGGGGCAAGGTGACGGTGAATTCTGCACCGCCGCCGGGTGCATTGCCCGCGGCGATGTCGCCGCCGTGCGCGCTCACCACCGCCTTGCAGATCGCCAGGCCCAGGCCCACGCCGGGCGTGGCGGACTCGGCTTCGCCGCGCGTGAACTTGTCGAACAGCTTCTGTTCATGGCCGAGCAGCGCGGCCGGCAATCCGGGGCCATGGTCGCGCACCGTCAGCACCAGCGTGCCGGGCTCGGCCCGCGCACCGACCACGATGGGCGGCGCGCCGTACTTGGTGGCGTTTTCCAGCAAGTTGACCAGCACGCGCTCGATCAGCACCGCATCGAACTCGACCAGCGGCAGCTCGGGGGCCAGCGCGGTCTGCACGACGATGCTGCCGAGCGAAGTGCGCGCGGCGCGAATGGCCGAGCCCACCACCTCTTCCACCGACTGCCAGTCGCGCCGCAGGTTCACCGCGCCGCCCGCAATGCCGCTTTCGAGCCGCGCCATGTCGAGCAGGTTGTTGACCAGCGCATGCAGTTCGTGCGCCTGCGCGACGATGGCGCGCGCGGCGGCTGCATGTTCGTCGGGCGGCAGGGTCTGCAGCGACTCGGCCAGCGCGATGAGCGCGGTGAGCGGCGTGCGCACGTCGTGCGAAATGGCACCGAGCAGCGCGTTGCGCAGGCGCTCCGATTCCATCTCGACCACCGCCTGCTGCGCCACCTCGACGTAGTGCACGCGCTCCAGCGCAATGGCGATCTGCCGCGCCAGCGTATCGAGCTGCTGCGCCTGCTCGGGAATGAGCAGCCAGCGCGGCTGCGCGGGCGACAGCGCCAGCACGCCGCGCACGCGCATCGGCGCCTGCAGCGGCACGTAGTGCCAGGGCTGCGCGGCGAGCGTGGCGGTCGCCAGGCCGGCGGGCTGGCCGTGGCGAAAGGCCCAGTCGGCCACCTGCGCGTCGAAGCCCTCGGGCGGCTCGGCGGGAAGCAGCAGCTGGTCGGCCGCGTCGGTCACCAGCACCAGCGCCTGGCCGCCGAAGTGGCCTTGCACCGCGGCGCCGCCGAGCGCGACCACCTGCGAGCTTTCGAGCGCGGCGGAAAGCTCGCGCGTGAGCTCGAACAGCGAGCGCGCGCGCCGCTCGCGGCTGGTCGATACGCCCGCTGCGAAGCGCAGGCCCGCCGTGAGCTGGCCCACCAGCAGGCCCACGCCCAGCATGATCGCGAAGGTCAGCACGTACTGCACGTCGCTCACGGCGAAGGACATGCGCGGCGGCACGAAGAAATAGTCGAAGGCCGCCACGTTGAGCAGCGCGGCCAGCGCCGACGGCCCGCGCCCGAAGCGCATGGCCACGCCCACCACGCCGAGCAAAAACAGCATGACGATGTTCGACAGCTCCAGCACGCTGGCCAGCGGCGTGCAGACCAGCGTGAGCGCGATGCTGGTGGCTGCCGCCCATGCGTAGGCGGGCCAGTAGGTCGGCGCCTTCTCGTGGTCGTCGCTGTCGATGCGCGCGCCCTCCAGGGGTGCGCGCGACAGGCGGCGCGAGCTGTCGGCCCGCGCGACTTCCATGATGTCCAGCGCGGGTGCGTGCTTCGCGAGCGCGCCCGACAAGGGTTGCGCCGCCGCGGGCCACCAGCGCCGCCAACCGGTGGCCGGCTCCGAGCGCCCCACCACCAGCGTCGCGCAGTTGAGCCGGCGCGCCTGTTCGGCCAGCTGCTCGGCCACGTCGGCGCCGGTGAGCACGGCGGTGGCCGCGCCCAGTTCTTCGGCCAGCTTGAGCACGGCCAGGATGCGGTCGCGCTCCGCCGCGGCCAGGCGTTGCAGCCGGGGCGTCTCGACATACGCGGCATGCCAGCGCACATTGAGCTGGCCCGCCAGCCGCGCCGCGGTGCGCACCGTTTGCGCGGCCCCTTCGTGCGGGCCGACGCAGGCCAGAATGGCGCCCGATGTGTTCCAGGCCTGCAGGCCGCGGCCCTTGCCCTTGCTGTTGCCGTTCGCGCTGCCCGCGGCGCCCGACTGCTCCACGCGCCAGCCGCGCACATCGTCTTCCACATGCTCGGCCGTGCGGCGCAGCGCAATCTCGCGCAGCGCGATGAGGTTGCCCTTGCGGAAGAAGTTCTGCGCGGCGCGCTCGGCCTGCTGCGGCAGGTACACCTTGCCGGCCGCGAGCCGCGCGGTGAGTTCGTCGGGCGTGACGTCGACCAGCACCACCTCGTCGGCCTCGTCCAGCACGGTGTCGGGCACGGTCTCGTGCACGCGCACGCCGGTGATGGCGCCGACCGTGCCGTTCAGGCTCTCCAGGTGCTGCACGTTCAGGGCAGACCACACCTCGATGCCGGCGGCCAGCAGCTCCTGCACGTCCTGCCAGCGCTTGGCATGGCGCGAGCCGGGGGCGTTGGTGTGGGCCAGTTCGTCGACCAGCAGCACGGCGGGCTTGCGCAGCAGTGCGGCGTCCAGGTCGAACTCGGCCAGGGTGCGGCCGCGGTAGGCCAGCTCGCGCAGCGGCAGCGCGGCGAGCCCAGCGAGCAGCGCGGCGGTTTCGCTGCGGCCGTGGGTCTCGATGACGCCGATCAGCACGTCGCGCCCGGCCGTGCGCTCACGCTGCGCGGCGCTCAGCATGGCCCAGGTTTTTCCCACGCCGGCGCTGGCGCCGAAGTAGATGCGCAGCTTGCCGCGCTGCGCGCGCGCCTCGTCGTTGCGCAGTTGCGCAATCAGGGCGTCGGGGTCGGGGCGGTCGTCGTGCATGGGTGGCGCGCAGGTTATCGCATCGGGCGGTCCTTGCGGCGGCCGGCGTGGCGCCGCGCGGTGCGCGAGAGCACCCACCAGGCAAAGCCCAGCGGCACGAACAGCGCCGCCAGGGCCAGCAAGGCCAGCAGCAGGTCAGTGACCATGGCGCAGGCCGCAGCGCGCGAGGTGCTCGCGCCAGCTCACGAGCCGGCCGATTTCGCCGGAGGGCACGCACTCGATCAGGCGGTGCAGCACGTCGGCATAGCGCGCCAGCGGCAGGCGGATCATCAGGCGCACGCAGGGCGCGTCGCTTTCCTGCGAGCAGCAGCCGTGCAGCAGCGGCTCGCAGCGCACCACGCCCGCGTCGGGGCAGCCGGCGATGCTGCGGCGCACGCGCAGGGCGTCGGCGCAGCAGACGGTGACGTCGAGCACGTAGAACGGGCTGGTGCTGTTGGTGTTCATGGGTGCGTGCGTTCGCGGCACGCCGGGGTGTTCTCGGTAGGCGGCATAGGCCATTTTTTGTTTCTCCTCAACGCGGGGTCGAAGGACTGAAGGCACCGGAAGAAGCGTCGAGCGCAATGTTCAGCGCCAGCACGTTGACGCGCGACTCGCCCAGGAAGCCCCAGGTGGGGCCCTGCGTGTTGTTAGCGATCAGCGCGTTGACCTGTTCGAGCGGCACGCCGCGCACCCGCGCCACGCGTGCCGCCTGGTACTTGGCGGCGGCCGGGCTGATGTCGGGGTCCAGCCCGCTGCCCGAGGTGGTGACCAGGTCGACCGGCACCGGCGCGGTGTTGCCCGGATCGGCGGCGCGCAGCGCCTCGACGCGGCCCTTGACCGCGTCGGTCAGCGCCGGGTTCAGCGGGCCCTGGTTGGAGCCGCCCGAGGCGCTGGCGTTGTACGGCTGCGGCGCGGTGGCCGACGGGCGGCCCCAGAAGTGCTTCGGGTCGCTGAAGTTCTGCCCGATGAGTTTCGAGCCCACGGTGGTGCCGTCCAGCACGATCAGGCTGCCGTCGGCCTGCGCGGGGAACACCGCTTTCGCGGCGCCGGTGACGGCCAGCGGGTAGATCAGGCCGGTGAGCGCGCTCATCAGCACGAAGAGCACGAGCGCGGGGCGAAAGATATTGCCGTTGTTGTCGTTCATGACGAAGAACTCCTCAGACCAGGTGGACTGCAACGAGCAGCCAGTCGATCAGCTTGATGCCGATGAAGGGAACCAGCAGGCCGCCCAGGCCGTAGATGGCCAGGTTGCGGCGCAGCAGCGCGGCGGCGCCCACGGGCCGGTAGCGCACGCCCTTGAGTGCCAGCGGAATCAGGAACACGATGACCAGCGCGTTGAAGATCACCGCGCTCAGAATGGCCGACGACGGGCTCGCCAGGCGCATCACGTTCAGCGCGCCCAGCTGCGGGTAGGTCGACACGAAGATCGCCGGAATGATCGCGAAGTACTTCGCCACGTCGTTCGCAATCGAGAAGGTGGTGAGCGAGCCGCGCGTCATCAAGAGCGCCTTGCCGGTTTCCACCACCTCGAGCAGCTTGGTCGGGTTGGAGTCCAGGTCGACCATGTTGCCGGCCTCCTTGGCGGCCTGCGTGCCGCTGCCCATGGCCACGGCCACGTCGGCCTGCGCGAGCGCGGGGGCGTCGTTGGTGCCGTCGCCGGTCATGGCCACCAGGCGGCCTTCGGCCTGGTACTGGCGGATGAGCGCCAGCTTGTCCTCGGGCGTGGCCTCGGCCAGGAAGTCGTCCACGCCGGCTTCCGCGGCGATGGCGGCGGCCGTGAGCTTGTTGTCGCCGGTGATCATCACCGTCTTGATGCCCATGCGGCGCAGCTCGGCGAAGCGGTCCTTGATGCCGGTCTTGACGATGTCCTTCAGCTCGACCACGCCGAGCACGCGGTTGCCTTCGGCCACGGCCAGCGGCGTGCTGCCGCGGCGCGAGGCTTCCTCGGCGGCGCGCAGCACCTCGGGCGCCATGGTGCCGCCCAGGGCCTCGACGTAGCGGCGCACCGCTTCCACCGCGCCCTTGCGCAGCAGCACGTCGTCGGTGTCCAGGCTGTTGGGCGCGGCCGGCAGGTCGACACCGCTCATGCGGGTCTGCGCGGTGAAGGGCACGAAGCGCGCGCCTTCCACGGCGGCGGCCTCCAGCCCGTCGCGGCGGGCCAGCTCGACGATGCTGCGGCCTTCGGGCGTTTCGTCGGCCAGCGAGGCGAGCATCGCGGCGCGTGCCAGCCGGGCCTTGGTGATGCCCGGTGCGGGCAGGAACGACGTGGCCTGGCGGTTGCCGTGCGTGATGGTGCCGGTCTTGTCCAGCAGCAGCACGTCGACGTCGCCGGCGGCTTCCACCGCGCGGCCCGAGGTGGCGATCACGTTGGCCTGCATCATGCGGCTCATGCCGGCCACGCCCACGGCCGACAGCAGCCCGCCGATGGTGGTCGGAATCAGGCACACCAGCAGCGCGACCAGCGCGGTGAGCGACACCACGGTGCCCGCGCCGGCGGCCTCCACGCTGAACACCGAGAACGGCAGCAGCGTGACGGTGACCATCAGGAACACCAGCGTCAGCGCCACCAGCAGGATGGTCAGCGCGATCTCGTTGGGCGTCTTCTGGCGCTTGGCGGCCTCGACCATGCCGATCATGCGGTCCAGGAACGACTCGCCCGGGTTCACCGACACGCGCACCACCAGCCAGTCGGACAGCACGCGGGTGCCGCCGGTCACGGCCGAGAAGTCGCCGCCCGATTCGCGCACCACGGGGGCCGATTCGCCGGTGATGGCGCTTTCGTCCACCGAGGCCACGCCTTCGATGACTTCGCCGTCCAGCGGAACCACGTCGCCGGTTTCCACCAGCACGACGTCGCCCTTGCGCAGGTTGGGCGCCTGTTCAGGCAGCCACTGCGCGCCATGGTGCGGCTCGGTCAGCTTCTTGGCCCAGGTGTCCTTGCGCAGGCCGCGCAGGGAGGCGGCCTGCGCCTTGCTGCGGCCTTCGGCCAGGGCTTCGGCGAAGTTGGCGAACAGCACGGTGAACCACAGCCACACGGTGATGGCCAGCACGAAGGCGGGCTTCATGCCGGTGTCGCCCGGGAAGCTCAGCGCGTGCACCCAGAGCATCGTCGTGAGGATGCTCCCGATGTACACGATGAACATCACCGGGTTGCGCCACTGCGTGCGCGGGTTGAGCTTGGCGAAGGCGCTCCACAGGGCGGGCTTGACCAGCGCTGCGTCGAACAGCGAAAGAGATGTCTTGGTAGTAGCGGTCATGGTGGGCTCCTTCTTATTTCCAGAGCACCAGGTGTTCGACGATCGGGCCCAGGGCCAGCGCCGGCACATAGTTGAGCAAACCGACCAGCAGCACCGTGCCGATCAGCAACGAAACGAACAGCGGGCCGTGCGTGGGCAGCGTGCCGCTGGTGACGGGCAGTCGCTTCTTGGCCGCGAGCGAGCCGGCAATGGCGAGCACCGGCACGATCATCGCGAAGCGGCCCAGCCACATGGCCAGCCCGAGCAGGCCGTTGTAGAACGGCGTGTTGGCCGACAGGCCCGCGAAGGCGCTGCCGTTGTTGTTGGCGGCCGAGGTCAGCGCGTACAGGATTTCGGAGAACCCGTGCGCGCCGGGGTTCGCGATGCCGGCCTTGCCGGCGCCCGCGACCACCGCCACCGCCGTGCCCGCCAGCACCAGGATGGGCGTGACCAGGATGGCGATGGAAATCAGCTTCATCTCGCGCACCTCGATCTTCTTGCCCAGGTACTCGGGCGTGCGGCCGATCATCAGGCCGGCGATGAACACCGCCAGCATCGCGAAGATCAGCATGCCGTACAGGCCCGAGCCCACGCCGCCGAACACCACCTCGCCGAGCTGCATGAGCACGATCGGCACCATGCCGCCCAGCGGCGTGAGCGAGTCGTGCATCAGGTTGACCGCGCCGCACGAGGCGGCCGTGGTCACGGCGGCGAACAGCGCGGAGGCGTCGATGCCGAAGCGCAGTTCCTTGCCTTCCATGTTGCCGCCGGACTGCAGCGCACTGGCCACCTGGTCCACACCCAGCGAGGCGAGCAGCGGGTTGCCGGCCTGCTCGGCGGGCGTGATGACGATCACGGCAATGACGAACATGACCGTCATCGCGGCGAGCACGGCCCAGCCCTGGCGCATGTCGCCCACCACGCGGCCGAAGGTGAAGCACAGCGCGGCCGGGATCAGGAAGATCGCGATCATCTGCAGCAGGTTCACCAGCGCGTTCGGGTTCTCGTAGGGGTGCGCCGAGTTGGCGTTGAAGAAGCCGCCACCGTTGGTGCCCAGCATCTTGATGGCCTCCTGCGAAGCCACCGGGCCCATGGCCAGGGTCTGCGTGGCGGTGGTGGCGTCTTCCATCACCGGCTGGCCCTTGTCGTCCTTCAGCGGCTGGCCGTCGGGGCCGTTCTTGGGTTGCTGGAAGGCCGTGGTCTCCAGCGTGTTCACCGTCTTGTAGGCGTCGAAGTTCTGAATGACGCCCTGGCCCGCGAACACCATGGCAAGCACGAACGAGATCGGCAGCAGCACCCACAGCGTGATGCGCGTGACGTCGGCCCAGAAGTTGCCCACCAGGCCCTTGCCCTCGGCCCCGTCACCCCTGCGCGCGAAGCCGCGCACCAGCGCGAAGGCCACCGCGATGCCGGTCGCGGCGGACATGAAGTTCTGCACCGTGAGCCCGAGCATCTGCGTGAGATAGCTCATGGTCGACTCGCCGGCGTAGCCCTGCCAGTTGGTGTTGGCCACGAAGCTCACCGCGGTGTTGAAGGCCGAGTCGGGCGACACGGCGGTCATGCCCGCGGGGTTCAGCGGCAGCCAGCCCTGCAGGCGTTGCAGCGCGTACAGGAAGATCGCGCCGATGGCGTTGAAGGCCAGCAGCGCGAGCGCGTAGCGCAGCCAGTGCATCGACTGCTCGGGCCTGGTGCCCGCGAGCTTGTAGAGCGGCGCCTCGACGCGCTGCATCCAGCGCGGCAGGCGCTCGTTGCACATCGCGGCAAGGAATTTGCCGACGGGCCAGGCGAGCATGCCCAGCACCGCGAGAAAGAGGGCCAGCAGGCCCCAGGCGGAGGCGGTCATGTCAGAACTCCTCCGCGCAGATCAGCGCGAACACGAGGTAGGCGAAGAGGATCACGGCGATCAGGGCGCCGAAGCCGTACAGGACTTCGAGGCTGATCACGATGCGGCTCCGTCAGCGGCGTTCGACGCCTTCGACACTTTCGATGGGTTCGGCGCGTCGAGCTTGTTCAGCCCGACCACCATGGCCCCCACCACAGCCCACAGCGCCAGCAAGGCGCCCATCCAGACGATGTCCATTCAATTGCTCCTGGAGCGAAACACAAGGCCTTCAGTCTCGGGATCGGTGCGTAAAAACGGGGAACAGAGTGGTCGGGGCCGCATAAAGAAAGCGTAAAAACGCGCCCCTGCCGGGGTCATTGCCACGCCACGCTCGACAGCACCGTCGGCGTCGTTTAATAATCAAAGCAATTACTTTGATAAATGACGGACTGACGATGAAGACACGTTCAAGGGCCTGGCTCGGCGCCGGCCTCGCGGTGGTGGTGCTGGGGGGCGCGGGCTACGGGCTTGCCGGCAAGCTGAAGCCTGCGCATGCGCAGGCCGGCGGCATGCCGCCGGCCAAGGTGGCGGTTGCCATCGCCAGGAAGACCGAGGTGGCGCGCTTCCTCGGCGGCATCGGCACACTGGAGGCCCACCGACAGGTCGAGGTGCCGGCCGAGGTGGAGGGGCGGGTGTCGAAGATCCTGTTCACGCCCGGCGGCGCGGTGCGCGCGGGCCAGTTGCTGGTGCAGCTGAACGACGCGCCCGAGCAGGGCGACCTGGCGCGCCTGACGGCCCAGCGCGCCAACGCCCGCGCCCTGCTGGAGCGCACGCGCCGCCTGCTGCCGCAGCAGGCCGCCACGCAGGAGCAGCTCGAACAGGCGCAGGCCGCCTTCGACCAGGCCAGCGGCGAGCTGAAGCGCGCGCAGGCAGTGCGCGAGCAGAAGCAGATCAAGGCGCCGTTCGACGGCGTGCTGGGCATCCGCCGCGTCAACCTCGGGCAGTTCGTGCGGGCGGGCGACGCGCTGGTGTCGCTCACCGACGCGCGCACGCTGTTCGCCAACCTCACGCTGCCCGAGAACGCCCTGCCCGTGCTCCAGCGCCACCAGCAGGTGGCGCTCTCGGTCGATGCCTATCCGGGCCGCGTGTTCCAGGGCCGGCTCAGCATCATCGAGCCGCAGATCGGCACCGACACGCGCACCGTGCGCCTGCAGGTCAGCGTCGACAACGCCGACGGCGCACTCGCTCCGGGCATGTTCGTCAACGGCAAGGTGGCGCTGCCCGCGCGGCCTGACGCCATCACCGTGCCCGAAACGGCGCTGACCTACAGCACGCACGGCGACTCGGTGTTCGTGGTGCGCGCCGCCGACCAGGGAGACGGCAAGGGCGACGGCTTCAGCGCCCAGCAGGTGTTCGTGAAGGCCGGCGACCGGCAGGACGGCCGGGTCGTCATAGAAAAAGGCCTGATGCCCGGCGACAAGGTCGTCACCTCGGGCCAGCTGCGGCTGTACAGCGGCGCCCCGGTGGCGCCGACCGAGAAGGACACGCTGGCCCTGCAGGAGTCCCGGCCATGAAGTTCACCGACCTGTTCGTGCGCCGGCCCGTGCTGGCGCTGGTGGTGAGCACGCTCATCCTGCTGCTGGGCGCCCGCGCGCTGGGCGACCTGCCGGTGCGGCAGTACCCGCTGACCGAAAGCACCACGCTCACCATCACCACGCAGTACCCCGGCGCCTCGCCGGAGCTGATGCAGGGCTTCGTCACGCAGCCCATCGCGCAGGCGGTGGCGACCATCGAGAACGTCGACTACCTGTCGTCGTCTTCCACGCTGGGCCGCAGCGTGATCAGCGTGCGCATGAAGCTCAACGCCGACGCCAACCAGGCGCTCACGCAGGCGATGGCGCAGGTCAGCCAGGTGAAGTACCGGCTGCCGGCCGAGGCCTTCGACCCGGTCATCCTGAAGTCGTCGGGCGAGGCCACGGCCGTGGCCTACGTCGGCTTCTCGAGCAAGACGATGCCGATGCCCGCGCTCACAGACTACCTGTCGCGCGTGGTGCAGCCGCAGTTCGCGTCCATCCCCGGTGTGTCGGGCGTGGAGGTGTCGGGCGGGCAGACGCTGGCGATGCGCGTGTGGCTGGACCCCGCCCGCATGGCCGCGCGCGGCATCTCGGCCGGCGAGCTGGCCGACGCGCTGCGCCAGAACAACGTGCAGGCCGCACCGGGCCAGGTGAAGGGCCTGTACGTGGTGTCGAACATCCGCGTGAACACCGACCTGGTGAACGTGGCCGAGTTCCGCGACATGGTGGTCAAGCGCCAGGCCGACGGTGGGGGCGACGCCCTCGTTCGCCTGGGCGACGTGGCCACGGTGGAGCTGGGCGCCGCGAGCGCCGACAGCAACGCCACCATGGACGGCGTGCCCGCCATCTACCTCGGCCTGCAGGCCGCGCCCAACGGCAACCCGCTGGTGATCGTGAAGCGCATCCGCGACCTGCTGCCCGGCATCCGGCAGAACCTGCCGCCGGGCGTGGAGGTGCAGCTGCCCTTCGAGCTGGCGCGCTTCATCGAGGCGTCGATCGACGAGGTGCAGCAGACGCTGCTGGAGGCCATCGCCATCGTGGTGCTGGTGATCTTCCTGTGCCTGGGCTCGGTGCGCGCGGTGCTGATTCCGGTGGTGACCATTCCGCTGTCGATGCTGGGTGCCGCCGCGCTGATGCAGCTGTTCGGCTTCAGCATCAACCTGCTGACGCTGCTGGCGATGGTGCTGGCCATCGGGCTGGTGGTGGACGACGCCATCGTGGTGGTGGAGAACGTGCACCGCCACATCGGGGAAGGCAAGTCGCGCGTGCAGGCCGCATTGATCGGCGCGCGCGAAGTGGCCGGCCCGGTGATTGCCATGACGCTCACGCTGGCCGCGGTGTACGCGCCCATCGGCCTCATGGGCGGGCTCACGGGCTCGCTGTTCAAGGAGTTCGCCTTCACGCTGGCCGGCGCGGTGGTGGTGTCGGGCGTGATCGCGCTCACGCTGTCGCCGGTGATGAGCTCGTTCCTGCTGCCGCGGGACACCACCGGCAGCCGCATGGCGCGCGCCGCCGAGTCGTTCTTCCACCGGCTGTCCAGCGCCTACGGCGGACTGCTCGACGTGTCGCTGCACCACCGCTGGGTGACGGGCGCCTTCGCCGCGGTGGTGCTGGCGAGCCTGCCCTTTCTGTACAACGCGGCGCAGCGCGAGCTGGCACCGGGCGAAGACCAGGCCATGGTGCTCACGGCCATCAAGTCGCCGCAGCACGCCAACATCGACTACGTCGAGAAGTTCGGCAAGAAGTGGGACGAGGTGTTCGCCACGCTGCCCGAGAACACCGGGCGCTGGCTGATCAACGGCTCCGACGGGGTGGCCAACAGCATCGGCGGCGTGCAGCTTTCGGACTGGAAGAGCCGCCAGCGCAGCGCCGACCAGATCCAGGGCGACACACAGGCGCGCATGAACGACGTGGAAGGCAGCAGCGTGTTCGCGTTCCAGCTGCCCTCGCTGCCGGGCTCCACCGGCGGGCTGCCGGTGCAGATGGTCATTCGCAGCGCGGGCGGCCACGCCGCCGTGTTCGAGGCGATGGAAACGCTGAAGAAGGCGGCGCGCGACAGCGGCAAGTTCGCCGTGGTCGACAGCGACCTGGAGTTCAACAACCCCACGGTGGAGATTCGCGTGGACCGTGCCAAGGCCAACAGCATGGGCGTGACCATGAAGGCCATCGGCGACACGCTGGCGGTGCTGGTGGGGGAGAACTACGTCAACCGCTTCGGCATGGACGGCCGCTCTTACGACGTGATTCCGCAGTCGCCGCGCGACCAGCGCCTGACGGGCGAGGCGCTGTCGCGCTACTTCGTGAAGAGCGCGAGCGGCCAGAGCGTGCCGCTGGCCAACCTGGTGCAGTTGTCGACCAGCGTGGGGCCCAACAAGCTCACGCAGTTCAACCAGCTCAACGCGGCCACCTTCCAGGCCATTCCGATGCCGGGCGTGAGCATGGGCGACGCCGTGGCCTTCCTGAGCGAGGAGGCAAAGAAGCTGCCCGCTGGCTTCAGCTACGACTGGCAGTCGGACGCGCGGCAGTTCACGCAGGAGGGCTCGGCACTGGTGATGGCCTTCGTGTTCGCCATCGTGGTGATCTACCTGGTGCTGGCCGCGCAATACGAGAGCCTGCGCGACCCGCTGATCATTCTGGTCAGCGTGCCGATGTCCATTTGCGGCGCGCTGGTGCCGCTGGCGCTGGGCTTCGGCACCATCAACATCTACACGCAGATCGGGCTGGTGACGCTCATCGGGCTCATCAGCAAGCACGGCATCTTGATGGTGGAGTTCGCCAACGAGATCCAGATGCACAAGGGCTTCGACCGGCGTACGGCGATCGAGGAGGCCGCGCGCATCCGGCTGCGCCCCATCCTGATGACCACGGCCGCGATGGTGATGGGCCTGGTGCCGTTGCTGTTCGCCAGCGGCGCGGGCGCCAACAGCCGCTTCAGCATCGGGCTGGTGATCGTGGTCGGCATGCTGGTGGGCACGCTGTTCACGCTGTTCGTGCTGCCCACGATGTACACGCTGCTGGCGCGCGACCACCGTCCGGCCAGCCGCTCGCAACGCGCGGCCGAACTCGACGGCCTGGCCGAAGGCGCATGACCATGAACAGACTTTTCAACTCCCTTCCCTTTGCATTGAGCACGCTGGTGCTTGCGGGCTGCGCGGTCGGCCCGACGTACACCGCGCCTGCCGATGTGCCTGTCGTCATCTCCGCGCCCGAGCGTTCGCTGTTCGCCGACGACGCGGTGCAGCGCGACTGGTGGCATCAGCTCGACGACGCGCAGCTCGATGCGCTCATCGACCGCGCGCTGGCCGGCAACCACGACATCCGCATCGCACAGGCCCGCCTGCGCGAAGCCCGCGCCACGCAGACCGAGGCGGAACTCGACCGGCTGCCGGTGGTCACCGCCGGCGCCAGCAAGACACGCGGCATCGCGCAAGGCAACAGCAGCACGCAGACCGACGTGCGTTCGCTGTCGCAGAGCAGTCGCGCGGGCTTCGACGCCGCGTGGGAAATAGACCTGTTCGGCCGCCTGCAACGGCTCGACGACGCCGCCACCGCGCGCACCGAGGCCAGCGCGGCCGACCTGGAGCAGGTGCGCATCGTGGCCGTGGCCGAACTGGCCCGCAACTACTACGAGATGCGCGGCGCCGAGCAGCGCATGGCCGTGACGCGCCGCACGCTGGACAGCCTTCGCAGCAGCCTTCGCGTGACCGAGGCGCAGGTGCGGACCGGCCGCGCGCTCGAAGGCGACCTGGCCAGCGCGCAGGCCAACCTGGCGACCACCGAGAGTCAGCTGCCCGCGCTGGAGACCGCACGCCGGCAGGCCGCCTACCGCGTCGCGGTGCTGGCCGGCCTGCGCCCCGCCGAACTGGCGCCCCTGCTGCAGCCGCGCGCGCTGCGCGTGCTCGACAAGCGCCTGCCCATCGGCGACCTGGGCGAGCTGCTGCGCCGCCGGCCCGATGTGATGCGCGCCGAGCGCGGCCTGGCGGCCAGCACGGCCGACGTGGGCGCGGTCACGGCCGAGCTGTACCCGCGCTTCGACATCGGCGGCTTCCTGGGCTTCATCGCGCTGCGCGGTGCCGACCTGGGCAGTTCGTCGAGCCGGGCCTTCAGCGTGACGCCCGGCGTGAGCTGGCCCGCCCTGAGGCTGGGTTCGGTGAAAGCCCGCGTGCGCGGCGCCGAGGCCCGCGCCGAGGGCGACCGCGCGCTGTACGAGCAGACCGTGCTGCGCGCCATCGAGGACGTGGAAGGCGCGCTCACCGGCTACGGCCAGAACCAGTTGCGCCTGCAGCGGCTGGCGCAAGCCTCGGCGCGCAGCGGCCGCGCCGCCGAACTGGCCGAGGTGCGCTACCGCGAAGGGGCGGCCCCCTACCTGAGCGTGCTCGACGCGCAGCGCACCCTGCTGCGCGCCCAGGACGCCGTGGCCGAGGCCGAAACCGCCTCCTACACCAGCCTGGTGGCGCTCTACAAGGCGCTGGGCGGCGGCTGGCAAGCACCCGCACAGGCAAAGGGCGGTCCAACCACCTGACAATGGCAGCGTTGACCTCCACGACCGAACCCGCCATGTCCGCACCCGATGCCAAGCCCGCGTGGATGCCGCACCAGCCGGCAGACCGCATCCTCTCCACGCTCAAGACGCGCGGCGCGCTCGGCATTCCCGACATCGCCAAGGTGCTGAACGTGACGGTGGAGGCGGTGCGCCAGCAGATGAGCAAGCTGGAGGCCGACGCCCTGGTCGACGCCGAGAGCCGCTCCAGCGGGCGCGGCCGGCCCACGCAGATCTGGCGGCTCACCAGGGAAGGCCACAAGCGCTTTCCCGACACCCACGCCGAGATGACGGTGCAGATGATCAGCGCCGTCATCAGCGTGTTCGGCGAGAAGGGCATGGAGCAGCTCATCGGCGCGCGCGAGGCCGCCATGCGCACCGCCTACACCGAGGCCCTGCGCGGCGCGCGCAGCCTGAAGACGCGGCTGGAGCGGCTGGCCGAAATTCGCAGCCGCGAGGGCTACATGGCCGAGTTCCGGCCGGACGAGGAGGGCCAAGAGGGCCCGGGCCAGGCCTTTCTCTTCATCGAGAACCACTGCCCCATCTGCACCGCGGCACAGGCCTGCACGGGTTTTTGCCGCAGTGAACTGCAACTCTTCGACGAAGTGCTGGGGCCGGACGTGACCGTCAGCCGCGTCGAGCATGTCCTGGCGGGCGCGCGGCGGTGCGCCTACCGGGTCGAACCGAAGGCGAACGCGCCCGAAGCTGCGTGAACGCCGAATCCGCTTTCAACAACCACAAAGGAACCACGATGGAACACAAGCTCCCACCCCTGCCGTACGCGCTCGACGCCCTGGCCCCCGAGTATTCGAAGGAAACCCTCGAGTACCACTACGGCAAGCACCACAACGCTTACGTCGTGAACCTCAACAACCTGCAAAAGGGCACCGAGTTCGAAGCCCTGACGCTGGAAGAAATCGTGAAGAAGGCCAGCGGCGGCATCTACAACAACGCCGCGCAGATCTGGAACCACACCTTCTTCTGGAGCTGCATGAAGCCGCAGGGCGGCGGTGCACCGACGGGCGCGCTGGCCGCGGCCATCGATGCCAAGTGGGGCAGCTACGACGCCTTCAAGGAAGCCTTCGTGAAGTCGGCCGTGGGCAACTTCGGTTCGGGCTGGACGTGGCTGGTGAAGAAGGCCGACGGTACGGTGGACATCGTGAACACCGGCGCCGCCGGCACGCCGCTGACGACCGCAGACACCGCGCTGCTGACCGTGGACGTCTGGGAACACGCCTACTACATCGACTACCGCAACCTGCGTCCGAAGTTCGTCGAGACCTTCCTGGCCAAGCTGGCCAACTGGGACTTCGCGGCCAAGAACTTCGGTTGAGTCGGTATCGGGGGGAGCACACAGCCCCCCGCCGGTCGATACGGGCCCCATCGCGAATGAAGAGAACCGATGGGCGTCCCTTGCGGCACACTGCACCCTCGGTGCAGTGACGACGACAACTGCAAGCCCGCATCGACCCCTACAAAGAGACATCCCATGATCCGCAGACACCTCGGCGCGCTGGCCATCGCATTGGCACTTCCGTTGGCCCTCACGGCCACCGCGCACGCACAACCCGCGGCCTACCCCGCCAAGCCGATCCGCATGATCGTGCCCTTCCCGCCCGGCGGCGGCACCGACATCCTGGCGCGCCTGGTGGCCCAGAAGCTCACCGAGACCAACCACTGGACCGTGGTGCCCGACAACCGCGGCGGTGCCGGCGGCACCATCGGCATCGCCGAGGCCGCGCGCGCCGCGCCCACGGGCTACGACATCGTGATGGGCCAGAAGGACAACATGGTCGTGGCGCCCTGGCTCTACAAGAACCTGAGCTACAACCCCGTGAAAGACCTGACCGCGGTGGCCCACGTGGCCTACACGCCGGTGGTGATCGTCACGCAGGCCAACTCCAAGTTCAAGACGCTCGACGACGTGGTGAAGGCCGCGCGCGCCGCGCCCGACACCATCACCTACGGCTCGCCCGGCAACGGCACCACCATCCACCTGGCCGGCGAGATCTTCAACGGCGCCGCGAAGATCAAGATGCGCCACGTGCCCTACAAGGGCTCCAACGCGGCCATGATGGACGTGCTGGCCGGCAACGTCGACCTGATGGTGTCGTCGGTGCCTTCGGCCATGGCGCAGATCAAGGCCGGCAAGCTGCGTCCGCTGGCCGTCACCTCGGCCAGGCGCAGCACCTCGCTGCCCGACACGCCCACCGTGGCCGAGCTCGGCTACAAGGACTTCGACGTGAGCACCTGGTACGGCATCTTCGTGCCGGCCGGCACGCCCAAGGACGTGGTGAGCCTGCTCAACGCCGAAATCAACAAGCTGCTGGCCACGCCCGAAATGAAGGCCGCCATCATCGCCCAGGGCGCGGAGCCGCAAAGCATGACGCCGGCCCAGTTCGGCACGCTGCTGAAGACCGACTACGAGAAGTGGAAGGGCATCGTGCAAGCCTCGGGCGCGACTATCGAATAACCCCCCGGCGTCGCAGAATGGTGTCTCCAGAACAAGCCGCACCGACGGCACGGAGACACCGATGGTTCATTCGCCTTTCCTGAAGACAGCCGCCCTGGCAGCGGTCGTCGCCTTCGTGCAGGGCTGCGCGCAGACGCCTGCCCAGTCCTCGCTTCAGCCCCCTTCCGACGCCAGCGTCGCCGCCCACGTCGCGGCGGCCACCCGATCGGCAGGCACCGACCTGGGCCCCCTGCTGACGCTGTGCAAGCCCGCGCCCGCCGCGCAGCCGCCGCAGGCCGAGCTCGACAAGGGCCTCACCGCCCTCATCGACAAGCCGGCACCGCCGCCCGGCAAGGCCTTCGACAACCTCTACTTCGTGGGCGCCGACTGGGTCAGCGCCTGGGCATTGCAGACCTCTGACGGCATCATCCTCATCGATGCGCTGAACAACCAGGTGGAAGCCGCCGCGCTCATCGAAGGCGGCATGCGCAAGCTGGGCCTGGACCCGGCGCAGATCAAGTACGTGGTGGTCACGCACGGCCACGGCGACCACTACGGCGGCGCGCCCTACCTGGCGCAGAAGTACGGCGCGCGCGTGGTGATGAGCGAGGCCGACTGGACGATGACCGAGACCAAGCTCGAATTCGCCACGCCCGTCTGGGGCGCCCCGCCCAAGCGCGGCGCGCGCGACGTGTCGGCGAAGGACGGCGACCGCCTGACGCTGGGCGACACCACCGTCACGCTGTACGTCACACCGGGCCACACCATGGGCACCCTGTCGCCGGTGTTCGACGTGCGCGCGGGCGGGCAGACGCACCGCGCCATGCTGTGGGGCGGCACGGCCTTCAACTTCGGCAAGAACGTGCCGCGCCTGGGCAGCTACATCGACGCCACGCGGCGCATGGGCACGGTGGCGCAGGCGCAGAAGATCGACGTGCTGGTGTCGAACCACTCGGGGTACGACGGCTCGCAGGGCAAGCTGGCCGCGTTGCGGCAGCAGCCGGCGGGGGCGGCGAACCCGTTCGTGCTGGGCACGCCGACGGTGGAGCGGGCATTGAACGTGATGGGGGAATGCGCGCAGGCGCAGCGCGACCGGTTCGCGATGGCGCAGTGACAAGTTGAGAGAGCGCGCGCCCCGCTGCGGCTCTTGCTCCCTCTCCCCTTGGGGAGAGGGCCGGGGTGAGGGCGGCAGCGATGAAGACCGTGCGATGTTGTCAGGCCGCAGGCCCTCACCCTAACCCTCTCCCCGAGGGGAGAGGGGACAAGTCAATGAAGCCCCCCGCTCAGTCCGGCACGAACTTCGTGTTGAAGATATTGACGTCCGTCTCCAGCTCGAACGTCACCACCTGCCCCATCTTCCCGTCGCTCATCCGGCAGGCCGAGAACAGGCTGGCACGGCCCTTGAAATAGAACTCGTCGATCACGATCAGCGCGTACGGGTACGGCACGAAGACCTGGTGTTCGAAGATGACGCGGTGCACGTTGCGCGGCGACGGAAAGAGCTTGTAGTCGTTGGTGTCGATCGACTTGGAGGTGGCCATGGTGTGCTGCCGTTTCTTCTTTGAAGCGAGGCTCAGGCCGGGTCGCGCACGTCGGCCACGGGGTTCGCGCCGAAGTCTTCGCGCGCGAGGTACTTGAGCACCTTGGCGGCCGCGGTGGCGGGACTGTCGAGACGGCCGTCTTCCTTCATGCTCACGAAGCGCGTGCGGTCCGGAAAGTTCTCGGCCGAGGCGCCGCGCAATTGCACCTGCATGTCGGTGTCGATCACGCCGGGCGCGAGCGAGACGATGCGCGCACCGTTCGGCGCATGGGCTTCCTCGAGCGCCACGGCGCGCGAGAAGTGGTCCATGCCGGCCTTGGCGCCGCAGTACGGCGCCTGGCTGCCCATGGCGTTGCGGCCCAGGCCCGAAGAGATGTTCAGCACCTTGCGCGCACCGCGCCATTCGCGCGTGGCGCCCAGGAAGGCCGAGGTCAGCAGCATCGGCGCTTCGAGGCCGATGCGCAGCGCCAGCGACAGCTCGGCGGCCACGGCACCCGACAGCGGCGCGGGGTTGCCCACGGTGCCCGCATTGTTGATGAGCGTGACGCTGTCGAAGCGCTGCGCATCGACGGTCTGCAGCCAGGCCGACAGGCGCGCGGCGGCGGCGACCGGGTCGGACAGGTCCTGCTCCCATTGCGTGAGTTCGACGCCGGCGGCCTGGGCCTCTTCGGCCAGCGCGGGGCTTTGCTTGCGCGAAATGCCCAGCACCGTGTGGCCGGCCTGCAGCAGCTGTTCGGCCATGGCCTGGCCCAGGCCGCGGGAGGCGCCGGTGATGAGGGTGAGGTGGGAAGAAGCGGTCATCGGGGAATAGGTCTTTCTGGAAAGAAGGCGGGAGGTTAAGGGGTAACGAAAAGCCTCGCGGCTCAACCGGTCCTGAATTGCTTGCGCAGGAAGGCGCGATGCCTGGCGATGTGCTGCAGCTGCGCGGGCGCCACGGTGCCGCCCAGGTCGATTTCGTCCGCGCCATTGAGCACCGCGTTGGCATTCGTCATGGCACGCGCCACGACCTCTTCCTCGCTCACGCCGAGTTGCGCCGCCAGGTCGAGCGCCACGCGGCGCATGGCGCGCTGCGACAGCATCCACATGGCGCCGAAGCGGTCCCAGGCGAGCGCGGCCTCGTCGGCGTTCTCGCGGTCGGCCAGGATCTCGCTGAGCGGCTTGGCGAGCACCGCGTCGAGCGCCTCGAGCTTCTCGGCCAGCTGCTCGTTGCGCGCCATGGCTTCCTCAAGCGTGGGGCCGCTGCTGTCGGCCTTGGCCTTGGCCGTAGGCCCCTGCGTCGGCGCAACGAAGTCCGGCTGCGCGTTCGCGGGCACGATCTGGATCTGGTCTTTGAGGGTCATTGGGTTTCAGCCTCCGCGGAGGAAGGGTTGTTCTTCTTGTTCGACATCGCGCTCACGCGCAGGCCCGGCAGGTCGAGCACGCGCAGGCCACCGTACTCCACGCGGATCAACCCCTGCGCGGAAAGGCCGTTGAGCGCCTCGTTCACGCGCTGGCGCGACAGGCCGACCAGGTAGGCCAGCTCCTGCTGCGTGATGCGCAGCACTTCGCCCACGCCCGGGTACAGCACCGGGTTGAACAGCGACACCAGGTTGCGCGCCACGCGCGCGTCGGGGTTGTTGAGCCGGTCGATCTCCAGCGCCGCGATGAACTGGCCCAGCCGCTCGTTGAGCTGGTTCATCACGAAGCGGTTGAAGCCGATGGAGTGGTCCAGCAGCCAGTGAAAGCTCTCGATGGGCAGCCCCGCCACCACGCTGCGGCGCAGCGCCTGGATGTTGTAGCGGTAGGGCTCGCGCTTCATCACCGTGCCTTCGCCGAACCAGCCGCCGGGCGGCACGCCGGTGTAGGTGACCGAGCCGCCGTCGGCGTTGTCGTTGCTCATCTTGAGCAGGCCCTCGACCACGCCGAACCAATAGGTGGGCGAGCGGCCGACGCGGCACACTAGGTCGCCGGGCTCGGCCTCGCCCACCACCAGCGTGGCCTCGGCGCGGCGGCGCTCGGCAGGCGTGAGCGTGGGCAGCCAGGGAATGCCGTCGAGCTCCCCCGCATTGGGGGAACGCACGCGGTCCTTGATCGAACCGCCGAGCACGCTGTGAGACGCACCGTGTTGAGTGTTGCCTTGAGGCATCGGGAAACTCCGGGGAGTAGTGTCCCTAGGATTGTCGTTGGAACGACACCCGGGCGTCAAAGTGAGACCTACGATCCGCCCACTGTGCAAACAACCGCCCCCACCTTCCCCCGTCTGCTGCTCGCGCATGCCGAGGCCCGACCCGAGTCGCCCGCCGTGCGCGAGAAAGACCTCGGCATCTGGCAAACCTGGACCTGGAACGCCGTGGCGCAGGAGGTGCGCGAAATGGCCTGCGGTCTCGCGAGCCTCGGCTTCAAGGCCAACGACCACCTGGCCATCGTGGGCGCCAACCGCCCGCACCTGTACATGGCGGTGGTCGCCGCGCAGAGCCTGCGCGGCGTGCCGGTGCCGCTGTACCAGGACGCGGTGGCCAGCGAGATGGTGTTCATGCTGGAAGACGCGGGCATCGAGTTCGTCTTCGTCGAGGACCAGGAACAGGTCGACAAGCTGCTGGAGTGCCGCGAGATCCAGAAGGAGCGCTACCCCGCGATCCGCCACATCGTCTACGACGACCCCAAGGGCCTGCGTCACTACGACCAGCCGGGACTCATCAGCTACGACCAGCTGCGCGAACTGGGCCGGGCCTTCGACAAGGCCCATGTCGGCCACTACGACCGCGCCGTTGCCAGCGGCGAAGCGACGGACGTGGGCGTGATCCTCTACACATCGGGCACCACAGGCCGCCCCAAGGGCGTGTGCCAGACGCATGCCAGCTTCATCGCGGCGGGCCGCGGCGGCGTGGAGACCGACCGGCTCGGCCCCGGCGACAACATCATGAGCTACCTGCCGATGGCGTGGGTGGGCGACCACCTGTTCTCCGTGGCGCAGTGGCTGGTGGGCGGCTTCACGCTGAACTGCCCCGAGTCGGCCGAGACGGTGATGAACGACATGCGCGAGATCGGCCCGAGCTACTACTTCGGCCCGCCGCGCACCTTCGAAGGTTTGCTCACCGCGGTGTCGATCCGCATGGAAGACGCGGCCCGCCCGAAGCGCTGGCTGTATGCGAAGTTCATGGTGCTGGCGCAACGCGTGGGCGCGGACATCCTCAACGGCGCGCCTGTGAGCACGGGCGACCGGCTGATGTACGGCCTGGGCAACCTGCTGGTCTACGGGCCGCTGCGCAACGTGCTGGGCATGAGCCGCATCCGCGTGGCGTACACGGCGGGCGCGGCCATCGGGCCCGACCTGTTCCGCTTCTACCGCTCCATCGGCGTGAACCTGAAACAGTTCTACGGCCAGACCGAGACCTGCGCCTACGTGTGCCTGCAGCAGGACGGCAAGGTCAAGCTGCAGACGGTGGGCACGGCCGCACCGGGCATCGAGCTGAAGATCGCCGAAGACGGCGAGGTGCTGGTGCGCGGCGTGTCGGTGCTCAAGGAGTACTACAAGCGCCCCGACGCCACCGCCGAGGTGCTCGACGCCGAAGGCTACTTCCACACGGGGGACGCGGGCGTGCTCGACAGCGAGGGGCACCTGCGCATCATCGACCGGGCCAAGGACGTGGGCAAGCTCGTGGGCGGCGCGATCTTCGCGCCCAACTACATCGAGAACAAGCTCAAGTTCTTTCCGCAGATCAAGGAAGCCGTGTGCTTCGGCAACGCGCGCGACGAGGTGTGCGCGGCCATCAACATCGACTTCGAGGCCGTGGGCAACTGGGCCGAACGGCGCGGGCTGGCCTACGGCGGCTACGTCGACCTGGCGGGCAAGCCCGACGTGCTGGCGCTCATTGCCGAGTGCATCGGCAAGGTCAACGCCGACCTGGCGGGCGAGGACGGCATGGGCGAGACGCAGATCGCGCGCTTCCTGGTGCTGCACAAGGAGCTGGACCCCGACGACGACGAACTCACCCGCACGCGCAAGGTGCGCCGCGGCTTCATCGCCGAAAAATACGCGGTGCTGCTCGACGCGCTCTACGGCGGCAGGACCGAGCAGTACATCGAGACCCAGGTCAAGTTCGAGGACGGGCGCACGGGCGTGGTGAATGCCACGCTGAAGATCGTCGAGGCGAAGACCTTTCCCATCGTGAAGGCGGCTGCATGAGCGCGCGAAAGACCGGCGAGGTCATCCTCGACGTGCAGAACATCAGCTTGAGCTTCGGCGGCGTGAAGGCGCTGACGGACATCAGCTTCGACGTGCGCGAGCACGAGGTGCGGGCCATCATCGGGCCGAACGGCGCGGGCAAGAGCTCGATGCTGAACTGCATCAACGGCGTGTACTGGCCGCAGCAGGGCTCCATCACCTTCCGCGGCCAGACCTTCAAGCACATGAACTCGCGCCAGGTGGCCGAGATGGGCGTGGCGCGCACCTTCCAGAACCTGGCGTTGTTCAAGGGCATGAGCGTGCTCGACAACATCATGACGGGGCGCAACCTGAAGATGAAGAGCGGCCTGCTCGCGCAGGCCTTCCGCTGGGGCCCGGCCGAGCGGGAAGAGCTCGCACACCGCGAGTTCGTCGAGCACATCATCGACTTCCTGGAGATCCAGGCGCACCGCAAGACGCCGGTGGGCCGCCTGCCCTACGGCCTGCAGAAGCGCGTCGACCTGGGCCGCGCGCTGGCCATGGAGCCGCAGGTGCTGCTGCTGGACGAGCCGATGGCCGGCATGAACGTGGAGGAGAAGCAGGACATGAGCCGCTTCATCCTCGACGTGAACGACGAGTTCGGCGCGACCATCGTGCTGATCGAGCACGACATGGGCGTGGTGATGGACATCTCCGACCGCGTGGTGGTGCTGGACTACGGCAAGAAGATCGGCGACGGGACGCCGGACGAAGTGCGGAACAACGAAGACGTGATTCGGGCTTATCTGGGTGTGGAGCACTGACATGACACCGCACGACGGCCTCCGGTCTTGCCCCCTCTCCCGCTTGCGGGAGAGGGCCGGGGTGAGGGCCGACGGCCTCACTACCTTCAGCGGCTTCTTAAACGCCGCTCGCCCTCACCCCAACCCTCTCCCGCAAGCGGGAGAGGGAGAAAGAAACTGACATGGGCTTTTTCCTCGAAACCCTCTTCGGCGGCCTCATGGTCGGCATGCTGTATTCGCTGATCGCCATCGGCTTCGTGCTGATCTACAAGGCCTCGGGCGTCTTCAACTTCGCGCAGGGCGCGATGGTGCTGTTCGCGGCGCTGGCCATGGCGCGCTTCTCGGAGTGGTTCCCGCTGTGGTTCGGCTTCCAGAGCCTGATCCTCGCGAACATCCTGGCCTTCATCGCGGCCATGGCGGTGATGATCGTCGTGGCATGGCTCATCGAACGGCTCGCGCTCAGCAAGCTGGTGAACCAGGAAGGCATCACGCTCCTGATGGCCACGCTGGGCATCGCCTACTTTCTCGACGGCCTGGGCCAGACGATCTTCGGCAACGACATCTACAAGATCGACGTGGGCATGCCCAAGGAACCGCTGATGGTGCTGCAAGGCACCTTCGAAGGCGGCCTGCTGCTGAGCCAGGAAGACCTGGTCGCCGCGCTGGTGTCGGCGGCCCTGGTGGTGGTGCTCGCCGTCTTCTTCCAGAAGACCGCCACCGGCCGGGCGCTGCGCGCAGTGGCCGACGACCACCAGGCCGCGCAGTCCATCGGCATTCCGCTGTCGCGCATCTGGGTGATCGTGTGGTCGGTGGCCGGCTTCTCGGCGCTGGTGGCCGGGATCATCTGGGGTTCGAAGCTGGGCGTGCAGTTCTCGCTCTCGCTGGTGGCGCTGAAGGCGCTGCCGGTGGTGATCCTCGGTGGGCTCACTTCGATACCGGGCGCGATCATCGGCGGGCTGTTGATCGGCGTGGGCGAGAAGCTGTCTGAAATCTATCTGGGGCCCATGCTCGGTGGGGGCATCGAGATCTGGTTCGCGTATGTCCTCGCACTGGTCTTCCTGCTGGTTCGTCCGCAGGGCCTATTCGGCGAAAAAATCATCGATCGGGTCTGAAATGTTTTATAGAGAAAACGGCCAGTTCAAGTCGAGCTACCGCGCCGATCAACAGATCTTCCCTATCGCGCAGGACCGCATCGCGATGCTCGTGCTGCTGCTCGTGGCATTCATCGTGGTCCCGCTCGGCGTGTCCGACTACTGGATGCGCGCCATCCTCACGCCCTTCCTCATTCTTTCGCTTGCCGCGCTGGGCCTGAACATCCTGGTCGGCTACTGCGGCCAGATCTCGCTGGGCACCGGTGCCTTCATGGCGGTGGGCGCCTATGCGGCCTACAACTTCCAGGTGCGCATCGAGGGCATGCCGCTCATCGCATCCTTGCTGCTGGGCGGCCTGTGCGCCACGGTGATCGGCGTGCTCTTCGGCATTCCGAGCTTGCGCATCAAGGGCCTGTACCTCGCGGTGGCCACGCTCGCGGCGCAGTTCTTCACCGACTGGGCGTTCCTGCGCATCCAGTGGTTCACCAACAATTCTTCTTCGGGCTCGGTGAGCGTGGCGGGGCTCAACGTGTTCGGCGTGCCGATCGAGTCGCCGATCCAGAAGTACCTGTTCTGCCTGAGCTTCGTGGTCGTGTTCGCCCTGCTCGCCAAGAACCTGGTGCGCAGCGCCATCGGCCGCGAGTGGATGGCGATGCGCGACATGGACGTGGCGGCCGCGGTGATCGGCATTCGCCCGGTATACGCCAAGCTCACGGCCTTTGCGGTGAGCAGCTTCATCGTCGGCGTGGCCGGCGCGCTGTGGGGCTTCATTCACCTGGGCGCGTGGGAGCCGGCGGCGTTCAGCATCGACCGCTCGTTCCAGCTGCTGTTCATGGTGATCATCGGCGGGCTCGGCTCGATCATGGGCAGCTTCTTCGGCGCGGCGTTCATCGTGCTGCTGCCGCTGTTTTTGAACCAGCTGCCCGCGTGGCTGGGCTTCTCCATTTCGACCGCGTTGGCCTCGCACCTGGAGACCATGATCTTCGGCGCGCTGATCGTGTTCTTCCTGATCGTCGAGCCGCACGGCCTCGCGCGGCTGTGGTCCACGGCCAAGGAGAAGCTGCGGCTGTGGCCCTTCCCGCACTAGTTCGTTTCCAGCATTCCCGTTCGTTCGTAAAAAACCCGGCACCGAGGTGCCCACATAAGGAGACAGGCATGAAACTGAAATCGCTCGCTCTGACCGCCGCCCTGGTGGCCAGCACCCTCGGCGCCATGCTCGCGCCATCGATGGCCAGCGCGCAGGCCAAGGAGCAGTTCTTCCCGCTGCTGGTGTACCGCACCGGCCCCTACGCGCCCAACGGCACGCCATGGGCCAACGGCAAGCAGGACTACATCAAGTACATCAACGCCACCGGCGGCATCAACGGCGTGAAGATCGCTTATGAAGAATGCGAGACCGGCTATGCCACCGACAAGGGCGTCGAATGCTATGAGCGCCTGAAGGGCCGCCCGGGCGTTGCCCTCTTCGATCCGCAAGCCACCGGCATCACCTTTGCGCTGACCGACAAGGTGCCCACCGACAAGATCCCGCTGATCACGCTGGGCTACGGCCTCTCGGCGTCTCAAGACGGCGGCGTGTTCAAGTGGAACTTTCCGCTCATGGGCAGCTACTGGACCGCGGCCGACATCCTGATCCAGCACATCGGCAAAAAAGAAGGCGGCATGGACAAGCTCAAGGGCAAGAAGATCGCCCTCGTGTACCACGACTCGCCGTTCGGCAAGGAGCCGATTCCGCTCTTGCAGGAGCGCGCCAAGCAGAACGGTTTCGAGCTGTCGCTGATCCCGGTGACTGCGCCCGGCGTGGAACAGAAGTCGGCCTGGCTGCAGGTGCGCCAGCAGAAGCCCGACTTCGTGTTGCTGTGGGGCTGGGGCGTGATGAACTCCACCGCGCTCAAGGAGGCCGTGGCCACCGGCTACCCGCGCGAGAAGATGTACGGCGTGTGGTGGGCCGGCGCCGAGCCCGACGTGAAGGACGTGGGCGCCAACGCCAAGGGCTACAACGCGCTCGCGCTCAACACCTCGGGCACGCAGCCCAAGGTGATCCAGGACATCCTCAAGCAGGTGCACGACAAGGGCCAGGGCACAGGTCCGAAGGACGAAGTGGGCTCGGTGCTCTACACCCGCGGCGTGATCATCCAGATGCTCGGCGTCGAGTCCGTCAGGCGCGCGCAGGAACGCTTCGGCAAGGGCAAGGTCATGACCGGCGAGCAAGTGCGCTGGGGCATGGAGAACCTCGCGCTCGACCAGAAGAAGCTGGACGCGCTGGGTTTCTCGGGCGTGATGCGTCCGGTGAGCACTTCGTGCCAGGACCACATGGGCTCGAGCTGGGCGCGCGTGCACACCTGGGACGGCGCCAAGTGGGGCGGCATGTCCGACTGGTACGAGGCCGACGAACAGATCATCAAGCCGATGGTGAAGGCCGCCGCCGAGAAGTACGCCGGCGAAAAGAAACTGGCGCGCCGCGACGCGGCCGACTGCCAGTCCTGATGCACTGACTTGCCGTGGCGGCTCGCAAGAGCCGCCATTCAAAAGAGCAGCCCCGCTGTTCTTTCGAATGCTTCGGACCACACCATGAGCGAACCCAACATCCTTCTCAACGTCAACGGCATCGAGGTCATCTACAACCACGTGATCCTGGTGCTCAAGGGCGTGTCGCTCTCGGTGCCCGACGGCGGCATCGTGGCGCTGCTCGGGGGCAACGGCGCGGGCAAGACGACCACGCTGCGCGCGGTGAGCAACCTGCTCGCGGGCGAACGCGGCGCGGTGACCAAGGGCACCATCGAACTGCGCGGCGACCGCATCGAGGCGCTGTCGCCGGCCGAGCTGGTCAGGCGCGGCCTGATCCAGGTGATGGAAGGCCGGCACTGCTTTGCGCACCTGACCATCGAGGAGAACCTGATGACGGGCGCCTACACGCGCACCGACGGCAAGGCCGCGGTGCAGCAGACGCTCGACAAGGTCTATGCCTACTTTCCGCGCCTGAAGACGCGGCGCACGTCGCAGGCGGCCTACACCTCGGGCGGCGAGCAGCAGATGTGCGCCATCGGGCGCGCGCTGATGGCCAACCCGACGATGGTGCTGCTCGACGAGCCCTCGATGGGCCTGGCGCCGCAGATCGTGGAAGAGGTGTTCGAGATCGTGAAAGACCTCAACACCAAGGAGCGCGTGACCTTCCTGCTGGCCGAGCAGAACACCAACATGGCGCTGCGCTACGCCGACTACGGCTACATCCTGGAGAACGGCCGCATCGTGATGGACGGCGAGGCGAAGAGCCTGCGCGAGAACGAGGACGTGAAGGAGTTCTACCTCGGCGTCGGCGGCGCGGACCGCAAGAGCTTTCGCGATGTGAAGAGCTACAAGCGGCGCAAGAGGTGGCTGGCTTGACGGGTCTGTTGCCTTGTCCCCTCTCCCGCTTGCGGGAGAGGGTCAGGGTGAGGGCATCGGCCTTTGCACAGACACCGCCTCCGCCATCGCCGCCGACCCTCACCCCAGCCCTCTCCCGCACGCGGGAGAGGGAGCAAGACCGAACCGAAAGACAAAGGGTAGGGACATGACCGACCACTACGACCACCTGGAAATCCGCGACCCCGCCGAACGCGAACGCGACCTGCTGGCAGCGCTGCCCAGGCAGATCGCGCAGGCCCAGACCGCCGCACCGGCGTTCACGAAGATTCTCGACGGCGTGAAGCCCGCGGACATCGCCACGCGCGAGGCACTGGCGAAACTGCCGGTCACGCGCAAATCGGAATTGCTCGACCTGCAGAAGGCACGCCGCGCCGACGACCCCTTCGGCGGCTTCTCCTCCATCGTGCGCGGGCCGCGCATGCCGCGCGTGTTCGCGAGCCCCGGCACCATCTACGAACCAGAGGGCGAGGCGCGCGACTACTGGCGCACCGCGCGCGCGCTGCATGCGGCGGGCTTTCGGGGCGGCGAGCTGATCCACAACAGCTTCAGCTACCACATGACACCCGCCGGCTCGATCATGGAAAGCGGCGCGCATGCCATGGGCTGCAGCGTGTTCGCGGGCGGCACCGGCCAGACCGAGCAGCAGCTCGAAGCCATCGTCGACCTCCAGCCCGAAGGCTATGCGGGCACGCCGAGCTTCCTGAAGATCCTGCTTGAAAAGGCCGAAGAGAAAGGGCTGAAGCTGCCCTCGCTCACCAAGGCGCTGGTCTCCGGCGAAGCCTTTCCACCCAGCCTGCGCGACTGGATTGCCGCGCACGGCGTGAAGGGCACGCAGTGCTACGCCACCGCCGACCTGGGCCTCGTCGCCTATGAAACCAGCGCGCGCGAAGGCCTGGTGATCGACGAAGGCGTGCTGGTCGAGATCGTGCGGCCCGGCACCGGCGACCCGGTGCCCGAGGGTGAGGTGGGCGAGGTCGTCGTGACCACCTTCAACCCCGACTACCCGCTGGTGCGCTTCGGCACCGGCGACCTGTCGGCCGTGCTCGCGGGCACCTGCCCCACCGGGCGCACCAACCAGCGCATCAAGGGCTGGCTCGGCCGCGCCGACCAGACCACCAAGGTGCGCGGCATGTTCGTTCACCCCTCGCAGGTGGCGGAGGTCGTGCGGCGCTTTCCCGAAGTGCAGCGCGCACGGCTCGTGGTGTCGGGCGAGATGGGCGACGACCGCATGACCTTCAGGCTCGAATGCGCGGGCACGCCCGACGGGCTCGACGCGCGCATTGCCGATGCGGTGCGCGAAGTGACCAAGCTGCGCGGCACCATCGAGCTGGTGGCGCCGGGCAGCCTGCCCAACGACGGCAAGGTGATCGAGGACGCGCGCAGCTACAAGTAGCGCCGGTACAGCACGCGCGTGGCGGCGCGCGCGAGCACGACCGCCAGCGCCGTGTAGAGCAGCACCACGGCCAGCACGAAGCCGACGATGCCGCCGCCGCTGTAGAAGCTGAACGACGTCGTCGCCGCCACGAACAGCCATGCGAGCGCGACGACGATGCAGCTCAGCTGCACCAGCAGGAACGCCGACACCGCGGCCGCCACGGCCCTGAAAGGGCGCACCAGCGACAGCCCGGGCCGCGTGCCGAGCCAGCCGCCCCAGCCCGCGAGCGCGAAGGTCACGAACGCCGGCAGCACCCAGGTCAGCAGCAGCATGGCCACGCCCACGTCGCTGCCCGGCGGCGCCCAGCGTGCGACGGCCAGGCCGCTCCACAGCTGCAGCGCCGCGAAGATGGCGCCCACCACCAGCGCAACGGCGCGGCGTGGCGATCCACCGGCCGGCTCCGCGGACGGCGCCTCCTCTTGCGCAGGACGCGTCGCGACGCGGCTCTTCAGCAACGCGATGCGTGCCGCGAGCCACAGGCCGAACACGAGCACCACCATCTGCACCAGCGACTGCAGCAGCATGGCCACGCCCATGTAGACGCGCGGCGAGTAGGCGAAGACGTCCTCCAGCCGGCCGCCGGGCATGAACATCACCTGGACCTCGTAGAACAACGGGGTCAGCGCGTAGTAGTTCAGCACCATCGCCAGCACCCACACACCGCCGAAGCGCAGCCGCGCATCGTGGGCCAGCGCCACGCGGGCCGCGCCCTGGCGCTCGAGCGCATGGCGCCCGTGGCTCCACGACAGCGCCGCGGCCAGCAGCCAGGACATCGCCATGCCCGCGAGCAGCGTGACCCAGACGCCGGGCATGGCATACGCGCCGCGCATCTGCTCGGCCTCGGGCGTGGAAGGCGCCAGCAGCAGCGCCATGTTGATGACGAACATCATGGCGTCGAGGCCCACCGCGATGAGCGCGAAGTCGCGGGGCAGGCGCAGCGCGCGTTGCAGGGAGGGGTTCGCCGTCATGGGAGTACTTTCGCGTTGAATCGCACATGCCGCAGCGGCATGCGAAGACAGCGAGGGTATCGGATGACGGCCGGCGCGACGTGCAGGTTCAGCGCGCGACTGCACGTGGCTGCGGCGGCAACCCCTACTTGCGGCAGCCCTTCGGCAGCGCCTTCTCCGGCAGGTCGTCGCCCGCCACGCAGTGCCAGGCGATGCCGCTGTCGGCCTCCGAGGGCTCCATGCGCAGGGTGCCCTTCACGCCCTTGGGCAGGCTCGCCTCGACGACCATGCTCTGCGGGTCGAGCGTGAGGGTGGCACCGCCGGGCAGCGTGTCGCTCACGCGGGCGGCGGCCAGGGACTCGGGCATTTCTTCCTTCTCGGTGTAGTAGTTGCCGAGCGCCTCGCGCACCGAAGCGCCTTCGGACCAGGCCTGCGCCACGACCGCGCGGCTCGTGTACTCCTGGTAGGCCGGAATGGCCACGGCCGCCAGCACGCCGATGACGGCCACCGTGATCATCGCGCCGAGGGCACCCCCGCCCGCACGCCCGGTGTAGGGCACGAAGATCGCCAGCACATAGGCCAGCGGGTTGCGGCTGGGCAGCCGGGCGTCCCGGTCGAGCACGCGCGCCACGCGCTTGGTGAGCCAGGGGTAGCCGGCGATCAGCTCGTGGAACGAGGCCCAGAAACCGCTGTTGCCCGCCGACTGCGCCGCATAGGCCTGCAGGTTGACGTTGCGCCACTGGTGCGCGCCGGCGGCCAGCGCCACGAGCGCGCGCGGCGCGGAGTCGGGCTCTTCGCAGCAGGCCTCGCCGTGCAGGTCGCAGGTGTATTCCTTGGCGCGCGCATAGGCCGCGCCCAGCAGCGGCAGCCACAGCACAGGGGCGCGCCAGATGTGGCCCGTGAGGTGGCCGCGGCGGATGTGGCCGAGCTCGTGGCCGATGTAGAAGTTCACGCCGTCGGGCTGCGGCTCCATGGCGTCGACCACGTCGGACAGCAGCACCACGAAGTTGCGCCCGAAGAAGCGCGTGGCGAAGGCGTTGAACATGCCGTCGCCGTGCAGCAGGTAGGCCTCGGGCGGCTTCTCGATGCCCAGGAAGCCGCAGCAGGCCTGGAAGCGCGCATGCAGCTCGGGCAGCTGGGTGGGCGAGAGCTTCACGCCCGTGCCCTTGATCCAGGCGATGACGGCCGACTGTGCGAACACATAGCCGATGAAGCCCAGCAGCACGTAGACCAGCGCAATGCCCAGCGTGCCGACCACCAGCAGCAGCCAGACCAGCAGGCCGAGCCACAGCGTGATGTTGCCGAGCCAGCGCTCGCGCGGACAGACCCATGGATCCATTGGAATTTCCTCCTCGTTGCGGCCTTGGAGACCGCTTGGTTCGTGGTTCTTTTGCGCGCCCCCCCGGCGCGGTCTGCAGGCGCCGATCATGCCCCAGCCAAGTGCAGATTTCGTTGCAGGCCTAAGGGCTATTCGCTATAGGTCAGGCCGTAGTCAGCCGATAAGATCGCGGCCGTTTGACACCCCCCATCACGCAAATCGGAGACTTCATGAAGAAATTGTTCGCCCTCGCGGCGATTGCCGCCGCCGCTGCCGGAGCCCACGCCCAGGACTTCCCTGCGGGCAAGACCGTCACGCTCGTGGTGCCTTTCGCAGCCGGCGGCCCGACCGACCGTGTTGCGCGCGACCTGGCGGAAGCCATGCAGAAGACGCTCGGCACGACGATCGTGGTGGACAACACCGCCGGCGCGGGCAGCTCCATCGGCACGGCCAAGGTGGCGCGCGCCAACCCCGACGGCTACACGCTGCTGCTGAACCACATCGGCATGTCGACCATGCCGGCGCTCTACCGCAAGCTGCCGTTCAACGTCGAGACCGACTTCGAGTACCTGGGCATGGTCAACGAAGTGCCCATGACGCTGATCGGCAAGCCCACGCTGCCGGCCAACAACTACAAGGAACTGACGGCCTGGATCGCGGCCAACAAGGGCAAGATCAACCTGGGCAACGCCGGCCTGGGCGCCGCGTCGCACCTGTGCGGACTGCTGTTCCAGAGCGCGCTGAAGGTCGAGATGACGCCCGTTCCCTACAAGGGCACGGCCCCGGCCATCGCCGACCTGCTGGGCGGCCAGATCGACCTGCTGTGCGACCAGACGACCAACACCACGTCGCAGATCGAGGCCAAGAAGGTCAAGGCCTACGCCGTGACCACGGCCAAGCGCCTGACCACGCCGGCCCTGAAGGACCTGCCCACGCTGGACGAGTCGGGCGTGAAGGGCTTCGAGGTGTCGATCTGGCACGGCGTGTACGCCCCCAAGGGCACGCCGGCACCGGTGCTGAAGAAGCTCAACGAGGCCATCAACGCCGCCATGAAGGACCCGGGCTTCATCAAGCGTGAAGAGGCGCTGGGCGCGGTGATCACCACCGACAGCCGTACCCAGCCGGCGGAACACAAGAAGTTCGTGTCGGCCGAAATCGCCAAGTGGGGCCCGATCATCAAGGCCGCAGGCGTATACGCCGACTGAGCTTTTCGGTCGCCACGAAAAAACCCGCCGGTCGTTGCGACCGGCGGGTTTTTTCATGGCGGCGACGGCAAGACGAATCAGGGCGCAGGCCCCCCTGGCCGAACGGCGATCAGGGGCTCATCACCCCAATCACCCCATCACCGGTCACTTCGGCCGCACCGCGTCCGCAGTCCCCTGGATGAAGGCCTTGATGCTCTCGATGTCGTCGCCCGAGAGCTTGCCCGTGAAGTCCGGCATGCCGCGCGCCATGGCCGGGCCCTTCAGGATGAACTTGTCCAGGTTCTCGATGTAGGCCGCGTCCATGTAGCCGAGGTTGGGAATGTTGCCGCCGCGGTCCACGCCCGGCACGCCGTGGCAGAACACGCAGTTGCTCACGTAGAGCATGGTGCCGGCCTGGACCTTGGCGGGGTCGTACTTCACGCCCTGCACCAGCTTGTCCATGCGGTACTGCACGAAGTCGGGCATCTTGGCCGTGCCGCCCACCGCGAAGGTGTAGACCGTGCCGGGGCCCTGCTTTTCGGTGGCGCGCTGCGCCAGGCCGTACACGCCGCCCCAGCCCACGGCCACCGAGACGTACTGCTTGCCGTCGACCATGTACGTGGAGGGCGCCGCCACCACGCCGGTGCCGGTGGGTGTTTCCCAGAGCTTCTCGCCGGTCTTCGCGTTGTAGGCCAGCAGGCGGCCGTCGGCCGTGCCCTGGAACACCAGGTTGCCGGCGGTGGTGAGCGTGCCGCCGTTCCAGGGCGACACGTAGTCCACGCCCCAAACCTCCTTCTGCGTCACCGGGTCCCAGGCCACCAGCCGGCCCGAGGGCTTGCTCTTGGGCGGCTCCACGTTGGCGAACTTGGCCGTGTTCCAGCCCAGCGCGGAGTGCGGGCGGCCGGGCACGTCTTCGTTGAACTTCCAGTCCTTGTCGTCCATCAGGTTGATCGGCACGTGCTGCGAGGGCAGGTAGGCCAGGCCGGTCTGCGGGTTGAACGACATCGGATGCCAGTTGTGCGCGCCGAAGGGGCCGGGGATGGCGTCGTTGGGCTTGGTACCGTCGCGCGCCGACGCGACGCCGATCGGCCGGCCGTCCTTGTCGTAGCCGGTGGCCCAGTTCACTTCGGTGAAGTTCTTCGCCGAAATGAACTTGCCGTTGGTGCGGTCGATGACGAAGAAGAAGCCGTTCTTGGGCGCATGCAGCAGCACCTTGCGCGGCTTGCCGCCCACCTTCACGTCGGCCAGGATCATCGACTGCGTGGAGGTGTAGTCCCAGTTGTCGCCGGGCGTCTCCTGGTAGTGCCACTTGTACTTGCCGGTGTCCGGGTCCAGCGCCACCACCGAGCCCAGGTAGAGGTTGTCGCCGCCCTTGGGGCTGCGCGCCTTGTGCGACCACGGCGAGCCGTTGCCGGTGCCCACGTACATCAGGTTGAGCTCGGGGTCGAAGGCGAAGCTGTCCCAGGCGGTGCCGCCGCCGCCGGCCTCCCAGTATTTGCCGCTCGGGTCCCAGGTCTTGGCGGCGCGCGCCATGGAAGCGTCCTCGAAGGGCTTGCTCGGGTCGCCGGGCACCACGAACCAGCGCCACTTCTGGTCGCCGGTCTTCGCGTCGTAGGCGGTCACGAAGCCGCGCACGCCGTACTCGGCGCCGCCGTTGCCGATGATGACCTTGCCCTTGAACACGCGCGGCGCGCCGGTGATGGTGTAGCTGCCCTTCTGCCCGTCGAGCGTGTTCTTCTCCCACACCGTCTGGCCGGTGGCCGCGTCGAGCGCGATCAGGCGCCCGTCGTAGGCCGCCACGTACACCTTGCCCTCGTAGAGCGCCACGCCGCGGTTCACCACGTCGCAGCAGCCCTTGTAGCCTTTCGATTTATCGACCTGCGGATCGAAGGTCCACAGCTTCTGCCCGGTGCGCGTGTCGATGGCGTGCACCACGCTCCACGAGGCGGTGACGTACATGATGCCGTCCACCACCAGCGGCGTGGCCTCCACGCCGCGCGTCGACTCCAGGTTGTACGACCAGACCAGCCCCATGTCCTTCACGTTGGCCGCGTTCACCTGGCCGAGCTTGCTGAAGCGCGACTCGGCGTAGTCGAGGCCGACGCTGGGCCAGTCGGGGGTTTTCTTCTGCGCGGCATTGGCGCGGATGAAGCCGCCGTCGACGCGTTTGATCGCGGCCGCTGCGCGGTCCTGTGCGTTCTGGGCCGTGGCCGCTGTCGCCGCGCCCAGGCACAGCAATGCGCCGGCGAGCACGCGCAGCCCGGTGGGTGTTTTTGTCATCGCAGGTCTCCTGTTGTGCCGCAAGGATCGTTCGCGCGGGCCTCGGCTTCATCTTGGGGATTTCCCCAGTCCGGCGATGTTCCATTGCGGAACACATTCGATGCTGGTCCCGAACCGGGAGGCAACGAACCCATGGCCCTCGACATCCTCGGCACGGCGGATGCGCCGCGCCAGCTCTTTGCCAGCACGCCCGCGCAGCGCGTGGCGCTCGCGCGGCAGCAGTTCTTCGAAGAAGGGGTGCGCCCCTCGGGCCTCGTGGGAGAGGCGGTGATCCAGTCGTGGCTGCGCTGCAGCCGCACCCACGCCGACCGCCAGCGCATCGTGCCCTTCGACGCCGTCACGCCGAGCCGGCTGCATGCCACGCTGGCGCGCAACCGCGAGCTGCTCGAGGTCGCGCGGCAAGAGCTCGCGCAGATGGAGAACATGCTCGCGGGCACCGACTGCCGCGTGATCCTGACCGACCGCGAAGGCGTGGTGGTGCACGTCACCGACCAGCCCGCCGCCGCGCACCAGCCGGTTCTGCGCAAGACGGCGCGCGTGGGCGTGAACATTTCCGAGCGCATCGTCGGCACCACGGCGCCGGGCATCGTGGCGAGCACCGGGCAGGCCTGCACGGTGGACGGCGCGGAGCACTACTTCGACGTGCTGTGCCACATGCAGTGCGCGGCCGCGCCGATCCGCGGCGTGAACGGGCAGCTCGCCGGCGTGCTCGACCTCACGGCCGAGGCGCGGCGCTTCGGCTTCGACGCGGCGTCGGTGGTGGCGCTCTATGCCACGACCATCGAGAACCGGTTGCTGCAGGCGCAGTCGCGCGACCACCTGATCCTGCGCTTCCAGGCCAGCCCCACGCTGCTGGGCACGCCGCTCGAAGCCCTGGCCGGCATCGCGCCCGACGGCACCATCGCGTGGCTCAACAACGCGGGCGCGCGGCTGCTGGGGCGGCTGCCCGAGGCGGCGCACGCGCGAGACGTCGAATGCCTGCTGGGGCACGACCTGGCGAGCCTGCTGCGGCTGGGGCGTCGCGATGCGGCCCAGCCCCTGCGGCTGGCGAGCGGCCTGGGCGTGTGGGTGCAGGCGCATCTGAAAGGCTCGGACGGTGTGGACTTCAGGCATGCGGTGGCGATGCCGGGCGAGGCGTCGGCCATCGCCCTGGAACGCGGGGCGCAGGAGGCGGCGGCCGAGGGCGGCGCGGGCGCCGGCCAGAACGAGCCCGCGCCGCACGCAGAAACGCTGCGCGCGCACAGCCGCAAGCTGATCGAAGACACGCTCGCCGCGCACGGCGGCAATGTGTCGCAGGCGGCGCGGCAACTGAACGTGTCGCGCGGCACGCTCTACCGGCGGCTGCGCGGCTGGCGCGATGGAGAGGAACGCGATGAACGCGAAGGCGGCGTCGCGCCCGCTTCGGATTGAGGGATCAGACCGCCGCGCGGGCCAGCGCACGCGCGCGGCGCGCCTTCGCATCGGGTTGCAGCGGCCGCAGGTACTCGTGCAAGGCCAATGCCGCGGCGCCCACCGCCGGTGCCAGTTCTTCATAGCGCGCGGTGCGCAGCTCCGGCGGCGGCATGCCCGCGCGGTCGGCATGCTGCTTGACGCTTTCGAACGCCGCCTGCGCAAAGCCGCGATGGTCCGCGCACGCCTTGCCGCCCAGCACGATCGCGCGCGGGTTGAACGTCACCCACAGGTTCTGCAGCAGCACGCCGAAGAAGGCCGCGGCGCGCGGCATGTCGGCGCCCTGGCGTTCCAGCACGCGCGAGCCGAAGAAGGCCTCGGCGCAGCCGCGTCGCCCGCAGGAGCACAGCGGCCCGTCGAGTTCGAGGATGGTGTGGCCTATTTCGCCGGCCATGCCCTGCGCACCGGTGAAGAGCCGGTCGTTCAGCACCACGCCCGCGCCCACGCCCACGTCGCAATTGACGAAGATGAGCGGGTCTTCGCCGTCCTTGCCTGCACCGGCCGCGAACTCGTACTCGCCGAGCGCGGCGGCGTCGGCGTCGTTCTGCAGCTGCACCGTGACGCCGGGCAGGCCGACGGCGGCAAAGGCCTTTTCGAGCGCGGGCAGCAGGCTCACGTTGCGCCAGCCGAGGTTGGGCGCGAAGCGAACCACGCCGGTGCAGTCGTCCACCGCGCCGGGCACGCACACGCCGATGCTCGACAGGCGCAGCGCGAGCTTCTTCAGCTGCGCGTGGGCGGCCGACGCCATGCGCGCGACCTGCGCGCACACGCCGGCCGGCGAGCCGTCGGTCAGCGCGTGGGTGTCCGCGTACAGCACCTCGCCCTGCAGCGAGACGCACACGAGGCGCACGGTTTCGACGGCGATCTCCACGCCCATGAGCGCGCGCACGCCGACGTCGATCTGCAGCGGCGTCGAGGGGCGGCCCAGCCCGTCGGCCACGGCCGCATCGGATTCTTTCAGCCAGCCTTCGTCGAGCAGTTCGCGCACCAGCAGGCTCACGGTCGATTTGGTGAGACCGCTTTCGGTGGCCAGCCGTGCCCGCGACAAACCGGGCTGTGCGCGCAGCAGCCGCAGCAGCACGCTGCGGTTCATGCGCTTGAGCAGCTGCTGGTCGCCGATGGTGGTCACGTCAGGCCGCCGTCGCCTTTGTCGTGGCTGTCGTTGCGTGAGGTGCCTGTTCCCTGCCCTCGGGCCGCTTGCCCGCGATGATCATGCCGAGCACTTCGTCTTCGGTCACGTCGGCGGTGCGGTAGGTGCCCACGAGCTTGCCGTTCTTCATGACGGCGAGACGGTCGCTCAGCGAGAACACATCGGGCATGTCGTGGGTGATCAGGAAGATGCCCACGCCGTCGTCCTTCAGCTGCTTCACGAGCCGCCCGACCATGGCGGTTTCTTCGGGGCCCAGCGCGGCGCAGGGCTCGTCCATGATGAGGATGCGCGCGTTGAAGTACAGCGCCCGCGAAATGGCCACCACCTGCCGCTGCCCGCCCGACAGCCGCCGCACCGGAATGCGGATGTTGGTGAAGTTCTTGTTCAGGCGCTGGAACACCTTGCGCGCCTGCACTTCCATGAAGTGGTCGTCCAGCGTGTTCCAGCGGGTCATCTTCTCGCGGCCGAGGAACAGGTTCGACACCGAGTCGAGGTTGTCGGCCAGCGCAAGCGTCTGGTAGATGGTCTCGATGCCTTGCGACTGGGCTTCGGCGGGGCTGCGGATGTTGACCTTCTGGCCGGCGATGAGCGTGTCGCCGGAGTCGATGGGGTACGCGCCTGCCAGCATTTTCATGAGCGTGGACTTGCCCGCGCCGTTGTGTCCCAGCAAGGCCACCACTTCGCCGGGATAGAGGTTGACGCTCACGCCGTCCACGGCCTTGACGCCGCCGAAGGACTTGCGGATCTCCTTCAGTTCCACCAGCGGGCTGGAGGTGTCGATGTTCTCGATGGCCATGTCAGTTCTCCCCGAACTTGCGGCGGTACAGCACATCGAACACCACCGCCACGATCAGCACCTGCCCGATGATGACCATGCGCTTGCCGATGGGCACGTCCAGCAGCAGCATGCCGCTGTCCAGCGACTGCATGATCAGCGCGCCCAGCACCGAGCCGAAGATCGAGCCGCTGCCGCCCGCCAGCGCCGTGCCGCCGATGACGGCCGCCGCAATCACGTACAGCTCCATGCCCGTGCCCAGCGAGTTGGTGCCCGCGTTGAGCCGCGCGATCGACACGATGGCCGCAATGGTCACCAGCACCGCCAGCAATGCGAACAGCGTCAGCGTGACGCGCTTGACCGGAATGCCCACCAGCGCCGCCGCATCGGGGTTGCCGCCCATGGCGAAGATGTAGCGCCCGAAGCGGGTGCGGTGCACGATGAACGACAGCACGATCACCACCGCGGCCCAGATCAGCACCGGAATCGGAATGCCCTGCGGCGCGTCCTTCGAATCGATCTTGTAGTGGTTCATGACCGCCGCGAAGGCAACCACCACCGCCGCCGGCACCGCCGTGAGCAGCACCTCCAGCCACAGCGGCTCGTTGGGCATGTCGTGCCGCGCGCGCGCTCGGCGCTTGTGCACCATGCGCGCGAACAACACCAGCGTGACCAGGCCCGCGATCACCCAGCTTGCAGTGACGCCGATGCCGCCGTCGTAGCCGCCGCCCAGGCGCTGGAAGAACTCGTCGTTCACGGGCTGCGTCTTGCCGTCGGCCACCAGGAAGGCCGCGCCGCGAAACGACATGAGGCCGCCCAGCGTGACCACGAAGGAAGGCACGCCCAGCACCGCCGTGAGCCAGCCCTGGTAGATGGACACCAGCAGCGCCACGGCCAGGCCCGCGAGGCAGGCCGTGGGCCACGACCAGCCCGAGGTGTATTGCAGGTAGGCGATGAGCACGCCGACGAAGCCCATCACCGAACCGACCGACAGGTCGATGTGGCGCGCCACGATGATCAGCACCATCACGGTCGACACGATGCCGACCACCGCCGTCTGCTGCGCCACGTTGTACAGGTTCTCGGGCGAGAGGAACACGCCGCCCGACATCACGCTGAACACCACGGCCATGACGACCAGCAGCAAGCACATCAGGATCAGCCGCAGGTCGATGCCCGTGCGGCGCCACCAACCCGGTGTCGGATCGCTCATTTTTCAAACCTCCTCAGGACTGCGGGTGCGCGACCGGCCGCCCGCCGGGCCCTTGCGGGCCGGCCGGCGGCTGCGTTGCGAAGATGGTGGGACGCGTCGTCTTCAAGACGATCGCGCCGGTTGCGTTACTTGCAGGCCGCGGGCGCGCTGGCGCCCGTCACGCCCTTGCACAGCTCGTCTTTCTTGATCCAGCCGGCCGTGACCACCACGTCGAGGTTGTCGCGCGTGACGGGCACGGGCGTCAGCAGGCGGGACTGCAGCGAGATCTTCTTCGGGCCGCTGGCCCAGGCCGCGGCCTTGTCGACCGGCTTGCCCTGCGACATGGCGACGGCCGCCGAGGCGGCTTCGCGGCCGAGCTCGCGCGAGTCCTTGAAGATGGTCGCGGTCTGCGTGCCCAGCGCGATGCGGTTGAGCGCCGCGAAGTCGGCGTCCTGGCCCGACACCGGAATGCCGCGCAGGCCCTTGGCCGTGAGCGCCGCCACCGCGCCGCCGGCCGTGCCGTCGTTGGCGGCCACCACCGCGTCGACCTTGTTGCCGTTCTTGGTGAGGATCTGCTCCATGTTCTTCTGCGCGACCTCGGGCTTCCAGCCTTCGGTGTATTCGTCGCCGACGATCTTGATGTCGCCCTTCTTGACGGCGTCTGCGAGCACCTCCTGCTGGCCCGCGCGCAGGAAGTCGGCGTTCGGGTCGCTCGGCGAGCCCTTGATGATCACGTAGTTGCCCTTGGGCTTGACCTTGAGCACCTCGCGCGCTTCCATGCGGCCGACCTCGACGTTGTCGAAGGTGATGTAGAACACGCCCGGCGCCTCGATGAGCCGGTCGTACGCCACCACCGGCACCTTCTGCCGCGTGGCCTTCGTCACGGCGGGAAGAATGGCGTCCTTGTCCATCGCCAGCACGATGAGCGCCTTGGCGCCCTTGGCCATCAGGCCCTCGATGTCGCCGAGCTGCTTCTCGGGCGAGCCGCCCGCATCTGCGCTGATGTACTTGGCGCCGAGCTTCTCGAGCTGGGCCTTGATGGCGGCCTCGTCGGTCTTCCAGCGTTCTTCCTGGAAGTTGGACCAGCTCACGCCGACCACGGTCTGCGCCATCGCGCCCACGGCCGTGAAACCGAAGGCCATGGCGGCCAGGGTGTGTTTCAGTTGCATCGATGTCTCTCCTGTATGGGTGCGCCCCGCAGCCATCAACCCATGTACGAAATTAGTTAGTTTGAAGGGCGAACTAACTATCCCATCGCGGCAAGGCTCTGGGCATTCGGGAATTCCCGGAGCGCTTCGAAGGGCATGCCGGGGCTGCGCATTTTGTCCGCGCGCGGCTGGATGCGGTCCTACGCCGGGCGCGTCTGCCGGCCGGTATGTTTTCCACCCGTCCAGGCCCTGCCCCCTGCAAACCCGACAAGAAGGAAGCCCACCATGCCGTCCGAAATGCTCAAGCAGATTGCCGCCTCGCGGCTGCCATTGGTCATGTCTGCGTCGAAGGACGTCGATGCGGTGCTGAAATTGCGCGCCGCCGGATTGGTGCTGGCGCTGGTGCCGTCCGCCGCCGACATCGCGAAGATGCCGGGCCTGCGCGTGGTGCAGGTGCTGGCCGTGACGCAGAAGGGTTGCGAGGAACTTCAGCGCATTCGCTACCCGGGCGAGCGTGCGCACGACGCCCATGAAAAAGGCCGGGGGACCCCGGCCTTCTCTTGATCTTCAGAATCAGGCGGCGCGAGCCGCCCGACCTGCAATCACTTACGAAGCGTCGCGTTCGCGTGCGGCGTTGCGCAGGTCGCGAATCTGGTCGTGGTTGTGCTGCGCGCCTTCGGCTTGCGCCGCGATCACGGTGCGCACGTCGGCCGGCAGGTTCTGCTTCAACGCCTTGCGATAGCGCGCCACGGCGCTGTCTTCGCCGCGTTCGCACGATTCGAGAATCGACAGTTCGCTGTTGGCGCCCAGCGAGCCCTTCACATGCACCCAGCCGCGATGCAGCGCACCACTGGCGGTGCCGCCTTCGGCGGGCTTGCCGCCATAGGCCGTGACCAGCGCGACCAGTTCGGCCTCGGCCTTCTTGCACTGCTCGGCGCGGCTGGCGAAGAGCTGCTTGGCCGCCGGGCTCTTCACTTCTTCGGCGCAGGCGCGAAAGCCGTATTCGCCGTCGCGGGAGTTTTCGAGCAGGTCGTTCAGCACGCCCACGACGTCGTCGTTGGCGAGCACGGTGCCGGTGTTCAGGGTGTCTGCGGTGGTGTCGTTGTAAGCCATGTCTGGAGTCCTTTCGTTGCCTGTATGCGCTACAGGAAGGGTTGGGGTTTCAGCCGTCTCGTTTGTTGTGTGGCTGATCGAAGCTTCATGGTTGAAAGATTCGCGGCGCACGGGCGTCGTCCCATCGGGCAACCGGGCGTAGGCGAAGGACGACCCTGCGCGCACGACCCGGAATCAGCCGATGCGCCAGGCCTGCATCCACACGGCGATGCCGTCGAGCAGGTCGTCCAACGCTTCTTCGTCGGTGCGCCCGGAGCGCTTGAGCACATGAAAGCCGTGGTCGGCGCCGTCGATGTCCAGCACGGTGGCCAAGGGGCCCAGCGCCTGCGTGGCAACGCTGAACGCGCCGGTTTCGGCCAGCGTGTCGCGCGGGCCGTGCGCGAAGAGCATGGGCACCTCGACATCCTGCAGATGCGCCGCCCGCGCCGCGGCGGCGGACGGCTTGCCCGACGGATGCAGCGGAAAGCCGAGGAACACCAGGCCTTGCACGCCGGGCAACGGCGCCAGCGCCTGGGCTTGCGAGGTCATGCGGCCGCCGAAGGACTTGCCGCCGGCAAAGAGCCGCATGCCTTCGAAGCGTGCCGACGCGCAGGCCACCGCCGCGCGCACGGTTGCATGCGCCAGGGCCGGTGCGTCCGTGCGTTTGCCGCCCTGTTCCATGTAGGGAAACTGGTAGCGCAGCGTGGCGATGCGGCGCTGCGCGAGCCCCTCGGCCACGGCGTGCATGAACGGATGCGTCATGCCCGTGCCGGCGCCGTGCGCCAGCACGCAGCAGGCCTCGGGCTTCGGTGGCGACACGGCGAGCGCGGACACGGCGATGTCCGGCGATACGGCAATGGAAAGCTTTTGGGTGCTGGTCATGGCCCCAGTTTGCCCAATGCAGGCGGTCTTCAGTCAGCCCTGGCCGCCGCGTGCGCGCCGCCTGCGGCGCGCGCACCCGCTAGAGCTGCGACGACAGCAGCGCTGCCAGCCGCTCCAGCGCCTTCTCGTGCAGGGGGCGGTCTTTCCAGGCGTCGTACGTGAGGCGCTTCGACTGGCCCAGGTCGGCCTCGAACTGCACCGTCTGCGCGGCGGCGAAGGCCTCGTCGTAGATGTTGAGGTTGGCCTCGTCGTTCAGGCGGAACGACCGGTTGTCGAAGTTGGTCGAGCCCACCGACACCAGCAGGCCGTCGACCGTGAAGACCTTGCAATGGAACATGGTCGGCTGGTATTCGCTGATCTGCGCGCCGGCCTCCAGCAACGGACCCCAGGCCGCGCGCGAGGCGCCGCGCACGGTCTGCGAATCGATGATCGGCCCGGGCGTGATGATGCGCAGCCGCACGCCGCGCTTCATGGCCGCCACCAGGGCGCCCACGGTCAGGTCGTCGGGCACGAAGTAGGCGCTCGACAGGTCGATGGTCTTCGTGGCCGCCGCGATCGACAGCAGGTACATGAGGTGCATGCTCTCGCTGCCGCCCGAGGGCGAGCTGCTGAACACCTGCGCGCGGCCCTCGCCCACGGCGGGCAAGGGCGGAAAGTAGCGCTCGCCGTGCAGCACGTCGCCCGACACCTTCGCCCAGTTGTCCATGAAGACGGCCTGCATCTGCGCGACCACCGGCCCTTCGACCTTGTAGTGCGAGTCGCGCCAGTGGTCGGGGTCCTGCGCATGGCCCGTCCATGCGGGCGCGATGCCCACGCCGCCGGTGAAGCCGGTGCGCCCGTCCACCACCAGCAGCTTGCGGTGCGTGCGGTTGTTCATGCGGGCGATGTCGTACCAGCTCGGCTCGTGGAACTTGCGGATCTCCACGCCCGAGCGTTCCATCTCGCGGATGAAGTCGGCGTCGACCTTGGCGCTGCCGACCCAGTCGAGCAGCACATGCACCTTGACGCCCGCGCGGGCGCGTTCGGACAACGCGTCGGCAAAGGTGCGGCCGATGTCGCCCGACCAGTAGATGTAGGTCTCGAAGGTGATGCTGTTGCGCGCACCGCGTATGGCGGCGAGCATCGGCGGAAATATCTGGTCGCCGTTCTGCATCGCCTCGAAGCGGTTGCCGCCGGTGATGGGCGGCCCCAGCATCACGCCCAGCGCGCGCTGGTACTGGGCGTCGTGCAGCGCGTACTCGCGCTGGACCTGCTCGTCGAGCTTCTTCTCGCCGCTGTTCAGGTTGAGCACCAGCAGCGTGGCGGCCAGCGTCAGGACGAAGGTCCAGACGACGGTCCTGATCGTTCCCCGGTGGACCACGTGAGGGCGCGGCGCCTGCTCAGTCGATCAGCTGCGTCTTGATCGCGTAGTACGTCAGGTCGCTGTTGGTGGACAGGTTCATCTTCTCCATGAGGCGCGTGCGGTAGGTGCTGATGGTCTTCACCGAGAGCGACAGCGCCTCGCCGATGCTGCCCACCGACTCGCCCTTGGCCAGCTTCAGGAACACCTGGAACTCGCGCTCCGACAGGTGCTTGTGCGGCGGCGCGTTGTCCTTGCGCTCCAGCTGGCCGGCCAGCAGTTCTGCCACCGAGGGCGAGATGTAGCGCCGGCCCAGGGCCACGGTGCGGATCGCCTTGGCGATTTCTTCCGGCTCGCACTCCTTGTTCAGGTAGCCCGAGGCGCCCTGGCGAATGAGGTTCACCGCGTAGTGTTCCTCGGGGTAGCCGCTCAGGATGAGCACGCCCAGGTCCGGCGCCTTGGCGCGCACCATGGCGAGCGCGTCGATGCCGCTCTGGCCGGGCATCGACAGGTCCATCACCAGCACGTCGATGTCGCAGGTGCGCACCAGGTCGATGGCCTCGCGGCCGGTGGCGGCCTCGCCGACGACGCGGAAATCGACGAAGGTGGAGAAGAACGCCTTGAGGCCTGTGCGGACGACGGCGTGGTCGTCGACGATGCCGATCTTGATCATGGTGTGCTCCTGCTGCTTGAACGGTGGGCGCCTGCGGTTCGGCGCGATAGGGTGGGGACGATGCCACAGGCCCGTGCCCCCCGGAGGCCCGAAACGCAGGATGCGGCGTTGTCCTGCACGGCATCGCAGCAATGGCTGTCGCTGGCGTCGGACACGGGCGACGCGCAGCGTCCCGAAGGGGGGCTAAGGGAATCCGCCAAGGGTGGGGTGGCCGGTGCCTTTGGTACATTTTTTGCGACGGCATGCGTTGCACCTGCAGCAGCCAGCGTCCGGCCCAGGCCCCATGTTCCCTCGGAAGGCACCCATGCACTTCAACTACTCGACAGCGGATGTTTCCGGCGCCCGCAGGCTCGACTACTGGGCCGAGTCGGTCTGCAAGCGGCTGATTCCGGCGGCCGGCAAGTTCAGCCACGCGGGCGACTTCCAGGGCTCGCTCACGGGCCACACGCTGGGCAACCTCACGGTGTGCCGCATGAGTTCGCAGCCGCACACCTTCGACCGCACGGCCCACCACGTGCGCGTGGCACCCGAGGAAGACTTTGTCGCCGTGCTGATGCAGGAGGGCTCGGCCATGCTGCAGCAAGGCGGGCGCGAGGTGCAGGTGCGCCCGGGCGACATCGTGCTGTACGACGCGGCGCGCCCGTTCGTGCACCACCTTGCGCCGGCCTCGGCGCTGCTGGTGCGCATGCCGCGCCAGCAGTTGCTGTCGCGCTTCGCGCGGGCCGAGTCGATGGCCACGGTGCGCATTGCCGAGGGCCGCTCGATGGCCACGCTGCTGATGCGCATGGCCGAGGAGGCGTTCGACTTTTCTTCCGTCGGCGCGCCGGGCGCGGCGCAGGCGCGGCTGGCGGGCGCCTTTCTCGACACGCTGACCGCAGCCATGGAAATGCAGGACGGCCACGGGACCGACGGCGCGCAGGGCTCGCGCTACGGCTCGGTCTACCAGCGCGCCGGCCAGTACATCGACGCCCACCTGGACGACTGCGAGCTCGACGGCGACGGCATCGCGGCGGCGGTGCACATTTCGCCGCGCACGCTGGCGCGGGTGTTCGCGACGCAGGGCACCACGGTCATGCACCACGTGTGGCAGCGGCGGCTTGCGGCCAGCTTTCGCGTGCTGGAAGAAGGCCGGGTGCACCAGGTGTCGCAGGCGGCGCTGCAGTGCGGCTTCAACGACCTGTCGCACTTTTCGCGGGCGTTCCGGAACGCCTTCGGCGTGACGCCCAGCAGCCTGCTGGCGGCGCCCGGGGAGCCGGGCGTTTCAGGCGGCCACTGAAAGCCGCCGGCCTCAGGCCAGCGGTGGGTAGTGCCCCGTGCCTTCGGGCCAGGGCGTGAGCACCTCGAACCCCGTGGGCGTGACCGCCACCATGTGCTCCCACTGCGCCGACAGCGAGCGGTCGCGCGTGACCACCGTCCAGCCGTCGGCCGTTTCCTTGGTCTCGCGCTTGCCGGCGTTGACCATCGGCTCGATGGTGAAGATCATGCCGGCCTCCAGCCGCAGGCCCTGGCCGGGCTGGCCGTAGTGCAGCACCTGCGGATCGTCGTGGTAGATCTGCCCGATGCCGTGGCCGCAGTACTCGCGCACCACGCTGAAACGCTCGCGGTGCGCCACCTTCTGGATGGCGTAGCCCACGTCGCCCAGCGTGGCACCGGGGCGCACCTGCAAAATGCCCGCGCGCATGGCCTCGTAGGTGGTGTCTACCAGCCGGCGCGCCAGCGCGCTCGGCTCTCCCACGAAATACATGCGGCTGCAGTCGCCGAACCAGCCGTCCTTGAGCACGGCCACGTCGATGTTGACGATGTCGCCGTCCTTCAGCGTCTCGCCGGCCGACGGAATGCCATGGCAGACGACGTTGTTGACCGAGGTGCAGACCGTCTTGGTGTACCCGTGATAGCCGATGTTGGCCGCAATGGCGCCCTGCACCTGCACGATGTGGTCGTGGCAGATGCGGTCGAGCTCGCCGGTGGTAATGCCGGGCTTGACGTGCTCGCCGATCATGGCGAGCACCTCGGCGGCCAGGCCGCCGGCCGTGCGGGCCATGGCGATCTCGGCCGGCGACCTGAGCGTGACGGTGGCGTTCATGCGGTGGCTCCGGCCTTGCGGGGCGCGGGGGCGCGGGCGGGCGCGGTGGGCGCGGATGCCGCGGAAGAGGCCGCAGAAGAGGCCGGCACAGGCGCTGCGGACAGCGGCGCCAGGGAGGCGGCCACCGTCGCCATGTCGAACCCGCCGGCCTGCTCGGCGCGAATCAGCACCTGGCAGATCTCGCGGTGATCGAGCGCGGGGTGCAGCTCGGCCAGCATGCCGATGCGCATCCAGTGCTCGGCCTGCGCGTTGATGGAACGGCTCAGCGCGTTGCCTGCGATGCGCAGGTTCTCGTGCATGAGGTCTGAAATCTTGACGATGCCCATGATGAAATCTATATATGAAACGTATATGAATCATATCGTGCTTTGCCGGTGCGGAGGGTAAGCCCGGTAACGCCGATTCGCTCTCGCTTGATACGATTTTTGCCAAAGCGCCCGTTCCAGGCGCGTTGGAGACAAGATGGACCTGCCCACATCCGGCGCCGCCGCCCTGGCGCTGTACCGCGTCATGGTGCGCATCCGCGCCTTCGAGAACGCCGCCGAGGCGGCCAGCCAGGGCGGCGTGAGCGCCTATGGCCAGCAGGCCGGCGGCGCCGCCAAGGTGCGCGGGCCGCTGCACCTGTCGACCGGCCAGGAAGCGGTGCCGGCCGGCGTGTGCGCGCACCTGCGCACCACCGACTACCTCACCTCCACCCACCGCGGCCATGGGCACACGCTGGCCAAGGGCGCCGACCTCGCGCGGATGATGTGCGAGCTGTTCGGCAAGGCCACCGGCTTCAACGGCGGCAAGGGCGGCTCGATGCACATCGCGGACTTCTCGGTCGGCATGCTGGGCGCCAACGGCGTGGTGGCCGCGGGGCTGCCCATCGCCGTCGGGGCGGCGCATGCGCAGAAGCTGCTGAAGAAGCCGGGCGACATCACCGTGTGCTTCTTCGGCGACGGCGCCATCAACCGCGGGCCCTTTCTCGAAGCGCTGAACTGGGCGCGCGTGTACGAGTTGCCCGTGCTCTTCGTCTGCGAGGACAACCGCTGGAGCGCGACCACGGCGAGCGGGCCGATGACGGCGGGCGACGGCGCGTCGGCGCGCGCCGCGTCGATGGACATCGCGGCCACGCAGGTCGACGGCAACGACGTGTTCGCGGTGCACGAGGCCGCCGCCCGGCTGGTGGCCGAGGTGCGCGCCGGCAGCGGGCCGCGCCTGCTGCATGCGCTGACGTACCGCGTGAAGGGGCACGTGTCGGTCGACCTGGCCGCCTACCGCGACCCGGCCGAACTGGCCGCCGCGCTGCACACCGACCCGATCGCGCGGGCGCGCGGTCGTTTGCTGGGCGCGGGCATCGCCGCCGCCACGCTCGACGCCATCGAGAACGCGGCGCGCGACGAGGTCGACACCGCCCTGGCCGTGGCCGACGCGGCGCCCTGGCCCGACGCTGGCGCCGCCTTCACCGACGTGCAGACCACCGGCGCAGGCCAATGGAAATGAAGGCAATGAACGCAATGAACGCCACGACGCAGAACCTGAGCTATGCCGAAGCCGCCGTGCTCGCGCTGCAACGCGAGATGCAGGCCGACCCGCGCGTGGTGGTGCTCGGCGAGGACGTGGGCCGCGGCGGCATCTTCGGCCAGTACAAGGGGCTGCAGCAGATCTTCGGCCCCGAGCGCGTGATCGACACGCCGATCAGCGAGGCCGCGATCATGGGCGCCGGCGTGGGCATGGCGCTGGCCGGGCTGCGCCCCGTGGTCGAGATGCGCGTGGTCGACTTCGCGCTGTGCGGCATGGACGAGCTGGTGAACCAGGCCGCCAAGAACCGCTTCATGTTCGGCGGCCAGGGCCGTGTGCCGCTGGTGGCGCGCATGCCGGGCGGCATCTGGGACGCCTCGGCGGCACAGCATTCGCAGTCGCTCGAGGCGTGGTTCGCGCACCTGCCGGGCGTGGTGGTGGTGTGCCCGTCGACCCCGCAGGACAACCACGGCCTGCTGCGCTCGGCGCTGCAGTGCGGCGACCCGGTGGTCTACATCGAGCACAAGGCGCTGTGGGGCGTGCGCGGCGAGGTCGACGAAGCCGTCGCCGTGCCGCTGGGCAAGGCCGCGCGCGTGCGCGAGGGCAATGCGCTCACGCTGGTGAGCTGGAGCAAGCAGATGCAGGCCTGCGCAACCGCCTGCGACGCGTTGGCGGCGGAGGGCATTGCGGTCGACCTGATCGACCTGCGCACGCTGTGGCCGTGGGACCGCGACACCGTGCTGTCGTCGTGCGCGCGCACCGGGCGCCTGCTGGTCGTGCACGAGGCGGTGCAGGCGGCGGGCTTCGGCGCCGAGATCGCGGCCAGCGCGGCGGAGGCCACGGGCTGCCGCGTCGCGCGGCTGGGCGCACCGCGCATTCCGGTCGGCTATGCGCCGGTGCTGGAGGCGCAGTCGCGCGTGGGTGTGGACGCCATCGTGGCGGCGGCGAAGAAGCTGGCCGGCTGAAACACGCCCGCATGGATCCGCTCTTCTTCAAGCTGGTGCGCGTGGTCAACCTCACGGCAAGGCCGTTCCACGAGCGCGTGGGCCGCGAGCACCAGCTCACGCTGAACGAGTGGCGCGCCATGGCCGCGCTGGCCGCGCAGCCCGGCCTCAACGCCACCCAGATCGCCGACCAGACCGGCCTCGACAAGATGGCCGTCAGCCGCGCGCTGGCCGGCCTGAAGCGCCACAAGCGCGTGCAGCGCCACGACGACCCGACCGACCAGCGCAGCCGTCGGCTCTACCTGACAGCGGCCGGCAAGGCGCTGCACGAAACGGTGAGTGCCCTGGGCCGCGCACGCGAAGCCGCGCTGTTCGCGGGCGTCGACGCCGACGAATTGGCCCGGCTGGACACAACGCTCGACAAGCTCATCGACGCCGTCCAGCGCACCAACTGACCAACGACACGGCCGCCCCTCCCCGCTCCTTCCAGAAACACCGAGGAACCGGCTTCGCCGGGCCTCAGGTGTTGCCCCCGGTAGGGGGATGGAGAAGCGACACGAAGTGCGCGGAGCCTGGGGGCGAGCTTTATGCCGCCTGGGGGCGAGCCTTATGCAGCGAAGCCGCCATCGATGTTCAGCCCGGCACCCGTCACGAACGCCGCTTCCGGGCTGGCCAGATAGGCCACCATGCCCGCGATCTCGTCGGCATGGCCGTGGCGCTCGATGGCCATGAAGCTGTGCATGGTCGCGGCCATCGGGCCGTCGGCCGGGTTCATGTCGGTGTCGACCGGGCCGGGCTGCACGTTGTTGACCGTGATGCCGCGCGGGCCCAGGTCGCGCGCCAGGCCCTGCACCAGGCCGGTGAGCGCCGACTTGCTCATGGCGTACACGCTGCCGCCGGCAAAGGGCATGCGCTCGGCGTTGGTGCTGCCGATGTTCACGATGCGCCCGCCCGCGCCCATGTGCGCCAGCGCGGCCTGGATGGCGACGAACACGGCGCGCACGTTGACGGCGATGGTGCGGTCGAAGTCGGCCAGGCTGAACTGGTCGACAGGGCCGAGGTGCAGCACGCCCGCGCTGTTGACCAGGATGTCGATGCGCCCGCCGAAATGCTTCGCGGCCTGGTCGATGCCGGCCTTGAGCGCGTCGGCGTCGGCGCTGTCGATCTTCAGCGCCAGCGCGCGGCCGCCTTCGGCCTCGATGGCGCGCGCCAGTTCGTCGGCGGGGGCCTGCGAGCTGGCGTAGCTGAAGGCCACGGCCGCGCCGTCGCGCGCCAGGCGGCGCACGATGGCCGCGCCGATGCCGCGCGAGCCGCCGGTGACGAAGGCGACCTTGCCGGCCAGGACGGGAGACGAAGAAGTAGAAGCGATGTTCGAGGTCATGATTTTTCCGATCGGTTGGAGGAAGAAGGCCTTCAGTGTCGGCATTCCATTCCCTTCGCGGTAGCCGTCAATCGGCGCAATCAACTTCAACTCGCAGTTGAAGATGCGCGGGAGAATGCACGCCATGGAACCGCTCAACCACCTCGAATCCTTCGTGCAGAGCGCCGAGGGCGGCAGCTTCTCGGCCGCGGCCCGGCGCCTGGGGCTGACGCCCGCCGCGGTCAGCAAGAACGTCGCGCGGCTCGAAACCCGGCTGGGCGTGCGGCTGTTCCAGCGCAGCACGCGCCGCCTGACGCTGACCGAGGGCGGCGAGCGGTTCCTGGCGCAGGTCGGCGGCGCGCTGGCCACGCTGCAGGAAGCCGTGGCCGGCATTGCCACCGACGACGGCCAGCCGGCCGGCACGCTGAAGGTGAGCATGGGCCAGGCCTTCGGGCGCGAGCATGTGTTGCCGATGCTGGGCGACTTTCTTGCGCGCTATCCGGGCATCGTGCCGGACTGGCACTTCGACAACCAGCAGGTCGACCTGGTGGGCGCGGGCTTCGACGCAGCGATCGGCGGGGGCATCGAGCTGCCGGCCGGACTGGTGGCGCGGGAGCTCTCGCGCATCCACGTGGTGGCGGTGGCGTCGCCCGCCTACATGCAGGGGCGCAAGCGGCCGCGGCACCCGTCGGAGCTGGCGTCGCTCGACACGCTGCTGCGCCGGTCCTCGCCCACGGGACGGGTGCGCAGCTGGACGCTGCGGCATGCCAAGGGCCAGGAGGCGACCGTCGAGCTGCCCCGCCCGCGCGCCATCTTCAACGACCCCGAAGCCATCGCGCATGCCGCGCTCATGGGGCTGGGCGTGGCGATGCTGCCGATGCCCTTCGTGGAGCGCGGGCTGCGCAGCGGCGAACTGGTGCGGCTGCTGCCCGAGTGGCACCAGGACGCGGGCGCGGTGTGGCTCTACTACCCGAGCAAGAAGCTGCTGCCGCCCAAGACGCGGGTGTTCATCGACTTCGTGCTGCAGCGCTTTCGCGACGAGCGCTTCGCGCAGCGGATGCAGGTGGGCTGACAGGCCGAACGGCCGACCCGCCGCGTCAAGGGGTTTTCACCCGCGACGCCCGCGGCGCGCCCCTGTACAAACGCGCGCATGACTTCTTTCTCATTCCAACCGAATCGCCGCACCGCGCTGGCCGCTTCCCTCGCAACCGCCCTCACCGTGATGGCCGCTCCTTCGTGGGCCCAGGCCACCTGGCCGACCAAGCCGGTGCGCATCGTCGTGCCGTTCGCGGCCGGCGGCACCACCGACATCCTCGCGCGCGCCATGGCGCCTGAGCTCTCCAAGGCCTTCGGCCAGCAGTTCATCGTGGACAACCGCGCGGGCGCCGGCGGCAACGTGGGCGCCGAGCTGGTGGCGCGCGCTCCCGCCGACGGCTACACGCTGCTGATGGGCACGGTGGGCACGCACGGCATCAACCGCGCGCTGTACCCCAAGCTGCCCTTCGACCCGATCAAGGACTTCGCGCCGATCACGCTGGTCGCCGCCGTGCCCAACGTGATGGAAATGAACGCCGAGAAGGCCAAGGCGCTGAACGTCCACAACGTGCAGGACTTCATCAAGTACGCCAAGGCCAACCCCGGCAAGCTGAACATGGCGTCCAGCGGCAGCGGCACCTCCATCCACCTGGCGGGCGAGCTGTTCAAGAGCATGACAGGCACCTTCATGGCGCACATTCCGTACAAGGGCTCGGGCCCGGCGCTGCTGGACATGGTGGGCGGCAACGCCGACGTGATGTATGACAACCTGCCCTCGTCGATGGCGCAGATCAAGGCCGGCAAGCTCACGGCGCTGGCCGTGACGAGCGCGCAGCGTTCGCCCGCGCTGCCGGACATTCCGACGGTGGCCGAGGTGGGCGGCCCGTCGCTCAAGGGCTACGAGGCGAGTTCGTGGTTCGGGCTGCTGGCACCGGCCGGCACCTCGCCCGACATCGTCAACCGCATCCAGCAGGAAGTGGCCAAGTCGCTGAGCACGCCGGCCATCAAGGAAAAGATGCTCGCGCAGGGCGCGCTGCCCAGCGGCAATTCACCCGCCGACTTCACCAAGCTCATTGCGAGCGAACACGTGAAGTGGGCGAAGGTCGTCAAAGACTCCGGCGCAAAGGTGGACTGACGCAGAAGCTCAGGTCTTCCAGGTCACGTCTTTCTTGTCGGCCAGGGAGTCCTTGAGCATGTGAAGCAGGGGGGCTGCACGCTGGTGCAGTCCGACATGCTGCCGCTCGGCATCGGCCGCATGGCCTTCGACGGCGTAGTCGTCGTGGTTGTGGGCATTGCCGCCCTCGCGGGCCAGCGCGGCCTCGAGCGCGGAGACGGCGCCGGGAATCTGCTCGACGGTGATGATGCCTTGCGGCGCGGCCGACTTGCCGACGATGTCGAGCAGTTGGCGCGCATGCACTTCGAGCATGACGAAATCAGCGGAAGCCCGGGACTGGAATCGATAGAGCATGGTGTTCCTCACTCACTTGTAGATGTAATCACGGGCGAAAGGGTACACCGACTGCGCGCCGCGCAAGACCTCTGCGCGCCCTACGTTGCCGTCAGGCTTTGTCGACAACATCTGATGCAACGAGATCCAGCCCTGCTCGAAACTCATGGCCGAACCCGCCAGGTACAGGCGGTAGGCGCGCAGCACGCGCTCGGCGTTCTCGGCCTGGCGCCCGCCGTTGCGCTGCAGCACCTCGAGCGCGGTGCCAAGCTGCGCCTCCAGCGCATCCGACCAGGCCCACAGCGTGCGCGCATAGTGCGGGCGCAGGCTTTCGGTGTCGACCATCTCCAGGCCCGCAGCCGCGGTGTCGCGCAGAACGTGCGTCACGTGCAGCAACTCACCGCCCGGGAAGATGTACTTCTCGATGAAGTCGCCCATGCCGGCGCCCAGCTGGCGGTAGTTGAGCTCGCCCGAGGTGATGCCGTGGTTGAGCACCAGCCCGCCCGGCTTGAGCAGCGCGTGGATCTTGCGGAAGTAGGTCGGCATGTTGGCCGCGCCCACGTGCTCGAACATGCCCACCGATGAAATCTTGTCGAAGGGCTGCGCGTCGGGCAGCTCGCGGTAGTCGCGCAGCTCCACGCGCACCCGGCCCTGCAGGCCCTTCTCCTCGATGAGCCGCTGCACGTAGGCATGCTGGTTCTTCGACAGCGTGATGCCGGTGGCGTCCACGCCGTAGTGCTCGGCCGCCCACAGCAGCAAGGCGCCCCAGCCCGAGCCGATGTCCAGGTAGCGCTCGCCCGGCTGCAGCATCAGCTTGCGGCAGATGTGGTCGAGCTTGGCTTCCTGGGCCTGCGCCAGCGTGAGCTCGGGCGTGCGGAAGTAGGCGCACGAATACACGCGGCGCGGGTCGAGCCACAGCGCATAGAAGTCGTCGGAAACGTCGTAGTGGAACTCGATCTGGGCCGCGTCCTTGCGCAGCGAGTGCGAGCCGCGCGACTTGGCGCGGTGCTGCAGGCGGCTCCACCAGCTGGTGTCGGTCTCGGCCGGGTTGCCCGGCAGCATGCCCACGGTGGCGTCGATCAGGTCGCGCATGGCGCCCTCGATCTGCACCTTGCCCTCGACGTAGGCCTCCCCGATGGCACCCACCTGGTGGGCGGCCAGCTTGGCAAGCACCTTCCACTCCTTGAAAGCCAGCGTGACGCGGGCCCCCGCCTGGGCAACGCGCCGGCCGTCCGGCAGTTCCAGGGCAATGGGAACAGGCAGCGAGGCCAGCTGCGACTCGATCTTCAGTATCAAGTTTTGCATGGGGGCCATGGTATTGATTTTTCACACTTCGTGCATGAGGCGCCCTGCCAGAGCGGCGCCGGTGCCCGCTGAGAAACTCCATTGACAGCCGATTGTTTATGTCTAAACTATTCAACCATGAACAGCCTCGACACGGTCAAACCCGCTCCCGCCTCGGACCTCCAACGCATCCTGTGCATCGGCGGCGGGCCTGCAGGCCTTTACTTCGCCCTGCTGATGAAGGCGCGCAACCCCGCGCTGCAGATCACCGTGCTGGAGCGCAACCGCCCCTTCGACACCTTCGGCTGGGGCGTGGTGCTGAGCGACCAGACGCTGGGCAACCTGCGCGCGGCCGACGGCCCCACCGCGGCGCTCATCGGCAACGAGTTCCACCACTGGGACGACATCCAGGTGTTCTTCAAGGGCGGCCAGGTGCGCTCGGGCGGCCACGGCTTCTGCGGCATCGGCCGCAAGCGGCTGCTCAACATCCTGCAGGAACGCTGCATCGAACTCGGCGTGGAACTGGTCTTCGAGACCGATGCCGCCGACGACCAGGCGGTTGCCAAAAAATACAACGCCGACCTCGTCATTGCCAGCGACGGCCTGAACAGCCGCATCCGCCAGCGCTACGCCGAGGTGTTCAAGCCCGACGTCGACCTGCGCGAGTGCCGCTTCGTGTGGCTGGGCACGCACCAGACCTTCGACGCCTTCACCTTCGCCTTCGAAGAGACCGAGCACGGCTGGTTCCAGGCGCACGCCTACCAGTTCGACGACAAGACCTCGACCTTCATCGTCGAGACGCCCGAGGCCGTGTGGAAGGCCCATGGCCTGGACCAGATGGAGCAGCCCGAGGCCGTGGCCTTCTGCGAGAAGCTGTTCGCCAGGTACCTGGGCGGCCACGCGCTCATCAGCAACGCCACGCACCTGCGCGGCTCGGCCAACTGGATCCGCTTTCCGCGCGTGGTGTGCGAGCGCTGGACGCACCGCATCGACGTCGAGGGCCGCTCGGTGCCCGTGGTGCTGATGGGCGACGCCGCGCACACGGCGCACTTCTCCATCGGCTCGGGCACCAAGCTCGCGCTGGAAGACGCGATCGACCTGGCCAACGAATTTGCGCAGGGCGGCACCGTCGACCATGTGCTCGAAGGCTATGAAGCGCGCCGCAGCGTCGAGGTGCTGAAGATCCAGAACGCCGCGCGCAACTCCACCGAGTGGTTCGAGAACGTGCCGCGCTACACCGGCATGCAGATCGAGCAGTTCGCCTATTCGCTGCTCACGCGCTCGCAGCGCATCAGCCACGAGAACCTGCGCGTGCGCGACACGCAATGGCTCGGCGGCTACGAGCAGTGGCTGGCCGGCGGCAAGGCAATGGCGCCGATGCTCATGCCCTACACCGTGCGCGGGCTCACGCTGAAGAACCGCATCCTGGTCTCGCCGATGGCCACCTACAGCGCGGTCGACGGCGTGCCGCAAGACTTCCTGCTGGTGCACCTGGGCGCGCGCGCGCTCGGCGGCGCGGCGATGGTGTTCGTCGAAATGACCAGCCCGACGCCCGAAGGCCGCATCACCCCGGCCTGCACGGGCCTGTACAACGACACGCAGCAGGCGGCGTTCAAGCGCATCGTCGATTTCGTGCACACGCAGTCGAGCGCGAAGATCGCGATGCAGCTCGGCCACAGCGGCCCCAAGGGCTCCACCCGCGTGGGCTGGGAAGGCACCGACGAGCCGCTCGAAAGCGGCAACTGGCCGGTGCTGGGTGCGAGTGCCGTGCCCTACGGTGAACAGAACCAGCTGCCCGCCGCGATCACGCGCGAGCAGATGGACACGCTGCGCGACCAGTTCGTCGATTCGACGCGCCGCACGCTGGAGGCCGGCTTCGACTGGCTCGAGCTGCACTGCGCGCACGGCTACCTGCTGTCGGCCTTCGTCAGCCCGCTGACCAACCTGCGCACGGACGAATACGGCGGCGACATCGAAGCGCGCTGCCGCTATCCGCTCGAGGTGTTCCGCGCCATGCGCGCTGTGTGGCCCGAAGACAAGCCCATGAGCGTGCGCATCTCCGCCCACGACTGGGCGCCCGGCGGCAACACCGACGCCGACGCGGTGGCGATCGCGCGCCTGTTCAAGCAAGCCGGCGCCGACTTCATCGACGTGTCGTCCGGCCAGACCACGCGCGAAGCCAAGCCGGTGTACGGCCGCATGTACCAGACGCCGTTCTCGGACCGCATCCGCAACGAGGTCGGCATCGCGACCATCGCGGTCGGCGCCATCACCGACGCCGACCAGGCCAACAGCATCATCGCGGCCGGCCGCGCCGACCTGTGCGCCGTGGCGCGCCCGCACCTGGCCGACCCGGCGTGGACGCTGCACGAAGCGGCCAAGCTGCAGAGCCGCCATGTCGACTGGCCGAAGCAGTACCTGAGCGGGCGCGACCAGATGTACCGCGAGATCGCCAAGCAACAGCAGATGGCCGCGGCCGCTGCATCGGCATCGGCTGCCGCCGCGAACAACGACGAGACGCACTGACATGGACCTCGAAGCGCGCGCGCACAGCGAACACCCAGAAGCGTTGCGCCTCTGGCTGCGGTTGCTCACCTGCACCCAGCTGATCGAGAAGCAGGTTCGCAACGAGCTGCGCTCGCAGTTCACCACCACGCTGCCGCGCTTCGACCTGATGTCGCAACTCGAGCGCTCGCCCGAGGGCCTGAAGATGAACGAGCTCTCGCGCCGCATGATGGTCACGGGCGGCAACGTCACGGGCATCACCGACCAGCTGGTGACCGAAGGCCTGGTGGAGCGCATCAACGTCGAGGGCGACCGACGCGCCTGGCGCGTGCGTCTCACGGCGCGCGGACGCAAGCTCTTCCACGAGATGGCGCAACAGCACGAAGACTGGATCGTCGGGGCCTTCTCCGGCCTCAGCACCAAGGAGATCGCGCAGCTGCACAAGCTGCTCGGCAAGGTCAAGCAACACTCACACAACCAATCGATGGCGGAGACCGAATGAAGCACTACATCGGCGCAGGCAATCCCATGCGCGCGCAATTCGAAGCCAAGGCCGGCTACAAGGCCGAGCACTTCGCATGGAGCTGCGAAGCGGGCGTCGGCACTGTCACGCTGAACCGCCCGGAGCGCAAGAACCCGCTGACCTTCGACTCGTACGCCGAACTGCGCGACCTGTTCCGCGCGCTGAACTACGCGACCGACGTGAAGGCCATCGTGGTCACCGGCGCGGGCGGCAACTTCTGCTCGGGCGGCGACGTGCACGAGATCATCGGCCCGCTCACCGGCATGCGCATGCCCGAGCTGCTCGAGTTCACGCGCATGACGGGCGACCTGGTGAAGGCGATTCGCGCCTGCCCGCAGCCCATCGTCGGCGCGATCGACGGTGTCTGCGCCGGTGCCGGCGCGATGATCGCGCTGGCCTGCGACCTGCGCTACGGCTCGCCTTTGACGCGCACGGCGTTTCTCTTCACCCGCGTGGGCCTGGCCGGCGCGGACATGGGTGCATGTGCGTTGCTGCCGCGCATGATCGGCCAAGGCCGCGCATCGGAACTGCTCTTCACCGGCCGCGCCATGACAGCGCAGGAAGGCCATGACTGGGGCTTCTTCAACGCACTGCACGAAAGCGATGCATTGCTGGCCGCCGCCACCAAGGTGGCGCGCGAGTTGGCCGAGGGCCCGAGCTTCGCGCACGGCATGACCAAGACCATGCTCGCGCAGGAATGGTCGATGACCATCGACCAGGCGATCGAATCCGAAGCGCAGGCGCAGGCCATCTGCATGCAGACCGAAGACTTCAAGCGCGCCTACGAAGCCTTCGCGGCCAAGCGCAAGCCGGTGTTCGGCGGAGACTGAAGTCATGATGACGAAGATTCCTGCACCGCCTTCGACGGCGCACCTTGCGCTGCCGTTCTTCGACGAAGCCCATCGCGCGCTCGCACGCGAACTGCTGCCCTGGTGCGCAGCGCAAGAGATCGACGAGCGCGACGATCGCGCGGCCTGCCGCGAGTGGGTGCGCCGACTCGGCGACGGCGGCTGGCTGCGCTACGCCGTGCCCGGCAGCGCGGGCGGCGCGCTGGAGCGCCTCGATTCACGCGCGCTCGTGCTGCTGCGCGAAACGCTGGGCTATCACTCGCCATTGGCCGACTTCGCATTTGCGATGCAGGGCCTGGGCAGCGGTGCGATCACGCTGGCGGGCACGCCTGAACAGCAGTTGCAGTACCTCACGGCTGTGGGCAAGGGCGACAGGATCGCGGCCTTTGCGCTCAGCGAACCCGATGCGGGTTCCGACGTGGCGGCAATGGCGATGCGCGCCGAGGCTACGGCCGACGGCTGGCTGCTGAACGGCCAGAAGACCTGGATCAGCAATGGCGGCATCGCCGACTTCTATTGCGTGTTCGCCAAGACCGATCCCACGGGCGGCACGCGCGGCATCACGGTGTTCATCGTCGACGCGACGACTCCGGGCCTGGACACCTCCGAGCACATCGACGTGATGGCGCCGCATCCGCTCGCAACGCTGCGCTTCGACAACTGCCTCGTGCCGCGCACGGCGCAACTCGGTGAGCTCAACGGCGGCTTCAAGCTGGCGATGCGCACGCTCGACATCTTCCGCGCGTCAGTGGCTGCGGCCGCGCTCGGCATGGGCCGCCGCGCACTGGCGGAAGCCATCTCGCATGCGAAGAACCGGCGCATGTTCGGCCAGACGCTCGCGGACTTCCAGCTCACGCAAGCCAAGCTCGGCGAGATGGCCGCGCTGATCGACAGTGCCGCACTGCTCACCTACCGCGCCGCATGGATGCGCGACGACGCGGAACAGCGCGGTGCGCCCGCGGTCGGCGACGTGTCCGCTGCGGCCGCCATGGCCAAGATGTGCGCCACCGAGAACGCGAGCCGCGTGATCGACATGGCCCTGCAGATGCACGGCGGCCTGGGCGTGAAAGTTGGCACGAAGATTGAAAGCCTCTACCGCGACATCCGTTCGCTGCGCATCTACGAAGGTGCGACGGAAGTCCAACAACTGATCATTGGCAAATCCGTTCTGCGGGGATAAATACCGTGTCTGCCCAAGTCGACCGTTTCGTTCACGACCGCCTGCCGCCCGCCGGGCAGCTGCCCGTCTTTCGCTATGAGCTGCCCGAGCTCCAGCTGCCCGACCAGCTGAACCTGGTCGAGGAACTGCTCGACAAGGCCGCGGCGAAAGGCTTCGGCGACAAGCCGATGCTGCGCTCACCTGCGGGGACGCTGACGTACGCGCAAGCGGCCGTCGAGGTCAACCGCATCGCGCAGGTGCTGACCGAAGACCTCGGCCTGGTGCCGGGCAACCGCGTGCTGCTGCGCGGCGGCAATTCGGTGGCGATGGCGCTGTCGTGGCTGGCGGTGGTGAAGGCCGGCCTCATCGCCGTGGCCACGATGCCCTTGCTGCGTGCGAAGGAGCTGGGCGAGATCATCGACAAGGCACAGCCCGTGGCCGCGCTGTGCGACGGGAGGCTGCTCGACGAACTCGTGATCGCACAGCGCGAGTACCCGGTGCTCGCCACGGTGATCGCGTTCAACAAGCCCGACGCACCGGACTCTCTCTCTGCACGCGCAGCCACGAAGAGCGGCGTGTTCAAGGCCTGCCCCACGGCATCGGACGACATCGCGCTGCTCGCATTCACATCGGGCACCACGGGCAAGCCGAAGGCGCCCGTCACCACGCACCGCGACGTGCTCGTGATGTGCGAGACATGGCCGCGCCACGTGCTGCACGCGCGCAGCGACGACATCGTCATCGGCTCGCCACCGCTGGCCTTCACCTTCGGGCTCGGCGGGCTGCTGGTGTTTCCGATGTGGGCCGGTGCTTCCATCTACTTCGCCGATGCGCCGTTCACGCCCGAAGGGCTGGTAAAGCTCATCAACGAGGTCGGTGCGACCATCTGCTACACCGCGCCCACGTTCTATCGCCAGATGGCGCCGTTCGTGAAGCAGAACGGCATGCCGGGCCTGCGCATCAGCGTCAGTGCGGGCGAAGCGTTGCCCGACGCCACGCGCCAGCTGTGGAAGGAAGCCTCGGGCATCGAGATGCTCGACGGCATCGGCGGCACGGAGGTGTTCCACATCTACATCTCGGCCGCCGGCACCGACGTGCGCCGCGGCGCGGTCGGCAAGGCGGTGCCCGGCTTCACCGCGAAGGTGGTGGACAACGCGGGCAACGAGGTGCCGCGCGGCACCGTCGGCAAGCTCGCGCTGCAAGGCCCCGTGGGCTGCCGCTATCTAGACGATCCGCGCCAGGCCGACTACGTGAAGAACGGCTGGAACTACCCTGGCGACTCGTTCGTGCAGGACGACGACGGCTATTTCTTCTACCAGGCGCGCGCCGACGACATGATCATCACGGCCGGCTACAACGTAGGAGGCCCGGAGGTCGAAGACGCCCTGCTCAAGCACCCGGCCGTGGCCGAGTGCGGCGTGATCGGCAAGCCCGATGCCGACCGCGGCATGATCGTGAAGGCGTTCTGCGTGCTCAAGCCCGGCCAGCAAGGCGATGCGGCCCTGGTGAAGGCGCTGCAGGACCATGTCAAGGCGACGATCGCGCCGTTCAAATACCCGCGGGAGATCGAGTTCGTGACGGTGCTTCCGCGCACCGAGACCGGCAAGCTCCAGCGATTCAAACTGAGACAACTCAACACCACACCATGATCAACAAACTCCTGCAGCCCGAAGGCTGGTTGCCTCCCAAGGGCTATGCGAACGGCATCGCCGCGCGCGGCACGATGCTGTTCGTCGGCGGCCAGATCGGCTGGAACGCGCAGCAGCAGTTCGAGTCGGACGACTTCATCGAACAGTGCGGGCTGGCACTGCGCAATATCGTCGAGGTGCTGCGCGCGGGTGGCGCCGGCCCCGAGCACATGGTGCGCATGACCTGGTACGTGACGGACCGCGACGAATACAGCCGCCGGCTCTCCGAACTCGGCCCGGTCTATCGCGACGCGATGGGCCGCAACTTCCCGGCCATGACCTGCGTGCAGGTGGCCGCGCTGGTCGAGCACCGCGCGAAGGTCGAGATCGAGGTGACGGCGGTCGTTCCGGACTGATGCCGTTCCCGCGCAGCGCCATCGTGGCTTACACGATGGCGTGCGCAAAGCGCTTGCGGTACTCCGCGGGCGTGATGCCGAGCTGGCGCTGGAACGCTCGGCGCAGCGTGTCGGCATCGGCAAAGCCGCACAGCGACGCCACCTGCTTGGGTGCGGCGTCCCCGGCTTCCAGCAGGCGGCGAGCGGCGGCCACGCGAATGTCTTCCACCCAAGCCGCAGGCGTGAGCCCTACTTCCTGCTTGAACAGCCGCGCGAAATGGCGCTCGCTGAGGCCCATGCGCGCGGCGAGATTCGCGACGCCGTGGTCCATGGCCGGGTTCGCCACGATCCAGCGCTGAACTTCCTGCAAGGCCGAACGCCCCGTGGGTGCGGCTTCGCCCTTGCGGCTGAACTGCATCTGGCCGCCGGGGCGCTTGAAGAACATCACGAGCTGCGCGGCGACTTTCATCGCGATCTCGCGACCCAGGTCTTCTTCCACCAGAGCGAGCGCGAGGTCGAGGCCCGCGGTCACGCCGGCGGCGGTGCGCACGCGGCCGTCGCGCACATGGATGGCGTCCGCATCGACGGTGACCGAGGGGAAATCCAGCGCGAGTCGATCGGCCACCGCCCAGTGCGTGGTCACGCGGCGGCCGTTCAGCAAGCCGGCCTGCGCCAGCACGAAGGCACCGCTGCAGACGGAGCCGAAGCGGCGCACTTCGGGTGTGCGCTGGCGCAGCCATGCGGTCACGTCGAGGTCGAACACGGTGCTGGCCGCATGCGGTGTGCCAGCCACGAGCAGCGTGTGGATGGGCTCGTTCATCTCGTCGCCTATCACCGCGTCGGGCATCAGCCGCACGCCGGACGAACTGCGAATGGCGCCGCGCCGGCTCGCGACGACCCGCATGCGATAGGCCTCCGCACGGGCTTGTACGTTGGCTTCGGCGAATACATCGAGCGGGCCCGACACGTCCAGCAGCTGGACGCCAGGCATGGCGAGGATCGCGATGGTCTTGGCGCTGCGTGCGATGTCGGTGTCTCCTTCGGTCGTGGAATGTCTGGATTCGCCGCTTCATGGCGGTTCAGGACACTCTATCCGAACCCTAGAGTCATGCTCACACTCACAGGAGAATCCACATGGCTTTGACGACGACAGACATCGAAGGGGCGCGCATCCCCGACAGCAAGCTTGCACAGGAGATCACCGAACTGGTCCGGGACACGGCACCGCCGCTGCTGTTCCACCACTCGAGCCGGGTCTACTACTTCGGCGCGTTGGCAGGCAAACGCCGCGGGCTCACGTTCGATCCGGAGCTGCTGTACGCGGGCGCGATGTTCCATGACATGGGCCTGCTGAAAAAGCACAGCAGCGCGCACGAGCGCTTCGAGGTCGACGGCGCGAACGTGGCGCGGGACTTTCTGCGGGCACATGGGATCTCGCAACAGGACATCGACCTGGTGTGGACGGCGATCGCGCTGCATACGACGCCAGGGATTCCGCAGCACATGCATCCGGTGGTGGCGCTGGTCACGGCCGGTGTCGAGATGGACGTGCTGGGGCTGACCTACAAGGAGTTCAGCGAGGCCGAGCGCACGCGGATCGTGCATGCGCATCCGCGCACCGAAAACTTCAAGGAAGACATCATCCAGGCCTTCTATGAAGGCATCCGACACAAGCCGCAGAGCACGTTCGGCAACGTCAAGGCCGACGTGATCGCGGACAAGGAGCCGCACTTTCACCGGGGCAACTTCTGCAGCGTGATCCGCTGCTCGGCCTGGCACGGTTGAACTGCATCTTCAGAAATTCTGGAAACAAAAAAGCCCTCATTGCGAGGGCTTTTTCAATTCGTTTACCAGGCCAAGAAAAAAGGCCCTTTGAAATTCAAAGGGCCTTTTAAATTGGTTGCGCGAGCAAGATTTGAACTTGCGACCTTTGGGTTATGAGCCCAACGAGCTACCAGGCTGCTCCATCGCGCGGCAAGTATAAATTATAGCTTATTCAGCAGCGTTTTGCTCAGCTGCGTCTTCTTTAATTTCAGCACGGTCGACCAGTTCGACGAGCGCCATCGGAGCGTTGTCGCCCACGCGGAAACCCATCTTCAGAATGCGGGTGTAGCCGCCCGGACGCGCGGCGAAACGCGGGCCGAGTTCGCCGAAGAGCTTGACGACGCTGTCGCGGCTGCGCAGGCGGTCGAAAGCCAGGCGCTTGTTGGCCAGCGTCGGCTTCTTGGCGAGCGTGATCATCGGTTCGATGACGCGGCGCAGTTCCTTGGCCTTGGGGACCGTGGTCTTGATGACTTCGTGCTCGATGAGCGAATTCATCATGTTCTGCAGCATCGCAAGACGGTGCGAGCTGGTGCGGTTGAGTTTGCGGAGTCCGTGACCGTGACGCATGGTGCTTTTCCTTTACTTTATAAAAACAGGCAGCCGTGTCAGGTACTGCCCGGTGCACTGGCCCTTTTCTGGGCCAACCTTCAAAAATTCAAATCAACGCTTGTCGAGGCCGGCCGGCGGCCAGCTTTCGAGCTTCATACCCAGGGTCAGGCCGCGCGAAGCGAGGACTTCCTTGATTTCGTTGAGCGACTTGCGACCCAGGTTAGGCGTCTTGAGCAGCTCGTTCTCGGTGCGCTGGATCAGGTCACCGATGTAGTAGATGTTTTCGGCCTTCAGGCAGTTGGCCGAACGCACCGTCAGTTCGAGTTCGTCGACAGGGCGCAGCAGGATCGGATCGAATTGCTGTGCGCTGCGCGGTGCGGGTGCGTCGAATGCAGCGAGTTCGCCGCCTTCGAGCTGCGCAAACACGGCGAGCTGCTCGACCAGGATTTTAGCCGATGCGCGCACGGCGTCTTCGGCGGTGATCGCACCGTTGGTTTCGATCTCGACAAGCAGCTTGTCCAGGTCGGTACGCTGTTCGACGCGGGCGCTTTCGACCGTGTAGCTCACGCGCTTCACGGGCGAGAACGACGCGTCGAGAACGATGCGGCCGATCGACTTGGTCGGCTCGTCCGCATAGCGGCGCATCGTGCCGGGCACGTAGCCGCGACCCTTTTCAACCTTGATCTGCATGTCGAGCTTGCCGCCTTGCGACAGGTGCGCGATCACGTGGTCGGGGTTGATGATCTCGACGTCGTGCGGGGTCTGGATGTCCGAGGCCAGGACCGGGCCTTCGCCGTCCTTGCGCAGGCTCAGCGTGACTTCGTCACGGTTGTGGAGCTTGAACACCACGCCCTTGAGGTTCAGAAGGATGTTGACGACATCTTCCTGCACGCCGTCGATCGACGAGTACTCATGCAGAACGCCAGCGATCGTGACTTCGGTGGCCGAGTAGCCCACCATGGACGACAGCAGAACGCGACGCAGCGCGTTGCCGAGCGTGTGGCCATAGCCGCGCTCGAAAGGTTCGAGCGTGACCTTGGCCTTGTTCGGCGCAAGTTGCTCGACCTGAATGGTCTTGGGTTTCAGCAGGGTGGTTTGCATGCAGACTTCCTCTCAATACCCCCGGCTCGTTACACCGGTAAGGCTGGTGAAGCACCTGACCCGCAGCGGAGTGCGGGGCAGGAACGTGAACAACAATAACAATCTCCCGCACGCGCCGAAGGGCGGATGCGGGAAGAAAAAATCAACGCGAATAGAGTTCGACGATCAGCGATTCGTTGATGTCGGCTGCGAATTCGTCGCGATCGGGCACCTTCTTGAACGTGCCTTCGGCCTTGTCGGCGTTCACATCGACCCATGCCGGAATGCCGACTTGCTGGGCGAGCTGGAGCGCTTCGACGATGCGGTTCTGCTTCTTCGACTTGTCGCGCACGGCGATCACGTCGCCGGTCTTGACCAGGTACGACGGGATGTTGACCGACTGACCGTTCACCGTGATCGCCTTGTGCGACACGAGTTGACGCGCCTCAGCGCGGGTCGAGCCGAAGCCCATGCGGTAGACGACGTTGTCCAGGCGCGACTCGAGGATGAAAAGCAGGTTGGCGCCGGTGTTGCCGCGGCGACGGTCGGCTTCTTCGAAGTAGCGGCGGAACTGCTTTTCCAGCACGCCGTACATGCGCTTGACCTTCTGCTTTTCACGCAGTTGCAGACCGTAGTCGGAAGTGCGCTGACCCGAGGTGCGACCGTGCTGGCCGGGCTTGGAGTCGAACTTGGCCTTGTCCTGGATCGAACGGCGGGCGCTCTTCAGGAACAGGTCGGTGCCTTCACGGCGGGAAAGTTTGGCCTTGGGGCCGAGGTAACGTGCCACGATTCTTCCTTTGTGTATCTGCCGCAGTTGCCTGCGGGAGCCACCTGCGAGACGCGGGTGGCGGTGGGCTTAGATAAAAAACAAATGCGCAGCCGCTATTCAAAGCCGGCTGCGCCTTGCAGACTGACGCTCAGATGCGGCGACGCTTCTGGGGACGGCAGCCGTTGTGCGGAACGGGCGTCACATCGGCAATGGAATTGATCCGGATGCCGAGCGCAGCCAGTGCGCGCACCGACGATTCGCGACCGGGGCCGGGGCCCTTGATCTCGACGTCGAGGTTCTTGATACCTTGTTCGACAGCAGCACGGCCGGCAACTTCGGAAGCCACCTGCGCAGCGAACGGAGTCGACTTGCGCGAGCCCTTGAAGCCCTGGCCACCCGACGAAGCCCACGACAGGGCGTTGCCCTGGCGATCGGTGATCGTGATGATGGTGTTGTTGAACGAGGCATGCACGTGGGCGATACCGTCCGCAACGTTCTTGCGAACCTTCTTGCGAACGCGCTGTGCGGCGTTGTTTGCAGGTGCTTTAGCCATGCTGGTCTATCCTTATTTCTTCAGGGACTGCGCAGCCTTGCGCGGACCCTTGCGAGTGCGGGCATTGGTGCGCGTGCGCTGGCCGCGCATCGGCAGGCCGCGACGGTGACGGAAGCCGCGATAGCAACCGATGTCCATCAAACGCTTGATGTTCATCGTCGTTTCGCGACGCAGATCGCCTTCGATGGTGAAGAGAGCGATCTGATCGCGGATCTTCTCGAGATCACCGTCGGTCAGATCCTTGATCTTCTTCGAATATTCGATGCCGCTCGCTTCGCAGATTTGACGGGCGCGGGTGCGACCGATACCGAAAATGGCGGTCAGGCCGATTTCAGCGTGCTTGTGCGGCGGGATGTTGATGCCAGCAATACGTGCCATGTGCGTCCTCTAATACTCTTCAATCAACCCTGGCGCTGCTTGTGGCGCGGGTCGGTGCAAATCACACGCACCACACCTTTACGGCGGATGACCTTGCAATTACGGCAGATGGTTTTGACCGAAGCCGAAACTCTCATTTCATTCTCCTAAAACTGTTTAACGTGGCGGTCTACCGCCCGGACTCAATACTGAAAAACACAGCCCTACGATGTCTTGAAGTTAGCCTTCTTCAGCAGCGATTCGTACTGCTGGGACATCATGTAGTTTTGCACCTGGGCCATGAAGTCCATCGTGACGACCACGATGATCAGCAGGGAGGTACCACCGAAGTAGAACGGCACGTTGTACTTCAGGATCAGGAACTCTGGCAGCAGGCAGACGAAGGTGATGTACACCGCGCCGGCCAACGTCAGGCGAACCAGAATCTTGTCGATATAGCGAGCGGTCTGGTCACCCGGGCGAATGCCTGGAATGAACGCACCACTCTTCTTCAGGTTGTCGGCCGTTTCCTTGCTGTTGAACACGAGTGCCGTGTAGAAGAAGCAGAAGAAAACGATCGCAGCGGCGTACAGCAGCACATAGATCGGTTCACCCGGACGCAGCGCGCCAGCGATGTCCTTGATCCAGCGGAAACCACCTTCACCGGTGCTGAACCAGCCAACCACCGTTGCCGGCAGCAGGATGATCGACGAAGCGAAGATCGGCGGGATCACGCCAGCCATGTTCAGCTTCAGCGGCAGGTGCGAAGACTGGCCGCCGTAGACCTTGTTGCCCACCTGTCGCCGCGCATAGTTCACGAGGATCTTGCGCTGACCGCGTTCCACGAACACCACGAAGTAGGTGACCAGCACCACGACCGCGATGATGAAGAGCGCGATGATGGGATTCATCGCGCCGGTCGTCACCAGCGAGGCCAGGCCGCCAATGGCGTTGGGCAAACCAGCTGCGATACCTGCAAAGATCAGGATCGAAATGCCGTTGCCCAGGCCACGTTCGGTGATCTGTTCGCCGAGCCACATCAGGAACATCGAACCGGCCGTCAGGCTCACCATGGCAGTCAGGCGGAAGCCGAAGCCAGGTGCGATGACCAGGCCGGCCGACGACTCGAGCGCCACCGAGATGCTGAACGACTGGAACAGTGCCAGACCCAACGCGCCGTAACGCGTGTACTGCGTGATCTTGCGGCGACCAGCCTCGCCTTCCTTCTTCAATTGCTCGAAGGTAGGAATCACGTAGGTCATCAACTGCATGATGATCGACGCCGAGATGTACGGCATGATCCCCAACGCGAACACGGTGAAACGCGACAGCGCCCCGCCCGAGAACATGTTGAACAGGCTCAGAATGCCGCCCTGCTGGCCCTGGAACAACGCTGCCAGCTGGTCCGGGTTGATACCCGGCACAGGAATGTGAGCGCCGACCCGGTAGACCACGAGCGCGAGCAGCAAAAACACGAGCCGACGACGAAGGTCGCCGAACTTGCCTGTTTTTGCGATCGTTGCCGCGTTAGTTGCCACGAAGAGCTTCTTTCAGTCCGAGGGTGATCAGGCGAAGCTACCGCCGGCTGCTTCGATAGCAGCCTTGGCGCCAGCCGTTGCACCCACGCCCGTCAGCTTGACGGCCTTGGTGAGTTCACCGGTCTTGATGATCTTGACGACCTTGGCGAGCTGGCCCACGAGGCCGGCTTGCTTCAGCGCCAGGACGTCCACTTCGGCCAGGCCGAGCTGCTCGAGAGCAGTCAGCGTGACTTCGGCGTTGAACTTCAGCAGGTGCGACTTGAAGCCACGCTTGGGCAGGCGACGCTGCAGAGGCATTTGACCGCCTTCGAAGCCCACCTTGTGGAAACCGCCTGCACGCGACTTCTGGCCCTTGTGACCGCGACCTGCGGTCTTGCCGATGCCAGAGCCGATACCACGGCCAACGCGACGCTTGGCGTGCTTGGCGCCGGCTGCCGGCTTGATGCCATTGAGTTCCATATCAGTCTCTCTTACAGAACTTTGACCAGATAACTGATCTTGTTGATCATGCCGCGCACCGCCGGGGTGTCTTGCAGCTCGCTCACGCTGTTGAGCTTGCGCAGGCCGAGGCCACGCACGGTCGCGCGATGCGATTCCTTGGTGCCAATCGGGCTTTTGACCAATTGCACCTTGAGGGTTTGTTGTTGCGTCGTCATTTGAATGCTTCTTTCAGGCTTGCGCTCAAGCGAAGATTTCTTCGACGGTCAGGCCACGCTTGGCAGCCACAGCGGACGCGGTCGTCGAGTTCTTCAAACCGTCGAGCGTGGCGCGAACCATGTTGTAGGGGTTCGACGAACCATGGCTCTTGGCCACGATGTCGGTGATGCCCATGACTTCGAACACGGCGCGCATCGGGCCGCCGGCGATGATGCCGGTACCCTTCGGGGCGGGGATCATGACGACCGAAGCGGCGCCGTGATGACCCGTCACGCGGTGATGCAGCGTGCCGTTCTTGATCGAGATCTTGGCCAGGTTGCGACGGGCTTCTTCCATTGCCTTCTGCACGGCAGCAGGCACTTCCTTCGACTTGCCCTTGCCCATGCCGACGCGGCCTTCGCCGTCACCGACCACGGTGAGTGCTGCGAAACCGAGGATACGACCACCCTTCACCACCTTGGTGACGCGGTTGATCGCGATCATCTTCTCGCGCAAACCGTCTTCAGGGCCTTCGTTCTGCGTTCTTGCTTGAATCTTTGCCATTTTGAATCTCGTGTCCGGTTAGAACTGCAGACCGGCTTCGCGGGCGGCCTCGGCCAGCGCCTTGACGCGGCCGTGGTATGCGAAACCAGCGCGGTCGAAAGCGACCTTCTCGACGCCTGCAGCCTTCGCCTTTTCAGCGATGCGCTTGCCGACTGCGGTGGCTGCGGCGGCATTGCCGCCCTTGCCCGAGCCGCCGAGCGAGGTACGCACTTCGGCTTCTGCCGTCGATGCGGTTGCAATCACCTTGGTGCCGTCGTCGGAGATGACGGTTGCATAGATGTGCAGGTTGGTGCGGTTCACCGTGAGACGGGCCACGCCCTGAGTCGCGATGCGAATGCGGGTCTGGCGCGAGCGGCGAAGACGCTGTGCTTTTTTGGTCAACATCATTTTGCTGCCCCTTACTTCTTCTTGGTCTCTTTGATCACGATCTTCTCGTCCGAATAACGGATGCCCTTGCCCTTGTAAGGCTCAGGCGGACGAACAGCGCGGATCTCAGCGGCGATTTGACCAACGCGCTGACGGTCAGCACCCTTGATCACGATTTCGGTCGGGGTCGCAGTGGCCACCGTGATGCCTTGCGGCATTTCGATGTTGACCGGGTGCGAGTACCCGACTTGCAGGTTCAACTTGTTGTTGGAGGCTGCAGCCTTGTAGCCGACGCCGACCAAGTTGAGCTTCTTCTCGAAGCCCTTGGTCACGCCAACCACCATGTTGTTCACCAGCTGACGGATCGTGCCGCTCATCGCATTCGCTTCACGCGATTCGTTGGCGGGCTCGAAGCTCAGCTTGCCGTCATTGCTGACGACCTTGACCAGTGCATTGCGATGCAGGACGAGCGAACCGCCCGTGCCCTTCACGCTGATCTGGTCTTCCTTGATCGACACATCCACGCCTGCGGGGATGGTGATCGGCATTTTTCCTACTCGGGACATTTCAGTAACTCCTCGATGTCTCGGTTAGGCGACGTAGCACAGAACTTCGCCGCCGACACCGGTGGCGCGAGCCTTGCGGTCGGTCATCACACCCTGGGGGGTCGTGACGATCGCAACGCCGAGGCCGTTCTGGACTTGCGGAATGGCTGCACTGGCCTTGTAGACGCGCAGGCCGGGGCGGCTCACGCGCTCGATACGTTCGATGACCGGACGGCCAGCGTAGTACTTCAGCGTGATGACGAGTTCGGACTTGCCTGCATCGGTCTTCACTTCGAAGCCGTCGATGTAGCCTTCGTCCTTCAGGACTTGTGCAATCGCGGCCTTCACCTTGGAAGACGGGATCGACACAGTGGGCTTCGCCACCATCTGCGCGTTACGGATACGCGTCAGCAGGTCGGCAATGGGATCACTCATGCTCATGTTTTATGCTCCTGCCTGGCTTACCAGCTGGCCTTGGTGACACCGGGGATGTCGCCAGCGAAAGCCAGTTCACGGATCTTGGCGCGAGCCAGACCGAATTGACGGAAGGTGCCGCGCGGACGACCGGTGATCGCGCAACGGTTGCGTTGGCGGGTCGGGTTCGCGTTGCGCGGAAGCTTTTGCAGGCCCAGGCGGGCAGCTGCGCGTTCTTCGTCGCTCTTCTTCAGGTCGTTGGAAGCCGCCTTCAGTTCAGCGTGCTTCGCAGCGAACTTGGCAACCAGCTTGTCGCGCTTGAGTTCGCGCTGGATCAAAGATTGTTTAGCCACAGTTCGCCTCAGTTCTTGAACGGGAAACGGAAACCAGCCAGAAGCGCCTTGGCTTCTTCGTCGGTCTTGGCCGTCGTCGTGATGCTGATATTGAGACCGCGCAAGGCATCGACCTTGTCGTACTCGATCTCAGGGAAAATGATCTGTTCCTTGACGCCGATGTTGTAGTTGCCACGGCCGTCGAACGCACGGCCGGAGATGCCGCGGAAGTCGCGAACACGCGGCAGCGCGATGGTCACGAAACGGTCCAGGAACTCATACATCTGCACGCCACGCAGCGTGACCATGCAGCCGATGGGTTGGTTTTCGCGGATCTTGAAACCGGCGATGGCCTTCTTCGACTTGGTGACCACGGGCTTCTGGCCAGCGATCTTGGTCAGGTCGGCGACAGCGTTGTCGAGAACCTTCTTGTCGGCGACTGCTTCACCCACACCCATGTTGAGCGTGATCTTGGTGAGGCGGGGAACCTGCATCGGCGACTTGTAGCCGAACTTTTCAGTCAGGTCTTTCGCGATCTTTTCGCGATACTGTTGTTGGAGACGTGCCATGTGAGTACCTCTTAGGCGATCTTGATTTCGTCGCCGCTCGACTTGAAGACACGAACAGCCAAGCGCTTGCCGTCAGCACCCTCGGTGACCTTGATGCCCACGCGATCGGCCTTGCCGGTCGCAGCATTGAAGATCGCCACGTTGGATTGATGAATGGGCATGGACTTTTCGACGATGCCACCGGTCGTTCCCTTGAGCGGGTTCGGCTTGGTGTGCTTCTTGACGACGTTCAGGCCATCGATGAGGATGTACGAGTCGTCCTTGCGGAGCGACACGGTGCCGCGCTTACCCTTGTCACGACCGGCCAACACGATGACCTGGTCGCCTTTGCGAATCTTGTTCATGGCGTTGTGTCCTTAGAGAACTTCGGGTGCCAGCGACACGATCTTCATGAACTTCTCGGTGCGCAGCTCGCGCGTGACCGGTCCGAAGATGCGGGTGCCGATGGGCTCCAGCTTGGCGTTGAGCAACACTGCAGCGTTGCCGTCGAACTTGACGAGCGAGCCGTCGGCACGACGGATGCCCTTGGCGGTGCGAACCACCACTGCGCTGTAGATCTCGCCTTTTTTGACGCGACCACGCGGAGCGGCTTCCTTGATGCTTACCTTGATGACGTCGCCCACGCTGGCATAACGCCGCTTGGAGCCACCGAGCACCTTGATACACAGGACGGATTTCGCGCCCGTGTTGTCGGCCACTTCGAGCCGGGATTCAGTTTGGATCATGTCTTGATATTCCCAACTTGTACCGATGAGCCTCCAGGAGGGAGACACCGCGGTCAGTCTTGGTCCCGTCGTCCACACCCCGAACCACTCGGGGCGCTTCCGCTTTGGGCTGAAAGCTTCGCCTTTTAGAAGCGAAGCCCTCGATTGTTGCACGCACTCAGGGCGATGTCAACAACCCCATTACAGCATTTCGCACTGGCACTAGACTTCGAGGCGTGCGCACCCTCGACAACCCCCCTTCGAATTCGCCCTCGTCGCCCTTGCGGCGGCGCTTGGTAGCGGGCGCAGCCGGCCTGCTGTCGCTGAGCCTGGCCGCCTGCCGAAGCGCCACGCCGGCGTCCGGCGCAGGCCTGGGCCGGCTGCGCCTCATCGCCGAAGCCCGATGGCCGCACCGCCTGCATATAGAGGGCACCACGGCAGGCGGCCTTTCGGGCATCGACTACGACCCGATCCGTGACGAGTACCTGCTGATCAGCGACGACCGGGCGGACCTCGCCCCCGTGCGCTGCTACACAGCCCGCTGGCCCCAGCCGCTGCAGACGCAGCCTGAGCCCACCGGCGTGGTTCTGCTGCAACGCCCCGGCGGCGGCCCCTGGCCGAACCGGCGCCACGCGGTCGACGGGCTCCCCGTGCCCGACCCGGAAGCCCTGCGCCTGCGGCCTGCGACCAACACCCTGCTCTGGACCAGCGAGGGCGACGTCGCCCGCGGCTTCGGCCCCGCGCTGTACGAGTCGGCCCGCGACGGCCGCTTCCTGCGCGAGTTCCCGATGCCGGCGATGTTCCAGCCCGACCCGGTGCAGCGCCGCGGCCCGCGCGACAACCTTACTTTCGAGGGCGTCACCCTCACGCCCGACGGCCGTTTCGCCTGGCTGGGCATGGAAAACGCGCTGATCCAGGACGGCCCCGAGCCCACCGTCGGCGCGCCCGGCGGCCCCTGCCGCTTGACCCGCATCGACCTGCAGACCGGCCAAGCCGACCGCCAGATCGCCTATGTGCCGGACGCCATCCCGCTGCGCCCGCTGGTGCCCGGCAGCTACGCCGACAACGGCGTGAGCGAGATCCTGATGCTCGACGCCGACCGCATGCTGGTGCTGGAGCGCGCCTACGCCACCGGCACGGGCAACTCGCTGCGCCTGTACGAGATCGACACCCGTGCGGCCAGCGACGTGCTCGCCGTCGACACGCTCGCGCCCGGCAATCACCGCCCCGCGTCCAAGACCCTGGTGGCCGACTTCGCCACGCTCGGCCTGTCCCGGCTCGACAACACCGAAGGCATGTGCTGGGGACCGCCGCTGCCCGACGGCCAGCGCGTGCTGGTGGTCGTGAGCGACGACAATTTCAACCCGCTCCAAGTGACCCAGTTCGCCGCCTTCGCCTACACAGACCGCACCGACCGACCATGACCATCGCCGTCACCTTCCTTCCCCGCACCGGCCCCGTGCCGCTTCCGCCGCTGCCGCCCGTGGCCTTCATCGGCGGCGGCAATATGGCGAGCGCCATCATCGGCGGCCTGGTCCAGCAAGGCACCCCGGCGGACGCGTTCGAGGTGGTCGAGCCGTTCGAGGAGGCCCGAGCGAAGCTCGCCCAGTCCTTCGGCATCACGGCGCAGGCCGAGGCCGGCGAGGCCCTGTCACGCTGCGGCGTGGTGGTCTGGGCGGTCAAGCCCCAGACCTTCGCGGACGCGGCCCGCCCGGTGCGCGCGCTCGCGACCGACGCCCTGCACCTGAGCGTGGCGGCGGGCATTCCGTCGGACAGCATCGCCCGCTGGCTGGGCACCGAGCGCGTGGTGCGCGCCATGCCCAACACGCCCGCGCTCGTGGGCAAGGGCATGACGGGCCTGTATGCCCGCCCCGGCGCCGAAAGCGCCGACCGAGCGACGGTCGGGCAGCTGCTGGCGCCCACCGGCGAGCTGATCTGGGTCGATGCCGAATCGGCGCTGGACGCCGTCACCGCCCTGTCCGGCTCGGGCCCGGCCTACGTGTTCTATTTCATCGAGGCGATGACCGAAGCGGGTGTCGAGATGGGCCTCACGCCCGAACAGGCGCAGCAGCTGGCCATCGGCACCTTCACCGGCGCCTCGGCGCTGGCGCACAGCGCGACCGAGCCGCCGTCGGTGCTGCGCGAGCGCGTCACCTCCAAGGGCGGCACGACCTATGCCGCCATTACTTCGCTGCAGCAGGCCGACGTGAAGGCGCAGTTCAAGACCGCGATCCGCGCGGCGCAGAAGCGCGCCGCCGAACTGGGCGAGGAATTCGGCCGCAGCTGACGGCGCTCAGGCCGGCGGCAGCGCGCGCGGGCCGAGGAAGAACAGCCACTCGGCGGCCAGCGTGACGGTGCCGTCCTCCAGCTCGAGCAGCACCTCCTCCTTCAGCAGGAAGCTGTCGTCAGGCTTGGGCGTGACCTCCATGATGCGCACCCGTGCCCGGAAGCGCGCGCCCACTGGCATCGGCCGCACGAAGCGCAGGCGGTCGAAGCCGTAGTTCAGCGCGTGGTTCGAATCGAAGGGCAGCAACGTGCGCATGGCCTCGCCGGTCAGCCGGATCAGGTGCGAGACCTGGAAGAAGCCCTGCACGATGGTGCCGCCGTAAGGCGCCTCAAGCGCCGCGCGATCGGGGTCGAGGTGGATCCACTCGCCTTCGCCGTCGCCCGACAGGTCCGAATAGCGCTGGACCATCTGCTGCGTGATGCGGTGCCATTCGGAGAAGCCCTCTTGGCCGATCTTCTGCGTCAGTCGTTCCCGCATTGCAGACGCCTCAACGCACCGCGTAGCCGGCCACGATGCCGGCGAACACGGTGAAGCCCAGCCAATGGTTCAGGCGAAAGGCCTTGAAGCAGCCGTCGCGCGTGCGCTCGCGAATCAGCCGCCAGTGCCACGCGGCCTGCGCGGTCGCCAGGGCGATGCCCGCGTAGAACAGCAAGCCCAGCGAGTGACTCGCGCCGGCCCAGCCCCAGATCGCCAGGAAGATCGCGTAGCTCGCCATCACCGCGGCCACGTCGAAGCGCCCGAAGGTGATGGCCGAGGTCTTCATGCCGATCTTCAGGTCGTCGTCGCGGTCGACCATCGCGTACTCGGTGTCGTAGGCCAGCACCCAGAACAGGTTGCCGACCAGCAGCCACGCGACCAGCACCGGCACCGTCGACTGCACCGCCGCGAAGGCCATCGGAATGCCGAAGCTGAAGGCGATGCCCAGCACCGCCTGGGGCACCGAGACGAAGCGCTTGGCGAAGGGATAGGCCAGCGTGATGGCCAGCGCCGCGAACGACCACAGCACCGTGAGCCGGTTGGTGGTGAGCACCAGGGCGAATGCCGCCAGCGCCAGCACGGCACCGAGCCCCAGCGCCTCCTTGACCGACACCGCGCCGCTGGTCACGGGCCGTTGCGCGGTGCGCTTCACATGGCGGTCGAAGTCGCGGTCGGCGACGTCGTTGATGCAGCAGCCCGCGCTGCGCATGAGGAAGGTGCCGAGCGTGAACACCACCAGCAGGTGCCAGCCGGGCCAGCCCTGCGCCGCGAACCACAGCGCACCGAGCGTGGGCCACAGCAGCAGCAGCCAGCCGGCGGGACGGCTCCAGCGGATCAGGTCGAGGTACAGCGCGAAACGGCGGGCGGGCATTGCGATGGCGGCGGGCAAAAAAAGAGCGGCCATTGTGCCGCTCGTTTCAGGGTCCCGGAGTCCGGGGGACGGGGATCAGTCCTCGAGCAGCGAGCGCAGCATCCAGGCCGTCTGGTCGTGCACCGTGCAGCGCGCGGTGAGCATGTCGGCCGTCGGGTCGTCGCCGGCCTCTTCGGCCACCGGAATGAATTCGCGCGCGATGCGCGACACGGTCTCGTGGCCCTTCACCAGGATGCGCACCATCTCCATCGCCTTGGGGGGCGTCTGCGGCACGTCGGGCACGGTGGCGATCTTGCTGAACTCGGCGTACGAGCCCGGCGCATAGTGGCCCAGCGCGCGGATGCGCTCGGCCAGCACGTCGGTCGAATTCCAGAGTTCGGTGTACTGGCCCATGAACATCGCGTGCAGCGAGTTGAAGTGCGGGCCCGTCACGTTCCAGTGGAAGTTGTGCGTGGTGAGGTACAGCGTGTAGGTGTCGGCCAGCACGCGGCTCAGGCCTTCGGCGATGGCGGCGCGGTCCTGGCGCTCGATGCCGATGTTGATGATCGGCGCGTTGCGGCTGCCCGACTCCTGCGCGACCACCGCGCCGCCCTTCTTGGGCACCTTGCCGGCGGAGGAGGCTGGCGACGATTTCTTCGGGGCTTTGGCCATGGCGAGAGCTCTTTCTTCAAGTTGGGGGGAACACCGGAATTCTGGAAGCCGGCGCGCGGCTTTGCAACAGCGTCACTCTATCTCAGCGATGAACGATTCCGAACCGCCGCCGCGTAGGCCGATTCCGCGAACTGCTAGGACAACCGCTTCACACCCGGCAGCTCGCACGCGTAGATGGCATTGCGCAGCGCCGCAATGGCCTCGTAGCGCGTGAAGGTGCGCCGCCACGCCAGCACCACGCGGCGCGTGGGCGGCTCGCGGTCGTGCGCGTCGCGCACGGGCAGGTAGCGCACCATCTGCTCGAATTCCTTGCGGCCCTTGACCTTGGGCTTGAGCGCCTCGACGGGCACCGACAGGCGCGGCACCAGCGTCACGCCCATGCCCGAGGCCACCATGTGCTTGATGGTTTCCAGCGACGAGCCCTCGAAGCTCTTGCGGATGCCTTCGGCGTTGCTGGAAAAGCGCGCGAACTCGGGACACACCTCGAGCACGTGGTCGCGAAAGCAGTGCCCCGTGCCCAGCAGCAGCATGGTCTCGCTCTGCAGTTCTTCGGAGGTGATCGATTCGCGGTCGGCGAACTTGTGCTTGATGGGCAGCGCCGCCATGAAGGGCTCGTCATACAGCGGCGCCATGGCCAGGCCCGTGTCGGGAAAGGGCTCGGCCATGATGGCGCAGTCGATCTCGCCGGCGCGCAGCATCTCGAGCAGCTTGGCGGTGAAGTTCTCCTGCAGCACCAGCGGCATCTGCGGGGTGCGGGCGATCACCTGGCGCACCAGGTCGGGCAGCAGGTACGGGCCGATGGTGTAGATCACGCCCAGGTTCAGCGGACCGGCCAGCGGGTCCTTGCCGCGCTTGGCGATCTCCCTGATGCTGGCGGCCTGGTCGAGCACGCTTTGGGCCTGCTGCACGATCTGCTCGCCCAGCGGCGTGACGGTCACTTCGCCGGCGCTGCGCTCGAAGAGCTTGACCTCGAGCTCGTCCTCGAGCTTCTTGATGGCCACCGAAAGGGTCGGTTGGGAGACGTAGCAGGCCTCGGCCGCCTTGCCGAAGTGCCGTTCGCGGGCTACTGCGACGATGTATTTGAGTTCGGTGAGAGTCATAGCTTGCGTCAATTATGCGCAAGGGGCCGCATCCGAGCTGGCCCGGGGTCGCAAGGCCCTGCCAAAGTGCCGAAACCTGCCGCTCCGATCCCCTGCAGCGTCGCTCAGCGCCCGGCTTCCACGTCCTCGACCATCTCCACCATCTCGACCAGCATCGGTGCCGTCATCGGCCGGCCCAGCAGGAAGCCCTGCACTTCGGCGCAGTGGTCCTCGATCAGCGTCTGCAACTGGCCGTCGGTCTCCACCCCCTCGGCCGTGACCGACAGGCCCAGCGCCTTGCCCAGCGCCAGGATCGCCTTGACCACGTCGCGGCTGCCGTCGCGCTCTTCGATGTCGGCGATGAACTGCCGGTCGATCTTGATGACGTCGAACGGAAAACTGCGCAGCGAGCTCAGCGACGCGTAGCCGGTGCCGAAGTCGTCGATGGCCAGCTTCACGCCCAACGCCTTGAGCTCGCGCAGCACGATGCCCGCGCCCTCGGCGTCGTCCATCAGCACGCCTTCGGTGATCTCGATCTCCAGCCGCTCGGGCGCCAGGCCGGCGCCCGCCAGCACGTCCCTCACGCGCTGCACCAGCCGGCCGTCGCGGAACTGCACCGGCGACACGTTGACCGACACGCCGATCTCCGGCCACTGCACCGCGGCCTCGCAGGCCGTTTGCAGCACCCAGTCGCCCAGCGGCAGGATCAGTCCGCTCTTTTCCGCCAGCGGAATGAAGTCGTCCGGCCCGATGCGCCCGTGCTGCGGATGCGCCCAGCGCACCAGCGCCTCGGCGCTGCGTATCGATTGCGTGCGCGCGTCGAAGCGCGGTTGAAAGTCGAGGTAGAACTCGCCGGCCGCGATGCCGCGGCGCATCTCCTCGATCATGCGGCGGCTGGCCGTCACGCGGTCGTTCATCTCGTTGGCGAAGAAGCAGTACGTGCCCCGGCCGTTGTGCTTGGAACGGTAGAGCGCGGTGTCCGCCGCGCGCAGCAGCTCGTCGGGCGTGGTGCCGTCGGCCGGCGACACCGCCACGCCGATCGACGCGCCGACCTCCAGCAGGCCCACGTCGTTGCGGATGGGCGCGGCAATGGCCTCCAGCAGCTGCTGGCAGTAGGCGTCGATTTCCTCGTCGGCCAGGTTCGGCGCGGCAATCACGAACTCGTCGCCGCCGATGCGCGCGGCCAGCTGGTCGCTCTTGAGCGAGCGGCGCAGCCGGTCGGCCACCTCGCCCAGCACCTTGTCTCCGACCGGATGGCCGTAGGTGTCGTTGATGGGCTTGAAGCGGTCCAGGTCCAGGTACAGCACCACCAGCCGCGCCTGCGGATGCGTCAGCGCGGCCGCCATGAAGGCCGACAGGCGCGTGCGGTTGGGCAGCGAGGTGGCCGCGTCGTGCTGCGCCTGGCGCTGCGCGTCCTCGAACGCCTGGGCCAGCGCCACGTCGGCGGTGACGTCGCTCGCGAACTTGATGATGCGCGTGAACTGGCCGTTCAGGTCGTACACCGGGTTGTACGAGGCCTGCAGCCAGACCTCGCGCCCGTCCTTGCCGATGCGCTTGTGGCGCCCCGAGACGAACTTGCCCGAGCGCAGCGTCTGCCAGAACTGCGCGTACGCCTCGGTGTCGGCCACGCCGGGCTCCATCAGCATCCGGTGGTGGCGGCCCACCATCTCGTCCAGCGCATAGCCGAAGGTCGCGAGGAAGTTCGGGTTGGCATCCAGGATGGTGCCGTCGACCCGGAAGGTGATCACGCCCTGCGACTTGTGGATGGCCTCGATCTGGCTTTGAAATTCGGCCTGGCGCAGCTTCTCCTGCGTGATGTCGGTGGCGTACTTGACCACTTTGCGCACGCGCCCCGCCGGGTCGAAGATCGGGTTGTAGGTGGCCTGCAGCCAGACTTCGCGGCCGTCCTTGCCCAGGCGCCGGTACTCCGCGGCATGGTGGTTGCCGCCGGCGAGCGCGGCCCAGAAGGCGGCGTACTCCGCGCTCTCGGCATAGGCCGCGTCCACGAACATGCGGTGGTGCCGCCCCGCCACTTCTTCCAGCCGGTAGCCCATGGCGTCGAGAAAGCGCGCGTTGGCCTCGAGCACCGTGCCGTCGAGCGCGAACTGGACCACCGCCTGCGACACATGGATGGCCTGGATCTGGCCGCGGTCGTCGGCGGCCTTGAACACGCGCGAGGAGATGTCGTTCGAGATTTCCACGACCCGCACCGCGCCGTGCGCATCCGCCAGCGCCGTGTACGAGGCCTGGACCCAGCGCTGGCTGCCGTCCTTGTGCAGGCGCAGGCGCTCGACGACGCGCTGCTCGCCGCGCAGCACGTCGCCCCAGAGGGCGCAGGGGTTGTCGGGCAGGCCGGCGGCGGGGCTGATGTCGAGAAAGTCGCGCCCCTGCAACTCGTCGAGCGCGTAGCCCCAGGCGCTCAGAAAATGGTTGTTGGCCCGCAACACGCGGCCCTGGGCGTCGAGCGTCAGCGTGGCGAAAGCACCGTCGAGCGCCCGCAACTCGGCGGACATCGGCTGCAGCGGCGGTATCGCCGCCCCCCCTTCAGGCCCTGTGAAGGCCTCGCCCCTCTTCCCATTCATCCACGCGTCTTGCATCTTGCACACCGGCATTCATCGAACCGAAGAACTGCACAAAGAGCCATTTGCTCGACCTGTGGTCTCGCGTTGCGTTGTCGATGCTTGAAGCGACTTGCGGGTGTTTTGCTCAGAAATGCAGGGTAAACCCACAAGATCATACGGGAGTCTGAAACAAAAGTTAACTGATTCGGCGCCTGTCGACATGCGGCAAAAAGGCCTCGCCGGCCCCCAAGCCCACCTGCTCGGCCCAGCCCAGCGCGAAGTGCCCGGCCAGTCGCTGCAGGTCGGGGCTGAACAGCCAGGACACCGGTTCGGTCTTCACGCCGTTGCCCATGGCATCAGCCGACGGTCGCCAGCGTGGCGCCCGCCGCCACGTAGCCGCCCGCAGCCACCGCGAAGGCAATGCGCCCCGCGCGGTGCGCGACGACCTGCATCTCCATCTTCATCGCCTCCATTACGGCGACGACCGCGCCCTGCGCCACCTCGTCGCCGTCGGCGACCTTCCAGCCCTGCAGCGTGCCGGACACCGGCGCGGCCACGGCGGCGGCATCCGCCACGGCCGCTTCGGCGGGCGCCACGCCCGCGGCACCGGCGGCCGACGACAGGCCGCTCAACAGCACCGCCGGCAGGCCCAGCGCCATGCGCCGGCCGTCCACTTCGATGGCCGTGCGCAACAGCGCCGTGTCGGGCAGCGGGTCGGACCGCATCGCGGCGGCCTCGGCGTTGGCGAAGTCGGTCTCGATCCAGCGCGTGTGCACCTTGAATGCGTCGCCCGACACGAAGTCGGGGTGCGCCATCACCGCACGGTGGAACGGCAGCACCGTGGGCAGGCCCTCGATGCGGAACTCCTTCAGCGCGCGGCGGGCCCGCGCAATCGCCTGCTCGCGCGTGGCGCCGGTGACGATGAGCTTGGCCATCAACGAATCGAAGGTGCCCGGCACCTGCGAGCCCGCGTCGACGCCCGTGTCCACGCGCACGCCCGGGCCCGAAGGCGCGTCGAACACCTTCACCGGCCCCGGCGACGGCAGGAAGCCACGCCCCACGTCCTCGGCGTTGATGCGGAACTCGAAGGCGTGGCCGCGCGGCACTGGCGTCTGCGTGATCGACAGCGGCAGCCCCTCGGCGATGCGCAGCTGCTCGATCACCAGATCGATGCCCGTGGTTTCCTCGGTCACCGGATGCTCCACCTGCAGCCGCGTGTTCACCTCGAGGAAGGAGATGGCGCCGCTCGTGCTCAGCATGAACTCGACCGTGCCGGCGCCCGTGTAGCCGGCCGCCGCGCAGATGTCGCGCGCCGACTGGTGGATGCGCTCGCGCTGTTCGTCGCTCAGGAAGGGCGCGGGCGCCTCTTCCACCAGCTTCTGGTTGCGCCGCTGCAAAGAGCAGTCGCGCGTGCCGACCACCACCACGTGGCCGTGCGTGTCGGCCAGCACCTGCGCCTCGACGTGGCGCGGCCGGTCGAGAAACTGCTCGACATAGCACTCGCCGCGCCCGAAGGCCGTCACGGCCTCGCGCACCGCCGATTCGTACAGCCCTTCGACCTCGTCCAGCCGCCACGCCACCTTGATGCCGCGCCCGCCGCCGCCGAAGGCCGCCTTGATGGCGACCGGCAGGCCGTGCGCCTCGGCGAAGGCGAGCACCTCGCCGGCGCTGGTCACAGGGTCGGGCGTGCCCGCCACCAGCGGCGCGCCGACCTTCAGCGCGAGCTTGCGGGCCTGCACCTTGTCGCCCAGCATCGCGATGGCGGACGGCGAGGGGCCGACCCACGTCAGGCCAGCGTCGATCACGGCCTGCGCGAACGCTGCGCTCTCCGAGAGAAAGCCGTAGCCCGGGTGCACCGCGTCGGCGCCGCTGCGCCGGGCCACGGCCAGCAGCTTGGCGATGTTCAGGTAGGTGTCGGCGGGCTTGTCGCCCTCGAGTCCGTAGGCCTCGTCGGCCATGCGGACGTGCATCGCGTTCAGGTCGGCGTCGGCATACACCGCGACCGACTGCACGCCGTAGTCGGCACAGGCGCGCGCGATGCGCACGGCAATTTCGCCGCGGTTGGCGATCAGGAGTTTTTTCATCGGAGGGCTTTCACGGTGCGCGGGGAGCGACGGGGCCGGGAGCGGCAATCGGGTGGAAGCGGACGCGCGCGTTCACGGGGATCTGCCCCGCGCGGTCCAGGTGGTGGGTGGCGACGCAGGCGATCACGGGGTAGCCGCCGGTCAGAGGGTGGTCGGCCAGGAACAGCACGGGCTGGCCGCTGGGCGGCACCTGGAGCGCGCCGCAGGCGGTGCCCTCGCTGGGCAGCTCGGCAGGGTTGGCGCGCGCCAAAGGCACCTCGCCGGACAGGCGGATGCCGACGCGGTTCGACTGCGGCGTGACCACCCACGACTGGCTGCACAGCAAGGCGACCGCCTCGGGCGTGAACCAGTCGGTGCGCGGGCCGAGCACGATGTCGAGCACGACGTCCTGCTGCACCGTGGGCAGGTCGGTCGGCGGCGTTTCGGCGGCGCCCACCAAGGCGCCCGCTGCCACCGCGCGCACGGGCAGCACGTCGCCCGTGGCCACTGCAGGAGGTCCGATGCGCGCGAGCGTGTCGCTCGACAGGCTGCCGAGCACCGGCGCCACGTCGAAGCCGCCGCGCACGGCCAGGTAGCTGCGGATGCCGGCCTGCGGCTCGCCGAGCGCCAACGTGTCGCCGTCGGCCAGCGCGATCGGCTGGTAGCGCGGCAACGGCCACGCCGTGCCATCGGCGCGGGTCAGCGTGACAGGGCCCTCGGCACCGGTGATGGCCACCACCGCATCGCCGCGGCAGGCGAGCTGAAAGCCGCCATGGGCGATCTCGATGCAGGCCGTGTCCGAAGGGTTGCCGACCAGCCGGTTGGCCGCCTGCAGCGAGCGCCGGTCCATCGCGCCGGAGGCGGACACGCCCTGCTTCGCCTGGCCGTGGCGGCCGCCGTCCTGCAGCAGCGCCTGCAGCCCGGCCGCACGGATCTCGAAGGCGCAGCCGTTCGCCGCGACAGGGCGGGAAGGCACGGCTTCCACCGCCACGGGCTGCGCCTTCGGCAGCGCAGTGACGTCCACGAAGCGCACCGTGTCGCCCGGCTGCAGCAGCGCCGGGGTTGCGCGCGACAGGTCCCACATCGGCGCATCGGTGACGCCGATGATCTGCCAGCCGCCCGGGCTGGCCCGCGGATAGACACCGCTGAAGCTGCCCGCCAGGCCCACCGCGCCCGCCGGAATGCGGGTGCGCGGCACCGCGCGGCGCGGCACGTTCAGGCTGGCATCGCCGCCGGCGAGGTAGGCGAAGCCGGGCGCGAAACCGGTGAAGGCCACGGTGTAGTCGCTGCCGGTGTGGCGCCGCACCACTTCCTCGGGCGCGATGCCCAGCAGCGCGGCCACCTCGGCCAGGTCTTCGCCGTCGTAGCGCACCGGAATTTCGATGCGCTTGTCGATGCGCGTCTCGCGGGCGTCGAGGCTGCGCTGACCGATCTGCCGCACGAGCTCGTCCGCGCCGATGGCGGCCGGACGGAACGTGACCAGCAGCGTGCGCGCGGCGGGCACCAGCTCCTCGATGCCGGCGACGGGTTCGGCGCGCAGCGAGGCCAGCAGCGCCAGCGTCTGCGGCAGGTCGTCGAGCTCGACCAGCAGCGCATTCAGGTTGACCGGAAGAAAGCGCATCGTCATGCCGCCACGCCCTCAAGGTCTTCCACGAAGGGGCGAATCGTCACGCCCGCCTGCTCCAGCCGCGCGCGCACCTGGCGCGCCATCTCGACCGCGCCCGGGCTGTCGCCGTGCACGCAGACCGACTCGGCCTCGATGCGCACCGTGCTGCCGTCGATGGCCGTGAGCACGCCGTCGGCGGCCAGCCGCAGCATGCGCTCGGCCACCTCGTCGGCGTCGTGCAGCACCGCGCCGGGCGCACGCCGCGACACCAGCGCGCCCTGCGGCGTGTAGGCGCGGTCGGCAAAGGCCTCGGCCACGGCGCGCAGGCCTTCGCCGCGCGCCCAGCCCAGCAGGGGCGAGCCCGCCAGCGCCACCAGGCACAGCGTGGGGTCGGCCTCCTGCAGGGCGGCGATCACGTCGCGCGCCTGGCGCTCGTCGTGGGCAATGGTGTTGTAGAGCGCGCCGTGCGGCTTCACGTAGCGCACCGTGGTGCCCGCCGCGGCGGCCAGGCCCTTGAGCGCGCCGATCTGGTAGATCACGTCGGCGCGCAGGTCGGCGCTTTCCACGTCCATGTTGCGGCGCCCGAAGCCCACCAGGTCGCGGTAGGACACGTGGGCGCCGATGGCCACGCCGCATTCCCTGGCCTGGCGCAGCGTGCGCAGGATGCCGGCGGGGTCGCCCGCATGGAAGCCGCAGGCCACGTTGGCGCTGCTCACAAGGGCCAGCATGGCGGCGTCGTCGCCCATGCGCCACACGCCCAGGCTCTCGCCGAGGTCACTGTTCAGGTCGATGTTCATCGTGTTCGTCTCCGGCGCGCGGTGAACGCACGCCCTGGGTGTAGCTGCAAGGTCAATGCAGGCGGCCGGCGGTCTCGCGCACGTCCTGGCGCACGGTGAGCGCGGTGCGTACGCCCACGCGAAAGGCTTCCACCTGCGCGGCCAGCGCCATGCTCGCCACGCCCGGCCTGGGCGCGGCCTGCTCGGGCAGGTAGGGCACGTGGACGAAGCCGCCGCGCGTGTGCGCGAGCGCCGGCTGCGTGGCCAGCCGGTGCATCAGCGCATAGAAGATGTGGTTGCACACGAAGGTGCCGGCGCTGTTGGACACCGCCGCCGGCAGCCCCGCGGCGCGCATGTCGCGCACCATGGCCTTGATCGGCAGCGTCGAGAAGTAGGCCGCCGGGCCGCCGGCCACCACCTCTACATCGATGGGCTGGGAGCCGGCGTTGTCGGGGATGCGCGCGTCGTCGACGTTCAGCGCGGCGCGCTCCATCGAGATCTCGGTGCGCCCGCCCGCGGCGCCGATGCACAGCACCAGCGGCAGCGCGGCCCCCGTGGCGACGATGTCCGCCAGCGCCGCGTCCAGCGTGTCGATGGCGCGGCCGAACACGCAGGGCAGCTGCAGCGCCTGCACCACGGCGCCCTCGCAGGCCCAGCCGTCGAGCGCGCGGGCAATTTCCCAGGCGGGGTTGACCGGGTCGTTCTCGAAGGGCTCGAAGCCCGCGAGCAGCACCCGGGGCGCGCGCGGTGCAAGGGCCTGCCTGGCTTCGGGGGTCATGCGCGGTACCTCGGTGGCATGTCAGCGGAACATCAGGAAGTACAGCAGGAAGATGTTGACCACCAGCAAGGCAGCCGCGGTCGGTATCTGCACCTTGATCACCGCGTTCTTGTCGGGCAGCTCCAGCAGCGCCGCCGGCACGATGTTGAAGTTGGCCGCCATCGGCGTCATCAGCGTGCCGCAGTAGCCCGAGAACATGCCGATGGCCGCCATCACGGCCGGGTCGCCGTGGTACACGCCCACCAGCACCGGCACGCCCACGCCGCCCGTCATCACCGGGAAGGCCGCGAAGCCGTTGCCCATGATGATGGTGAACAGCGCCATGCCCAGCACGTACACCACCACCGCCACGAAGCGGATGTCCATGTTGATGTAGCTGGTGGTGATGTACGCCACGGCCTTGCCCACGCCCGCGTCGGAGAACACCAGCCCCAGCATGCCCAGCATCTGCGGCAGCACCACGGCCCAGCCCAGCGCGTCGGTCAGGCGCCGGGACTCGCGCATGCCCTGCATCGGCGTCTCGCGCGTCAGCCAGCAGGCCATCGCCAGCGCCACCACGCAGCCCACGCCCAGGCTCACCAGCGTGGTGTTCTTGGGGTCGAGCAGGAAGGCGTCGCCGATCTTCACCTTGCTCATCAGCACGGTGCCGATCACGGTGACCAGCGGAATCGCCAGCGCGGGCATGAAGAGCTTGTTGCCCAGGCGCTTGGCGCTGGCTTCGTACGCGGCGGGCGTGGGCTCGCGGTGCTTGCCCGCGCCGACGCCGCGCAGGCCGGCAATGACGGCCATGACGATGGCGCCCCCGCCGACCACGGCCGGCGGCAGCTTGTCGCCGACCAGGAAGACCAGCGCATAGAGCGCCCAGAACAGGCCGCTGGTGTAGCGCTTGGGGTGCTGGCGGTCGGTCAGCGTCATGACGGCCGTGACCGCGAGGATCAGGCCGACCAGGATGTAGAGGTGCTGGATCGAGAGAATCATGATCAGCGGCCTTCCGGGGTGGCTGCGGCGGGCACGGCCGGCGCTTGCTTCTCACCCGCCATTTCGCGCGCGATCGACTGGTCGAGCCGGCGCAGGCGCCACGAATGGATGATGAAGGCCGCAATGGCGGTCGGAATGCCCCACAGCGCGATGTGCAGCGGCTCCACGTCGATGCCGGCCTCGTGCAGGAAGGTGCTCATCAGCACGATGGCGCCGAAGGCCACGAAGATGTCTTCGCCGAAGAACAGGCCCACGTTGTCGGTGGCCGCGGCATAGGCGCGCAGCTTGTGGCGCAGGCGGTCGGGCAGCTTGCCGTAGCGCGTTTCGGTGGCGCCTTCGGCCATGGGCGCGAGCAGCGGGCGAACCATCTGCGGGTGGCCGCCCAGGCTGGTGAGGCCCACGGCGGCGGTGAGTTCGCGCGCGGCGAGGTAGACGATCAGCAGGCGCCCGGCGGTGGCCGACTTGATGCGGCTGATCCAGTTCTGCGCGTGCTGGCGCAGGCCATGGCGCTCGAGCAGCCCGATGACGGCCAGCGGCAGAAGAATGATCAGCGGCAGGTTGCGCGTCTTGATGAACCCGTTGCCGATGGCCGTGAGGATGGCCATCGGCCCGAAGCCCGCCGCGGCCGCCGTCACGATGGCCGTGACGATCACCACCAGCATCGGGTTGAAGCGCAGGATGAAGCCCGCAATGATCACGGCCACGCCGATCAGCGGCCACAGGTGAGGGATGTCAGGAGTCATGTTGGTCTTTCGTTATGGATTCGGAGACACCTTGCGCGGGAGCGCCGGCCCTTCGCTCGATGCAAACCTCGTGCCAATGAATGAGCAATCGATTTCACCTGAATCACTCATTAATTAGAAATTGTTGAACAATCGTGGCTAGTGTGCCCAACAACAGTGCCAGGTTGGCCCCATGAAAACCCTGATCGCGCCCGCTCCGGGTGCGTCGGCAGTGGCCTGAAACCTGCGATCCGGGGGCGAAATCTGCTGCAAACTCCCCTGGGTTCGGTTCGCCCGGGTTCACCCGGGTTCACCCCGCCTCACCGGCTTTCCCGCTCTTCCATCCTCCCCCTTCCGGAATGACTTCACTGGCTTCCCCGACTTCCCCCGCATCGCCGGCCGCCGGCACGCAGACGCTCAACGACCGGGTGGCCGAGCTCATCCGCCAGAAGATCGTGAAAGGTGAGTTCTCGCCCGGGCAGCGGCTGTCGGAGGCCGCGCTGGCCGACAGCTTCGAGATTTCGCGCAACACCCTGCGCGAGGTGTTCCGCACGCTGACCAAGGAAGGGCTGCTCAAGCACGCGCCCAACCGCGGCGTGTTCGTGGCGGTGCCCAGCATCGCGTCGATCATCGACATCTACCGGGTGCGCCGGCTCATCGAATGCCAGGCGCTGGCGCAGGCCTACCCGCGGCACCCGGCCAAGAAGCACATGCGCGAGGCGGTGGAAACGGCGCTGAAATGCCGCGACGCCGGCGACTGGCTGGGCGTGGGCACGGCCAACATGGAGTTCCACAAGGGCATCGTGGAGCTGGCGGACAGCGAACGGCTCAACGTGCTGTTCGCGCACATCCTGGTCGAGCTGCGGCTGGCCTTCGGCCTGCTGAAGGACCCGGAGTTTTTGCATGCGCCCTATGTGGACATGAACACGACGCTGCTCGAACTCATCGAGGCCGGCAAGTTCGCCGAGGGCGCGGTGTCGCTCAACGAGTACCTCATTCACTCCGAGCGCATCGTGCTGGCCGTCTACGCGCGGCAGATGCCCGAAAACGGCATCGACAACTGACCACTGCAAGGACTCGCCATGACCCTGTCTGCCTACCTGCTCTTCCTGCCGGCCTGCTTCGCCATCAACATGGCCTTCGGCCCCAACAACCTGCTGTCGGTCACCAACGGCGCGAAGCACGGCGTGTCGCCGGCCGTCGTGGCGGCCAGCGGGCGGCTCGCGGCCTTCGCGATCATGATCGCCATCGCCGGGCTGGGCATGGGCGCGGTGCTGGTGGCGTCGGAGCTGGCCTTCGACGTCATCAAGTACATCGGCGCGGCCTACCTGGTGTGGATCGGCGTGCGGCTGCTGCGCGCACCGGCGCCCACCGCCGACGTGCAGTCGCGCGACGCTTCGGCGACGCCTTCCATGCGCGCGCTGGTGCGCCAGGAATTCACCGTGGCGGCGGGCAACCCCAAGGCCATTTTGGTGTTCACCGCCTTCTTCCCGCAGTTCGTGGTGCCCGGGGCGTACGCCTCCAGCTACCTGCTGCTGGGCGTGACCTTCCTGGTGTTCGAGGTGGTCGCGATCGCGCTCTACGCGATGCTCGGCGCACGCATGCGCCGGCTGGCCGACGGCAGCCGGGCGATGCGCTGGTTCAACCGGGTGAGCGGCAGCATGATGGTCGGCTTCGGGCTGGTCCTGGCGTTCACGCGCCGGCCGGCAGGCTGATTTTCGTCAGGCCTTGAGGTATTCGGCCTTGGTGCCGAGCCAGCGGTCGATGTGCCGCTGGGCCAGCTCGGGGTGCTTGTGCAGCATCACCGGCGCCAGTTCGCGCGCCCAGTCGAGCAGCAGCGTGTCGGTGGCCAGGTCGGCGAAGCGCAGCAGCGGCGCGCCCGACTGGCGCGCGCCCAGGAACTCGCCCGGGCCGCGAATCTCCAGGTCGCGCCGCGCGATCTCGAAGCCGTCTCCCGTTTCCGCCATGGCCTTGAGCCGCGCGCGCGCCGCCTCGCCCACGCGCCCGCTGTCGCCCGGCGCATAGAGCAGCACGCAGGCCGAGGCCGCCGCACCGCGCCCCACGCGCCCGCGCAACTGGTGCAACTGGGAGAGCCCGAAGCGCTCGGCATGCTCGATGACCATCAGCGAGGCGTTGGGCACGTCGACGCCCACCTCGATGACGGTGGTGCTCACCAGCACCTGGATTTCGTTGGCGGTGAACGCCGCCATCACGGCCTGCTTCTCGGCTGTGGGCATGCGCGAATGCAGCAGGCCGACATGGATGGCATCGCCCAGCGTGCCGGCCAGTTCTTCGCGGGTTTCGGTCGCGTTGCGCAGGTCGACCGCCTCGCTTTCCTCGATGAGCGGACACACCCAGTACACCTGCCGGCCCTGCGAAATCTGCGACTGGATGCGCTCGATCACCTCGTCGCGCCGGTGGTCGGCCACCAGCTTGGTGACGATGGGCGTGCGGCCCGGCGGCAGCTCGTCGAGCGTCGACACGTCGAGGTCGGCGTAGTAGCTCATGGCCAGCGTGCGGGGGATGGGGGTGGCGCTCATCATCAGCAGATGCGGTTCGAGTCCGGCGCCGGGCCGCCCCAAGGCGGACGCCTCCTCCTCGGGGGGGCGAGGCGAAGCCTCAGGGGGGCCAGTGCCGCCGCTGGCCTTGCCGCGCAAAGCCAGGCGCTGCGCCACGCCGAAGCGGTGCTGCTCGTCGATGATCGCCAGCGCGAGCTTCTTGAAGCGCACCTTCTCCGAAATGACCGCGTGCGTGCCGATGACCAGCGCGGCCTGGCCGCTTTCCACTGCGGCCGACATCTCGTCGCGCTCCTTCTTCTTCTGGCTGCCCGTGAGCCAGGCCACGCGCAGGCCGCGCGCGGCGAGCAGCGGATCGAGCCAGCCGACCAGCTTGCCGAAGTGCTGCGCCGCGAGGATTTCGGTGGGCGCCATCAGCGCGCACTGGAAGCCCGCGTCGATGCAGCGCGCCGCCGCCAGCGCGGCCACCACGGTCTTGCCCGAGCCCACGTCGCCCTGCAGCAGGCGGTGCATGGGAATGGGGCGCCCTAGGTCGGCGGTGATCTCTTCGCCCACACGTTGCTGCGCACCGGTCAGGCCGAAGGGCAGCACGGCCATGAACTGCGCATGCAGCGAGGCCGGCACCGGCTCGGCGGACGAGGGCAGCACCGGCGCGCGCTGCGCCGCGCGCTCCAGCCGGGCCTGCAGTTGCGACAGCTGCTGCGCCAGCAGTTCCTCGGCCTTGATGCGCTGCCACGCCGGATGGCTGTGGTCTTCGAGCGCGGCCATCGACACGTCGGGCGTCGGGTAATGCAGAAAGCTCAGCGAGGCACGCAGGTCCCATGCGCCGCGCAGGCCGATCTGCACCGGAATCGTCTCGTCGAGCACCGCGCGCGCCAGGCCCGAGCGCACCTCGCGCCGCAGCACCGGCTGCGCAAGACCGGCCACGGTCGAGTACACCGGCGTGAGCGCGTTGGGCAGCGACGTGCCGGCCGCCTTGACGGTGGGATGCATCATCTGCCGCCCCACGAAGCCGCCGCGCACCTCGCCGCGCACGCGCACCTTCGCGCCGACCGCGAGCTGCTTTTGCTGCGACGGATAGAAGTTGAAGAAGCGCAGCTCGCAGGTGTCGGAGCCGTCGTCCAGGGTGGCGATGAGCTGGCGGCGCGGGCGGAACACCACCTCGCACTCGGTGACCACGCCCTCGACCTGCGCCATGTCGCCGTCGCGCGTGTCGGCCAGGCGCACGATGCGCGTCTCGTCCTCGTAGCGCATCGGCAGGTAGAGCGCGAAGTCGATGTCGCGCACCAGGCCGAGCTTGCGCAGCGCGCGCTGCACCAGGCTCAGGCCGGTGCCGGGTGGCCCTGCAGGCGCAGGCGCAGGCGCAGGTGCGCTGGCGGTGGCGGGGGACGAGGCTTTCTTCTTGGCAGGCACAGGCAGGGCTTCTAGCGCGGGCGGCAAAGGTCCGTCAAGGCGCTGCGGGCATCGGGGAACGCGAAGCGGAAGCCGATTTGCAGCAGCCGTGCCGGCACCACGCGCTGGCCTTCGAGCAGCAGGTCGGCCTGGTCGCCGAGCAGCAGCTTGACGGGCGCGGCGGGCGTGGGCATCCAGCAGGGGCGGTGCAGCACGCCGGCGGCCACACGGGTGAATTCTTCCTGGCTCAGCGCGCCGGGCGCGGTGAAGTTCCAGGCCTGCGCCGCAGCGGGCTCGGCGGCGCCTTCCGCCACGGTCCACACATGGGCCATGGCACGGACCAGGTCGTGCACATGCACCCACGACAGCCACTGCCGCCCGCTGCCCAGCCGCCCGCCCATGCCCAGCGAGATCGGCAGCAGCAGTTGCGGCAGCGAGCCCTGGTGGCCCAGCACGAAGCCGAAGCGCATGCAGGCCACCTGCACGCCGTGCGCCACCGCCGCATGCGCGGCCTGCTCCCAGCGCCGGCACAGCTGCGACATGAAGATGTCCTGCGGCGGCGCGTCTTCGGCCAGCTCGGCGGTGTCGCCCTGCGGCTGCACGCCGTAGTAGCCGATGGCCGAGCCCGACAGCAGCAGCCACGGCTTGCGCGGCCGCGCGGCGATCCACGCCACCAGCTGCTGCGTGAGCCCTTCGCGGCTTTGCAGCAGCTGCTTCTGGCGCCTCTCGCTCCAGCGCATGCCCAGGATGCGTGCGCCCGCGAGGTTGACGACCACGTCGATGTCGTCGGCCGCGGGAACGTCGTCGAGCGACTGCACGCAGCGCACCGCGCCGCCGAAGCCCCAGGCGGCCGAGCGCGCGTCGCGCGTCCACACCGTCACCGCATGGCCGTCGGCCAGCAGTTGGCGCACGAGCAACTGGCCGATGAAGCCCGTACCGCCCGTGACCAGCACGCGCTGCGGCTTCGAACCGAAGCGCACCGGCGCCTGCGCATCGCGTGCCTGCGCCTGCTTCTGGCGCCTGAAGATGGCGCGCGCCGCCAGCCCGTCGCGCAGCCCCGACACCCCCACGCCCACGCCGCACAGCGCCAGGAAGGCGCTGAGCCAGCCGTACGGCTGCCACACCATGGCCGTCGGCTGCGCGGCCCAGTCGACCGCATTCATCGCCAGCAGCGCGATGAACGCGCCCGCGTTGATGGCCAGCACCGTGTGCGTGACCCGCTCGGTGGGCGGCAGCAGGCGGCTGCCGTCCTCGACCACGAAGTCCCACAGCGTGAGCACGATCTCCACGCTGAACACCGCCATCAGCACCCACGCCCACGCGCCGTGCCAGGCCCACGCCGACAGGCCGATGAACAGCGCGCAGTAGAGGGACGAGCGCGTCGCGTGGATCGCCAGCTCTCGCCCCGCCGTGGCGCGCCGCGGCAGCGCCTCGGTGCCCTCGTGGTGGTAGAGCGTGTCGAAGGCGCCGAGCGCGCCCTGAGCCGCCATGAGTTGCAGGGCCAGCAGGTGGGTGTCGATCATTCGGGGGCTTTCGGTTGCGGCACTTCCTCGAACACACCGACCTGGGTGAAGGTCGTGCCCATCAGGCAGTGGCGGATCTCGATGCGGATGTTGAAGCGCTCGGGCGTTTCGTTGTGGTGCCAGAGAAAGGTCTTGCCCGGCGTGAACAGGCCCGGCAACGGAATGCGCCAGCCGAACAGGTCCCAGAAGTAGCCGTCGCTCTGGAAGTGCAGGCTGCCGTTCTTTTCCACGCTCAGCACCAGCTTCATGCCCAGGCCCATGCCCACGTACTCCAGCACCTCGCCGCGCGCGCTCTCGCGCATGAAGCTGGTGAACTGGATGGGCTTTCGCCCGTGCAGGCGGTAGATGCGCTGCTTGTAGATGGCCGGGTCGTCCGGCTTGGCGTAGACCTGGATCTCGACGGGAAAGTTGCTGTCGCTGTAGGGGATGAGCGCGCCCTGGACCATCGGTTGCGTCAGGTGGCCCAGCAGCCGGCCGAAGCGCGAGCAGCGCAACTCGCTGAGCGCGCCCAGGTAGTGCAGCGCCTTGCCCGGCGAGGGGTTCTTGTCGAAGCGGCGGCGAATGTCGGGGTGCAGGCCCTGCCAGGCCGGGCCGAGAATTTTCTTGAAGAGCTCGCCTTCGGAGGGGCCGGGGGCGACGCCCGGTTCGGACCCCGAAGAAACGCGCGCTGCTTGTGAATCGACCATCCGCCGATTCTGCCTCGGCAACCCCGTGCGGCCTCACGCCGCGGCCCGGTTTTATCGGCGTGGGAGAATGCCGGCCGTCTTCCTTGGAACGGGCCCGTCCGGCCCTCAAGCACCATGCGCGCATTCACGCTGTCAGATTTCGATTTCGTCCTGCCACCCGATCTGGTGGCGCAACACCCGGCCACCGAACGCACATCCTCCCGTCTGCTCGACGGCACAGGCGCTGCCCCGGTCGACCGCATCTTCAAGAGCCTGCCTTCGCTGCTGCGCGCGGGCGACCTGCTGGTCTTCAACGACACGCGCGTGGTCAAGGCGCGCCTGTTCGGCGAGAAGCCGACCGGCGGCAAGCTCGAACTGCTGGTCGAGCGTGTGCTGCAGGGGCAGGAGGTGGTGGCGCACATGAAGGTCAGCAAGAAGCCGCCGGTGGGCACCACGCTGCAGATGGTCGGCGGGTTCCGCGCGACGCTGCTGGGCCGCTGGCCCGAGGAAGACGGCGCGCTGTTCCGCTTCGGCTTCGAGAGCGACGCGGGCGAAGACCCGTATGCGCTGATGCAGCGCTGCGGCCACGTGCCGCTGCCGCCCTACATCACCCACACCGATTCCGCCGACGACGAAAGCCGCTACCAGACCGTGTTCGCGCGCGTGCCCGGCGCGGTGGCCGCGCCCACGGCCGCATTGCACTTCGACCAAGGCCTGCTGGATGAGCTGGAAGCGCGCGGCGTGCAGCGCGCCAACGTCACGCTGCATGTGGGCGCGGGCACCTTCCAGCCCGTGAAGACCGAGAACATTGCAGAGCACACCATGCACGCCGAGCGCTACGAAGTGCCCCAGGCCACGCAGCGCGCCATCGCCGAATGCAAGGCCCGCGGCGGGCGCGTGGTCGCGGTGGGCACGACCACGGTGCGCACGCTGGAGTCGTGGGCCAAGAGCGGCGAAGCCTCGGGCGACACGCGCATCTTCATCACGCCAGGCTTCGCGTTCCAGCACGTCGACCTGCTGGTGACGAACTTTCACCTGCCCAAGAGCACGCTGATGATGCTGGTCTCGGCCCTGGCGGGGTACGAGCGCGTGATGGCGCTGTACGCCCACGCGATCTCCAGCGGCTACCGCTTCTTCAGCTACGGCGACGCCATGCTGCTGGAGCGCAAGCCAAACGCTGCTTAGGCATCAGAATAGATCGTTTCCTGCGCAAATACTTTCGGTGCTTCAAGGCACCTGTGGCAAATCCGGCCGATGGCCCTGGAGAACAACATGCTCACCCGTCTCAGAGTGACAGGATTCAAGAACTTGCGTGAAGTCGATGTCCAGTTCGGTCTCTTCACGTGTATTGCAGGTGCCAACGGCGTGGGCAAGTCCAACTTGTTCGATGCAATCACCTTCCTGAGCGACCTTGCTTCGATGCCGATCATCAAGGCATGCAGCAATGTACGCGGGACGCATGGGCGCGCTGCAGACTTTGAATCGCTGTTCTTCAGAGAAAAGGGTTCCAACGAACTGCGAATGGAATTTCTGGCTGAACTCATCATTCCAAACGAAGTAGTGGATGACTTCGACCGCAAGGCAAAACCAACCGCGACGCTGGTCGAATACTCGCTTGTGCTTCGCCTGAATCCTGATCCGACTTCGGGTCCTTTCAAGGATCCGGTCTACATAGAGAAGGAAGAACTGCGAGCAAAGCCATCCAGCACAGCCCAAAGATTTCTTCTGTTCGAGGGTGGGAGCGCACTTGCCAAGAACAAGAAGATCATTTTTGGGCCAGGCCCCCGAACCTCGCCCTTCATTGAAACTGACGACACGGCGGCAGACATAGCGATTCTGTTGCGCGGAGATGGTGGTGGCAGGGGAAATCCCCAAACGATTTCGGCCCGCAGGAGTCCACAGACTGTGCTCTCAGGCGTCAATCTTTCGTCTCATCCCACAGCACTCGCAACGCGTCGCGAGATGCAGTCTTGGCGCATGCTGCAACTGGAGCCGACTGCGCTTCGTTCACCGGACGACATTTTTGGCGAATCGACTCTTTCTCCGACGGGTGAGCATTTGCCCAACACCCTTTTTCGGCTCGGAAACTATGGTGATATTGCAAACCGACTCGCTGACCTGATCCCGGGCGTCGAGGCACTTGACGTCGATACCGATCAGACAAGACAGCAACGGACCTTGTCAGTCACGATGAGTGACAAGCATCCCTACTCAGCCAGTTCGCTGTCGGATGGAACATTGCGGTTCCTGGCACTCGCTGTTCTTTCGAGCGATCCTGAAGCAAGCGGATTGGTTTGTCTGGAGGAGCCAGAGAACGGCATCCATCCACAACGAATTCCAGAGATGCTTCGGCTGGTCAGGGAGTTGTCCGATGCCGATTTATCTCCGCAGGAGATGGCCGGGCTTCTTAGCCTTCGACAGGTAATCATCAACACGCACTCGCCTTTGGTAGTTGCAGAGTTGCTCGACGACGAGCTTTTGTTCGCCGAAACGGTTCGATTCAAGGCGCAGTCCTTCGCCAACTTCAAGCCGATCAATGGCACGTGGAGAACAAAGTCGGTGGTGGGCGTGCCTCCAAGTTTCATCACGCGCGGCGAGTTGCATGCCTATTTGTCTGGCAATCGGCTTCCGTCAAAGTCGAAGGGCTCAAAGTTGGTCACGGACCATCTACCCGAAACTGCCGACTTGTTTCAGACTTCTTGAGGAACTGCGCATTCCTGATGAAAACTCTTACCGCTACGTTGGTTGCTGACGGAACCTCTGATCGCATGCTGCTGCCCATCGTCCAATTCTTGCTGGACGAATGGAGCCCTGTGCCGCATCGAACCTTGTTTGCAGAAGGCTTGCACATCGGTCCTCTGTCAGTACGCCTGCCGAGAGCCTTGCAACTCTATCCGTGTGATCTTCTCTTCATTCACCGAGATGCCGAAGCTGCTCCCTCAAAAGAAAGGCAACAAGAAATTGAAAGGGCGGCAGCACAGCTGGCGAACCCGCCTACACATATCTGTTTGATCCCGATTCGCATGACGGAAAGTTGGCTATTGCTAGACCCGCAGGCCATACGAACGGCGGCAGGCAACCCTCGCGGAACGGCTCCACTCGAGCTCCCGTCGAGCAAGGCCATCGAACGGCTCGCAGACCCTAAAACACGACTCTTTGACGCGCTGAATGCAGCAACAGATAACACTGGACGGCGAAAGCGGCAATTCAAGCCAGAAGCGGCAAGGCATCGGGTCGCTGAATTGATGAATCTCGCAAGCCTTCGACAATTGCCTTCGTTCGAGCACTCAGAAACGCAAGTCAAACAGTTTTTTAAGACCTATGAATAGCAGTCTGAACTTCGAACTCCTCAAGACCGACCCCGACAGCCACGCGCGCCGCGCCACGCTCACGCTCAACCACGGCAAGGTGCAGACGCCGATCTTCATGCCCGTGGGCACCTACGGCACCGTCAAGGGCGTGATGCCGCGCAGCCTCGAAGAAATGGGCGCGCAGATCATTTTGGGCAACACCTTCCACCTGTGGATGCGCCCGGGCCAGGACGTGATGCAAAGCTTCGGCGGCCTGCACCAGTTCGAAAAGTGGAACAAGCCCATCCTCACCGACTCCGGCGGCTTCCAGGTGTGGTCGCTGGGCGCGATGCGCAAGATCAGCGAAGAGGGCGTGAAGTTCGCCTCGCCCGTCAACGGCGACAAGCTGTTCCTCACGCCCGAGGTGTCGATGCAGATCCAGACCGTGCTCAACAGCGACATCGTGATGCAGTTCGACGAGTGCACGCCCTACGACACCCAGGGCCACATCACGACCGAGGCCGAGGCGCGCATCTCGATGGAGCTGAGCCTGCGCTGGGCCAGGCGCTGCCAGAGCGAGTTCGCGCGGCTGGAAAACCCCAACGCCCTCTTCGGCATCGTGCAGGGCGGCATGTTCGAGAACCTGCGCGAGGAGTCGCTCGCGGCGCTGGTCGACATGGACTTTCCGGGCTATGCCGTCGGCGGCGTGAGCGTCGGCGAGCCCAAGGAAGAGATGCTGCACATCATGGGGCACACGCCGCACCGGCTGCCCGCGAACAAGCCGCGCTACCTGATGGGCGTGGGCACGCCCGAGGACCTGGTGCAGGGCGTGGCCGACGGCGTGGACATGTTCGACTGCGTGATGCCCACGCGCAATGCGCGCAACGGCACCATGTTCACGCGCTTCGGCGACCTGAAGATGCGCAACGCGCGCCACAAGACCGACCCGCAGCCGGTCGACCCGAGCTGCACCTGCCATGCGTGCGCGGGAACGTCGGGCGTGTCGTGGAACGACGGCGGGCGCGAAGGCTTCAGCCGCGCCTACCTGCACCACCTGGACCGCTGCGGCGAAATGCTCGGGCCGATGCTGTGCACCATCCACAACCTGCACTACTACCTGAACCTGATGACCGAGATTCGCGCGGCGCTGGACGCGGGCACGTTCACGGAATTTCGCGCCCGCTTCAAGGCCGAGCGCGCGCGCGGCGTCTAGGACCCGCTAAACGGCGGCCTTGCCCGCTGCCGTGGCCTCGGGCACTTCCACGAGGCGGCCGCTGCGCACGTCGTAGATGTAGCCGTAGATCGGAATCGTCGGGGGCACCAGCGGGTGGTTGCGGATGCGCTGCACGTCTTCGAGCACGCTGCGCGCGTTGTCGGTGAAGGTGTGCCACTTGAGGTAGCGACCCGCCGACGAGCCCGGCCCCTGGCCCACGTCGTGCCAGCCCGACGCATCGACGGTGGCGGTCTCCAGGCTCTTCTCGAGCAGGCCCGAGATGATGTCGTCGGTGAACAGCTCCATGCCGCAGTCGCTGTGGTGCACGACGAAGAATTCCCTGGTGCCCAGCAGCTTGTACGAGATCACCAGCGAGCGGATCGCGTCGTCGCTGGCGCGCCCGCCGGCATTGCGGATCACGTGCGCATCGCCCTCGGCCAGGCCCGCGAAGCGCGCCGGATCAAGGCGCGCGTCCATGCAGGTGAGCACGGCGAAATGGCGCGCTGGCGGCAGCGCCAGCCGGGCCTTGTCCCCGAAATCGGCGGCGTATTTCTCGTTGGCTTGGAGCACTTCTTGAAGAACGGACATCGGGCAACTCCGAGACGGACGCGCACGGATCGGCGCCGCACGATTCTGGAGAGCGCCGCCGCCCGGGCCAAGGACCGAGTTCGCATGTGCTTATCGCGAAATCGGCGTTGAGGGGCGGGCCGGCTGTTTCAGCGGCTGGACCCGCCCTGCACCGACTTCGGCCTGGCCGGGCGCGAGCGCATCCGCTACCCTCACCTTCCGTTCCCACTGCTGTTGCCGCACGCCCATGACCAACGCATCCTCTTCCTACACCGCCCGCTACCCCTCGCTGGCCGGGCGCACCGTGTTCATCTCCGGCGGTGCCAGTGGCATCGGCGAGTCGCTGGTGCGGGCCTTTCATGCGCAGGGCGCGAAGGTCGGCTTCTGCGACCTGGCCACCGCCGCAGGCGACGCGCTCGCGGCGCAGCTGCAGGGCGAACACCCGGCCCTGTTCGTGGCCTGCGACGTGACCGACACGGCCGCGCTCGGCGCCGCCATCGACGCGGTGCGCCAACGCTTCGGCCCGGTCTCGGTGCTGCTGAACAACGCGGCCAACGACCGCCGCCACGAGATGGCCGACGTGACCAGCGACGACTTCGACCGGCTCGTGGCCGTCAACTTCAAGCACCAGTTCTTCGCCGCGCAGGCGGTGGCCGAGGACATGCGCGCGCTGGGCGGCGGCTCGATCGTCAACTTCGGCTCCATCAGCTGGATGATCAAGGGCAAGGGCTACCCCGTGTACCAGGCCTGCAAGGCCGCGGCGCGCGGCCTCACGCGCTCGCTGGCGCGCGACCTGGGCAAGCAGAACATCCGCGTGAATTCGATCGTGCCGGGCTGGGTGATGACCGAGCGGCAGATCCAGCTGTGGGTCAAGCCCGAGTCGGGCGCGGAGATCGACGCCGCGCAGTGCCTGCCGGGCCGCGTGATGGCCGAGGACATCGCGGCGATGGCGCTGTTCCTCGCGGCGGACGATTCGCGCATGTGCACCGCGCAGGACTATGTGGTGGATGCAGGCTGGACCTGAAGCCTTTCGCCCACTTCACAAAGCAGAAAGCCCGGCATGCCGGGCTTTTCTGTTTGCGGTGCGTGAAGGATCGATCAGTCGCGCAGCTCGGCGGGCACCTTGCCGCCGTTGGCGGCCAGCTTGGTCATCACCTGGCGATGCAGCCAGATGTTCATCTTGGCGCTGTCGCTGGTGTCGGCGCCGTAGCTCAGTTCGGCCGCCAGCTGCTTGCGGGCGTCCAGGCTGCTGTCCAGGCCCAGCAGCTTCATCAGGTCGACGATGGAGGTGCGCCAGTTCAGGCTGCTCGCGCCGGGCATGCCGTCGAGCAGGGCCTCGACGTCCACCACCGTGATGGCGGGCGGCGGCGCGGCGGCCGCGGGTGCGCCGGCGGGAGCGGGCGCGTCCGGCGCGGCAGGTGCGGGTGCAGGCGCGGCGTTCGCGGACGGGAAGATCTTGGAGAGGATGCTGCCGAAAATGCTCATGCGAGTGCTCCGTGGAATGAGTGATTGATAACCTGCGGCAACATTCGTGTCGCAGCCGCAGGTTGTAGCACGGGCCTGCGGCGCGCCCGCTACACGGTGTGACGAACCTGCGCGGTGCGTGACCTAGTTCGCAGGCTGCGCCGCCAAAGGCGGGAATTCGGGCGCGGCCGCCGAGGTGCCGCAGGCATGGCAGAACTTGGAGAACGCGCTCTTGCGCGTCTCGCACACGCCGCAGTGGTCGTACAGGCCGATGCCGCAATGCGGGCAGAAGTCGATCTCGCCGTTCTTCAGGTCCACCGGCCGCTCGCAGCCGGGGCACACGCCCTTGCCCAGGCGCGCGAGCGCGGTGTCGTAGCTGAGCTCTTCGCGCCGCACCTGGTCGGGCTGCTGCTCGGCGAGCTTCTGGCGCGCCAGGTAGCGGTTGAGCGCGACGATGGCGTAGCGCCCCACGATCACCGTCAGCACGATGCCCACCGCGTAGCGCACGTAGCCGCCGTAGCTCGGCAGGTAAGGCACCAGCTCGACGAAGAAGGCGAACAGCGCGAAGAAGATGAAGCCCCACACGAACGGCCAGTACGTGCTCTTGCGCTTCTTCGCGAACAGCCAGCCGGCCACCACCAGCAGCGGCAGCGTGAGCGCCAGGCGGTAGCCGAACACGCGCAGTTCGATGCGGCGGTACTCGGCGTCGAGCTTCACCTGCGCGTCGCGCTCCAGGTCGGCGAGCGCGGTGCGCGCGCGCTGCTCGGCCTGGCGCGCGTCGAGCGCGATCTGCTGCTGCGCGTTGACCTGGCGCTGCACCTGTTCTTCTTTTTGCTTGAAGGCGTCGAGCGCCTTGGTGCGCGCGACGAGCTCGGTGTCCTGGTCGGGCTGGGCGGTGGCGCGGCGCGTGGCGAGCCAGTTGCCGAAGGTTTCGCGCGCATTGGCATTGGCCTGCTGCGCAGCCTGCAGCTGCAGGCGGATCTGGTCGAGGTCGCGCGCGGCCTGCAGCTCGGCGGCTTCCGAGGCCTTGATCGTGGTTCGCAGCGGCTCGGCCGCGCGCAGGTCGATGAAGTCGTCGATGCCACGCATGCGCTCGACCTGCGGCAGGTCGCCCACGATGGTGCTGCCGAGCCCGATGAGGAAGCTCGCGAACACGAACGCCACCAGCCACAGGCCGCGGCGAAACCACTTTTCTGACAGACGCAGGGACTTGCTCATGCCGTTCTTTCTTTTCTGTTCATTGAATCTTGAGCGTGACGGGCGCCGCGCCCAGGCCGGCGCGCGGCAACCATGCGAACACCGAGTCGACCGTCACCGTCTCGATGCGGTCGCTGAAGCGCTTGTCGTTCGGGTGGTCGTCGAAGGCCACGTTGGCCGAGCCCACGCGACCGCCCAGCCGCGTGAGCGGCCCGAGCTTCAGCGTGGTCGGCTCGTAGCCCTTGAACTGCATCCACGCCTGCGCCTGCGCGCGGCTGTCGACGGTGGCGGGCTCCATGGCGGCGGCCAGCGTTTCGACCGCCCACTGGTTCGACTGCTGGTACTTCTGGCCCCAGGCGTAGCCCACGATGCTGTACGGCGCCGTGTGCAGCCGCACGATGCGCGCGGGCGACTCGTTCAGCGCGGCCATCAGCTGCGTCTGCACGGCAGGTGTAGGCACCACCCAGGCGGCCTCGTAGCGCCACAGGTCGTCGAGAAAGAACTCGCCCAGCCCCTGGCGGTAGACGTCCGCCACGGCGGTGCCGCACTGGTTGAGCTTGTGCACCACGCGCCATGGGCCGGCGTCGGTCTTGTAGGCGATGCCCAGGTGCGAATAGCGCAGGCCGTACTTGCTCAGGTCCTGCCCGGCGCGCGCCAGGATCACCACGCGCGCGCCGCTGGCGTCGAGCGCCTGCGAGGTGCGCTCGGCCAGCTGCATGCCCTTGACGATGACCGCGGGCGTCGGCTTGACCTGCTCGCACGAGCGCCCGGCCTGCGCCTGCATCGGCAGGGCCGCCGCGGCAACGACGACCGCGAACACGGCGATGACGGACAGGGAAAGCGCGGGCTTCACGACAGCCTCTCGTTGTGGAGCAGCGCCCGGCCGACGGCGTTGGGCACGAAGGCCAGCACCTCGCCGGCGGCCGACAGCACCACGCCCGTGCCGATCACGCTGACCAGCACGCTGGTGCCCACCGCATTCGACACGCCTTTGCCGGCGCGTCCGGCCACCTTGATGCTGGCGCGTGCGCCGTCCGAGGCGCGTTCGAGCACGTACACCGTGCCGTCGACCGACGCTTCGACCGTGACCACCACGAGCGTGGAGCCGCCCACCGACAGCGCGGCAGGCACCGCGACCACGGCGGTGGCCGACGCGCCGACCGCCGAGCCGGCGACCAGCACCGAGGCGACCGGCATCATCGACAGGGCCACGGAGGCGTCGCTCTGCGCCTGGGCCTGGAAAGGGGCCGAGATGCCGGCGAAGGCCGCGCAGGCGGCGAGCAGGACGGTGGCAATGGACTTTTTCATGACGGTCTTTCGTTGTTCGGGCACGGGTTATTCAGCGGTGGTGTCGGCGTCATGGCGGTCGCGCAGCGTCTTGGCCAACGTGAAGGCCGTGCTCAGGCAGAACACGCAGCCCATCACCATGAGCGCCCGGTCCAGCGCCTCGCCCGGCAGCCAGCTCAAGCCGGTGGCGCACAGGAAGACGGCGAGCGCGAAAGAGGCCCAGGTCTGGAACTGCCGGGCCCGTGAATCGCGCTGGATGGAAACGACGGTGGAGTAAGGGGGTTGCATGTGTGCCTCGCGGCGCAGTGAAGGTGGGCGAATGATGGTTCGCTCCCGCACCGCGAGGCTTGAATGCTTGCACCGGTGGCGGCGCGAGGCGCCACCGGTATCTCAGGGAGCTACTTCCCGGCGCCGAGCAGCCCGCTCACGCGCTGGTGCAGCGACTCGGGCTGCACCTCGACCGGCGGCACGGCACTGCCCACGTTCAGGCCCACACGGCTGTAGAAGCCGCGGCGAAAGGGCTTGGCCATGGCCACGTTCTGCCCGCCGCGCAGCTCGATGCGGCTGAAGTACGAGCCCCACAGGTTGGTCAGCGCCATCGGGATCACGGGCGGCTCCAGGCCCTCGGCGCGCGCGCTCTCGATGATCTTCATCACGCCGCCCTTGAAGGGCTGCAGCGTGCCGTCGCGGGTGATGGCGCCCTCGGGGAAGATGGCGAGCAGGTCGCCCTCGCGCAGCACGCCCAGCGCCTTGGCGAAGGCCGCTTCGTAGGCAGCCGGGTCTTCCTTCTGCGGCGCGATGGGAATGGCCTTGGCCAGCTTGAACAGCCAGCCCAGCACCGGCACCTTGAAGATGCGGTGGTCCATGATGAAGCGAATGGGCCGCGGGCTCGCCGCCATCAGCAGCACCGCGTCGATGAAGCTCACGTGGTTGCACACCAGCACGGCCGCGCCCTCGGTGGGAATGTGCGCGTCGCCCTTGATGTCGAAGCGATAGACGAAGCGCGACAGCACCCACGCCACGAAGCGCAGCAGGTACTCGGGCACCAGCATGAAGATGTAGAACGCCACCACCGCGTTGGCGATGCCGGTGAACAAAAAGATCTGCGGAATGGTGAAGCCCGCGCCCAGCAGCACGCCGGCGATGACCGAGCTGCCGATCATGAAGAGCGCATTGAGGATGTTGTTCGCCGCGATGATGCGCGCGCGGTGCGTGGGCTGGCTGCGCAGTTGAATGAGCGCGTACATCGGCACGCTGTACAGCCCCGCGAACAGCGACAGCAGCCCCAGGTCGGCCATCACGCGCCAGTGGGCGCCCTGGTGCACGAAGCTGCCGATGCCCATCTCGGGCACCTGCGGCAGGCCGCGCGAGGCGAAGTACAGGTCGATCGCGAACACGCTCATGCCGATGGCGCCCAGCGGCACCAGGCCGATCTCGACCTGCCGGCGGCTCAGCGTCTCGCACAGCAGCGAACCGACGCCGATGCCGATCGAGAACACCACCAGCAGCAGCGAGGCCACCTGCTCGTCGCCGTGCAGCACTTCCTTGGCGAAGCTCGGAAACTGGCTCAGGAACACCGCGCCGAAGAACCACATCCACGAGATGCCCAGCAGCGAGCGGAACACCACCACGTTGCCGTGCGCCAGCTTCAGGTTGCGCCAGGTCTCGCTGAACGGGTTCCAGTTGATGACCAGCGCGGGGTCGGTGGCGGGCGCCTGCGGAATGGCCTGCGCCACGCCGCGCCCCACCAGCGCCAGCAGCACGCAGGCCACGGCCACGCTCATGTGGCCGACCTGCGGCACCGCCACCAGCAGCCCGCCCGCCACCTGGCCCAGCAGGATGGCGACGAAGGTGCCCATCTCGACCATGCCGTTGCCGCCCGTGAGCTCGCGCGCGTCGAGCACCTGCGGCAGGTAGGCGAACTTGACCGGCCCGAACAGCGTGGAGTGCAGCCCCATGAGGAACACGCAGCCCAGCAGCACCACCGCATTGGCCGTGACGAAGCCCCAGGCCGCGATGAACATGATCGCGATCTCCAGGTTCTTGACGAAGCGGATCATCTTCGTCTTGTCGAACTTGTCGGTCAGCTGGCCGGCCGTGGCCGAGAACAGCAGGAACGGCAGGATGAACAGCGCCCCGATCGCCAGGCCCGCCAGGGCCGGCGGCATCCAGCTGAGCTGCAGCTGGTAGGTCACCATGACGGTGAAGGCGAACTTGAAGAGGTTGTCGTTCGCCGCGCCGGCGAACTGGGTCCAGAAGAAAGGCGCGAAGCGCCGCTGCTTGAGGAGGGCGAACTGGTTGGCATGGGCGTTCGCTTCGTGGACCACGGGGGTGGTTGCAGCAGCAGCGGGGTTTGTCATTCGAAGAATTCTCCTCAGGCTGCCACGGCGGCGGCGCCCGGATTGTGCCGCAGCGCGGCTTGCCAGCGCATTTCGAGCTTGCGCAGGGCGAACACCACCGGCAGGCCGGCCAGCGCCGCCGTCAGGTGCTTGAGCGAGTGGCCCGACACCGTGTGCTGCGTGAACTCGTAGATCTGGTGGTCGGCCAGCTCGAAGCCCTTGGCCAGCGCATAAAAGAAGATGACCCAGCCCAGCTTCAGCCCGACCGACTTGCGCATCGGCGTGGACAGCGCCAGCGTGAGCACCAGCGCCATGCCGCCGAACTGCACCAGCGCCCAGGGCAGCACGTTGCCGCTTTCCTGGAACACCTCGGCCGACAGCAGCCCCGCCGTGAGCACGAACCAGGCGGCGGGCCAGCCGGCGCGCTGGCTCACCCGCTCGCACACCGCCACGCCGATCAGCCCCGCGAAGGCCACCGCCATGCCGGCGCGGTCCGCGGCGAGCCGGGGGGCGTCGGGCACGAGGTGGTAGAAGGCCGAGCCCGCGGCGGCGGCGATCAGGCCGGCGAAGAACAGCCAGGCGCAGTCGAGCGTGTTGTCGGGCGGGTCGCTGGCCGGCGGCGCCAGCGGAAACGCCGACAGCGCCTGCTGGTGCGAGCGGTCGATGCGGTTGAGCCGGTACAGGCCCCACAGGCCGACCAGCACGAACGGAATGTTGCTCAGCACGTCCATGGCGTTGGGCAGGCCGTGCCAGCCGCGGTCGTCGGCGAACACCGAGGCGATGGCAACGTCGGCGGCCGGCAGCTCGGGGCCGAAGATGGCGATCAGCGTGAGCAGCGCAAGAGAGAAAAGCAGTCCGCGTTCGCGGCGGCTGAGAGAGGGCAAGAGCATGGCGGTCCTCGGTGGTGGGTAACGAGCCGCGGATTCTGGTTGCCAGCCTTCGTGCAGGCATCGAGAATCGATACGAGGTATTAATTCACACCCTTCAGTATCTTCTTTCAATACCCTCCGCCTGACCTGAACCTTCATGAGCACCACCGTCGACCTCGTCCAAGCCCTCAAGAACGAACTCAAAAGCGCCCGCATGACCTACGCCGACCTGGCCCGGTCGCTGGACATGGCGGAGTCCAGCGTCAAGCGGATGCTGGCCAAGAGCGACATGCCGCTGTCGCGGGTGGACGCCATCTGCCGCGCGCTGAAGATCGACTTTGCCGAACTGGCCCGCCGTGTGGCCGACGCCCAGCCGCTGCTCAAGGAGCTGACGCAGGAGCAGGAAAAGGCCGTGGTGAAAGACAAGAAGCTGCTGCTGGTGGCCATCAGTGTGCTGAGCCAGTGGACGCTGGAGCAGATCGTGACGGCCTACCGCATCAGCGAGGCCGAGTGCATCGGCTGCCTGGCGCAGCTGGACCGCATCGGCATCATCGAGCTGCGCCCGCTGAACCGGTACCGCCTGAAGCTGGCCAAGACCTTCCGCTGGCGTCCGCACGGCCCGGTGATGGAGTTCTTCCGCGAGAACGTGGTGCTCGACTACTACCGCGGCGGCTTCGACGGCCCGGCCGAGGGGCTGCTGCTGGTGCACGGCTCGATCAGCCGCTCGCTGGCGCCCGCGTTCCTGGAGCGCCTGCAGCGCGTGGCGCAAGACTTTGCGCAGCAGCACCAGACCGACCAGAAGCTGTCGGCCAAGGACCGCGAGGGCTACACGCTGCTGCTGGGCATGCGCAACTGGGAGTTCGAGGCCTTCACGCGGCTGCGCAGGGTTTGAAGGGTCAGGGCTTCGCGGCTTCCAGCGTATCGCGCATCGTGCGGGCGGCGTTCTTCGCCGCATCTGCAAAATCGTCGCCCGACGACGCATAGATGATCGCGCGCGACGAGTTCACGATGATCGGCGCGTCCGGGCGCCAGCCGGCGCGCACCGTGGCCACCGCGTCGCCACCCTGGGCGCCGACGCCCGGAATCAGCAGCGGCACGGTCGGCGCGAGTGCGCGCACGCGCTCGATTTCCGCCGGATAGGTCGCGCCCACCACCAGCCCGAGCTGGCCGTTGAGGTTCCACGGCCCCTGCGCCAGCCTGGCGACGTGCTCGTACAGGAAGGGCTGGCCCTCCACGTCCGCCAGCCGCTGCCCCTGCAGGTCGGAGCCGCCGGGGTTGCTGGTGCGGCACAGCAGGAAGGCGCCCTTGCCTTCGTGCTTGAGGTAGGGCGCCACCGAGTCGAACCCCATGAAGGGCGACAGCGTGACCGCGTCGGCGCCGTAGCGCTCGAAGGCTTCGAGCGCGTACTGCTCGGCGGTGGAGCCGATGTCGCCGCGCTTGGCGTCCAGGATGGTGGGCACGTGCGGCGCGTTGCGGCGCATGTGCTCCATGAGCTGCTCGAGCTGCGCCTCGGCGCGGTGGGCCGCGAAGTAGGCGATCTGCGGCTTGAAGGCGATGACCAGGTCGGCCGTGGCGTCGACGATGCGCGCGCAGAAGTCATAGATGCGGCTGGCGTCGCCCTTGAATGGCCCCGGGAACCTGGCGGGCTCGGGGTCGAGCCCCACGCAGAGCAACGAACCGTTTTTTTGCTGTGCGGCGGCCAGCTTGTCGAGGAAAGTCATGGGCCAGGATTTTAGGCGGGCCCGCTCCGGCGGCTGTTTCAGCGCCTGTTTGCGCCCCGTTTCACGGGGCCAGCCTCTCAGGCCGATGGGGTGGGCGTGTGCTGCTCCGCGGCCAGGCACAGGTCGGCCCAGGCGCGCGCCTTGTCGGCCGGGTTGCGCAGCAGGTAGGCGGGGTGGTACGTCGCCACCACCGAAGCGCCGTCGACGCCAGCGAGCGGCACGACGCGCCCGCGCAGCTTGCCCAGCGGGTCGGCGCTTTGCATCAGGCCTTGCGCGGCCAGCGGGCCCATGGCCAGCACGACGCGCGGGGCGAGCGCCGCAGCATGTTCGCCGAAGGCCTCGTCCATCGCGCGCGGGCTGCCGGGCTGGCCGGCGGCCACGCCGCGGTGGGTGCGCACGAGGTGCACGGGCGCGCGGCCGTCATGCAGCTTCAGCGCGCGCAGCATGTTGTCGAGCAGCCGCCCGGCGTCGCCCGCGAAGGGCTCGCCGTGGCGGCCGTCGGCCTCGGGCGGCATGTCGGCGACGACGAGCCAACCGCCTTGTGCAGGTTCGGCACCGGCTTCTGCGTAAAGGCGGCAGGGCGCTTCGACGAGCACGGCGGCACCTTGGGTCTGGGGCGTGGCGACCGGCCTTGCGACCGGCGCGGGCGCCATGGCGGGCCGGGCGACAGGCGCAGGTGGCGGTGCGGCAACCGGCATTCCGGCCTCGTTTTGCTCGCTTACGCGCGCCACATCTGCGTGTGCCGCTACCGTTTCAATAGCAACCGGCGCCGCCTCGGCCGCTTCGGCAACCTCCGGCACGGGCCACCAGACCTTCACACCCATCTCGTCGAGCATCGCGCGCTGGCGCGCGTCGAGCTTCAATGTCTGCACGGCACTCATCGCAAGGCTCCCCAGGCGGTGCCTGTTTCATTCAATCGCAGGCTCATGACGACCGCGTCTTCACGCTTGTTGTCATGGGCCGGGTAATAGCCCTTGCGCACGCCCACGCTGCGAAAACCGTGGCGCAGGTAGATGTCGAGCGCGCGCTGGTTGCTCTGGCGCACTTCGAGCCACAGCCACTGCGCGCTCTCGGCGCGCGACCAGCCGCCCAAGGCCTCGAGCATGAGCGGCGCCCAGCCCTGGCGCTGGAAGGCCGGCGCCACGGTGATGTTCAGCAGGTGCACCTCGTCGACGCCCTTCATGGCAACGAAGTAGCCGATCAGCGTTTCGCCCAGCTCGGTGACCGGCGAGCTCACGCCCTGCGCCGCACCGGGCGCCAGCAGGCACTGGCAGTGGTAGCCCACGGCCATGGAATCGGTGAAGTTGGCGCGCGTCCAGGGGTGGCTGTAGGCCGTTTCCTCGACCGCGCAGACCGCGTCGATCCGCTCGATGGTGAGCGGCTCGAGGCGGGCTTCGACGGGCTGGAGGACGGCGCTCATGCGGGGTCGGGTGTCGGTGTGTCAGGGGGCGGCAGCAGCAGCGGCCGCCTTGATGGCCGCGCGCTCTTCGGTGGTTTGCGCCACTTTATCGCGAACGTAGAGCGGCCAGGCCTGGGCCGCCGGCACGGTCCGCCCTGCCGCGAGCAGCGCGGGGGCCAGCCGCAGCAAGGCGGTGGCGGTCGGCAGCGCGTCGTGGTGGGCCGTGGCCGTGGCCGGGGCCAGGCGCGGGCCGTAGGCGGCGAAGGCGGTGCCGGCGAGCGCCCAGCCGGGCGGCACTTCGAGTTCTTCGGGCGACAGCAGCAGCGGTTCGCCGTCGCCGTCGCCGTCGCCGCCGAGGGGGCCGTGCGCGGCGAAGTCGTAGCGCGCGGCGTAGATCTGGTCCATGCGGGCGTCGAGCGCGGCCACCACCTGCTGCACGCCGAAGGCATGGCGCGCCTCCTCGGCCACGGCCAGCAGGGTGTCGACCGGCACCAGCGGCACCTTGGCGCCGAAGGCCAGCCCCTGCGCCACCGAGCAGGCGGTGCGCAGGCCGGTGAAAGAACCCGGCCCACGGCCGAAGACGATGGCATCGAGCTCGGCCAGCGCCAGGCCGGCGTCGGCCAGCAGTTGCTGGATCAGCGGGAGCAGCGTGGCCGAGGCCTGGGCGCCGCCCACGCCGTTGTGCGCGAGCAGCGTGTCCCCGTGCAGCACGGCCACGGACAGGTGCTCGGTGCTGGTGTCGAAGGCGAGCAGCTTGGGCAAGGCGAGAGGCATGCGCCGATTATCGAGGGGCGGCCCAATCCTGTGGTCACCCCGCGTCATCCCTCGTTATCCCTCGTTATCGCTCAGCAGAATCGCCAGCCCCGCCTTGCGCAGCGGCGCCAGCGCCTTGGCCGGCGCATCGGGCGACACCAGCAGGCGGGTGGCCGCGCCCACCGGGTTGACCACCCAGGCCGAGGCCGCGCCGAGCTTCTCCGACGAGGCCAGCACCACCGTCTCGGCCGCCGCCGCCATCAGCGCGCGCTTGATCTCCGCCTCTTCCAGGTCGCCCGTGGTGAGCCCGGCCTCGGCGTGCACGCCGGTGACGCCCATGAAGTAGGTGTCCGCATGAATGCGCGCAATGGCCGCCATCGCCGCCGAGCCGACCGCCACCATGGAGTGCTTGAACAGGCGCCCGCCGATCAGCACCACCTCGATGCCCGCGTGCGACACCAGCTCGACCGCCACCGACGGGCTGTGCGTGACCACGGTGGCCTGCAGGGTCCTCGGCAGGTGGCGCGCGAGCTGCACGGCGGTGGTGCCGCCGTCGACGAACACCACCTGCCCCGGCTTCACCAGGCGTGCGGCGGCGCGGCCGATGGCCACTTTTTCGTCGGGCGCGAGCTGCTGCCGCCCGGCGAAGTCGGCCTCGGCCGCCGCGACGGGCAGCGCGCCGCCGTGCACGCGCAGCAGCAGGCCCTCGGCCGCCAGCTCGCGCAGGTCGCGGCGCAGGGTGTCTTCCGACAGGCCCAGTTCGTCGCTGAGCGCCTTCGCCACGACGTGGCCGTCGCGCCGCAGGACCGAGAGGATGTGTTGCTTGCGCTGGCGGGTGAGCATCAAGCGATGGTATCGGCCCGAACGGTAGATTGCACGTTTTTTCTTGTTTTTGCACGAACATGCACATATGCTCGCCGGCCATGACCCTTCAAGACCGCGTCCGGGTGCACGAAGTCACCCTGCTTTCCGACCACTGGTACACCCTGCGCACCACCGCTTTCGACTGGCGCCGCAACGACGGCCGGTGGCAGCGCATGCACCGCGAAACCTACGACCGCGGCAACGGCGCCACGCTGCTGCCCTACCACCTGACGCAGCGCACGGTGCTGCTCACGCGCCAGTTCCGCTACCCGGCCTTCGTCAACGGCCATGACGACCTGCTGATCGAGGCCGCGGCCGGCCTGCTGGACAACGCGGCACCCGAGGAACGCATTCGCGCCGAGGTCGAGGAAGAGCTGGGTTACCGGCTCGGCAGCGTGCAGAAGATCTTCGAGAGCTTCATGAGCCCCGGCTCGGTGACCGAGAGGCTGCACTTCTTCGTCGCGCCCTACGAGCCCTCGATGCGCATCGGCGCGGGCGGCGGCCTGGCGGAGGAAGGCGAGGACATCGAGGTGCTGGAGCTCGGCATCGACGAGGCGCTGGCCATGGTGGCCGACGGCCGCATCGCCGACGCCAAGACGGTGATGCTGCTGTACCACGCGAAGCTGCACCTGTTCGCACCGGGATAATGGGCGGATGCCTTTTGCCCTCCGCCGCGCGGCCTGCGCACTGACCTTTCCCCTGGTTTCCTTGCTGGCCCCGGCCGCAGCCTTCGCCCAGCAAACCCAGGTCCAAGCCCTTCCCACACAGGTCGACGCAGCCCTCGCCCGCGCCAAGGTGCCGCGCGAGTCCGTCACCATGCTGGTGGCAGAAGCCGACGGCACCCGCCAGCCCCGCCTGGCCTGGCGCACGCAGGTGCCGGTGAACCCGGCGTCGATCATGAAGCTGGTCACCACCTACGCCGCGCTCGACATGCTCGGCGCGGCCTACGCCTGGACCACGCCGGTCTACGTCGAAGGCACGGTGGCCAACGGCGTGCTCAACGGCAACCTGTACATCAGGGGCCAGGGCGATCCCAAGCTGGTGCTGGAGCGCGTGTGGCTGCTGCTGCGCCACGTGCAGGGGCTGGGCATCACCACGGTGAGCGGCGACATCGTGATCGACCGCAGCGCCTTCGAGACCACGGTGGAGGGCGACCCGGGCGCCTTCGACGGCGAGCCGCTGCGCCCCTACAACGCCTCGCCCGACGCGCTGCTGGTGAACTTCAAGTCGGTCAACATGAGCTTCGCGCCCGACCGCGCGGGCCAGATCGCGCGCGTGAGCTACGAGCCCCCGCTGGCCAGCGTGGCCATGCCGCCGACCGTGCCGCTGGTGGCCGGCGAGTGCGGCGACTGGCGCACGGCTCTGCGCGCCGATTTCAGCGACGTGAACCGCATCCGCTTCGCCGGCGGCCTGCCGGCGAGCTGCGGCGAGAAAAGCTGGGCCGTGGCCTACGGCGACCCGCGCACCTACGCCCTGCGCGCCATCGGCGGCATGTGGGCCGAGATGGGCGGGCGCGTGGGCGGGCAGATGCGCGAGGGGCGCGTGCCGGCGGGACTGAAGCCGGCGTTCGAGTTCGAGTCGCCGCCGCTGGCCGAGGTGGTGCGCGACATCAACAAGTACAGCAACAACGTGATGGCGCAGCAGCTGTTCCTGACCATCGGGCTCACGCAGAAGAACCGCGGCACCTTCGAGGCCTCGCGCACCGCGCTGGGCCAGTGGTGGCGCGACCGTATCGGCACGGGCGAGGCGCAGCCGGTGTTCGAGAACGGCTCGGGCCTGTCGCGCGACGAGCGCATCAGCGCCGCGGCGCTGGGCAAGATGCTGCAGGTGGCGTGGCGCTCGCCGGTGATGCCCGAGCTGATGTCCTCGCTGCCCGCCATGGGCGTGGACGGCACGCTCAAGAAGCGCACGCTGCGCTCGGGCGGTTCGGCCCACCTGAAGACCGGAACGCTGCGCGACGCCTCGGGCGTGGCCGGTTTCGTCGACGGCGCAAGCGGGCGGCGCTACGTGCTGGTGGCCATCGCCAACGGCGAGAACGCGGGCGCGGCGCGCGCGGCGTTCGACGCGCTGGTCGACTGGGCTTCTCAGGACAACTGAGCCGCTCCGGCGTTGGCTCGGGCGGGCATGGTGCTGTAGGCGAACACCGATTGCGTGGGACCTCGCTGCTGAACAGAATCGGACGCTCGTTCGATTCCATTCCAACGCAGGAGACAAACCCCGTGCAAAAAACACAACACACCTCCACACCGCCCGTCCGGCTGCACAAGACGGCGGCACTCGCGGGCATCACGCTGCTGCTCGCGGCCTGCGGGGGAGGCGGCGGCGGAGGGGGTGGCGGCATCGGGGTGGGCTTTCCGCTGCCCGCGGCCGACACCGGCCGGGGCTCGGTGGTCACCAACCCGCCCGAGCAGACGGCCAATCTCACGGCCGACCAGTTCAAGGCCAGCCTGCAGGCCAGCGCCCAGGGCAGCGCGCTGCTGCAGGTCGCGGGCACGCCCAAGTGCGGCATCGACATGCGCTACCTCGAATACCGCACCATCGGCGCGAAGAACGAGGCCACCAACGCCACCGCCGCCGTGATGGTGCCCACCGGCTCCGACGTGGCCTGCAGCGGCCAGCGGCCGGTGGTGCTCTATGCGCACGGCACCACGGCGGCGCGCAACTACAACCTCGCCAAGTGGACCGACAGCACGCAGGCCGCCGCCGGCGAGGGCCTGCTGATCGCGGCCACCTTCGCTGCGCAGGGCTACATCGTGGTGGCGCCCAACTACGCGGGCTACGACAAGTCGACGCTGCCCTACCACCCCTACCTGAATGGCGACCAGCAGGGCAAGGACATGGTCGATGCGCTCACCGCGGCGCGCAAGACCTTCTCGAACATCGGTGCGAACGACGCCGGCTCGCTGTTCATTTCCGGCTATTCGCAGGGCGGCTACGTGGCCATGGCGGCGCACCGCGAGATGCAGGCCACGGGCAAGACGGTGACGGCCTCGGCCCCGCTGTCGGCGCCCTCGGCCATCAGCCTGCTGACCGACTACACCTTCCAGGGCTGGCCGGCGCTGGGCGCCACGCTGTTCGTGCCGCTGCTGTCGACCAGCTGGCAGCAGCAGTTCGGCAATGTGTACGGCACCCCTGGCGACGTCTACGAAGCGCAGTACGCGAGCGGCATCGAGACCCTGCTGCCGAGCCTGACGCCCGACACGCTGTTCAGCGCGGGCAAGCTGCCGCAGCTGGCGCTGTTCCCGGCCAACGCCACGCCGGGGCCGGTCAACAGCCAACTCGCGATCTTCTACGGCGCCAACAACCTGATGCGCCAGAGCTACCTGACGCAGGCGGCCACCGACATCCAGTCCAACCCTTGCCCCGGCAATGCGCTGCCGGCCACGGCGGCTTCGCTGAGCACGGCCACGCCGCTGGGCTGCACGCCGTCCACGGGTTTCCGCAAGGCGGCCGTGGCCAACGACCTGCGCAACTGGGTGCCCGCCCGGCCGGTGCTGATGTGCGGCGGCGCCAACGACCCGACGGTGAACTTCGTCAGCACGCGCGCCACGGCAGGCTACTTCCGCGCCAAGGGCATGCCGGCCGCCGCGCTGACGGTGGTCGACCTGGAAGACTCGGCCGCGGTCGACGTCTATTCGACAGCGCGCGCCGGCTTCGCGCAGGCCAAGGCGTCGCTGGTGCAGAGCACGACGGGCAGCGCGGCGGACAAGGCGCAGGCGGTCACGCTGGCGTACCACGGCACGCTGGCGCCGCCGTTCTGCCTGGCGGCGGCACGGGGCTTCTTCCAGGGCGTGCTCGCCGCCGGAGGATGACCGGGGTCAAGGCTCGCCCCCAGGCTGCGCGCACTTCGTGTCGCTTCGCCAACCCCCTACCGGGGGCAACACCTGAGGCCCGGCAAAGCCGGTGAACGTGGCTCGCCCCCAGGCTGCGCGCACTTCGTGTCGCTTCGCCAACCCCCTACCGGGGGCAACACCTGAGGCCCGGCAAAGCCGGTTCCTCGGTGTTCCTGGATCAGGCCACTGACGCTCGTTGCAACCGGTCCTTCACGCCTTCCCACTCGGGCGTGTCGGGCGGGGTCTCGATCCAGATCAGCTTGACGCCCTGCGCGTCGAACTCGCGCAGCACGGCGAACAGCTGCTGCGCGCTGGCGGCGGCGTCGTCGGGCATGCGCCGCAGCAGCAGGCGCTGGGAGCGGGTGCGCATCGGGGCGCGGGCCCACACCGCAATGTGCGCCGCGTTGGCGCCCAGCACGTCGAGCCCGGCCTGGAGCGCCTTGGCGTCCATCAGCCGCACCTTGGCGTTCGGGGCGTAGTGCGCCTCCAGCGTGCCCGAGGCGCGCGGGTCGGGCGTGTCGAGCACGTCGCGGTCGCTGAGCTTCTCGCCGCAGGCGGCCTCGATCTGCGCGCGTGTGATGACGCCAGGGCGCAGCAGCACCGGCGCACCGCGGCTGCAGTCGACGATGGTCGACTCGATGCCCACCTCGCACGCGCCGCCGTCGATCACCAGCAGGTCGTCGCCGAACTCGTCGTGCACATGCTGCGCGGTGGTCGGGCTGACGCGCCCGAACCGGTTGGCGCTGGGCCCCGCGACGCCGGGCACGCCCAGCTCGGCGCAGGCCTCCAGCAGCGCCTGCGCCACGGGATGCGAGGGGCAGCGCAGGCCGATGGTGTCCTGCCCGCCTGCCGCGGCAGCGCCCACGCCGGGCTGGCGCGTGACGATCAGCGTGAGCGGGCCGGGCCAGAAGACCTGCACCAGCTTCTGCGCGAACAGCGGCAGCGGCTGCGCGAAGCGCGACAGCGCCTCGGTGCCCTTGATGCCGGCCGCCACGTGGACGATCAGCGGGTGGTCCGACGGCCGACCCTTGGCCTTGAAGATGCCGGCCACGGCCATGTCGCTGGTGGCGTCGGCGCCCAGTCCGTAGACGGTTTCGGTCGGGAAAGCCACCAGGCCGCCCGCGCGCAGCACGCGCGCGGCTTCGGCGATGGCGTCGACGGCCTGGGGCTGGGGAGAGCGCCCGTCCAGGATCATGCGAGCTCGGCGGTGGTCACCGCGGGCAGGCCCAGCAGCAACGCGGCCTGCGACGCGGCGGCGCGCACGCTGTCGAGCGTGGCGCCGGTGAAGGTCAGGTGGCCCATCTTGCGGCCGCGGCGCGGGTCGACCTTGCCGTACAGGTGCAGGTGGGCGCCGGGCAGCGCGAGCACGTCGCTCCAGCGTGGCGTGACCGGTGTATCGCCACCGTCGACAAACCACAGGTCGCCCAGCAGGTTGAGCATGATGGCCGGGCTGTGCTGGCGCGGCGCGGCCAGCGGCAGGCCGGCGAGCGTGCGCACCTGCAGCTCGAACTGCGACACGTCGCAGGCTTCCATCGTGTAGTGGCCGCTGTTGTGCGGGCGCGGGGCCATTTCGTTCACCACCAGCGAGCCGTCGGCCAGCGCGAAGAACTCCACGCACAGCACGCCCACGTAGTCCAGCCCGCTGGCGATGCTCTTCGCGGAATTGACCGCGCCCTGCGCCACCGTCTTGGGCATGTTCTGCGCGTGCACCTCGGTCACGGCCAGGATGCCGTCGCGGTGCAGGTTGCGCTGCGGGGGAAAGTTCACGATGTGACCGTCGCGCCCGCGCGCCAGGATCACCGAGCACTCGAATTCGAGCGGCAGCATCTTCTCGAGCACGCAGGGCACGCAGCCCGTGGCCTGCCAGGCCTCGACCAGCTCGGCGCGCGTCTTCACGCGCTGCTGGCCCTTGCCGTCGTAGCCCAGGCGCGCGGTCTTCAGGATGCCGGGCAGCAAGCTGTCGTCGACGGCGGCGAGCTGCGCGGCGGTCTCGATGGCCGCATAGGGCGCGCAGGGCACGCCGCAGCGCGTGAAGTGGGCCTTCTCGGCGATGCGGTCCTGCGCGATGGCGATGGCCGCGGCGCCGGGCGACACCGGGCGGGCCACCGCGAGATGCTCCAGCGAGGGCGCGGGCACGTTCTCGAACTCGGTGGTCACCGCGTCGGCCAGGCCGGCCAGGCGGGCCAGGCCGTCGACGTCGTCGTAGTCGGTGTGGATGTGGTGGTGGCTCACACGGCCGGCGGGACTGTCGGCGTCGGGGTCGAGCACCGCCGTGAAATAGCCCATGCGCTGAGCGGCATGCGCGAACATGCGCCCCAGCTGGCCGCCGCCCAGCACCCCGAGCGTGGCGCCCGGAAGAACGGGCAGATCGCCTTCATGGCCGCTCACAGGGCACCTCCGCCTTGCGGCGAGAAGGGGGACACCGGGGCGGACTCGCCGGCGCTGACCGGGGCCGGCGGCAGCGTCATGGCTTCGGCGGCCGCGGTCTGCGCCGTGCGGAAGGCGTCGAGCCTGGCGCGCAGCGCCGGGTCGTTCACCGCCAGCATGGCCACCGCGAACAGCGCCGCGTTGGCCGCGCCGGCGTTGCCGATGGCGAATGTGGCCACCGGCACGCCTTTGGGCATCTGCACGATGCTGTAGAGCGAATCGACGCCCTGCAGGTGCCGGCTGGCCACCGGCACGCCGAGCACGGGCACCGTGGTCTTGGACGCCAGCATGCCCGGCAGGTGGGCCGCGCCCCCCGCGCCCGCGATGATCGCGGCGAGCCCGCGCCCGGCGGCGCTTTCGGCGTACGCAAAGAGCGCATCGGGCATCCGGTGGGCCGAGACCACCTTTGCTTCGTGGCTGATTCCGAATTGCTGGAGAATCTCGACCGCGTTGCGCATCGTCTCCCAATCGGAGCTCGAGCCCATCACTACACCGACCTGAATGGTTTCGTTCATGGTTTCAATTTTACGTTTCACCCCCAGCTGGTTCCGATGATCGACATCACTCTCGAAAATTTTCAGGCCGAACTGGTCGAAGGCTCCGTCGCCACGCCGGTGCTGCTGGACATCTGGGCCGAATGGTGCGGGCCGTGCAAACAGCTCGGGCCGGTGCTCGAAAAGCTCGAGGTCGAGTACGCCGGGCGCTTCACGCTGGCCAAGCTCGACGCCGACAAGGTGCCGCAGATCTCGTCGCAGCTGTCTGAAATGTTCGGCGTGCGAAGCATCCCGTTCTGCGTGATGTTCAAGGACGGCCATCCGATCGACGGCTTCGTGGGCGCCATTCCGGCCGAGAAGATCCGCGAGTTCCTCGACAAGCACTTGCCCGGCGCCGACGAGGCCGAAGCCGCTTCCGAAGAAGCCGCCGCGCAGGACGCGCTGGCCGAGGGCGACACCCTGGGCGCGCTCGAAAAATTGCAGCACGCCGTGGCCACCGACCCGGCCAACGACGACGCCCGCTTCGACTACATCAAGCTGCTGCTGCTGGAAGGCCGCCTCGACGACGCCAAGGTCGCCTTCGCGCCGGTGATCGCCAAGACCGGCCTGGTGCGCCGCTTCGACGCGCTGCAGCGATGGATGGATGCTATCGATTTCGCAGCGCCACCCGCAGGCGCGGCGCCTGCGATGGCCGATTTCGAGGCCAAAATTGCCGCCAACAAGCGCGACTTCGAGGCCCGCTTCGCCCGCGCCCGCCTGCTGATGGCCGCCCAGCGCTGGACCGACGCCATGGACGAGCTGCTCGACATCCTGATGCGCGACAAGTCCTGGAGCGAAGAGCTGGCCCGCAAGACCTACATCGCCATCCTCGACGTGATCGAGCCGCCGAAGATCAAGGTGGCCGACGGCCAGATTCCGCCGGACGATCCGGTGGTGGCCACCTACCGGCGCCGGCTCAGCAGCGTGGTGTTGAGCTGATATATGTCAATGCGCCTTTGGGCGCTCAGATTTGATGAAAAGCGACCTTCGGGTCGCTTTTTTGCATCTGCGAGTTGCCCAACGGTTCTCGCATACGACCCGGTGTGCGTGGCGGCCTTCTTCGAGGGCGTGCCGCCTTCGGACTACGGGGTCAACCGCGCCATCGACGCGAAGCTGCGCGCCTTCGACTGGGACGCGCTCGACGCGCTGTTGCGCTCGGCGGGCCTGCTGCGCCCCGCGCGGCTGATGGCCATCGCCAAAGAAACGGCGCGCCAGGCCAAGGCGGACTGGCCCGCGTTGCTGGCGCGTCAGGACACGCCGGACAGCGTGCGGCGCTGCGTGCAGTCCCGCCTGGCCGGCGGCGTGGCATTGGCGAGATAGTCGCGCTCGCATACGATCACGCCCGATTCAACCTGTTGCAGATCGAAAAGGAAAGACCGGCCATGCGCTCCTTCGCCCGCCTCGCACGCTTCTCCCGCGGTACAGCGCTTCCCACCCTCGCGACGGCCGCCTTGCTGGCAGCCCTGAGCGCTTGCGGCAGCGGCATCAGCCTCGACGAGCCCATCGAGGGCCCGGCATGGCGCCTGGTGCAACTGGGCGACGAACCCGTCGCGCCCAACAGCGACGCGCTGTTGCAGTTCGACCGCAGCAGCGGGCGCCTCAGCGGCTCGGGCGGCTGCAACCGCATTTCGGGCACCTACACGCGCAGCGGCGTCACGCTGAAGATCGGCCAGGTGGCCTCCACCCGCATGGCCTGCGCCGACCCGGCGCGCGGGGCGACAGAGGCGCAGTTCATCTCGGTGCTGCAGGGCACCGCGAGCTACCGGCTGGCAGGGCCGGGGCGCCTGGTGCTGCTGGACGCGAGCGGGCGCACGGTGGCGGCGCTCAGCACCAGCGGGCGCTGAAAGCAGAAGACCGGCGCGAGGCCGGTCTTTCTTCAGGGGTTCGCCGACGGGTCAGGCTCAGCCCGTGAGCCGCTCCAGCGCCTCGCGGTACTTGGCGGCCGTCTTCTCGATGACCTCGGCCGGCAGGCGCGGCGCCGGGGGCGTCTTGTCCCAGGGCTTGCCGTTGATCTTGGTGGCTTCGAGCCAGTCGCGCACGAACTGCTTGTCGTAGCTCGGCGGGTTGGTGCCGGCGGCCAGGGCGGCCTGGTAGCCCTCCACCGGCCAGTAGCGCGAGCTGTCGGGCGTGAGCACCTCGTCCATCAGCACCAGCGTGCCGGCCTCGTCCAGGCCGAACTCGAACTTGGTGTCGGCAATGATCATGCCCTTGGCCAAGGCGATCTGCGCGGCCGTTTCATAGATGGCGATGCTGGTCTCGCGGATCTGCTGGGCCAGCTTGGGGCCGACGATTTCCACCACGCGGTCGTAGGTGATGTTCTCGTCGTGCTCGCCGGCCGCGGCCTTGGCGGCGGGCGTGAAGATCGGGCGCGGCAGCTTGCTCGCGTTGGTCAGGCCCTCGGGCAGCGGCACGCCGCAGACCGACTGGGTTTCCTGGTATTCCTTCCAGCCGCTGCCGGCCAGGTAGCCGCGCACCACGGCCTCGACCGGAATCGGCTTCAGGCGCTTGACCAGCATGGAACGCTGCGTGACCTGGGGCACTTCGTCGGCCGTGACCACGCTCTCGGGCGCGTCGCCGGTCAGGTGGTTGGGGCAGAGCTGGCCGAGGCGGTCGAACCACCACAGCGCCATCTGCGTGAGGATCTCGCCCTTGCCGGGAATGGGCTCGCCCATGATCACGTCGAAGGCGCTGAGCCGGTCGCTCGCGACCATCAGGATGCGGTCTTCGCCGACGGCGTAGTTGTCGCGCACCTTGCCGCGCGCAAGCAGGGGCAGGCTCTGGATGGAGGAGGTGTGGACGGTGGTCATGGGGCAGATGCGGTGAAGAACGACGGAAACTGAAAGACGGTGAAAGCGGATTGTGCGCGCAGAAAAAAGCCACCGCGAACGGTGGCCTTCGAATGACGCGGAAGTTGTCAGACCACGGCCTGCGCCAGCTCGCCCTTGGCGTAGCGGGCGGCCACCACCTGCAGCGTGTCGCCCTTGATCTTGGCGCCCTGGCCTTCGCAGCCGAACTCGATGTAGCGCTGCTTGCAGATCAGCCTGGCGGCTTCGCGCGCCGGCTTGAGCCATTCGCGGGCGTCGAACTTGTCGGGGTGCTCGGCCAGGAACTTGCGCACCGCGCCGGTCATGGCCAGGCGGATGTCGGTGTCGATGTTGATCTTGCGCACGCCGTGCTTGATGGCCTCCTGGATTTCCTTCACGGGCACGCCGTAGGTTTCCTTCATGTCGCCGCCGTACTGGCGAATGATGGCCAGCAGCTCCTGCGGCACGCTCGACGAGCCGTGCATCACCAGGTGGGTGTTGGGAATGCGGCGATGAATTTCCTTGATGCGGTCGATCGCCAGGATGTCGCCGGTGGGCTCGCGCGTGAACTTGTAGGCGCCGTGGCTGGTGCCGATGGCAATGGCCAGCGCGTCGATCTGGGTGCGCTTGACGAAGTCGGCGGCCTGCTCGGGGTCGGTCAGCAGCTGCTCGCGCGTCATGGTGTCGTCGGTGCCGTGGCCGTCTTCCTTGTCGCCCTTCATGGTTTCGAGCGAGCCGAGGCAGCCGAGTTCGCCTTCGACGGTCACGCCCAGGCGGTGGGCCATGTCGGAAACCTTCCTGGTGACGTCCACGTTGTATTCGTAGCTGGCGATGGTCTTGCCGTCGGCCTCGAGCGAGCCGTCCATCATGACGGAGCTGAAGCCCAGGTCGATGGCGCCCTTGCACACGTCGGGGTTCTGGCCGTGGTCCTGGTGCATCACCAGCGGAATGTTCGGGTACTGCTCGATGGCGGCCTGGATCAGGTGCTTGATGAAGGCTTCGCCGGCGTACTTGCGGGCTCCCGCGCTGGCTTGCAGGATCACGGGCGCGCCGGTTTCCTTGGCGGCCTCCATCACGGCCTGGACCTGTTCCAGGTTGTTGACGTTGAAGGCCGGAATGCCGTAGCCATTGGCCGCGGCATGGTCGAGCAGTTCGCGCATCGAGACGAGAGCCATAGGGAAATACCTCGTGGGAATTAGGGAAAGAAGAAGGCGGAAAGACGAGAGAAAACTGCCGCAATTCTACCGAGACCCCCCTCACCCTAATTGTGGGACGGCACCGACGCCAGCCCGAGGAAACCCAGGACGGGCGGCAGCACCGGCCCGCCCAGCCACTGGATCGGCTTGGCGAAAGCCCCGATCAGCGTGACGTGGCTCAGGTTGTCGAACAGCTTCACCTCCACCGGCACGCCCGCGGCGCGCAGCGCGGTCGCCATCTGGCCGGTGTTGCGGTCCGGGTAGACCAGGTTGTCTTTCGAGGCTGCCATGAGCAGCGCGCGCGGCGACGCGGAGGTGACATGCGCCAGCGGCTGCGAGTCGCGCGGCGTGTTCGGCCAGTTGAAGGCGGCTTGCGCCTGCGGGTCGCCGATGGGCAGGAAGTCGTAGGGGCCGGCCAGGCCGATCCAGCCGGCCAGCTGCTTCGGGCTGGCGCCCACCTCGCCGAGCCAGCGATCGTCCAGCGCCACCATCGCGGCGTTGTAGCCGCCCGAGCTGTGGCCCATCACGTAGACCTGCTTAGGGTCGGCGCCGAGCTGCGCGGCGTTGTCGAGCGCCCACTTGACGGCCAGGGCGCTGTCGCGCACGAACACCGGGTAGGTGAAGGCCGGCGACAGCCCGTAGTCGGGCACCACCACCACCGCGCCGCGCGCGGCCAGCGCCTCGCCGACGAACTTGTAGCTGGCGCGGTCGCCGTTGGTCCAGGTGCCGCCGAAGAAGAACACCACCAGCGGGCGGGAACCGCGGGCCGGTTGCGTCGCCGGCAGCGGCTGGTACACGTCGAGCATCTGGCGCGGCGCCTTGCCGTAGGCGATGTCGCCCTGGAACTGGTAGGTGTCGGCGGGCACGAGTCCGTTGAGCACCTTGATCGGCGAACAGGCCGACAGCACGGCGGCGGCGGTGACGGCGGTGAAGAAGGCGCTGCGGCGCTGGCGAAGGGACGCGAAGGTGGGAAAGCTCATCGCATCAGTACGCACGCAGTCGCCCGCCGGTTTCGTCAGATGGGAAGCTGCGTGGTCGACAGCACCTGCTTCAAAACGACGAAGGTGCGGATCTGCCGCACGCCCGGCAGGTACAGCAGCTGCTCGGCGTGCAGGCGGTTGAAGCTGTCGTTGTCGCGCGTGCGCACGAGCATGAAGTAATCGAATTCGCCGGTCACCACATGGCATTCGAGGCAGCCCGAGACCTTCTGCGCGGCCTTCTCGAAGTCGGCGAAGGAGTCGGGCGTGGAGCGGTCCAGCACCACGCCGATCATCACCAGCATGCCGACGTCGAGCGCGTCGGGGTCCAGCAGCGCGACGATGGCCTTGATGAGCCCCGACGCCTTGAGCCGCTCCACGCGGCGCAGGCAGGCGGCGGCGCTGAGGTTGACCTTGGCGGCGAGCGCCACGTTCGACAGCGAGGCATCGCGCTGCAGGGCGCGAAGGATGGCGCGGTCGGTGCGATCGAGCTCCGGGGGCGAACGCAATTTCGTTGTGCTCATGGCAGATTCAGCGAACTGAAAAGTTGTGGCTTGGTCATCGTGCCCTCTTTTCGGCCGGCAATCCAGCGAACTTCACACGCACGTTGCGGAGCCTTCTTCCTACGATCGAAGGCTTCAACCTCCTGGAGCCGCACCATGAACCTGAAGAAGTTTCCCCGTCACGCCCTGACCTTCGGCCCCACGCCGATCCACCCCCTGAAGCGCCTGAGCGCGCACCTGGGCGGCGAGGTCGAGCTGTACGCCAAGCGCGAGGACTGCAACAGCGGCCTGGCCTTCGGGGGCAACAAGACCCGCAAGCTCGAATACCTGATTCCCGAGGCGATCGAGGGCGGCTACGACACGCTGGTGTCCATCGGCGGCATCCAGTCCAACCAGACGCGCCAGGTGGCCGCGGTGGCGGCGCACCTGGGCATGAAGTGCGTGCTGGTGCAGGAGAACTGGGTCAACTACTCCGACGCGCTGTACGACCGGGTCGGCAACATCGAGATGTCGCGCATCCTGGGCGCCGACGTGCGGCTGGACGCGGCGGGCTTCGACATCGGCATTCGCAAGAGCTGGGAAGAAGCGATGAACGACGTGCGCAAGGCCGGCGGCAAGCCGTTTCCGATTCCGGCGGGCTGCTCGGAACACCCGCGCGGCGGCCTGGGCTTCGTGGGCTTCGCGGAAGAAGTGCGCCAGCAGGAGGCCGAGCTGGGCTTCAGGTTCGACTACATCGTGACCTGCTCGGTCACGGGCAGCACGCAGGCGGGCATGGTGGTGGGCTTTGCGGCCGACGGGCGGGCCGACCGCGTGATCGGCATCGACGCCTCGGCCAAGCCGCAGCAGACCTTCGAGCAGATCGTGCGCATTGCCAAGGGCACGGCCGAGCTGGTGGAGCTGGGCCGCGACATCACCGACCAGGACGTGGTGCTGGACCGCCGCTTCGGCGGGCCCGAGTACGGGCTGCCGAACGAGGGCACGCTGGAGGCGATTCGCCTGTGCGCGCGCATGGAAGGCATGCTGACCGACCCCGTGTACGAGGGCAAGTCGATGCACGGGATGATCGAGAAGGTGCGGCTCGGGGAATTCCCGGCCGGCTCGAAGGTGCTGTATGCGCACCTGGGCGGTGTGCCCGCGCTGAACGCCTACAGCTTCCTGTTCCGCAACGGCTGATCGCGCCTTAACTGGCCCTGCAGATCTTGAGCATGTTGGTGCCGCCCGGGGCACCCATCGGCTCGCCGCAGGTGATCGCGTAGACGTCCCCGCTCTGCACGATGCCGCGCTTTTTCAGATGGGCTTCGGCCTGTTCGAGCGCGGTGTCGCGGTCGGTCTGCGAGTCCATCAGCAGCGGGCGCACGTTGCGGTACAGCGCCATCTTGCGCTGCGTGGCCAGCCGTGAGGTCAGCGCGTACATGGGAATGTGCGCGCGGTGGCGGCTCATCCAGAGCATGGTGGAGCCCGACTCGGTCAGCGCCACGATGGCCTTGGCGCCCAGGTGGTGGGCCGTGAACAGCGCACCCATGGCGATCGACTGGTCGATGCGGCTGTAGGTCTTGCCGCTGAAGTCGGCGTCCAGCGTCTTGTCCTCGGCGATTTCGGCGGCCTCGCAGATGCGGCTCATCTCCTGCACGGTTTCCAGCGGGTAGCGGCCCGAGGCGGTTTCGGCCGAGAGCATCACGGCGTCGGTGCCGTCGAGCACGGCGTTGGCCACGTCGCTCACCTCGGCGCGGGTGGGCACGGGGTTGGTGATCATCGACTCCATCATCTGGGTCGCGGTGATCACCACCTTGTCCATGTCGCGCGCCATGCGGATCATCTTCTTCTGCAGCGCGGGCACTGCCGCATTGCCGACCTCGACGGCCAGGTCGCCGCGCGCGACCATGATGCCGTCGCTGGCGCGCAGGATTTCTTCCAGCTTGGGAATGGCCTCGGCACGCTCGATCTTGGCGATCATGCCGGGCTTGTGGCCGAACTCGGCCGCGGCCACGTTGCACAGCTGGCGCGCCATTTCCATGTCGGTCGCGTTCTTGGGGAAGCTCACGGCCACGTAGTCGGCCTGGAAGCTCATCGCGGTCTTGATGTCTTCCATGTCCTTGGCGGTCAACGCGGGCGCCGTGAGGCCGCCGCCCTGCTTGTTGATGCCCTTGTTGTTCGACAGCTCGCCGCCGAGCTTGACAGTGGTGTGCACCGCCTCGCCCTTGACGCCGTCGACCGTGAGCACGATGAGGCCGTCGTTCAGCAGCAGCTTGTCGCCGGGCTTCACGTCGCGCGGCAGGTCCTTGTAGTCCAGGCCCACGGCGTCGATGTCGCCGGGTTCGGTGCGCGAGGCGTCCAGCACGAACTTGGCGCCCGGCTCCAGCCAGATCTTGCCCTGCGCGAACTTGCCCACGCGGATCTTCGGGCCCTGCAGGTCGGCCATGATGGCCACTTCGCGGCCCATCTTGCGGGCGGCTTCGCGCACCATGAGCGCGCGGTCGATGTGGTCCTGCGCCGTGCCGTGACTGAAGTTCAGCCGCACCACGCTGACCTTGGCCTGGATCATCTTTTCCAGCAGTTCGGGGGTGCTGGACGCCGGACCGAGCGTGGCAACGATCTTGGTGGCGTGGCGGGGGATGCGGTCCGTGCTCATGAGGGTAGTCTCCGTTTTGTATTCGCTACTGTATACACTTTGTGTGTCTGACGGAAGTCACCCTGACGGGCTTTCATCGCGCCAGCCGCCGCGCCGCCGGTCAACCGGCCGCGCGTTTGGCCAGGATCTCGAAGGCCGGCAGGGTTTTGCCTTCCAGCACCTCGAGGAAGGCGCCGCCGCCGGTCGAGATGTAGCCGACCTGCTTCTCGATGCCGTACTTGGCGATGGCCGCGAGCGTGTCGCCGCCACCGGCGATCGAGAAAGCGCTGCTCTCGGCAATCGCTTGCGCGATGGCCTTGGTGCCGCCCGCGAAGGCGTCGAACTCGAACACGCCCACCGGGCCGTTCCAGACGATGGTGCCGGCTTCGCGCAACTGAGCGGCCAGGATCGCGGCGGTCTTGGGACCGATGTCCAGGATCAGGTCGTCGTCCGCCACGTCGCTCGCGTCCTTCACGGTGGCGACCGCGTCGGCGGCGAAGGTCTTGGCCGTGACCACGTCCACGGGAATCGGCACGTCGGCGCCGCGCGCGCGCATGGCCTCGATCACCGCCCGGGCGTTGTCGACCAGGTCGGGCTCGGCCAGCGACTTGCCGATGTTCAGGCCGGCGGCCAGCATGAAGGTGTTGGCAATGCCGCCGCCGACGATCAGCTGGTCCACATTGGCCGACAGGCTCTTCAAAATGGTGAGCTTGGTACTGACCTTGGAGCCCGCCACGATGGCCACCAGCGGGCGCTTGGGTTGCGCCAGCGCCTTGGTGATGGCGTCCATCTCGGCCGCCAGCAGCGGGCCGGCGGCGGCAATCTTCGCGAACTGCGCGATGCCGTAGGTGGTGGCTTCGGCGCGGTGGGCGGTGCCGAAGGCGTCGTTCACGTAGATGTCCGTGAGCGCGGCGAGCTTGCGGGCCAGCGCCTCGTCGTTCTTCTTCTCGCCCTTGTTGACGCGGCAGTTCTCGAGCAACACGACCTGGCCGGGCTTCACGTCGACGCCGTCGACCCAGTCGGCGACCAGCAGCACCTCGCGGCCGAGCAGCTCGCCCAGGCGCTTGGCCACGGGGGCCAGCGAGTCTTCGGGCTTGAACTCGCCTTCGGTCGGACGGCCCAGGTGCGAGGTGACCATCACGGCCGCACCGGCGTCCAGCGCGAGCTGGATGCAGGGCACCGAGGCGCGGATGCGCGTGTCCTCGGTGATGTGGCCGGCGTCGTCCTGCGGCACGTTGAGGTCGGCACGGATGAAAACGCGCTGGCCGGCGGCTTTGCCCTGTGCGCAGAGGTCGGTGAATCGAATGACGTTCATGGATCTGGAGTAGGTGGAAGACGGGTCGGCCTGCATTGTAGGTTTGGGCCCCTCGCGGCCCTGTGCGCCTCTTGCGGCGGCCCGATGCTTTTCAACGCTTCGGCTGGGCTTTCGCGAAACCTTCGAGGATCTCGACGAAGCTCGCGGCCGCCGGCGACAGGCTGCGCCGCGCCGCGCTGTAGACGCACACCTCGCGGTGGAAGTCGGGCGACTCCAGCCGCACCATCTGCAGGCCGTGGGCGCGCACCAGCGAGGCGGAGTAGGTCGGGCACACCGTGAGCCCGAGCCCCGAGGCCACCATGCCGAGCGCGGTCGTCATGTACGACACCTCCTGCGTGCCGGGGCGCAGCATGTAGTCGCGCTCGGCCGGCCCCAGTTCGGGCAGCACGCGCTGGCGAAAGTCGCGCGTGGGGGCGATGAAGGTGTAGGGCGCCAGCTCATGCCAGCGCACCTTGCGGCGTCGGGCGAAGGCATGGTCCGGCGGGCAGATCAGCCAGTGCCGGTCGCGAAACAGCGTGCGCCGCTCGATGGCGCTGTCCACCGTCACGTCCTGCCCCACGGCCAGTTCGACGTCGCCGGCCACCACGCCCGCGAGCAGGTGCTCGGGCAGCGTGTCGGCCAGGCGCACATCGACGTCGGGGTAGGTCTCGCGATAGGCCGCGATCACGCGCGGCATCAGCGTGCAGGCCATGAGCTGCGGCGCGGCAAGCCGCAACACCCCTTTCTTCTTGTCACGCAAATCCGTGACGCCGGCCACCGCGCTCGTCAGGTCGCCCAGCAAGCGATGCACCGAGGGCAAGAACTCGCGACCCGCCTCCGACAGCTGCACGCTGCGGGTGTTCCGGTCGAGCAGTTGCGCGCCCATCTCGCGTTCGAGCTCGCGCACCAGCACGCTGAGCGCCGACTGCGTGAGGTGCAGCTCCCGTGCCGCGGCGGTGAAGCTGCCGGTTTCGGCCACGGCGGCAAAAGCGCGCAGCTGGCGCAGGGTCAGATTCATATGGTTCTTTCATCAATCGATGAATTAATTTCGATTGCATCATAAGACGCGTCGTCGCCCAATCGCGGCCGAACGGAGACACGCATGCCGACGACAACGACGACTGCCCACACAGCCCCCCCACCCCCACCTCCGCCCGTTCTCGGGTTGCACCACTTCGCCTGGCGCTGCCGCGACAGCGAGGAAACCCGCCGCTTCTACGAAGACCTGCTGGGCCTGCCGCTGGCCCACGTCATCCAGAGCGACCACGTGCCGAGCACGGGCGAGTACTGCCCCTACGTGCACATCTTTTTCCAGATGCGCGACGGTTCGTACATCGCCTTCTTCGACCTGGGCGACGACACGGCGGCGCTGCCCTCGCCCAACACGCCTTCGTGGGTGAACCACATCGCGCTGCGCGTCGATTCGGTGGCCGACCTGCAGGCGGCCAAGGCGCGGCTCGAAGCCGCGGGCGTCGAGGTGCTGGGCGTGACCGACCACCACATCATCGAATCGATCTACTTCTTCGACCCCAACGGCATTCGCGTGGAACTGACCACGCCCACCGTGCCGCAGGCCGAGATGGACGCGCATGCGCTGCGCGCGCGTGCCGACCTCGACGCGTGGACGGTGCGCAAGGCCGCGCTGCGCGCAGCGACGAAGGGCGCAGCGCATGTCTGAACTGCAACTCGCCGTCATCGACGTGAAGCCCGGCGCGGCGATGGAAAGCCAGTCGGGCCTGCAGCTGCTGCGCCCGCGCATCTACGGCGCTTTTTGCGCGCCACAGGGGCCGAAGAAGGTCGCGGCCATCGTGATGCACCCGACCAGCAACTTCATGGGCCACTACCTGATCGCCCCGCTGGCCGAGCGCGGCATCTGCTGCATGGGGCTGAACTCGCGCTTCGTGGGCAACGACACGGTGCTGCTGATGGAGCGCGCCATCCAGGACCTGGGCGCCGGCGTGCGGCACCTGCGCGAAGCCGGCTACGAGAAGGTGTTTCTCGTCGGCAACTCGGGCGGCGCCGCGCTCGCGGCCTTCTACCAGGCGCAGGCCGAAAACCTCACCGCCACCCACCTGCCCGACGGTGACCCCACGCACCTGCACCCCACCGACCTGCCGCCGGTGGACGGCATCGCGCTGTGCGCCGCGCACCTGGGCCGCACCCGGCTGATGCGCGACTGGATCGACCCCTCGGTCACCGACGAGCACGATCCGCTGTCGGTGGACCCCGAGCTCGACATGTACGACCCGCGCCACCGCATGCCCTACGACAGCGACTTTCTGGCGCGCTTCAGCGCGGCGCAGAAGGCGCGGCTGGAGCGCATCGAGCAGTGGTGCGTCGAGCGCCTCGCGCTGCTGCGCGGCACGGCGGGCGCGCCGCGAGACCAGACCTTCATCGTCTACCGCACGCACGCCGATCCGCGCTGCGTGGACCTGTCGCTGGACGCGAACGACCGGCGGCCCGGCAGCGTGTGGGGCGACGCGCGGCAGGTGAACTACTCGGCCAACGCCATGGGGCGCACCACCTCGCTGACGGCGTTTCTGTCGCAATGGTCGTCGCGCTCGCAGGCCGACGGGCCGGCCAACCTCGCGCGGACCACAGTGCCCACGCTGCTGCTGACCTACACGGGCGACCAGTCGACCTTTCCGAGCACGCGCGACGCGTGGCTGGCCGCGGGCGGCGCTCGCATCCGCAACGTCGACATCGTGGGCGGCAACCACTATCTGGCGGGGCAGCCCGAGCTGGTGCCGCAGGCGGCCGACGCCATCGCCGAATTCGCGCACGCGCTGTAGCACCCCACGACAAAGACATGAAAAACTTCGCTTTCGCGCCGGCCTACGAGTTGCCGGCATGGCCTTTCACGCCACCCCCTGAACTGCAGAGCAAGAAGGTCGTGCGCCACCCCATCGTCATCGTCGGCGCCGGGCCTTCCGGCCTCACGCTGGCCTGCGACCTCGCACAGCGCGGCGTGTCCGCCGTGCTGCTCGACGAGGACGACACCGTCGGCGTGCGCGGCGCTTCGTCGCGCGGCATCTGCTACGCGCAGAAGAGCCTGGAAGTCTTCGAGCGCCTGGGCATCTACGAGCGCATCGCGGCCAAGGGCATCACCTGGTCGTTCGGGCGCACCTTCTCCGGCGACGACGAGGTCTACCACTTCAACCTGCAGGCGAACAGCGTTTCGAAGCAGCCGCCGTTCATCAACCTGCAGCAGTTCTACGTCGAGTGGTTTTTGGTCGAGCGCATCCTCGAGCTGGGCGTGACCGACGTGCGGTGGAAGAGCCGCGTGACGCGCGTCGAGCCACTGGCCGACGGCGTGCGCCTGGACATCGAGACGCCTGCCGGCAGCTACACGATCGAGGCCGACCGGCTGATCGACGCGACCGGCGCCAGCAGCCCGATTCGCACACAGCTCGGCATCGAGGCCCATGCCTCGCGCAGCACCGACCGCTGGTGCATCAGCGACGTGCGCTTCGAGAAGCCGCTGCCCACCGAGCGCTGGACCTGGGTCGATGCCCCCTTCAACGAAGGCCGCGGCGTGTGGCAGCACCTGATGGCCGACGGCGTGTGGCGCATCGACTACCAGATGCCCGAGGACTGCGACACGGCCGCCATCAGCCGGCCCGAGGTGGCGGGCGCGCGGCTGCGCGCGCAGCTCGGGCCCGACGTGGCGTTCGAGTTCGTGTGGATCGGGCCCTACGGCTACCGCGACCACCTGCTCGACAGCTTCCGGCACGGGCCGGTGTTCTTCATCGGCGATGCGGCGCACGTGGTGAGCCCGTTCGGCGCGCGCGGCGGCAACAGCGGCATCCAGGACGCGGCCAACCTGGGCTGGAAGCTCGCGCTGGTCGCGCAAGGCCAGGCCGGCGATGCGCTGCTCGACAGCTACGACGCCGAGCGCCAACCCGCCGCGCAAGAGAACCTGCAGGTCACGAGCCGCTCGGCGCGCTTTCTGGCGCCGCGCTCGCCGGCCGAACACACGCTGCGCCGCGCGGTGGTGGCGCTGGCGGCGCGCTACCCGTTCGCACGCGCGCTGGTGAACACGGGGCGCATGTCGGTCGCCAACGCCTACCCGGCCGCCCCGCATTTGCCCGAGGGCGCGCGCACTGTGCAGAACCTGCCGCTGCGCTGGGCAGACGGGCGCGAGACGACGTTGATGCAGTTGCTCGCCGAAGGCACGCAATGCATCGGCCTGTGGTTCGCGCCCCCACGCGCGCAGGCCGACGCAGCGCTCGAGGGCACGGCTTCGTTGCCGCTGCGTCTGCTGGCCGTGGGCGGGGACAGCGGCCTGCCCACGCTGCAAGCCGACGACACGCTGGCCGCCCACCTCGGCATCGAAGAAGCAGGCGGCTTCGCGCTGGTGCGTCCCGATGCCTACCGCGCGGCCGTGCTGCAGAACGCCACGCCTGAAGCCATTGCCTCGGCTTTGCGCACCGCGCTCGCACACAACGACAACCCATGAACATCGAACCCCGCATCCCCGACCCCGACGGCTTCTACGCGGCGCTGCTCGCCGCGCACGAAGGCCGCACCGACGCGCAGAGCGCCGACCTCAACGCGCGCCTGGTGCTGCTGCTGGCCAACCAGTGCGCCGACCAGGGCGTGCTGCTCGCCTGCATCCACGCGGCAGCGGCCGCGCAAGACCCCACGACCCCCCACGCACCATGACCACTTCCGTCTCCTTCGCTTCGGCTTCCGACACCCGCGAGCAGAAGCCGCAGCTGCGCGAGCTCGCGCCCGGCGCCTACGGCTACATCAGCGACTTCGACCCCAACTGCGGCTTCGTCGTCGGCGACGACCAGGTGGTGCTGATCGACACACGCCCCACGCCGCGCATGGCGCGCGACTTTCTCGCGGCCATCCGCACGGTGACCGACAAGCCCGTGAAGACCATCGTGCTCACCCACTACCACGCGGTGCGCGTGATGGGCGCGAGCGCCTTCGACGAGGTGGCGCAGATCGTGGCGAGCCACGGCACGCTCGACTGGATCCGCACGCGCGGGCAGGCCGACTTCGACTCCGAGGTCGGCCGCTTTCCGCGCCTGTTCGCGGGCGTGGAGGAGATTCCGGGCCTGACCTTTCCGACGCTGAGCTTCGCCGGCGAGATGAGCCTGTGGCTGGGCCCGCGCCCCGGCACGGGCCGCGAGCTGCGCCTGATGGCGCTGGGCCGCGGCCATTCGAGCGGCGACACGGTGGCCTGGCTGCCCGACTGCGGCGTGCTGTTTTCGGGCGACGTGGTCGAGAACCACTGCGGCGTGTACGCGGGCGATGCCTACATCGGCGACTGGGCCGGCACGCTCGACGCGGTGCGGGCGCTGAACCCGCGCGTGCTGGTGCCGGGCCGCGGCGCGGTGCTGCAGAACGAAGCCGCTTGCGCAGAGGCCATCGACCTCACCAAGGACTTTCTCTCCACGCTGCTCGACAGCGTGCGGGCCGGCATCGCCGCGGGCGAAACATTGCGCGGCTGCTTCGCACGCGCCGAGGCGGCCATGGCGCCGCGCTTCGGCAGCTGGCCCGTGTTCCAGCACGTGCTGCCCTTCGACGTGTCGCGCGCCTATGACGAGCTGCGCGGCATCGAACACCCCGTGGTGTGGACCGCCGAACGCGACCGCGAGCTCTGGCAGGTGCTGCGCGGCGAATGACCTGAACCGATTTCACAACAAGCACCGGAGACAACAAACGATGAAACGATTCCTTCCCCTGATGGCCGCGGCGCTTGCGCTGGCGAGCGCCCCCTTCGCGTAGGCGCAGCCGGCCGCCTACCCCAGCCAGCCGATCAAATGGATCGTGCCCTACTCGGCCGGCGGCGGCACCGACAACCTGGCGCGCACGCTGGCCGAGGCCATGCAGCCATCGCTGGGGCAGCCGCTCATCATCGACAACCGGCCCGGTGCGTCGACCAACATCGGCGTGTCGGTGATGATGCAGGCCAAGCCCGACGGCTACACGGTGATGCAGGCCGAGAACGCGGCGCTGCTCTTCAACGAGCACATGTTCGTCAAGCTGCCGTACAAGCCCGCGAGCGACTTCACCTACATCGGCACCATCGGCCGGTTTCCGGTGGCACTGGTGGTGAACCCCGACTTTCCCGCGAAGACCGTGGCCGAGTTCGTGCGCTACGTGAAGGCCAACCCCGACAAGGTGAGCTACGCCTCGCCCGGCAACGGCTCGCCGCACCACATGGCGATGGAGCTCTTCAAGCAGAAGGCCGGCCTGACGATCACGCACGTGCCGTACAAGGGCGCCGCGCCCGCCATGACCGACGTGATGGGCGGCCAGGTGCCGGTGATGATGCTGGACCTGGCCTCGGGCCTGCCCATCATCAAGTCGGGCAAGGTGCGGGTGCTGGCCATTGCGCTGCCGCAGCGCGCGAGCGCCCTGCCCGAAGTGCCGACCTTCGTGGAAGCCGGCTTCAGCGACGTCAACGCCTACGCCTTCCACGGCCTGATCGGCCCGGCCGGCATGCCGCCCGAGGCGGTGGCGCGGCTCAACAGCGAGCTGCACAAGGCGATGAAGGCACCGAAGGTGGTGAAGCTGTTCGCGGACTTCGGCTTCGAGGCGCTGCCCGGAACGCCGCAGGACTTCTACAAGCTGTCGCGTGCGGAAAGCGACCGTTGGGGAAAGATCATCGCGGCCGCGGGTGTGAAGCTCGACTGACCGGACCCCGTTGGCCCTCTACCAGCCCAGGCCGAGGTGCAGCGGCAGGTAAACCGCCATGCCGGCGACCATGGTGCCCAGCACCCCGCGCCGCCAATAGAAATACGCCGCACCGACGACCGCCGCATACAGGCGGGCGTCGTGCAGCGTGGTGATCAGGTGGCCCTGCGTCATGACGATCTCGGGCGCGATCACGCCCGCGAGCGCGGCGGCCGGCGCGTAGTGCAGCGCGCGGTGCGCCCAGTCGGGCAGGCCCCAGGGCCGGTCGAGAATGAAGAAGAAGCAGCGGGTGAGCACGGTGACCAGCGCCAGGCCGACGATCACGCCCATGGTCCACCAGTCCGTCGTGGCGCTCACTTGTCGTCCTCCGCCGTCGGGTCGAGGCCGAACTGCTTCTCCAGCCAGAAACACAGCAGCACGGCCACGCCGATGGCCACCACGATGTTGAGCTTCAGCGGCAGCGCATAGGCCGCCACGGCGGTCACGCCGGCAATAAGCGCGGCGAGCAGGCGCAGGCGGGTGGTGGCCATCGAGCACACGATGGCCACCAGGCTGAGCACGCCCGCGAAACCCAGGCCCCAGTTCTGCGGAATGAAGTTGGCCAGCGCCACGCCCAGCAGGCTCATGCCCATCCACGCGCACCAGGTCACGAAGTAGTTGCCGGTGAGGTAGGCCTCCTGCGACTCCTGCTCGGAAATGGTCAGCGGCGGCTTCGGGTACTTCTTGGTGAAGAGCGCATAGCTCATGTCGGCCGTGAGGTAGCCGTGCAGCATGCGGCGCCAGCGCGGCATGTGCATGAGGTAGGGGCGCAGGTGCAGGCTGAACACCACGAAGCGCAGGTTGACGCAGAAGCCCGTGGCCAGGATGACCCAGGCCGGCGCGCCCGCGAACAGCAGCGGAATGGCCGCCAGCTGCGAGCTGCCCGCGTAGACCAGCAGGGTCATGGCCAGCGCCTCGATCACGCTCATGTTCGACTTGACCATGGCCACGCCGGTCATCAGGCCCCAGGCACCGATGCCCAGCGCGACCGGCGTCATGTCGCGCAGGCCGACGCGGAACTCAGGGCGGCTGCGAATGCGCTGCGAGAGGAACATCAGCCGAAGGCCTGCCCGGGCTTCAGGTCGAAGCCGCGCAGGAAATCGGCCACGGCCAGGCGCTTGCCACCCGGTCGCTGGAGTTCGGTGACGGTGACGGCCGAACCGGCGGCGGCCACGGTCACGCCGGTGTCGCCGACGGACAGGATGGTGCCCGGTGCGGCCTGCTCGGTAGACGCGGCCTCGGCGTGGGCGGCCCAGAGCTTGACGGTCTCGCCGTCGAGCGGGCTGTTGGCGCCGGGGAACGGATCGAAAGCCCGGATGCGGCGCACGATGGCGTCGGCCGGCTGGGCCCAGTCGATCAGCGCCTCGTGCTTCTCGACCTTGTGGGCATAGGTCACGCCTTCGGCGGGCTGCGGCGTGCGCACGAGCGTGCCGATGTCGGCAAGCGCCTCGACGATCATCCTGCCGCCCAGTTCGGCCAGCCGGTCATGCAGGCGCGCGGTGTTGTCGCTGCCGATGTCGACGGCCTCGCGCAACAGCATGTCGCCGGTGTCCAGGCCCGCGTCCATCTGCATGATGGTGATGCCGGTCTGCGCGTCGCCGGCCTCGATGGCGCGGTGGATGGGCGCGGCGCCGCGCCAGCGCGGCAGCAGGCTCGCATGGATGTTGAGGCAGCCGTGCACCGGCAGGTCGAGCACCCACTGGGGCAGGATGAGGCCGTAGGCCGCCACCACCATCACGTCGGGCCGGGCGGCCAGCAGGGTGTCGCGCGCGGCCGAGGCCTCGTCGGGGTACTTGCCGTCCAGCCGCAGGCTGCGCGGCTGCGCCACCGGCCACTGGTTGGCGACGGCGCATTGCTTGACGGGGGAGGCCTGCAGCTTCATGCCGCGGCCGGCGGGGCGGTCGGGCTGGCTCATCACCAGCACGATGTCATGGCCGGCGGCGGCGATGGCCTCCAGGGCGACGCGCGCGAACTCGGGCGTGCCCGCGAAGACGACTCGGAGGCGGCTCAATCCCGGACCCGATCGAGCTCGAGATCGTCTCCCGTGTGATAGCGCCGCACCACGCCGGTGGGGTCGATGTAGATGTACAGCATGCGGCGTTCGTTCACGGCCTTGTAGCGCCAGGTCCAGACGACACCGTCGAAGGAACTGACGCGGCTGGTTTCATAGGGGCGGCCATAAAAGGCCATCACGTCGTTCTGGCGCCACTGGCCGACCAGGATGTCCTGCCCGAAGCGCGCCTCGCTCAGCACCTGCGTCACCGAGACGACCTTGCCGGCGGCATCGACGTCGATGTCGGTCACCTCGAAGCCGGCCGGCATGCGCGAGTACTGCAGCCGCTCGCCGCCACCGGTGAGCGGGTAGCGGCCGGTGGGGGCGCCCAGGCGCTGCAGGGTGTCGGCGGCGGTGGCGCCCGGCTGGACGCGCGTGGGTTCGTTCGCGCAGCCGGCCAGGCCCAGGGCAGCCACCGAAAAGACCGCCAGCGCCGCGAAGGAGCCGAAACGACGTGAGGTCATGAGGGTCAGGCCTGTTCGCGCAGGTCTTCGCGCTGCTGCTTGAGCAGCTTGCTCTTGATGCGGTTGCGCTTCAGGGGAGAGAGGTATTCGACGAACACCTTGCCGAGCAGGTGGTCGAGTTCGTGCTGGACGCACACGGCCAGCAGGCCTTCGGCCTCGAGGGTGTGCTGCTCGCCGTTCTCGTCGAGCGCCTGCACCTTGACCGAGGTGGAACGCATCACGCCGTCGTAGATGCCGGGCACCGAGAGGCAGCCTTCCTCGTTCAGCACCTTCTCGTCGCTGGCCCAAGTGATTTCGGGGTTGATCAGCACGATCGGCTGGTTGCGCTCCTCGGACACGTCGATGACGACAAGGCGCTCGTGCACGTCGACCTGGGTCGCGGCCAAGCCGATGCCGCTGGCGTCGTACATGGTCTCCAGCATGTCGGCAACCAGGGCCTTGATGCGCGCGTCGACGCCCTGCACCGGCTTGGCCACCGTGTGCAGGCGTTTGTCCGGGTAACTCAGAATGATTCGTTTAGCCATGAAATCGGGGGGAAGTTGTGGCTATTTTCGCCAATTCCGCGACCAGACGCGACGCGCGGCGCCGAAAACGTTGCCCTCCCAGGGGCTTCAGCGCAGAATTCGTAGCAAATTGTGAGATTCGTATGCGCGGCGATACTTCGCGCGCTCACCATCCAGACATGAAAAAGCTCAGACTCACCGACCAACAGCGCCCTCATCTTCTTGCAACGCTGACTGCCATGGCGGTGCTCGGCGGCTGCGGCGCCACGACGGCCTGGGCACAGAACTACCCCGTCACGCCCCAGCAGCGCGCCACGGCCCAGCAAACCGCCCAGCAGGGCGTGCCGCTGAGCGAACTGGCGCCCAGCGCGCCCGACGAATACACGGTCAAGCCCGGCGACACGCTCTGGGCCATTTCGCGCCTCTACCTGCTGCGCCCCTGGCGCTGGCCGGAGCTCTGGGGCATGAACATCAATGAAATCGCCAACCCGCACCGCATCTACCCGGGCCAGGTGCTCTACCTGGACAAGACCGGCGGCCGCGCACGCCTGACCACCCGCCGCGGCGGTTTCGGCGGCGACGGCGGCACCATCAAGCTGTCGCCCCGCACCCGTTTCGATTCGCTGGCCGGCATGGCATTGCCCACGCTCAACCCGAGCGTCATCGAGCCCTTCCTGAGCGAGCCCATCGTGGTGGACGCCAACACGCTGGACAACGCGCCGCGCATCGTCGCCGGCAACGACAGCCGCGTGCTGCTGTCGCGCGGCGACCGGGCCTATGCCCGCGGCAACGCCGAATCGCCGCTGGTCGAGGCCGCGGGGCCGGTGCAGAACTTTCGCGTCTTCCGCAACGCCACGCCGCTGAAAGACCCGGGCACGGGTGAAATCCTCGGCTACGAGGCGCAGTACCTGGGCAAGGCGCGGCTGCAGCGCGGCGAGTCGACCACCATCGAGACGGTGGAAGACAAGGACGTCATCACCGTGGTGCCGGCAAGCATCGACATCGTCGCGTCGCGCGAGGAAATTCGCGCAGGCGACCGGCTGCTGCCCGAGCCCCCCCGCCAGTTGCTGAGCTACGTGCCGCGCGCACCGTCGACGCAGGTCGAAGGCCGCATCATCTCGGTCTACGGCAATGCGGTGCAGTTCGCGGCGCAGAACCAGGTGGTGGCCATCAACAAGGGCACGCGCGACGGCGTCGACAACGGCCATGTGCTGGCCATCCTGAAGAACGGCGAGACCATCCTGGACCGCACCGGCGCACGCAAGGAAACCCTCAAGCTGCCGAACGAACGCATCGGCCTGCTGATGGTGTTCCGCACTTTCGAGAAAGTGTCCTATGCGCTGGTGCTCGAAATCAACGACACTCCGCGCGCCGGCGACTTTCTCGTCAATCCCTGACCTGCGGCCCCGGCTTTCTCGAACACACGTTTGGAACGCGCAGAACTCGCAGGCTGGCTGCGGCTTTCACTGACGCCGGGCGTCGGCGACGGCGCCGCTCGGCGGTTGCTCGCGGCCTTCGGGCTGCCTGAGCACGTCTTCGCGCAGCGCGATGCAGCGTTGCGCGAGGTCGTCTCGCAAGCCCAGGCCGCTGCATTGCAGCAGACCCCCCCCAACCTGCAGGCGCAGATCGACCTGACCTGGCAGTGGCTGCAAGCCGCGGGCAACGGCACGTCGCGCCGCGTCGTGACGCTCGGCGACGCCGGCTATCCCGCGTCGTTGCTCGAAATGACCGACCCGCCGCTGCTGCTCTACGTGCTGGGCGCGGCCGACTACGACCTCACGCAGCTCGGCCACAGCATCGCCGTGGTCGGCAGCCGCAACCCCACGCCGCAAGGCGCCACCAACGCACGCAGCTTTGCCCGCGCGCTGGGCGAGGTGGGCCTGCCGGTGGTGTCGGGCCTGGCGCTCGGTGTCGACGGCGCGGCGCACCAGGGCGCGCTCGACGCGGCCGGCGACACGCCGCGGCTGGCCACGGTGGCCGTGGTCGGCACCGGGCTCGACCGCGTGTACCCGGCACGGCACCGAGACCTGGCGCATCGCATCACGCAGCAGGGGCTGATCGTGAGCGAGCTGCCGCTCGGCACGCCGCCGCTCACGCAGAATTTTCCGAAGCGCAACCGGCTCATCGCCGGACTGGCGCGCGGCACGCTGGTGGTGGAGGCGGCGCTGCAATCGGGCTCGCTCATCACCGCGCGGCTCGCGTCGGAGCAGGGCAAGGAAGTGTTCGCGATTCCGGGCTCGATCCATTCACCGCAATCGCGCGGCTGCCATGCGCTGATCCGCCAGGGCGCGAAGCTCGTGGAGTCGGTGAGCGACATCCTCGAGGAGCTGCCACCGCTGCGGGCCCCGGTCGCGGCGGCGGCTTCGTCCAGCGCCGGCAATGGACATGCGGCCGCCCCGAGCGAAGATCCGCTGCTGGACGCCCTCGGCTTCGACCCCGTGAGCCTCGACGCGCTGAGCGCGCGCACCGGCTGGAGCGCGGCTGCGCTGCAGGCGAAGATGCTCGAGCTCGAACTGGACGGCCAGATCACACGCCTGCCCGGCGGCCTGTTCCAGCGCATGGCCACCACCTGACTCGCCGGTGCTCCTTCCCAAGCGAAGGAGAAGTGACACGAAGTGCACCAAGCCCGAGGGCGAGCGACCACTTCCTGGGCTATATTGGGCTCATGTTCGAAGTGCTTGTTTTTGTGTACGAAAACTATTGGCGCGGCGATGCGTGCCCCGAACCCGAGCAGTTGGGCCGCAAGCTCAGTGCGCACGGCTTCGAGGCAGACGAAATCCGCGATGCCCTTCACTGGCTCGACGGCCTGAGCCTTGCCACGCAAGGCATGCAGATAGAGCATCACACCAAGGACAGCGCCACGGTCACGCTTCGCGGCGCGCCCGAAGCGGCCATGCCGCAGTCGAGCAACGCGATGCGCGTCTACTCCCAGGCCGAGCAGGAGCACCTCGGTGCCGAATGCCTCGGCTTCATCAGCTTCCTCGAGTCGTCCAATGTGCTGCCCTGCGGCCTGCGCGAGATCGTGGTCGAGCGCGCGATGGCGGCGCCGGGCGATCCGGTCGCGCTCGACGAACTCAAGATCATCGTGCTGATGGTGCACTGGAGCACCGGCATCGAGCCCGATGCGCTGGTGCTCGATGAGCTCTGCGAGTCCAGCGAAGGCCGCACGGCCCACTGACCCGGCCAACCCGGCGGCTGGCTAGTTCAGCAACCGCTCCGGATTGGCATCCAGCTTCGCCAGCGCCTCGCGCGTGGCGCGCACGGTCAGCGTTTCTTCCTCGGCCGGTACCAGCAATCCCGCCTGCAGGTAGCTCGCGAGCCGTCCCGCCTGGATCAGGAAGCTGCGGCCGTCCGCCGAGGCGAACAGGTGGAGCTTCTTGCGCTCGCTGCGCCAGACGAACTGAACCTGGCTCACGCGGTCGTTGTGGTCCAGCATGAACCAGTTGCCCACCTGCAGTTCGTGCGCCCAGGCCAGCATGTCCTCGGCCACCCTGGTGCCGCCGGCATCGGGGATCACCTCGATCGATGCGGCGTCCACCCCCAGCAGCAGTTCGATGCTGTGGGCGTCCAGCGGCAGGTCGTCGCCGGCCCCGCCCTCGTCGCTCACGAAGTCTTCCAGGTGCGTCAGCCGCTCCGCCATGGCTTCGATCTTGGCCTGCGGAATGGCCTCGGTCTTCGACAGGAAGGCGTCGGACAGCGTGGCACCGATGATCTTGATGTGCGCTTCCTGCGGCTCGTCGACGATGCCCAGCAGCGCCATGCCCTGGCGCAGGCGCTGCAGCAGTTGCGGCAGGTCCTGAATCACGCGGGCGCGGTCGGTGCGGTTGGGCTTGGCGCTCGCGGCCCACACCAGTTCGGAGGCCACGCGCTTGAGCATGACGGTCTGTTCGCCCTGCGCGCCGTAGCGCAGGGCCGCAATGGCCAGCACCTCGGCCCAGATCTTGAACAGGAACTCGCGGATCTCCTCGCGCACCGGCATGTCGTTGAGCATCTTGCGCAACTCGATGGTGTACTGGATCGCCATCGTTTCCTTCTGCTCGACCTGCTGCGCCACGCTCATCACGCGCTGCGTGGTGTCGCTCTGGGTCAGGTAGCGGCTGAGGAAGGCGACGAACTCGTCGAACACCAGCTTGAACACGCGCTGGCCTGTTTCAGGGTATTGCTCGATGACCTGTACCACGCGGCGGATTTCGCCTTCGAGCGCGCTGCCGGTGATGGCAGCCGCATCGAAGCCCATGACGCACGAGCCCATGCGGTCGATCAGCATGCGCGCGGGATGCTGCAGCGTGCCGAAGAACTCGGGCTCGGCGATGGCCACGCGCAGTACCGGCATCTGCAGGCGGGCGAACCACACGCGGGCGGAGAAAGGAATGCGCTCTTCGGCCAGGATGGCCTGGAACATCAGCGCCACGATCTCGACCGTGGCCTTGTCGGCCGTGGTGGGCGCGCGCTTCTTGAGCTCGGCGGTGCGCCGGCGCATGTCGACCGCGGTCTGCTGCATCAGCGTGGCCTGCTCGCCAGTGCCGTCCATGAACTGCGTGGCGGCCATCCGGTAGGCGACCTCGGCGTCGGCGATGGCGCCGGCGAACGTTCTGGAAAAAACACGAGGCGCCGCGGTGCCGGCGCCCGAGCCCGGTTGGCCGCCAACGGCAGCGCCGACACCACTGCCGCCAGCACCGCCGCCGGTCGCGCGTCCTTCGGCGCCGGGCGCCGCGTAAGGCCCGGCCGAGCCGCCGGTGTCGCCACCGATGCGTGCGGCAACGAAGCGCTTGAGGCTCAGCAGCGCCGTCTGCGCACGCTGCCGCGCGATCGCCAGCGGCGAGCCGCCAGTGGTGGTCGAGGACGTCGTTGTGGTGGGCATGGGCGCCGCGTTCGACGACGCGGAAGGCTGCTGCCCGTCGAATCCGGCGCTGGCGCGCTGCCCGCCGCGGGAGCCGCCCGGCATGCCGCTGTCCATCGGCACACCCGACGACGTGGCCGGTCCGCCACTGCCGCTGCTGCCGGCACCGCCCGCATTGCCCGTGCGGCGCACGAAGCTCTTGAGATCGATCTCCTCCATCACGCCATTGGCGATCAGGAAAGCGTTGGCGCTCTGGTAGGCCTTGACCACCACCTCGACCAGCCCCTGCTGCACCGTGTCCTGCACCCGGGTCCACAGCCCGCGGCTCAGGCCGGCGGCCAGCCATTGCTCGACCAGCAGCTTGGCCAGCGTTTCGGGCTTGAGCACGTCGCGGGCGTCGAGTTCGCTCGTGCCTTCGAGGTGCTGGATGCGCAGGCGCAGGTCGCTGAGCTCGAAGCTGCCCTTGTCGTGGATCATCTGCGCCAGGCGCGACGAGAGGATGTTGGTTTCCACCACCTCGTTGCCGATCAGCTCGAGCCGCAGCGCCGACGGCACCGCCGACACACTGCCGGCCGAAGCCTCCAGCGCCTTGCGCCAGCCGGTCTGCGCCAGCGTCACCCATTGCGTGGCCTGGCCCTGGAACGCCACGAAGTCGTCGCGGTGTTCCTGCATGGCGCGGGCATTGCTGGCCTCGGAGGAAATGGCGGTCAGCCGGTCCCGGATGGCGCGCGCCAACGGCGCAATGGCACCTTCCGTGGCCAGAACGAAACGCTCACGCGTCTCGCGTGCGAGCTGCTGGGAAGAGGCGGACCGCGCAATGCTCATTGAAAAGTCGGGAAGACCTGGATATTCGAATTCGATTCGTCAGCAACAACCGAGAGCTTGCATCGGGATGCGCAACCGCACAAGTGTGGAGAGTGCCCGGCGTTGCATGCGAACCGCGGCGCGGCCTGCCCGCTGCCGCCTGATTGAAGCCTGAAGTATCCGTCAGACCACCGCGCCGGCGTTGGGATCGTCTTCGGACTCCCCGTCTCGCTTCGTCGGGCCGCCCTTGACCAGGTCTTCGCGCTTGATGCCCAGCCACATGGCGATGGCCGCCGCCACGAAGCACGACGAGTAGATGCCGAAGAGGATGCCGATGGTCAGCGCCAGCGCAAAGTAGTGCAGCGTCGGGCCGCCGAAGAAGAACATCGACAGCACCACCAGCTGGGTGGAGCCGTGGGTGATGATGGTCCGGCTGATGGTCGAGGTGATCGCGTTGTCGATGATCTCGGTGGTGTTCATCTTGCGGTAGCGCCGGAAGTTCTCGCGAATCCGGTCGAAGATCACGACCGACTCGTTCACCGAGTACCCCAGCACCGCCAGCACCGCTGCCAGCACTGCCAGCGAGAACTCCCACTGGAAGAAGGCGAAGAAGCCCAGGATGATCACCACGTCGTGCAGGTTGGCCAGCACGGTGGCCAGCGCGAACTTCCATTCGAAGCGGAACGCCAGGTAGATCATGATGCCCAGGACCACCATGCCCAGGGCCTTCAGGCCGTTGGTGGTGAGCTCTTCGCCCACCTGCGGCCCGACCACCTCGATGCCGCGCTGCGTGGCCGACGCGTCGACCGACTTCAGCGCGCCCATGACCTGCGCGCTCTGCTGGTCGGAGCTCATGCCCTTCTGGGCCGGCAGGCGGATCTGCACGTCGCGCGAGCTGCCATAGCTCTGCACCTGCACGTCGGGGTAGCCCAGCTTGCCGATGGCGTCGCGCACCTTGCCGATGTCGGCCGACTGCTCGTACGCGACCTCCATCACGGTGCCGCCCGTGAACTCGACCGACAGGTGCAGCCCGCGGTGGAACAGGAAGAACACCGCCAGCGCGAAGGTGACGAAGGAGACGATGTTCAGCACCAGTGCATGGCGCATGAACGGGATCGTCTTGTGGATGCGGAAGAATTCCATGGCGCTTGTCCTCGGCCTTTACTTGGTGGCCACGGCCGAACCGTCGGTCGTTGGGCGCCAGACCGTGCCGATCGACACCGTCTTGAGCTTCTTCTTCTGGCCGTACCAGAAGTTCACGAGGCCGCGCGAGAAGAACACGGCGGAGAACATCGAGGTGACGATGCCGATGCAGTGCACCACCGCGAAGCCGCGCACCGGGCCCGAACCGAAAGCCAGCAGCGCGATGCCCGCGATGAGCGTGGTCACGTTGGAGTCCAGGATGGTGCCCCAGGCGCGTTCGTAGCCTGCGTGGATGGCCGCCTGCGGCGATGCCCCGTTGCGCAGCTCTTCGCGCACGCGCTCGTTGATCAGCACGTTGGAGTCGATGGCCACGCCGATGGCCAGCGCCATGGCCGCGATGCCGGGCAGCGTGAGCGTGGCCTGCAGCATCGAGAGAATGGCCACCAGCAGCATCAGGTTGACGGCCAGCGCGATCGAGGAGAACAGGCCGAACAGTGCGTAGTACGCGCACATGAACACCATGATCGCCAGGAAGCCGTACATCACGCTCTTGAAGCCCTTCTCGATGTTGTCGGCGCCCAGGCTCGGGCCGATGGTGCGTTCCTGGATGATTTCCATGGGCGCGGCCAGCGAGCCGGCGCGCAGCAGCAGCGCGAGGTCGCTGGCTTCCACCACCGTCATCGAGCCCGACACCTGGAAGCGGTTGCCCAGCTCGCCGTTGATCGACGGGGCCGTGAGCACTTCGCCCTTGCCCTTTTCGAAGATCAGCATCGCCATGCGCTTCTTGTAGTTGTCGCGGCTGACGTCGCGCATGATGCGACCGCCCTTGGCGTCCATGGTCAGGTCGACCTTGGGCTGGTTGCTCTGCTGGTCGAAGCCGGGCTGCGCGTCAGTGAGGTTCTCGCCGGTGACCAGCACCTGCTTCTTCACGATGACGGGGCGGCCCTGGCGGTCGAGGAATTTCTCGGAGCCGAAAGGCACCGGCCCGCCGCTCAGTTCGGCCGAGCGGCCTTCGGCGCTTTCGTCCACCAGGCGCATCTCCAGCGTGGCGGTGCGGCCCAGGATTTCCTTGGCCTTGGCCGTGTCCTGCACGCCGGGCAGCTGCACGACGATGCGGTCCAGGCCCTGCTGCTGGATCACGGGTTCGGCCACGCCGAGTTCGTTGATCCGGTTGTGCAGCGTGGTGATGTTCTGCTTGAGCGCGGCGTCCTGCAGGCGGCGTGCGGCCTCCGGCTTGATGCTTGCCACGAGGCGCCAGTTGCTGCCGTCCTGGCTGTCGGTGGTGCTCAGGTCGGTGAACTGGTCCTGAATGATGCGCCTGGCCGCCTCGAGCGCGGCCGCATCGCGAAAGCTCACCTCGACGGTCTGGCCGTTGCGGCTCACCGAGGTGCCGCGGATGTTCTTGTCGCGGAAGGTGGTGCGCAGGTCGCTGGCGAAGGACTCGGCCTTCTTGTCGATGGCGCCCTTCATGTCCACCTGCAGCAGGAAGTCGACGCCGCCGCGCAGGTCGAGGCCCAGGTACATCGGGAACGCATGCAGCGCGGTCAGCCACTTGGGCGAGCGCGACAGCAGGTTCAGCGCCACCGTGTAGGGCGGGTCGCCGGCGTCCGGCACCAGGGCGCGCTGGATCACGTCGCGCGCCTTGAGCTGGTCGTCGGGGGTGGTGAAGCGGGCGCGTAGCGAGCCGGCGTCCAGCGTGACGAGGTCGGGCGTCAGGCTGGCAGCCTTCAGCGCCTCTTCGACCCGGGTCTGGGTGGCGGCGTCGACCTTGACGGTCGTCTTGGCCGCAGACACCTGCACCGCAGGTGCCTCACCGAAGAAATTGGGCAGGGCGTAGATGAGCCCCACGAGCAACACGATCACGATGATCGCGTACTTCCAGACCGGGTAACGGTTCATGAGAAAGCGCTTTTCTGAAACGGAACACGGCGTGAATTGGGGCCCTGCGCCGCAAAGCGCAAGGTTCTCAGCTCACGCTTTTATTTGACGGCGCCCTTGGGCAGGACCTGAACCACGGCGCTGCGCTGGATCTTGATCTCGACACCGTTGGCGATTTCGAGGCCCAGGTACTGGTCGCTCATCGAGGTGATCTTGCCGAGCACGCCGCCGGCGGTGGCGACTTCGTCGCCCTTGGCCAGCGCCTCGATCATGGCGCGCGACTCCTTCTGGCGCTTCATCTGGGGCCGGATCATCACGAAATACAGCACCACGAACATCAGCACCAGCGGCAGCATGCTGCCGAGCGAGGACAACATGTCACCGCCGCCGGCTGCAGCAGGCGCGGTTTGGGCGAAAGCAGAGGAAATGAACAAGAGAGTCTCCAGCAGAGGGAAGAGAAAACGATGGGAGCGCGGGCAGCGTCCGCGGTTCCTTGGGGCTTCGCGGCCACATGGAATGCGCACCGCAAGTCAAAGCGCGGCGGGGCTTGGCCGCGCACAGCACCGGGCATTGTATTCGGCGCGGATGGCCGCTTCACGCGCTTATCCGGCGGGGTGGGGAGGGCTTTCCGGGTATTCGAAAAACGCTTTGGATGCTCCGTTTTTGGTAGCAGCCGCATAAATATTGCCGCCATCGGTGCTGTTTTTCACTGCGGCTGGCTTTGCGCACGCCGCTCCGCACGATGCCCCGCCAGACAATTCCTTCGCATCACAGCCAACGCAAGGAGACCGATGAGCAAGCCCCGCCCCAAAAGTCCGGCCGGCGCCGAGCCAGCCGCCATCCATCAAGGCACGGCACCTCTTCTGGCCGACCTGCGGCAATTGATCGAGCAAGCCCGACGAACGGCTGCCGCCGCCGTGAACGCCGGCCTGACGCTGGCGTACTGGCGCATCGGTCACCGCATTCGCACCGAGGTGCTCGGCGGCCAGCGCGCGGGTTATGGCGAAGAAATCGTCGCGACCCTGTCGCGACAGCTGGCGGCCGACTACGGCCGAGGCTTCGAAGAAAAGAACTTGCGGCGCATGATGCAGTTCGCCGAGTTGTTCCCCTCCGAGGAAATTGTCGTATCGCTGATACGACATTTGAGCTGGACCCACCTGCTCGTCCTGCTGCCGGTCAAAGACGCGCTGGCTCGAGACTTCTATTCTCAGATGTGCCAGCTCGAAGGCTGGAGCGTTCGCACGCTCAGGGAGCGCGTGAACTCGCTGCTCTACGAGCGCACCGCACTGTCGCACCAGCCCGAGGCACTGATTCGCCAGGAACTCGGCGAACTGAACCGCCCGAGACCGACCGAGCCCGCCATGCTGCTGAAGGATCCCTATGTCCTCGATTTCCTGGGACTGCAGGATCGCCACCTTGAAAAGGATCTCGAGGACGCCATCCTGCGCGAACTGGAGGCTTTTCTGCTCGAACTCGGCGCCGGCTTCAGCTTCGTGGCACGGCAGCGCCGCATCCAGCTCGACAACGACGATTTCTACATCGACCTGCTTTTCTACAACCGCAAGCTGCGCCGCCTCGTGGCCATCGAACTGAAGCTCGGAGAGTTCCGCGCCGAGTACAAGGGCCAGATGGAGCTGTACCTGCGCTGGCTGGCGCGACATGACCAGGAGCCGGGCGACGCGCCGCCCATCGGAATCATCCTTTGCACGGGCAAGAAGCAGGAACAGATCGAGCTGCTGGAACTGGACAAATCAGGCATCCATGTCGCGGAGTACCTGACCGTGTTGCCCCCGCGCGAGGTGTTCGAACGCAAGATCCACGAAGCGATGCGGTCGGCCCGAGTCCGGCTCGAAAGCCGGCTCGACGGTCAGACCGACTGACCGGCGCCGGTTGAAACTCAAGCTGCCACGCGCTGCGCCTGCGGGTTGCGCCACTTGGCCAGCAGCTCGCTCCAGCGGGTGCGGGCCGCCGCCAGGTTGCGCTCCTTCACGTGGCCGTAGCCGCGGATCTGCTCGGGCAGGCCGGCAATCTCGAGGGCCAGCGCGTGGTTGTCCGCGCGCAGGGCGCCGATCACTTCCTCGATGCTGGCGCGGTACTCGCCGATCAGCGCGCGCTCGGTCTTGCGCTCCTCGGTGCGCCCGAAGATGTCGAGCGCCGTGCCGCGCACGCCCTTGAGCCTGGCCAGGAACCTGAAGCCCGTGAGCATCCAGGGGCCGAACTTCTGCTTCTGCAGCTGGCCCTTGGTGTTCTTCTTCGCAATGATCGGCGGCGCGAGGTGGTAGTTGAGCTTGTAGTCACCTTCGAACATGCCTTCGACACGGTCGAGGAACGAACGGTCCGTGTGCAGGCGCGCGACTTCGTACTCGTCCTTGTAGGCCATCAGCTTGAACAGGTAGCGCGCCACCGTCTCGCTCAGCCCCGTGCGGCCCAGCGCCGATTCGGCCTGCTGCACCTTGCCGACGAACTGCTTGTAGTCGGCGGCGTAGGCGGCGTTCTGGTAGCCGGTCAGAAACTCCACGCGTCGGGCCACGAGGCTTTCCAGCGTTTCGCGCTTCTTGAACTCGATGACCTGGCCGGGACGCACGCGCTTCTGGAATTCGTCCGGACGCACCGCCGCCTGGCGGCCCCACGCGAAGGCGGTCTTGTTGTTCTCGATGGCCACGGCATTCAGCTCGATGGCGCGCATCAGCGACGCGTGCGCCAGCGGCAGCCAGCCCTTTTGCCAGGCGTAGCCCAGGATCATCGGGTTCACGTAGATGGTGTCGCCCATCAGCGCCGCAGCGGCGGCATCGGCGTCGAAGGTGCCCATGCCGTCGATGCCCACGGCGCGCGCAATTTCAGCGGCGCAGGCGTCTTCGGGGTTCTGCCAGTTGGCGTTGCGCACGAAGGCGGCGGTGGGCGAGCTGTGGGTGTTGAGCGCCACGTGCGTGCGCCCTTCGCGCATGCGCGCCATGGTTTCGCCGTTGATCGTGACCAGCGGGTCGCACGCCAGGATCAGGTCGGCGGCCGCGGTGCCCACGCGCGTGGTGCGAATGTCGTCCTGCGTGTCGCCGATGAGCACGTGGCTCCAGGTGGCGCCGCCCTTTTGCGCAAGGCCGGCCGCGTCCTGCGTGACGATGCCCTTGGCCTCGATGTGCGCGGCCATGCCCAGCAGCTGGCCGATGGTGATGACGCCGGTGCCGCCCACGCCCGCCACCACCACGCCCCAGACCTTGCCGCCTGCCAGAGACGGCAGCGCGGGCTCGGGCAGCAGTCCGAATTCGGCCGGCGTGGCGCCCTTGCTCTTGCTCTTCTTCTTGAGCTGGCCGCCTTCGACGGTGACGAAGCTCGGGCAGAAGCCCTTCAGGCAGCTCATGTCCTTGTTGCAGCTGCTCTGGTTGATGCTGCGCTTGCGGCCGAACTCGGTTTCCAGCGGCTCCACGCTCAGGCAGTTGCTCTGCACGCTGCAGTCGCCGCAGCCTTCGCAGACCAGCTCGTTGATGACCACGCGCTTGGCCGGATCGACGGCCGTGCCCCGCTTGCGGCGGCGGCGCTTCTCGGTGGCGCAGGTCTGGTCGTAGATGATGGCCGTGGTGCCCGGCATGGCGCGGAACTCGCGCTGGATGTCGTCCAGCAGGTCGCGGTGCTTCACCTGCACGTGGTCGCCCGGAATGCTCACGCCCTCGTACTTCTCGGGCTCGTCCGTGACGATGACCACTTTCTTCGTGCCTTCGGCGTGCAGGCTCTCGGCAATCTGCAGAACCGAGTGCCCTTCGGGCCGCTCGCCGACCTGCTGGCCGCCGGTCATGGCGACCGCGTCGTTGTAGAGGATCTTGTAGGTGATGTTCACGCCCGCCGCGATGCTCTGGCGAATGGCGAGCAGGCCGCTGTGGAAGTACGTGCCGTCGCCCAGGTTCGCGAAGATGTGCTGGTCGGTCGTGAAGGGCTGCTGGCCCACCCACGGCACGCCCTCGCCGCCCATCTGCGTGAAGCCGATGGTGGAGCGGTCCATCCAGGTCGCCATGAAGTGGCAGCCGATGCCGCCCAGTGCGCGCGAGCCTTCGGGCACCACGGTGCTGGTGTTGTGCGGGCAGCCCGAGCAGAACCACGGCTGGCGCGAGGCGTCGGCCACGCTGGTGGACGCCTGCTGCACCACCATCGAACGCTCCTTGGCTTCGAGGATGGCGAGCTGCGCTTCGATGCGCGCAGCCATGTCGGCACCGGCTGCGGCCAGCAGGCCGGTCTTCTTCAGGCGCGCGGCAATGGCCTTGGCGATCAGCGCGGGGCTCAGGTCGGCGTTGGCCCGCAGCAGCGTGTGGGCGGTGGGGTTGGGCATCGACCATTCGCCGCCCGAATAGCCGTCGTCGCTCGCGCCCTGGCCTTCGTCGAACTTGCCAACCACGTTGGGCCGCACGTCCGAGCGCCAGTTGTAGAGCTCTTCCTTCAGCTGGTACTCGATGACCTGGCGCTTTTCTTCGACCACCAGGATCTCTTGCAGGCCGGTGGCGAATTCGCGCGTGAGCTGCGCTTCCAGCGGCCACACCACGCCCACCTTGTGCAGGCGAATGCCCAACTGGCGGCAGGCCGCGTCGTCAAGCCCCAGGTCGATCAGCGCCTGGCGCGTGTCGTTGAAGGCCTTGCCGCTGGCCATGATGCCGAAGCGGTCGTTCGGGCCTTCGATCACGTTGTAGTTCAGGCGGTTGGCGCGGATATAGGCCAGCGCGGCGTACCACTTGTAGTGCATGAGCCGGGCTTCCTGCTCCAGCGCATGGTCGGGCCAGCGAATGTGCAGGCCGCCGGGCGGCATTTCGAAGTCGGTGGGAATGACGATCTGCACGCGCTCGGGGTCGATCATGGCCGTGGCGCTGGACTCCACGATTTCCTGGATCGTCTTCATGCCCGACCACACGCCCGAGAACCGGCTCATGGCGAAGGCGTGGATGCCCAGGTCCAGAATTTCCTGCACGTTCGCTGGAAAAAACACCGGCGTGCCGCAGGCCTTGAAGATGTGGTCGCTCTGGTGCGCGGCCGTGCTGCTCTTGGAGATGTGGTCGTCGCCCGCCACCGCGATCACGCCGCCGAATTCGGTGGTGCCGGCCATGTTGGCGTGCTTGAAGACGTCGGAGCAGCGGTCCACGCCCGGGCCCTTGCCGTACCAGATGCCGAAGACGCCGTCGAACTTGTTGGTGCCTTGCGGGCTGAAGCCCAGTTGCTGGGTGCCCCACAGCGCGGTGGCCGCGAGCTCTTCGTTCACGCCCGGCTGGAAGACGATGTTCTGTTCCTTCAGGAACTTGCTGGCCTTCCACAGCGCCTGGTCGTAGCCCCCGAGCGGAGAGCCGCGGTAGCCGCTGATGAAGCCGGCGGTGTTCTTGCCGGCCTGCTTGTCTCTCAGCTGCTGGAGCATCGGCAGCTTCACCAGAGCCTGCACGCCGCTCATGAAAGCGCGGCCGTAATCGAGGGAGTATTTGTCGTCGAGCGTGACGGTTTCTAGCGCGCGGCGGATGTGCTCGGGCAGCGGGGCGTTCATGTTGTCTGTCTCCGTATGGCAGGGCCTTTTGAGCCTGGCTGATTGACTGTGGGTCTGTGCCCGGTAGGGCGCGAGCCCATGATCACGCAAAGTGTATGCCGGGGTCCGCGACAGGTGTTTGCGTTCTTTGCCCTGAAAAACCCTCTTTCAGAAAGAATCTTGCTTAACATCGCCATCCATGGAAAGCATCGATAAGTTCGACCTTGCAATCCTGCAAGAACTGCAGGCCGACGGCCGACTCACCAACGCCGAGCTCGCGCAGCGCGTGGGCCTGTCCGCCGCGCCCTGCTGGCGCCGGGTGCGCGCGCTGGAAGAAGCCGGCTTCATCAAGGGCTACCACGCCGAGATCGACCGCCACAAGATCGGCCTGGGCGTGCTCGCGTTCGTGCGGGTGGACACCGAGCGCGTCACCCACGAGGCCACGCGCAAGCTGGAGGACGCCATCCGCAAGCTGCCCGACGTGGTCGCCTGCCACTACATCAGCGGCACCGGCACCTTCGAGCTGCAGGTGGTGGCGCAGGACCTGGACAGCTTCTCGGCCTTCGCGCGCCAGCACCTGATGAACCTGCCCAACGTGAAAGACCTGCACACCAGCTTCTCGCTGGGCGAAGTAAAGGCCAGCAGCGCGCTGCCGCTGGGGCACCTGGCGAAGTAGCCGGCGCCAACGAAAAAAGCCGGCTCCTCGCGAAGCCGGCTTTCCGGAAAGGGGACGCGGGGCGCTCGCCCCGCGTCTTCCGCGCCTTCTCAGAAGGTGATGTCCTTCTCGACTTCCAGCAGCTTGCGGCGCGCCAGCGCCAGGTTGGACTTGGCCTTGTCCAGCACGTAGTAGATGAACACGCCTTCCTTCTGCGCCAGCGGGCGGATCAGGTGGTATTGCTTGCCCAGCGTGATCAGGATGTCTTCGATCACGTCGTTCAGGCCGAGCGAGCGCATGGTCTTGAGCTTGGCGCGCACCACCTCGGTGTTGCCCGCCGCGGCGACTTCCAGGTCCACGCCGGTGCCGCCCGAGCCGAGCATCATGCCGCTGGCGGAATCGACCACGGCGGCGCACATGGCACCGTCGGCGGTCAGGAGGTTGTCAATGCTTTGCTGAATGGTCGACATATCGAGGGTTCCTATCGGTCATGCGTATGAAAAGAGCGAAGACGCCGCATGCGAACGCGTCCTCGCCTGTTGTCCCTAGCCGCTGATACGGGGCGGCAGCCAGCCCGACTTGTGCGCCTCGAGCACCTTCACGCAGGTGGCGGTGCGGTACATCGCCTGCGCGAGCACGGCGCCCGCGTTGGCAATGACGTTCACCACCAGCTCGGTTTCCTCGTTGCGCACCGGGCTGAACAGGGCAAAGCCGTCGTCGGTGCCCACGGTGATGCATTTGCAGCGGCCCAGCTTCGCTTCCTGCGAAACCACCACGCCCATGGCGGAGATGGTGCTGGCCATGGCGGCGATGCGCGACGGGTCGAAGCTGCGCAGACTGGCGCTGGCCACCTCGAACCCGTCGGGCGTGGCGATGACCACGGCGGTCACGCCGGCGATCTCGTCCAGGATGTGCTGCGCCTCGGAGGCCGCCTTGAGCTTCAGTGCAAGGCTGATGTTCACAGCGGCGCTCCCGCATCGACGGCTTCGATCTGCATCAGCAAGGTGTCGATGAGCGCGATCACGTCGTCCTTCCTGCGCAGGTCGACGGCCACGATCGGCAGCACCAGCCCGCGCGCCTGCAGCGCATGCGCGTAGTCGTCCAGCGAGGGCGAGGGGTGAGTGTCGAAGCGGCTGATGCCCAGGGCGCAGGGCATTTCCTTCAGCGCGCCGGCAAAACCGTCGAGGTAGGTGGCCAGGTCGTCCAGCGGCTGCGGGCGGGCGTTGTCCAGCAGGATGGCCAGGCCGAGCGCGTCGCGAATCAATATCTGCCACATGAAGTCGAAGCGGCTCTGCCCCGGCGTGCCATAGATGCGCAGCCGGTCGCCGTTGTCGAGCGTCAGCTCGCCGAAGTCCAGCCCCACCGTGGTGGTGGCCTTGGCCACCGAGGCGTCGGCGTTGGCGACGTCGGTGGAGATGGGCGGTGTCTCGCTGATGGCGGCGATGGCGGTGGTCTTGCCCACGCCCATCGGGCCCGTGAAGACGAGTTTGTATTCCCTCAATCGATGTCCCCTGGATGGTGGTTCGGTCAGGCCGCCAGCCCGAGGCGGCGGCGGATGCGCGAGAGCAGGCCGGTCCGGTGGCGGGCGGCCTCGTCGGGCAAGGCACGGGCGCGCGCGATATCTCCGCTGTTGCCGCTGTTGCCGCCGTCCCGGGCCTCGGCCGACCAGGCCAGCACGCCCTCCTGCTGCAGCAGGCCGAGGAAGGTCGAGCACTCGTCGACATCGATGCGGCCCAGCGCGCTCAGGCTTTCGGCGGACTGCGCGCTCCGGGAGAGCGCCGCGGCCAGCCGCAGGTAGACGGGGTTCTTCTGCAGCGTCGCCTGCGAGGGCCAGCGGACCAGGCTGGCGCGGTCGAGATTGCGGGCCGACCGGACACTGGCCGCGGCCGCCGCCTGGGTGCCATGGATGCGCGGGGTCATCTCGTTGAGGAGGTCGACCAACTCTTCCGCGAAGATCGGGCGCGCCAGGGTCCGGCGGGCCGCCGGCGCCGCCGCATCCGCTTCGCCGCGCTGCACCACGGGCACGACGACGGAGGGCGCGGTGGGGGCGTGACGGGCGTCGGTGGAACCGGCGCTGTCCACCAGCAGCAGGTCGCAGGCGCCCGACTCGCCCACGGTCCACGGGGTACGCAGGTTGGAACTCAGCCGGACAATGATCCGCAAGAGCTCGACCTCCACTTTCGGGATCCCCATGACCCCCAGAACGAGTGACATAACTGCTTCGCTGGCCGATGTTTCAAATAGTTAGATATTGTTATCTTTGTGAACTAAATACTTCCGTCGTTGCCTCAAAAAAGCGGATGACCCGTGGTCTTTTGAGAACAAATGCACAATGCTCAGGGTGTTTCTGACGCGCTGCAGCAACGCCGGAAGGCCCGCCACATCGGGTCGGGCATCGCTCTTGCAGGCATAGAATTCCCGGCCTTCAAAGCCACAACCACCCCCCGGGAGACTCCATGAACCGCATCCGGCGCGCCTTCTCACTCGGAATATCGCTCGGCCTCGCCGCCACCGCGGCCACCTTCGCGCTCGGTGCCCACGCCCAGAACCGTGAACTGACCGTCGGCTCCAGCGCCACCTACGCGCCCTTCGCCTTCGAGAACAAGGACAAGCAGATCGTCGGCTTCGACATCGACATCATCAACGCCGTCGCCAGGCAGCAAGGCCTGAAGATCAAGGTCGTGAACACCCCCTTCACCGGCATCTTCGGCGCGCTGAACAACGGCGACGTCGACCTCGTGATCTCGGGCGTCACCATCAACGACAAGCGCAAGCAAAGCTACGACTTCACGCCGCCGTACTTCGCGGCCCGCCAGCTCATCGCGCTGCCGAAGAACAGCAAGGTCGCCTCGCTGAAGGACCTGGCCGGCAAGAAGATCGCCGTGGTCAGCGCCTCCACCGCCGACGACATCGCCTCGCGCGAGTTCGGCAAGACCAGCCCCGACATCCGCCGCTTCGAGAGCACGCCGCTCATCATTTCCGAGCTGGCCGGCGGCGGCGTCGATGCGGCCATGGGCGACAACGGCGTCATTGCCTACCGCGTGTCGCAGAACCCCGAGCTGAAGACGCTGGACGACAAGTCGTTCCCCGAGGAGGGCTTCGGCATCGTCGTGAAGAAGGGCGACAAGGCCCTGCTCGACAAGCTCACCGCCGGCCTGGCCGCCATTCGCGCGGACGGCAGCTACGTGACCATCTACAAGAAGTGGTTCAACAAGGACCCGAACGTGCGCTGAGCCGCACGGCACTTTCCTGAACACGGCCGCCCTCACGCGGCCGTTTCGTTTTTCGTTGTTGACTGAGATTGAGGTCGTGAGCATGGAACAACCAGTGTTGCTGTTCGGATGGTTCCGCTGGGACATCCTCGTCGAATACAAAGACCTGTTCTGGCAGGGCGCCTGGATGACGCTGCGCATGACCGTGGTCTGCGTGCTGCTCGGGTCGAGCTGGGGCCTGTGCCTGGCGTTGGCGCGCCTCGCGCAACCGCGCCATGCGCCCTGGACCTGGGTGGCGCGCTTCTTCCTGCGCTGGCCGGCCACGGTGTACGTGAGCTTCTTCCGCGGCACGCCGCTGTTCGTGCAGATCCTCTTGATCCACTTCGCGGTGATGCCGGTGTTCATCCACCCGACCTCGGGCCTGCTGATCGACGGCGAACTCGCGCGCACGCTCAAGCAGGAGCACGGCGCGCTCATCTCGGGCGTGGTGGCGCTCACGTTCAACTCGGCGGCCTACATCTCGGAGGTGTTCCGCGCGGGCATCCAGTCGATTTCGCGCGGGCAGTTCGATGCGGGCCGCTCCATCGGCTTCACGCCCTCGCAGGTGATGCGCTACGTGGTGCTGCCGCAGGCCTTTCGCCGCATGCTGCCGCCGCTGGGCAACAACGCCATCGCGCTGCTGAAAGACACCTCGCTGGTCTCCGCCATCGGCCTGGCCGAGCTGGCCTACGCGGCGCGCACCGTGGCCGGGGCGTATGCGCGCTACTGGGAGCCGTACCTGGCGATCTCGGTGGTCTACTGGGTCATGACGCTGGTGCTCACCACCTTGCTGCGGCGCCTGGAAATCCACCTGGCGCGCAGCGACCGGGGCTGACGCCAAAAAGGCCGGCGCCACAATAGCGCCACATGCCACCCATATCGCCCGAAGAGACACCGATCCCGCCCGCGCGGCCGCAGCCATCGAAGCTCGCGGCCCTCGAGCCCCTGAAGCTCCCCGTGTTCCGCATGCTGTGGAGCACCTGGCTCATCGCCAACATCTGCATGTGGATGAACGATGTGGCCGCCGCGTGGATGATGACCTCGCTCACCACCTCGCCCATCTGGGTGGCGCTGGTGCAGTCGGCTTCCACCTTGCCGGTGTTCCTGCTGGGCCTGCCCAGCGGCGCGCTGGCCGACATCCTGGACCGCAGGCGCTGGCTGGTGGCCACGCAGTTCTGGCTGGCCGGCACCGCCGTCGTGCTGTGCGCCGCGCTGGCGCTCGACCTCATGACCGCGCCGCTGCTGCTGGCGCTCACCTTCGCCAACGGCATCGGCCTGGCGCTGCGCTGGCCGGTGTTCGCGGCCATCGTGCCCGAGCTGGTGCCCAGGCCGCAGCTGCCCGCCGCGCTGGGCCTGAACGGCATCGCGATGAACGCCTCGCGCATCGTCGGCCCGCTCACGGCCGGCGTGCTGATCGCCAGCGCGGGCACCATCTGGGTGTTCGCGCTGAACGCGGTGCTGTCGGTGGCCTCGGGCTTCGTGGTGATGCGCTGGCGGCGCGAGCACACGCCCAACCCGCTGGGCCGCGAAAAGCTCATCGGCGCAATGCGCGTGGGCGTGCAGTTCGTGCGGCAGTCGCAGCGCATGCGCGCGGTGCTCGCGCGCGTATCGATCTTCTTCTTCCACTCGACCGCCCTGCTGGCGCTGCTGCCGCTGCTGGCGCGCAACCTCCAGGGCGGCGGCGCGGGCACCTTCACGCTGCTGCTGGCGGCCATGGGCGCGGGCGCGATCATCGCGGTGCTGTTTTTGCCGCGGCTGCGCCAGGCGCTGGGGCGCGACCAGCTGGTGCTGCGCGGCACGCTGCTGCAGTCGGCCGCCACGGCGGTGATGGCCTTCGCGCCCAACGCGTGGGTCGCGGTGCCGGCCATGTTCTTCGGCGGCATGGCGTGGATCACGGTGGCCAATTCGCTGTCGGTGTCGGCCCAGCTCGCGCTGCCCGACTGGGTGCGCGCGCGCGGCATGTCGATGTACCAGATGGCCATCATGGGCGCGAGCGCCATCGGCGCGGCCATCTGGGGCCAGGTGGCCACGGTCGGCGACCTGCAGATCAGCCTGGCCATTGCCGCCGCGAGCGGCACGCTGCTGATGCTGGCGGCGCTGCGCTGGGTGACCGACCTGAGCGGCGAGGACGACACCAGCCCCGCCCAGGCCGGCTGGGCCGCCGGCCCGCCGGCCGAGGCGCCGCAGGAACACGGCCGCGTGGTCATCACCGTCGAGTTCCTCATCGACCCGGCCCGCGCCGCCGCTTTCCATATCGTCATGCAGCAGACGCGCCGCGCGCGGCTGAGCCAGGGCGCCGTCGGCTGGGAGCTGCTGCACGACATCGCACAACCCGCCCGCTATGTGGAGCAGATCGTCGACGACTCCTGGACCGACCACCTGCGCCGCTTCAACCGCGCCACCGCGAGCGACATGGCGCTGCGCGAACGGCGGCTGGCGTTTCACCTGGGAGAGACGGCGCCGGTGGTGACGCGGTACGTGGTGCGGCGCTGAGCACCCCGCAGCATGCCTGCGCCGGCGGGTCGGCAACAGCGGCGGACCCACAGAGTTGACCATATGGTCTGGTCTACACCCACCCTGCCGTAATTTTTTGCACGTACGGGTATTTGCCGAGCCACTTTTCTTGACCACATGGATAATTAAACTGTCCAACAGACGTCAAAGAGGTGTGCCACGATGAATCCGCCCCGCCTGCGCAGCCGCTTCTGGTCCGACCTGACCAGCGAAGAGTTCTCCCGCCTCGACCGTGAACGGCTCATCGCCGTGCTGCCGGTGGGCGCCACCGAGCAGCACGGCCCCCACCTGCCGATGTCGACCGACACGGCCACCATCGACGGCATGGTGCGCGCCACGCTCCCTCATTTGCCCGACGACCTGCCCGTGCTCTTCCTGCCCACCGTGCCCTACGGCAAGAGCAACGAACACTCGCGCTATCCGGGCACGCTCACCGTGTCGGCCACCACCCTCATCTCGCTCTGGAAGGACATCGGCGCCTGCGTCGCCAAGGCCGGCGTGCGCAAGCTGGTGCTCTACAACAGCCACGGCGGGCAGATGAGCGTGATGGACATCGTGGCGCGCGACCTGCGCGAGGAGCACGACATGATGGTCGTGGCCGCCAACTGGTACACGCTGGGCCTGCCCGAGGGGCTGTTCACCGCGCACGAAGGCAAGCACGGCATCCACGCCGGTGACCTCGAAAGCTCGGTCATGCTGCACCTCGCGCCCGACTACGTTCGCCGCGACCAGTTCCAGAACTTCGGCTCCATGACCGAGCAGCTGGCCGCCGAGAACAAGTTCCTCTCGATCACGCCCAGCGGCAAGCTCGGCTGGCAGATGCACGACATCAACCCCGCGGGCGCCGCCGGCGACGCCACGCGCGCCACCGCCGAGAAGGGCGCCGCGGTGCTCGACCACGTCAGCCGGCGCTTCGTCGAGTTGCTGCAAGAGGTCGACCGCTTTGCGTTGTCTCGCCTCGCCAACACGCCGGCCTGGCGCTAGGCTGCGCGACAAAGGAACGCGCCATGGAAAGCACCACGCCATCCACCACCCCGCCGCTGGTCGCCCTGCGCAACGTCGGCAAGCGCTTCGCCAACGGCACGCTGGCGCTGCAGGGCATGTCGCTCGACATCGGCGAGCACGACTTCGTCAGCTTCCTCGGCCCCTCGGGCTGCGGCAAGAGCACCGCGCTGCGGCTGATCGCGGGGCTCACCCGCGTGAGCTCGGGCGAGATGCACTGGTCGGGCGCCAACACCGGCGCGGCCAAGGACAGCAAGAGCGACCGCGACCTGGGCTTCGTCTTCCAGGAGCCCACGCTCATGCCCTGGACCAAGGTGTTCGACAACGTGTGGCTGCCGCTCAAGCTCGCGGGCATGCGCCGCGACGAAGCCGCGCCCGTGGTCGAACAGGTGCTGGAGCTGGTAGGCCTGTCGCGCTTTGCCGACGTGTACCCGCGCGAGCTCTCGGGCGGAATGAAGATGCGCGTGTCCATTGCGCGCGCGCTGGTCACGCGCCCGCGCCTGCTGCTGATGGACGAGCCCTTCGCCGCGCTCGACGAGATGACGCGCATCAAGCTCAACAACGACCTGCTGGCCATCTGGCGCGAGCACCGCTTCTCGATCGTGTTCGTCACGCACAGCGTGTACGAGTCGGTGTACCTCTCGAACCGCATCGTGGTGATGGCAGCGCGCCCGGGCCGGGTGATCGACGAGATCCACATCGACGAGCCGTACCCGCGCGGCGAAGAGTTCCGCACCTCGAGCCGCTACAACGCGCATTGCACGGCCGTCTCGCAATCCCTGCACGGAGCCCTGCATGGCATCGACATCGACCATTGAACCCGTGATGCCAGCCACACCCGTGGACACCGCCCAGGCCACGGCCACCACGCCCACCGCGGACATGCTGCGCGCGCACGAAGACAGCCTGCGCCGGCGCGAGTCGATGCTGCGCATCGTGGTGCCCGCGGGCATCGTGCTCGCGCTGCTGCTGCTGTGGGAATGGATGGTGCGGGCCAACAACATTCCGCACTACATCCTGCCCGCGCCCTCGCTCATTCTTCGCACGCTGTTCGACAACTGGGATTCGCTGTCGAGCGCGCTGTGGTTCACTGTCAAGCTCACGCTGCTCGCGCTCACGGCGGCCGTTGTCGGCGGCGTGGCGCTGGCCATTGCGTTCGCGCTGTTCAAGTGGGTGGAGATCGGCCTGTTCCCGATCGCCGTGATCCTGCAGGTGACGCCCATCATCGCGATCGCGCCGCTGATATTGATCTACGTGTCGAGCACCACCGCGGCGCTGCTGCTGTGCGCGTGGATCGTGGCGTTCTTTCCGATTTTGTCGAACACCGTCATCGGCCTGAAGAGCGCCGACAGCAACCTGCGCGACCTGTTCCAGCTCTACAAGGCCTCGCCCTGGCAGACCTTTCGCTACCTGCTCGCGCCCAGCGCGCTGCCGTACTTCATGGCGGGCTTGAAGATCGCGGGCGGGCTGAGCCTGATCGGCGCGGTGGTGGCCGAGTTCACGGCCGGCACGGCAGGCAAGGAAACGGGGCTGGCCTCGCGCATCCTCGAATCGAGCTTTCGCACCGAGATCCCGATGATGTTCGCGGCGCTGCTGCTGGTGTCCCTGCTGGGCATCGTGATCTTCATCGTGTTCGCGGCGCTGTCGCGCATGGTGCTCGGCCACTGGCATGAAAGCGAAATGCGCCGTGAACGCTAGAACGCCTGTGCCCGCCGTCGACTGGGACGCCGTGCGCGAAGACCTGCGCGGCCTCAACCTGGTCACCGCGCCGGCGCAACGCAAGCAGCTGTCCAAGGACTTCTACTGGTACAGCCCCATCCTCACCGCGCAGCTCTCGGGCTGCGTGGCCGACCTCGTGGTGAAGGTCAGCACCGAAGACGACGTGCGCCAGGCCGCGGCCGTGGCCGCGAAGTGGAAGCTGCCGCTCACCGTGCGCGCCGGCGGCACCGGCAACTACGGCCAGTCCGTGCCGCTGGAAGGCGGCATCGTGCTCGACGTGACGCAGATGTGCCGCGTGCTCGACATCCAGCCCGGCCGCCTGCGCGTGGAGGCCGGCGCGCGCATGCACGACATCGACCTCGCCGCGCGCGAGACGGGCCAGGCGCTGCGCATGTGGCCCTCCACCTGGCATGTGGCGACCATCGGAGGCTTCATCGCGGGCGGCTTCGGCGGCATCGGCTCGTTCAGGCACGGCATCCTGCGCGACCCCGGCAACCTGCTGCGCGCGCGGGTGATGACGGTGGAGCGCGAACCGCGAATCATCGAACTGCTGGGCGACGAAATTCAGCAGGTGCACCACGCCTACGGGACCAACGGCGTGATCCTCGACGTGGAGGTGGCCCTGAGCCCGGCCGTCGAATGGGTGCACTGCACGGTGCTGTTCGAAAGCTACCGCGGTGCGCTGGACTTCGGCATCGCGGCGCAGGCGCCCACGCTCGACATCTTCTTGCTGTCGACGGTGGAGGCACGTTTCTCGCCCTACTACACGGCCATGCGCGACCGCTTCCCGGCCGACCGGCATGCGGTGTTCACGATGGTCTCGCCCGAATCGATGGCCGAGTTCCGCGCGTTGGCCGATGCGCACGGCGGCACGATGTCCGTCGCGGGCACCGAGGCCGAGCTGCTCGCCGAAGGTCTGCCGCCTGCCTACGAATGCGCCTTCAACCACACGACGCTGCAGGCGCTGAAAGCCGACCGCGGCTGGACGTATCTGCAGGTGGCCTACGCGCAGCCTTTCGATCCGTCGGTGGTGGAGCGCCATCTGAAAATCTTCGGAGACGACGTGCTGCAGCACCAGGACTTCGCGCGCGCCGGTGGCGAGTGCGGCACCTTCGGCATCCTGCTGGTGCGCTGGAAGGGCGAGGCCCACCAGTACGAGCTGATCCGCGAGATCGAGTCGCAGGGCGGCTGCCAGATCTTCAACCCGCATGTGGTAACCATCGAGGACGGCGGCATGAAGACCATCGACACGCAGCAGATCGACTTCAAGAAGCGCAGCGACCCGATGGGGCTGATGAACCCCGGCAAGACGCGCGGCTGGACTTCCGACATGGCCGTCGAGCGCTGAAAAGATTAGTCTCTCGCCTCCCGCACTTTCCAAAAACCTTCACAGGAGTACGTCCCCATGCGCATCCCCGCTTTCCCTCTCCGTCCGCTTGGCAGCCTCGCCATGGGCCTGGCGCTGACAGCCGCCGCCTTCGCCGTGCAGGCCCAGGAGAAAGTGGTGTTCGCCACCAACTGGAAAGCACAGGCCGGCCACGGCGGCTTCTACCAGGCGCTGGTGGACGGCACCTACAAGAAGTACGGCCTCGACGTAGAGATCCAGCAGGGCGGCCCGATGGTCAACAACCGGCCGATGCTGCCTGCCGGCAAGGTCGACTTTTTGATGACCGGCAACCTGCTGCAGTCCTTCGACAACGTGAAGAACGGCGTGCCCACCGTCGTGGTCGCGGCCTTCTTCCAGAAAGATCCGCAGGCCATGTTCGCCCACCCCGGCCAGGGCTTCGACACCTTCAAGGACATGGCCAAGGCGCCCGTGGCCTTCATCGGCAAGGACGGCCAGTTCAGCTTCTGGCAGTGGATGAAGTCGGAGCACGGCTTCAAGGACGCGCAGCTCAAGCCCTACACCTTCAACGTCGGCCCGTTCCTGGCGGACAAGAAGTCCATCCAGCAGGGCTACGCCATTTCGGAGCCGCTGTCGATCAAGGCGCAGGCCGGCTTCGACCCCGTGGTGCAGCTGCTGGCCGACAACGGCTTCTCGACCTATTCGACCACTGTCGAGACCCGTGCCGACCTGATCAAGACCAAGCCCGAGACCGTGCGCAAGTTCGTCGAGGCCTCGATCATCGGGTGGAACAACTACCTCTACGGCGACAACAAGGCCGCCAACGAACTCATCGCCAAGACCAACCCCGACTCGCCCGTCGCGTCGCTGCAGGGCTCCATCGAACTGATGAAGAAGATGGGCATCGTCGACAGCGGCGAGTCGCTCACCAAGGGCATCGGCGCCATGGACGAAGCGCGCGTGAAGGACTTCTACGACAAGATGGTCAAGGCCGGCCTGTACAAGGCGGGCGAGGTCGACCTGTCGAAGGTGGTCACCACGCAGTTCGTGAACAAGGGCGTGGGTGTGGACGTTCGCAAGAAGCTCACCGGCAAGTAATTCGCATCGAAAGTTTTTCCCGTGGGTCGCGCGGGGCTTGCGCCGGGGTCAGATGCCGGCGCCTGGGTTGCCATAAGGCACGCGCGGCCTTTGTTCCCTGGGCTCTGACCCTGTCTCGCCGAAGCGGCGATGCGGCCCTCTCTCATGAAAACGCTTGTAGTCCACTGCCATCCGAACCCCGACAGCTTCAACCACGCGCTGTACCGCACCGCCCTCGCGGCGCTGGAGCCGCGCCATGCGGTGAAGACCATCGACCTCTACGCCGAAGGCTTCGACCCGACGCTGACACGCGAGGAGCGCATGGCCTACCTGGACAACCCCGAGCTGATCCGCGAGCGCGTGAAACCCCACGTCGATGCGCTGCTGTGGGCCGAGCACCTGGTGTTCGTGTTTCCCACGTGGTTCCACGGGCCGCCGTCGATGCTCAAGGGCTGGCTGGAGCGCGTGTGGCTGCCGGGCGTGGCCTTCTTGCCGGCCGAGCGCAAGGGGCAGCTCGCCAAGTCGGGCATGCGCCATGTGCGCAGGCTCACCGTGGTGACGACCGGCGGCTCGCCGCACTGGTTCGTGCTGGCCATCGGCCATCCGTGCAAGCGCCTGTTCACCCGTGCGCTGCGCGCGCTGTTCGACTGGCGTTGCCGCGTCACCTGGCTGCAGCTGCACGACATGAACGCCGCCACCGCGCAAGACCGCACGCGCTTCATCGAACGCGTGTCGCGCAAGCTGGGCAGCATCTGACCGACACCCACCCCACCGACAAGACCCAGGGAGCCCTTCCATGAGCCTCGAACGCACGCTGACCGTGCGCGTCGCACGCATCTCGCGGCAGACGCCCGAAATCCTGGCCTTCGAGCTGGCCCACCCATGGGGCCGGCCGCTGCCGTCGTACGAGGCGGGCGCGCACATCGACGTGCACATGCCGGGCGGCTTCTCGCGGCAGTACTCGCTGGCGCGTGCGCCTTCTGCGTCCGATGCCGGCTCTTACGTGATCGGCGTGAAGCGCGAGGCGCTCAGCCGCGGCGGCTCGGCCTCGATGCACGAGCGCGTGCGCGAGGGCGACCTGCTGCCGATCAGCGCGCCGCGCAACACCTTTCCGCTGCGCGAAGAAGCCACGCACCACCTGCTGCTGGCCGGCGGCATCGGCATGACGCCGCTGCTGGCGATGGCGCAAGCGCTGGCCGCGCGCGGCGCCGCGTTCACGCTGTGCGTGTTCGCGCGCAGCGAGGAACACCTGGCCTTCGCCGACGCGCTGCGCGACCCCGCGCTCGCGCCGCACCTGCGTCTGCACCTCGACCAAGGCCCCGAGAAAGATGCAGGCGCCACACAACGCATCGACCTGCACGCCCTGCTCGCCGACCGCACGCCGGGCACGCACCTGTACGTGTGCGGCCCCGGCGGCTTCATGCAGGCGGTGCGCGACGCCTCCGCGCACTGGCCGGAAGACGCACTGCACGCCGAATACTTCGCAGCACCCACCGACGCCGCCACCGCCGCCGGCCTGCCCTTCACGCTGAAGCTCGCCAAGCGCGGCATCACCGTGCCGGTGGCGGCGGACCAGACCGCCGTCGATGCGCTGCATGAAGTGGGCATCGACATTCCCGTGTCGTGCCAGCAGGGCCTGTGCGGCACCTGCGTGGTCGAGGGCGACGGCGAAGGCGCGGAGCACCGCGACTTCTGCCTCACGGGCAGCGAACGCCGCCACAAAGTGGCGCTGTGCTGCTCGCGCGCCAAAGGCACGGAACTGGTGCTGCAGCTGTGAGCGCACGCATGCCCACCGCCATCGAAGAGAGCGAAGCCGACGCGCCCGCCACGCGCGGGCGTTCGCGCAAGTACACGCAGGTGCTCGGCCTGATCAACCAGGCGGCCATCGAGGTGTTCGCCAGCGAAGGGCTGGCCGGCGCGTCGACGCAGGCCATCGCCGACAAGGCCGGGCTGTCGAAGGCGCAGCTGCACTACTACATCGACAGCAAGGAGGCGTTGTACCGGCAGGTGCTGCAGGACATCCTGACCGACTGGATCGTGGTGTTCGGCTTCAGCGACGAGGCCTTCGGCCCGCGCAAGGTGCTGGGCGACCTGATTCACCGCAAGATGGTGTTTTCGTTCGAGCACCCGTTGCGCTCGCGCATCTTCACGGCCGAGATGATGCGCGGCGCGCCGGTCGTCAACGACATGATGGACACGAGCAAGCAGCGCACCGACCAGGCCGCCGCCGTGATCCGCAACTGGATGAACCAGGGCCTGATGGACACCGCCGACCCGATGCTGGTGCTGTTCCACATCTGGGCCGTGACGCAGTTCTACGCCGACCACGCCACGCAGGCCGCGTACTACCGCGACGCGGCCCGCCAGGGCGACGACAAGGACCGGCGCTACCTGATCGAGCAGGTGACCGAGTTCCTGCTGAAGGGTGCCGGGGTCAAGTAACCGCGCCTTCTCAGCGCTGCGGCAAATACATCGTGGCTTCGACCTCGACCAGCACCTCGTCCCCCGGCAGGAAGCGCGACACCTCGACCACCGTGCTCACCGGCGGCTCGCCCGGATAGAACAGGCCGCGCACGCGGTTGTAGAACGCGTAGTGCGGCAGGTGGCGAAAGTACTGCACCAGCTTCACCACGTCTTCCATCGTGCCGCCGTGCTCCGCGGCGATGTGGCGGATGCGCTCCAGCACGAACCAGCTCTGCGCCACGATGGGCGCCTCGAACACGTCGACCGACATCTGGCCCGTGGCGTAGCCCACGCCCTGCAGCGCGGTGCGCGCGGCTTCGGGAATGGCGTCGTAGCCGGCGACGGCGCGGCGCGTGGCCGGGTCGAAGGCGACCACGCCGCTCATGAAGACGAAATCGCCGACGCGCTTGGCGGCGGCGTAGTTGGCCATTGGCTTGCCCATGCTCATGGGGTGTTCTCCGGATTCAGTTCAAGGTGTCTGGGGCACGAGCACACGGCCTGCGCGGATGACGGTGCGTTGCCGTCCGCGCGGGCCGATGAGTTCGTGTTCGTCGGTGGCCGCCAGCACCAGCAGGTCCGCCGGGCAGCCCGGCGCAAGGCGCCCGTCCCATGCGAGCCCCAGCGCCTTGGCGGGGCTCACGGTGATGGCGTCGAGCCAGTCGGAGGCCGGGGCCAGGTGCGCCATCTGCACACCGAGGCCGAAGGTCTCCAGCAGGTCGTAGCTGCCGTAGGGATAGAAGGCGTCCTGCACGTTGTCGGTTGCCAGGCTCGCACGCAAGCCCCGTGCCGCCGCTTCGCGGATGCGCGTGATGCCGCGCGGCACCGGCGTGCCGTTCCATGCGCCCTGCAGGTAGAGGTTGGTGGTGGGCAGCGCGACCAGGTGCAGGCCCGCGCCGGCGCACAGCGCAAGTGTTTCGTGGGCGACCGCATCGTCCTGCACCGACAGCGAGCAGCAATGGCCGCAGACCACGCCGTGGCGAAAGTCGCGCGCACGCACCAGCTGCGCGATGCTGCGCAGGCCGCCGGCCTCCACGTCGAGGCCTTCGTCCACGTGAAAGTCCAGGCCCAGGCCGTGCTGCTGCGCCAGTTCGAACACGCGCCCCAGCTTGTGCACGATGCCGTCGTTGCGGTAGACGAACGCGCCGAGCGTGCCGCCCGCGCGCTTCACCTCGCGCGCGATGCGCTCGCCCGCCGCCAGGTCCGCGAACAGGTCGAGCGGCGTGAGCGACACGAACTGCAACTCGACGCGGCCGCGCCATTCCTCGCGCAGCGCCTCGAACTCGGCCAGCGCGGCCGGTGGTTCGGCCTGCACCCAGTCGAGGTGCGTGCGCAGCGCGCGCGTGCCCGAGTGCCACGCGTCGTGCAGCGCGCGTTCCATGCGCAGGCGCAGCGACGCGCCGGTCCAGCTGTCGCGGTGCTTGTTCATGCGCTCGATGGCCGCGAACAGATTGCCCTGCGCCGCGCCCACGTCCTGCACGGTGTAGTTCTTGTCGATGTGCGCGTGGGCTTCGACCAGCGCGCTCAGCAACGTGCCGCGGGCTTGCTGCCGTTGCGCGCTCGGCGCGATGGATTCGACGGTGCCGCCAGCCAGCGTGACATCGAACAGCTGCGCGTCGCCAGCGTCGAAGCCGCGCAGCGGCGTGGGGATGCGCAGCGCCTCCAGCCTCATGCGCGCTGCGATCCGCGCAGTTCCTGCGCGCGCAGCCAGCCCAGCCCGGCCGACGTGCCGCCGGGCTCGGCGCCGCGCCGGGGCCGGTACTCGCAACCGACCCAGCCCTGCCAGCCGCACTGCGCCGACACCTCGTCAAGCACGTCGAACAGGTAGGGGTAGTTCTGCTCGCCGAGGTCGGGCTCGTGCCGGTCGGGCACGCCCGCGATCTGGATGTGGCCGACGCGGCCGGTGGGCAGGTACTGGCGGATCTTCATCGCCACGTCGCCCTCGACGATCTGGCAGTGGTACAGGTCCATCTGCACCTTGAGGTTGGGCGCGCCGACCGCTTCGACGATCTCGTGCGCATGGTCTTGCCGGTTGAGAAAGAAGCCCGGAATGTCGCGCGTGTTGATCGGCTCGATGAGCACGTCGCGCCCGGCCTTGGCGGCTTCCTGCGCGGCCCAGCGCAGGTTGTCGAGGTACACCGGCTGCAGCGCGTCGCGCGCCAGGCCTTCGGGCACGAGGCCGGCCATGACGTGGATGCGCGGGCAGTCGAGTGCCACGGCGTAGTCGATGGCTTTGGCGATGCCTTCGCGGAACTCGGCGTCGCGCCCCGGCAGGCAGGCCAGGCCGCGCTCGCCGGCGTTCCAGTCGCCGGGCGGGCCGTTGAACAGCACCTGCTGCAGGCCGTTGTGCCGCAACCGCGCCAGGATCTCGTCCTTCGCGAAGTCGTACGGAAAGAGGTACTCCACGGCCTTGAAGCCGTCTTTCGCGGCGGCATCGAAGCGGTCGAGGAAGGCGAGCTCCGGGTAGAGCATCGAGAGGTTGGCGGCGAATTGGGGCATGGGGTGTTTGTACTACCAGCGTGCGCCGAAGGTGCGGCGCAGTTCATCGATCTGGTCGGCGTTCAGGGGCACGGGTTTCGAGGCCTGCGTGAGCACCTGGAGCCGGGCGGTTTCCTCGAGTTCCTCGAGCACGGACATGGCGGCGGCGGGCGTGTCGTGCCACACGTTGGGGCCCAGGCGCGTGAGCATCACGGCGCGGATGGGCGTGCCGGCGTTTCCAAGGCGTTCGATGGCCTGCGCCACCTGTTCGGCCGCTTCGGGTGCGCCGGGGCGGTGGTACGCAATGACGGGCACGTGGCCGACCTTCATGACGAAGTAAGGCGTGAGTGCGGGCAGCAGTTCGTCGCCGGGCTCGTTCAGCGTGAGCGCCACGCAGTGGGTGCTGTGCGTGTGGATGACGCAGGCGGTGTTCGCGTCGAACCTGCGCGCGGCGGTGTAGATGCGCATGTGCAGCGCGATGGTCTTGCTGGCGCGGTCGCCTGATGTCTGCTGGCCTTGCGCGTCGAGCTTTGCGAGGCGCGCGGGGTCGAGGAAACCCAGGCAGGCATCGGTCGGGGTGATGAGGAAGCCGTCGTCCAGCCGCACGCTGATGTTGCCTGCCGTCGCGTGCACGTAGCCGCGCTCGTAAAGGCTGCGGCCGACTCGGCAGATTTCTTCTCGGGCTTGGGTTTCGTTCATGTCGTCTTTTTGCTTGGGCTGTGTTGCTGTTCGGGACGGGTGCACAGGCCGCCGGGTACGCCCCTCCGCGAATGTCCCCCGTCGGCGTGATCGCGCCCTGAAACCGCGAACGTCATTCAAGCACCGCGAACGCCTTGGTAAAAAAATCGTCGCTGCCGAAGTTGCCGGACTTCAGCGCAATGTGCAAGCCCGCCTCCGGTGCGGCAGGAGAACGTGCATGGCACCACGGCACACCGGGGTCTATCTGCGGGCCGATCTGCATCTGCGCGATGCCCAGTGCCTGCACACACGCACCCGAGGTTTCGCCGCCGGCCACCACCAACTGGTGCACGCCGCGCTCGACCAGCCCGCGTGCGATGGCGGCGATGGTGCGCTCGACCATCGCGCCGGCTTCCTCCACGCCCAGTCGGCCCTGCACCGATTTCACGGCACCGGCTTCGGCGGTGGAGTAGACGAGAACCGACCCCTTTTCGATCAGCGGTGCGGCCCATGACAACACTTCTGCTGCAACGTCCGCACCCTGCGCAATGCGCAACGGGTCGATGGCCATGGCCGCACCGCCGCGCTGGATGAAGTCGAGCACCTGGCGGTTGGTGGCGAGCGAGCAGCTGCCCGAGACCACCGCCGCTCTGCCGCCGGCCTTCGGCAACGCGCTGGCCTGCGACGACGGCGCAAGGCCGAAGTTGGCCGGCAGGCCGATGGCCACGCCCGAGCCCGCGGTGAGCAACGGCAACTTCGCGAGCGCGGGGCCCATGCGCAGCAGGTCGTCGTTCGACACCGCATCGACGATGGCGATCGACACGCCCTCGGCCTTCAACTGGGCGATGCGCGCGTCGATGGCCTCGGCGCCGCGCGCGACCACCGTGTGGTCGACCAGCCCCACCTTGCGCGTGCACTGCGCCTGCAGCACCCGCACCAGGTTCGGGTCGGTCATCGGCGTGAGCGGGTGGTTCTGCATGCCGCTCTCGCTGAGCAACACATCGCCCACGAACAGGTAACCCTTGAACACCGTGCGCTTGTTGTCGGGGAAGGCGGGCGTGGCGATGGTGAAGTCGCACTGCAGCGCGTCCATCAGCGCCTCGGTGACGGGGCCGATGTTGCCTTGCGGCGTGCTGTCGAAGGTGGAGCAGTACTTGAAGTAGACCTGCCGCGCGCCCTGCGCCTGCAGCCAGCGCAGCGCGTCGAGCGACTGCGCGACGGCCTCGGCCGGCGCGATGGTGCGCGACTTGAGCGCGACCACCACCGCATCGACGTCGGCGTCCAGCGGGCCTTCGGGCACGCCGATGGTCTGCACCACGCGCATGCCCGCGCGCACGAGGTTGTTGGCCAGGTCGGTGGCGCCGGTGAAATCGTCGGCGATGCAGCCGAGCATCAACTTGGTCATGGCTCAGTTCTCGGTGGCGACAGACAGCGTGACTGCCTGCGGGTTCTCGCGCACGTAGTCGCGCAGGATGGCGTCGAAGCTCGCATCGGCCTTCAGGCCCAGCGCCTCGGCGCGCGCGGCGTGGATGCGGCTGGGCCAGCTGGTCACGATCTTCGCGATGCCGGCATCGGGCTCCCAGTCGATCAGGCCGGTGGCGTCCTTGCCGGCGATGCGTTCGAGCGCCTGCGCCATCTCGCGCACGGTGGTCGTCAGCGCGGGCAGGTTGATGGCGGTGCGCGCGCCCCATTCGGCAGCGCCGGCCGTGGCCGCGCGGACCAGGCCGGCGACCGTGTTGCCCGGTGAGGCCAGCGCCACGGGCGTGTCTGGCGACACCGGGCAGCGCGCGCGAACGCCTGCCAGCGGCTCGCGCAGCATGCCGCTCAAAAAGCTCGATGCCGCACCGTTGGGCTTGCCCGGGCGCACCGACACCGTCATGAGCCGCACGTTGCGGCCCTGCACGAAGCCCTTGCGCGTGAAGTCGGCCACCAGCTGCTCGCCGATGAACTTCTGGATGCCGTAGCTGTTCTGCGGCGTCGGCAGCGTGGTGTCTTCGATGACCGTGGGCAGGCGCTGCTCGGAGGAGTCGCCGAAGACCGCGACCGAGCTGGAGAACACGAACACCGGGGCATGGCCGGCGTGGCGCGCGGCTTCGAGCAGGCCGCGCGTGGCGTCCAGGTTGCTGCGCATGCCGAGGTCGAAGTCGGCTTCGCACTCGCCGCTGACGGCGGCGGCCAGGTGGAACACGAGCTGCGTCTCGGCCAGGGGCAGCGCGCCGGCGGCCAGTTGCGCCAGCAGGTCGCCCTGCACGAACTGCACGCGCGCATCGCCCGCCAGGTCGGCGGGCGGCGGCACGCGGTCGGCCAGGGTGATGCGCGTGACGGGCTGGGCAGCCGCGCCGGCCAGTGCGAGCGGGCCGCCCGCGAGCAGCGTGCGGGCGAGGCGGGCGCCTAGGAAGCCGCAGCCGCCGGTGATCAGAACGTTCATGGGGTGTCTTCCTTTTTCAGACTTACTTTTCAACCTTCTTCGCGGCGGGCAACTCGATGCCCGGGAAGATCTTGATGACCGCGCTGTCGTCCTCGCGCGCATGGCCCGCGCTGGAGGCCTGCATGAACATCTGGTGCGCGGTGGACGACAGCGGCAGCGGGAACTTGGTGGCGCGCGCCACGTCGAGCACCAGCCCCAGGTCCTTCACGAAGATGTCGACCGCCGACAGCGGCGTGTAGTCGCCCGCCAGCACATGCGCCATGCGGTTCTCGAACATCCAGCTGTTGCCCGCGCTGTGCGTGATCACCTCGTACAGCGCCGCAGGGTCCACGCCCTCGCGCAGGCCCAGCGCCATCGCCTCGGCGGCCGCGGCGATGTGCACGCCGGCCAGCAGCTGGTTGATGACCTTCACCTTGCTGCCCGCGCCCGCGCTGTCGCCCAGGCGGTAGACCTTGGCGGCCATCGCGTCGAGCATCGCGCCCGCCTTCGCGTAGGCGGCGGGCGTGCCGGCGGTCATCATGGTCATCTGGCCGCTCGCGGCCTTGGCGGCGCCGCCGGAGATGGGCGCGTCGAGGTACAGGAGGCCGAGCTTCGCCAGGCGCGCCTCCAGCGCCACCGACCAGTTCGGGTCGACCGTGGAGCACATCACGAACAGGCTGCCGGGCTTCATCGACGCGGCGCAGCCGGGCACCGTGCCGTCGCCGAACAGCACCGACTCGGTCTGCGCCGCGTTGACGACCACCGAGACCACGATGTCGCACTGCGCGCCGAGCGCGGCCAGCGTGTCGCAGGCCGTGCCGCCGTCGCGCGCGAAGGCTTGCGCCACCTCGCGGCGCACGTCGAACACATGCGGCGCGTGCCCCGCGCGGCGCAGCGATTGCGCCATGCCGGCGCCCATGGCGCCGAGGCCGACAAGGCCGACGACGGGGGAAGTTGTAGAGGTCATGGCGTGGCTTTCCTTGAGAGGGTGTCCAGCGTAGGCCGCAATGCCCTGCGCTTCAATTTGTCAGGTCATCATACAAATTCATGCCGCCGGGGCCGATCCGTTCCAACCCGCACCCGGGGCGAGCGCAAGGGCTCAGTGGCGTGCCGGCCAGCCTTCGACCAAGGGCCGCGCGAGCTGAGCGCCCTCCTGCTGCCAGAACGCCGGGTCGGCCTGCTCGATGCGGCGGATCGCGTTGTCCATGTGGGTCTTGGCCGCCTCGCGCGCGCGCGCCGCGTCGCCCGCGTCGATGGCCTCGACGATCAGCGCGTGCTCTTGCGCCACCTGGGCGGCGAAGTCGGCGCGGCGCGCCTCGTTGGCGCGCGTCACGCGCGTGGCGCCGTGCAGGAACTGCCGCAGGTACTGCAGCGTGCCGAGCAGGAAAGGGTTGCGCGCGGCCTCGGCGATGGCGGTGTGAAAGCGCACGTCTTCATCGGCCCCGTTGCCACCGGCCTCCACCGCTGCCTTGAGCGCCTTGATGGCTTCACGGATGCGGCGCAGGTCGGCCTTGGTGCGCCGCTCGGCGGCCAGCGCGGCCACTTCGGTCTCGAGCGCGCGGCGCAGCTCGACCATCTGGACGACCGCTTCGCGCGAGGCCACGTGCGGCATCTCGAAGCGCAGCGGCTCGACGCCGGCCGCGCGCACGTACACGCCGCTGCCCTGGCGCGAGTCGACCAGCTCGAGCGACTTGAGCCTGGAAACCGCTTCGCGCACCACGGTGCGGCTGACGCCGAACTGCGCGGCCAGTGCGGTCTCGGTGGGCAGCCGGTCGCCTTCGGACAGCCGCCCGCTGCGCACCTCGGCGGCCAGCGCATCGGCCACCTGGTCGGCCAGGCGGACGGTGGGGGCAACGGACTGGAAGCGGGCGGTCATGGGCGTGGTGCGGCGGTGGGCTGCGACTCTAACCGAGGGACGTGCGACCCCCACCAAGCTTGCAAAGAGACCCGAGGAATGACTTTCGGCGCACTTTCAACGGCGCGTTCATCAGGCCGCACGCAACAAGCTGTTTGCCGCCTCTATCCTCACGCGCCGTGATTCCCAACTTCAACCACTCGCACGTGTTGCCGCCTTTCGAAGGCGAGCGAATGACCAGCGCGCACAGCTCGCCCTATGCGGTGGCAGCCAGCGAACTCGTACAGCGCTTTGCAATCAATTCACAACGCAGCCTCGTGCTCGACGGGCTGCTACGCTACCGGGCCGCGCTGCACGAAGCGGGTTTCATGGGCGGCTTTCAATGGCTCGATGGCAGTTTTGTCGAGAATGTGGAGGCGCGAGAGAATCGCCCTCCCAGGGATATCGACGTGGTGACCTTCGCCCACCCTCCTGCCGGAATGAGCAAGGCGCAGATCAATCGGATGATGGACACCCGGCCCGAGTTGTTCGATCTGGATCGATGCAAAAAGGAATTCCATTGCGACACCAGCCTTGTCAATCTCACCACTGCGCCGGAATGGCTCGTGCTGCAGACACGTTATTGGTACGGTTTGTATTCCCATCGTCGAGGAGACGCGCTGTGGAAAGGCATGCTGCAACTGCCGCTGGAGTCGGACGATCGCGTCGCCCGAGCGATGCTTGACGCATTGACGCATTGACGCACCAAGGAGAACCGGATGTTGGCTCAACTTGAGAAGCAGTTCCTGCAGGCAGACCTGGCACAAGCACGCCAGTTGCTTGCCGACGGTCGAGCGCAAGACGACCCGATCGCAGAACGCCAATATGGCCAGCGCGTGGTGCGTCTCGAAAGAGAACTCGCTGAACTGTCGCAAGCCAGCGCACACGCACCCGTTGGAGTCGCCTTGTTTTTTGGCGGGCGGCCGGTCATGGGCTCGCACGGCATCAAGGCAGCGTTCGGTACCCAAGCCGTCGGCAAATTCCAGAAGCTGGTCAGCCAGCGCTACGCTGCGGCCGAAACCGGTCCCCTGTCTTCCCGCGGCCGTGTCCCACTGAGCGACGACACGCAACTGCTGGTCACGGACGTCGTGCGCGGATCATTCGGCTTCGTTCTGCAAGGCAGTGAACCCGTATCCGGCGATGGGGTGCTGAAGGAAGTCGTCGATCAAGTCGCCGACACGTTGTCACGCATGGCCGCCGCGGACGACGCGCTGTTCGACGAGGCTTCGGCCGATGTCGACAACCGGCAACTCGGCGCTTTGAGGGAGTTCTTCAAACTGCTCGACGACGAAGGCGCCAGTCTTCGCGTGGTCGAAGGTGATCGTGATTTCGAACTGACGACGCAGGCCGTGCAACGCGCGCGCCAACGCACAGAGGCGATGACGATCGAAGAGCGAGCCGAAACATTGCAGGGAGAGATCATCGGCTGGGCCGAGCATTCGTCACGCTTCGAGTTGCGCCAGCACGCGGATCGAAGCGTTGTCACCGGCACGGTGTCGCATGCAGCCATGGAGCGTTCGCTCGATAGCGGGCTTGCCCCCCTTCATCTGCACGTGCGTGCCCAGCTCAAGGTGCGCGAAGCCCGGTTGCGCAACCGGGCGCCGCGCCGCACCTTTGCGCTGCAGTCGCTCGAGGTCATCGATGCGCCGCTGGATTGGCCGATTCGCCCCGCCCAGCAGTCGATCTAGGCCGCAGCCCCCAGCGCGTACCGAGCCGCCCGCGCAATGCTCGCCGCATCCACCCCGAAGAACCCGCGCAGCGCCGCCCGCGTGTCGCTGCGCCCGAAGCCGTCGGTGCCCAGCGTGAGGTAGCGCCGGCCCTCGGGCAGGAAGGCGCGCACGCTCTCGGGCACGGCGCGCACGTAGTCCGTGGCTGCGACGATCGGGCCCTGGCCCTTGCCGAGCTGCTGCGCGACGAACGCAACACCGGCGCCGTCACCCTCCCCCGCCACCGCCCGCTGCTCGCACGCCACGCCGTCGCGCGCCAGTTCGCTCCAGCTCGTGACGCTGAACACCTCGGCCTCGATGCCTTCGTCGGCCAGCAGCTGCGCGGCCTTGACGACCTCGGTGAGGATGGCGCCCGAGCCCATCAGCGTGACCTTCTGCTTTGCCTTGCCTGAAGCTGGCGAATGCACGCCGAAGCGATAGCAGCCGCGCAGGATGTCGCCTTCCGCACCCGCGGGCACGTCGGGCTGCGCGTAGTTCTCGTTCATGAGCGTGACGTAATAGAAAACGTCTTTCTGCTCGACCATCATCTCGCGGATGCCCGCGTCGACGATCACCGCCATCTCGCCCGCATAGGCCGGGTCGTAGGCCTTGCAGTTGGGGATGGTCGCGGCCACCAGGTGGCTGCTGCCGTCCTGGTGCTGCAGGCCTTCGCCGCCGAGCGTGGTGCGGCCCGAGGTGGCGCCCAGCAGGAAGCCGCGCGCGCGCTGGTCGGCGGCAGCCCAGATCGCATCGCCCACGCGCTGGAAGCCGAACATCGAGTAGTAGATGTAGAACGGCAGCATCGCCAGGCCGTGCACGCTGTAGCTGGTGGCTGCGGCCGTCCAGCTCGCGATGGCGCCGGCCTCGCTGATGCCCTCTTCCAGGATCTGCCCGTCGGTGGCTTCGCGGTAGCTCAGCACCGAGCCGATGTCTTCGGGTGCATAGCGCTGGCCCACGCTCGAATAGATGCCCACCTGCTTGAACAGGTTGGCCATGCCGAAGGTGCGCGCCTCGTCGGCCACGATGGGCACGATGCGCGGGCCCAGGGCCTTGTCTTTCAGCAGGTTGCCCAGCATGCGCACGAAGGCCATGGTGGTGCTCATTTCCTTGCCGGCCGCAGCGGTGGCGAACTGCGCGTAGCTCGCGATGTCGGGCTTGGGCACCACGTCGCACGCGGTCTCGCGGCGCGGCATGGCGCCGCCGAGCGACTCGCGGTGCTGGCGCAGGTAGCGCATCTCGGCACTGTCTTCGGCGGGGCGGTAGAAGTCCATGCCGGTGGCCTGCGCGTCGGTCAGCGGCAGGTTGAAGCGGTCGCGAAATTCGATGAGGTCCACGTCGCCCATCTTCTTGTGCGAGTGCGTGGTCATCTTGCCCTGCGCGGCGCTGCCCATGCCGTAGCCCTTCTTGGTATGGGCGAGGATCACCGTGGGCTGGCCCTTGTGCCTGGCCGCTGCGGCGTAGGCGGCGTGGATCTTCACAAGGTCGTGGCCGCCGCGCTTCAGGCGGTCGATCTGCTCGTCGGTCATGCCTTCGGCCAGGCGCGCGAGTTCGGGGTTCTGGCCGAAGAAGTTGTCGCGGTTGAAGCGGCCGTCCTTCGCGGCGAAGGTCTGCATCTGGCCGTCGACGGTTTCGGCGAACACGCGCGCCAGCGCACCGCTCACGTCCTGCGCGAACAAGCCGTCCCAGTCGCTGCCCCACACGAGCTTGACGACGTTCCAGCCCGCGCCGGCAAAGAGCTTTTCGAGCTCGTCGATGATGCGGCCGTTGCCGCGCACCGGGCCGTCCAGGCGCTGCAGGTTGCAGTTGACGACCCACACGAGGTTGTCGAGCTTCTCGCGCGCGGCGAGCGTCAACGCGCTCATCGATTCGGGCTCGTCCATCTCGCCGTCGCCGAACACGCCCCACACTTTCCGGCCCTCGCAGTTCAGCAAGTTGCGGTGCGTGAGGTAGCGCATGAAGCGCGCGTGGTAGATCGAGCTGATGGGGCCGATGCCCATCGAGCCGGTGGGGAACTGCCAGAAGTCCGGCATCAGGTACGGATGCGGGTAGCTGCTCAGGCCGCGCGCGCCGCTGCCTTGCGTGAAGGCGGGGGCGGTGAGCTCCTGGCGGTAGTGCTTCAGGTCTTCTTCGCTCAGGCGCCCTTCGAGGTACGCGCGGGCATACACGCCCGGCGCACTGTGCGGCTGGAAGAACACCAGGTCGCCGCGGTGCTGCGCGCTGCGCGCATGAAAGAAATGGTTGAAGCCGGTTTCGAACAGGTCGGCCGCGCTGGCGTAGCTGGCGATGTGGCCGCCGAGTTCACCGTAGGCCTGGTTGGCCTTGGCGACCATGGCGAGCGCGTTCCAGCGCATCAGGGAGGCGAGCTTTTCTTCGAGCGCAAGGTCGCCCGGGAACGGCGGCTGGTCTTCCACCGCGATGGTGTTGACGTACGGCGTGGCCAGCTCGGGCTGCCAGCCGATGCGCTGCTGGCGCGCCAGGCGGGCCAGCTCGACCAGCATCTGCCGGGCCCGCTGCGGGCCCTGGGTTTGCGCCAGCGCCAGGAAGGCGTCGCGCCATTCGGCGGTTTCCGTGGGGTCGGGGTCGTGCGACAGCGGGGTCTGTGCTGTGTCGAGCAGCAGGGCGCGCATCTGGTCGGGCGAGATCGGGGCGTTCATACCGGCACTTTAGGCCGCACCCCGAAGAATTAGCTACTGGCGCAGGCAATTTCATGCGAGCGTCGCAGCATAAAATTTTTCAAACACTATTGGAGACAGCATTTCATGCAACTGGACGCCATCGACTTGCGCATCCTCGACGAGCTGCAGCGCGACGGCGCGCTGTCCAACGTGGAGCTCGCGCGCCGCGTGCACCTGTCCCCCTCGCCCTGCCTGTCGCGTGTGAAGGCACTCGAAACCGGCGGCGTCATCGACCGCTACGTGGCGCTGGCGAACCCGAAGGCGCTGGGCCTGGGTTTGAACGTGTTCATCTCGATCAGCCTGCGCACGCAAAGCAAGCAGTCGCTGGCCGACTTCGAGCAGCGCATCGCCGAGCACGACGAGGTGATGGAGTGCTACCTGATGACGGGCGACCGCGACTACCTGATTCGCATCGCGGTGGCCGACATGGCGGCGCTGGAGAAATTCATCATGGAACAGCTCACGCCGATTCCAGGCATCGAAAAGATCCGCTCCAGCTTTGCACTGAAGCAGGTCAGATACAAAACGGCGCTGCCGTTGCCGGCAGCGCCGTCCTGAATCAACCGACGCTCGGTCGTTCGACGCTTACAGGCCGATCAGGCCGCCGTCGTTCTTCGTGATCACCACGGTCGCCGAGCGCGGGCGGGCGTTGCCGCCTTCCGGCCAGTGGCTGAGGAACTTGGCCGGCGTGCCGATGTCGGCCTTCGGCGTGTTCTCGCCCGGGTGCTGGATGTTCACGAACAGCGCGCGGCCGTCACCCGATTCGGCGATGCCGGTGATCTCGCAGTCCACCGGCCCCACCAGGAAGCGGCGCAGGCCGTCGGTGCCCGGTGCCTTGCCGACGAAGGTGGGCTGCTGGGCCGCAGTGGCGCCGTTGAAGTTGGTGATGGTCCTGGCCCCACCGTCGCCGACCTTGCCCGGCAGGGCCGCCAGCAGCATGCAGTTGGTCACGTCGGTGTACTTGCCGTCGTCGGTCTCCAGCCAGAGCAGGCCGGGCGCGGCCTGGCTGAACCACATGCCGTCGGGGCTGGAGAAGTCGTTGTCGGCGCCCAGCGCAGACACATTCACGTCGGCCGATGCGGTCGAGCGCGCGCCGAACAGGTACACATCCCAGGTGAAGGTGACAGCCGCCGGGTTGCTGCCGGCATCGGCGAAGCGCACGATGTGGCCGTTCGGGTTGCCCGTCTGCGAGGTCGTGCCCTTGGGGTCGTTGTAGTAACGCGGGTTGGCAGCGTCGGTGCCGCTGATCGTGCGGGCCGCGTTGTTGGTCAGCGTGAGGTACACCTCGCCGTTCTTGGGGTTCACGGCCGTCCACTCGGGGCGGTCCATCTTGGTGGCGCCTGCGGCGTCGGCCGCCAGGCGGGTGTGGATCAGCACTTCGGTCGCGTCGGCGAACGCATAGGCCGGGTTGGCCGCGGTGATGCCGTTGACGCCCAGCTTCAGCTCCAGCCAGTCGCCGGTGCCGTCGGCCTTGAACTTGGCGACGTAGAGCTTGCCGTCGTCCATGTACTTGTCGCCGGCCGCGATGCCGCCGCCGACGTCGGCCGCGTCCCAGGCCTTGGTGGAGACGAACTTGTACAGGTACTCGTTCTGCGAGTCGTCGCCCATGTACCAGACCAGCGGCTTGCCGGCCACGACCGGGCCGAGGCAGGCGCCTTCATGGCCGAAGCGGCCCAGCGCGGTGCGCTTCCTGGGCGTGCTGGCGGGCGTGAAGGGGTCGATCTCGACCACCCAGCCGTAGGTGTTGGCGCCGTTGCGGAAGTCGTCGGTGGCGGTGCCGCCCACGACGGTGACTTCGGTGTTCCAGCGGCCGTACAGGTTGTCGGCCGTATCGGGCGTGACGGTGGCCCACAGTTCGCGGCCGGCGCTGTTCACGCCGTAGCGGGAGAAGGACGCGCGTTCCTTGGCGGTGCGGTTGACGTCGTCGTTCGCGGCGATGCGGCGGAAGTAGCCGGCCCAGTTCTCCTCGCAAGTCAGGTAGGTGCCCCAGGGCGTGGTGCCGTTGGCGCAGTTGTTCAGCGTGCCGCGGGTCTTGCTGCCGTCGGTGGAGTACTTGGTTTTCAGCGCGTCGGTCTTGGCGGCCGGGCCCGAGAAGCTCATCTCGGTCAGGGTGTGGACGCGGCGGTTGAAGCTCGAGTCCTGCTTGTAGCTCCAGGCGGCGGCGGCCTTGTTGACCTCGATCACGCTCACGCCGTGCAGGTAGAACTCGCGCAGCACTTCGTCGGCGACCGTGCGCACGGCCGCATTGCCGGTGCCGGTGCTGGTCTGGCCCGTGGGGTGCAGGAACACCGGGGTGATGGCTTCGTGGTTCATGACCAGCAGGCCGCGCGAGGCGTTCACGGCGTCCCACTTGTTCGACGCGTTCATGCCGAAGAAGGTCATGCCGTCGTGGTGGTCGCCGGCGCGGCGGTCGTAGGTGGTCGCGTCGTCGGTGCCGTCGTTCTTGTAGGCGGCAACGCCCGAGGCGATCGGGTCGCCCAGGCGGTAGAGCACGCTGGCGGTGTAGCCGGCGGGCACCGCGACCACGTCGGCGAGGCTCTTGGCGACGGCATTGAAGCCGAGCTTCATCGGGGTGGGCGCGGGGGCAGGCTCCGGCGCGGGCGCCGGAGCGGGGGCCGGCGGCACGATCGGAAAGGCCGCAGCGCCGCCGCCGCCACCGCCGCAGGCCTGCAGCAGGGCCGTGCCGGCGGTACCCACACCCAGGCCGAACAGGCTGCGGCGGCTCAGGCGCGAGGCGATCAGGTCGGTGAACGAGGGGTTCGACGTCGGGTTGGTGCCGATGTCGTCGAGGTCGACCGAGAGATCGTCGGTGCGGGTGTTTGCGGTCATGCGCAATGTCTTTCTTCGTGGGTTGGAAAGGAAACCAGCCCGCGAAGTTAGGCACTTCGTATGACGACTCGATGAAACGTTCAGCTTCTCGTCAGGTTGTATTGATCTACCTGACGCGTCGGCGTGTCTATGGCGCAGGCAGTTGCCGCGGCCACAGCGCCCACAGGCGCAGCGGCTGGTTCACGCTGGCCGCCAGGCGCCCGGCGTCGGCGCCGGTGCCCGCGAAGTAGTCGGCGCGCACGGCGCCGAGGATGGCACTGCCGGTGTCCTGCGCCACCACCAGCTTCTGCAGCTGCGCCGCCGGCCCGTTGGACGCAAGCCACACCGGCGTGCCGTACGGGATGCTCTCGCGGTCGACCGCGATGGAGCGCCCGGCCGTCAGCGGCACGCCCTGCGCGCCGCGCGGGCCGAAGGCGGCATCGACCTCGCTCATGGTTTCCTCCCGGAAGAACACGTAGCGCGGGTTGCTCCACAGCAGCTGCGACACGCGCTGCGGGTTCTGCACGGCCCAGGCCTTGGTGTCGTCGGGCCACTTGCCGACCTTGCTCACGCCCTGGCCCATGAGCCACTGCTGCACGCTGCGGTAAGGCTGCTCGTTGGTGGCCGAGAAGGCCACGCGCACGGTGTGCTGGTAGCCGTTGGCCTCGGTGATGCGCAGGCGCCCCGAGCCCTGGATGTGCAGCATCAGCGCGTCGATGGGGTCGGCCATCCACGCGATCTCGCGCCCGCGCAGGGCGGCCTGCGCCTCGGGCAGGGTCTCGATTTCCTGGCGGCTGTACCAGGGGCGGCGCGGCACGAGGCCGTCGGGCGCCTGGTAGATCGGCACATTGAACGTGGCGCTCGGCAGACGCGAGGCCTCGTACACGGGCTCGTAGTAGCTGGTGAGCTTGCCTTCGGACTGGCCGTTGAGCGCCTCCACGCGGTAGGGCTGCAGCCGGTCGGTCATCCACTGGCGCTGCTCTTCGGGGGTGGCGATGGTGAGCTGGCGCACGTCGCGGCACAGCGGCGCGAAGGCGGCGTTGGGGCGCGTGCAATTGGCGATCAGCGCGATCCAGGCCTCGTGCAGCGGGTCTTCGCCGAAACCCGGCAGCTCCGCCCAGCCGACCGGCACCCAGCGGCTCTTGGGGTGCGTGAGCGACCCGGTGAGCGGACCGAGGTCGCGCGGCGGGGTGACGGCGGGAGGGCGGGTGGGCGCGTCGGGCGCGCGCGGGCCGGTGGAACAGGCCGCGAGCGTTGCTACGATCACAAGCCCGACCAGCCACTGGAGTCCATTTCTCATGGGTTTGATTCTGCTTGAAGCCCTCGCCGCGGGACTTGTGTTCATCTTGATCATCTGGTGGACCATGTTTTCCGGCCGCAAGAAGGGTGAATTGCACGACGAGGACAGCACCGACGCCGACCGCGACGCCACCGGGCCGAAGAATCCACCGCCGAAACCGTGAATTGCTTGTGTAGCCCGATGCCGCGGGACGGCGTCGGAGAAGCACCTCAATGCTATTACTTTAGTAGCAATCATCGCAGCATTCATGCGCGTTTGCGACTCTTTTCTTATTTTCCTTAGGGCTTTGAGGTCGTACGATCGCGTGCTCGCACGGCGCTAAGCTGCGCTCCGATCGACTCAACCTTGAAAGGGCAATGCCATGAAAAAATTCGTACTCGCCACCTGTGCCACCGCCGTCATCCTGTCCGGCTGCGCCGGCGGCATGAGCGACACCCAACGCAACACCGGCATCGGCGCCGGCATCGGTGCGCTGGGCGGCGCGGCGATCGGCTCGGCCACCGGCGGCAACCGCGGTGCCATCGGCACGGGCGCGGTGGTCGGCGCGGCAGCCGGCGCACTGGGCGGCTACCTGTGGTCGCAGCGCATGGAAAACCAGAAGCGCCAGATGGAAGCCGCCACGCAGGGCACCGGCATCGCCGTGACGCAAACGCAGAACAACGAGCTGAAGCTGCAGATTCCGAGCGACGTGTCCTTCGACGTGGGCCGCGCCAACATCAAGTCGAACTTCGCGCCCGTGCTCGACCAGTTCGCCAACGGCCTGCGCAACAACCCGAACGCCGAGGTGCGCATCATCGGCCACACCGACAGCACCGGCTCGGACGCCATCAACAACCCGCTGTCGGTCGACCGCGCGGCCAGCACGCGCGACTACCTGGTGACGCGCGGTGTGAACTCGGCGGCCTTCCGCATCGAAGGACGCGGCTCGCGCGAGCCGATTGCCGACAACAACAGCGACGCCGGCCGCGCACAGAACCGCCGCGTCGAGATCTACGTGGGCGAACGCGCGCCGCAGCGTTGAGCGGCGCGTGCCGCGCTGAGGATCTTCGGGGCGACAAAGCCCTGAAGAACGCTAGAGCTCCCTGAGGCGATTGGCCAGCTCGACGGCCGACTTCACCTCCATCTTGTCGAACACCCGCGCGCGGTGGACCTCCACCGTGCGCACGCTGATCGCGAGCTGGTCGGCAATCAGCTTGTTGGGCAGGCCCTCGACCACGAGCCGCATCACGTCGCGCTCGCGGTCGGTCAGTTCGGCGATGCGCTCGGCCAGGCCGCGGCGCTGGCGCTGCACCTCGAGCGCCTGCAGCGACGCACCGAGCGCATGCTCGATGCGGTCGACCAGGGCGTTGTCCGAGAACGGCTTCTCGCAGAAATCGAAGGCGCCGCGCTTCACCGCGTCCACGGCCGTCGGCACGTCGGCATGCCCCGTCAAGAAGATCACCGGCATGGCGGGCAGCAGGCCGCGCTCGGCCAGCCGGTCGAACAGCACCAGCCCGCTGATGCCGGGCATGCGCACGTCCAGCAGCAGGCACAGCGGCTGCTCCGGCAGCGGGCCCTGGTCGAGGAACTGCTCGAACGCCTCGGCACTGCCGAAATGCTCGCTGGCCAGTCGCCGCGAACGCAGCAGCCAGGCCAGCGCCTCGCGCACGCTGGCGTCGTCGTCCACGATGAATATCAAGCCGTCGATCAGCGGTTGCATGCCATGAAGCCCAGCAGAAAAATTGGTTGATTGAAAGCGCCGTCAGCCTGCGGCCGGCAGCGTGAACCTGAAGACGGTGCCCCGGGGCTTGTTGGGTTCGAACACCAGCGCCCCGCCATGTTGCTCCACCACCGTGCGGCACAGGCTCAGGCCGAGCCCCATGCCGTCGGCGCGCGTGGTGAAGAAGGGCGTGAAGAGCCGCTCGGCGACCTCGGTGCCGATGCCGCAGCCCAGGTCGGCCACCGAGAATTCGATCCAGCGCCGGCCGTCTTCCTGGCCGGTGCCGCCCACCGCCACGGCGCGCGCCACGCGCAGGCGCAGCACGCGGCTGCCCACGGCGTCGGGGCCGTCCATGGCCTGCATCGCGTTGCGCGCCAGGTTCAGCAGCACCTGCTCGACCAGCGTGCGGTCGCACATGGCCGCGGGCAGGCGGTCTTCGAGCACCACCTCGATGATCACGCCCAGCTTGCGCGCCTGCAGCCGCACCAGCGGCAGCACCGCGTCGATCAGCGCCTGCGGCGCCACGGCCTCGCGGGTGCGGTCGCGCCGGCGCACGAAGTCGTGCACGCTGCGAATCACCTGGCCCGCGCGGTCGGCCTGTTCGGCGATGCGCTTCACGGCCATGGCCACCTCGCCCTGGTCGCCCGTCGCGTTCGGCCCGAGCAGGTTGAGCGAGCCACTCGCGTAGCTCGCAATGGCGGCCAGCGGCTGCGTGAGTTCGTGGCTCAGCAGCGAAGCCATCTCGCCCACGGTGGCCAGCCGCGCGCTGGCCTGCAGTCGCTCCTGGCTGGCGCGCGAGAGTTCTTCGATGCGGCGCTGCTCGCTCACGTCGATGAACGCGCTCATCCAGCCGGTCTGCACCTTGTGCGCGTTGATGAGCGGCGCCTCGAAGATCAGCACCGGAAAGCGCATGCCGTCCTTGCGCATGAAGACCGACTCGAAGCCCTCGCGCGGCGGCATGCCGCCGGCCAGGCGGCGGGCCTGGCGCTGCTGGTATTCGTGCGCCAGTTCGGTGGGCCAGTACGGCGCCTCGGGCGCATCCGCGCTGTCGGCCATGAGCTCTTCGGGGCTGAAGCCCACCATCTCGCAGAAGGCCGGGTTCACGTAGGTGATGCGGCCCTGCAGGTCGCGCGCGCGCAGGCCGGTGATGACGGAGTCTTCCATCGCCTTGCGAAAGGCCAGCGCGTCGGCCAGGTCGCGCTCGGCGCGCAGCCGGCGGCGCGTGTCGCGCGCCAGCAGCACCAGCACCGACACCAGCGCGATGGAAATGGCCGTGACCAGCGCGGTGAGCATGTTCGGAAACAGGTCGGGCGCGGCGCGCCAGCCGTCCACGCGCAGCATCAGCGCGGCGCCGGGCAGGTCGATGAGCTGCTGCGCGGTGAACACCCGCGTGCCGGTGCGCCGCGAGGTGCCCAGCGCCACCAGCCGCGTGCCGTCGGCCTCGGTGAAAGCCACCTCCTGGCCGCGCGTGAGCGTGGGGCCGACCAGCTCGATGAGCGCGTCGCGCAGCGAATAGCTGGCCACCAGGTAGCCGCCCGCGTCGATCGGCACGCACAGCTCCATGACCTCGACGCCGCCGCCGCCGGCAATCGGCACGTAGTGGCTCGGCGAATAAGCCGGTGCACCCAGCTTGCGGGCCGCGGCGCAGGCCAGCGCGACGTCGGACTGCTCGGCGCCGCGGCTGGCCTCGTCGAGGATGCGCATGCGGTAGGGCGTGTTGACGGCATGCAGCGGATGCAGCCCGGCGTCGCGCCATTCCAGGCGCAGCCATTCGCGGTGCTCGCGCAGCAGCGCGGCGGCAATGTCGGGCCACAGCGCGCGGTCGGCGCCCGGGGCCTGCGTGGCGCGCAGGCTTTGCGCGTTGCGCTGGAAGCCGCTGCGCAGGTCGGACACCGCGTCGGCCGTGTCTCGGTCGAGCGCGGCCTGCACCTGCTCGACCTCGTGGCGCCCCGCGAGCCACACCACCGTGACCAGCAGCGCCGACACCAGCACCGCCAGCAGCAGCCACAGAAACCAGCGCTGCCACAGCGAGCGCAGCCGCGCGAACGCCAGCAGCGCCCCGCGCTGCGGCGCGACGGTCGGCAGCGCGTCGGACATCGCTAGAGCACGCAGTGCGACAACACGGGCAGTTGGCTGCGCGTGCGCTCGACCTGCGCCGCGTCGATGTCGAACAGCACCACGCCTTCGTCGGTGGCTTGCTGTGCCACCACCGTGCCCCAGGGGTCGACGACGAGCGACTGGCCCCAGGTGTGGCGGCCGTTCTCGTGCGTGCCGCCCTGCGCGGGCGCGACCACCCAGGCCAGGTTCTCGATGGCGCGGGCGCGCAGCAGCACCTCCCAGTGGGCGGCGCCGGTGGTGCGCGTGAAGGCGCTGGGCACCAGCAGCAGGTCGGCGCCCTGCCTGGCGAGCGCGCGGTACAGCTCGGGAAAGCGCAGGTCGTAGCACACGCTCATGCCCACGCGCCAGCTGTGGCCGTCACGCGAGGGCAGGTCGAACACCACGGGCTCGGTGCCCGGGGCGATGACGCGGCGCTCGTCGTAGCGCTCGGTGCCGTTGTCGAAGAAGAACAGGTGGATCTTGTCGTAGCGCGCCACACACTTGCCTTCGGGCGAGAAGGCCAGCGAGCTGTTGAACACGTGCTCGGCGTCGGTGCTCTCGATGGGCAGCGTGCCGCCCACGATCCACAGGCCGAACTCGCGCGCCGCATCGGCCAGAAAGCCCTGCACCGTGCCCGCGCCGGCGGTCTCGCGCAGGCCCAGCTTGTCGGTGTCGCGCGCGCCCATCATGCAGAAGTACTCGGGCAGCACGGCGAGCTCGGCGCCCGCAGCAGCAGCCTGGGCGAGCAGGTCGTGGGCGCGCGCGAGGTTGGCTTCGCGGGCGATGGCCGACACCATCTGGATGGCTGCGACTTTCATTGCGTGGTCTCCGGTTGCTTGTCTTCGTTGGCCGAGGACGAACCCGAACCGCGCAGGGCCGGCAGGCCCGGCATCGACGGAATGCCCTGCGGCAGCAGCTGCAGCGAGCGCGCCACCTTCGTGATCTTGGGGTCGGCCCAGGTGCCTTCGATGTGGAACTCCTGCGTGGCCGCCGCCGACAGCGGCTTGCTCAGCACCCATTGCGCCAGGAAGGTGCCCAGCCCGATGGCCGGGTTGATGGCCGTGGCCACCAGCGCGGCCGTGCCGGCGTTGATTTCGGGCACCACCACCACGCGCAGGTCGGTGGTCTCTCGCACGATGTCGGCCGAGCCGTCCATCAGCGCGGCGGCGTTCACGCCCTTCATCTGCAGGTTGTTGGTGCTGGCGATGCCCTTGGCGATCTTCGCGTCGCCGCGGATGAAGTCGAAGGCGAAGCCCTGGCTGAACACGTCACGGAAGTCGAGCGTGAGCCGGCGCGGCAGCGCCTGCAGGCTCAGCACGCCGAGCAGCTTGGCCAGGCCGGGGTCGGCCTTGAGGAACTGGCCCTGCTCCACGTCGACCTGCAGCTGCCCGCCCAGGCTCGGGTAGTCGAGCGACAACGGCGAGCCGCGCCAGGCGACGTCGCCCTCCAGCCGGCCCTTGCCGCGGCGCAGCACGCCGGGCATGCCGAAGCGCGCGAGCAGCTCGCCGGCGTCGGAAATGTCGAGCCTGAAGGTCATGCCGGTGCGGCGCTGGCCGGCCGCGCCGCCGGGCACGCCGGCCCAGGTGCCCTTGGCGGCGAAGCTCGCCTCGGGCATGGTGAAGGTCAGCTTGTTGAGCGCCCATTCGCGGCCCGCGCCGCCGCGGTTGACGGCATCGATCTCGACGCGGCCCAGGCGCTTGCCGAGCAGTTCGAAGTCGTCCACCACGATGTCGAGTGCAGGCAAGGTGCCCGGCTGCTCGTCGAGCAGGGTCTCGACCTGGGTGGCTTCGGCGGGCGCGATCTTCAGCCGCGCGAGCCGCGCATACAGGCGCCCGGCCTGTGTGTGGCGGTACTCGGCGTAGCCGCTGAGTTCGGTGGCGTCGATGTTGGCGCGCCACAGGTCGCCGTCGCGCGAGCCGCCGAGCACCACGTCGTGCAGCGTGCGGCCCGCCACGGCGAGCTGCTGCGCGCGCACGGCGATGCGCGTGGGCAGGTAGGCCAGGGACGGGTCTTCGGCGCGCCCGGTGCCGTCGGCTGCAGCGACGCCGGCGCCCGCCGGCTGGCTGGCGCCAGTCGCCTCGCCCACCAGCGACTGCCACGCGCCCATGTCGAGCTTGCCCACGTTGACGTTGGCGAACACGCCCTTGTCGGGCAGGCTGGCGGTTTCGCCCGCCGCCAGGCCGATGCCGATGCTGCCGCGCACCACGCGCGCCTCGTTGCCCACGAGGTCGCGCACATACTGCACGGCGCCGATGCGGCCCAGGTCGAGCGACAGCTGGTCCTGCGTGGCCGTGCCCACGGCAACGGCGGCGCCCGGGCGGGTTTCGCGCGCCAGCACCTTCTTCTCGATGCGCAGCGGCATCTGCTCCTCGGCGCTCTTCACGAGCGGGGGCGGCAGTTGCAGGGCCAGGCCCTGCAGGCTGCTGGTGAGCGAGAACTCGGGCGTGCCGTCGCGCATCGAGAAGGTGGCCGCGTAGGGCGTGCTGCCGGTGGCCTTCTTCGCGAGGCGGGCGAGCCAGTCGACCTCGCGCGCGCCGCGCAGGCCGTCGGCGGTGGCGGTGCCCTGCGCCTTCAGCGCGACTTCGCGGTTGGGGCCGGTGAAGCGGCCGCGGCCTTCGACGCGGATGTCGCCGCCGAGCAGCTTCGCCTGCACGTTGGCCAGCGCGAAGCCGGTCTCGGTGAAGCTCAGCGTGCCCTTGGCCTGCGAGAAGGTGGGGGCCTCGGGCACGATCTGCAGCTCGTTGCCGGACAGCACCACGCTGGCCTGCACCTTGGCGTTGTCCATGGCGGCGAGCGGCAGTTCGAGGTGCAGCTTGTAGTCGGCCGAGCCGGTGGCGCGCGCGCGCAGCATGATCTCGCCGGTGTCGCCCGCCAGCGGCGCGCCCGCGCGCAGCACCTCGCCCAGCGGCCCCTTGGCCTGGGCATCGACACGCAGCATCGAGGCGTGGTGCGACATGTCGGCGATCTGCGCCTCGGCCTTGGTCACCTCGACGCCCGGCGCGCCGACCAGCCGGCCGCGCGCATTGCGCACCAGCATGCCGGCGCGCTCGAACACCAGTTCGCCCGACAGGGCGGTGAGCGGCGGCCACACGGGCGGGGGCATGCCGTTGCGTGCAGGGGTGGCAGGGGTGGCGGAGGTGTGGGGCGGCGCGTAGGCATAGTCGACATCGGCCACCTTGGCCGCGATGCGGAAGTCGCCCAGCTTCGGGTCCATGAAGGGCATGTCGTGCAGGTCGCCGCGCACGCGGAAGTCGACGCTGCTGGCCGTGCCCTTGGTGACGGCGTCGCGCACGTAGTCGCGCGTGTGCTGGGGAATGTCCAGCGGCAGGTAGCGGAACACGCGCGTGCCGTCGGCGCGCGTGAGCTTGCCCTGCAGGTCGAGCACGCCGGGGTAGCGGCCCTTGCCGCTGGACACGGCCGGGTCGCTGGTGCGCCAGCTGGCCTCGGCGTCGCCCTCGGCGTCGGCGTTGGCGAAGCGCAGCTTGGACACCTGCACCTGCGCATTGCCGTTGTCGAGCTTCCATTGCAGCTGGGTCGAGAGCCGGTCGATGGGGACCACGGGCTCTTCGAACACGCCGGGGAATTCGAGCGTGCCCTGCGCGATGGCCAGCGTGGCGGTGCCGCCGGCGTGGGTGGCGTCGAAGTCGACGGTGGCGCCGCTGAGGCCGGGGGTGCCGGGGTGGACCCTGGGCGGGGTCGCTGTGGCGGTGGCGGACGTGGTTGTCGTTGTGGGCGTTGTGGTTGCGGTGGCGGCGCTTGCTGCGGGTTGCGAAGCCACGCGCAGGCCGCTGATGCGCCCCTTGGCCTGGTAGCGGTCGGGCGCGCCCGGCGAGCCCTGCCAGTTCAGGTCGATGTGCTCGACCAGGCCGCGCGGCGCATAGGCCTCCAGCACGCGGTGCGTGGCGTCGCCCAGCGGCAGCCGGTCGGCGATGAGCGCCAGCGCGGCCAGGTCGAGCCGGTCTGCGCGCATGGCGCCGTGCTCGGGCGTGCGGCCCTTGGGCGGCGTGTGCTGCAGCCACAGGTTGCCGCCGGGCCAGCGCAGGCCGTCGCTGGTGTCGAACTGCAGCGCGGTGGTGGAGAACTCGAGCGTGTCCTCGGTGCGCATGCCGGCCAGACGGCCCGTGACGGCGCGCAGCACCAGCGGCTGCAGGCCCTTGTCGAGCGAGACGTCGACCTTGTCCAGCCCCAGGTCGGCCGCACCGCCGACGACCTGGCCGTCGTCCACGTCGGCCCAGACGCGCAACGCGCCGTTGCCTTCGCGGATGCGCGCGTCGAGCGACACGTACTGCCCCAGGCGCGTCACGTCGATGTAGGGCAGGTCGGCATAGAGCTGGCCGTCCCAGGTCTGCCAGTGGCCGCTGCGTAGGGACAGCAACGGCTGGCGGAACTGGCCGCGCAAGGTGAAGCGCTCGCCCCACCCCGCCGGCGGGGTGGCGTCGAGCCGCAGCCCGTGGCGGCGCGACGTGTTGCGCGCGACGAAGCGCACGTCGGTCAGCAGCAGGGGTTCGGCCTTGCGCTGCTCGTCGGTCCAGCGCACGGTGCCGCCTTCGATGACCAGCTCGCGCTGCGCGAAAAACCAGTCGGCGCCGCGGGTCTCTCCGGTGGTGTCGGTCGACATGTGCAAACCCGCCACATGGAGTTTTCCCTGAGTGTCGCGGCGCACGTCGAGCTGCGGGCCCTCGATGTAGAGCTGCTCGAAATTCAGCCGCCACAGCGAGCGCGGCGACACGCTGGCCACCACGCGCACGAGGCGCAGCGCCTCGCGCTGGTCGGCGTCCTGCAGCACCACGTCGCGCAGTTCGAAGGCCGGAAAAAGCCCTTCGGAGCGGGCGGTGATCGAGCCGATGCGAACCGGCACGCCGATGGCCTTGCTAGCCTGTGCTTCCAGGGCGCCGCGAAAATCGCCGATTCGCGGCACAATCCACGCGTGTAGGACAACGACTGACAGCGCCAGCAGAAGCCATGCAGCGATCAACAGACCCAACAGCCAGCGCGCTGTCACAGCGGTGATTTTGAGCAGACGTGAAGGGGGAGACGCCGTGTCGTTCATTGAGGATCGCGCTGTGTCGGGAATTATGACCGCCAGCATTCAGAGGGGTTCCACGGAAACCGACAGCAGTGTGAACCAGTTGCAAGCCACATCGACGCAAACCGCGTTCTCCTCCTACTCACGCTTCGTGCAGCGCCTGCGTCGCAGGTATGCGGCCGAGCTTTCATGGCTTCCCCCTGGCGCGCCGCGGCGCGAATCGATGGCTGTGGCTTACGAGGCATTGCGCCGACGTGGGGACAGCGTGGGCGATGCACTGCGAATTGTGCGGCAGCTGGTGATGGAGCGGCTGGTCACCCTCGATTGCGAAGCCGATGCGCCGCTGGCCGTGGTGACCACCGCGGTCACCGAACTGGCCGAGCTGGCCCTGGACATCGCCTGCAGCGACGCCTGCCATGAACTCGATGCGGTGCACGGCGCCCCGCTCGGCCCCGAAGGCCAGCGCGCGCAGCTGTGGGTCGTGGGCATGGGCAAGCTGGGCGCGCGCGAGCTCAACGTGTCGAGCGACATCGACCTCATCTACCTGTACGACGTCGACGGCGAGACGAAGGGCGACGCCGACGGGCGCGGCCGCCTGTCGAACCAGGAGTACTTCTCGCGCGCCGTGAAGCGCATCTACGCGCTGGTGGGCGACACCACCGAGCACGGCTTCGTGTTCCGCGTCGACCTGGCGCTGCGGCCCAACGGCAACTCGGGGCCGAGCGTGGTGTCGCTCGATGCGCTGGAAGAATATTTCCAGGTGCAGGGCCGCGAGTGGGAGCGCTTCGCCTGGATGAAGAGCCGCGTGGTGGCGCCGCGCGACATCGTGCTGGCGGGCCAGGCCCAGGGCCTGCGCGGCGCGGTGCTGCCCTTCGTGTTCCGCCGCTATCTCGACTACAGCGTGTTCGATGCATTGCGCGTGCTGCACCGGCAGATCCGCGAGCAGTCGGCGCGCCGCAGCGCGGGCCGCCCCGAGCGCGCCAACGACGTGAAGCTGTCGCGTGGCGGCATCCGCGAGATCGAATTCACCGTGCAGCTGCTGCAGGTGGTGCGCGGCGGCCAGTTCCCCGAACTGCGCACGCGGCCCACGCTAGACGCGCTGCAGCGCCTCGCGCGCGCCGGCCTCATGCCGCAGGAAAGCGCCGACGCGCTGGCGCAGGCCTACGAGTTCCTGCGCCGCGTGGAGCACCGCATCCAGTACCTGGACGACCAGCAGACCCACGTGCTGCCGGTGGCCGACGACGACCTGCGCTGGATCGCCCAGACCATGGGCTATGCCGACTGCTGCCCGTTTCTTGCGCAGCTCGACACGCACCGCGAGTTCGTCGCGCAGGAATTCGACAAGCTGCTCGGCAGCGACAAGCCCTGCAACGGCAAGTGCAGCGGCAAGAAGGCCGCCGCGCCCGCCGAGCTGGCCGACCTGCTCGGCGACCTGCCCCCCGCCTTCGCCGAGCGCATCCGCGACTGGTGCGAGCAGCCGCGCGTGCTGGCCCTGCGCGAGGACACCCGTGCGCGGCTGCGCCAGCTGGTGCAGCGCACCGGTGTGTGGCTGAAGGAACCCGACGGCGACGGCGAAGGCCAGACGCCGCGCCACGTCGATGCCGCGCTGCGCTGGGCCGACTGGATCGAGCCGCTGATGCGCCGCGAAAGCTACCTGGCGCTGCTGGTCGAGCGCCCGGCCGTGCAGGAACGCCTGCTGCGCCTGCTGGGCTCGGCCAAGTGGCCCGCGCGCTACCTGATGCAGCACCCGGGCGTGATCGACGAGCTGGCCAGCGACGAGATGCTCTCTGGCCGCTTCGTGGCCGCAGAGTTCGAGCGCGAGCTCGAGGCGCGCCACGCCTCGCTCACCCGCACCGGCGAGGCCGACGAGGAGCGCCTGCTGAACCTGCTGCGCCACGCGCACCACGCCGAGGTGTTCCGCACCCTGGCGCGCGACGTGGACGGCCGCATCACGGTGGAGCAGGTGGCCGACGACCTGAGCGCGCTGGCCGACACCGTGCTGCGCGTGACGGCCCGCTGGTGCTGGCCGCATGTGCGCAACCGGCACCGCGAGGTGGCGCAGTTCGCCATCATCGGCTACGGCAAATTGGGCGGCAAGGAGCTGGGCTACGGCAGCGACCTGGACATCGTGTTCGTCTACGACGACGACGACGAGCGCGCCGGCGAGGTGTACGCGGCCTACGTGCGCAAGCTGATCAACTGGCTCACGGTGAAGACGCGCGAGGGCGACCTGTTCGAGATCGACACGGCGCTGCGGCCCAACGGCAACTCGGGCCTGCTGACCACCAGCTTCCAGGCCTACGAGAAATACCAGCTCGGCCGCGGCAGCAACACGGCGTGGACCTGGGAGCACCAGGCCATGACGCGCGCGCGCTTCGTGCTGGGCAGCGAGGACCACGGCGCCGAACTGGGCGCGCGCTTCGACCAGGTGCGCGAGGCCGTGCTGGTGGCGCCGCGCGACCGCGAGGCGCTGAAGGCCGAGATCATCGCCATGCGAAACAAGCTGCGCGGCGCGCGGCCGGTGAAGGCCGGCCGCTTCGACGTGAAGCACAGCCCGGGCGGCATGGTCGATGCCGAGTTCGCGGTGCAGTTCCTGGTGCTGTCGTCGTCCGGCGAGCACCCCGAGCTGATTCCGAACGTGGGCAACATCGCGCTGCTGCTGCGCGCCGAACTGGCCGGCATGCTGCCCGAGGGCGTGGGCCGCAGCGCGGCGCGCGCCTACCGCGAACTGCGCCGCGTGCAGCACCGTGCGCGCCTGAACGAAGAACCGACGCAAGTCACGCCGCCCGCACTGGCTGCCGAGCGCGAGGCCATGCTGGCGCTGTGGAAGGCCGTGTTTGGCTGACCGCGCACGCTTCCCCACGACCACCGCGCTGGCGGCCTGCGCGGTGGCCATCGCCATCTTTCTCGCGGGCTGCGCAAGCGGCCCGCGTGGCAGTGGCAGTGGCGGCGGCGGCGTGGCCAGCGGCCGCGACGGCCCCGGCAGCCACGTTCCGTCGGACCTCGACCGCGTGCCCGACGCCGAGCCCCGCATCGAGCCCATCCGCACCAGCGGCGGCACCAGCAAGCCCTACGCGGTGCTGGGCCGGGGCTATGCGCCGCTGCTCGACGACCGGCCGTTCCGGGAGTCGGGCCTGGCCTCGTGGTACGGCAGCAAGTTCCACGCGGCGTCGACCTCCAGCGGCGAGCCCTACGACATGTACGCCATGACGGCCGCGCACAAGACGCTGCCGCTGCCCAGCTATGTGCGCGTGCGCAACCCGGCCAACGGGCGCGAGGTGATCGTGCGGGTGAACGACCGCGGGCCCTTCGTCGACGGCCGTGTCATCGACCTGAGCTACACGGCCGCGCTGAAGCTAGACCTGTTGCGCGGCGTGGCACCGGTGGAGATCGAGCGCATCACCAACGAGGACATCCGCACCGGCGCCTGGCGGCGTGATTCGGACACGGCGTATGCCGCCGCGGTGCCTGCTGCCGCGCAGACAGCCGCACCCATGGCCGTTCCCGTGCGCATGCCGGCGACGCGCGTGGCAAGCGCACAGCAGGTGCGGGTGCCGACCGAATGGGTGGCGCCGGTTGCCGCGGCGTACAGCGACATGCCGCCGCCGGCCTCGACGATGCCGGTCGCGCCGCAGACGCCGATGTCGGCCGCGACGCCAGGCGTGGTCGAGCCGGAATCGGCGCAGTGGCCGCCGTCCACGCCACCGCTGCGTCCGGCCATCGTGGTCAACGACCTGGCACCGCTGCAGGCGGCGCCGTCGTCACCGCCGCCGTTGCCGCCCGGTGCGCCCGCGCCGTCCGCCGCGCTGCAGGGCTTCTGGGTGCAACTGGGCGCGTTCCGCGAACGCGACGGCGCGCAGAGCCTGCTGGACCAGGCCGCGCGCGGCCTGCCTTCGCTGGCGCCGCAACTGCGCGTGTTCAGCGAAGCGGGCACGCACCGGCTGCAGGCCGGGCCTTTTCCCTCGCGCAACGCGGCCGGCGAGGTGGTTGCGCAGTTGCGCGACAGCCTGCGCATCTCGCCGATGGTGGTCGAGCGGCGCTGAGCCCTCGCAGGTTCAGCGCGTCGCTCAGGCGATCGGCTTGGCCGCCACCGGCAGCTGCATGCCAACGCCCAACCGGTTCCATGCATTGATCTGCGCAATGGCCACCGACAGCTCGACGATTTCGAGTTCGTCGAACTGGGCCTTCACCGCTTCGTACTCCACGTCGCGCGCGCCGTGGTCGCTGGACAGGCGGGTGAGGCTCTCGGCCCAGCCGAGCGCGGCGCGTTCGCGCGCGTCGTAGAAGCCCACTTCGCGCCAGGTGGCCAGGCTGTTGATGCGCTGCCAGTCTTCGCCCTGCACGCGCAGGTCGCGCACATGCATGTCCAGGCAGTAGGCGCAGCCGTTGATCTGCGAGACGCGGGCGAAGACCAGGTCGACCAGCTTCTTGCCGAGCGTGGTCGATTCGATGGCGCCGTTGACGCCGAGCATGGCCTGGAAGGCCTTGGGCGCGATCTTGAACCAGGCGAGGCGGGGGGCGGTGTTCATGGTGACTTTCTCCAGGGTGGTTGACGATGAAATCTGCTTACCCACTGAAGACGGGCGAACCCTGCGCCCTGTGACACGCCGCGCGAACTATGTCGATGCAACGAGCCGGGCGATGCGCGCGAGCTTGTCGGGGTTGCGCTGCGAGCGGATGCGCACGATGCGGTCGTTCTCGATTTCGAAGGTCTGCGCCGATTCGAGCTGGCCGTCGATGAAGCGCAGCAGGCCGGGCTCGCCGTTGATGTCGACGAGTTCCATGCGCACGGCAGCGGCCTCCATGCGCCGCCAGACGGCGAAGTAGAGCTGGGCCAGCCGCTGGCTGCCGCGCAGGGTCTTGCCGAAGCTCGGCACCTTGCCGCCGCCGTCGGAGACGAGCTCGGCGTCCTCCGACATCAGCGCCTTGAGGTCTTGCAGGCTGCCCCGGGCCGCCGCGTCCGCGAAGGCGCGCAGCAGGCGCTGGTGCGTCTCGCGCGGCACGCGAAAGCGCGGGCGCGCGTCCAGCACCTGGGACTTGGCGCGGTGCACCAGCTGGCGGCAGGCGGCCTCGGTCTTGCCGAGGGTGCGGGCGACGTCCTCGTAGTCGGCGTCGAACACCTCGCGCAGCAGGAAGGCGGCACGCGCTTCGGGCGCAAGGCGCTCCAGCACGGCCAGGAAGGCGACCGAGACGTTGTCGGCGCGCTCCAGCAGTTGCTCGGGGGTGTCGGGCGCGCCCGTCAGCATGGGCTCGGGCATCCAGGTGCCGATGTAGTGCTCGCGCTCGACCTTGGCGCTGCGCAGCCGGTCGATCGAGAGACGGGTGACGACGGTCACCAGCCAGGCCTCGGCGCTGTCGAAGGTGTCTCGGGCGGCTTCGTGCCAGCGCAGCCAGGCGTCCTGCACGACCTCCTCGGCTTCGGCCATGGAGCCGAGCATGCGGTAGGCAATGCCCTGCAGCCGGGGGCGCAGGCGGTTGAAGGTGAGGGTGGCGTCGTCCATGAGGGCCAGACGGCTCACGTTCCCGGTTCGTGACAGCCGCCTCAAAAAAAACGCCCCGGAGTGCGGGGCGTTTCTCGAGTTTGTTGAATCAGGCGCCCTGGTATTCGGACTTGGGGCCGAGGGAGGCCGAGATTTCCTTGCGGTAGCGGTTGAGCTCCTGCACGGTCTTGAAGCTGCGGTTCATCAGCAGGCTCAGGTTGTGCAGGATGCGCTCGCCCACCTTGGTTTCCCAGACGGCGTCGAACTTGATCTGCTTGTCGAGCCAGTGCTCCAGCCAGTCGGGGTCGGGCATGCGGCTCTGGATGGTGTCGTTGGGGAACAGCGCCTTGTTGACGTGCAGGTTGGTCGGGTGCAGGGCCTGCGCGGTGCGCCGGGCGCTGGCCATCAGGACGCCGACCTTGGTGAAGGCGGCACGGGCCTCGTCGCCGAACTTTTCCATCGCGCGCTTCATGTAGCGCAGGTAGGCGCCGCCGTGGCGGGCTTCGTCCTGGCTCAGCGTGGTGTAGATGTGCTTGATGACCGGCTCGGTGTGCCACTGGGCGGCGCGGCGGTACCAGTGATTGAGCCGGATCTCGCCGCAGAAGTGCAGCATGAGCGTTTCGAGCGGGGGTGCCGGGTCGAAGTCGAAGCGCACCTCGTGCAGTTCGGCCTCGGTGGGCGCGTGCTTGGGGCTGAAGCGCTTCAGGTACTCCATGAGCACCAGCGAGTGCTTCTGTTCCTCGAAGAACCAGATCGACATGAAGGCGGAGAAGTCGCTGTCGTGGCGGTTGTCGCGCAGGAACATCTCGGTGGCCGGCAGCGCCGCCCACTCGGTGATGGCGTTCATCTTGATGGTTTGCGCCTGCTCGTCCGTCAGCAAGGAAGCGTCGAACGACTGCCAGGGAATGTCTTTTTCCATGTCCCAGCGGACGGATTCAAGTTGTCTGAAGAGTTCCGGATAGAGCATCAATGTCTTTCTATGGCCGTCGATTTTAGTCGGCACGTTTGGCGCGACCATGACAGACGCGCGATGATGCGAATACGTGCGCCGTGGCAACGCGGATGCACACCCCCCTTTTTCGAACCTGGAGCCCGCCATGCGACCCCTCTCCCGATTGTCGACGCCGTGGCACTGCGTACCGGCAATTTCCCTCGTGGCAAGCCTGTTTTCAGCCCTGCCGGCCCATGCCCAGGGCACACCCGCCGCCCCCGCCGCGGTGCAAGCGCCGGGCTGCCCCATGGTGCTGCAGCACACCTTCCCGCGGCTGCAGGATGAAAAACCCCAAAGTCTCTGCCAGTACTCCGGCAAGGTGGTTCTGGTAGTCAATACGGCCAGCTTCTGCGGTTTCACGCCGCAGTACAAGGGCCTGGAGGCGCTGGACCTGAAATACCGCTCGCGCGGCCTCGTGGTGCTGGGCTTCCCGTCGAACGATTTCTCGCAGGAATCGGGCTCCAACAAGGAAATCGCCGACTTCTGCGAAAGCACTTTCGGCGTGAAATTCCCGATGTTTGCCAAGTCGTCGGTGCGCGGCACCGACGCCAACCCGCTGTTCAAGCAGCTGGCGCAGGCCTCCGGCACCACGCCGAAGTGGAACTTCTACAAGTACCTGATCGGGCGCGACGGCAAGGTCGTGCAGGCGTGGTCGAGCATGACGGCGCCGGACGAAAACGGGTTTGTGAACGTCATCGAAAAGCAACTCGGGCCAAATTAAGACTGAGTAGTTCACAAAACGACGCAACGGTAATATTATCTACCGATGCGTCCAAGTCACCGTGAGCTCTTAGAAACAAACGTTTACCAAACGCGCGGGAACCGTGCTTCGGATGCCGCGCTCCTAAATTGCGTGGGCAGCGAATGTCCACAGGTTTTCATGTTGCGAGGTCTTCCGGGCGCCTGCCGTCCGGTCGAAATCCCGAGGCGATTCTTCTCCTCCTCCCTCCCTCCCTCCTTCGCGTCGGGGCGCCTCGCAGCATTTTTGTCTTCCAGCCGGTCGGGTGGTGCGCCTTGACGCACATCACCCGCATCGCGGTTGTCGGCGCCGGCATCTCGGGGCTGGCCGCAGCCCACGCGCTGCGTGACGTGGCGGCCGTCACCCTCTTCGAAGCCAGTGACTACTTCGGTGGGCACGCCCATACGGCAACGATCGAACTTGCGCGCTCGGCCACCGACGCCACCCGCATCGCCCACGGCGTCGACACCGGCTTCCTGGTCTACAACGACCGCACCTACCCCCAGCTGATCCGCCTGTTCGCTGAACTCGGCGTCGAGACGGCGCTGTCCGAGATGTCGTTCTCGGTGCAGGCCACGCGCGACGACGGCGGCGGCCCGCTCGAATGGAGCGGCAACAACCTGAGCACCGTGTTCGCGCAACGGCGCAACCTGTTCGACGGCCGCTTTCTCGGCATGCTGCGCGACCTGCTGCGCTTCAACCGCCTGACCACGCGCATCGCCGAGGCCGGCACCGAAGGCGAACTGGCCCAGCCGCTGGGCGAGTTCCTCGACGCGCACCGCTTCGGCGCGGCCTTTCGCGACTGGTACTTCCTGCCCATGATGGGCTGCATCTGGAGCTGCTCGACCACGCAGATGCTGGCGTTTCCGGTGGCCACCATGATCCGTTTCTGCCACAACCACGGCCTGATCCAGATCGCCAACCGGCCGCAGTGGCGCACCGTGCGCGGCGGCTCGCGCCACTACGTCGAGAAGATCGTCGCCGGCCTGGCCGACAAGCGCCTGAACACACCGGTGCGCCACATCAGCCGCACGGGTGTCGACGTGCTGGTGACCACCGACGCCGGCACCGAGCATTTCGACCACGTGGTGCTGGCCACCCATTCCGACCGGTCGCTCGCCATGCTGGGCGATGCCAGCCCGGCCGAGGCCGCGGTGCTCGGCGCGATCCGCTACCAGGCGAACCACGCCGTGCTGCATACCGATGCCGCCGTGCTGCCGCAGCGCCGCTCCGCCTGGGCCGCCTGGAACTACGAGCGTGCAGCCGCCGGCGAGCACGAGGCGGGCCGGGTCTGCCTGCATTACCTGCTGAACAAGCTGCAGCCGCTGCCGTGGGAGCAACCGGTGGTCGTGTCGTTGAATCCGGTGCGCGAGATCCAGCGTAGTCAGGTGATGGCCGAATACGACTACGACCACCCGGTGCTCGACCTTGCCGCGATCCGCGCGCAAGGCGAGGTGCCCGCCTTGCAAGGCCAGCGCAACACCTGGTTCGCGGGCGCGTGGATGGGTTACGGCTTCCACGAAGACGGCCTGAAGGCCGGGCTGGCCGCGGCCAAGGGCCTGCGCGAGCGCCTGGCGGGCCAGGATGCACCGATCGACGCCATGGGGAGTGCGCTGGTATGAGCCAGGTGCCGCCGATGCCGACCCCGCTGATGGGCTTCGGCGAGGTGCGCCACACGCGCTTGCGCCCGGCGCGCAACGCCTTCGCCTACCCGACCTACTTCCTGATGCTGCCGATGCGGGCCCTGCGCGCACGGCCCGCCGGCACGCTGGCGCTCAACCGCCGGGCCCTGTTGTCCTTCCACGACGTCGACCACGGCGACGGCCGCACGCCCGGGCAGGGCGGCGCGCTGGGCTGGCTCGACGAGCTGCTGGCCGCGCATCAGATCCATGACGCCACCGGCGAAGCCTGGCTGCACTGCTACCCGCGCGTGTTCGGCTACACCTTCAAGCCGGTGAGCTTCTGGTACTGCCATACACCCGAAGGCGTGCTGCGCACCATCGTGGTCGAGGTGAACAATACCTTCGGCGAGCGCCATTGCTACCTGCTCGACCGGCCCGTGTACGGCGCGGAACTGAAGGCGGCCAAGGCCTTTCATGTCTCGCCGTTCTGCCACGTCGCCGGCGACTACCGCTTTCGCTTCTTCGTCGACGCCGACCTCACGCGCACCGTGGTGCGCATCGACCACGACGACGCCGACGGAGCGCTGCTGCAGACCAGCGTGAGCGGCGACCTCGTGCCGATGACCGCGGCCAGCGTGCGGCGCGCGCTGTGGCGCTACCCCGCCATGACCTTCGGGCTGATCGCGCGCATCCACTGGCAGGCCGCGAAGCTCTGGCTCAAGCGCGTGCCTTTCGTTCCCAAGCCGGCGCCGCCCACCCATTTCGTTTCACGCGACAACCCGCAGCAGCAGGCGAATCCGCGCGCGGCGCGCCGGGCCGCCCCAAGCAAGCTCGCACCGTAGTGCGACGCACGAAGGTATTGCAATGACCTCCACCACCACGGCCTCCCGTTTTTCGCTTCCTCAAGACGCTCCCGGTTCCGCGCGCACCGTGCTCGGCCTGCTGCAGCGGCTGTCCTACGGCTCGCTCACCGTGCGCCTGCCGGACGACTCGGTGCGCCATTTCGGCGTCACGCCGGGCAGCGGCCCCACGGCCTCGCTCACGCTGCGCAACTGGAACGTGTGCCAGGCGGCGCTCAAGTCGGGCGACATCGGCTTTGCCGAGAGCTACATCGCCGGCGACTGGACCACGCCCAACCTCACCGAGCTGATCAAGGTGTTCATCGCCAACCGCCGCGCCATCGAGGACGTGGTGTACGGCAGCTGGTTCGGCCGGCTGGTGTACCGCGTGCGGCACATCATGAACCGCAACAGCAAGACCGGAAGTTCGCGCAACATCCATGCGCACTACGACCTGGGCAACGCGTTCTACAAGCTCTGGCTCGACGAGACGATGAACTACTCGTCCGCCTGGTTCGAAGGCGACCTCGCCAGGCCGATGCCCGCCGCGCAACGCGCCAAGGTGCGCCGCGCGCTCGAGCTGGCGCAGGTGAAGCCAGGCGACCGCGTGCTCGAGATCGGCTGCGGCTGGGGCGCGCTGGCCGAGATGGCCGCCGCCGACTTCGGCGCCTCGGTGACGGGCGTGACGCTGTCCACCGAGCAACTGGCCTTCGCCCAGCACCGCACCGCCGGCATGGGCACCGACCTGCGGCTGCAGGACTACCGCGACATCCAGGACGCGCCCTTCGACGCCGTGTGCTCCATCGAGATGGTGGAGGCCGTGGGCCGCGAATACTGGCCGACCTACTTCCGCAGCGTGAGCCGGCTGCTCAAGCCGGGCGGTCGCGCCTGCGTGCAGAGCATCGTGATCGACGACGAGCTGTTCGACCGCTATATCGACTCGACCGACTTCATCCAGCAGTACATCTTTCCGGGCGGCTGCCTGCCGTGCCCGCGCGAGTTCCGCCGCGAGGCCGAAGCCGCGGGGCTGGACGTGGTGGACGAGTTCGCCTTCGGTGCCGACTACGCCGAGACGCTGCGCCGCTGGCGCGAGAGCTTTTTGGCGCAGCGCGCCCACATCCTGCAACTGGGCTTCGACGAGCGCTTCATGCGTATCTGGGAGTTCTACCTGGCCTACTGCGAGGCCGCGTTCTCGCAGGCCAACATCGACGTGGTCCAGTACACGCTGCGCAAGCGATAGAAACGCGCGGCCTTTTCGTGCCTCCTGCCCCTTCTTCCTCCCGCTTCGGAACCCTCGACGGCCTGCGCTACGGGCTGCTCGGGCTGCCGCTCGCGTTCGTCGCGCTGCCGCTGTATGTGCTGCTGCCCAACCACTACGCGCGCGCCTTCGGCGTGCCGCTGGCGACGCTGGGCGCGGTGCTGCTGGGCGCGCGGCTGCTCGACGCGCTGATCGATCCGCTGCTCGGGCGGCTCAGCGACCGGCTGCATGCGCGCTCGCCGCGGGCGGTGCTGGGCTTCGGCGCCTTCGCAGCGGGCGTGCTGCTGCTGGGCTTCGGGCTGCTGTTCTTTCCCCAATTGCTGGTCGACCCGGCGCGCCACGGCGCGCTGCTGGCGGCGGCGGCCGTGCTGCTGGCCGTGACCTATGCGGGCTACAGCATGCTGAGCATCGCGCACCAGTCGTGGGGCGCGATGCTGGGCGGTGACGCGGTGCAGCGCGGGCGCATCGTGGGCTGGCGCGAAGGCATGGGGCTGGTGGGCGTGGTGCTGGCGTCGGTCGTGCCGACGGTGGCGGGGCTGCCCGCGATGGTCGCGCTCTTCGGCGTGCTGCTGGTCGTCGGCTGGCTGATGTGGACGCAGGCGCCGCGCCCGGTGCGCGCCCACGGCCCGCACGTGACGGTCGACCTGCGCCTGCCGCTGCGCCGCTCGGCGTTTCGCCGGTTGCTGGCGGTGTTCGTGCTCAACGGCATCGCCAGCGCGGTGCCGGCCACGCTGGTGCTGTTCTTCGTGCAGGACAGGCTGCAGGCGCCAACGTCGATGGAGCCCGCGTTCCTGGGGCTTTATTTCGTGATGGCCGCGGCATCGATTCCCGTGTGGCTGCGCATCGTGCGGCGCTTCGGGCTGGCGCGCTCGTGGCTGGGCGGCATGTGCATGTCGGTGGTGGTGTTCGCGGGGGCCGGCGCCATGGGCGCGGGCGACGCGGTGCCCTTCCTGGTGGTGTGCGCGCTGTCGGGTTTTGCCATCGGCTCGGACCTCGTGCTGCCGGGCGCGCTGCTGGCCGGGATCATTGCCGAGGCCGGCGACCAGCCCAACGCCGGCGCCTACTTCGGCTGGTGGAATTTCGCGACCAAGCTCAACCTGGCGCTGGCCGCCGGCCTGGCGCTGCCCCTGCTCGGGCTGGCCGGCTACGTGCCCGGCGCGCGCGAAACCACGGCCCTGCAGGCGCTGTCGCTGGCGTACTGCCTGTTGCCCTGCGTGCTCAAGGTGGCGGCGGGGCTGGCGCTGTGGGCGCTGGTGATCCGGCCGGGCCTTTCCGCTTCTTCTTCCTTGCCCCTCCCGAAAGTCTCTCCTTGAAGCCATTCAATCCGCCGCTGACCGACTGGCAGGGCAAGACGGCGTGGATCGTCGGCGCGTCCTCGGGCATCGGCCGCGCCACGGCGCTGGCGCTGCTCGCGCGCGGCGCGCGGGTGGGCGTGTCGGCACGCAACGGCGAAGCGCTCGACGAACTGGCGGCGCTGCACAACGAGGCCGGCCAGCCGCCCCGCGTGATCGCGCTGCCGCTGGACGTGTGCGACGCCGCCTCGGTGGCTGCCGCCCACGCGCATCTGCTCTCGGTGACCGGCGCGATCGACTTCGTGCTGCACAACGCCGCCACCTACGACGCCCTGCGCGCGGACGCGTTCTCGCTCGACACGATGCTGGTGCACCAGCAGGTCAACTATGTCGGCGCGCTGCATGTGCTGGCGGCGGTGCTGCCCGGCTTCGTGGCGCGCAACGCGGGCCACATCGCCATCACGGGCAGCGTGGCCGGGTTCCGCGGGCTGCCCAAAAGCCTGGCCTACGGGCCGACCAAGGCTGCGCTGGCCAACCTGGCCGAGGTGCTGTACGTCGACCTGCATGCGCGCGGCATCGGCGTGAGCCTGGTGCAGCCGGGCTTCGTCGACACGCCGCTCACGGCGCAGAACGACTTCAAGATGCCCGCGCTGATCACGCCCGCCGCCGCGGCCGAAGCCATGCTCGACGGCTGGCGCCGGGGCCGTTTCGAGATTCACTTTCCGCGCCGCTTCACCTTCTGGATGAAGCTGATGCGGCTGCTGCCGTACCGGTTGTACTTTCCGGCGGTGGCGCGGCTCACCGGGCTCTAGAAATGCAAAAGGCGCCGTCGGCGCCTTTCTTCAGGGTTTTTGTCAGGGCTTCGTGTCGATGAAGCTGGGCCGCAGCATCAGCTTGTCGTAGAGCTTGGCCAGGTTGCTGTGGTCGGCGCGCCAGTCGATCTCAGGAAAGCGCAAGGCCAGCCAGCCCAGCGTGCAGCCCACCGCGATGTCCGACAGGCTCAGGTGAATGCCGCTGCAAAAGGGCTTGTCGGCCAGGCCCTTGGCCATGGCGGCCACGCCGTCCTCGACCTTGGCGCGCTGGCGCTCGATCCAGGCGGCGCTGCGCTCGCCGTCGTTGCGCCCGGCCCAGGTGGCTTCCAGGCGCCAGAGCACGCCGGCGTCCATGACGCCGTCGGCCAGCGCCTCCCAGGTCTTGACCTCGGCGCGCTCGCGGCCCTGCTGCGGAATCAGCTTGCCGACCGGCGACAGGGTGTCGAGGTATTCGACGATCACGCGCGAGTCGAACATCGCCTCGCCGCCTTCCATGATCAGGCAGGGCACCTTCCCCAGCGGGTTGGAGCTGGATATGGTGGTCTCGGCAGCCCAGACGTCTTCGATGACAAACTGGTAATCGAGCCGCTTTTCGGCCAGCACCACGCGCACCTTGCGCACATACGGGCTGGCGGCGGATCCGATCAGTTTCATGAAGGCTCTCTCCCTAAGATTTACAACATTCGTTAATAGTCATTTTAGGTGAACGGGAAAACCTGGGCCCCAAATCGACGCCGATGTGTAGGTACCGCCCCACGGAGCGGCAGCCGCCTAAAATTCGGGCATGAGCTTTTCCACCGTTTCCGCCCTCTCCCCCCTTGACGGTCGCTACGCGGCCAAACTCGCGGCGTTGCGTCCGCTGATGAGCGAGCAGGGCTACATGCACCGGCGCGTGCAAGTCGAGGTGGCGTGGTTCATTGCGCTGTCCGACTGCGGCTTCGCCGAATTCAAGCCCCTCACGGGCGGCGCCCGCAAGTACCTGCTGGGCCTGGTTGCCCACTTTTCCGAGGCCGACGCGCTGGCCATCAAGGAAATCGAAAAAACCACCAACCACGACGTGAAGGCGGTCGAGTACTGGATCAAGTCCAAGTTCGAAGCCCGCCCGGAGCTGCTGGCCGCCGCCGAGTTCGTGCACTTCGCCTGCACCAGCGAAGACATCAACAACACCAGCCACGCCCTGCAGATCCAGGCCGCGCGCGAAAAGGTGATGCTGCCGGCCATCGACGGCCTGATTGCCAAGCTGCGCGAAATGGCGCACCAGTTCGCCGACGTCTCGATGCTCGCGCGCACCCACGGCCAGACCGCCAGCCCGACCACCGTGGGCAAGGAAATTGCCAACGTGGCGGTGCGCCTGGCCAAGGCCCGCGCGCAGATCGCCTCGGTGCAGCTGCTGGGCAAGATGAACGGCGCGGTCGGCAACTACAACGCCCACCTGGCCGCCTGGCCCGAGTTCGACTGGGAAGCCTTCAGCCGCAAGGTCGTCGAGACGCCCGCGCCGCTGGGGCTGGGTTTGAGCTTCCAGCCGTACAGCATCCAGATCGAGCCGCACGACTACATGGCCGAGCTGTTCGACGCGGTGGCCCGCGCCAACACGATCCTGATCGACTTCTCGCGCGACATCTGGGGCTACGTGAGCCTGGGCTACTTCAAGCAGCGCCTGAAGAAGGGCGAAATCGGTTCGTCGACCATGCCGCACAAGGTCAACCCGATCGACTTCGAGAACGCCGAAGGCAACCTGGGCCTGGCCAACGCGGTGCTGCGCCACCTGAGCGAAAAGCTGCCCATCAGCCGCTGGCAACGCGACCTGACCGACAGCACGGTGCTGCGCAACATCGGCGTGGCCTTCGGCTATGCCACGCTGTCGTATGCGAGCCTGGCCACCGGCCTGGGCAAGCTGGAGCTCAACGAGGAAGCGCTGGCCGAAGACCTCGACGCCTCGTGGGAAGTGCTGGCCGAACCGATCCAGACCGTCATGCGCCGCTTCGGCGTGCAGGGCGCCTACGAGCAGCTCAAGGAAGTGACGCGCGGCAAGACCGTGACGGCCGAGGCGCTGCACGGGCTGATTCGTTCGCTGGAAATTCCGGAAGAGGAAAAGACCCGTCTGCTGGCCATGACGCCGGCCAGCTACGTCGGCAAGGCAGCCGAGCTGGCCAAGCGCATCTGATGGCGCTCAAGTCCACCATCTTCAAGGCCACGCTCGCGGTGGCCGACATCGACCACGGCTACTACGCCGACCACGCGCTGACCCTGGCCCGCCACCCGAGCGAAACCGACGAGCGGATGATGATCCGGCTCGTGGCGCTCGCGCTCAACGCGCACCAGCTGCAGGACATCTGCAACGGCGACGGCACGCTGGCCTTCGGTGCCGGCCTGTCGAACGTGGAAGAGCCCGACGTGTGGCTGCGCGACTTCACCGGCCAGATCAAGATCTGGATCGAGGTCGGCCAGCCCGAGGACAAGCCCGTGCTGAAGGCCTGCGGCAAGGCGGACGAGGTGATCGTGTACTGCTTCAACCACGCGGCCGAGATCTGGTGGCGCGGCATGGAGAACAAGCTCGCGCGGCCGAAGAACCTGAAGGTCTACCGCGTGCCGACCGAGGCCTCGCAGGCGCTGGCCGCGCTGGCGCAGCGCAGCATGCAGCTGCAGGCGACCATCCAGGAAAACACGTTGACGCTGGGCGACGGCACGAACAGCATCGACGTCGAGCTGCTGCGCTGGAAATAAAGCTCGCCCCCAGGCTTCGCGCACTTCGTGTCGCTTCTCCAACCCCCTACCGGGGGCAACACCTGCGGCCCGGCAAAGCCGCATCCGTGGTGTTCGCCTAAGGAGGCGCCTTCTAGGCAGCCGGCATCATCTCGCCGCACTGCCAGCACTGCTCGAAGCCGCCTTCGACCTGCTCGCCGCACACGCACAGCCAGCTGCGCTGCGGCCGGTTCTGCAACTCGTGCAGCAGGCGCTGCGCGAGCTCGAACTGGGTCTCGTCGTCGATCCATATCTCGGGCAGGCACTGGTCGGGCGGCAGCTGGCCCATGACCGCGCCCAGGAACTCGCGCTGCACCGTGGCGGCCACGCCCTCTTCGCGCAACGCGTGCGCCCACACGGTCGCGATGGCCAGGTTGGGGGCTTGCGCGAGACGGCGCATGGTCAGGGAGCCCGGTTCTTTTCGTCGTCGGGATCGCGCTCGGGCGCTGCCTCGGCGTCGGACGACGGCGAAGCCGAGTCACGCACCTCGCGCGCCCGTTCGGCATAGCGGTTGAAGCGCCAGGCCGAGTCTTCCATGGTGATGCGGCGCCACGTGGCGCGCTTTTCGACGGCGGTCATGGCGGGCCAGAACTGCACCTCGTCGAAGCTGCGCCCGCAGCCCTTGCATTCGTCGTCGCCCTGGCTGGTGGAGCAGATCGCGATGCAGGGCGTGTCGGGCGTGCTCTCGTACCAGGCCATCCAGGCGGCCCAGGCCTTGGGCGGGAAGCCGACCTCGTCGACCTCGTCCTCGTGATGAAAGACCATGAGCGCGTAGACCTCGGCCAGCGCGCGCAATTCAGGGCCGAGCGTGATGCCGTCGGGCGAGGGCGTCTTCTCGCGCCAGTGGTTGATGGCGGCCTCGATGTCGGTGATGTGTATGGCGGCCATGGAACGTGAAAAAACAGCGGACGGCGATCATAGTCCGGCAATGTCCCGAGGCGCCGAAGGGACAAGATCGCTACAAAAGAAATAGCAGCACACGCACTGTTCATGCGCGTTTCCAAGCGGTTCTCTTCAAGCCCATGGAAACTTTCGATTGCACCTCCGCGGGCTTCGATGCTTTAATCCGCCCCACGAAGGGGAGTAGCTCCCGACCGCTGTCCACGGCAGCGCGAATCGCCAGGTCGTCAATACGAAGCAAAACACTTCCGGCCTGTCGGGCAACGAACGCGCACTTGCGCGCGCGCTGTCGAGCAAGACCTTCGATTTGAACCTGTGCAGGTTTGGTCGAAGCGTTCGCAAGCTCCCGGTCCCCCGGTCTTCACCCCCCGCTTTCGATCCTCTCCGCGCAGGATGAATCGAAACGCATCGGCATGCGCCTTCCGTCGTCACCCCTGAAGGGAGAGACAGGGGCGCGAAGACAAAGAGGAACTTATGGAAATGTTCATGGCCCCGGAATTCTGGGTCGCAGTCGGTCAGATCATCATGATCGACATCCTGCTCGGCGGCGACAACGCCGTCGTCATCGCGCTGGCCTGCCGCAAGCTGCCGCCCGCGCAACGCACCAAGGGCATCCTTTGGGGCACCGCAGGCGCCATCATCCTGCGCGTCATCCTGATCTTCTTCGCGCTCACGCTGCTGGCGATTCCGTTCCTGAAACTGGTCGGCGCCATCCTGCTGGTGTGGATCGGCATGAAGCTGCTGGCGCCCGAGCATGACGACGCGCACGGCAACATCTCCGGCAGCGACAAGCTGTGGGGTGCCGTGAAGACCGTGATCATTGCCGACCTGGTGATGAGCGTGGACAACGTCATCGCCATCGCCGGCGCCGCACAGGGCGCAGGCGAAGGCCACCAGATGCCGCTCGTGATCTTCGGCCTGCTCGTGAGCATCCCGATCATCGTGTGGGGCAGCCAGCTGGTCATCAAACTGATGGACAAGTTCCCGATGATCATCACGCTCGGCGGCATGCTGCTGGGCTGGATCGCCGGCACGATGGCCGTGTCCGACCCGGCCCTGGCCAACGCCGCGGCCTGGACCTGGGTGCCGAAGGTGCCGCAGACCGACGTCGTGAAGTACGGCGCCGGCATTGCCGGTGCGCTGCTGGTGCTGGCCCTGGGCAAGTGGACGGCCGCACGCAATGCGCGCAACAAGCCGGCCACGGCCGTGGCCGCCGACTGAGCCTCGCGGCCCGTTCAACAAACTTCCTGCCCCGCAGAACCTCTGTCACTCTAACTACCTGAAGGAGCACGCCATGGAAAAGATCATTCTTTACGTCGACGACGTCACCTACGCCAGCGAGCAGTTCGCAGAACTCGCGCCGGACGCGGGCAGCGTCGTGGCGCGCCATTGGGTGCTGGTGGCCTGCGCGCCGCGCATGACGCATCGCATCAGCAAGTGGGTGAGCCACAGCGCGCGCGAGAACTGGCGCGCCAAGTGGTTCAGCAAGGTGCAGGCGCAGATGCTGCCGCTGCTGGAGCGCAACGGCGGCCAGGTGACCCCGGTGCTGGCCAAGGGCCCGCTCGCCGACCTCACGGCGCTGCTCAAGCGCGAGCATGGCGCGGTCCATGTGGTCGATGCGCGCCGCCCGAAGATCGGTGTCGACATGGAGCCGGTGACGCCCGACCAGAAGCCAGCGCACCAGTCGGGCTGGGCCTTTCCCGGCGCCGTGATGGGCATGGGCGCGCTGCTGGTCATGGCGAACGAGCTGGCCGAGTAGGACAGGCCACCCCTTGGCTTCGACGAGCCCCGGTGCGCAACGCACCGGGGCTCGTTGTTTTGCGGGGCCTGCGTTATCCTGCGCCGCATGCGCATCATCATCAAATGGCTGCTCAGCGCTGTCGCGCTGCTGGCGGTGGCTTATCTCTACAGCGGTGTCCAGGTCAACAGCTTCGGCTCCGCGCTGATCGCGGCCGCGGTCATCGGACTGCTCAACATGATCGTGCGGCCGGTGCTGGTGGTGCTGACGCTGCCCGTCACCATCGTCACGCTCGGGCTGTTTTTGTTCGTGATCAACGCGCTGCTGTTCTGGGCCGCTTCGGGCTTGCTCGGCGGCTTTCACGTCAACGGTTTCGTGGCGGCGCTGATCGGCTCGCTGATCTACTCGCTGCTGGGGCTGGTGATCGAGTCCGCGCTGGGCGGACTGCTTTCCAGGCGCTGAGCCGGGGCGCCACGCGCCCGTGGCCTGTTACTTCAACGGCGGCTCCGCCGCCTGTTCCTTCACCAGCACGTCCACGGCCCGCGCACGGGTGTCGACGATCGACGCCTCGTAGTGATCGATGGGCTTGCCCGACTGGCGAATCAGCTCCTGCGCGGCCTTGAAGCGGTCGCGCGCTGCCGGGTAGTCGAGGATGGCGACGTTCGATTCGGCATCGGCACGCACCGCGCGCAGCGTGTCGTTCTCCGCACCGTAGAGGTTGCCAAGCGCACGCCAGGCCGTCGCATCGCGCGGGTTCGCGGCCACCCAGTCGCGCAACACCGGAACCATGGGCGCAGGCTGGCGCATGGCGGTGGCGGCTTCGGCGGACAGCAGCATCTCGGGGCGCTCCTTCGACTTGGCGTCGAGCAGCGCGGCCGCCTTGGGCGCGGCGCCGGCGGCCAATTCGATCTCCGCAGCGAGCCAGCGTGCCTGCTTCGCCGCGGCCTTGTCGTCCGCCGTGCGCGCGATCAGCCGCTCGGCCTGGGCACGCGCCGTCTTGTAGTCGCGCATTTCCTTGGCCGACAGCGCCGCAGCGTAGAGCATGCCGGCCTGCTGGGCGGGCGCGTTTTTGGCGAATTCGCCGCTGGAGACGGCGTCGATCCAAAGCCGCAGCACGTCGACGCCGGGGCGCGTCAGCACGCGGGCGCGCGAAGCGACCATCGCGTGGTCCATGAGCAGGGGGACCGGCGGCGCCGCGTCCATGCGGAACTGGAAGCGGCCCTGCATGTCCGAAATGCGCTCGGTGGTCAGCGGGTGGCTGCGCAGGTAGGGGAACGAACCGTTGTCGTTCAGGCGCGAGGCGTACTGCAGCCGCTCGAACATGGCGGCGGCGCCTTGCGGCGCGAAGCCCGCCTGCGTCATCACGCCGAAGCCGATGCGGTCGGCCTCGCGCTCCATGTCGCGTGAAAAGCTCAGCTGGTTCTGCATGAACAGGGCCTGGCTGCCCATGACCACGGCCTGGCCGGCGTCCCCGCTGCGGCTGCGGCCGGCGGCGATCATCCCGAGAATCAGCCCGGCGATCATGAGCGGCAGCTGCTTGCCCTGCTTGTCCATGATGCGCGAGATGTGGCGCTGCGTGACGTGCGAGAGCTCGTGCCCGAGCACCGTGGCCAGCTCGTCGCGGCTGCCGACCGCCGCCACCAGGCCCAGGTTCAGCCCGAGGTAGCCGCCGGGCAGCGCGAAGGCGTTGATGTTGCGGTCGCGGCCCAGCAGGATCGTCCAGGCGAAGCGCTCGTCGAGTTCGGGCGTGAGCTCCCCGCGGGCGCGGGCGGCGGCGAGCAGGCGCTGCCAGATGTCCTGCACGTAGGCGGCGATCACCGGGTCGTCGATGTAGTCGGTGTCGCGGTACAGCTCGCGGGCGATCTGGTCACCCAGGTGGCGCTCGGCGCTGGCGGTCATTTCGCCGCCGTCGCCCATGCCGGGCAAGACGGTTTGAAACGGTTGCAGCTGCGCCAGGGCCGGCGCGGGAAGCAGCGCCTGCGACGCTACCAAAACAGTAGCACACAACGGCCGCAGGACGTGCGTCAGCTGGCTTTTTCGGGGGTGTTCGGGAGTCAAGCGCGGCAATCCTCGTCAGTGGCTCGGGCTCGTATGATGCACCTTCAACTCGATCGTTCAACCATGAGCTCTCTCACCCATTTCGACGCGCAGGGCCAGGCCCACATGGTCGACGTCGCCGGCAAGCCCGCCACCCACCGCGTGGCCGTGGCCACGGGTCGCATCGAGATGCAGCCGGCGACGCTGGCGCTGATCGCGTCGGGCACCGCGAAGAAAGGCGACGTGCTGGGCATCGCGCGCATCGCGGGCATCCAGGCGGCGAAGAAGACGAGCGACCTGATCCCGCTGTGCCACCCGCTGGCGCTGACACGGGTGGCGGTGGCCTTCGCACTGGGCGACGCCGGCAGCGCGCCCCAGGTGGCCTGCACGGCGACAGTAGAGACCGTCGGGCCCACGGGGGTGGAGATGGAGGCGCTGACGGCGGTGCAGGTGGCGCTTCTCACGATCTACGACATGTGCAAGGCGGTGGACCGGGGGATGCGGATCACGGATGTGCATGTGGTGGAGAAGCATGGGGGGAAGTCGGGGAGCTGGGTGGTGGGGGACTGACGCCACTCGCTCCATGTTGATTTGTATGGTCCAGAAAATTTTTGCCCAGGGTCCGAAATGCCGAAGTCTTTCATCTTGCTGAGCCTCGCCGCTCTCCTGTCCTCTACCGCTTTTGCCAACACGCTCAGCGACAAGGTGGATGCCATGTCCGAAAACGGGCGCCGCAACTTTACGGCCGTGCTGGTGCAGCAGAGCGGCGCGCAGTGTCCCGCGGTGCAGCGGGTGTTCTTCCAGGGCGTGCTGGACAAGGCGGCGGTGTGGAACGTGCGGTGCAGCGGCAAGAACGCGGACTTCGGCGTCATCTTCTACGACGACCAGGCCAACACCACCCGCGTGATGCCGTGTGCGCAGCTCAAGGAGCTGGGCGCACCCGGCTGCTTCAAGAAATTCTGACCGGTGCTGCGCGTTCAGCGCGGCGGGGCCGCCGGCTGCAGCGGCGCGGCCGACCCTGAAACCGACATCCCGGTGGCGCTGTACTGCACCGCAACCCGCATGCGCGCCGCCGTCGGCACGCCCGCGCGCATGCCGGGCGCGAAGCGGGTCCCGACGAAGGCGGAAATGGCGGACGCCTCGAACAGCCCCACGGGCGTGGCCTCGATGATCTTGACGTCTTCGACCGCGCCCCCTGCGCCAATCAGCAGGTCCAGCACCACCTCGCCCTGGCGCATGCCCGCACCGGGCGGGTACACCAGCCGTATTTCGGTGAGCGGACGCGGGGGCGGGTCGAGTTCGGAGATGGGCAGGTAGGCCGAGGCTGGCGCCGCGGATGCAACGGCGTTGGTCTCCGGTTGCGCGGACGAGGTCGATGGCGCCGATGCAGGCGGCGGAGCCGGCACGGCCACTTGCGGCGGCGGCGCCTCGGCGGGCGGTCGCTTCTCCGGCTGCGGCGCAGACAAAGTGGGCGATACCGGCTCAGACAAGGCCGGTGCCTCGCGCGCCGGCACCGGGCTTTGCACGGGCACCTGCGGACTCGGCACCACGGGTTGCTCTACAACCACGGGCAGGGCGTCCGCCATCGGTGGCGCACTGGCCGCCACCACCTGGGCCGCAGGCGGCGCCAGCAGCCGCGCCTCGATCACCCGCACTTTCGACTGCGACGCGACCGGCGGCCGCGGCCACGCCGTATACAGCAGCACCGCATGCAACGCGACCGACCCCAGCACCGCGGCAGACAGGGACCGGCGCGGCGCCGGGGCAAGCCTCAACGCACGAGCTCGCGCCAGCTGATGCGCTTGCCCTGCGGCGGCGGGCTGCCGACCGGGATAGGCTGAACCTCAGGAGGATCTCTGTCAGACGTCCCCAAGCCCACCACCGTGCCATCCGACCGTACGACGACGGCCAGGCCCACCACGAGCGAGCTGGAGAAGAACGGCCTTGACGTCACCCCGCCTGTACTGGAGCCTACCGGCAGGCCAGTGATGAGGTCGACGTAGTTCAGCCAGCTGTAACCGCCACCGGAGCACATTGTGTTGCTGGGGACGTTGGACGCGAACACCAGAGTGCCGTACACGGTTTGCATGTCCACGTTCGCGCGCTCGCCGTTGTCAGGCAAATCGATATACCACCCCTTGGTTTGCAGACAGACGCCCTCTCCGGTGGTCGCGCACTGTACCGTGCGCGTCGCCGAACTGCCCGAACCGCTCTGCACGAGCGCCAAGCCTTTCAGCTCAGTACGCAGATTGGTATAGACCGACGGATTCGCGGCCGTCAGCGCATCCTGGAAGGCGTAGACGGTTTGCGCGCTGGTGTCGGTCAGGTCGTCCGTCGACAGCATCCTCCCTGTGCCTACGACCACCATGGTGATGCCGTTGACCTCGGCCAGCTGCGGTCGCGTGGTGATCGGTTGCGGGTTGTTGCTCTTGTCCTTCGCTGTGGCGAGCAACGCCGCTTCATACCCCGTCGGCGCAATGACGTTGTTGATGTCGAAGCGCCACACGTTGCCCAGCAGGTCGGCGCCGTAAGCACGTTCGGCCGTATTGTTCAATGGGTAGTTGTTCACGAAGATGTTGATCTCGCGCAGGCCGCTCGGCGTCGAGGAGTCACCCGCCGAGGTGGCGATGCGCTGGATGATCGCGCCGGTGCCGGCGTTCAGCACGTAGAGGTATCCCTTGCCGTCGCCGCTCACCGAGTTGTTGTAGCCGGACGTGACCAGCACCACCCAGGTGCCGTCGCGCAGTTTGGTGATGATGGGGCGCCCGTAAGTCAACCCCACGTTGCAATCCGCAGTCGCACCGATCGGGTTGCTCGCGCAGGCGGTGCTCATGTTGAACTCCCACATGGCGCGGGGCGAGGCCGGGTTGGTGACGTCCAGCGCGTAGTAGCCGTTGCCGCCATGGCCGAGGCCCGCGACGACCATGGTCTTCCACTGGCCGCCGGTGTAAACGTCGCTGGAGATCGGCGAGCCGTCCACGAAGAACTGGTGCTTGTCGGGATAGTTGGTGTCGGCCAGGGTCCACATGTTGGGCATCACCACCTGCGGAACGAAGGCCCACGCTTCCTGGCCGGCATTGGCATAGTTGGTGTCGGCCGAGCTTGCCGGTGCATAGAAGGCATGCAGCATGCCGTCATTCGCACCTACGTACACCATGGGCGTGCGGGCCTTGTAAGTGGTCTTGAAGTCATCGTAGCCGGCGTCCTGGAAGAATTGGCTGGGCGCCTTCACGTAGGCCGGCTGCGAATTGACGATGTCGCCCAGCACGTGCGCCCGCGCCCGGTAGAGCTTGGCGGTGTTGTAGACGTAGCCTTCCCGCTTGCGCTGGCCGCGCAGGTAGTTCAGCAGGTTTGCACCGGTGGTAATGCCGCGCTGATCGAGGGTGCCCGAGCTGCCGTCGCTCATGAACGGGTATTGGCTCAGGCCGGTGGTGATGGCCGTGCTGGTGAACGCCGCTTGCATGGCGGCGGTCAGTCCGGTCGCCGCGGTGCCGGTGGGCAGACCGGTGGTTGCGTCGCAGGCCTTGGTGTTCCAGGTGAAATCGACCAGGCTCCCGTTCGCCGGATCGCGTGCATAGATCTTCCGGTTGTCGCACTCGTCACTCACCTTGGCGTCCAGCAGCCCGCGCGCGGACCACCTCACCGTGGTCGACAGGTTGCCGGTGGTCACATCCACATCTCGCGCCAGCAATTCACCAGTCCAGTCCAGCGTGGTGAAACTGCCGGTGTAGGCAAAGTTGTCGCCCGCTGTCGGCGTGAGGCTGGAGAGCGATGCGCCGGCACCGGCGCCGGCTTGCGCCTTGATGCCCGAAAGTGCTTCCTTCAGACCGTCCACCACCGATTGCGGGTCGCGCGCGCTGAAGTACTTGCCGCGGCCGTTGACGGCGGCATGCCAGAAGTCGTCGATGGAGCGCGGGTCGTTGTACTGCAGCTGCGACAGGTTGGTGCCGTTGGGCCAGATCGGCCAGTTCACGACCGGTGTGTTTTCGTAGCTGCGGATCTTGGAGAAATCACCGGTGGTCGCGCTCTTGTAGTTCTCCTGGTAGTTCAGGTTTCCAGAGACACCCAGGCCCACGACGAAGGTCGTCATGTGCTGCCACGGGGCACGGTCGTCCTCGATGCCTTCGCCCAGGCGTGGGGTGTCATTCGACATGCTGGGGCGCAGGTCGTTGATGTAGTAATACTGCGCCACGTCCGCCAGTGAATCGACGCTGCCCAACTTGGCGGGGCCTGAGACCGGCCCCTTGGCCGTCGTCGTTCCACCCCAGGCACCGGACACATCGACCACGGGCGGAGACGCCGGGCTGGCGTAGCAGATGCCGGTCGCGTCGGTCCAGTCGGTCTCAGTGGTGCTCTTGTCGCGCACGCTGGAATCGATGGCCGTGTCGCCGCTCACGTCATAGGTCGCGATGGTGGTCTGCGTGCGGCGCTGCACCTTCGTGCCCGGAATGGCCACGCAGGTCGTGGAGCGGTAGCCGTTGTCTGCCGTCGGCGTGACGGGCGAGCAACTGGTCACGCGGTCAGGGCCCTGCGTGTCCGAGGTGCAGTTTGTCGTCAGGAAGCTGGCGTCCGTGCCGGGCGTGCAGGCCGCCACCGGCGTCGGGTTGGTGGTTGCCATGGCGCAGGACACGACCGGCAGCACGCCGCGCGGCGAAGGCACGCAGGTGTCCGCAGCCACACCTACGGTGGTGTCGACGGCGGTGCAGGTGGTGCGCGTGAAGTTGTTGCCGCTGGTCGGTACTTCGCTGGTGCAGGCGGTGCCCGGCGTCAGTTGCTGCGGCTGCGAGGTGTTGACCGTGCAGCTGGTGACCTTGAAATTGGCATCCACGCCGTTCGAGCAGGCCGCCACCAGCGTGGGGCCCGTGTTCACCGTGTTGCAGCTGGTGGTGGTGAAGTTGGCGCTGGTGCCGGCGGAGCAAGAACCCTGCGCGACGAAGGTCGGGCCGGTCGTGACCGTGTTGCAGCTCACTTGCGTGAAGCCGTTGCCCGAGGCAGCCGTTTGCGGCACGCAGCTGCCGGCGGCAACGCCGACGACCGGGTTCGAGGACACGCAGTTCACCGTGGTGAAGCCGTTGCCGGACGTCGGGGTCTGCGCCACGCAGGACCCGGGCATCACGTTAGTCACTGGCGAGTTGTTGTTCGTGCAAGTCGTCACGGTGAAGTCGGTGGCATTGGTGCCGCCGGTGCAGCTCGCCACCGGCGTGGCCGCGGTCGGACCGTTCATTGCGCAGGTCGTTGCCGTCCAGTCATTGCCCGAGCTTGCCGCCACCGGCGAGCAACTGTTCAAAGGTACGCCGGTCGGGCCGGTCGTTACCGGTGCGGGGCACTTGATGGTCACCCAGTTGTTGCCTGAGTTGCCAGTCTGGGCCACGCAGGAGCCAGGCGCCGTGGACGTCGTCTCCGAGTGGAAGTTGCAGGTGGTGGCCGTGTTGCCGTTGCCGGAACCGGCAGCTACGGGCGTGCAGGTGCCGACGTTCACCTCGGGGGTGTCTTCGTTCCTGCAAGCCGTGATGACCCAGTTGGTGCTCGCGTTACCGCCTGCGGTACAGGATGCGACCAGCGTCTCGGGTGTGGTCACGGTACGGCAGCTCACGAAGCTCGGGCCGGTTGTGTTTGGCACGCACGACGAAACCGGCACATCGGTGAAGGTCGTGGGCGTGCAGGTCGTCTTGACGCCGCTGCCGGTGGTGCCCGCCGTGCACTGGGCCGGCAGCACCTGGGTGGTGCTCGTGGTGAGCTCCTGACATTGCCGCTCCAGGTAGGCGTTGCCCGACGTCGGCGCCTGCGCCGTGCAACTGGCCGCATTGCTCCACGCCGAGTAGGTCGCGCCACCGCAGGTCGTGCGCACGAAGCTGTTTGCGCTGGTCGCACCCGATGCCGTGCAGCTGTCGACGGGCTTGTTCGTGGCGATCTGCTCCGCCGGCTGGTCGCAGAAGGTCTCGATGAAGTTGGGCGACGTGCCTCCAGCGGCCGTGCAGCTGGCAACCGCCGTGCGCGGGCTCGTGATGACCGTGTTGCACGCGGTGGTCGTGTAGGCGTTGCCCGAGCCGGCGCTCGCCGGTACGCAAGCTGCCTTGGTGGCCGTGAAGCTGTTGTTGACCGGCGTCGCGCACGAGGTCGTGAGATAGCTGTTGCCGCTGGTAGGAACTGTCGGCGTGCACGATGCCACGCCGGTCGGTCCGGTCAACTGCGTGTTGCAGGTGGTGACCACCTGCGTGGAAGCGTTGGTTCCGGGCGTGCACGAGTTCGGGGCCACTGCCGTGGTCGTGGGCGTGACGCTGCACGACGTCGTGACGAAGTTGGCGTCCGTGCCCGGCGTGCACGAGGCCACCGAGGTCGGGCCGGTCGTGTTCGACGAGCAGGTGACGTTCGCCCAGCCGTTGCCGGCGCTCGGGCCGGCCGGCGAGCAGCTTGCGGCGGCGGTCGGTCCGTTGACCTGCGGCGCACAGGTGGTCGAGGTGTAGTTGTTGCCCGAGCCGGCCGCTTGGGCCGTGCAGGTCTGCACCGCCGTCGGTCCCGTCAGGGTCGGTGCGTCGCAGGTGCGCGTGACGTAGTTGTTGCCCGAATTGGGGCTTTGCGGGGTGCACGAAGCCACCGCCGTCGGACCGTTGGTGAGGTTCAGGCAGGTGATGTTGCCGCTGTTGGTGCACGACGCCACGGGCGTCGTCGTTTCAGTGGCGCCGTTGTAGGCAAGAACCTGCGCCGTGCGCTGGAATTCCTGGCGGGTCGATTGCAGCTGGTACGTCCGGGTCACCAGGGGCTGGGTGGTGGAGCGGCGCGTCAGCGTGTCGGTCTTGAACGACTGGCTCGTGGATTGCTGCAGCTGCGTGGTCGTCTTGGTCGTCTTCTGCTGCGTTTGCCATTGCCGCGTCTGCGTCATGGTCTGCGTGCGCGTGCGGGTCTGGATCTGTGCGACCGTCTTCAGCATGTACGACGTCGTTTGCAGCACTTGGGTGGTGCTTGCGTAGACCTTGCGCGTACCGCGGCCCCACCATTCGAGGGTTTTCATTTCCTGACGCGTCGAACGGGTCTGCTGCTGCGTGCTGGCCAGGGCCTGCAGGCTCTGGCGGGTTTGCGTGCTCGTCGTCTTGCGGTCCTGCGTGGTCGAGCGGCTGGTCTGCACGGTCGAGGCAAGGACCTGCTCGGTCGTCTTCGTCAGCGACTGGACGCGCTGCGTCGGCTGCGAGGTCGAGCGTGACACCACCGAGCTCGTGCGGAAGAACTCGCCGGTGGTGCAGGGCTGGTAGCGGTTCATCGACGACGTGGTCGTGTCGGTGCGGCTGCCGGACGTGGTGCCGTCCCAGATGGGACGGTGGCTGTACAGCAGCGGGTCGAAGCGGTCCAGGATGGTCTTGGGCGTGAGGTTGCCGTCCTGGTTGCCCACGCGCGTCGTGCCGTCGATGCCGACCGGGCCGCGCGTTTCCTGCGCGGTGTTCCAGTAGCCGTCCGTGGTCATGATGGTGAAGTTCTGCTGGCAGCTGTAACGCACCGGGTCGGGTGTCATCTCGGCATTGATGCCGTCCGTGCGACCGGCGTAATGTCGACCCACCCGGGCCAGGCCTTCGCGGGCCGGAGACGAGCCTTCGGGCGTCTGCCCGTACAGCTTGGCGTACCACGCGGACTTGTGCGTGTCGTTGAAGTCGTCGATGGCCAGGTACTTGGTCGGGTTCACGCCGCTGTCGGCGTTGGCCGTGTCGCGCAGCGGATTCATGCTCACCAGGCCGACGCGAAAGCCGTCGTTGATGGGGTTGAACGCAAGGCTGATGCTGCTCTTCACCATCGCCATGCGGGTGCGATAGAACGTGTACCAGATGGCGAAGTTGCGCCGTTCGTCGGTGCCTGCCGCCCCCGTGCCGGAGCTCGAACTGACCAGCTTGCGGCGCCACAAGCCGCCCGTGGTGTTGGCCGTGACATTCGCCTGCGTGAGGTTGGCGCCGGCGAAGCGCACGCTTTCCATGTCGGTACAGGGCGCCGCGTCGTAACGCAGCGCCTGGGTGCCTTCGTACGTGTAGTAGTAAGCGGGCTGCGCCGGGTCTTCGGCGTCGTTGGCAACCTGCAGCTGGCGCGTGTTGCGGTCGTAGGCCCTGAAGCTGGTCGCCAGGTTGGTGTTGGTGGTGGCGGCCGAATAGAAGTCGTAGCGCGCGGCCCCGAAATCGACGTTGCTCGGCGGGTTCACCAGATAGTAGCCGTCGGCGCCGCGCGGCACCTCGTAGATCTTGGCCGGGTCGTAGTACAGCGCATTGCACTGTGCGCTGCGATAGCCGATGGGCATTTCGTAGCTCGGATTGCCGCCGGGAAACTCCAGCTCGTCAGGCATGTGCGTGAACGCCATGGACCGTGAGGTGTCCATCAGCAGCATGACGTTGGGCTTGGGCACGGCCTGCCCCGTTCCGGCGACGGGCACGGTGGCCAGTTGCGTCTGCGCTGCCTGCACGTCGGTCGTCGACGCCCCGTTCCCCCACAGGAGCACGCCGGCAATGGCCGACGCGACAAGCGCAAAACCTTTGGAGCGATTCATTTCCCCGGCCCTCATAGCATGATTATTTGTGTGTAGCTGACTGCGCCTCGCACCCCGTCCACGCGAGCGGTGATGCGGTAGTAAGGCGACTTGGGTGGCGGGAGACCACCTCCGACCCCACCGCCGGGGCCCAAGCCGCTCGTGGACTGCGGAATCACGCATTTCTGGGTCACATCGGTCGGCGGCCCCGGGGTGCCGCAAAGTCGGTGGATCACATAGCGCACGCGATTGCCCGTACCGTCGTCTGCTGTCACTTCCTTGGCGGTCGACCAGTCGAAAGTCATCGGATCGAAGGTTTCGTGCCAGGTCGCGAAATACGCCGCGGCGGGAATGTCGGTGTTGAGCACAGTGGGGTTCGTGCGCTGGTCGTAAACCCACTTGAACCCCGCCTCGGTGCCCAGGTCGGCCATTGATGTGGCGTTCTGCTTGAAGCCCACATTGCCGGCAACCTCCACGCCGGTGCCAGTGGTGCGAAACATCAGCAGGCCAGTGACCGTCATGACGACCAGCACGACCAGCGCAATGATCAGGACGATGCCGCGCTGCGCCTTTGCGCGCGGCCGCCTCTGTGCACAGGTTCTTTTCATGGCACGGTACCCCAGATCATGTTGCGCAAGGGCACGACCGTGTCGTAGACCCGGTACCGGTAGTTGCGCCAGTTGTTGGCGGCGGTATCGCCGTCGACGCCAGACGCACCCGAATCGGCGGAGTCGTCGAGGTTCCTCATGGCGAAAGAGATCGAGCCATTGGCCCACTTCGGCGCCGACGCGGTCACCGGCACGGCCACACCCGTCGTCATGTTCGGCCGCTCGAACAGCCGGCTGCGAATCAGCAGGCCGAAGCGCACCGCGAGCAGGTGGCTGTAGTCAGCGCCGGTCGGCAACGTGTCATACCACTCGCCGGAGGCGATGATGCCGTCGCCGGAGGCGTCATAGCCGTACTGCGCCTTGAGCGTAACGACGTCCGTGACCACGTCGGACGCAGACAAAGGGTTCTCGGTCAGGCTGTTGTAGCGCGTGAGCGACTGGCGCTGCAGGCTGACCTTCCATACCGTGCGCGCGGGCGCCAGCCCCAGGTTGAACGCGAAGCCCGTGCCAATGTCGGTGCCTGTGCCGATGGACGCGTTCATGACGGCCGTCTTGTTGCCCTGGTTCGTGGCGTAGGTGTAGGCAGCCTTGTGCTCGACGGCGCTCAGATCGGTCAACGACATGCCGGTGAGTTCGGCCAGATAGCACCTCAACCCGCCCGAGGACGTGCTGGTGAGAATCACCTTGTCGCCGGCAAGAAAGCCTTCGCGCGACCTCAGCGTGTTGCTTTCGGCAGTCGACGACATGATCGGTTGGCGCGAAACGAAGAACGACGAGTTGCCGTACAGCACGCGAATCTCGTCAGGCTTGTCGTCCACCCTGTAGATCTGGACGGGAACGAGATCGAAGCCGATGTTTTGGTTCGCGAGAGAGGTGTTGGTCGCGACCACCGGGCACCCCATCACGTTGCTGTTGGGCTCGGAGGCATCTCCGCCGGCCACGCCGATGCCGAAGCCTGCCTGCCGAAGGTCGCGGTCGAGCGCAAAGGCGCCGAGGGTGCCGCTGATTTGCGCGTCGTTGCCTGCGCCGACGGAGCGCTTGCGCGCATCCCACAAGGTTTGCAACTGCACGATGACGAGCACGCAGACCAGCCCGACGACGAGGCCGACCATCAGTTCGATCAGGGACACGCCGCTCTGCCGGCGCCCGAGGCTCGCCAAGTAATGCGAACGAGGATGCATGTCGTCTTTGCGCACGGTGCTTGTCTCAGTTGATCAGGGTGGCAAAAACATGACGGCGCATCTTCGGATTCGACGGCACTTTCCAGCACACCGTGATGGTCAGCTTGTTGTGACCGTCGGGGGTCGAATCCACGCGGATCTGCTGCATGGTCGCCTCGGCGCCCGGCAAGCCGCCGTGCGCCGCGTCCTGCACAGCCGCAGCCCACGAAGTCACCACGGCACTGGTCGCCACAGCTCCGGAAAAGTTGCAGTCATCACCGGTGGCCCGGTGCTGGAAGCCGACCAGCGCGTTCTGCACCGACGTGGCACGCGCCACACTGTCCAAGCCGGACCTGCTCACGCTGATCCAGGCCTCCTGGCCGATCTGGCTGGCCCACTGCGCGGCCAGGGTGCGATATTCGGCATCGGACTGGGTGGCGACGGCCTGCGCACTGAGACCCACCATGCCGACGATGCCGAGCATGAACAAAAGGATGGCGACCACGGCCTCGATGAGGAACATGCCGCGTTGGCGCACCGCGCCGCGCGTGCTGCGCGCGCGCATCGGCATCCGGTTCGAACGCTGCGTCAGCATTTGCGTGTTTCTCCGGCGCCTGAGACAGACGGATCGCACATGCGTACCTGGCCGCCGGTGCTGACCACGACGTCCAGGCAGCGGGCCGGTCCGTTGTCCGCTACGCAAGTGCCGCCTTGCTGAGTGAAGTGCACCGCGAGCAATGACCCGACCAACCCTCCTGACGCATTGAAGCGGATGCTGGAAGCGTCCGCCGCGATCACGACCGACGTCCCCTGGTTGGCGCGCCCTCCACCCTCGGCGCCAGCCTTGCCGTCGATGAAGACATGCGGATCGTCAGCGGTCTCGGGCGTCTGGCGTATCAGCCAGTTGGGGCCGCTGGTGGTCAGCGCCGAGGTCTCGACATTGGCGGGCACCGGAGAAGCAGTGGTAAGAACCAGTTCCACCGGAACGTTCCGGCGAATCGCCTCGGAGCGCGCTTGCTGCAACGAGGCAGAGAAGGCCTCCGCCGTGGCAAGGGTCTTCATGTTCTCGGCGTACTGGCGCATCGAAGGCGCCGCCATGGCCGCCATCACCGCGAAGATGACCAGCGTGACCATCAGCTCGATGAGCGAAAAGCCGCTCTCGCGAGCGGAGTTCAGCATGTGCCGCCCTTGCTCGTGATCCAGCACGATGCGGGAGCACCTGTCCAACCGGCGCCAAGGGTGGTGGTGGCCTTGGCTCCAGTGGCTGTCAGGGTGTACACAAAGCCTGCGGTGCTCTTGCCCGTTTGACCCGTTGCAGTGATCGTGTATGTGGTGGCAGTGGGAGTTCCACAGTCAAAGTCGAACCCCTTGGTACTGGCTGGCGCTTCCGCGAGGGCGCCGGGGGCACAAGCCCCCGCAAAAGTGCGGTTGTCTTGAAAAAACTGCTCCATCCGCGGCCGCATGCCAGCCAACAGCCCAAGCGCCTCCGTAACCCGCGCACGCCGCACATAGTCCGAATATTGGGGAAGCGCGATCGCAGCCAGGATGCCGATGATCACGACAACGATCATGACTTCGACAAGCGTGAAGCCGGCGTGGCGATGGCGGTTTTTGTAAATGGTCATGAACAAGGCCCAAAACGCCCACAAGGGCGAAAGACACAAATGTGTATCTTTGTGGCCTAGCTTACGCTTCTTTACCTTTTGTAAAGAAGCCGCTCATCAGGGGATAAACGCCGCTCGTCGTCCTCGCGAAGCCGGTGGGCGGCGCTCAAAAGGCCGACGAATCAACCGGTTTGCCTTCGAGCCAACGTTCGTACTGACGTGGAAACGCAACGCTGAAACGTTGCGCTTCCGCCCGCGCCTCGTCATGCAGGCCCATCACTTCGGCGCTTTCGATCAGCTTCACGATCACACGGGGTTCTGGGGAGAAATGCACGAGGCGTTGAGCCAGCGCATGGATTTCCGCCGCATTGGAGGCGGTCACCGTGGTCAGGGTGAGCCTGGCGAAGTCGACCTGATTCGCAAACAGCCACGAGCCTTGCGCTTTTTCAAGGGGGTGCTCCTCGTACTGCGGCAGCCGCTCATCCCGAGGCAGATAGATCTGGCTGATGCGGATGTAGTCCCAGCTTGCATAGCCAACGATGGCGATCAACACCGCCGCCGTGACCGACGACATGGCGTGAAACTTGGGCCGAGGTCGATCTGCTTCCGCTCGCCTGGCGGGCCAGAGTACGCCGAGGCAAAGACCGAAGACCATCTGGAACGGTCCGTACCACAGTGGATATTCGAGCAGGCTGTGCAGCACGATCACGCCCAGCAGCCCCCAGGCCATGAGGCGGAACGGATCGCGCTCGCGCCACGGCTGCGCGGTGACCATGAACCAGATGAAGCCACCGCACACGAGCACAGCCGCAGGAATGCCGAGCTCGACCGCAAGGTGCAGTGGCAGGTTGTGGGCGTTGTCGAGGATCTCGACGAAGCGTGCCCCCGGGTACAGCGTGCTGTGCATGTAGTGCGCGAAGCTCAGTTCGCCCCAGCCCCATCCCCGCCACGGGTGTTCCGCGATGAGCGTCAGCACGTTGTGCCAGAGAATCAGCCGGCTGTGGCCCACCGGGGCGCCTTCGCTCAGGCGCTGCGCCATGCTCTCGGTTCCACCGCCGACGAGTTGCGGCAAGACCCAGGCGGCTGCGAAATACAGCGGAATCAGGGAGAGCAGCGCCATTGGGGCGGGCAACCGGTGCGACACCTCCGGCCCGGCCTTCACGCCGAGGCGCGAGCCACGGCGTTCACGACGCGCCATCCAGGCCGCGGAGGCAATGATCAGCAAAAACTCCAGCAGACCCGTTCGCGACGTGGACGCTGCGGCGGCCACCACCAGCAAGATGACGGCGCCCGCCGACGCAATGCGATTGGAGGGGACCGCGCTTTTGCGCGTCGCATGAAGCCAGAGGGCGGCAATAAAGGCCATGCTGATCAAGCTGGCGAACTGGTTGCGCTGGCGCAGATTGCCGAAAGCCTGTCCCACCGCAGGGGAGGTCGTCCAGGGCTCCAGATGCTCTGCTAAGCCGTAGTACTGGAGCAGGCCTAGCACCGCGCTGATGAGTCCAGCGCTTAGCAGACCCTGGCCGAGCACCACATGCCAGCGGGTGCCGCGGTGAACGAGGCTCGAACCCATGCAGGCCGCCATGGTGGTGAGCAAGATGACAACGACTGCGGGGATTCGAGCGCTGGGGCCGAGCCCCGAGTCGGTAGAGACCGTGACAAGGAATGCAATTAAGGCAAGCCAGGCCAGCACCCAAGGATTCGCTAAGGCGGCCCTTGACTTCATCAAAACCAACAACAACGCTATGCACAGCCACGACGCCAACTGCTGCCAGGCGTTGACTGAAGGGCCCGCCGCTAGGGGAAAAATGAACGGCAACGTAATCAGCGCGCGACAAAACACAGGGATGAGGTGCTGCGCTGGCGCATTTTCAATCGGGGTATGCGTTTTCGCAGCGGTCATTCAGCCAATTTTTCCTGTGCTCGACGTTCGCTTACGTTTGATACTCGAAACGTGTGTATTAGGCGACCCCTCAAAATCACCTCCCGGGCGTTGCGCTGTGCCTGCTCGGCCAAGCTTCGAGGGCCGACGATGGCAACGGTAATGGAGGCAATGAGGCGCTGGCTACGGGTGAACTGCACGAAGGCAGCGCTGGTGGCGACCAGTGCCTGCAGATTGCCCCGACGGAATTTGGCGATGGTCTTGTAGGCCGGGGCGAGGCGGCCCAGCAGCCACGTGCACTCGACGTTGCGGTGACATTCGGGCTCCAGCGCCCGGGACGAACGTACAGTGTTGAGGTAGCCCCAGAGTTACAGCCGCAACAGGTTGGCGGGGTCGTAGGGTGGGGCGCCCATGCAATTGCGGAATTGACTTGGCAAAGCCGAGATCACTCAACGTCAATGCAGCGATCCATGCGTCTATGACCCGGACCACCGCATCGGGCCAGACCAATTTATCAAGCATGACGGGAAATAAAGCGGCTTGTTACCGGCTCTCTCCACTGCGTGGGCCATCGGGATGCTCCACAAACAACAACGATGCCCTCCAGGCTAGCGCCTGGAGGGCATCGTTGCTAGAGCAACCGCAGACTATTTACACAGACTGCGAAGGCGGTTTTTTTATGCGGAGACGATTACACGCCGGGGCAAGTAACAGGCGACAGCTTGGCTGCGCCCGAGAAAGCGCAATTCCAACCACCAGGGCTAACGGCGGGGGTGGTGCCGGTTGCGGCAGCGGCCGTTGCGGTGTCTTTCGTGCGGGTGAGAGTAATGGTTTTGCCTGCGACTTGCGAACCGCCGATCAGCGTGCACGCGATCGTCGCTGCGCCCTCGCCGGCCACCAGGAAGCTGGCAGTGATCGCCGAGCAACGCGGTGTAGAGGCTGCAAGACCGATGTCGGTCGGGTCGCTAACAGCCTTGCCGTCGGTAATCTTGCCTTCAATACCAACCTTGCCCGGGCTGACTTCGGCAATAGCCGCAGCAACTTGCGACTTAGCTGTGTAATCCTGATAAGCCGGCAGAGCCACAGCAGCCAAGATACCAATGATCGCCACAACGATCATCAATTCGATAAGGGTAAAGCCGGCCTGAGCGCGGCGGGCGAGAGTGCGGTGATTCATTGAACTAACTCCAGGTTGGTTGGTTGAGCCCGGGAACCAGCCCGGAGCACAGTACCTTCCGCAGCATCTGTGCCAACCGGATTTCAATCGTTTACACCCTCCAACTAGTGCATTTGTTTACATTTCAGTTACAGCGAGTGACACTTTTCGCTCTCGGCCGCAACAATCAGTGACAAGTTTGTCACTCCCGCGCGCCACTGAACTCAAAACGTCAGCACCCCATCCGCCTTCAGCCAGCGAATGTCCCGTTGCGCCAGCCCCGCCACCTGTCGGGCCGCCAGCACCTCGATCTGGCTCATGATTTCCTCGGTTTCCGCCGGCTTGGTGTGGGTGATGTAGATCGGGTAATGCCTGCCCGGCTCGATAAGGGCCAGCTCATCGGCCAGCACCGACGGCGACAGATGCAGGCTGCGCTCGGCCAGCGCCTGTTCCCGGCTGCTGAAGGCCGTCTCTATCACCAGCATCGCCACATCCAGCGCGTTCACCCGCTCCCAGAAGGGCGCATTGCGCTCGGTATCGCCGCTGAAGACCCAGTGAGCGCCCCCTTGCGCGCGCCGCACGGCGAAGCCGCACGCCGGCACGGTGTGCACGGCTGGCAGCACCTCGATGCACTTGGGCTGGCGGCTGCCCAACTGCAGCGACTGCCCTACCGCGATGTCATGAAAGCTCACGAAGGGCGCGTCCTGGCTCGGAATGCTTTCGAAGTCCGGCCAGATGACGTTGTTGAACACATGCGTGCGCAGCGCCTCGATGGTGGCCCTCAGCGCATGCACCCGCAGCGGCTGGGTGCGGCGGCTGCCGACGGCGTCGAGCATCAGGGGCAGCGCGGCGATGTGGTCGAGGTGGCTGTGGGTGAGCACCACGTCGTCGATGGCCGCCATTTCGTCGAGCGTGAGGTCTCCGACCCCCGTACCCGCGTCGACAAGCAAGTCTGTGTCCACCAGAAACGAGGTGGTGCGGCAGCCTTTGGCGATGGCGCCCGAGCAACCCAGCACACGAACCTGCATTGTGAGAGCCCCCCTGGGTGTGTCGGCCGTCATTTGGTTTCGAACCGGGTTGCACCGTCCCAGTTCGGGTCTTGCGGGCGCAACGCCATCGAGGCTAAACGCTGGGCATACAGCTGGTAAAGGACTTTTTTGGCATCCGCTGCAAGCAAGGGGGCGAGCAGGTTTCGGCCCAGGGCCCAGTCCTGGCGCCGGTAGGCGGCGAGCACTTCGCTCCAGCGCTCGAGCACCGGGCGGGCCTGTTCGACGGCCTCGGGCGTGCGCGCGGCCAACGGCGTGAACACCGCAACCGCCTGGGCCTTGCCCTTGACGCGCACGCTGTCGAGCTCTTGCCAGAGGAGGGAGGGCGCCAGCGCCTGGGTCGCGCCGCTGGCCACGATTTCCACGCCGTAGTGCCCGCTCAGGCCCTCGAGCCGGGACGCGAGGTTGACCGCGTCGCCCACCACGGTGTAGCTGCGACGCGCGGCAGAGCCCATGTCACCCACGCTCATCACGCCGCTGTTGATGCCGATGCCCACGCTGATCTCCGGGCGGCCGCTGTCGCGATGGATGCGGTTGATGTCGCGCACGGCGTCGCCCATGTCCAGGGCCGCCTGCACGGCGAGCGTGGCGTGGTCGGGCGTGTCGATGGGCGCGCCCCAGAAGGCCATGACGCAATCGCCCATGTACTTGTCGACGGTGCCGCGGTGCGCGCTGATGACGTCGGTGAGCCGGCTGAACACGGTGTTGAGAAAGGCCTGCAGCTCGGCCGGCGGCATCTGCTCCGACAGGCGGGTGAAGTCGCGCATGTCGCAGAACAGCACGGTCATGGGCTTGCTCTCGGCGCGCATGCTGTAGCGGTCGGGGTGCACCATCATTTCGTTGACCAACTGCGGCGGCACGTAGGTGCCGAAGAGCCGCACCAGCCCCCGCCGCGCGCGCGATTCGACGAAGTAGCCCCAGCTCATGTTGAGCACGAACGCCAGCGCCGCCATGGCCAGCGCCGACGCCAGCGGCAGGACGAGGCCGTGGCTTACATAGAGCCAGAGGTTGAGGCCGACCAGCACGGCGACGGTGCCGGCGGCCAGCAGCACGGCGCGCGACGCCGACAGCAGCGACAGCCCGAACGCCAGCGCGAGCCCCGTCGCGAGGACCACCAGCACCTCGTAGCCCGGCGCATAGTCCGGCACGCTGAGCAGTCGGTGATCGAGCAGGCCGGAGACGACGTTGGCGTGCACCTCGACGCCCGGAAACGCCGCTTCCACAGGGGTGGCGCGCAGGTCCTGCAGGCCCGGTGCGGTGGTGCCGAGCAGCACGATCTTGTCTTTCAGCTCGCCCGGTGCGAGCTTGCCTTCCAGCACGTCGGCGGCCGGCACGTAGCGAAACGACCCACCGTCCGCACCGCCCGGTCCGCGAAACGGCACCTGCATGCTGGCGCTCTGGTCGACCGGAATGCGCAGCCGGCCGAGCCGCAGCGACTCGAGCCGGGGCGCCCCCGCGCCCGCACCCGACGCGAACGCCGGCAGCACCGCCGGCGAGCCGTTCGCGAGCCTGTAGACCGCGAGCCCCAGCGATTCGTAGTACCCGGGCTGCGCCTGGTCGCCCTGGTAGCGGGCGAGCAGCGGCACGCTGCGGATCGCGCCGTCGCCGTTGGCGCCGACCAGCGTGTTGAGAAAGCCGGCGGCCGGCGCGGCCTGCGCCAGCACCGGCAGGCTGGCGCCGAACCCGTTCCAGGTGGTGCCGTAAGCGCCGCCCGCGGGGAAGGCGTCGGCCGGCATCAGCGGCGCGGCGGGCAGTTGGCCCTTGGCGCGGGGCGGCTGCATGCGGGTGAAGTAGTAGCCGAGGGCGACCCGCTGGCCTTTCAAAGCGTTGGCAAAGGTGGCGTCGTGGTCCAGCGTGGGCGCCAGCCGCTCGACCTCCGACGCCAGGCCGGGCATGCCCTGCAGCGGCCCGCTCGCCATCTCGCGCAGTCGTTCGAGGCCGGAGCTGCGGTCGGGCTCGAGGAACATCACGTCGAAGCCGAGCACGCCCACCTGCTGGCGGGCCAGCAACTCGGTCGTGAGGCGGGCCATCTTGTCGCGCGGCCAGGGCCATTGCCCCTGGCGCGCCAGGCTGGCGTCGTCGACGTCGACGATCACCACCCGCGTATCGGCCGTGCGCGGCATGGTGGCGCGCAGGCGAACGTCGTAGATCAGCAGGTCAAGGCGTTCGAGCGCGCTCAGCGGCCAGGCGCCGGTGGCATGCGCCAACGCCAGCAGCAGCGGCAACAGCGTGATGGCGATGCGCGGCCAGTGCCGCCGCAGCTCGCTCACCCTGCTCGTCACGACAGCGCGTCCTCGCGAGCGTTGCCGCGGCAGGCCACGGGAGGAAATTCAGATGCGAACGAACTGCATGCGCGTGGCGCCGCCGAGTTCGAGCACGTCGCGCTCCTGCAAGGCGACCGCCTCGGTGCCCAGTTGCAGGCCGTTGAGCGTGACGTTGCCTTCGACGCCGGCGGCCACGTAGCCCTGGCGCCGGCGCGTGACGACGGCCACGGCGACGCCGGGCTTGCCGATGGTGGTGACGACCTTCTGCAGCGCGACGTCCTGGCCTTCGTTGGCGCCCTCGAGCACTCGCAGCACCGGAATGCCCAGCTCGACCAGGGCGCCGGACTCCGTGGGCGCAGACGACAGCGGCATCGCGCCTGAGTGGCTTGCGTGGCTTGCGTGGCTTGACTGTTCCGGCAGCGTGGTGCGTGCGGAACCCGGACCGACGGCCAGGTTGCTTCGCGCCCGGAAATGGATGCGGCAGCCGCCAACCTCGACGACGTCGTTGTCCTTGAGCGCCTGCTTCTGGATGGCGAGCGCATTGACGTACGTGCCGTTGGTGCTGTTGAGATCTTCAATTTCGACTTCGCCATCGGTCATGTGCAGCACGGCGTGTTCGCCGCTGACCGCCAGATTGTCGATCACGATGTCGTTGTAGGCACGTCGTCCCAGCGTCGTGCGCTCCTTGGCGAGTGCCACTTGTCCGATGACAACGCCATCGACAGAGATGATCATCTTCGGCATTGCCGACTCCCCGATTGCAAAGCTTGATTGATGGCAAGCGGAACGGTGGGGTGCCGTCCAGGCCTGCTACTTGGCCGCGCGAGACGTTTCCACGACGCTCGCCCGTGCCAGAACAACCGAAATATTGTCCCGCCCGCCATTGTCGTTTGCAATTGCAACTAAAAGTGAAGCTTTTTTCTGAAGCGCAATATCGTGCTCCAGAAGCGTGAAAAGCTGCTCATCGGAAATCATCTCGCTCAGTCCGTCGGAACAAAGCATATAGACATCGCCCGGCCTTGCGCTGTGCTCGTGCATTTCCAGCATGACCTGCGGCTCGACGCCGACCGCGCGGGTCACGAGGTTGCGGGTCGGCGAATTGAGGGCTTCCTCGGCGGTGATGGCGCCGGCGTCGAGCTGCTGCTGGCGCAGCGAATGGTCGCGTGTGAGCAGTTCCAGCTTGTCGTTGCGCAGGCGATAGCAGCGCGAATCGCCGATGTGGCCGACCACCACGCGCTGCGGGCGGAAGGCCGCCAGCACCAGCGTGGTCCCCATGCCTTGCAGCTCGGGGTTGGTCGTGCCGGCATGCAGGATGGAGCCGTTGGCCTCGTCCGTGGCGGCCTGCAGCGCCCGCCGCACCACGCGGGCCGGTGCCTGCATGCCGGCCTGCGCGAACCAGCGGCCGAAGCTGCCGTGCATCAGCGACACGGCCATGGCGCTCGCCACCTCGCCGCCCTTGTAGCCGCCCATGCCATCGGCCAGCAGGGCCAGGCCGAGCGCGGAATCGACGTGGACGGCGTCTTCGTTGTGCGCGCGCAACTTCCCGACATCGGTCAGGGAAGCGAACTCCCAGGTCAGCGCGGGGCGGGTGGAGAACAGGGAAACGCCGACACTCGCCATGGTTGGTTTGCCAGCGCCGACTTCTCTGAGACTCAGTGTGCCGCGGCGTGCGCGCGCCGTTGCAACAGGCGGCCGACGGCCACGACGAACAGGGCACCGGCGGCCGCGGCCGCGTAGTGCAGCCAGGGGTTGGCCGCGAGCGTGTCGCGCAGCGCCACGTCGCTCACGATGGTTTCGCCGCCGACCCAGCCGATCAGCGCGGCGCCCAGCATGACGATGATCGGGAAGCGTTCCATGAGCTTGATCATGAGGGTGCTGCCGAAAATGACCAAGGGAATACTGATCGCCAGGCCCAGCACCAGCAGCACCATGCTGCCCTGCGCGGCGGCGGCCACGGCAATGACGTTGTCCAGGCTCATCACCAGGTCGGCCAGCAGGATGGTGCGCACGGCGACCATCATGCTGCCGTATTCCTTGGATTCGCCCTCGCCCTCGTCGTCGCCGCTGAGCAGTTGCGTGCCGATCCACAGCAGCAGCAGGCCGCCCACGATCTGCAGGAAAGGCAGCGCCAGCAGCTTGGCCGCCACCACCGTGAGCACGATGCGCAGCACCACGGCCGCGCCCGAGCCGAACATCACGGCCTTTTTCTGCTGTGCGGGCGGCAGCGAGCGCGCCGCCATGGCGATCACCACGGCGTTGTCGCCCGACAGGATGATGTTGATCCAGACGATCTTGAGCAGACCTATCCAGAAATCTGTGCTTTGAAGGAGTTCCATGTCTCTGATCCCACTGTGTTTTATTTGAAAAAAGCGCCCGCAATCGAGTGCGGGCGCTTTTTGTTTCTGCGTGGTCCTCTGGGTCCGGCCGCAAGCCGCGGCCGGGGGTCCGTTTCTTACAGGCGTGCCTTGAGCAGCTTGGCCAGTTCGGAGAAGTTGCGCGTCACGGTGAAGCCGCACTCTTCCATGATGGCGAGCTTGGCATCGGCCGTGTCGGCGCCGCCCGAGATCAGCGCGCCGGCGTGGCCCATGCGCTTGCCGGGAGGGGCGGTGACACCGGCGATGAAGCCGACGACCGGCTTCTTCATGTGTTCCTTGCACCAGCGGGCCGCGTCGGCCTCGTCGGGGCCGCCGATTTCGCCGATCATGATGACCGCATCGGTGTCCGGATCGTCGTTGAAGGCCTTCATCACGTCGATGTGCTTCAGGCCGTTGATCGGGTCGCCGCCAATGCCGACTGCCGACGATTGGCCCAGGCCGATTTCCGTCAGTTGAGCCACGGCTTCGTACGTCAGCGTGCCCGAGCGCGAAACCACGCCGATGCGGCCCTTGCGGTGGATGTGGCCGGGCATGATGCCGATCTTGATTTCGTCGGGCGTGATGAGGCCGGGGCAGTTGGGGCCCAGCAGCAAGGTCTTCTTGCCGCCGGCCGCTTCCTTGGCCTTCATCTTGTTGCGCACTTCGAGCATGTCGCGAACCGGAATGCCTTCGGTGATGCAGATCGCCAGGTCCAGGTCGGCCTCGACGGCTTCCCAGATGGCGGCCGCGGCGCCTGCCGGCGGCACGTAGATCACCGACACGGTGGCGCCGGTCTGCGAAGCGGCTTCCTTCACCGAACCGAAGATCGGGATGTTGAAGATCGACTCGCCGGCCTTCTTCGGGTTCACGCCGGCCACGAAGGCGTTCTTGCCGTTCGCGTATTCCTGGCACTTCTCGGTGTGGAATTGACCGGTCTTGCCGGTAATGCCTTGCGTGATGACTTTGGTGTCTTTGTTGATGTAGATCGACATGCTTTTTCCTAATCAGTTGAGGACAGAGCTGGTCCGCTGCGCGGCCTGCGGTCTGTCCCGCAAGGCCTCAAGATTTCTTGACCGCTGCCACGACCTTCTGGGCCGCGTCCGCCATGGTGTCGGCGCTGATGATCGGCAGGCCCGAATCGGCCAGCAGCTTCTTGCCTTCGACTTCGTTGGTGCCCTTCATGCGCACGACCAGCGGCACTTGCAGGTTCACGGCCTTGCAGGCCGCGATCACGCCGGTGGCGATGGTGTCGCACTTCATGATGCCGCCGAAGATGTTCACGAGGATGGCTTCCACGTTCTTGTTCTTCAGCATGATCTTGAAGGCTTCGGTGACCTTCTCGGGGGTGGCGCCGCCGCCCACGTCCAGGAAGTTGGCCGGCTCGCCGCCGAACAGCTTGATGGTGTCCATGGTGGCCATGGCCAGGCCGGCACCGTTCACCAGGCAGCCGATGTTGCCGTCCAGCGAGATGTAGGCCAGGTCGAACTTGGAGGCTTCGACTTCGGCCGCGTCTTCTTCGTCGAGGTCGCGCAGGGCCACGATTTCGGGGTGGCGGAACAGCGCGTTGCTGTCGAAGTTGAACTTGGCGTCCAGCGCCAGGACGTTGCCCTTGCTGTCACGGTTGAGCGGGTTGATCTCGACCAGCGAGGCGTCCGTCTCCATGTAGCAGGTGTAGAGCTTCTTCAGGATGTCGACCGTTTGCGCGGTCGAGTCGGCCGGCATGCCGATGCCGTCGGAGATCTGCTTGGCCTGTTCGTCGGTCAGGCCCTTTTCGGGGTCTGCGAACACCGTGATGATCTTTTCCGGCGAGGAGTGGGCCACTTCCTCGATGTCCATGCCGCCTTCGCTCGAAGCGATGAACGCCACCTTCTGGGTGGCGCGGTCGGTCACGGCGGAAATGTAGTATTCCTTGTTGATGTCGGCGCCGTCTTCGATGTACAGGCGGCGAACCTTCTGGCCTTCGGGGCCGGTCTGGTGCGTCTTGAGTTGCATGCCGAGGATTTCACCGGCGAGCTTCTTGACGTCTTCGATGGTCTTGGCGACCTTGACGCCACCGCCCTTGCCGCGGCCACCCGCGTGAATCTGGGCCTTGATGACCCAGACCGGGCCCCCAAGTTTCTGGGCGGCTTCGACCGCCTCCTGGACCGTGTAGGCCGGAATGCCGCGCGGCACTGGCACGCCGAACTTGGCAAGGATTTCCTTGCCTTGGTACTCGTGAATCTTCATGAGGGATGTCTCTCGGAAGGAGGAGGTTGAGAACGGGAATCTGCGGGTGAGAGTGTTTTTGCTCTGTTGCTCGCGGGCGACGGCAGCCTGACGGCTGGGGGCGGCGAACAACCGCGGACTGTATCATGGTGCGCCGCACCAATACTGTACGTGGGGTTGCGGTCAATACGTACTTTCTTCTAGATCCCTCTAGACCCCCTCCCCCCGGAACACAGAGCACTCCACCATGGCCAAGGTTTTCATCGACGGCGAAGCCGGTACCACCGGCCTGCAGATTCGCGAGCGGCTCCAGACGATGCCGCAGATCGAACTCGTGAGCATCGCGCCCGAGTTGCGAAAGGACATCAACGCCAAGCGCGACCTGATGGCCGGCGTCGACCTGGTGGTGCTGTGCCTGCACGACGACGCGGCGCGCGAATCGGTGGCGCTGATCGACCAGCTGCCGGGCAGGAAGCCGAAGATCATCGACGCCTCCACGGCGCACCGCATCGCACCGGGGTGGGTGTTCGGCTTTCCCGAATTGGCCGAAGGCCACTGGCAGGCCGTGGCCAAGGCCGACCGCGTGGGCAACCCCGGCTGCTACGCCACCGGCGCCATCGCCATGGTGCGCCCGCTGGTCGACGCGGGCATCCTGCCGGTCGACTTTGCGATTTCGCTGCCCTCCGTGAGCGGCTACTCGGGCGGCGGCCGGCCCATGATCGAGGCCTACGAAAAGGGCGAGGCGCCCCTGTTCGAGACCTACGCGCTGGGACTGAAGCACAAGCACATTCCTGAAATCATGGCCTACACGGGCCTCACCCGCCGCCCGGTCTTCATTCCGTCGGTGGGCAATTTCAAGCAGGGCATGCTGGTGCAGTTGCCTCTGCACCTCGACCTGCTGCCCGGCAAGCCCAAGGCCGCCGACCTGCAAGAGGCGCTGGCCGCGCACTACGCGAAAAGCAACACGCCCGAGCGGTTCGTGAAGGTGCTGCCGCCCACCGACGACGGCAAGCTCGAGCCGCAGGCGCTCAACGACACCAACGAGCTCGAGATCCGCGTGTTCCCGAACGAGGACCACCACCATGCCGTGGTCATCGCCCGCCTGGACAACCTGGGCAAGGGCGCCAGCGGCGCCGCGGTGCAGAACCTGAAGCTGATGCTGGCGCTCTGAGCGCCACGCTTCGCTTCCCCGGGCTCAGTTGACGAGCCACATCCCCACGCCCAGCAACGCCGCATGCGCGCCCAGCGCGATGTACAGCGGCGTGCGCGAGGGCTCTGCCATTTCCTGCAGGGTTTCGTTGATGCGGCGCGAGAGCAGCGCGCGCAGCGCCGGGTCTTGCACCGGGCCCTGCCCCTGGCCTTCGGGCCAAACGAGCGGCTCCCCGTGCGCAGCCCGGCTTTCCTGCCACTCGGCCATCATGTCGCCCAGCGGCAGCCGGTCGAGCACAAAGCCCACCACCGAACGCACCGCCCTGCCCTCGCCCAGCACGGGCGCGAGCTGCTTGCTCAGGGCGTCGGCCGACAGCCAATCCGCCGCGCGGTGCAGCGTGCCATGGGCGCGCGGCATCGCCTCGATGCGCCCGGCGATCGCGCCGGCCAGCCGCTGCGACACCGCCTCGCCGCGTGCCGCCACCAGGTGCTGCATCGCGCGGGCGCGGCCCTGTGCCACGCCAAGCATCGCGTAGACGGCGACGAACAACAGCAGCAACACCGCCACCAGCACCGAAGGCGTGGTGATCAGCGCCACGATGGCGCCCGCCCCGCCCGCCCGCGCCGCGACATTGCCCGGCCCGTTCAGCTGGCTCAAGTAGAAGAAGAAAACGCCGCCGCCCAGCACCAGGCCGAGCAGGCTGCCCTTGATGACCGAGCCGGCGAAGGCCAGGCCGGCCTTGGCGCCGGTGCGCACGAGCGACGGCTGGCCTGCGGGTTCTGTAGACATTGGAAAGCTCCTCCGGTTTTTTTTCACGCCGCCTCGCACGAGGCCGGTCGCGGCCGATCATGCCATCGGCATCCAACACCATAATCCGCCCACATCACAACGAGGAGGATCGCCATGGCAGCAGTCAAATTTCAGAAACCGACCGGCGCATTTGTCGCCGCATCCTGGGCCGCGCTGATCATCGGCGCCATCGTCTACCTGCTCGGGCTGTGGAACGCCTCGATGCAGCTCAACGAAAAGGGCTACTACTTCACCATCCTCATGTACGGCCTGTTCTCGGCCGTGTCGCTGCAGAAGACAGTGCGCGACCGCCTCGAAGGCACCTCGGTCACCGGCATCTACTACGGCCTGTGCTGGGTTTCGCTGCTGCTGTCGGTCGCCCTGCTCGCCGTCGGCCTGTTCAACGCCACGCTGGCCGCCAGCGAAAAGGGCTTCTACGCCATGGCCTTCCTGCTGAGCCTGTTCGGCGGGGTGGCGGTGCAGAAGAACGTGCGCGACATCGCCGCGCACAAGAACGACAACCCGTCGATCGACGACGTCCCCGACGCGGGCTGAAGCCGGGGCCCGCCGCTACTCGTTGTCGTTGTAGCCGCTGGCGCCCATCAGCGCCGACAGCCGCGCCGCGATGTTGCCGACGATGCCGCGCACCTGCACCGCGTCGGGCGCCGACTTCTGGTCGATGCGCTCGATGTACGGCACGTTGATCGACGCGATCACATGGTCGGCCGCGCCCATCACCGGGTACGCGATGTTGGTGATGCCGCGCGTCTGCTGGCTCGGCATGGCCGAGTAGCCGCGCGCGCGCACCTCCTGAAGAATGGCGAACAGCTCGCCCGGGTCCATGTCGAGTTCGCCTTCCACGCCGATGTGGGCACGCAGCATGCGGGCGCGGTCGATCTCGTCGCGAAACGCCAGCAGCACGTGGCCCGACGAGGTGTCCGTCAGCCCCATCACCACGCCCACCTTGAGGCCGAACGACCAGCGCTCCGGGCTCTCGACCTGCGCGATGACGACCACGCGCCCGCCCTGGTACATGGTCAGGTGGCACGACTGGCGCGCCCGGTTGGCCAGCTCGCGCAAGAGCGGCAGCGCCGCGCTCACCAGGCTTTTCAGCGGCTGCTGGCGGTGCGCCAGCTCGAACATGCGCAGCGTGAGCGTGTAGCGGTCGTTCTCGTCGACCTGCACGTAGCCACGCCGCTGCAGCGTCACGGCCATGCGGAAGATCTCGCTGACCTTGCGGCCCACCTTCTGCGCCAGCTCGTTGAGCGTGTAGCCCCCGGGGCTGTCGGCCAGCGCCTCCAGGATGTCCAGCCCCTTCTCGAGCGCCGGCGCCGCGTAGCGCAGCGCGCCCTCGCCTTCCGGCACGACCTCGTCCTGACCCTGTTGTTCTTCCGGCGCTGGTGCTTGCTTCATTGTTCCCTGCTCAGTTCGACCATCCACCGTCGATCATATGGACCGCGCCGGTGGTGAAGGCCGACTCGTCGGACGCCAGGTAGACCACCAGCGCGGCAATTTCCTCCGGCTTGCCGACGCGCCCCAGCGGCTGGCGCGCCACGAAGGCGGCGCGCACCGTGGCCTCGTCGGCGCCGGCCTGCTCGGCCTGCGCCGCGATGCGGTCGCGCAGCGACGGCGACTCGACCGTGCCCGGGCAGATGGCGTTGCAGCGCACGCCCTGCTGGATGAAGTCGGCCGCCACCGCCTTGGTCAGGCCGATCACCGCCGCCTTCGAGGCGCCGTAGACGAAGCGGTTGGGCACGCCCTTCACGCTCGACGCCGCCGAGGCCATGTTGATGATCGAGCCGCCGCGCTCCAGCATCGCCGGCAGGAAGGCGCGGATGGTGCGGTACATCGACTTCGCGTTCAGGTCCATGCTGAAGTCCCAGTCGGCCTCCTCGCAGGCCAGGATGTTGCCGCTGTGCACGAAGCCGGCGCAGTTGAACAGCACGTCGAGCCGGCCCGAGGTTTGCGCGAAGGCCTGCAGCGCGGCGCTGTCGCGCACGTTGAGCGTGGCGGTCTTCAGGCCCGACAGGCCTTCCTCGCGGGCCAGCGCGGCCAGTTCGGCCAGCGCCGCCTCGTCCACGTCGGTGGCCCACACGGTGCCGCCTTCGCGCGCCAGCGCCAGCGCACTGGCGCGGCCGATGCCCTTGCCGGCGGCGGTGACGAGGATGTTCTTTCCCTGCACGCGTGAAGTCATTGCGCAATGTCCTTGAGTGAGATGTCGGTCGTTGAATGCACAAGTGAAATAACAGTTTCACTGATGAAATTAAATATACGCGACATCTCCATGGCCATCACTCCTCACAAACCCGCATCGCGCTGCCAATTCATTGGTGATTACCCTCGAACTGGCGCAAACCCCAGCGGCAATTGCAGACGCCACTGCTAACCTTATTCATGAAAAGTAGTTTCATCTAAGAAAACGAAAGTCGCCATGCCCCACGATCCCGCGCTGCTCCCTCGCCTGCAAGCCTGCTACACCGGCATCCTTCACGACGTGATGCGCGCGGCCGGCCTGCGCGACTTCACCCTGCCGCCCACGCTGCGCCCGCTGATCGCCGGCCAGAAGCTGTGCGGCCCGGCCTTCACCGTGAACGGCCGCGTCGACCCCACGGCTGATCCGCACGAGACGCTGATGGCCTGGACCGGCTTTCTCTCGCGCGCCAGGCCCGGCCACATCGCCGTGATCCAGCCCAACGACTCGACCGTGTCGCACATGGGCGAGCTCTCGGCCGAGACGCTGGGCCGCAAGGGCGTGCTGGGCGTGATTGCCGACGGCGGCGTGCGCGACGCCGAATTCATCCTGCGGCAGGGCTTCCAAGTGTGGCACCGCTACTTCACGCCGCGCGACATCGTGGGCTACTGGCTGCCCGACGCGATGGACGTGCCGGTGCGCATCGGCGAGGTCACGGTGAACCCCGGCGACCTGCTGCTGGCCGACACCGACGGCGTGATCTGCGTGCCGCTGGCGCAGGCCGAGGCCATCGTCACCGAGGCCGAGCACATGATGGGCCGCGAGAACCTCGTGCGCACGGCCATCCTCGCGGGCACCGATCCGCAAGAGGCCTACCTGAAGTACCGCAAGTTCTGAGCGCCGGATGCCCGACACGTCCCCCCCGCCATCCACGCCCGCCATCGACGCCCGGCTGGTGCTGCTCTCGCCGGCCGACAACTGCCTGGTCGCCTGCACCCACCTGGCCGCCGGCACCGCCGTGCAGCTCGAAGGCGGCACCGTGACATTGGCCAAGGACATCGGCCTGGGCCACAAGCTCGCGCGCCATGCCATCGCTGCCGGACAGAAGGTGCGCAAGTACGACGCCGTCATCGGCAGCCTGCGGACGCCGGTCGAGGCCGGCGCGCACATCCACACGCACAACCTCGACAGCGACTACACGCCCACCTACACGCTGGACGAAGGCAAGACCTTCGTCGGCCACGCCTGAGACGCCCCCGCATGAACGCACCCCACCCGCTCCAGCTCCAGGGCTTCCCGCGTGCCGACGGCCGCAAGGGCATCCGCAACGTGGTGGTCGTGGCCTACCTCGTCGAGTGCGCGCACCACGTGGCGCGCGAGATCACGCTCGACTTTCGCCAGCAGGACGGCGAATCCGAAGTGCACCTCGTGGGCTTTCCCGGCTGCTATCCGAACGAATACGCCGAACGCATGATGCAGGCGATTGCCACGCACCCCAACGTGGGCGCGACGCTGCTCATCTCGCTGGGCTGCGAGAGCATGAACAAGCGCAAGCTCGAAGAAGCCGTGGCGGCCTCGGGCCGGCCGGTGCACACGCTCACCATCCAGCAGAAGGGCGGCACGCGCAGCACCATCCGCGAAGGCACGCAATGGGTGCAGTGGGCGCTGGCCGAACTCGCGCAGCAGCAGCGCGTGCCCATGGACCTGAGCGAGCTGGTGGTGGGCACCATCTGCGGCGGCTCCGACGGCACCAGCGGCATCACCGCCAACCCGGCCGTGGGCCGCGCCTTCGACCTGCTGATCGAGCAAAACGCGCGCTGCATCTTCGAGGAAACCGGCGAGCTGATCGGCTGCGAGTTCCACATGCAGCGCCGCGCCGCCACACCCGAGCTGGGCGAGGCCATCGTCGCGTGCGTGAACAAGGCGGCGCGCTACTACAGCACCATGGGCCACGGCAGCTTTGCACCGGGGAACGCGGATGGCGGCCTCTCGACCATCGAGGAGAAGTCGCTCGGCGCGTACGCCAAGAGCGGCGCCTCGCCCATCAACGGCATCGTGAAGCCCGGCGACGTGCCCACGCAGCCCGGCCTCTACCTGCTGGACGTGGTGCCCGACGGCGAGCCGCGCTTCGGCTTTCCGAACATCAGCGACAACGCGGAAATCGTCGAGCTCATCGCCTGCGGCGCGCACCTGATCCTGTTCACCACCGGGCGCGGCTCGGTGGTGGGCTCGGCGGTGTCGCCCGTCATCAAGGTCTGTGCCAACCCCGACACCTACCGCCAGCTCGGCGAGGACATGGACGTCGACGCCGGCCGCATTCTCGAAGGGCGCGGCACGCTGCAGGAGGTGGGGCAGGAAATTTTCGATGCAGTGCGCAGCGTGGCGAACGGCGCGGCCAGCAAGTCCGAGGCGCTGGGGCATCGCGAATTCATCCTGACCTACAAGGCCTTCGAACCGATCGGGCCCGCGTGCCTGCCGATCGCGCAATTGGCTCGCGTCGCGCACGCGGCGTAGGCACCGCACGCCCGCCTTTTTCCTGGCCTTCCGGAGCCCCCATCCTTGAACTACCAGTTCGACTTCGCGCCCGTGCTCGCACAGTGGCCCCTGCTGCTCGAGGGCGCATGGGCCACCGTGCAGCTGTCCTTTCTTGCCACCGTGCTGGGCTTCGCGCTGGGCACGGTCTGCGCGCTGGGCCGCAACGCCCGCCGCGGCTGGCTGCGCAACCTCACGGGCGGCTACGTGGAGGCGGTGCGCAACACGCCACTGCTGATCCAGAGCTACTTTCTCATCTTCGGCCTGTCCAGCGCGGGCGTGACGATGCCGATCATGGTGGGCGCGGTGCTGGCGCTGGTGGTGAACATCGGCGCCTACAGCTGCGAGATCATCCGCGCGGGCATCGAGTCGGTCCACAAGGGCCAGCTCGAAGCGGCGCAGTGCCTGGGCCTGTCGAAGCTGCAGGTGTTCTGGCACGTGATATTGCGGCCCGCGGTGGAGCGCGTCTACCCGGCACTGGCCAGCCAGTTCGTGCTGCTGATGCTGGCCTCCAGCATCATGTCGTCGATCGGCGCGGAAGAGCTGTTCGGCGTGGCCAACCGCATCCAGTCGGACACCTTCCGCAACTTCGAGATCTTCATCGTGCTGTGGGTGGTGTACCTGGCGCTGTCGTACGCCATGCGCCTGGGCTTCTGGCTGCTGGGCCTGCTGATCTTCCCGCGCCGGCGCAAGCTGGGCACACCGCTGTGAGCCGGGCGAAAGAGGCTTCGACATGACCTTCATGCCAATCGATCACTTCGGCTTCCTGTTGATGGGCGCATGGGGCACGGTGCAGCTCTCGGCGCTCGCGTTCGTGGGCGGCGGACTCATCGGGCTGGCCGTGGCGCTGGCGCGCGTCTCGCCGATCAAGGCGGTGCGCGTGGCCGCCGCGGGCTACATCCAGGTCGTGCAGGGCACGCCGCTGCTGGTGCTCATCGGCGTGTGCTTCTTCGGGCCCAACATCGCGGGCATCGGCTCGGTGCCCGCGCTCGCCGCGGCGGCGCTGGCCATCACCATCTATGCGAGCGCCTTTCTCGGCGAGATCTGGCGCGGCTGCATCCAGTCGGTGCCGCGCAGCCAGTGGGAGGCCGCCGAATGCCTGGCGCTCACGCGCTGGGAGCGCATGCGACGCGTGATCCTGCCGCAGGCGCTGCGCATCGCGACGCCGCCCACCGTGGGCTTCATGGTGCAGATCATCAAGAACACCTCGATCGCATCGCTGGTGGTCGGCTATGCCGAGCTTTCGTACAACGCCAAGGTGCTGAACAACTCGACGTTCCAGCCCTTCCTGTATTTCGGGTGCGCGGTGGTGCTGTATTTCATTCTTTGTTATCCGCTCTCGCGATGGAGTCGCGCCCTTGAAAGGAAGCTCAATGCAGCCCGTGGTTGAACTCAACGAAGTCCACAAGCACTTCGGCAAGCTGCATGTGCTGAAGGGCGTGTCGTTCTCGGTCGCGCGCGGCCAGGTGGTGGCCATCATCGGCCAGAGCGGCTCGGGCAAGAGCACGGCGCTGCGCTGCATCGACCGGCTGGAGACCATCGACAGCGGCACCATCCAGTGCTGCGGCCACGCGGTCCACGACACGGCACTGAACCTGCGCGACCTGCGCCAGGACGTGGGCATCGTGTTCCAGAGCTACAACCTGTTCCCGCATCTCACGGTGAAGCAGAACATCACGCTCGCGCCCAGGTCGGTGAAGAAGATGAGCGGCGCGCAGGCCGACGCCATCGCCATGGAAGTGCTCGAGCGCGTGGGCCTGGCCGAGAAGGCCGACGCCTACCCCGAGCAGCTCTCCGGCGGCCAGCAGCAGCGCGTGGCCATTGCGCGCTCGCTCGCGATGAAGCCCAAGCTGATGCTGTTCGACGAAGTCACCTCCGCGCTCGACCCGCAGCTCACCGGCGAGGTGCTCAAGGTGATGGAGAAGCTCGCGGCCGAGGGCATGACCATGATCCTCGTCACGCACGAGATGGCATTCGCGCGCGGCGTGGCCGACAAGGTCATCTACATGCACCAGGGGCTGGTGTGGGAGCAGGGCGACGCCAGCATCCTCGGCAACCCGCAGACGGCCGAGCTGCGCCAGTTCATCGGCACCGGGCTTTGAGCCGCCGCCCTTCTCATTCCTCTTTCTCGACCCCCAACTCCAGGAGACATTCGATGACCCGTTCCCCCTCGTTCAAGCGCCGCGGCGCACTGCTCTCGGCCCTCATGCTGGCCCTTCCGCTGGCCTTTGCGACTTTCACCAGCGCCTCGGCGCACGCCGACCAGCTCGACACCATCACCGCCGCCAAGAAGATCCGCATCGCCATCGACCTCGCGGTGCCGCCGTACGGCCTGAAGGACGAGAAGCTCAACGCCACCGGCTCCGACGTCGAGACCGCGCGCCTGCTGGCGAAGAGCCTGGGCCTGGAGCTCGAGATCGTGCCCACCACCGGTGCCAACCGCATTCCGTTTTTGCAGACCGACAAGGCCGACATCGTCATCTCCAGCATGTCGGTGACGCCGGAGCGCGAGAAGGTGGTCGACTTCTCGGTGCCCTACGCCGCCATCCTGGCCGTGGTCGGCGCGCCCAAGAGCATGACCATCACCGGCCCCGCCGACCTGGCCGGCAAGAAAGTGATTGCCACGCGCGGCACCACCAACGACCAGGAGCTCACCAAGGTGCTGCCGGCCGGCGCGCAGGTGATTCGCTTCGACGACGACGCCACCTCCATCACCGCCGTGGTGAGCGGGCAGGCCGACATCTTCGCGACCGCGCCGCCGCTGCTGAAGACCATCAACGAGAAAAACCCGGCCAAGCAGATGGAGCCGAAGTTCACCATGAAGGTCAACTTCCTGGCCATCGGCATGCGCAAGAACGAGCCGCGCCTGAAGGCCAAGCTCGACGAGTTCGTGAAGGCGCAGCTCAAGAGCGGCGAGCTCAACACCATCTACAAGAAGTTCCACGGCGCCGACCTGCCCGCGGACGTGACGCGCAACGGAGCTTGAGCACGATGGCGAAGATCGAGCAGGTAGAGATCGCGCAGATCGACATTGCGCCCAAGGTCAAGCGCACCGACGCCATCCAGTCCTTCGTGACGCAGGAGACGGTGATGGTCACCGTGCGCTGCGACGACGGCTCGGCGGGCACGGGCTACACGTACACCATCGGCACGGGCGGCTCGTCCATCGTGGCGCTCTTGCAAGACCACCTGGTGCCGCGCCTGATCGGGCGCGACCCGCAGCAGTACGAGGCCATCTGGCGCGACCTGTTCTTTCACACGCACGCCACCGCCGTGGGCGCCATCACGAGCCTGGCGCTGGCGGCCATCGACACCGCGCTGTGGGACCGCAATGCGCGCGCGGCGGGCCTGCCGCTGTGGCGCCTGGCCGGCGGTGCGCAGCCGCGCGTGCCGGTCTACACGACCGAAGGCGGCTGGCTGCACATCGAGCCGGCGCAGCTCGTCGAGCAGACGCTGGCCGCCAAGGCAGACGGCTTTCTGGGCGCGAAGATCAAGGTCGGCAAGCCGCATGTGGCGCAGGACATCGCGCGCCTGTCGGCCGTGCGCGAAGCGGTAGGCCCTGGCTTCGAGCTGATGGTGGACGCCAACCAAAGCTTCACCGTGGCCGAGGCCATTCGCCGCGCGCGCCAGTACGCACCGCTCGACCTCGCATGGTTCGAGGAGCCGATGCCGGCCGAGCACGTGCGCGGGCATGCGCAGCTGCTGGCCAGCACCAGCGTGCCGATCGCGGTGGGCGAGTCGATGTACCACCCCTCGCAGTTCGCGGAATACATCCAGCAGGGCGCCTGCTCCATCGTGCAGGCCGACGTGGCGCGCGTGGGCGGCATCACGCCGTGGCTGAAGATCGCGCACCTGGCCGAGGCGCACAACATCGCGATGTGCCCGCACTTCCTGATGGAGCTGCACGTGAGCCTGTGCGCGGCGGTGCCGAATGCGCGCTGGGTGGAGTACATCCCGCAACTCGACGACCTGACGACGAGCCGCCTGCGCATCGAGGGCGGCCATGCAGTGGCGCCGGAGACGCCGGGCCTGGGCATCGAGTGGGATGCGGACCAGCTGAAGGCGCGGCGCAAGTTCGCGCCGATCGTGGTGCGCGGCTGAAGAAGCCCCGCCGCCTGGCTCAGGCTTCCAGCAGATTGCGCAGCGCCAGCAGGTCGCGCGCGATCCACTGCGCATCGCGCTCGAAGGCCGCGTCGTCCATGTGCGGCTGGCGCAACAGCGTGAACTGCAACTCGCAGATGTCGGGTGCGACGCCGATCACGCGAAACGGCAGGTAGACCTCGGGCACGCCTTCGGGCGCGACCCAGTGGTCGAGCACGCCGAAGTCGTTGCGCGGCGCGAAGCGCATGCGGGCGTCGCCGCTTTCGGGCGTGCGCACGGTCCAGTGGTCGCCGTGCGGCACCAGCGCGCTCTTCGCGAGGCCGCTGGCCCAGTCGGGCAGGCGCTTCGGGTCGGCCGCGAGCACATAGGCGCGGCGCCATTCGCACTGCACGCGCTGCGTGACGACGCGCGAGGGCGCGGCGTGGTCTTCATTCGTCGTTTTCATCGAAATCGCTCCTGAGTACCTTGGACACGACGGCGCCGGAAAAACCGCGCGCCATCAGGAACCGCATCTGCTTCGCCCGCTCCTTCGCATCGGCGGGCGGCGCGTCGAAGCGGCGGCGCCACAGGGCCGTAGCGCGTTCGACTTCCGTGGCCTGCAAGCCGGCCACCGCCTCGGCGATGGCCTCGGGCGCGATGCCCTTGGCCTGCAGCTCCTGCCGCACCCGCAGCGCGCCGGAGCGGGCCGCGCGCTGGTTCAGCACCGAGGCCACCACGCGCAGTTCGCTGATGAAGTCTTTCGCGGTCAGTTCGTCGAGCGCCTTGGCCAGCGTGCCGGGCTCTTCTTCGTGCTTCGCGAGCTTGCGCTCCAGTTCCAGGCGCGAATGCTCGCGCTGGCTCAGCAGGCGCAGGGCGCGGCCTTTGAGGGAGGGGGCGTTGAATGCCATGCGGCGGGTCCTGGCCTTGCTCGCGCGGCCCCGCATGAGGCCGCGGAGCCGCGCGGGATCTTATTCGCCCTTCTCGGCCTTGTCTGCCTTCTCGGCCTTGTCCGCCTTGGCGGCCTTCTGCGGCTTCTCGGGCGTGGCGCCGGCGTCGGCGGCCAGCAGCGGAATGCCCAGCGACTCGCGCACCTTGTTCTCGATTTCGCGCGACAGCTCGGGGTTCTCGCGCAGGAACTCGCGGGCGTTGTCACGGCCCTGGCCGATTTTTTCGCCGTTGTAGGCGTACCAGGCGCCCGACTTGTCGACGATCTTGGCGGTCACGCCCATGTCGATGACTTCGCCTTCGCGGCTGATGCCCTCGCCGAACAGAATGTCGAACTCCGCCGTCTTGAACGGAGGCGACACCTTGTTCTTCACCACCTTCACCTTGGTTTCGTTGCCGATGGCCTCGTCGCCCTTCTTGATGGTGCCGATGCGGCGGATGTCCAGGCGCACCGAGGCGTAGAACTTCAGCGCGTTGCCGCCGGTGGTGGTTTCGGGCGAGCCGAACATCACGCCGATCTTCATGCGGATCTGGTTGATGAAGATGACCATGCAGTTGGTCTTCTTGATGGTGGCGGTGAGCTTGCGCAGCGCCTGGCTCATCAGGCGGGCCTGCAGGCCGGGCAGCGAGTCGCCCATTTCGCCTTCGATTTCGGCCTTGGGCGTGAGCGCGGCGACCGAGTCGATGACGATCAGGTCGACGGCGCCCGAGCGCACCAGCGAGTCGACGATTTCGAGCGCCTGCTCGCCGGTGTCGGGCTGGCTGATCAGCAGGTCGGACAGGTTCACGCCGAGCTTCTGGGCGTATTGCACGTCGAGCGCATGCTCGGCGTCGACGAAGGCGCAGGTGCCGGCCTGCTTCTGCATGGAGGCGATGACCTGCAACGTGAGCGTGGTCTTGCCCGACGATTCAGGGCCGTAGATTTCGATCACGCGGCCGCGCGGCAGGCCGCCGACGCCCAGGGCGATGTCCAGGCCGAGCGAGCCGGTGGAGACCACCTGGATGTCTTCGAGCGCCTCGCCTTCGCCGAGCCGCATGATCGTGCCCTTGCCGAACTGCTTTTCGATTTGTGCCAGCGCGGCCTGCAGGGCCTTGGCCTTTTCACTGTTGGCGACCGAGATGCTTGCGCCCTTGACAACTGCGTCCATGTGGAAATCTCCTTGAATATCAACGGTTTGTGTGAGGTGTCATCCGATCTGCTTTTAACCACAGGCTGGATGCTTGAACAGTAGTGTAGGGGTTCGTTGGTTCGAGTAAACCCATTTTTTGATCAGTTTGCTTTACCATTTGGCGCCATGTCCGAAGCCGCATTTCCACCCGACACCGACGCCTGGCGCCAGACCCACCTGGGCCGCCTGCTGGGCCATGCCATGCGGCGTTTCGATGCGCGCGTGCTCGAACTGATGGCGCACGACATCGACGTGCCGCTGGCGCTGTCGAACCTGGCGGCGCGCGCGCAGGTGAGCGCGGCGCACATTCACATCACGCGGCATCTGGCGCGCGAGGGCTCGCGCCTGACCGAGCTGGCCGAGCGCGCCGGCATGACCAAGCAGGCGATGGGCGCGCTGGTGGACCAGTGCGAGGCCTGGGGGCTGGTCACGCGCGGGCCCGACCCGCTGGACGCGCGGGCGCGGCGCGTGCTGTTCACGGCCGACGGCCTGGCCTGGCTCGACGCCTTCCGCAGCGCAGTGACGCAGGCCGAGCGCGAGTTCAAAAGCAGCGTGGGCGACGACATCGCCACCGTGGTAACCATCGGTCTGGAAGCCTATACAGCGGGCTAGACTCCGGCGCAGAGACAAATGTGAACGGTGCCGGTCCGGCGCCGGACACACGACACAGGCCGGGGGTGCCGCATGCGGATTCTGATTGCCGAAGACGACCAGGTGCTGGCCGATGCCCTGCTGCGCAGCCTGCGCACCTCGGGTGCGGCGGTCGACCACGTGGCCAACGGTTCGCAGGCCGACACCGCGCTCATGACCCATGACGAGTTCGACCTGCTGATCCTCGACCTGGGGCTGCCCGGCCTGCACGGCATCGAGATCCTCAAACGCCTGCGCGCGCGCGGCTCGCAGCTGCCGGTGCTGGTGCTCACGGCGGCCGACAGCGTGGAAGAACGCGTCAAGGGCCTGGACCACGGCGCCGACGACTACATGGCCAAGCCCTTCAGCCTGCAGGAGCTCGAGGCGCGCGTGCGCGCCCTCACGCGGCGCGGCATGGGCACCACCAGCAACACCATCCGCCACGGCCCGCTGGTGTACGACCAGGGCGGCCGCGTGGCCACCATCGACGGCAAGATGGTCGAGCTGTCGGCGCGCGAACTCGGCCTGCTCGAAGTGCTGCTGCAGCGCGCCGGCCGGCTGGTGAGCAAGGACCAGCTGGTCGACCGCCTGTGCGAATGGGGCGAGGAGGTGAGCCTGAACGCCATCGAGGTGTACATCCACCGCCTGCGCAAGAAGATCGAGAAGGGGCCGGTGCGCATTGCGACGGTGCGCGGGCTGGGCTACTGCCTGGAGAAGATCCCGGGCTGAGCCCCGTCCGCGCGGCGGACCTTCACAGCTTGCGAAGATTCGCTGAGAGCGTGGCGCCCGCACCGCCCTTGACCAGGAACGAGATGCCCCTGAAGTAGCCGTTGCTTTCGAAATTGCCCGCCGGCGCCAGCGAGATGACGGCAGGTCCCGCGTAGGGCAGAGTGGTGTTGAGCTGGCAGGCGGTCTTCGTGTCGGTGCCGGTGTTGACCGCCTTCATCGTGAGGCCGTACATGTTCTTGGAAGTGCCGGGCTGTGCCTGCGACACGGTCCCCGAGATGCTGCAGTTGCCCACCTGCGCACCGGTCGTCGTGCCGGTGAATGCGCCCTTGGCGTTGACTTCGATCGAGACGCCGATGCCGAAACTGGTGTCCGCGTTGGCCCATTTGCCCACCACGCTGTCTTGCGAGACCGACAGCGCGTTCTCGACCGCATAGCGCAGCGGCCCGAACGCCGACGACCCTCTTGACTCGTAGGCGTAGGTCCCGTCCATCGAGACCTTGGGCGAGAAGGTGCCCGAGCCCGTGACCGCAGATGCCTTGACGAAGTAGAAGGTCGTGTCCGGATTGAACGTCCAGTTGAGTCCGGACACCCTGATCGACCCCCACAAGGAGCCGACGTTGAACTGGCGCGCGATCGCGCCGTCGGCGCCGACGTAGGTAAGACCGAGCAGCGTGACGTAGACGCCTTCGCTGTCGTTGCCCACGGCAGCGGTCGATCCGGCCTGCGGCGCGCTCAACGACGGCAGCGGCTCGCTGCCCGGCACCGGATCGCGGTTCGGCGCAGGCGCCGGCGCGGGGGGCGGCGAGGACGCCGGGGCCGGGGCGGCCGCGGGCAGCACCGGCAACATGGGCATGCCGCCGCTGCCGCCACCGCCGCCTCCACAACCCGCGAGCCCTGCGGCGCACACGGACGCGACGATCCACAACGGCTGCACGCAGCCGTTCAATGACTTGTTCTTCATGACTCTCCCTGAGGTTTTTTTGAATTGCAGAAACTGCACGCGCAGACTACAACCGAGCACCCTCTCAAGCGGCCCTGCACAGGGCCCGCACCGCCGCACTAAATCACGCCCGGCTCAGTTTTTTCTTCCAAATCAGGAACCTGTACTTGAAGCTCTTCCAGCGCGCCCAGCGCTCCCTGTTCGGCGAGATCCTCGACTGGATGCTCACGCCGCTGCTGCTGCTGGTGCCGGTGAGCATCGGCGTCACCTGGCTGGTGGCGCAGGGCATCGCCAACGCGCCCTTCGACCGCGCGCTGGAGCACAACGTGAAGGCGCTGGCCGAGCTGGTGACGGTGCGGGAAGGGCACACGCGGTTCGTGCTGTCGCAGTCGGCGCGCGAGATCCTGCGGGCCGACGACGCCGGCCACGTGTACTACCAGTTGCTCGACGGAAACGGCGAGTTGCTGAGCGGCGAGCGCGACGTTCCGCAGCCCAACCTGGACGAGCCGCTGCCGCCCGGCCAGGTGTTCCTGCACAACAGCGACGTGCACGGCCAGCCGGTGCGCGTGGCCTCGCTGTGGATCGCCAGCGGCAGCGACGACGTGCCGCCCACGCTGCTGCAGCTGGCCGAGACGCGCGAGAAGCAGTCGGTGCTGGCGGCCGAGATCATCAAGGGCGTGCTGCTGCCGCAGTTCGCCATATTGCCGCTGGCGGTGCTGCTGATCTGGCTGGCGCTGGTGCGCGGCATCAAGCCGCTGTCGGTGGTGGAGGCGCGCATCCGCGAGCGGCGCCCGGGGGACCTGAGCCCGCTGGACGAATCGTCGGTGCCGCTCGAAGTGGTGCCGCTGGTGTCGTCGGTGAACGAACTGCTCGACAAGCTCAACGACTCCATCGGCACGCAGAAGCGCTTTCTGGCCGACGCGGCGCACCAGCTGAAGACGCCGCTGGCGGGCCTGCGCATGCAGGCCGACCTGGCCCAGCGCGAAGGCGCCAATGCCGACGAGCTGAAACAGTCGCTCAAGCAGATCGGCCGCGCCAGCAAGCGCGCCACGCACACGGTGAACCAGTTGCTGTCGCTGGCGCGCGCCGAGGGCAACAGCGCCCACGCGCACCACCAGCCCTGCGACCTGGCGCGGCTCACCATCGAGGTGGTGCGCGAGGCGGTGCCGCGCGCGATCGAGAAGCGCATCGACCTGGGCTACGACGGCGCGGAGGCCGGCGCGCCCGGCGTGGTGTTCGACGGGAACGCCACGCTGCTGAAGGAGCTGGTGCGCAACCTGGTGGACAACGCGATCAACTACACGCCCTCGACGCCCGAGCGCCCCGGCCTGATCACCGTGCGCGTGCTGGCCGACCCCTTCGGCCATGTGCAGCTGCTGCAGGTGGAGGACAACGGCCCGGGCATCGCCGAGACCGACCGCGAGCTGGTGTTCGAGCCGTTCTACCGCGTGCTCGGCAACGAGGCCGACGGCTCGGGGCTGGGGTTGCCGATCGTGCGGGAAATTGCCAACCAGCACCGCGCGCAGGTGAAGCTGGAAGATGCGCATCCGGGCAAGCATCCGCCGGGGGCGCTGTTCACGGTGCGCTTCGAGGGTGAAGCGACGGCTTGAGCCGCCGTGTCAGGGGGCGGGCGCGGATGCGGGTGAGGGCGTGGCCGCAGCCGGTTTGACGTCCTTGCGGATCTGCAGCCATTCGGGGTGGATCTGGCGTGCGACACGCTGCGGCTCGCGCTCGTAGAGGCTCGCGGGCGCGAGGCCGAAGCCGGCGAGATCGCCGCGCGTCCACAGGAAGTAGCCGGCGTTGGCCAGCAGCAGGACGACGAGCAGCGCGCGCAGCTTCATGCCGGTCAGAAGGCCATGCCGCGAGGCCGCACGCTCACTTCGTCGCTCGATATCAACTGCAGGCCGGCTTCGGTGCGCACCTGCAACTCACCACCCCAGGCCACGCCTTCGCACAGGCCGGCGGTGCCGTCGCTGAGCACCACCTCCCGCCCGCGCAGCACGTCGCGCGCGGCAAAGCGTTCGGCGAACGGGGCGAAGCCGCGGGCCTCGAACTCGCGCACGCCGCGCACCAGCGGCTCGGCCAGTTCGCCCAGCACCTCGGGCGCGCTGGCCTCGGGGCGCCACTGGCGCAGCCAGGCCGGCGGCGTGCGCATGCCGTCGGCTTCGCGCGCGCCGATGTTCAGGCCGATACCGATCACCAGGTAGCGCGCCGCGTCGGCGCGGCCGGCGGACGGCATCGCCGTCTCGATGAGGATGCCGGCCAGCTTGCTGTCGTTCACCCACACGTCGTTGGGCCACTTGAGGCCGACCTTGTGCGCGCCGGACGGATCGAGGCTTTCGGCCACGGCGACCCCCACGGCCAGCGACAGGCCTGACCAGTCGGCCGGTGCCAGCGGCAGGCCCAGCGAGAACACGAGCGAGGCGGCCTCGTCCTGCTGCGGCGAGCTCTGCCAGGGCCGGCCCAGGCGGCCACGGCCGGCGGTCTGGCGCTCGGCCACGAGCAACACGGGCTCGACGCGCCCAGCGCGCGCGCGGCGCATCAGCTCGGTGTTGGTGGAATCTATTTCGGCCACGGCCTCGACCGTGAAGCCGGGCAGCAGCGGTACGACGGATGCGGCGATCCGGTCTTCGAACCAGGCGGCCGAGGCGCTGCGCATGGTCAGGCCTTCTCGGCCTTGTCCTTCTTGGCGGACTTCTTCTGCGCCTTCTTGTCGGCTTTTTCCTCGGCCTTCTTCGCTTCCTTCTTCTCGACCTTTTTCTCGGCTTTTTTCTCGGCCTTTTTCTTTTCTGCCTTCTTGGCCTTCTTCTTCTTTTTCTTCTCATCGTCCTCATCGTCCTTGGGCGTCAGCAGCGTGCCGCGGCACGCCTCGGTGCCGCACCAGCAAGGAAATTCGGACAGCAGCTTCGGCGTGTACGGCTCGTCGATGACCAGGCCGTAGTCGTAATTGAGCTCTTCGCCTGCGGCGATGTTGCGCAGCGCCTTGATATGAACGCGCCCCTCGACTTCGTCGGCCTCGCAGTTCGGTTCGCACGAGTGGTTGATCCAGCGTGCGTCGTTGCCCTTGACGTTGCCGTCGATCACACGCCCGTCATCGATGTGGAAGTAGAACGTGTGGTTCGGCTGGGCCGGGTCATGCGGATGGCGGCGCAGCGCCTCCTTCCAGTTGATGACTTCGCCCTTGTATTCGATCAGCGTTTCGCCTTCGGCCAGGTCCTGCACGGCGAAGACGCCGTTGCCGTGGACATCGGAGCGTCGCATTTGAATGCGGCGGCCGGAAATGGGGGTTTTGGAAGGCATTGCCGAAGTCTGTTAGTTTGAATGTGCACACATGCGCGTGTACGCGTGCGCACGCGGGAAGCCGCACAGTATAGAGAGCCCTTAGATGACAAAGACGTTGGTAATCGCAGAAAAGCCGTCGGTGGCACAGGACATCGTCCGTGCCCTCACGCCGGTGGCCGGCAAATTCGACAAACATGACGAGCATTTCGAGAACGACAGCTATGTCGTGACCAGCGCCGTCGGTCACCTGGTTGAAATCCAGGCGCCCGAGGAGTTCGACGTCAAGCGGGGCAAGTGGAGCTTTGCCAACCTCCCCGTGATTCCGCCGCACTTCGACCTCAAGCCGGTCGACAAGACGAAGACGCGCCTGAACGCCGTGGTCAAGCAGGCCAAGCGCAAGGACGTGACGCAGCTCATCAACGCCTGCGACGCGGGCCGCGAGGGCGAGCTGATCTTCCGCCTGATCGAGCAGTACGCCGGCGGCAAGACCGGGCTGAACAAGCCGGTCAAGCGCCTGTGGCTGCAGTCGATGACGCCGCAGGCCATTCGCGACGGCTTCGACCAGCTGCGCACCGAAAAGCAGATGCAGGGCCTGGCCGACGCCGCACGTTCGCGCTCCGAGGCCGACTGGCTGGTGGGCATCAACGGCACGCGCGCCATGACCGCGTTCAATTCGCGCGACGGCGGCTTCTTCCTCACGACCGTGGGCCGCGTGCAGACGCCGACCTTGTCCGTCGTCGTGGAGCGTGAGGAGCAGATCCGCAAGTTCGTCTCGCGCAACTATTGGGAAGTGCACGGCAGCTTCGCGGCCGAGGCCGGCACATACCCCGGCAAGTGGTTCAACCCCGACTGGAAGAAGGCCAACGCGCCGCTGCAGGCCAACGGCGAACCCGACGCCGAGCAGCGCGCGGACCGCGTGTGGAACGAGCAGGACGCAGTGGCCATCGCCAACGCCGCGCGCGGCAAGCCCGCCACGGTCACGGAAGAAAGCAAGCCCACCACGCAGGCCTCGCCGGGCCTGTTCGACCTGACCTCGCTGCAGCGCGAGGCCAACGGCCGCTTCGGCTTCAGCGCCAAGACCACGCTGGCGCTGGCGCAGAGCCTGTACGAACGCCACAAGGCGCTGACCTACCCGCGTACCGATTCGCGCGCGCTGCCCGAAGACTATCTGCCGGTGGTGAAAGACACCATGGCCATGATTGCCGACAGCGGCATGAAGCACCTGGCGCCGTTCGCCAGGCAGGCGGTCGACGGCAACTACGTCAAGCCCAACAAGCGCATCTTCGACAACGCGAAGGTGTCGGATCACTTTGCCATCATCCCGACGCTGCAGGCACCGAGCGGCCTGAGCGACGCCGAGCAGAAGCTCTACGACTTCGTGGTGCGCCGCTTCATGTCGGTGTTCTTCCCGAGCGCCGAGCACCAGGTGACCACGCGCATCAGCACGGTGGAGCAGGGCGGCAAGAAGTACCCGTTCCGCACCGACGGCAAGGTGCTGGTGAAGCCGGGCTGGCTTGCCATCTACGGCAAGGAAGCCCAGGACGACGAGAAGGAAGACGACAAGGACGGCAAGCGCCTCGTGCCGGTGAAGCCGGGCGAGATCGTGCAGGCCGAGACGGTCGACACCAAGGGCCTGAAGACGCGCCCGCCGGCACGCTACTCCGAAGCCACGCTGCTCGGCGCCATGGAAGGCGCGGGCAAGACCATCGACGACGACGAGCTGCGCGAGGCCATGCAGGAGAAGGGCCTGGGCACGCCCGCCACGCGCGCGGCCACCATCGAAGGGCTGATCGCCGAGAAGTACATGCTGCGCGAAGGCCGCGAACTCATTCCCACGGCCAAGGCGTTCCAGCTCATGACGCTGCTGCGCGGCCTGGGCGTGGAAGAGCTCTCCAAGGCCGAGCTCACGGGCGAGTGGGAATACAAGCTGGCGCAGATGGAGAAGGGCGCGCTCAGCCGCGAAGCCTTCATGCGCGAGATTGCCGCGATGACCGAGCACATCGTGAAGAAGGCCAAGGAGTACGACCGCGACACCGTGCCGGGCGACTACTCGACCCTGCAGACGCCGTGCCCCAACTGCGGCGGCGTGGTGCGCGAAAACTACCGCCGCTATGCCTGCACCGGCAAGACCGGCACGGGCGAGGACGCCTGCGGCTTCTCGTTCGGCAAGTCGCCGGCCGGGCGCACCTTCGAGGTGACCGAGGCCGAGGCCTTGCTGCGTGACAAGCACATCGGCCCGATCGACGGCTTCCGCTCCAAGGCCGGCTGGCCCTTCACCTCCGAGATCGTCATCAAGTACGACGAGGAAGCCAAGAACTTCAAGCTGGAGTTCGACTTCGGCGACGACAAGAACGCCGAGAGCGGCGAAATTGTCGATTTCAGCGAGCAGGACACCGTGGGCCCGTGCCCGATCTGCGGCGCGCCGGTGTTCGACCACGGCAGCAACTATGTGTGCGAAAAGTCGGTGCCCACCAACGCGCAGCCCACGCCGAGCTGCACCTTCAAGACCGGCAAGATCATCCTGCAGCAACCGGTGGAGCGCCCGCAGATGGAGAAGCTGCTCGCCACCGGCAAGACCGACCTGCTCGACAAGTTCGTGAGCATGCGCACGCGCCGTGCCTTCAAGGCCTTCCTGACGTGGAACGCCGAAGAGGGCAAGGTGACGTTCGAGTTCGCGCCGCGCGAAGGCGGCAGCAAGTTCCCGCCGCGCAAGACCTTCGGCAAGCCGGCGGCGAAGACCGCTGCCGCCAAGAAGGTGGCCGCGAAGAAGACGCCCGCGGCCAAGAAAGCACCGGCCGCGAAGAAGGCGGCCACGCCGCGCAAGCCGGGCGCGGGCCTGAAGCCCAGCGACTCGCTGGCCGCGGTGATCGGCGCCGACCCGGTGGCGCGCACCGAGGTCATCAAGAAGCTGTGGGACTACATCAAGGCCAACGGCCTGCAGGACGCGACCAACAAGCGCGCGATCAATGCCGACGCCAAGTTGAAGCCGGTGTTCGGCAAGGACCAGGTGACGATGTTCGAACTGGCGGGCATCGTGGGCAAGCACCTGTCGGCGCTTTGAGCATGCGGCGCAGGCACTTCAACGCAGGGAGCGCCGCGGGCCTCGTGCTCGCGGCAATCGCCGCACTGGCGGGCAGCGGCGCGGCGCAGGCCGCCACCTGGCCCGACAGGCCCATCAAGCTCGTGGTGCCCTTCCCACCCGGGCAGGCCACCGACATCTTCGCCCGCGCGCTCGCCGAGCAACTCGGCAAGCGGCTGGGCCAGCCGGTGATCATCGACAACAAGGCCGGTGCCGGCAGCAACATCGGCACCGAGTTCGTGGTGCGTTCGGCGCCCGACGGCTACACGCTGGTGGTGGCGGGCAGCGCGATGGCGGTGAACCAGACGCTCTACGCCAAGCCGGGCTTCGACCCGCGCAAGGATCTGACGGGCGTCTCGCTGATCGCGAAGGTGCCGCTGGTGTTCCTGGCCACGCCCGAAAGCGGCATCCGCACGCTGGCTGAGCTCACTGCGCGCGCCAAGGCAGAGCCCGGGCGCCTGAGCTACGCGAGCGCCGGCATCGGCGGCACGCAGCACCTGTCGGGCGAGATGTACAAGGCGGCGGCGCATGTGTTCATCACGCACATTCCCTACCGCGGCAGCGGGCCGGCGCAGTCGGACTTCCTGGGCAACCAGGTGCCGCTGATGATCGATTCGGTGACGGCCGCGCTGCCGCACATCAAGTCGGGCAAGGCGGTGGCGCTGGCCGTGACCTCGGCCACGCGCTCGTCGCAACTGCCCGAGGTGCCCGCGGTGCGTGAAACCGGCGTGCCGGGCACCGCGAATTTCGAGGCCGTGGGCTGGCTCGGCCTGATGGCACCGCGCGGCACGCCGGCGGACATCGTCGAGCGACTGAACCACGAGGTGACCGACATCCTGAAGGGCGAGCAGATGGCGCGCTTCATCCGCGAACGCGGCTCGGAGCCCGCCCCCACCACGCCGGTGGAGTTCGACCGCTTCGTGGCGAGCGAGATCGGGGTGTGGGGTGCGGCGGTGAAGGCTTCGGGCGCCAAGCCCGAGTAACCCGGACCAGGGCAGGGCGCCGGCACGCGGCCGGCGTCGAGCCCGTGTCAGGCCCGTGTCAGGCCGGCGCCACGGTCAACGCGTCCTTGTCGCGGTCGACCTCCGCGAGCAGCCAGCTGCGGAAATGGTCGAGCGTGGCCAGCTTGCCGCGCCCTTCCGGGTAGCAGAACCAGTAGCCCTGGTTGCCGCGGTAGCCGCCGCCGGGCAGCGGCTCGTCCACCAGCCCAGAGGCGATCTCGTCCTGCACCAGGCAGCGCGGCACCAGCGCCACGCCCATGCCCACCATCACGGCGCGGATCATGGTCTGGAACTGGTCGAACTGCGGGCCCGCGAGCGGGTCGAGCCCGCGCACGCCGTGCGCCTCGCTCCATTGCAGCCACGATTGCGGCACCGTGGCGTGGCGCAGCAGCGTGCAGCGCGCCACGTCCTGCGGCGTCTTGATAGCCACCTCGGCCTGCGCCGCGCGCGGCGCGATCAGCGCCACGTCCTGCCCCGCGAGGTAGTGCGAGCGGGCACCGGGCCAGTGGCCGTCGCCGAAAAGAATGGCGCAGTCGAGCTCGGGCCGCTCGAAGTCGTAGCCGTGCACGAAGGGCACGAAATGCAGCGTGATCTGCGGGTGCAGCCGCTGGAAGTCGGGCAGCCGCGGAATCAGCCACTTGGCGCCGAAGGTGGGCAGGGTCGACAGGTGCAGCGCGCCGCCGCCGTCGCCGCTGGTGATGAGCTCCAGCGTGGCCGCCTCCAGCTGCGCGAGCGTGGCGCGCACCGCCTTCTCGTAGCGCTCGCCGGCAGGCGTGAGCGCGAGGCGCTTGCGGCTGCGCTCGAACAGCGGTGCGCCGATCCAGCGCTCCAGTTCCTGCACCTGCTTGCTGACGGCGCCCTGCGTGAGGTGCAGCGCCTCGGCCGCGCGCGAGACGCCGCCGAAGCGCACCACGGTGGAAAAGGCGCGCAGCAGGTTCAGGGGAGGGTTGAGACGGCGCAGCGACATGGGCAGGACCTGGAAGGATGGCGATTAAAACATTCCGAATCGGAATATTAGCGGGTATATCCTTTGCTTCAAGTGAGGCGGCAAATTGCTTCTTCACTCTCAATGCACATTGGAATACACCCCATGCAACGTCGTCATTTCATTTCCACGCTGGCTGCCGCTTCTATCCTTCCAGGAATATCCTTTGCCCAAGGCAAGCCGATCCGTCTGGTCGTGCCCTTCCCGCCGGGCGGCGCCACCGACATCACGGCCCGCGTGCTCGGCGAGCCGATTTCAAAGATCCTGCAGCAGCCCGTGGTCATCGACAACCGCGCCGGCGCCGGCGGCTCCATCGGCATGGCCGAACTGGCCCGCGCCACGCCGGACGGCCTGACCTTCGGCATTGCCACGCTGTCCACGCACGGCGTGAACCCGGCCGTGTACCAGAAACTGCCGTACGACCCGATCAAGGGCTTCACCGCCGTGACCGAGATCGTCAAGGCGCCGGGCGTGATCGTCATCAACCCGGCCAAGCTGCCGGTCGCCAACTTCGCCGAGCTGGTGAAGTACCTGAAGGCCAACCCGGGCAAGGTGTCTTACGCCTCGCCGGGCAACGGCACCATCGGCCACATGTGGGGCGAGCTGTTCAAGAGCAGCACCGGAACCTCGATGGTGCACATCCCCTACCGCGGTGCGGGCCCGGCCATCAACGACGTGCTCGCGGGCGAAGTGCCGGTGTACTTCGACCAGGTCGCCTCGTCGCTGCCGCACGTGAAGTCGGGCAAGCTGAAGGCGCTGGCCGTGTCCTGGACCGGCCGCCTCGACGTGCTGCCCGACGTGCCGACCTACGGCGAACTCGGCTACCCGGCCAACAACGACCCGTCGTGGTTCGGCATGATCGCGCCCGCCGGCACGCCGGCCGACCTGGTGCTGCGCATGCAGCAGGCCGTGGCCGCCGCGCTGAAGGACGCCTCGGTGCGCGACCGCCTGGCGCTGCAGGGGCTGTACGCCTCGGGCACCACGCCGGCCCAGTTCACCAAGCAGATCGCCAGCGAGATCGACAAGATGAAGAAGGTGGCCGAGTTCGCACGCGTGCGACTGGACTGACCGCCCCCTGCCTATGCATCCAGTCCTGAAACTGATTCAAAACCGCGCCCAGGTGACCCGCATTGCCGGGCGCACGCCGCTGGTGCTGGACTCCCCGCACAGCGGCACCGTGTACCCGGAAGACTTCGGGACGGTGCGCGAGCTCGCGACGCTGCGCCGGGCCGAGGACACGCACGTGGAGAAGCTCTACGCCTTCGCGCCCGCACTGGGCGCGGCCTGGGTGGAGGCGCACTTTCCGCGCAGCTACCTCGACGCCAACCGCGACACGACCGAGATCGACACCACGATGCTGCAAGGCGCGTGGACCGACCCGGTTTCCACCGACCCGCGCGTGCTGTCGAAGGTGCGCCTGGGCAAGGGCCTGATCTGGAAGCTCACCGACGAGGGCCTGCCGATCTACGACCGGCAGTTGCCGGTGGACGAAGTGCGCCAGCGCATCGACAGCTGCTGGCGCCCGTACCACGCGGCCGTGACGCAGGCGATGGACGAGGCGCACGCGCGCCACGGCTACGCCATCCACATCAACTGCCACTCGATGCCGGCCATCGCGGCCAGCCACGCGACCGACTTCCCGGGGCTGGCGCATGCCGACTTCGTCATCGGCGATCGCGACGGCAGCACGGCGGACCCGGCACTGTCGCGCAGGATCTGCGAGCACCTGCGCGGCTTCGGCTACAGCGTGGACTACAACCACCCCTACAAGGGCGTGGAGCTGGTGCGCCGCAACGGCGACCCGGCGGCGAACCGGCACAGCATCCAGGTGGAGATCAACCGCAAGCTCTACATGGACGAGGCCACACTGGCGCTGGACGATGCCGGCGCGGCGCGGCTGCAGGCGCACCTGCGCTCGATGGTCGAGATGCTGCTGGCCACGGACCCGCGCTGATCCGTCGGTTCCTTGCGATCAAGGGGTGAAGTCGGTCGACACCGACACCGCCTCCCACGCCGCGATCTCCGCCTGCAGCGCGCCCAGCTTCTCGCGCACCACCTTCACCGCGTCGGGGCCGAGCAGCAGGTGCGCGGGCGGGTTCGCCGCTTCGGTGATCTGGACCATGGCGCGCGCGGCCTTCGCCGGGTCGCCCGCCTGCTTGCCGCTGCGCGCCAGGCGCGCCTCGCGCACCGGGCCCATCACCGGCAGGTAGTCGTCGATGCTCTGCGGCGCGCGCACCATCGAGCGGCCCGCCCAGTCGGTGCGAAAGCCGCCGGGCTCCACCGCCGTCACGTGGATGCCGAAGCTCGCCACCTCCTTGCCCAGCGTTTCCGAGATGCCCTCGAGCGCGAACTTGCTGCCGTGGTAGTAGCCCAGCCCCGGAAAGGTCACGATGCCGCCCATCGAGGTGATGTTCAGGATGTGGCCGCGCCGGCGCGCGCGCATGAAGGGCAGCACCGCCTTGGCCATGGCGACCGCGCCGAACACGTTCACCTCGAACTGTTGGCGCAGGTCGTCGAGCGACGACTCCTCCACCGTGCCCTCGTGCCCGTAGCCGGCGTTGTTGACCAGCACGTCGATGGGGCCGACCGTGGCCTCGACCTCGGCCACCACGCGCAGCACCTCGGCGCCGTGCGTCACGTCGAGCAGGCGGCCGAAGGAGCGGCCGGGTTGCAGCGCGTCGAACTCGGCGCGGGCGGCCTCGTTGCGCAGCGTGCCGACCACGCGGTGGCCGGCGGCCAGCGCTTCCTGCGCGAGCGCGCGGCCGAAGCCGCTGCTGACGCCGGTGATGAACCAGGTCCTAGGGGAAGAAGAGGGGGAAGAAGAGGGGGAAGAAGGGGGGGAAGAAACCGTCATGGCAATGTCCTTGGAGAGGGAATGGAACAACCGATGGCCAGACTGTGCGCGCGCCGCATCGACTTGATAATCCGCCCAATCGACGAAGCACCTTGAAGGTTTTCTTCAAGATCAACCGGATCTTTTCCGCCCCCTTCATGCGCCAGGACCAGCTCGACGGACTCGTCACCTTCGTGGCCGTGGCCGAGACACGTGGCTTTTCGGCCGCCGCGGTGCGCCTGGGCGTGTCGCCCTCGGCCGTGAGCCAGGCCGTGCGGCTGCTCGAAAAGCGCGTGGGCGTGCCGCTGTTCAACCGCACCACGCGCAGCGTGAACCTCACCGAAGCCGGCGCTCGCTTTCTGGAACGCATACGCCCCGCGGTGCAGGAACTGGCCTCGGCCTCCGACGAACTGAGCGACAGCGCCGATCGCCCCTCGGGCCTGCTGCGGCTCACGGTATCGCGCGGGGCCTACCTGTGGGTGCTGCAACCGGTGCTCGGCGCCTTCCTCCGTGCCTACCCGCAGATCGACTTGGAAGTGTCCATCGACAACACGCTGGTCGACATCGTGGGCCAGGGCTTCGACGCGGGGATCCGGTTCGGCGGCATGGTGGAGCGCGACATGGTGGGCATGAAGGTCGGTCCGCCGATGGCCAATTGCATCGTCGCCGCGCCGCGCTACCTGGCCGAGCGCGGCACGCCGGTGCATCCGCGCGAGCTGCTGGCGCACGACTGCATCGGCTTTCGCTTCGCGAGTTCGGGCCAGCTGGAGCGCTGGGAGTTCGAGAAGAACGGCGAGGCGATGACGCTCGCGGTGAGCGGCCGGCTGGTGATGAACGACGTGGCCCTGATGCTCGAGGCCGCCGTCGACGGCTTGGGCATCGCCAACCTGATCGGCAGCTTCACCGAGCGCCCGGTCGCCGACGGCCGGCTGGTGCAGCTGCTGGCCGACTGGACCACGCCGCTGCCCGACCTGACGCTGTACTACCCAGACCGCAAACGCGTGCCGCCCAAGCTGCGCGCGCTGATCGACCACCTGCGCGCAACAACCCTGCCGGCGCCGGGCGTGTTGTGACAGGGCGGTCAGGCCGGCGGCCTATAGTGGGCCGGTAACCACCGTCAACCAATCACTCTTCGGGAGTTTCCAGTGAAGCCATTCATAGCAGCCGTGTTCGTGATCGCCATGGGTGCGCTGGCGTCGGGATGCGCGGGTACGGGGTCGGCAGGCAGCGGCGCCAATGCATCGGGCGCGACCGGCGGCAGCGGCGTCACCGTGTTCGGCACCATCGACGCTGGCGTCAGCAGCACGACGAACAAGTCGTCGCGCTGAGTACCGGACTGCGCGTCCCATCCGCTCAGACCGCCTCGGCCAGGTAGCCATGCAGCGCCCCGCGCAGCTGCCGTGACAGCGCCTGCAGGTCGGGCCGCCCGCCGGTGCCGATGTGCATGTGCGCCACCAAGCCGTAGATGAGGGTCTGGCACACGCGGGCCACTTCCTTCTTCTGGCAGTCGGGCCCCAGGTCGCAGGCGGCGTCGAGCACGCCCACCCACTCGCCGACGAAACGGTCGTACATCTTGCGGTAGGCCTCGGGGCTGGAGAGGTGCCGCTCCAGCAGGTAATGCGCGCCCCAGGCCAGCGGCTGCTCTCGGTGGGCGTCGAGCTGCGCGTCGATCACCGCGTCGACGATCTCGCGCAGCGGCCGGCCCGCATGCGCGGCCACGGCCGCGCGCATGCCCAGCAGCAGCGCCTTGGAGCGCAGGTGCAGGCACACGCGCGCCAGGTCGTCCTTGTTCTCGAAGTACTCGTAGAAGCTGCCGAGCCCCGTGCCGGCCACGGCCGCGATCTCGCGGATGGTGATGGCGGCGTAGCCTTTCTCGACCAGAAGCCGAACAAAGGCTTCCTGCAGCGCCTGCGAGGTGAGGCGCGCGCGGGACTGCCGCGGCTTTCTTCTCGGGGCGGCGGCCGCGGCGCGAGGGCTTGTCGTCATGCGCACCGAACCCGAACACCCTGCGGGCGTGTTGTTCCTAGAATTTCGGGACCCATCGAACGGATTCTGCAGTGGCCTTGCGCGAGAGGGCGCCGCCTGAATCTGTCCGACGCATTTCACGGGCACGGCAGAGACCGCCGATACACGGAGACACACGGAGACACACCATGACCACCACCGGCATCCACCCCGACAACCAGGTCCCCGAACTCAAGGACTACAACGTCTACACCAGCGACCCCGCGCTGCGTGGCGCGGTGGCGCGCGGCGGCGCCGAATGGCGCAACGCCGAACTGGTGCGCCAGGGCGCGGAGTACGGTGCCGAAGCCACGCTGCGCGCCGCCGAGAACGCCAACCGCCACGAGCCCGAGCTGCACACGCATTCGCGCACCGGCGAGCGCATCGACCAGGTCGAGTTCCACCCCGCCTGGCACACCCTGATGACCATCGCGCGGCGCAACGGCATCGCCAACCTGCCGTTCTTCGACGAGCGGCCCTCGGCCTGGGTGGGCTACGGCGCGTCGCTGTACATGCACAGCCAGATCGAGTCGGGCTCGACCTGCCCCACCACCATGACCAAGGCCTGCATCCCGGTGATGCGGCGCAACGCGGCGCTGTACGCGGCCGTGCGCGACAAGCTCGCCTCGAACGAACACGACCCGCGCGACATTCCACTCGAAGGCAAGACCTCGATGACCGTCGGCATGGGCATGACCGAGAAGCAGGGCGGCAGCGACGTGCGCAGCAACACCACGCGCGCCGTGCCCGCGGGAAGCATGGCAAGTGGCCCTTGGGGCGAAGAGTTCCTCATCACCGGCCACAAGTGGTTCTTCTCGGCGCCGATGTGCGACGGCCACCTGGTGCTGGCCAGGACCGGCGAACACGGCGCGTCGTGCTTCTTCGTGCCGCGCTGGCGGCCCGACGGCAGCAAGAACCCCGTTCACATCCAGCGCCTGAAGGACAAGGTGGGCAACCGCTCCAACGCCAGCAGCGAGGTGGAGTTCAAGGAAGCCTGGGGCGTGCTGGTGGGCGACGAGGGCCGCGGCATCCCGACCATCATCGAGATGGCGACCATGACCCGCCTCGACTGCGCGCTGTCCAGCGCCGGCTTCATGCGCCAGGCCTTCGCGCAGGCGCTGCACTACACGCGCAACCGCTACGCCTTCGGCAAGGCGCTGGTCGACCAGCCGGTGATGACCGAGCTGCTGGGCGACATGGCGCTGGAGTCCGAAGGCGCCACGCTGCTGGCGATGGGGCTGGCCTCGCGCTTCGGCTCCGCCGCGCCGCTGGACACGGCCTGGCGCCGCCTGCTCACGCCGGCGGCCAAGTTCTGGAACTGCAAGCGCGCGGTGGCGCTCGCCGGCGAGGCGATGGAAGTGTTCGGCGGCAATGGCTACGTGGAAGACGCGCCGATGGGCCGCCTGTTCCGCGAGGCGCCCGTCAATTCGATCTGGGAAGGCTCGGGCAACGTGATGTGCCTCGATGTGCTGCGCGCCGTGTCGCGCAACCCCGACGACGTGCACATGGTGCTCGACCAGCTGCAGGGCATCGCGGCCGGCGAACCGCGCCTGCTGGCCGAACTGCAGGCCGTGCGCCGGATGGTGCAGTTGCCGCCGCAGGACCTGGAGCGCCAGGCACGCCGCTTCACGCAGCGGCTGGTGCTCTCGACGCAGGCCTGCCTGATGCTGGAACACGCGAGCGCGCAGGCCTCGGCCGCGTTCGTGTCCAGTCGCTTCGACCCCGACTGGGGTGCGGTGACGGGCATCAGTGCCGGCACCAGCGACCCGGCTGCGCTGGTGCGCGCCGCCTGGCACTGAGCAAGCGGCGCCGCGCGCTCAGCGCCTGAGCAGCGCGCGCTGCAACATGCGCGCGGCGCGGTCACGGATCTTGCCGGTGTTGGAACGCAGCGACGAGCGCGGCGCGACCTTGGCGGTGGCGCAGGCCCACAGGAAGTCGTGCAGAACGGGCGTGTCGTCGACCGTCTCGTTGCTGCCCTGCTTATGGAACTCGGGGTGCCACTGGGTGGCGGCGATGTAGCTGCGGCCCCGGTCCGGCCGGCGGCGAATGGCCTCGGGCACGCGGTCGGGCAGGCTCCAGGCCTCGATGTCGAAGCCGGGCGCGATGTCCTTCACGCCCTGGTGGTGGATGCTGTTGACGCGCGCCGTCATGGTGTCGGGAAACAGCTTGGACAGGCGCGTGCCCTGCACCACCTCGATGTCGTGAAAGTTCTGGTCGTAGGTAACCGGGTCGCGGTGGCGCAGCCCGCCGTCGTGCTGCGCCTCGATGTCCTGGTAGAGCGTGCCGCCGAAGGCCACGTTGATGAGCTGCAGCCCGCGGCACACGCCGAAGATGGGCTTGCCCGCCTGCTCGAAGGCCTCGACCAGCGCCAGGTCGTAGAGGTCGCGAATCTGGTCGCCGATCCACGCATCCTTGAGCGGCACTTCGCCGTAGCTGCCCGGCCACACATCGGCGCCGCCGTGCATCACCACGCCGTCGAGCCATTCAGCGTAGTGCGACAGCTTGGTGTCGCCGCGCGCGGTCTCGCCGGTGGGGCAGGGCACCATCACCACCATCGCGCCGGCGGACATGAGCCAGTGCGCGATCGATTGCTCGACGTACTGCAGCGTCTTGTTGGTGAAGAGAGAGCGGGCCGGGTCGGCGTGCGAGAAGCAGGCGGACAGGCCGATCTTGAGCCGTGCGGAAACAGGTTGTGTCATCGCGGGACTGTCCACGGTGCGAACCGGACGAGGGGTGCGAAAAGGAAAATCCATTGTGGCTCTTTGGCCTCTCGCACGGGGTCGGACGACACGCCAAGTATGCTTTCAACGCCGCCCCAACCCATAAGGAAGACAAGCCGATGAAAACCATCCAGGGCCCCGCCATTTTTCTGGCCCAGTTCGCCGGAGACACCGCCCCGTTCGACACGCTCGACGGCATCGCCGGATGGGCGGCCAGCCTCGGCTACAAGGGCGTGCAGATTCCCAGCTGGGACGCACGCCTGTTCGACCTGAAGAAGGCCGCGCAGAGCCGGACCTACTGCGACGAGGTGACGGGCACGCTCGCCGCGCACGGGCTGCGGATCACCGAACTCTCGACCCATCTGCAAGGCCAGCTGGTGGCGGTGCACCCGGCCTACGACGCTGGCTTCGACGGCTTCGCGGCGCCCGAGGTGCGCGGCGACCCGGTGCGGCGCCAGCAGTGGGCGGTGGAGCAGTTGCACTTGGCGGCGAAGGCTTCGGCCAACCTGGGCCTCACGGCGCATGCGACCTTCTCGGGCGCGCTGGCCTGGCCGTACCTGTACTCGTGGCCGCCGCGTCCGCCGGGACTCATCGAAGAGGCCTTCGACGAACTGGCGCGCCGCTGGCGGCCGATCCTCGACGCCTTCGACGCCGCGGGCGTGGACGTGGGCTACGAAATTCACCCCGGCGAAGACCTGCACGACGGCGTGAGCTACGAGATGTTCCTGGAGCGCGTGAACAACCACCCGCGCGCCTGTCTGCTGTACGACCCGAGCCACTTTCTGCTGCAGCAGCTCGACTACCTGGCCTACATCGATCACTACCACGAGCGCATCAAGATCTTTCACGTGAAGGACGCCGAGTTCAACCCCAGCGGCAAGCAGGGCGTGTACGGCGGCTTCCAGAGCTGGATCAACCGGGCCGGGCGCTTCCGCTCGCTGGGCGACGGCCAGGTGAACTTCAAGGCCATCTTCTCGAAGATGGCGCAGTACGACTTCCCGGGCTGGGCGGTGCTGGAGTGGGAGTGCTGCATCAAGCACCCGGAAGACGGGGCGCGCGAAGGCGCGACCTTCATCGCCGATCACATCATCCGCGTGGCGGACCGGGCCTTCGACGACTTCGCGGCGGGCGGCGTCGATGCGGCTGCGAACAAGCGAATGCTCGGTATCGCGTGAAAGGCTGAACTTCAGCGGTGCATCGGGCAACCGTTGCGCTCGCTGCGAAAGTTGGAAGACGCCGCATACGCCACCTTGCGCGCGCGCATCACGTTGCCCAGCGGGCGGTGGTCCGCCAAGGCGTGCCAGGGGTTGAAGGCCATGCCGTCGTCGAACTCTCGCGCCAGCGCCTCGCTCCAGACCTCCTGCGGATCGGCGGTGATGCGCGCAACCGCAATGAACGGGCTCAGCTCTTGCGACCACTCGACCGAGGCATCTTCCACGGGCATGCGTTCGAGGTCGACGCACAGCTGCGCGCGCAACTCCCATACCGCCGGCTGCTGGCGCATGAAGTCGGCAACCGCCTCCCGCGTGCCGTCGGGCTTGTCGGTCAGGTCGATGGGTGCGTTCTCCAGTGCCAGCAGCGCGGGCGACACCGGCACCAGCTGCAGCTTGGCGATGTAGTTGCCGTAGCGCATCGGCACCTGCGTGAAGAAGGTGGCACCCAGCGGATGCGTCTCGGGGTGGCCGCCCATGGCGATGAGCGTGCCGCTCTTGCCGCCGACCGCCTCGACCGCTTTCTCCACGCCCTGCAGCACGCTCGAGAGCACACGCTTGGCGTTCGGCGCCTTGTCGGTGGTACTGGCGAGCAGCTTGAGACTGCGCAGGAAGCCCTTGGCGTCGGGCGCGGCGAAGACCGGGCCGTCTACGAAGAGAAAGTCCTGCGTGCTGTCGCCTTCGGAGCCGTCGACACGCGCGCCCTCGACGCCCATGACCTTGATGGCCATGCCGCGCGGCAGCGAGACGCGGTCGTCGAGCACTTCGGCAGGCGGCGTCGAAAGGCGCATCACCACCGGAAAGCGGCGCGCCGCCGCGAAGAGGCCTTGGGCCAGCGGCTCGGGCAGGCCGTCGAGCACGCGCAACTCGCCGCGCAGCAGGCCGTGGCTCTTCGCGTGCACGGCGCGCATGGCATGGCCCGTGTGGTCGGCCATGGTCTTCTCCATGTCGACGAGGGTGGCGACAAGGTCCGTCTGCGTCTGGGCCTCGTCGTCGTGGAAGGTTTCCACGGCGGGGTCGTAGCGAACGGGGGCGGTAGAGGGCGTCGTGGTCGTGTTCATGGAGAGATTGAGCGCACCGGCGCCGCGGGCGGCTGTAGGAGCGCTTCGGCAAAGCGTGCGCTCGAACGCCTGCCAGGCCTGCTCGCTGCTGCAACCATGTTTTGATAGCAAACAACGCTTGCCGGACGGCCCATTGCGCCCTATTTCATGGAACCGTTGTAATTAAGACAAGCAGCCGTCACGCCCCGCAAGCTATAATGTCGGGTTCGTTTCGATACCACGACGAAGAATTTCGTCAATACCGCCGGCTGACCTGCATCGTCCCTTGGATTCTTCAGGCCTCTCATTCCCAAGCCGGTTTCACAGTGTGTTGGAGCGCCAGACCGGGCGCCCATGATTGCCACCACTGCCTTCGTTCTTGTTGAAGCGAATAGCGCGTCCGCCGCGCCGTTCCGGCCGGCCCACGCCCGTTTTCAATCATTTTTCAGGCATTTCGCGCTCTGCATTCGCGCGCTGTGCCAAGGCTTCATGGACATCATTCAACACAGTATCGCGGTGGGCAAGTACCTTGTTTCCCCGCTCATTCGACACCAGGACGACGGCAACTACGCCGCCTCCGTCTCGATCCGCTCCGGCCACGGCAGCGGCATGCACGACCGCGTGATGCGTTTCACGCCGCGCTTTGCCAGCCGCGCCGCCGCCGCGGGCTACGCCATCGACCAGGGCCTGGGCTGGGTGCGCGAACGCGCGCCCCGCAATGCCCCGCTCGCGCTGCCCTGCGCAGGCTGAAACAATCACGCCGAATTCCATTTCCAACACACATCGAACGATTCAGAGGTAATCACCCATGCCCAAGGAAGAACTGATCGAAATGAACGGCGCAGTGACCGAAGTGCTGCCCGATTCGCGCTACCGCGTCACGCTGGACAACGGCCATCAACTGATCGCCTACAGCGGCGGCAAGATGCGCAAGCACCACATCCGCATCCTGGCGGGCGACAAGGTGTCGCTCGAACTCTCGCCCTACGACCTGACCAAGGGCCGTATCACCTTCCGTCACCTGGAACGTCGCGGCCCGCCGCCGACCGGCGGCGGCAACAACTCACCCCGCCGCTGATCCGCGACGCTCGAAAAGCCTTGCGGCGCCCCTCGAAGGGCGCCGGCAAGGCTTTTTGTCTTTCACGGACCACGGCTGCAGAACGATGACCACACCCACTCCCACAGCCGGCGGCCCGCAAGCCCAGGCCCCTGCCGACAACGGCTTTGCCGCGCTGGCGCTTTCGCCCCAGATGCTGGCCAACCTCACGCAGCTCGGCTATACGCAGATGACGCCGATCCAGGCCGCCAGCCTGCCACCGGCGCTGCTCGGCAAAGACCTGATCGCCCAGGCCAAGACCGGCAGCGGCAAGACCGCCGCCTTCGCCCTGGCGCTGCTGTCCAACCTGAACCCGCGCCGCTTCGCCGTGCAGGCGATGGTGCTGTGCCCCACGCGCGAACTGGCCGACCAGGTCACCACCGAAATCCGCCGCCTGGCGCGCGCGGAAGAAAACATCAAGGTCGTCACGCTGTGCGGCGGCGTCGCGTTGCGCGGGCAAATTGCCAGCCTGGAGCACGGCGCCCACATCGTGGTCGGCACACCCGGACGGCTGATGGACCACCTGGAGCGCGGCAACCTCGACCTGTCGGCGCTCAACACGCTGGTGCTCGACGAAGCCGACCGCATGCTGGACATGGGCTTCTTCGAAGACATCGTGAAGGTGGCGCGCCAGTGCCCCAAGGAACGCCAGACGCTGCTGTTCTCGGCCACCTACCCCGAAGGCATCGCCAAGCTCGCGCAGCAGTTCATGAAGAACCCCGAGCAGATCACGGTGCAGGCGCAGCATGAAGGCAGCAAGATCCGCCAGCGCTGGTACCAGGTGAAAGACAGCGAACGGCTGCACACCGTGAGCCTCTTGCTCGACCATTTCCGCCCCGTCAGCACGCTGGCCTTCTGCAACACCAAGCAGCAGTGCCGCGACCTGGTCGAGGTGCTGCAGGGGCAGGGCTTCAGCGCGCTGGCGCTGTTCGGCGAGCTGGAGCAGCGCGAGCGCGACCAGGTGCTGGTGCAGTTCTCCAACCGCAGCTGCTCCGTGCTGGTGGCCACCGACGTGGCCGCGCGCGGGCTCGACATCTCGCAGCTCGAAGCGGTGATCAACGTCGACGTGACGCCCGACTCCGAAATTCACATCCACCGTGTCGGGCGCACCGGCCGCGTGGGCCAGCAGGGCGGCTCGGAAGGCCTGGCGCTCAACCTGGCCAGCATGAACGAGATGGGCCACGTCGGGAAGATCGAGCAGCTGCAGGGCCGCGAATCGGAATGGCACGACCTGGCCGAGCTCACGCCGGGCAAGGGCGAGCCGATGAAGCCGCCCATGGCCACGCTGCAGATCGTGGGCGGGCGCAAGGAAAAGATCCGCGCCGGCGACGTGCTGGGCGCGCTCACGGGCGACTGCGGCTACGCCAAGGACCAGGTCGGCAAGATCAACGTCAACGAGTTCTCGACCTATGTGGCGGTCGACCGCGCCATCGCCGAAGAAGCCGTGCGCAAGCTGTCCAGCGGACGCGTGAAGGGCAAGTCGGTCAGGGTGCGGCTGCTGACGCTGCAGGACCTGGGCGAGTAGGCGCCCCAGGCTGCGGCGTGGCGAGCGCCGCGGCCTCCCCGTGCGCCGAGGTCGGCGCCACCGGCGCGTCGAGCACCGGTGCCGGCCCTGTCGCAGGGGTCTTTTCAGGTGCCTCCTGCCTGGCCAGCTTCGCGGCCAGCCGGAACGCCACCACCACCGCCAGCAACCCGAAGATCGACGAGCCCACCGCCTGCCCCACCAGCACGCCGGCCGCGCCGTGCTGCGAGCCCCACCAGGCGAACGGAATCGTCCCCATCGTGGCGCGCCCCCAGTTGAACGCGGTCGACAGCAGCGGATGCCCCAGGTTGTTGAACGACGCATTCGCCACGAACAGCCCGCCCGCGAAAAAGAAGCTCGGCGCCAGCCAGCTGCAGAACAGCGAGATCAGCTCCGCCGCCAGCCCCTCGGCCGAGAACGCGCGAATCAGCACGCCCTGGCCCAGCGCCAGCACCAGCCACGCCGCGGCCACAGACGCCACCATGAACAGCAGGCTGTCGCGCAGGCCCTCCTGCACCCGCCGGTACTGCCCCGCGCCCAGGTTCTGCGCCAGGATCGGCCCGACCGCGCCGCTCAACGCATAGACCAGCCCGAAGGCCACCGGCGTGAGCCGGTCGATGGTGGCCGCGCCCGCCACCGCCGACGCGCCGAACTGCGCCACCGCGTGCGTGACGAAGGCCGCGCCCACGGGCGTGGCCAGGTTGGTCAGCACCGCGGGCCCGGCCACCGCGGCGAGCACGCGCGCATCGCCCGCCAGGCGCGACATGTCGAAGCGCCCGAGCATGCGGTGCGTGACCATCACGCCGTGCAGCCCGATGGCCGCCAGCACCAGGCGCGAGACCACCGCGCTGATGGCCGCGCCGTCGAGCCCCAGGCCGAAGCCGAAGATCAATATCGGGTCGAGCACCGCCGTGACGAAGGCCGCCGCGAGCGTCACCGTCATCGAGCGGCGCGCATCGCCGACCGAACGCAGCAGCGCCGAGCAGGCCATGCCGATGCCCAGCAGCGGCAGCGTGTGCACCGTCACCGACAGGTAGCGCTGCGCCAGCCGCGCCGTCTCGCCCTGGGCCCCCAGTGCCTGCAGGGCCGGGTGCAGGAAGAAGGCCGTGCCCGTGCCCACCACCACCGACAGCACCGCCATCAGCACCAGGCTCGACGTGCCGATGCGCCGCGCATCGGCAAGGCGGCCCGCGCCCACCGTGCGCGACACCACCGCCGCGATGCCGATGGTCAGCCCGATGCACAGCGACGCGTGAAAAAACCCCACCACGCCCGCGAAGCCGACGGCCGCCGCCGTCTCCTTCTCGCCGAGCAGGGAGATGTAGAACAGGTTGATCAGGTCGACCGCGAACACCGCGATCAGGCCGATGGCGCCGGTGCCCGCCATGATGCAGACGTGGCGCAGCAGCGACCCCGAAACGAAGCGCGGACCCTCGACACCGCTGGCTGTTTCGGTTACTGGCATGTGAAATCCTTGAATGTGGCCTAATTGCCCCTCGAACATTCATCACTTTTACCCGAGCTTTTCATGCCCAAGACATTCCGTACCGAAGCCGAACGCGTTGCCACCCCCAAGCCGACGCCGCTGCCCGGCTACACCGCGCCTCGCTCCGGTGGCGGCCAGAAGGTCAGCCTCGAACGCGGCACCGCAACGCGCAGCAAGAAGAACCCTGGCAAGCGTCCCAAGAAGGGCGGCTGATCCAGCACCCATGGCTCCCACGAGCCACGACGAACGCGCCCCTGGGCGCGTTTTGTCATTGGGGCCTCTGAAAAAACCGCCATGTCCGACGACAACCAGATCTTCATTCCGCCCTCGTTCTTCGCGGTGTACAGCGACACGCGCCAACGCCTGAGCGAGCCGATCGCCGTGGTGCGCGCGCGCTACGAGATCTGCGAAGACCTCGCCAGCCACCTCGTGGGCCACGCGCAGATCCAGCACCACACCGAGGTGCCCGTCGAAAGCGAGATCCTGCGGCGCATCCACGCCGGGCTGGCGACAGCCGAGTCGGGCGTGTCCACGGCCGAGGCCACGTGGATCGTGCAGCGGCTGGCCGAGTTGCTGGGCTGGCCGGGTTGGGAAGAGCCCTCGCCGGAGCCCACGGGCGACTGACTTGTCCAGGGAGCGATCCGTGCTGCTGAAGGTCGGAGAACTTGCCAGGCACACCGGCCTCACGGTGCGCACGCTGCACCACTACGACGCCATCGGCCTGCTCGCGCCATCCGCGCGCTCCGATGCCGGCTACCGGCTCTACAACGCCGCCGACATCGGCCGGCTGCATGCCATCCAGGCGCTGCGGCTGCTGGGGCTTGCGCTGGCGGAAATCGGCGGGCTGCTTGGTGCCGAAAGCGGCTCGCTGCCCGCGATCATCCAGCGCCAGATCGCATCGCTCGACCAGCAGATCGCCCAGGCCACGGTCCTGCGCGAACGGCTTGCCTTGCTCGAAGAGCGGCTCGCCGAAGGCGCCCAGCCCGACATGAAGGACTGGCTCGTCACGCTGGCGCAGATGACCACCTACGGCCGCTATTTCAGCCCCGCCGAGATCAAGTCGGTGATGGCCAACTGGCGCGCCGTGGCCGACCAGTGGCCCCCGCTCATCGCCGACGTTGCCGCGCTGATGGTGCGCGGCGTGCCCGCCGATGCGCTCGAGGTGCAGCCGCTCGCCTACCGCTGGATGAACCTCATGGGCCAGTGGATGGACGGCAACTACGACCTCGTCACGCGCTGGGGCGAGATGTACCGGCGCGAACCGGTGGCACGGCGCGACGATGGGCCGTCGGCCGACTTGATCGACTACATCGGTGCAGCCATGGACCTGCGCATGGCCGCGCTGCTGCGCCACCTGGACACCGAGGACTTCGCACGCCTGGGCAAGCCGCCCGAAGACGAATGGCGCCGCCTTGGCGAAGAGCTCGCCGCCCTCCAGGCGCGCGGCATATCGCCCGGAGACGACGCGGTGCAAGCCGTCGCGCTCGCCTGGGTGCGACTCTTCGATGCCTTCACCGACCACGACCCGGTGCTGGCCGAGCGGCTGATGAAGGCCATGGCCACGGAACCGGTGCTGCAGGCGGCAGCCGTGGTCGGGCCAGCGGTGCGCGGCTACCTGCTGCAGGCCATCGCCGTGCACCCGCAAAGAACTTCGAAGCCCGGCCCCGCCACCCCTTGACCCTGACGTTGCGTGAGGCTCGACAGTCGGCCCCATGAACAACGCACACGCCCCCCGACGGCTCCACGCGCTCGACAACCTCCGTGCCCTGATGATGTGGCTCGGCATCGTGCTGCACGTGGCCCTCAACCACATCACCGTCAATTCGCCGCTGCCCTGGCGGGACCCGCAGACCTCACCGGTGGCCGACCTGCTGCTGCTCTTCATCCACAGCTTCCGGATGCCGGTGTTCTTCGTGCTGGCCGGCTTCTTCGTCGCGCTGCTGGTCGAGCGGCGCGGCGCGGGTGGCATGCTGAGGAACCGCGGCCTGCGGCTCGCGCTGCCCTTCGCGGTGTTCTGGCCGCCGCTGTTCGTGCTGACCACCGTGCTGGCGATGGTCTACATCCACCTGACGGTGCACGGCGTGCCGGGCATAGACACTGCACTGACCCCCGCGCGGCAGCCGGGCGGCTCGCCCTTCAACACGATGCACTTGTGGTTCCTGTACCAACTGTTCTGGTTCAGCGTTCTGGCCTGGGCCGGCGTGCGGCTGCAGCGCTTCGTGCCGGTGCGGCTGCGCGATGCCGTAGCCCGCAGCTTCGCCTTGTTGGCGGAACGCCGCTGGGGCTTCCTGGTGCTCGCACTGCCGCTGGCGGCGACAGGCGCCTTCCATCCGTCGGGCTTCGTGATGGAAAGCGGCTCGTTCCTGCCGCAGTTCTCCGAGTGGATGCAGAGCGGGCTGTTCTTCGTGTTCGGCTGGTACCTGCATCGCGATCAGGATCGCCTGCTCGCGCTTTTTGCTGCGCGCTGCAAGGGCCTCGCGTTCACCGGGTTGGCGTTCTTCGTCGCAACCTTCGCGCTGCTGGGCGCGCTGCACGGCCGCGCCCCGTACCGCCTGCCGCACCCCGAGTTCTGTATCGCCTTCGCCTACAACGCGACCTCGTGGCTCTGGAGCCTTGCGCTGATCGGGTGCTTCGTGCGCTACGTGCCGCGCCAGAACGCGGTGCTCACGTACCTCTCGCAAAGCTCGTACTGGGTGTACCTGGTGCACATGCTCGGCACCATCGGATTCGGCACCCTGCTGTTCAACGCGCCCTTCGGCGCGCTCACGAAGATGGGGCTGAACATCGCTGCCACTTCGCTGGCGGCACTTGCGAGCTACCAGCTGCTGGTGCGCTACACGCCCATCGGCACGCTGCTGAACGGCCAGCGACTCAGGCGGGCGCGGCGGTCGCCTGCCTCAGAAGGCTCAGATACCCCGGCTGCAACTCCATCCGCCCCGTCGCGCCCTGGCGCTGTAGCAACCGGTGCGCCTTCGGCAGCGCCCAGCACGGCAGGCTGGTGAACATGTGGTGCTCGCAGTGGTAGTTGACCCAGTAGGGCGCCACCAGCAGCCGCGCCAGCCAGCCGGCATGCGTGGTGCGGGCCTGGCGCATCGGGTCGGCCTCGTTCTGTGCGACCAGCGCATGCTCGGCGATGTTGCGCACACGGCTCACCAGCGGCAGCCATGTGGCCATCGGCAGCAGCCACATCGCCAGCCATGCCCACCCGTAGCCGGCCAGCACGAAGGCCAGCAAGCCCAGGCCGTTGCCGATCAGGAAGCGCCGGTCCTTCGCAAGCTCCCGGCCCAAGACCTTCAACGCCGATTCGCCCGGTGCACGCGCGCGGATGCCCTCGGCGACATGGCCAAAGCGCTGCTTGTAGAAGGTCTGCCCGCTCAGGTCGCGCGCCACCTTGCGCCACATCGAGGCGCGCGTGATCGGAAAGGGCGCCGACAGCACGAGGTCGGGGTCCTCGGTCTGCTGCACGAAGCGGTGGTGCTGCAGGTGATACGGCCGGTAGTCGCGCAGCGACGACGAGCACAGCCAGTGGCCCACCCAGTCGTTGACCTTGCGGTGGCGGTGCAGCCCCGCATGCGCCGCATCGTGCATGAGGATGAACAGGCCCAGCTGCCGCGCGCCCACGATGGGCACCATGAGCGGCACGGTCCACGGCCATGCGATGCCCACCAGCATCGCCGCGCCGATGGTGCCCCAGCAATGCGCCACCAGCCACAGCCCCTTCCACGACGAGCGCGCGGTGAGCGCGCGCCACTCGTCGGCGGTGAAGAAGTCTTCGGGTTGGGCACGGGGGGCGGCGGCCATGCGTTTCAGTATGCGCCGCGAGCCCCGGCGGCACACGCGGAATTCCCCGGGGTACGGACAGAGGCCGCAGGGCCTACTTGTCGATGATCTTGCGCGCGAAGACCTCGAGGTAGTCCATCAGCCGTTCGGCGCCCGCGACGGCGGCGGCTTCGTCGCCGGTGGCGATGCCCTGCGCCAGTTCGAGGTGCGCGTTGGCCCCTTCGACGATCTCGCCCTCGTGCTGGTAGGCGTACCAGAAGCGCCGGCACTGCACGATCAGCGGCACCACAGCCTGCACCGCCGAGTCGTTGTGGCTGGCCTGGTGGTTGACGAGGTCGAGCGCATGGTCGGCGCGCATGTAGTCGGTGAGGTCGCCGCGGCCCGCGGCCTCGACCATCGCCTGTGCGCAATGCACGATCTGTTCGCGCTGCAGCGCGGTGGCGCGCCGCGCCGAGCAGGCGGCCACCAGCCGTTCGAGCACGCGCCGGGTCTGGATCACGTCCAGGTGGTCCGCCAGGTCGATAGCCGACACCAGCAGGCCCCGGCGCGGCTGCTGCACGATGAGCCCGATGGACACCATGCGCATCAGCGCTTCGCGCACCGGCGTGCGGCCCAGGCCCGTGCGCTCGGCAAGCTCGGCCTCCACGACCTGGCTGCCGGGCTGGATCTGCAGGGTCGACAGCAGCGTCTCGATGGCGTCGTAGGCCACGTCGGCGGCACGGCGCTTGGGGAGAGGGCGGGAGTCGGGGGTCGGGGCGGCCATGGGGTTGTTCTGCGGATGCGGCGGCGTCATTGTCGAGGGTCGCCGGGCTCGGCGAGCGCGGCCAGTGTCGCGATGCGGACCGGCGACAGCGGCGGGCGCGGCACGGGCGGTGCCCAGCCAAAGAGGAACTGCGCGGCGTCGCCGCAGACGCGGCCCTGGCAGGCACCCATGCCGCAGCGATGGTGCAGCTTGGCGTCGGTCCAGCCGGTGCATGTCGACAGCGCGGACAGCGGCACGTCTTCGCAGCGGCACACGAGCGTGTCGGGCCAGGGCATCGTGCGGAGGTCCGGCGCCAGAGCAAAGCTTCGGTGCAGCTGCGCGGCAAAGGCATCCCACCTGGCGCGTTCGCCCTGGTGTGACTTGGCTTGGGTTTCGTCGCCGACGGCCGCATGGCCCGCGATGGCGCCCTGGGCCAGCGCGCGCTCGCTGCCGCCGAAGCCCGTGCACTCGCCGGCGGCATAGATGCCCGCGACGCTGGTGGCTTGCAAGGCATCGACCGACAGGCCTTGTGCCCCAAGCGCGCAGCCGAGCATCTGGCCCAGCTGCGTGTTGGGCACGAGGCCGAAGCCGCAGGCCACGCGGTCGCAGGCGATCCCGGCCTCGCGGTCGCCCTGCCTGAGCCGGACCGATTCGACCTGCGCCGTGCCCTGCACCGCCACGATGCGCGACCCGGTGCGGTACTGCGCATTGGCCAAAGCGACGGCCTGCACTGCCTTGCCGGGCCAGCGCACAAGGCTGGCGCCGAAGCGCGCGACCGATGCGAACGAAGCCTGCTCGGCGATGCGCAACACCTTCGCGCCCGCCGCGCGCGCCGTCGCCGCGGCGGCCAGCAGCAAGGGCCCGCTGCCAGCGATGACGATGCGTTGGCCCTCGACCGGCATGCCCGCCTTGACGAGCGCCTGCAGGCCGCCCGCGCCCGTCACGCCGGGCAGCGTCCAGCCGGGGAAGGGCAGCAGCAGCTCGCGCGCGCCGGTGCACAGGACGAGCTTCTTCCATTGCATGCGCGCGGCGCCCTCGGCGTCCTCCAGCAGCAGTTCATGGGCGGCGGACACGGCCACGACGCGCGTGCCGCTGCGCACGCGGACGTTCGCGTGTCGCCCGAGCGCATCGCGCCACCGGTGCGCGGCAGGTGGCAGCGCCGCGCCCGGACCGTCGCGCCAGATCTGTCCGCCTGGCGCGGGGTTGTCGTCGATGACGACGACCGATGCGCCGCTGGACGCAGCCGCCACCGCCGCGGCCATGCCGGCCGGTCCCGCGCCGACGATCAGCACGTCGCACCGTTCCAGCGCAATGCCGTTCATTCCGTCGTCTCCACGCGCATGCCTTCGGCGCACACCGTCTGGCACGCCAGTCGGCGCCGGCCGTCGACCCACACGCGGCATTCCTGGCACACGCCCATGCCGCAGAACGGAGCGCGCGGCTGGCCCGTGACCGAGGTGCGCGCCACGCCCATGCCGCCGGCCACGCACAGCGCGGCGGCGACCGAGCTGCCCGCCTTCACGCGCACCAGGCGGCCGTCGATGTGCAGCAGGGTATGACCGCTCATTGGAGGACCTCCGCGCTGCGCGCTACGGTGCGAGCTTGCTTGGGGCGGCCCGGCGCGGCGCTCATGTCCTTTCCCGCAGCCCGCGCGGCGCGTACGGCGCCGCGTCGAATTCGGGCGTCGTGCCGGTCATCCGTGCGGCCAGCAGATGCGCGCTGCCCGGCGCGGTCGTCACGCCCAGGCCTTCGTGCCCGACGGCCAGCCAGAGCCTCTCGCGCCATGGGTGCTTGCCCAGCAGCGGCAGGCCGTCGGGCGACGCGGCGCGCAGGCCGGTCCACGAGCGCACCGCGTTCAGGTTCGCAAGGCCCGGCAGGTAGTCGAGCGTGCGCTGCAGCATGCGCGCCAGCATCGGCGCCTCGACCGCCGGGTCGGTCGTGTCGAACTGGCGCGACGAGCCGACCAGCAGTTGCCCGGTCGGTCGCGGCTGCACGTTGAAGGCCACCGAGTCGCCGTCGCTGTGGTGCGCGCTGGTGACGTAGCCGAGCTCGACGAGCTGGTGGTGCACCGTGCCCGGATACCGGTCGGTGATCAGCAGGTGGCCCTTCTTCGGGCGAATCGGCAGTTCCGGGCACAGCGCCGTCGCCTGCATGCCGTTGGCCAGCACGACCTGCGGCGCGCTGCGGCGGTTGCCGTCGGTCAGGCGCAATGTGCCGTTGTCTTCGATGGCTTCGACCTTGGCGTGCTCGATGCGGACAGCTTGCCCTTCTCGAGCGAGCAGCCAGCGCGCCGCATTCGGCGCATAGAGAATGCCGTCGCCCGGCACTTCGAGCGCGCCCGCGAGGCCCTTGCGCAGCGCGGGTTCGGCGCTTGCCAGTTCGGCCGCGCCGAGCAGGCGGCTGTCGATGCCGTGCGCGTGCAACCGCTGCCGCTTGCGCTCGGCCTCGGCCATCTCTTCGTCGTTGGCGGCGATCCACAGCGTGCCGCAGGGGCTGTACGCGCAGTCTTCGCTCATGCGCGGGGCCAGCGCGCGCCACCGCGCCACCGAATCGCGGCTCAGCGCCAGCTCGGCCGGGTTGTCGTCCATCACCACGAGGTGGCCCATGCCCGCGCCGGTGGCGCCGCCGATGCGCGCATCGAGCACCAGCACCCGGGCGCCCTTTTGCGCGAGCGCCTGCGCGCAGGCCGCGCCGACGATGCCGGCGCCGATGACGATGACGTCCGCGTCCATGCCGAGCGGCCCGGCGTCAGCGCCGGATGCCCCAGCCGAAGGGGTCGTCGTCTTCGATCAGCAGCGTGGCCTCGGCGCTGATGTGCGCGCGGCCGCGCAGCGTGGGAATGACCTGGTCGCCGTCCATCGCGTAGCTGGCCTCGAACACGCTGCCGATCACGCTGGCCTGCTTCCACACGGCGCCCGGCGCGAGCTTGCCGTCGGCCGCGAGGCACGCGATCTTGGCGCTGGTGCCGGTGCCGCAGGGCGAGCGGTCGTAGGCGTCGCCGGGGCACAGCACGAAGTTGCGGCTGTCGGCGCCTTCGTCATCGTCCGCGAACAGTTCGATGTGGTCGATCTCCGCGCCGTTCGCGCCCGTGATGCCCTGCGCCGCGAGCGCCTTTCGCAACGCAGCGGTGTAGTCGGTCAGCACGGCGAGGTTGTCGCTGGCCACGCGCTGGCCGTGTTGGCCTTCGCTCACCAGAAAGAACCAGTTGCCGCCGTAGGCCACGTCGCCACGCACCGTGCCGTGGCCGGCCAATTCGACCGCCACCTGGTGCAGGTGCCGGAAGGCCGGCACGTTGCGCACGCTCACCGAACCGTCTTCGTGCAGCGTGGTCGTCACCGTGCCCACGGGCGTCTCGATGCGGTGCTCGCCCACGCCGATGCGCCCCATGTGCGCCAGGCTCGCGACCAGCCCGATGGTGCCGTGGCCGCACATGCCCAGGTAGCCGGCGTTGTTGAAGAAGACCACGCCCGCGGCCGCATCGGGCGACACCGGCGCGCACAGCAGCGCGCCCACCACCACGTCGCTGCCGCGCGGCTCCAGCACGGCGGCCGCGCGCCACTTGTCGTGGCGCTCGGCCAGCAGCGCGCGGCGCTCGGCCATGGAGCCGGTCCCCAGGTCGGGGAAGCCGCCGATCACGAGGCGCGTGGGCTCGCCGCCCGTGTGGGAATCGATGACCTGGATGCGTTCCATGGGCATGGTTGCGTTCAGTAGCTGGCGATGGGCACGGGCACCGCGTTCCTGAAGGTGAAGACGGTGATGGGCGCCTGCTTCATGTTGCCCTTGTCGTCGTACGCATACGTGGCGGCCACGCCCTTGTAGGTGGCCTTGTAGAGCTCGGCGCCCACCTTGTCGGGGTCGATGGAGTTGGCCTTCTTCATCGACTCGCCGATGAACAGCACCTGGTCGTAGTACGAGGCCGCATACGCGTCGGGGTCGGCGTTGAAGCGCTTCTTGAACTTCTCCTTGAAGGCCGGGCCGGTCTGCGCCTTCTCGAGCATGGAGCCGCCCTGCGCGCAGAACACCAGGTCGTTGACCGCGTCGCCGCCCAGCTTGCCGGTGGCCGGGCTGCACACGGTGTCGCCGCCCAGCAGCTTGCCGGGCACGGCCAGCTGCTTCATCTGGCGCGCCATGGGGGCGGCCTGCGGCGCATAGCCGCCGAAGAAGATGGCCTCGGGCGCCTTGGCCTTCATGTTGGTCAGGATGGCGGTGAAGTCCACGGCCTTGTCGGTGGTGAACTCCTGGCCGACCACGGTGAGGCCCTGCTTCTTCGCCTCCTTGGTGAACTCTTCCGCCAGGCCCTGGCCGAAGGCGGTGCGGTCGTCGATGACGCCGACCTTCTTCACCTTCAGCTCCTTGGCCGCGTACACGGCCATGGCGGAGCCGATCTGGTTGTCGCTCGCGATGATGCGGTAGAGGTTCTTGTAGCCGCCCTGCGTCACCTTCGGGTTGGTGCCCACGGTGGAGACCAGGGTGCCGCCCTCGCTGTAGAGGCGCGAGGCCGGAATGGCCACGCCCGAGCAGTACGGGCCCATGACGTACTTGACGCCGTCGTCCACGAACTTCTGCGCCACGCTCACGCCGGTCTTGGCGTCGCACTGGTCGTCTTCGGACACCAGCTCGAACTTCAGCGTCTTGCCGCCCACGCTGAGCTTCTTCGCGTTGAGCTCTTCCACCGCGAGGCGCACACCGTTTTCGTTGTCCTTGCCCGCGAAGGCGTTGGGGCCCGACAGCGGCCCGCTGTGACCGATCTTGACCACCTGTTCCTGCGCGTGCGCCTGGCCGGCAACGGCAAGGGCCGCCAGGCCGGCAAGACTGAAAGAGGAAACCATGCCTGCTCGTGTCTTCATGCTTCTTCCTAGGTTGGGGACGATGAAAAGTGCGGTTGCGTGCAAGTGCTCGCGGTGACTACATGACCGATTGGTACTGCGCGGGCCGCGTGGCCAGCGCCTTCTTGACGACGCCTTCGATGAAGGCGCGCTCCTCGCCGATCAGCGGCAGGCGCGGACGGCGCATGTGCTCGCTGCCCACGCCCACCAGCACGTCGATGAGCTTCAGGTTCTGCACCAGCTTGGTCGACACGTCCAGGTGCAGCATCGGCGTCATCCACTGGTAGAGCTTGAGCGCCTCGGCGAACTTGCCGGCCTTCATCAGGTCGTACAGCGCCACGGTCTCGCGCGGGAACGCGCAGCCCACGCCGGCCAGCAGGCCGTCGCAGCCCAGCGCCAGGCCTTCGTAGGCCAGGTCGTCCACGCCCAGGAACAGCTGGTAGCGCTCGCCCACCGTGTTGCGCAGGTCGGTGATGCGGCGGATGTCGTCGGTGCTTTCCTTGATGGCGGCGATCCATTCGCAGTCGGCCAGCTCGACCATGTGCTCGGGCTTCAGGTCCACGCGGTAGGCCACCGGGTTGTTGTAGACCATGATGGGTTGCTGCGCGGCGTTGGCGATGGTGCGCACGTTGCGCATGGCTTCGCGCGCGTCGGCCACGTAGATCACCGAGGGCATCACCATGAAGCCGGCCACGCCGAGCTTGTTGGCGCCGTCCACGTAGCGCAGCGCCTCGCGCGTGCTCGTTTCCGACACGTTGGCCAGCACCGGGACGCGGCCGTCGGCCGCGTCGAGCGCGATCTTGGCGACCTGCAGCTTTTCTTCCAGCGTCAGCGTGCTGGCCTCCCCCAGCGAGCCGCAGGTGACGAGGCCGTGGATGCCGTTGCGGATCTGGAAGTCGATGTGGCGCGCGGTGCCCTCGGCATCGATGCTTTCGTCGGCGTGGAACTTGGTGGTGACGGCGGGAAAGATGCCTTGCCAGCGGGGATTGCTCACTTGATCGCTCCTTGTGGATGTGCGGTGTGGAAGCGTCGCACTTTAAATATATTAAGGATATATCGTCAAGATATTCCTGAGACAAGCGAGCTTCCGGTGCCGGTTCTTCTGTGATATCGGAGAAAACGCCGGGCCGCGCGCCGTCGGGGCGGCCCGGCTCGCGGGCTACTTGCGGCCGTCGACAGGGCGCAGCACGCCGCGCTTGAGCGTGACCGGCTTGCCGATGGGCGGCGCGGACTTCGTCTCGACGGTGCGCACCGTCCCGTTGTCCATGCGCACCGCCACCTCGTACACCGTGACGGTGCGCACGTGCTTCTCGATCTCGTTGCCCGCGAAGCCGCCCCCGACCGCGCCCAGCACCGTGGTCGCGGCGCGCCCGTTGCCGTGCCCGAACTGGTTGCCGACCAGGCCACCCACCACGCCCCCGGCCACGGCACCGACGCCGCTGGTGCTCTGCAGGCGCTTCTGCACCGGACGAACCGACTCGACGCGGCCGCAGACCGCGCAAGGCGGGGGGGCGGGCCGCGCAACGGCGACCGGGGCGTTCACGCCGGGGGCCGGCCCGGGCTGCAGGGCCTGGGCCGGCAGGGGCGCGGGCATCGGCGCCACCGCCACGGCCTGGGGCGCCGGGGCTGCCGCCATGGGGGGCACGGCAGGCGCCAACGGCATGGCTTCAGGTTTGAAGTCGTCCGGTGCGTTCGGGGTGCGGGACGGCGCGGCAGCCACGACGGGCGGTGGTGCGCTTGCATTCACGTCGGGCCCATGGCGCTGCAGCAACACGCCGCCGAGTGCCACGACGGCCACGCCCAGCACGCCGATCACGGCCCACAACGCCTTGGGCGACTTGCTGCCCACGGGCGAGCCTGGGGGCGGGTTGAGTGGGGAAGACGAGTCCATGAAAAAGTCCTTTGTTGTCCGAAGCGGATGCCCCGGAACCCTTCAGGGAGCATGAGCGCGGGCGGCGCTTTGTACAATTGACTGGCGTCCTACATGGAGCGTCGTGGGTCGGGGAGCACCCGGCGGCCTGTGCACCCGCCCTGAACCACGGCGCCAAAAACAGCAGCCCTCAGTCGATCTTCGCGCCCGAAGCCTTCACCACCACGCCCATCGCATCCCAGTCCGAGCGCAGCAGCTTCTGGAATTCTTCAGCGCTCTGCATGCGCGGCTCCACGCCCAGGCGCTTGAAGCGTTCCTGGATCACCGGGTCCGCCAGCACCTTGTTGGCCGCGACGTTGATGCGCTCCACCTCGGCCTTGGGCGTGCCGGCCGGTGCGAGCAGGCCGATCCATGAATCGAAGGCGTAGCCCGGCAGGCCGCTCTCGGCCACGGTCGGCAGCTTGGGCAGGAAGGGGCTGCGCGATTGTCCGGTGGAGGCCAGCAGCTTGATGCGCGCGTCGTCCTGGAAGCCGATCACGCCGATGCTCGACGAGATCACCGCCTGCACCCGGCCCGCCAGCACCTCGTTGACCGCCTCACCGGTCGACTTGGTCGGGATGTGCGTCATCTGCAGCCCCGCCTTGGCGAGGAACGACGCCATGGCCAGGTGCGTGGCGCTGCCGTTGCCGGCCGAGGCGTAGTTGTACTTGCCCGGGTTGGCCTTGACCTCCTTGATGAAGTCCGCCGTGTTCGACACGTTCAGGCCGCTGGCCACCGCCAGCACATAGCCCGCATTGCCCACGTTCGCCACGCCGACGAAGTCCTTCAGCGGGTCGTAGCTCAGCTTGTTGTACAGAAAGCCCGCGATGTTGTGGCTCGCGGCCGCCAGCACCATCGTGCTGCCGTCGGCCGGCGCGCGCGCCACCATTGCCGCGCCCACGGTGCCGCCCGCGCCCGCGCGGTTCTCGACGATGGCGCTGGCGTTCAGCGCCGCGCCCAGCTCGTTGTTGAAGGCGCGCGCCACCGTGTCCTGCACCGCGCCGGTGCCGAAGGGCACGACGATATGGATCACGCGCTGCTGCGCATGCACCGGGGAAAAGGCGCAGAGCGCTGCAGCGGCAAGCGCGCCGAGGAAACGTCGGGTGAACGGGGTCGAGGGCATCGTGGTGTCCGCTTTCTTCATCGTCAACAGGGGGAAGGATTTCAGGTGCCCGACGGCAGCCAGCGCTGCGCGAGTTTCACGAAGTAGCTGGCACCGATCGGGATGATCTCGTCGTTGAAATCGAACGAGGTGTTGTGGATGATGCAAGGGCCGGGCCCGTGGCCGTCGAGCCGGTGGTCGCCGTCGCCGTTGCCCAGGAACGCGTAGCAGCCGGGCCGCGCGACCAGCATGTGCGCGAAGTCTTCGGCGCCCATCACGGCGGGGAAGTCGTCGGTGACCATGTCGTCGCCCACCACCTCGCGCATCACGCCGGCGGCAAAGCGCGCCTCCGCCGCGTGGTTCACGGTCGGCGGCGACGAGCGGTTGAAGAACACCTCGGCCGTGCAGCCGTGCGCCGCCGCCACGCCGGCCGCCACCTCGCGCAGGCGGGCCTCGATCTTGTCGATGGCGTCGAACGAAAAGGTGCGGATGGTGCCGCCCACCGTGGCCACGTCGGGAATGACGTTGGGCGCGTCGGAGCCCTGCAGCTGCGTCACCGCGAGCAGCGCGCGCTCGGTGCTGGGAATGGTGCGCGGCACGATGGTCTGCAGCTGCTGCGCCAGCGTGACCACCGCGGCCACCGGGTCGATGCCCGTGTGCGGCATCGAGGCGTGCGTGCCGCGCCCGCGCACGGTGATCCTGTAGGTGTTGCTCGAGGCCATGAGCGCGCCTTCGTTGAGCGCGAAGCGGCCCACGTCGCCGACGGGAAAGTTGTGCAGCCCGAAGACTGCGTCGCACGGAAAGCGCTCGAACAGGCCCTCGTCGATCATCTTCTTCGCGCCCGCCTTGCCCATTTCCTCGGCGGGCTGGAAGATGAAATTCACCGTGCCGTCGAAATCGTCGGGGCCCTGCTGCGACAGGTGCCAGGCGGCGGCCAGCAGCATGGTGGTGTGGCCGTCGTGGCCGCAGGCGTGCATGCGGCCGGGGTTCGTCGACTTGTGGGCGAAGTCGTTGGCCTCGTGCAGCGGCAGCGCGTCCATGTCGGCGCGCAGGCCGATGGTGCGCATGCCCGTGCCCTTGCGCAGCACGCCCACCAGGCCCGTGCCCGCGATGCCGCGGTGCACCTCGATGCCCCACTCGGTGAGCAGGTTGGCGACCTTCTCGGAGGTGCGGTGCTCCTCGAAACCGAGTTCGGGGTGGGCGTGGATGTCGCGTCGGATCTCGACGAAGCGCGCGGCGTTGGCAAGAAAGGCGTCGGCGATGTTCATGGCGGGGCGTGGTGCGGGAAGTCGTTCGAAGGAGCGAACGATTCTGGCGCAGCCGCCCGCCGCGCGCACGCCTGGGTTTCGGCGGCTTTACCCGAGCCGGCCTTCCTGCCGCAGCTTCGCGCCGATGCGCCGGATCTCGGCCTCGCCCTGCTCGAGGGTCGAGCGGCTCGTGTGCACCGAGTAGTGGCCCATGACCAGTTCGTGCGGATGCTTCACCGCCGAGCCCAGCACGAAGGCCGTGTCGCCACGGGCCGTGAAGTCGATCGCGTCCTGCGACTCCTCGAACACCGCGAGTTCGCCACCGCCGATGGGGCCGCCCCGGTCGTCGCCGGTGTCGAGCGCGCCTTCGTTGACCGCGACCCAACCCACCGTGTGCCCGGCCGGCGGCACGTAGCGCCAGTGCTCGCCGTCTTTCAGCTGCACGGCCAGGTAGTTCATCGACGCGGGCGCCGCGATGGCGCTGCGCGCCGCGCCGTGGCGCCCGAGCAGCACGCGCGCCGGGCCTTCCTGCGGCACCTGCGAGGGCGTGAGGTAAACGCTTTGCGCGGGCGCGTTTTCTTCCGAAGCCGGCAGCGCCACCCACAACTGGAAGCCGCGCACGCGCGTCACGCCCGGCGCGGGGCCGCCGGTATGCCACACGCCGTTGCCGGCGCGCATCCACTCCACGCCGCCGCCCCGCAGCGTGCCCTGCTCACCGATCGTGTCTTCGTACAGCGTGTCGCCTTCGATCAGGTAAGTGAGCGTGGCGATGCCCGAGTGCGGATGCAGGCCGAAGCCCTTGTGGCCGCCCGTGGTGTCGAAGCCGAAGAGGTCGAGGAAAACGAAGGGCTTGAGAAACTCGCCCAGGTCGCCCGGGCTCACCAGCCGCGTGATGCCGCCGTGCCTGGCGCCGCGCGTGCGGTGGACGATGGCGCGGGCCTGCGTGACTGTGTCGGTGGTCATGCGGTCTCCCTGGCGGTGTTCGGTTGGGTCATGGGGTACTCCGGAATGGGGGACAAGAAGAAATCGATCAGGCCGCGATGGCCGCCTGCTGCGGCACCGGACGCAGGCGCCACGCCACGAAGCCCGACAGCAGCGCCAGCACCACCGCCGGCGCGGGGTTGCCGCCGATCAGCACCACGTGCGTGGCCACGGCGCAGACCATGGTCGCGGCCAGCAGCAGGCCGCCGAAGAAGCCGGTGGCCGGCACGAGCAGCAGCACCACGCCGCCGAGCTCGACCAGCCCGGTCACGTAGCGGAACCACTGGCCGAAGCCGATGGCGTCGAACACCTGGACCATCTGCGGCACGCCGGCGAGCTTGGACACGCCGGCCGCGCCGAAAGCCAGCGCCAGGAGGATGCGAATGCCCCAGACGACGCGGCGCTGGGTGGGGGAGGTGCGGGATGAGGAAGTCATGGGTACAAGGTTAGGCACGCACCCATTGATCGACTAGACGGTAGAGTCGGATTGCACTCGTCCAAAATCAGAAGGAATCACCGCCCATGCTCGACCTCAACGACATCGCCATGTTCGTGCAGGTGGTGCGCCACGGCAGCTTTGCCGAGGCCGCCCGCCGGCTCGGCCTGCCGCCCAACACCGTGAGCCGGCGCGTCCAGCAGCTCGAGGCGCAGCTGGGCACGCGGCTGATGCAGCGTTCCACGCGCAAGCTGACGCTGACCAGCGCGGGGCAGGCCTTTCACGACCGGTGCGCGGGGGCGGTCGACGGGCTGGTGGCGGCGGGGCAGGAACTGGTGGCGGGCGGGCAGGCGCCGAGCGGGTTGGTGCGGGTGGCGGCGCCGGCCGATTTCTTCGATTTCTTCCCGATGGAATGGGTGGCGGACTTTTTGGCCGAACACCCCCTGGTCAGGCTCGATTTCGTGCTTAGCGACGCGACCGCCGACCTGATCGCCGAGCAGATCGACGTGGCGTTCCGCGGCGGCGTGCTGCGCGATTCGGGCTACATCGGCCGGCGGCTGGCCACGCGCAGCGGCGGCCTGCTGGCCAGCCCCGCCTACCTCGCGCGGCGCGGCGCGCCCGCGACTTTGCAGGCGCTGGCGAACCACGACTGCGTGACGCCGCCGCATCCGTCCGGCCACACCACATGGCGGCTCATGGGCCCCGACGGAGTGGAAGAAGAAGTGCAGGTCGCCGGGCGCTTCACGGGCAACACGGCGCAGGCGCTGCGCAAGGCCGCGCTGGCCGGCCTGGGCATCGCGCAGCTGCCGCCGTCGATGGCGACGCGCGACGAGCACGAAGGCCTGCTCGTGCGGGTGCTGCCGCAGTACGCGTACACGGGGCGCGGGCTGAGCGTGGTCTACCCGAGCCGCAAGCACCTGCCGCTGGCGGTGGCTGCGTTCATCGAGATGGTGATCGGCAAGCTGGGGCAACTGGACGTGCTGTCTGACGTTGCGCCGTAAGCTCATTGCCTTGCGCGCCACTCACGCTCGAACCGGCGCCTCGAGAAAAGCAGATGGACAACTACCTGAAAGAACTCGCTCATGCGTGATTCAGCAGACGAAGAAGAACCTTCGGGCCAGGGAGAACTGGTGCTCTACGCCACGGAGGACGGCAGTGCCCGGTTCTTCCTGCGCGCAAGGGACGGCACCGTATGGCTGACGCAGATGGAGCTGGCGGCGCTGTTCCAGACCTCGATTCCGAACGTCAACATCCATATCAAGAACGTGCTCGATGAGGGTGAGTTATTGCCCGAGGCAACTATTAAGGACGACTTCATGGTTCGAATCGAAGGCAAGCGAGAGGTTCGTCGACCTCTGAAGTCGGGCGTCGGAAAAGCGCTTCTATCAAAAAGTTCGTGAGCTTTTCGCGCTGTCGGTGGACTACAGGGACGACACGGTTTCAGTGGGTCTGTTCTTCGCCGAAGTACAGAACAAGATGTTCATCCGAAGAACTACCTCGACGCCGACGAGATCGATCACCTCAATCGAATCGTCATCCTGTTCCTGGACTTCGCAGAGCTTCGCGCCCAGAGGCGCAAAGACCTGCGCATGGCGGACTGGCGCGCTTATGTCGACACGTTCATCGAGTTCAATGAAAGCCCATTGCTCAAAGGAGCCGGACGCATGAGTCACGACGCGATGGTCGAGATCGCGCACGAACGGTATGAAAGGTTCGACATGCAGCGGCGCGAGGCGCAGGCGCGGGAAGCCGACGCCGAGGACCTCAAGGAACTGGAACGGGCGGAACGCTCGCTGCTGGAAAAAAAGGCGGGCGCGATGCTTCCTGATGGGCCCGTCACGAAGGAATCGCCCCGGCTCGGAATGCAGGAAAATTCGTCGATCCGCATCCGTCAGGCAATCACTTCATGAAAATCGAAAAAGACACCGTCGTCACCATCCAATACAAAGTCTCCGACGCCCAGGGCAAACTCATCGAGGCGAGCCCCGAGCCGATGGCCTACCTGCATGGCGGCTACGAGAACACGCTGCCCAAGATCGAGGAAGCGCTCGACGGCAAGGAAAAGGGCTACCAGACCGTGGTGACCCTGTCGCCCGAAGACGCCTTCGGCCAGCGCGACGAGGCGCTGGTGCGCAGCATTCCCAAGGCCGAATTTCCGCCCGGCGTGAAGATCGGCGGACAGCTGCAAGGCCGCCTGGACGACGGCACCGAGCATGTCTTCACGGTGATGAAGATCAAGGGCCCGGTCGTGCTGCTCGACGGGAACCATCCGTGGGCCGGCAAGGCGCTGAAGTTCAGCCTGCAGGTGACGGACGTGCGCACGGCGCTGCCGGTGGAGATCGAGCACAAGCATGTGCATGGGGCGCACGGGCACCATCACTGACGACTGACGCGGCCGGGTCTTCAGGCCCGACGGCCGCTCAGTTCTTCTTCCAGAACCTCGGCGCGTCCGCGATCTTCTCCAGCGCCTTGCGGCAGGCCTTCGCGCCACCCGCATGGCGCGCGGTGAACCAGCCGACCGCGAACCACGCCCGCGCATCGCGTTGCGTGGCCTCGCGGTACAGCGCCAGCGCCACCGCCTCGTCGTTGAACTCGCCCAGCGCGTCCTGCGCGGGCCGCAGCGCCCTCAGGTAGCGCTCGGCGGCCTCCTTGTCTTCGCCCTCGAACAGCGGCGCCACGAACTCCCCCAGGTAGCGCAGGCGCTTGAGCCGCTTGCGCACGCGGTGCTGGTTGTCGGTGGCCAGCGACTCGAAGCGCTCGCCGTCACGCACCGCCTGCGTGTGCAGCCGCTGCAGGCGCTTGCGCAGCAGGCGGCGCGCTTCGTCGGCGCTGGCCGCTGCGGATTCCACCGGCGCCAGGGCGGTGAAACCGATCAGTGAGACGAGCACGTTCTGGAACGCCGGCGCACGCACGACGTCGCCGGCCGACGGCGAGTGGGCCGCCGCATCGCCCGCCAGCGGGTCGAACGCCGGCCCGCCCGCCTCGCGCAGCCGGGGCTGCGCGAGCTTCACGACCTGTTCGCGGTCGCGCAATTCGCCGAGCGCGCGGAAGGCGTCGACCAGCGGCGGCTCCCACGTGGCCGCCTCGAAAAGCCCTGACTCTGCATCGAGCGGCGCCAATTCGCGCAGCGCCGTGCGCAGCCGGCGGATGCCGATGCGCAACTGGTGAACCTGCTCTTCGTCCGCAGGCTCGACGGTGCCCGCCGCGATCTCGCTGGCGTTCGGCAGCATCTGCGCCAGGCAGGACGCGACCACGGCCTGCTGAATCGCTCGGCCGTCGGGGTGCTGCTCGGCGAAGCGCGGCGGCTCGGCCTTCACTGCGTTCACGCTCTCCTGCGCTGCCAGCAGCCGCGCGCCGCGCTCCGCCTTCGACACCGTGCTGAACCACAGCCCATGCTGCTGCGACCAGCGCCGCGCGAGCGACACCAGGCCCTGCACGTCGCCGCTTTTCAGTTCCAGCTCCAGCTCGCAGACGGGCGATTCGCGCTGTTCGGGCGTGCCCGCGTGCGCGACGACCTTGCCGACGTCCAGCGCCATCTCGACCACCGCGCCGCCGGGCCCCGTCACGCGCACGTCGCGCGTGAGCCGCACGATGTCGGTCGATTGCCGCTCGACCAACACAGCAGCACCGCCGTCACCCTCGGCCAGCAGCCTGGCGAGCCGCTCGCCCACGGGCGTGCCGTGGTGGCGCTGCGGATCGATGTGCGGCGCCTTGCCCGCCGTGCCCAGGTCGACGTTGTGCTCCAGCCGGTGCAGCGCGTTGTCGCCCGTGGCCTTCACGGTCTGCACCCAGCGCGGGCCTTCCTTGCGCAGCCGCAGCACCATGCCGCCGGCGGCCAGCCGCTGGTCGGCGGTGTCGAAGTAGCGGGCCTGCAGGCGGGTGCGCACGACGGCGCCGCGCTTCAGGGCGGCTTCGACGGCCTTCAGGCGGGCGGGGGGAATGCAGAACTTGAACTCGATTTCCATAGCCGCCGATGATGCGCGCGCCGCACCCGCCGGCAGCGCAAAACCCCCTGCCGACGATTCATGTAGACGCCGCGGATCTTCTTTGCTATCGTTTGTGGACGGCGTACACAATATGTCGGCAGCCCCCGAACCCTTTTCATCAACACAGGACGACACCATGGCCACCAAGCAGATCTTCGTGAACCTCCCCGTCAAGAACCTCGACAAGACCAAGGCCTTCTTCGCCGCATTGGGCTACACCTTCAACCCGCAGTTCACCGACGCCAACGCCGCGTGCATGGTGGTGCAGAAGGACAGCATCCACGTCATGCTGCTGGTGGAAGAATTCTTCAAGACCTTCACGACCAAGGCCATCGCCGACACCGGCAAGACCACCGAGGTGCTGCTGTGCCTGTCGTGCGAGAGCCGCGCCGAGGTCGACGACCTGGTGGCCAAGGCGGTGGCGGCCGGCGGCACCACGCCACGCGCGCCGCAGGACCACGGCTTCATGTACGGTCACGGCTTCCAGGACATCGACGGCCACCTGTGGGAGCTGGTGTTCATGGACCCGAACGTCGAAATGCCCAAGCAGTAAGGCATCGAGCGACCGGGCAACAGGAAAGAGCGATGCCCATCGTTCCATACGCGCTCTTCACTGTTGCAGGCAAGGCACCTACCGGAAGGCGCCTGCGCCCCGATATTCCATCCATCGGCAAGGCACCATCGGCCATGCCCCCCATGGAAAGGAACAACGACATGTCCGAAGACAACAACAGCCAGCGCAACAGCCCCGTCCTGCAGGTGGCGCCCCTCGGGTTCCCGTGGCAGACCATCGACCCGTTCCTGTTCTGCGTGTACCACGACGACGCCTACCCGCAGGGCAACGCCCGCATGGGCCCCGAATCCTCGCTGGCAGGGCGCCAGATCGGCCAGGACTTCAGCCGCAAGGACGGCTGGAGCATGTACCACGGCGACACGGTGCCGGGCTTTCCCTCGCACCCGCACCGCGGCTTCGAGACGGTGACCATCGTGCGCAAGGGCCTGGTCGACCACTCCGACTCGCTGGGCGCCACCGCGCGCTTCGGCGGCGGCGACGTGCAGTGGCTCACGGCCGGCAAGGGCATCGTGCATTCCGAGATGTTCCCGCTGCTCGACGCCGGCGCGCCGAACCCGCTGGAGCTGTTCCAGATCTGGCTCAACCTGCCGGCGCGCAGCAAGATGGCCGAGCCGCATTTCACGATGCTGTGGTCCGACGACATTCCGCGCTTCGCGTCCGACGACGCCAAGGGCGGGCGCACCGACGTCGCGGTGATCGCGGGCCGGCTCGGCGACGCCGTGAACGGCCAGGCGCCGATCCAGCCGCTGGCGCCGCCGCCCGATTCGTGGGCCGCGCAGGCCGACGCCGACGTGGCCATCTGGACGCTGAAGATGACGCCCGGCGCGCAATGGACGCTGCCCGCCGCCACGGGCGAAGGCACGCGGCGCATGCTGTACTTCTTCAAGGGCGCGACGGCGCACGTGGGCGGCCAGCGCGTGCAGGGCCCGGCGGCCATCGAGCTGCGCGCGGACATGGACGTGGAGCTGGTCAACGGCCCCGACGAGGCGAGCGAGTTCCTGGTGCTGCAGGGCCGCCCGATCGCCGAGCCGGTGGTGCAGTACGGCCCCTTCGTGATGAACACGCAGGCCGAAATCAATCAGACCATGGCCGACTACCGGCGCACGCAGTTCGGCGGCTGGCCCTTCGACGACGCGGCGCCGGTGCACGGCAGCGACACCGCGCGCTTCGCGAAGCACCCGGGCGGGCGCGAGGAAGTGCCCGCGGTCTGACGGGCCCCTGCGGGCCGGGGCGTCAGAGGGTCTTCAGCACCTCGGCGCCCAGCGCGGTCATGCTCGGAACGAACTCCAGCACGTGGGTGTGGGCCACGCCGTTCTGCACGAACGGGTCGCGTGCCAGCACCGCGTCGAGCGCGTCCCGGTCGCCCGAGCGCGCCAGAATCACGCCGCCCTTGCGCGGCACCTGTCGCCCTGAGGCCACGAACAGGCCGCTCGCGTAGTGCTTCTTGAGCCAGGTGACATGCGCGTCCATCAGCGCGTCGAGTTCCTCGAGCGGGCGCACGTAGGTGAGGGTGACGATGAACATGGCGGAACAACGGGAGTTCAGGAATTCCCATCGTAGGGGCTCGGCGTGTTGCCAGCTGCGCCAAGGTGTGCGCACCGGTAACCGACGGCACGACGGCCCGATGGCCCGATGGCGCGCGCTACTCGATCGCCACGCCGCCTTCCTTCACCAGCTTCGCGAACTTGGCCGTCTCCTCCCGGATCTGCCGCGCCATCTCGGCCTGCGTGCCGCCCAGCGGCTCGGCGCCGATGGCCTGCATGCGCTGCGCGAAGTCGGGCGAGTGGATGATCTTCACCATCTCGGCATTGAGCCGCGCCACGATGTCCTTCGGCGTGGCCGCCGGCGCGAGCACACCGAACCAGGTGCCGATGTCGAACCCCTTGAGCCCCGCTTCTTCCAGCGTGGGCACGTCGGGCAGCACCGACGAGCGGCGCGCCGTGGTCACGGCCAGCGCGCGCAGCTTGCCGCTCTTGATGTGCTGCAGCACCGGCGTGATGGTGTCGAAGGACATCGCCACCTGCCCGCCGAGCAGGTCGGTGGTGAGCGGGCCGCTGCCCTTGTAGGGCACGTGCAGCAGCGTGGTGCCGGTGCTGGCCTGGAACTGCGTGCCGATCAGGTGCTGCGCCGTGCCGTTGCCGTTGGAGCCGTAGGCCAGCTTCTCGGGCGCGGCCTTGGCCAGCGCCACCAGTTCGGCCACGTTCTTCGCGGGCGTCTGGGCCGCATTGACGACCAGCACGTTGGGCACCATGGCCACCACGGTGACGGGCGCCAGGTCTTTCTGGAAGTCGTAGGGCAGCTTCTTGTAGACGCTGGTGGCGATGGTGTGGTGCACCGCGCCCATCAGCAGCGTGTAGCCGTCGGGCCTGGCCTTGGCCACGTAGTCGGCGCCGAGCGTGGCGCCGGCGCCGGGCCGGCTCTCGACCACCACGGGCTGGCCCAGCGACTGCGAGAGCTTGTCGGCCAGCGCACGCGCCAGCACGTCGGTGGTGCCGCCCGCGGGGAAGGGCACGACGAGGCTGATGGGCCGCGCGGGCCAGCCGGCGGGTTGCTGCGCGAAGGCCAGCGCGGTCGCACCCAGGCCGAGCGCCAAAGCGGTGGCGCGAAGCACGGTGCGCCGACGGCGCGCGTGGAAGGAAGCGGTCATGGTGTTTGTCTCCGGCTCGTTGTCGTGGTGCGCGCATCGAGGCGCGCGGATACCGTCGGGTCGCTCGAGATCGATCAGGCCTTCAGTGCCATCAGGGCACCCCGCCGTCAGGCCGCAAGGCGCTGCGGCACGCCGGCGATGTGTTCGCACACCGCGCGCGTCACCTGCGCCGTGGTCGCGCTGCCGCCCAGGTCGCGCGTGTGCAGCGACGGGTCGGCCGTGACGTGCTCCACCGCCGCCATCACGCGGCGCGCGGCCTCGGCCTCGCCCAGATGCTCGAGCAGCATCACCACCGACCAGAAGGTCCCGACCGGGTTGGCCAGTCCCTTGCCCATGATGTCGAAGGCCGAGCCGTGGATGGGCTCGAACATCGAGGGGTAGCGGCGCTCGGGGTCGATGTTGCCGGTGGGCGCGATGCCCAGGCTGCCTGCCAGCGCGGCCGCCAGGTCGCTCAGGATGTCGGCGTGCAGGTTGGTGGCGACGATGGTGTCCAGCGTGGCCGGGCGGTTGACCATGCGCGCGGTGCAGGCGTCGACCAGCTCCTTGTCCCAGGCGACGTCGGGGAACTCCCTGGAGATCTGCAGCGCGATCTCGTCCCACATCACCATCGCGTGGCGCTGCGCGTTGCTCTTGGTCACCACCGTGAGCAGCTTGCGCGGCCGCGAGCGGGCCAGGGCGAAGGCGAACCGCATGATGCGTTCCACGCCCGCGCGGGTCATCATGCTCACGTCGGTGGCGGCCTCGATCGGGTGGCCCTGGTGCACGCGGCCGCCGACGCCCGCGTACTCGCCCTCGGAGTTCTCGCGCACGATCACCCAGTCGAGCTGGCCCGGCGCGCAGCGCTTGAGCGGGCCGTCGATGCCCGGCAGGATGCGCGTGGGCCGCACGTTGGCGTACTGGTCGAAGCCCTGGCAGATCTTCAGGCGCAGGCCCCACAGCGTGATGTGGTCGGGAATGTGCGGGTCGCCCGCGGAGCCGAACAGAATGGCGTCCTTGTGGCGCAGCGCGTCCAGGCCGTCGGCCGGCATCATCTCGCCGTGCGCGCGGTACCAGTCGCCGCCCCAGCCGAAGTCCTCGAAGCTGAACTGCAGCGCGCCGCCGGAGGCCGCGGCCAGCGCTTCCATCACCTGGCGACCCGCGGGGATCACTTCCTTGCCGATGCCGTCGCCGGGAATGGTGGCAATGCTGTAGCTGCTCATCGATGTCCTTCTTGTGAATGTGTGCCGTCGCAAGAGCCCACTGTAGGATTCGATGCGCCGAACGATTCATGCCGGAAGTGAATCCATCCTTAACTTCAATTCAACAATGAGGTGGCCATGACATCCCCCGTCCAGCCCGCCGACCTCGGCTTCTTCGCCACGCTCGCGGCCTGCGGCAGCCTGAGCGCCGCGGCGCGCGAGCTCGGCATCAGCACGCCGGCCGTGAGCAAGCGGCTCGCGCTGATGGAAGCGCGCCTGGGCGTCACGCTGGTGAACCGCACCACGCGGCGCATGAGCCTCACGCCCGAGGGCGAGCTCTACGTGGCCAGCGCGCGGCGCATCCTCGGCGAGATCGACGACATGGCGCAGCAGCTCGGCGGCGCCAAGGGCGAGGCGCAGGGCCTGCTGCGCGTGAACGCCACGCTGGGCTTCGGGCGCAGCCATGTGGCGCCGCTCATCTCGAAGTTCGTGCGCAGGCATCCGCAGGTGGAGGTGCAGCTGCAGCTCTCGGTCAACCCGCCGCCGCTGACCGACGACGCCTTCGACGTCTGCATCCGCTTCGGTGCGCCGCCCGAGGCGCGCGTGATCGCGCGGCGCCTCGCGTCGAACCGGCGCCTGCTGTGCGCCTCGCCCGCCTACCTGGCGCGGGCCGGCACGCCCAAGGTACCGAACGACCTCACGCACCACCGCTGCATCGGCATCCGCCAGGGCGACGAGGCCTACGGCGTGTGGCGCCTGAGCACGGGACGCGGCACGGCGCAGCGCACCGAGGCCGTGAAGACGCGCGGCGCGCTCAGCACCAACGACGGCGAGATCGCGGTCAACTGGGCGCTGGACGGCCACGGCATCCTGATGCGCGCCGAGTGGGACATTGCGCGCTACCTGCGCAGCGGCCGGCTGGTGCAGGTGCTGGCCCACTGCCGCACGCCCGACGCCGACATTCACGCGGTGTACCCGCAGCGCCACCAGCTCTCGGCGCGCGTGCGGGCCTTCGTCGATTTCATGGCGGCGGCGCTCGGCAAGGACCCCGCCGAGCCGGCGCTCAGCCGCCGCTGAGCACCGACGCCACCAGCCACACGTTGGCCGCGCCGATCACGCCGAAAAGGCCCCAGGCCAGCAGCTTGACCACCGGCCCGTTGGCGAAGCTGCCCATCATGTCGCGCCGGCTCGTGAAGCGAATCAGCGGCCACATCGCGAATGGCAGCTGAAAGCTCAACACCACCTGGCTGAGCACCAGCATCTTGCCCACGCCGCCATCGCCGAACCACCACACGCCGAGAAACGCCGGGCCCAGCGCCAGCAGGCGCGTGATCAGGCGGCGCTGCCAGCATGGGATCTTCAGGTCGAGAAAGCCTTCCATGATGATCTGGCCCGCGATGGTGCCGGTGAAGGTCGAGCTCTGCCCCGAGGCCAGCAGCGCGATGCCGAACAGCGTGGCCGCGAAGGCGCTGCCCACGATGGGTTCGAGCAGCCGGTAGGCGTCGTCGATCTCTGCCACTTCGCGGTGGCCCGTGGCGTGGAAGGCGCTGGCCGCCAGCACCATGATGGCCGCGTTGACCAGCAGCGCGAGCGACAGCGACACCACCGCGTCGAGCGTGCAGAAGCGCACCGCCTCGCGCCGCGCGGCGTCAGTGTCGGCCACGAGCCGGGTCTGCACGATGGACGAATGCAGGTACAGGTTGTGCGGCATCACGGTGGCGCCGACGATGCCGATGGCCAGGTACAGCGCGCCCGGCTGGTGCAGCCGCTCCAGGCTGGGCGCGAAGCCCATCGCCACGCCGAACCAGTTGGGCGGCGCCATCGCCAGCTCGACGATGAAGCAGCCCGCGATGGTGCCCACCAGCCCGAGCACGATGGCCTCCACGCGCCGGAAGCCCGCGCCCTGCAGGCCCAGCACCAGCAGCGTGTCGAAGGCCGTGATGGCGATGCCCACCGGAATCGACACGCCGAACAGCAGGTGCAGCGCCAGCGCGCTGCCCAGCACCTCGGCCAGGTCGCAGGCCACGATGGCCAGCTCGGCGCCCAGCCACAGCAGGCGATTGACGCGCGGCGAATAGTGGTCGCGGCAGGCGCGCGCCAGGTCCTTCTGCGTGACCAGGCCCAGGCGCACGCACAGCGTCTGCAGGAGCATCGCCGCCAGGCTCGCGAGCAGCACCACGAACAGGAGGCCGTAGCCGAAGCGCGAGCCGGCCTCGATGTCGGTGGCCCAGTTGCCGGGGTCCATGTAGCCGACCGACACGAGCAGGCCGGGGCCCGCGTAGCGCATCAGTTTCTTGAAGAAGGGCAGGTCTTGCGCAACGGCGACGCTGCCCTTCACTTCGGACGGGCAGAAAGGCGCGGTGGCCGTGCGGGGCAGCGGAAAGAACATGCGGGCGATGATAGGTACAAGCCCGTGGCCTTGTCGCCCACCGGACCCGCGCCCTCTGCGCGACGGCGCGAAACCTTTTAGATTCGACCGTCGAAATTCCTACACACCCTGGAGACCTTTCACATGATTCACGTCGTCGCAGTCATCACCGCCAAGCCGGGCCAGCGCGCCGCCTTGCTCGAGGCCTTTGCCGCCAACCGCGCGGCCGTGCTGGCCGAAGCGGGCTGCATCGAGTACGGCGCCACGGTCGATGCGCAGGGCATTCCCGCGTCCAAGGCCAGCTTCGGACCCGAGACCTTCGTCGTCATCGAGAAGTGGGAAACGCTGGCCCACCTGCAGGCCCACGGGGTGGCGCCGCACATGAAGGCGCATGGCGCGAAGACGAAGGAACTCGTCGAGAGCCGGCTGATTCACGTGCTCGAGCCGGTTTGAGTTTCGGTGCACGCCGAAGGGCGTGACGAAGTGCCATGCAAACGACGTAACCTCATGTTACCGTCGCGCCTCCAACAACCAAGAGGAGGAGAGCATGGCGATCACTCGCATGCACGGTGCTGCCTTCTGTGCCCTGGCCGTTCTCGCAACGGGCTGCGCGCAGCTGAAGGCCCCGCCCTACGCGGCGGACTACGAAGTCCTTGACAGGCTCAAGGCAAGCAAACCCGCCGCAGTCGCGGTGGTGAAGGTGCAACCCACCGACCCGAACGATCCGGTCAACAACCTGTCGTTGCGCGGTGCACGCCTGGTTTCCCCCAGCGGCACCTTCGCCAAGTACCTGGAGGACGCGCTGGTCAGCGACCTCAAGGAGGTTTCGGCGTACGACGCCAGGTCCCGCACGCGCATCGACGCCCGCATCCTCGGCAACGAGATCAGCGTGTCGAACGTCGTCACGGGCACGGGCGCGATGGAAGTGCAGATCGAAGTCACGCGCGAGGGCGTGCAACGGCTCAAAAAAACCTACAAGGCGAACACCCGCTTCGAGTCCAGCTTTGCGGGCATCGTGGCCATTCCCGCAGGCCAGGCGGCCTATTCGGACCTTGTGCGCACGCTGCTGCGGCAGGTGTATTCCGACCCCCAGTTCGCCGCCGCCCTCGCCCAATGACCCAACAGCATCAGGAGAAGAAATTCATGTCCCTTGTTTCCCGAACCCTTCGCGCCGTCATGGCGCTGTCCTTCGCAGCCGTGCTCGTCGGCTGTGCGCATCCCATCAACGTCGGCACCGACACCGCGCCGCCGCGCGTGGAAGCCACCCTGGTCCAGAAGAAGGTGGCCTACACCATGACCGACGCCCAGCGTGCCCTGCAGGCCGTGACGCCCGGCGGCGGCGGTGACCGCGTCAGCTACTACCCCTACCGCGACCTGGAAAAGTCGATTCGCGACGCGCTGCGCGCCGTTTACCAGGACGTGGTCGTCCTGAAGTCCGCCGCCGACGCCGCCGCGGTCCAGGCATCGGGCGCCGCGCTCGTCTTCACGCCCGAGATCAAGACCGACTCGGGCTCCCCGTCGCCCTTCACCTGGCCTCCCACGTACTTCACCACCGAGGTGTCGTGCGTGGTGAGCGACCCGGCTGGCGTCGAACTCACGCGCGTCAAGGCCTCGGGCCGGGGCGAGGCCGAGTTCAGCGAGTTCAAGGGCGAGTTCGGCCTGTCCGCCAAGCGCGCGGCGACGAACATGTCGACGCAGCTCGCCAGCGAAATACTGAAGAACGAGAAGCTGCGCTGACGCGCATCGCGGTATTGCGGTATTGCGGTATTGCGGCCGCCCATGAAAAAACGCGCCCTCGGGCGCGTTTGTCATTGAAGCCGCGAAGTCTTACTTCGACACGACCTTCACCATTTCGAGGCACTTGTTCGAGTAGCCCCATTCGTTGTCGTACCAGCTCACGAGCTTCACGAAGGTGCTGTCCAGGGCCAGGCCGGCTTCGGCGTCGAAGATGGAAGTGCGCGGGTCGCCGCGGAAGTCGGTGGCCACCACCTTGTCTTCCGTGTAGCCCAGCACGCCCTTGAGCGCGCCTTCGCTCTGTGCCTTCATTTCGGCGCAGATTTCCTTGTAGGTGGCTTCCTTCTCGAGCTCGACCGTGAGGTCGACCACCGACACGTCGGAGGTCGGCACGCGAAAGCTCATGCCCGTGAGCTTCTTGTTGAGCTCGGGAATCACCACGCCCACGGCCTTGGCCGCGCCGGTGCTGGACGGAATGATGTTTTCCAGGATGCCGCGGCCGCCGCGCCAGTCCTTGTTGCTCGGGCCGTCGACCGTCTTCTGCGTGGCGGTGGTGGCGTGCACGGTGGTCATCAGGCCGCGCTTGATGCCCCACTTGTCGTGCAGCACCTTGGCCAGCGGGGCCAGGCAGTTGGTGGTGCAGCTGGCGTTGCTGATGATGGCTTCGCCGGCGTACTTCTTGTCGTTCACGCCGTAGACGAACATGGGGGTGTCGTCCTTCGACGGTGCCGACAGGATGACCTTCTTGGCGCCCGCGTCGATGTGCTTCTGCGCCGTTTCCTTGGTGAGGAACAGGCCGGTCGATTCGAGCACGACGTCGGCGCCGACTTCGTTCCACTTGAGCTGCGACGGATCGCGCTCTTGCGTCAGGCGAATCTTCTTGCCGTTCACGATCAGCGTGTTGCCTTCGACCGTGACTTCACCCTTGAAGCGGCCGTGCACCGAGTCGTACTGGAGCATGTAGGCCAGGTAGTCGGGCTCGAGCAAGTCGTTGATGGCAACGATTTCGATGTCGTTCTTGAAGTTCTGCACCGCTGCGCGCAGCACGTTGCGACCGATACGGCCGAAGCCGTTGATACCGAGTTTGATAGCCATCTGACTTGCTCCTAAGGTTGAATAACTTGTTGTGAACCGGCGGAAAGAAACGCTGCGCGACGGTCAGTCGCGCAGTGCCGCTTCCACCGTGGCGGCCACGTTCTCCGCCGTGAATCCGAAGTACTTGAACAGCTCGGGCGCCGGTGCCGATTCGCCGTACGTGTCGATGCCGACGACAGCGGCGCAACCGTACTTCCACCAGCCGCCGGTGCAGCCCATTTCGACGGCGATGCGCGGCAGCTTCTTCGGCAGCACAGCCTTCTTGTAGGCGAGGTCCTGGCGGTCGAAGGTGGTGGTCGAGGGCATCGACACCACGCGCACGGCGATCTTCTTTTCGGCCAGCAGCTTCTGCGCGGCAATGGCGAGCTGTACTTCGGAGCCGGTGGCGATGATGACGGCCGCGGTCTTCTTGCTCTTCAGGCCCACGGCTTCAGGCTCGGACAGCACATAGGCGCCGCGGCTGATGTCGCCCAGTTCGCTCTTCGCCGCATAGGCGATGTTCTGACGGCTCAACAACAGCGCGGTCGGGCGCGTCTGGTTCTGCAGCGCCACGGCCCAGGCCACGGCGGTTTCGGCCGTGTCGCCCGGACGCCAGACGTCCAGGTTGGGAATCAGGCGCAGCGAGGCGGCGTGCTCGATCGACTGGTGCGTGGGGCCGTCTTCGCCCAGGCCGATGGAGTCGTGCGTGAACACGTGGATCACGCGGTGCTTCATCAGCGCGGCCATGCGGATGGCATTGCGGCTGTAGTCGCTGAAGGTGAGGAAGGTGCCGCCGTAGGGGATGTAGCCGCCATGCAGCGCCACGCCGTTCATGATGGCCGCCATGCCGAACTCGCGCACGCCGTAGTTGATGTGGCGCCCGATGGTGCCGTGCGGCACTTCGGCTGGAACCGCAGGCTTGGCTTCGTCTTCGGCGCCTTGCTTGGCCTGGACCGCCGGCACGTTCATGACCACGGCGCCGGTCTTCGGATCGAAGCGCAGCGCGGCGGTGCTCTTGGTGTTGGTGAGGTTGGAGCCGGTGAGGTCGGCACTGCCGCCGAGCATTTCGGGCAGCGCGGCCGTGAAGGCTTCCAGCGCGAGCTGGCTGGCCTTGCGGCTGGCCACGGTCTCGGCCTTGGTGTGGGCGGCGACCACGGTGTCGAACGCCACCTGGTGGAAGTTCTTGGGCAGCTCGCCCTTCATGCGGCGGGTGAACTCGGCGGCCAGGTCGGGGAAGGCGACGGCGTAGGCGGCGAACTTGTCGTTCCACTCGGCTTCGATCTTGGCGCCCTGGGCCTTGTGGTCCCAGTCGGCATACACCTCGGCCGGGATCTCGAAAGGCGGGTAGTGCCAGTCGATGGCGTCGCGCGTGAGCTTGATTTCTTCGGCGCCCAGCGCCTCACCGTGCGCCTTGGCGGTGCCCTGGCGGTTCGGGCTGCCCTTGCCGATGACAGTCTTGCAGTTGATGAGCGTGGGCTTGTCGGTCGACTGCCTGGCCTTGGCGATGGCCTTGGACACTTCGGCGGCGTCGTTGCCGTCGATCGGGCCGATCACATGCCAGCCATAGGCGTGGAAGCGTTCGGCCACGTTGTCGATGTACCAGGGCTTCACTTGGCCGTCGATGCTGATGCCGTTGTCGTCGTACAGGGCAATGAGCTTGTTCAGGTGCCAGGCGCCGGCCAGTGCGCAGGCTTCGTGGCTGATGCCTTCCATCATGCAACCGTCGCCCAGGAAGGCGTAGGTGTGGTGGTCGACGATGCCGTGATCCTTGCGGTTGAACTCGGCCGACAGCAGCTTCTCGGCCAGCGCGAAGCCGACCGCATTGGTGATGCCCTGGCCCAGCGGGCCGGTGGTGGTTTCCACGCCGGGGGTCACGTCGACTTCGGGGTGGCCGGCGGTCTTGCTGTGCAGCTGGCGGAAGTTCTTCAGTTCGCCGATGGGCAGGTCGTAGCCGGTGAGGTGCAGCACCGAATACAACATCATCGAGGCGTGGCCGTTCGAGAGCACGAAGCGGTCGCGGTCGAACCAGTGCGGGTTCGCGGGGTTGTAGCGCAGGTGATCGCCCCAGAGCGCAACGGCCATGTCGGCCATGCCCATCGGTGCACCCGGATGTCCGGAGTTCGCTTGTTGGACGGCATCCATGGCCAGCGCGCGAATCGCGTTGGCCATCAGGGCTTGGTTTGCCATGGGCATGGGGCTTTCGGGGGAAAAGGGTGGGTGGGACGGGGGGAACCCGCGATTTTACCGGGCGAGCCCGCCATGGCGCCGATACAGGCCGAACACCCGTTCGATGCTCTACGGTGCCGGGCCGGACTGCTAGAGTCGCCACCCATGCTTGGGCTGCACCTCACCGCCGACCTCCACGACTGCCAATGCGGCCTTCAATGGCTCACCGACCGGGAGGCCCTGGGTGCCGTCTGCATGAAGGCAGTGGCCGCCGCCGGCCTGCAGGCGGTGGGCCAGCTGGTCCACGGATTTCCCGCCACGCCCCTGGGGCCGGGCGGCATCACGGCCACGGTGCTGCTGGCCGAATCGCACCTGTGCATCCACACCTGGCCCGAGCAGCGCGGCGTGACGCTGGACGTGTACGTGTGCAACTTCGGCGGCGACCATTCGGCCAAGGCGCATGCGCTGATGGAATGCCTGGTGTCGCTGTTCCAGCCGCGGCACAGCGAGCGCCACGAACTGCACCGCGGGCACGTGTCCATTTCGGCAGGGGCGCGATGACCCCGGTTCGCGCCATGGTGCTGGCCGCCGGGCGCGGCGAACGCATGCGCCCGCTGACCGACACCTGCCCCAAGCCCCTGCTCGACGTGCGCGGCAAGCCGCTGATGCAGTGGCCGATGGAAGCGCTGGCGGCCGGCGGCTTCACCCGGCTGGTGGTCAACACCGACTGGCTGGGCGCTCAAATTTCAGACCGTTTCGGCGCAACACCGTTGATGAGCGTGGGTGTCTCGCTATCAATTTCATACTCCGACGAGGGCCGCGACTTCGGCGGTGCGCTGGAGACGGCCGGCGGCATCGTGCGCGCGCTGCCGTTGCTGGGCGAGGTGTTCTGGGTGGCGGCCGGCGACGTGTTCGCGCCCGATTTCACCTTCACCCAGGCCTCGGTCGAGCGCTTCGTCGACAGCGGCAAGCTCGCCCACCTGTGGCTGGTGCCGAACCCGGCGCACAACCTCAAGGGCGACTTCGGCCTGGCGCCCGACGGCCTGGCGCTGAACACCGCGCCCGAGAAGTTCACCTTCTCCACCATCGGCCTCTACCGCGCCGCGCTCTTCGCGCCGCCGTACTGCGACATTCCCGCCGGCAACCCGGCCGGCCGCAAAGCCCCGTTGGCGCCGATCCTGCGCGCCGCGATGGACAATGAAATGGTGAGCGCCGAGCTCTACACCGGCGCCTGGACCGATGTGGGTACGCCCGAGCGCCTCGGTCAGCTCAATCAACTGAATCAACCGAACACGCCGAGATGACTTCAGACACCACCACGACCTCCAAGATCTACGCCGAGCGCCGCGCGCGCCTCGCCGCGCAACTGGGCACGGACGGCATCGCCCTCATCCCCACCGCGCCCGAGCGCCAGCGCAACCGCGACAGCGACTTCCTGTTTCGCCACGACAGCTACTTCCATTACCTGACCGGTTTCACCGAGCCCAACGCGTGGCTGGTGCTGTCGGGCGACGGTCGCGCCACGCTGTTCTGCGCGCCCAAGGACCTGGAACGCGAAATCTGGGACGGCTTTCGCCTCGGCCCCGAGGCCGCGCCCGCTGCGCTGGGCGTGGACGACGCCCTCTCCATCACTGAGCTCGACGCGAAGCTGCCCAAGCTGCTGGAGAACAAGTCGACCGTGTGGTTTCCCTTCGCCACGCACAAGGGCCTGGAGACCCGTATCGACGGCTGGCTGCAGTCGGTGCGCGCGCGCGTGCGCTACGGCGCGCTGTGCCCCGAGGAGCAGCGCGACCTGTGCGGCCTGCTCGACGAAATGCGCCTCGTGAAAGACGCGCACGAGCAGGACGTGATGCGGCGCGCCGCGCAGATCAGCGCGCGCGCCCACATCCGCGCGATGCAGCTGTCGGCGCGCATGCTGCGCGAGGGCCAGGACGTGCGCGAGTACCACCTGGACGCCGAGCTGCTGCACGAGTTCCGCCTGGGCGGCTCGCAGTACCCGGCCTACGGCTCCATCGTGGCGGCGGGCGCCAATGCCTGCGTGCTGCACTACCGCGCCGACGCCGCGCCGGTGCGCAAGGGCGAGCTGGTGCTGATCGACGCGGGCTGCGAGCTCGACAGCTACGCCAGCGACATCACGCGCACCTTTCCGGCCGACGGCAAATTCAGCGGCCCGCAGCGCGCGCTGTACGACCTGGTGCTGCAGAGCCAGTACGCCTCGGCCGCCGCCACCAAGGCCGGCAACCGCTTCAACGACCCGCACGACGCGGCGGTGAAGGTGCTGGCGCAGGGCATGCTCGACCTGGGCCTGCTGGACGCCGACAAGGTCGGCGGGCTGGACGACGTGATCGAGTCGCGCGCCTACTTCCAGTTCTACATGCACCGCACCAGCCACTGGCTGGGCATGGACGTGCACGACTGCGGCAGCTACGTCGAGCCCACGCAGGTGGGCGAAGTGAGCGAGCGAAAAGATCCGCTGTCCAACGAAGTGATCAAGAACCGCCCGAGCCGCATCCTGCACCCGGGCATGGTGCTGACGCTGGAGCCCGGCATCTACGTGCGCCCCGGCGAGGGCGTGCCCGAGCAGTTCCACCACATCGGCATTCGCATCGAGGACGACGCGATCGTCACGGCCACGGGTTGCGAGCTCATTTCGCGCGGCGTGCCGGTGGACGCGGACGAGATCGAGGCGTTGATGCGGGCTTGACCGCCCGCTGCGACACCGGCGGCGGCGCATGCCGCGCCTGCAGGAAGTCGATGAACACCCGCAGCTTGCGCGGCATCTGCGCGCGGCTCGGGCAATAGATGTAGAAGCCCGGAAAGCTCGGCCACCAGGGCTCCAGCAGCGGCACCAGGCGGCCGCTTTCAAAGTCCTGGCGCACCGCCGCCTCGAACGCCACCATGATGCCCGCGCCGTCGCGCGCCGCGGCCAGCAGCACGTCGCTGTCGTTGCTGATGAGCGGGCCGGCCAGCTCGATGTCGAACTCGCGCCCGTCCTGCGCATATTCCCAGCGGTAGAGCCCGCCCGTGGTCAGCCGGTAGTTCAGGCACCGGTGCGTGCGCAGGTCTTCGGGTGTCCGGGGCAGCGTGCGGCCCGCAAGGTAGCGCGGCGACGCGAAGGTCACCATGCGGATCGGGCCGCCGACGGGAACGGCCACCACGTCCTGCGCCAGGCTTTCGCCCAGCCGCACGCCAGCGTCGAAGCCGCCCTCCACCAGCTCGACCATGCGGTTGTCGCAGACCACCTCGAGCGTGATGTCGGGCCAGGCGTCGGCGAAGTCGCCCATGTGCGAGAAGAGCAGCAACTCGGCCGCCGTGCGCGAGACGTTCAGGCGCAGCAGGCCGGCGGGCTTGTCGCGTGCTTCGTCCAGGCCTTCGACCGCCTGCGCCAGCGCGTCCAGCGCGGGGCGGGCACCGTTCAGCAACTGCTGGCCCAGTTCGGTCACGCCGACCCGTCGCGTGGTGCGGTCCAGCAGGCGCACGCCCAGGCGCTGCTCCAGCGTGCGCACGGTCTGCGACAGGGCCGAAGGCGACACGCCGAGTTCTTCGGCCGCGCGCGTGAAGCTGGCGTGGTGCGCCACGCGGGCGAAGGCGGCGATGGCGGGGAGCAGTTCGGGCGACATGGCTTTCATTATGAAGACGGGCTTCACAAAGCATCAACCCCAGCGGGCTGTTTCCCAAGCAATGCCGGAACTACCTTCGAGGCCATGGCGATGCGACCGCAACGCCAGACCCCTTGAAAGGACATTCACCATGAAGCTGGACAACTACCTCACCCTCGGCCGCTCGGGCCTGCGCGTCAGCCCCCTGTCGCTGGGCACCATGACCTTCGGCAGCGACTGGGGCTGGGGCGCCGACGCCGTGGAGTCGCGCCGCATGTTCGACCTGTACGTGGAACGCGGCGGCAACTTCATCGACACGGCCAACTTCTATACCAACGGCAGCTCGGAGAAGCTGCTGGGCCAGTTCATCGCCGAGCGGCGCGAGTCGGTGGTGCTGGCCACCAAGTACACGCTGAACATGCAGCCCGGCAACCCCAACGCGGGTGGCAACCACCGCCGCAACATGGTGCGCTCGGTCGAGGCCAGCCTGAAGCGCCTGGGCACCGACTACATCGACCTGCTGTACCTGCACATCTGGGACAACCTCACGCCCGTCGACGAAGTGATGCGCGGCTTCGACGACCTGGTGCGCTCGGGCAAGGTGCTCTACGCGGGCATCTCCGACACGCCGGCCTGGCAGGTGGCGCGCATGCAGACGCTGGCCGACCTGCGCGGCTGGACGCCGCTGGTGGCGCTGCAGGTCGAGCACAGCCTGATCGAGCGCACCACGGAGCGCGAACTGCTGCCGATGGCGCACGAGCTCGGCCTGGGCGTGATGGCGTGGTCGCCGCTGGGCAGCGGCGTGCTGTCGGGCAAGTACACGCGCGCCGACCTCGCGCCGATGAAGGGCGCCACGTCGGGCACGTCGGGCACGTCGGGCACGGCAGGTGTCTCGGGCACGCGCAAGGACCTGGTCGCCATCAACGGCGCGCTGAGCGCCCGCACGCTCGACATCGCCGACGTGGTCGCGCAGATCGCGAAGGAGCAGGGCCGCTCGTCCGCGCAGATCGCGCTGGCCTGGCTGCTGCACCGCAGCGCGCCGACCGTGATGCCCATCCTCGGGGCGCGCACCTTCGCGCAGTTCGAGGACAACCTGGGCGCGCTCGACGTGGAACTCGATGCCTCGGCGCTGCAGCGGCTGAACGCGGTCAGCGCCGTGCCGATGGGCTTCCCGCACGACTTCATGGCGCTGCCGGTGACGCAGGGCGTGCTCTCGGGCGGCACCACGGCGCGGCGCCCGGCCTGAACGGCTCAGGCCGGCAGCAGGGCCAGCAGGTAGAGCAGGCCGCCGCCCACGGCGACGAGCGCCGCGGCCGAACCGATCCACGGAAACCGCCGCGGCGCCCAGCCCAGCAACCCGACCGTGGCCAGCGCCGCGGCCGTGAGCGCGCCCAGCCACAGCACCCAGCCGATGGCGCTGCCCGCGGCCTGCAGGCTCGCCGCCAGCGACAGGCTCAGCAGCACGGTGCCGCCCAGTTGCAGCCAGCGCCGCCACGTACCCGGCGAACTGCCGCGGCCGAAGACGTCTTCGCTGTGGCGGTCCATCGCCAGGCTCAGCGCGCAGAAGCCCGCGAGCGAAGCGGCAAACACGAGGGGCAGGAGCAGCGAATCCATCACGAACCCTGTTCCGAAGTGACGAGCGCGGACTGCGTCGCAGGCGCTGCTTTTGCCACCGCGCCGGCCTGCTTGGCGAGCGACTTGCGGCGCTTGCGCTCCACGATCCAGACTGCGCTTGCCAGGCCCAAGCCCAGCGCGATCGCGACGAGGTCGAAGCCGGCCACAGCGCTCGGGCCCGAGCGCAGGCTCACGGTCAGCGGCGTGGGACCGGTGAACGCGTTGAGCACCGGCAGCAGCACGAACAGCAGCGCGCCGAGTGCCAGCTGCGCCTGCCACATGCGCAGCGTCGGGCGCAGCAGGCCCAGCACGGCGGTCGCGCCCCAGACGATGAAGAACCAGCGGATTTCGACCGCGCCTCGCTCGGCCACGTCGACCGGCACCAGCCGGTTGGCCCAGAAGAAGGCGGCCATCGCCACCGGCAGGCCCGCGACGGCACCCACGTTCAACCCGTCGACCAGCCGCAGGCCGAAGCCGATGCGCCCGCCCTGCTTGAGCGCCTTCGCGAACTTCTGCCGCTCCTTCACGGCCCACAGCAGCAGCCCGGTCGCCACCATCAGGCAGCCGGCCAGGCCCGACAGGAAGAACAGCGCGCGCACCAGCGGATCGCCGAAGCGCCCGATGTGCAGGCCGTAGAGCACGCCGCGCGTCTCCGCGGCCGGCCTGGGCACGTCGCCGAAAGCGCCGATCAGCGCGCCGGTGGCGCCGTTGAACTGCATCGACGGCTGGTCGTACGACAGCTGCGGCCCTTCGGCGCGCGTGATGGCCACCACCGCGTTGGCGTCGCCGGGCTGGTGCACGGTGATGCGGCCCACGGCGGCGCCGTTCCAGTGCGCCGAGGCCTGGGCCAGCATCGGCGCGAGGGGCGCCAGCGGCGCCTTGTTGCCCGAGGCCTTGACCTGGTCGCGGCCGCTGCCCGGGAAGGCTTCGGCGAAGAAGGCCTGCTCGCCGCCGCGGTCCTTGTAGGCCACCTGCGGGCCCCAGGGCATGTACATGAACATCAGCGTGACCAGGCCGGTGTACGTGATCATCAGGTGGTAGGGCAGTGCAAGCACAGCCGTCACGTTGTGCGCGTCGAGCCAGGAGCGCTGGCCCTTCTTCGGGCGGAAGGTGAAGAAGTCCTTGAAGATGCGCTTGTGCGTGACGATGCCGCTGAAGATGGCCACCAGCATGAACATCGCGCAGAAGCCCACGATCCATCGTGCCCACAGCGCGGGCATGTAGTGCAGGTCGAAGTGCAGGCGGTAGAAGAACTCGCCGCCGCGGGTGGCGCGCGGCGCGGACATCGCCTCGCCGGTGGCCGGGTCGAGCGAGGCGCGGTCGAAGCGGCGGCGCGGCCTTTCGGCGGGTGCGGCGCCGGCGGCGGCGGGCGCCGGCGGGGCGAGGTACAGCACGTCGGTCGAGGGCTGGCGCTCGGTCGGCAGGTTGATGAACCAGCGCGGGCTGCCGGCGCCGTGCCGCTGCAGGTAGGCCACCGCGCCTTCGGCCGCCTGGGCCGGCGGCACGGCATGCTGCGCAACCGCGTGCAGCTCGGGCTTCATCCAGAACGTGATCTCGTCCTTGAAGTACGAGGCCGTGCCGGCCGCGAACACCATGAACAGCACCCAGCCGACCAGCAGGCCCGACCAGGTGTGCAGCCACGCCATCGACTGGCGAAAACCTTCCTTCATGCGGCGCCCCCGGTGATGCGCAGTAGCACGAACAGCAGCACGGCCAGCGGTGCGGCGGCAACCGCCAGGCCGGACCATGCGCGCGCGGCGGTGCGCGCGGCAAAGACCCACATCACGGCCAGCGCGAAGACGATGAAGGAGGCCAGCGTGCCGGTGGTGACGGCTTCGCTGCGCGCCATGCCGAAGGCGGCGGGCAGGCACAGCGCGAGCACGGCGGCGGACAGTGCCGCCACGCCGTAGCCGCCGGCAATGGCGGCCGCCGCGCGCGACGCCACGCCGAGGCGATAGCGCAAGCCGGTGCTCACGCCGCGCGCCGGACGGCGCACAGGGTCGTTCGGGAATTCATTGAAGAGGAAGGGAAGTGGAAGTGCGCTTGAAGATGAGAATCATACGCATCTGACACGGTTTCCCCAACTCGCTCGTCGCCCGCCCTGCACGCGCGCCGGGGCATTGCGGCCCCGGGAATGGCTCGTTCCCGCCGCCTACTTCGCCTGCAGCAGCGCGCCCGCTTCCAGCAGCACCAGCTCGTTGTCGTCGGCCTTGTTCGGCTCGCGGCTGCTCGAGAAGGGCAGGTTGTTGTCGTTGCCGACCACGATGTGCGTGGCATCGACCACGTCGACGTTCTCGATGGTGAAGAACGGGAACTTCAGCACGCCGTCGTTCAGCGGCTTGCGCGCGAGCTTGTCAGGGTCGGCGATGTTCAGCAGGTCGATGTAGCCGATCTTGCGCACCGGGCCGCCCACGTTGGCGTCGCTCAGCTCGACCTTGTAGACGCGCTTGAACTTCGCGATGTCGTGGAAGCAGTCGGTGCGCTTCTGGCCTTCGGGGCAGGCCTTGTCGGCCGTGCCTTCGCCGTTGTCACGTTCGATGATCAGGCCCGTGGTGGCGTCGATCATGTTGAAGTCGCCGATGGCGTTGCCGTTGGCTTCCAGCACGTACTTCCAGTGGCGCCCCGTCCACTTTTCGGTGGCCACGTCGAACTCCAGCACGCGCAGTGCCTCCTTGCCCTCCACACGCTCGTAGTCCTTGGCCTCGGCGTTCCACACCGGGCCTTCGAGCAGCGCATACAGCTTGCTGCCGTCCTTGGAAGACGCCATGCCCTCGAAGCCCTTGGAGCGCTTGATCTGGAAGTCGACCGCGCCACCGGGCGCGCCCGGCGTGGTCACGCCCGGGTGGTCGGGCGAGCGCACGGCCTTGCCGTCGACCAGCGTGTCGAACACCGCGAGCACGCGGCCCTTCAGGTCGGCCTTGATCAGGAAGGGGCCGAACTCCTCGCCGATCCACAGCGCGCCGCCGGCGAACTGGAAGCTCTCGGGGTCGAAGTCCGAACCCGTCAGGTAGCGCTGCTTGGTGCCTTCGTGGACGATGCGAAACGGCACCTTCTTGTCGGGGTCGTGCAGGAACACGGTCTCCAGCTGGTTGAACTTGCCGCTCTTGAAGTCCACCTTGTAGTGGTTCAGGTAGAGCATGAAGTCGGGCGAGTTGGCCTTGGTGCCGGCGCCGTTGTCCGTAATGATCCAGAAGCTGCCGTCGTCCATCTTCTTGATGCCCGAGTGGCCCTGCAGCGGCTGGCCCTTGAAGGGCACCGACAGGCCCGTGCCGCGCCCGGCCGACAGGCCTTCGACCGTGCCGATGGCCTCGACGCGCCGGGGCGTCGTGAACTTGCCGCTGACCTGCAGGTCGGCCGGCGCATCTTTGGGCGCGGCCACGAAGCTCTGCGCGGGCAGCACGGCGTGGCCGGCGAGCGTGGCGGGAAAGGCGGTCTGCGCCGACACGCTGCCGCAAGCGAGTGCGGTAGCCAGGGCGATGAAGGAAAGGGAAGCGAGGCGCGTCATGAACGTGGAAGTTCCAAGTCGAAAACGCGTGACCATGCCGGGCAGGCATGACGCGGCCATGACATCCGGCGCCATGACATCCGCTCAGGGCGCGATGTCCACCGTCACCTCGCGCGATTCGGCGCGTCCCTGGTCGTCGACCGCGCGCAGCACGTAGCGCCGGCCGCTCTCCGACAGGCTCGGCATCCAGGTGATGCCTTCGCCCGGCGCGGCGCGGCCGATGAGCGCGTCGTCGGCGAACCAGTACACCGCCTGCGTGCCGGCAGCGGCTTCGGCGCGCAGCACCAGCGGCTCGGGCTTGTTCACGCGCAGCGTGTGGCGCACGCCGCGCAGCGGCGAGGTGATGAGCGGCGCGCCCTCGGGTGCATCGCCGTCTTTCTCGCAACCGTCGGCCGGTGCGCTCGCGCGCGGCAGGCCGGCCTGGCGGAACAGGCGGCGCATGTCGCTGCCCCACTGCTCCACCACCTGCTGGCGCGCGTTGGGCTGCGGGCCGCACACCACCTTGCCGGTGGTCTCGTCGACCCACACCGCGCGGTGCAGGTTGCTCACCTGGATGGGCGACTTGCCGGCGATGAACCACGTCGTCGCGCGCACCGGGCACAGCGCATCGGGCAGGCCGCCGGTGGCCGCGCACACCTCGACCTGGCGCAGGTCGGGCGGCGGGCGCGAAGCAACCTCACCCGGGTCGAGCCGCTCGGCGCGCAGCGCATCGACCATGCGCAGGAACAGCGGCGCGGCCGCATCGACGCCCACCAGCGCGGGGTTGCTGGTGCCGTCGAAGTTGCCGACCCACACCACCAGCACGTGACGGCCGAACACGCCGGCCGTCCATGCATCGCGAAAGCCCCATGACGTGCCCGTTTTCCATGCGACGGCCGGGCGCGCGGGCAAGGTGGTGTCGGGGCGCGGCGTGTGGCGCAGCATGTCGAGCGTGATGAACGATGCCTCTTCGCTCAGCAGGCGCAGCGGCTGCGCGGGCGGTTCGCCGGGCGCGGGCTGCGTGTAGCGGATGGGTTGCGAAATGCCGCCGTTGGCCAGCGTCGCGTACATGCCCGCCAGTTCCTCGGGCGTGACCTCGCCGCCGCCCAGCACCAGTGCCAGGCCGTAGTGCGATTCGCTCTGCAGCTTCTGCACGCCGGCCAGCCGCATGAAGTCGTAGAGCCCCGGCTTGGAAAGCCTGGCGGCCACGGCCACCGCGGGAATGTTGCGGCTGCGGATCAGCGCCTCCTGCGCCGACAGCGGCCCGGCGAAGCGGTGGTCGAAGTTCTCGGGCGTGTAGGGGCCGAAGGAGGTGGGCGCGTCCTTCAGCATCGTGCGCGGATGCAGCAGGCCCTGGTCGAGCGCCAGCGCATAGATGAAGGGCTTGAGCGTGGAACCCGGCGAGCGCCTGGCCAGCACGCCGTTGACCTGGCCCGCGATGGCGTCGTTGCGGAAGTCGGCCGAGCCGATCATGGCGCGCACCTGCATGGTCGAGGCGTCGAGCAGCAGCGCGCTCGCGTTGGTCATGCCCACGTCGGCATGCGTGCGCAGGTACTGGCCCATCACGCGTTCGAGCGTGGACTGCATGCGCAGGTCGATGGTGGTGCGCACCTCCTGCACGCCGCGCTCCTGCGCGAGCAGCATGTCGGTGGCGTGCGGCGCCAGAAAGGGCAGGCTGCCGCGCGACTGCGCCGAGAGCGCGAGCTGCGCGTCGGGCGCGTGCTGCCTGGCGGTCGGGTCGCGCTCGGCCCACAGCGCCCACAGGCGTTCGCGCGCCGACTGCAGCTCGGTGTTGCGCCCGCGCTCGGCAATGCGCTTGACGGGGTTCTGCGGAATCACCGCGAGCGTCAGTGCCTCGGGCAGGCTGAGCCTGGCGGCGTCCTTGCGGAAGTAGATGAGGCTCGCGGCCTGCACGCCTTCGATGTTGCCGCCGTAGGGCGCGGTGTTGAGGTAGGCCTCGAGGATGTCGCGCTTGCCGAAGCGCGCTTCGAGCCACAGCGCGGCGAAGATCTGCGCGACCTTGCCGGTGGGCGTGCGGCTGTCGATGCCGTACACGCGTCGCGCGAGCTGCATGGTGAGCGTGGAGCCGCCCTGGCGGCGCTCGCCGCTGGCGATGCGCCATGCACTGCGCGCCAGTGCGGCGGGGTTGACGCCGGGGTGTGCGTAGAAGCGGCGGTCTTCGTACAGCAGCACCGCATCGACCAGCGTGGGCGAGATGCGCGAGAGCGGCACCCAGAGCCGGTACTGCTCGTCGCCCGCGAGCGTGAGGCGCATCAGTTCGCCGCCCTGGGCGTAGACGGCGCGCGAGCTGCCGACGGTTTCGCTGAGCGGGGCGTGGGGCCAGAGGCGGAGCAGGGCGAGCAGCAGCGCGACGATCGCGAAGGCGATGAGCGTCTTGCGCGCCCGTGTCTTGCTCCCTCTCCCGCTTGCGGGAGAGGGCTGGGGTGAGGGCAGCGGCGATGGATCGGGCAGCGTGTTCATACGAAGGCCGCACCCTCACCCTGACCCTCTCCCGCAAGCGGGAGAGGGGACAAGAAAGAAGAGGCCGAGGGTCGGGTCACGGCGCGCTGCCTTGCTCCCTCTCCCGCTCGCGGGAGAGGGCTGGGGTGAGGGCAGCGGCGATGGATCGGGCAGCGTGTTCATGCGAAGGCCGCACCCTCACCCTAGCCCTCTCCCGCAAGCGGGAGAGGGGACAACGCGCACTGTCGTCGTGGTCAATTCGCCACCACCTGGAAGCGCCCGCCCGCCGAGCGCGAGAACACGCGGCGGTCGTACATCGCTTCGCCGTACGCCGCCGGCACCACGTAGTCGCCCACGTTGGTGGCGCGCGCCTTGTAGGTCACTTCGAGCAGCTCCTTGCCGACGCCGCCGTAGAACACCACGCGGTCTTCGCGGATGTCGGCGTACTGCACCTGCCACGAGCCGCCGCCGCCCAGGCGCTTCTTCCAGATCGGTGCGTCGGCGTTGGCATCGTCGTCGTCGCCCACGGCCTGCAGCACTGGCTCCAGCCCGCCGGGCAGCACGTCGACCAGCGCCACGTCGGCGATCTGCGCGCGGTCCAGGCTGCGCACGCGCACCCGCACCGTGACCTCGTCGCCGAGCTTCACCTTGGTGACCGGGCTGCCCTTGGCGTCGAGCACCTCGTGGACTATTTCCATGCCCTGGTTCACCGGCGTGGCTGGCACGTTGCGCTCGAAGCCCTGCTCGGCCCAGCTGTAATACAGGTTGAAGTCGCTGTCGTTCGACAGCTTCAGCTTGGCGGTGCCGGCCGGCACCGCGGCGCGCGTGATCGGGTTCACCGCACCCAGTGCCAGCGCGGCAGCCTGGCCCTGCGCATCGACGGCGCTCGCCGTGAGCTTGCCTTCGGCGTTCTGCCCCACGGCCTCGAAGTACGAGTCGACCGCCAGCAGCATCGAGGCCGACGACAGGCTGTTGTACCAACCGTCGCGCACCATCGCGGCCATGCCTTCCCACACGGCGGGCTTCAGCGTCTTCAGGCGCGCCGGAAAGTGCCGGCCCACCAGGTGCAGCGTCATGCTGTCGTGCACCAGCGGGTCGTAGTAGGCGCCCCAGACGTTGCGGCGCTGCTTCTTCTCGGTGCGCGCGAGCAGGTCGCTCCACACCGGGTCGAGCAGCTCGCTGGCCACCTGCTCCTGCTTCACGAGCTGGTAGCTCGCGGCCAGGTACACGGCACCCAGGTCGTCGTTCCAGCCCTGCGTTTTCTTGTTGCGCCAGGCTTCGCGCAGGTTGGCCAGCGCGGCCGGCGCGATGATGCCCTGGCGCGTCAGCAGGTAGGCCGCCTGCGTGCGCTGGCGCCAGCCGTCCAGCGTGGCGTCGCCGCTGCCGAGCCAGCTCTGCAGGTAGGTGTTGGCCTTTTGCAGCAGGTCTTGCGGCACCGGCAGCTTGTGGTCCCTGGCCTCAACCAGCAAGTGCACTGCGTAGAGCGTGGCGAACGGGTCGGTGCCCGCGCCGGGCCACAGCGAGAAGCCGCCGTCGGCCGTCTGCCGCGCGCGCAGCTGCACCAGGTAGCGCTCGAAGGTCTTGCGCGCCTCGGGCAGCGGGCCTTGCTCCGCGGTGCGGCCCCGCGCCATTTCCTTCACCAGCTCGGGCCGGCCCGACAGCAGCACCGCCGGGAAGGTCTGGCTCGTGATCTGCTCGGTGCAGCCGTGCGGGTAGGCCTCCAGGTACTGCATGAGGCCGGTCGCGAAGGCCCAGGGCGCGGCCGACACGGCCACGTCGCTCTGGCGGAAGTTCGGGTACAGGTCGGCCTTGCTGCTCAGCTCGCCCGCACGCTGGAAGCTGCCGGCCTGCACCAGCGTGACGAAGGGCGACGCGGGCCGCACGCTCACCTCGGTCGACAGGCGGGCGCTGAAGGTCTTGTGCGTCGAGGTGAACACCAGCGCGGACGAACCCAGCACCGCCTGCGCGCCCGGCTTGGCACGCACGTTGAATTTGGTGCTGGCTTCGCCGCGCTCGTTGATCTTCAACGTCTGCGTGGCGTCGCCCACCACTTCGAGCCCGCCCGAGGCGGTGAGCGTCAATGCGATCGGCGCTTCCTTGCCGGAGCCCGCGATGTTGTTCGCCAGGCCCACGCCCACCTCGACGGTGTCGCCAGGTGCCATGGCGAGCGGTGCGTTCGGCAGGATCACCATGTCGCCGCGCACCACGGTGCGCGTGCTCTTGGCGGCAGTGGTTTCGTCGTTGATGGCCACGGCCATCACGCGCAGGCTGCCGTTGAAGCTCTCGGGCACGGTGTAGCTGAACTCGCGGCTGCCGTTCACGTCCACCAGCCCCGACCAGTAGGCCACCGGCTTGTCGCGCTTGCGCTTGAACGGGTTCAGGTGCTTGCCGAGTTCGCCTTCGCCGTCACCGCCGGGGGCCGCGCCCTGCATGAGCTTCTTGAACTCGGGAAGGATCAGGTCGAGCGTTTGCAGCGTGCCCACTTCGAGCGCGCGCTTCTGGAAGAAGTGCTTCAGCGGGTCGGGCGTCTTGTAGCGCGCCACCTGCAGGATGCCCTCGTCCACCGCGAACACCACGGCGCGCGTGGGCTTGTCGCTGGTGAGCTTCATCTTCACCGTCTGCCCCGGCTTCACCAGCTCGCTGCTGGTGAGCTGCAGGTTGGCGGTGCGCTTGGTCAGCGCGGTGGCGAAGGGCACGATGCCGTACGACAGCGGGCTCATGTAGACCTCGTCCGAGGCCGGGTCGCGCACGAAGTGCACGTTGATGTAGCCGGTGCCCTCGAAGTCCTTGGGCAGCACGATCTTCTGCACCGAGGCGGTCTTGTCGGTCTTGAACCACGCATGGGCGTACACCTTGTCGCGCTCGATGGTGATGAGGCCCGCGCCCACGTAGGGCGCGCGAATGCTCACCGCAATTTCCTGGCCCGGCTCGTAGTCCTTGCGGTCCAGCGTGAGCTGCAGCTCGGCATTGCGGTCCAGCGAGCGCGACACGTTGGCGTTGCCCGCCACGCTGTACTCCACGCGGTTGAGCTCCTGGCCCTGCGCGTTGCGCACCACGTAGCCGAAGTTGCCGGGCGCGGCGGTGTCCAGCGCCACGGTGTTGCCTGCGGCGGCAATGGCGAACGGCTTCTCGTCGAGCACCACTTCCTTCTTGCGCGACTCGTAGCGGTACAGGCCGTTGTCCTGCTTGACGAGCACCGACAGCACCTTGCGCTCCACGCGCTCGAGCTTCAGCTCGGCCACGGCCGTCTTCTTCGCCTGCGGGTCGATGGCGATCACGGTGGCGTTGCGCGCGGCGCCCTTGCTCACGTAGCTGGTGTCGCCGTCGACCTTCACGCCGACCAGGTAGGGCATGTCGCTCACCAGCGTCTGCGCCTCGGCCGACACGCTGCGTCCGCCCTCGGGCTCGAAGGCCTTGGCCAGCACATGCACCTGGTAGGTGGCGGCGTCGAAGCGCGACAGGCGCAGGTCGAACTCGGCCTTGCCGTCGGCACTCGTCTGCACGCTGCCCAGGTCGTCGACCTGCTTGTCGGCGGCTCGCTGCGGGTCGAAGAAGGCGTAGTCGGTGAACGCGCGGAACACCGGGAAGCCCGGGCTCAGTGTGAGCGTGCCTTCGACCTTGCGATCGGGCGCGGGCGTGCCGAAGAGGTTCTGCACATCGACGAAGGCCTTCAGGTCCTTCGGCCTGACCCAGCCTTCGGACGCTTCGCTGCTGAGCCTGGCCGTGACCTTGGTGCGGTCGGGCAGAAACTCCTGCACCTTCACGGTGGTGCTGCCGATGAGCAGGCCTTCGACCTCGGGAGTGCCGGGCGACGATTCGCGCGGCAGGTAGAGGTTGACGGTGTAGTTGCCGGTGGGTGAGGTGTCCTGCGTGGTGTGGGCGATTTCCGCCGCGCCGCCGGGGCCGAGCTTGAGCTTCTCGCGGCGCACGCCGAGGCCGCGCGCATCGATGATCTCGGCTTCCAGCGGCAGGTCGCGCAGCGAGGTGCCCCAGTTGCCGGCTTTCACCATCATCGCGATGTGCATCGTGTCGCCGGGGCGGTAGATGCCGCGGTCGCTGAACACGTAGGCCGTCATCTGGTTCGGCACGCCGGCCGCGCGCAGGCCGCCGACGTCGAAGCGCGAGATGTCCAGCGTGCGGTCGCTGCGGTTGAAGGGCAAAAAGCTCAGGTCGCCGTCCTTGCGCACGACCAGCACCACGGGTGTCTTCTCGCGCTGGTAGCCGGCCAGGTTGGGCAGCTTGGCCGCGCCGGTGGCGTCCGTCGTTTGCGACGCGACGATCATGCCGTTGCGACCCCACACCTCCACCAGCGCATTGGCCACGGGCTGGCCGTTGGCAATGCTCTGCACGAACACGTCGCGCGTGCCGTCGAGCGACTTCTTCGCGACGATGCCCAGGTCGGTGACCAGCACCAGGCGCTGGTCGAGCTGCTGCTCGGGGTTGCCGGCTTCGGCGTTGCCTTCTTCGTCGGAGGACTGTTCTTCCTGCTGCTGTTCTTCTTCGGGCCGGGCTTCGCCGTCGCCTTCGGACTTCGCTTCCGGCTTCTTCTTGGCCTTGGGGTCGTAGCCCTGCACCTTCAGCAGGAACACCCCGCGCCGGTCGGCCACGTCGTTGCGCAAGTACTCGGCAAAGTCGACCGTCTCGTAGTGCGCCTTGCCGGCGGGAATGCTGAGCGGAATCTCCTTCTGAAAGCGGTCGACCAGGTTGTCCGACGTGAGGCCGCCGTAGAACTGCGGGTGCGAGAAGTCGCCGTTGGTCTGCGTCACCAGGTGCTGCAACTGCTGCGGCAGCAGGCGGCCGATTTCCAGGCGGATGCCGGGCAGGTCGCGCACCAGGATCGGCAGCTTGCGCTCGCCCGACAGCGCGAGCAGCGAGCCCTGGCTCATGATGCTGAGCTCGGGCGCGAAGGTCTTCAGCAGGCGCACGTCCTGGCGCGCCGCACCCAGCTGGTAGCCGCCGGGCGTCTTCAGGCCCTTGGCAATGCGCACCAGCAGGTAGCGCCCGCCCTCGGCCTGGGGCATGCGAAAGCTGACCATGTCGGTCACTTCGCGCTCGCTGGCGATGGGCTGCAAATTGATCTTCTTCGCGCGGCGCAGCACGGCGTCGGTCACCTTCGCGGGGTCGGCCGACCAGTCGAACTTGTCGTCGCTGTCGTCCTTGTTGCCCTTGGCTTCTTCTGTGGCGGGCAGCAGCCAGGCTTGCACCACGCGCGCCATTTCGCGCTCGTGCACCGGCATGGAGGCGCTGACGTGCATCACGTGCTCGGGCTCGCCGTTCTCACCGGTGACGATGGTCGGGTCGATGCTGGCGATGCTCAGGCTGAAGAGACCGGGAATGTCGACGGCGCGGGACACGTCGTTGCGCAAGGCCGGGCCGCCCTTTTGCGCGAGCGCACCGGCCGTGAGGCTCAGCACCACGGGGCGGGTCTTCTCGGGAATGGGCAGCGGCTCGGACTGCAGCGTGGCGTAGAGGCGCAGCTTGTCGTAGCTGACGGTGAACTTCTCGCTGGCGCACTTGCCGACGCTGAAGAACGAGGTGCTGCAGGCCTGGTCGTAAGTGAGCACGAGTCGCTTCTCGAACTCGGCGGTGTTGACGGGGTGCGAGAAGCGCACCTGGAACAGCGCGCGGCGCACATTGGCCTGCACCGGGTCTTGGTAGAACTCGGCGCCGGCGATCTGTGCGGTGAACTCGGGGGAGCTGAACTCGTACTTGCGTTGCGCCATCTCGATGTGCGGTGCGAGCGCGTTGCCGGCAAGCTGCACCTTGTAGGGCTGGCCGACGGGCCAGTCTTGCGCTGGCAGGAACTCGAGCCGGTTCTGTCGGGCCCAGGTCCAGCGCCCGGCGATGGCAGGCTCGATGCTGACGCCGGTGGCCTCCTGGCCGATGCGCGCAATGGGCGCCACCGAGGCCGAGAAGTTCATGACGAAGGGGTTCGGCCCCTTGTCGAGCTCGATCTGCGTGCGCTGCGGCGGTTCGATCTTGGCGGTGGCGACGACGGGCTCCACGCGGTCGGGCGTCAGGCCGTGCCACCACTTCAACACATGCGGGCTGGCGATCCATCCGGCCCCCACCAGCAACAGGACTACGGCCAGCCAGGCCAGGCGCTGCTGCAGCCATTGCAGCCCGAGCAGCGCGAAAGCGCCCGCGATGCGCAGCCAACCCGGCGGTCGCCATGACCCGATGAGTCCACGGGCCACCGGACGCAAGAAGCCGAGCACGCGGCCCAGGCCGGTGAAGAGCACGTCACTGAGCGACGCGAGTTTTCGATTGGCGACTTGAAGCATGGAAGCTCCCTTGATGTTTTTGTTGGCGTCCGCGAGTGTGCAGACCGTCTGTGAAGCAATGGCGCTGCGTGTGAAGTCTTCGTGAAAACTGCACGAGAGGGGTCCGTGAGGGGCGCGTGCACAGGACACGCTGTCGGTGCGTCCTGATCAACGACTGCGCTGACCACGCTCACGCCGATGGGGTGTCTTGCGCAGCGAAATCAAGGAGGAGCGAAGCGGGGGACATTCTCGGAGCAAGGCACCCCGTCCGCGTGAGCTCGGCAACGCAATGCCGGGGTCTGCGGCCAGCGCGCGGCAGATGCGCGCACCGAAGTTACCGTAGCCGCCGAGCACCAGTGTCTTCATGCCAGTGCGGTCCCGGCCACGTGCCCGCGCGTGAAGGCTTCCTCGAAGATCGAATAGCCCGACCAGTCGGCATGCGCGAACGACAGCCGGCCCGCCACGACGCTGCCTCGATGGCCGTCGCCAGGCGCGCTGCGCTGCGAGCCGATCTGCGCGAGCAGGCCGGGTGTGGGAATGGACATCGCGTGCCCGTAGCGCGTGATGTCGATGCGCGTGGCCAGCGAGGGCAGGTCGGGGTGCGGCACCGACAGCTCGGCGAGCAGGTCGTCGCGCCAGCCGGTCCAAGGGCGCTCCAGCAGCAGCTTGCGGCCGTCGGCCGTGTCGTGGCTGCTGGCGCCCAGCGGGCGGTACCAGCTCAGCACGGTGCCGCGCGGTGTGGGGTCCAGCGTCTGGTGGCGCGCATCGACATAGCCCAGGCCCTGGGTGCCGTACACCACGTTGTCCCAGCTCGGCGCGGCGCCGTGGCGGTCGGCCAGCGCGCCGCGCAGGTGGATGTTGGCCACCAGCCAGGGCGCGTAGCGCACGTGCGCGGCGGCGTTCTTCAGCACCTCGGGCGGGTTCTGGACCACGCGCGCGGCGATGAACACGGGCAGCGCGACGATGCAGCGCTCCGCCTGCCAGCGCACCAGCGACTGCGTGGCGGTGTCCCACGCATCGACCTCGACGCCGCCGCGCACGTCGGCGATGCGCGTGACGACCTGGCCGGTGCGCAGCCGCTCGCCGAGCGGGCGGGCCAGCTGTTTCGTGAGCCAGCCGTTGCCTTCGGGCCAGGTGAGGATGCCGTCGCGCTCGGGGTTCGCGTCGTTGGCGCTGCCGGTCGGATCGCCGGGCGCATGAAAGCCGTGGCGGCTCGCGAAGTAGTGGATGCCGGCCCAGGCCGACACCTGCGCGATGCCCGCGCCGTAGTCGTCGCGGCAGCAGTACTCCAGGTACCAACGCAGCTGCACGTCGCTGAAGCCCTCGCTGTCGAGCCAGCTCGAAAAGGGGATGGCGTCGAGCGCCAGCAGCTCGGGCGTGACCGCGACCTTGAGCGTGGGAATGGCGAAGTGCGCCGCGTGCTGCAGCGCGTCGATGCGCTGCGAGAACTTGCGGTACTGCGCGAGCGTGCTTTCGCCCACGCCGTGCACGGGCAGCAGGCCGTCCTGCCATTCGCCCCGAAAGAACAGGCGCTCCTGCGGGCTGTGGCACAGCGTGACCTCGTCGTATTCCCAGCGGCCCGCCACGCGGCGGCGCAGGCCGAGTTCCTCGAGCAGGTCCTGCACCTCGCGCGCATCGTCGCCGGGCACGGGCAGGTAGTGCGCGCCGAGCGGGCAGGCAATGCCGTTGACCATGCCGCCGCGCGCGTTGCCGCCGGCGGTGTCTTCGAGTTCGAGCAGCGTGAAGTCGTCGATGCCTGCAAGCCGCAGGGCGCGCGCGGCGGCGAGCCCGGAGACCCCGCCACCGGCGATGACGACACGGGTGCGCTTCACGACTGCGGGTGACGCGCCCTTGAGCGCGCCGTCGCGCATCGCATGGCCGCGCGCCACGTCGATGCCGGTGAAGCCGCCTTCGATGGGCGGCATCGGCGCCTCGCAGCCCGCGAGCGCAAGGGCGCCCAAGGCACTTGCGGCAGTTGCCGCCACACCGAGGAATTCGCGTCGTTGCATCGCGCGGCTAGTGCGCCATCACCTTGCCCCACTCCTGTTCATAAGTGGTGACAAGGATCTGGTTCGACAGGCGGTTCACTTCGGTCGGCACGCGCGCCATGTCGAGCGGAAAGTCGAACATCAGCGGCAGCGTGGAAGGCGAAAGAAAGCGCAGCCCGTCCGGCAGTGCGTCGGGCATGCGGTACGGCCGGCGGCTCGCGATGATGTAGCCCCATTCGCCGAAGCTCGGCACATGCGCGTGGTAGGGCGTGGCGCGCAGGCCCACCGATTCGATGGTCGTCGCCACGGTCCAGTAGCTCTTGCGCGCCACCAGCGGCGAGGTGGTCTGGATCACCGCATAGCCGCTGGCCGACAGGCGCTTTTCGAGCAGCGAATAGAAGCTGTTGGTGTAGAGCTTGCCGATGGCGAAGTTGGTCGGGTCGGGAAAGTCGACCACGATCACGTCGTACATGTCGCCGGGTTGCTGCAGCCACTGGAAGGCGTCGGTGTTGACGATCTTCACCTTCGGCGACGACAGCGAATGGCCGTTCAATGCGGCCAGCGTCTCGTGCGTGGTGAAGAGCTGCGTCATGTTCGGGTCGAGCTCCACCAGCGTGACCGATTCGACCGAGGGGTACTTCAGGATCTCGCGCACCGCCATGCCGTCGCCGCCGCCGAGCACGGCGACCTTCCTGGGCGCACCCTGCGCGGCCATCACCGGATGCACCAGGGCCTCGTGGTAGCGGTACTCGTCGCGCTCGGCGAACTGCAGGTTGCCGTTCAGGAACAGGCGGTGCCCGAGCAGCCCGCGCGTGACCACGATGCGCTGGTAGGGCGAGGTGGCGCTGAAGACGATGTGGTCCTGGTAGAACTTGTCCTCGGCCAGCGTCGTGATGTGGTCGGCCCCGATGAAGGCCGCGAGCAGCGCAGCCAGCGCCAGGAAGCAGGCCAGCGCATGCGCGCCGACGCGGCGCAGCTCATGGCGGAACAGCCACAGCGCCCACACCGCCACGGCCGCGTTCATGAAGCCGAACAGCAGGCCGGTGCGGATCATGCCGAGCTGCGGCACCAAAATCAGCGGGAACGCCACCGACACCGCCAGCGCGCCGAGGTAGTCGAAGGTCAAGACCTGCGACACCAGGTTCTTGAGCACGATGTTGCGCTTCAGGATGCGCATCACCAGCGGAATTTCCAGCCCGACCAGCGTGCCCACGACCATCACCAGGCCGTACAGCAGCAGGCGGAACGCGCTGGGCACGTAGGCGTTGGCCAGGAACAGGATCGCGGGCAGCGCGCCGCCGATCAGCGCCACCATCAGCTCGATGCGAAGAAAGTGCGCCGGCAGCTGCCGGTCGAAATAGCGCGAGAGCCACGAGCCCACGCCCATGGCGAACAGGTAGGTGCCGATGATGGTGCTGAACTGCAGCACCGAGTCGCCGAGCAGGTAGGAGCTGAGCGCGGCCGCGCTCAGCTCGTAGACGAGGCCGCAGGCCGCGACCACGAACACGCTGGCGAGCAGGGCGATCTCCACGGGTTGCGGGCCTTTGGCAGGCTGCGCCGGAGTGGCAGGAGCGTCCATTGGATCAGGCGGTCGCCGCTGGACCGCCCCAAGGCGAGCCGCGCCTCCCCCTCGGGGGGTGGCGAATGACACGTAGCGAAGCGAAGTGCAAAGCCGGTGGGCTAATGAATCGCTGCAGCCACGATGATGCAGATGCCCAGGCTCATCGCGGCAACGACCATGCCGAGCGCCACGTTCTGCTTCTCGACGATCTCGGCCCACAGGTCGTAGGGCGTGATCTTGTCGATGATCAGGAAACACAGCCAGAAGATCACGACGCCGATCAGCGCGTACACGAGCGATCCGAGGACCACGCCCGGTTTCAGCCATTCAAATCCCATGGGGACCTCCAGTCATAGCAGTAAGAAATATCGGGTACATCTTCGTTGTCATTTGTGGCCGCCGCCACTCGAGTAGCCGCCATACGAGCCGCCCGAACTGCGCGAGCCGCCGGACGATCCGCCGCTGCAGGTGCTCAGGATGATCAGCAGGACGATGATCACCACGACGATGAGGACGATGGTGCCGCAGCCCATGCCCGAAGCGGCGCTCACGGGCAGCGCGTCGGCCCGCTTGAACATGTCCTTCTTGGCGTCGAGCTTGAAGGAGGTGGCTACCACGCCGCTGTCGAGCTTGATGCCCGACGACCACGTGAGCTCGTTGGCCGAGCGCTCCATCGACAGCAGCGCGGGGCCGTTGGCGAAGTCGCGGTTGAAGGTTTTCTGGCCGCGCGCGACCTGCCAGTAGAACTCGCCCGCCACGTAGGTGGTCTCGGCGTTGTAGGCGTACTGCTGCTGGTAGCGCTTGTTGAGGTAGCTGGCGGTGCTGCCGTTCTCGGCCATCACCGGCGCGCCGGTGGTCGGCTTGACCAGGCTCCAGCCGTCCTCGGCGTCCACCAGGAAGCTGAAGCCGCGCTTCTTGTTGTAGAGCAGGTACTCGTCCCAGCCGAACATCTCGTCGTCGCCGGGCTCGGTGCCCATGCGGTGCTGGAAGCCGACCACCTGCCACTGCGCGCCCTGCAGCTGGCCCATGGCGCCCAGCGCGATGAGCGGGCGCACGGGCTCGTCCTGCGCGGCGTGCTTCAGCTCGCCGCCGATGCCTTGCGACAGGTCGATGATGCTGTTGCACGAGCGGCAGGTGATGCTCTTGCTGTCGGCCAGGTTGACGGTGACGGGCGAGCCGCAATTGGGGCAGTTGAAGCTGCGGCCCGTCTCGTTCCTGGCGGAGTCCTCGCGCAGGCCGGTGAGCTGCAGGTCTTCCAGCTGCACCGAGCGGCCCAGGGAGGCCGCGGGCGGGGCGGTGCCGTAGTCCAGGCTGAGCACCAGCCCCTTGTCGTTGCGCAGCTCGACCATCGCGAACGAGCGGCCGAGCTCGGGCAGGTGCGGCAACTCGCCCTGCGCGGAGGTCAGCGCCACCTGTTCGTTGGAGGTGACGGTGTAGCTCTGGCCGGCGAAGGCGGTGGTGGCGCCCACGCGCAGTTCGTTCCATGGCGGCGCGGCGCGCTGGATGTCGAAGGGCAGCGCGAACACATAGGCGCCGTTGTCCTCGCTGAGCACACCGGTGCGCTCGCCGTCGAGCGCGGCGATCCACTCGGTCCAGCGACCGCCGGGGTAGGTGTACTGCAGCCGGCCGATCAGCGTGAACGGCTTGTCCTGGATGCGGCCGGCAGCGAACAGCTGCAGCGGGCTGAAGTCGTCGAACAGCTCGGCCATCTTGCCGGTGCGCGCGAGCGTGTCGCCCTGGCGCACGACGGTGCTCTGGCAGTAGGGACAGACCGCGTGCGTCGACTGCGCCGAGCGGAATTCGACCGGCGCGCCGCAGCCGGGGCAGGGCGCGCGGTAGTAGCGTTGGTTGCCGGTTTCCTCAGCCATGGCGTTGGGGCCATGGTTCGGACAACCATGATTTTTTCAAGCCGAAAAGGCTTATGACGCACGTAGCACGTGCGTCAGGCGCTATCAAAAGCATAGCGCCGGGCTAGACCAGCTTCTTGAGCAGTTCGACCTTCTTGGCGTCGAACTCTTCCTGCGTGAGGATGCCCTTGGTCTTGAGTTCGCCGAGTTTTTCGAGCGTGGTCATCACGTCGACCGGGCTCACCACGGCCACGGCGGGTTGCTGCTGCGTGGCCGCGGCCTGGGCCGCCGCGTTCGGGCTCAGCCCCTGCGCGAGGTTCTGCGCCAGCACCTGGCCGAGCGCCACGCCGGCCCCCAGGCCCATGGCGTCGCCCACCACGCCGCCGCCGTTGGCAGCGCCTTCGGCGAACTTCGGAATGGCCTGCGCCGTCTGGTACTGCATGAACTTGCCCATGTCGTTGCCGACCATGCCCATGCCGATCTTCTGGTCCAGGATTTTCTGCAGCTCTTCGGGCAGCGAGACGTTCTGCACCGTGAGGTTTTCGAGCTTGATGCCGATCTTCTCGAACTCGGGCACCAGCTGCGCGGCCAGGGCCTGCGCAAACTGGATCTGGTTGGCCGCAAGGTCGAGAAAGGGCACGCCGCTGGACGCAATGGCGTTGCTGATGTTCTGCAGCACCAGGCCGCGCAGCTGGCCGTCGAGGTCGGCCACGCTGTAGATGTCGCGCGTGCCCGAAATTTCGGTGTGGAACAGCTTGGCATCGCCGATGCGGAAGCTGTAGTTGCCGAAGGCCCGCAGGCGCACGGCGCCGAAGTCCTTGTCGCGGATGGTGATCGGCTGGGGCGTGCCCCACTTCTGGTCGATCTGCTGGCGCGTGCTGAAGAAATAGACGTCGCTCTTGAAGGGGGACTCGAAGAGCTTGTCCCAGTTCTTCAGGTACGTGAGCACGGGCAGCGTCTGCGTCGTGAGCTTGTACATGCCGGGGCCGAACACGTCGGCCACCTTGCCTTCGTTGACGAACACCGCCACCTGCGACTCGCGAACGGTGAGCGAACCACCGTTCTGGATTTCCATCTCCGCCATCGGGAAGCGCCAGGCCAGCGTGCCATCGCCGGTCTCCGTCCACTGGATGATGTCGATGAACTGTTTCTTGATGAAATCCATCAGCGCCATGGTCGCTCCTCTTGGGGTTTTTTCAGGTTTTGTCCGAGCCGTGCATATTGCCACAGCGACTTGACGGCGTAACCCGTGCATTTGGTCATGCGCGCCCCCTGGCCATGCGGCGCATGGCCTCTGCCGTGGGCCTCGCGGAGCGAGGTCTACAATCGGCGCCCCCAGAAGAAGCGCCACCAGGAGCTACAGGCACATGTCCGATTCGACCCCCTCGACCTCATCGACTCCCACGCCCGAAGACAAGCGCGCCGAGCTGCGCCGTGCGGCCCTCGAGTACCACGAGTTCCCCGTTCCCGGCAAGATCGCCATCGCGGCGACCAAGCAGATGGTCAACCAGCGCGACCTGTCGCTGGCCTACTCGCCCGGCGTGGCGGCGCCCTGCGAGGAAATCGTCAAGGACCCGCTGAACGCCTTCAAGTACACCTCGCGCGGCAACCTGGTGGGCGTCATCACCAACGGCACCGCGGTGCTGGGCCTGGGCGACATCGGCGCGCTGGCGTCCAAGCCGGTGATGGAAGGCAAGGGCGTTCTCTTCAAGAAGTTCGCCGGTGTCGACGTGTTCGACATCGAGATCGACGAGAAGGACCCGGTCAAGCTGGTCGAGATCATCGCCTCGCTGGAGCCGACCTTCGGCGCCATCAACCTGGAAGACATCAAGGCCCCGGACTGCTTCTACGTGGAGCGCGAGCTGCGCAAGCGCATGAAGATCCCGGTGTTCCACGACGACCAGCACGGCACGGCCATCACCGTGGCGGCCGCCATGGTCAACGGCCTGAAAGTGGCCGGCAAGAACATCGCCGAGGTCAAGCTGGTCACCTCGGGTGCGGGCGCCGCGGCGCTGGCCTGCCTGAACCTGCTGCTCAAGGTCGGCCTGAAGCGCGAGAACGTGTTCGTGACCGACCTGGCCGGCGTGGTCTACGAAGGCCGCGAAGAGCTGATGGACGACGACAAGCGCCAGTACATGCAGAAGACCGACATGCGCAAGCTGTCGGAAGTCATCGCCGGTGCCGACGTGTTCCTCGGCCTCTCGGCCGGCGGCGTGCTCAAGCCCGAGATGGTCGCCAAGATGGCGGCCAAGCCGGTGATCTTCGCGCTGGCCAACCCGAACCCCGAGATCGCGCCCGAAGACGCCCACGCGGTGCGCGACGACGTGATCATGGCCACCGGCCGCACCGACTACCCGAACCAGGTCAACAACGTCCTGTGCTTCCCGTACATCTTCCGCGGCGCGCTCGACTCGGGCGCGACCACGATCACCGACGAGATGGAAATCGCCGCGGTGCACGCCATTGCCGACCTGGCGCAGGCCGAGCAGAGCGAGCGCGTGGCCGCCGCCTACGTCGGTGAAAAGCTGTCGTTCGGCCCCGAATACCTGATTCCGAAGCCCTTCGACCCGCGCCTGATGATGAAGATCGCGCCGGCCGTGGCGCAGGCCGCCGCCGACAGCGGCGTGGCGACGCGCCCGATCAAGGACATGGACGCCTACCGCGACCGCCTGCAGAGCTTCGTCTATGCCTCGGGCACGACCATGAAGCCGATCTTCGACGCCGCCAAGCGCTCGCCGAAGAAGCGCGTGGCGTACAGCGAGGGCGAGGAAGAGCGCGTGCTGCGCGCCGCGCAGATCGTGGTCGACGAAGGCCTGGCCCGCCCGACGCTGATCGGCCGCCCGGCCGTCATCGCCCAGCGCATCGAGAAGTTCGGCCTGCGACTGAAGGAAGAGCTCGACTACGACATCGTCAACGTCGAGCAGGACCACCGCTACCGCGACTTCTGGCAGACCTACCACCGCATGACCGAGCGCAAGGGCATCACCGCCCAGGTCGCGAAGATCGAGATGCGCCGCCGCCTCACGCTGATCGGCGCGATGCTGCTGCACAAGGACGAGGTGGACGGCATGATCTGCGGCACCTGGGGCACCACGCTGATCCACCTGCACTACATCGACCAGGTGATCGGCAAGCGCCCCGGCGGCTGCGCCAGCACCCCGCAGGACGTGCCGGTGTACGCCTGCATGAACGGCCTGCTGCTGCCCGACCGCCAGGTGTTCCTGGTCGACACGCACGTCAACTACGACCCCTCGCCCGAGGAACTGGCCGAAATCACGACCATGGCGGCCGAGGAAATGATGCGCTTCGGCCTGAAGCCGAAGGCTGCGCTGCTGTCGCACTCCAATTTCGGCACCAGCAACGAGCCCAGCGCCATCAAGATGCGCAAGACGCTCGACCTGCTGCGCGTGCAGGCACCTTGGCTCGAAGTGGACGGCGAAATGCATGGCGACGTGGCGCTGGACAGCAAGCAGCGCGCGATCGTCATGCCGCACAGCGCGCTGGCCGGCGACGCCAACCTGTTGGTTTTTCCGAACATCGACGCGGCCAATATTTCGTACAACCTGCTCAAGACGGCCGCCGGCGGCAACATCGCGATCGGCCCGGTTTTGCTCGGCGCCGCCAAACCTGTGCACATTCTCACGGCCAGCGCGACTGTTCGACGCATCGTGAACATGACAGCCTTGACAGTGGCTGACGCAAACGCCGAAAGATAGGCGCTTTGGCGAGAGTGGTCGCCAACTTAAAACGCCACTTGCACCTCCGGGGACTGCTCAAACTTTGGGCAGTCCCTTGCTATTTTCTCCAGCGTGGTGCACACTCGCGGGCTTGAATTTGCGGGTTAACCCCGACGTTGAACGCTGATTCGAACTCCCCCCGCTCTTTTCTTGTGGTGCCCCATGGCGGCTTACGCCTCGATCACGTCCTCAGTCACAAAGTTTGCGCTCACCGGCCTGATGCTGGCGGCGTTGGCGACCGGGGCCGAGGCCCGCGGATGGTTCGGCGCCGAAAAAACGTCCACTGATGGAACGATTGCCCTGTCCGAATTGCCGGTGCAGGGCCAGCGAACCTACCAGTCCATCCTCAACGGTGGACCTTTCCGGTACGACAAGGACGGCACGGTTTTCGGCAATCGCGAGCGTCTTTTACCGCCGGCACGGCGTGGCCACTACCTCGAGTACACGGTGACGACACCCGGCTCGCGCAATCGTGGTGCACAACGAATTGTTTGCGGCGGTGCGCAACGCACCACCCCCGAGGCCTGCTGGTACACGGCAGACCACTATGCAAGTTTCAGACGGATTGCGCCATGAGCGATGACAACGACCTGGGTGGCGCCCCGAAGCGCCCCGAAGAAATGATGATGACTATGGAAAGACCAGCGGAGATGACCTTATCCCTTCGTGCCGTACGCCCGAACATCGTGCAATCGATCCGCGCGTTCCGCGTGAACGACCTGCAGGACGCTGCCAACGCAGCCGGCCAGCACTTCCTGTACGCCAACCTGGGCAACGCCCAGACCAAGCAGGACGTGCTCGACCTGATCGCGCAGCAGTTCACGTTCCCGGCCCACTTCGGGAAGAACTTCGACGCGCTGTACGACTGCATGACAGACCCGCTGCATAAATCGGGCCCACAGCCAGGTTTCGTCATCGTGCTGGAGCAGATTCCGGCCAATGCCAAGTTCGACAAGGAAGCGCGCGAGCAGCTGCTCGACATCTTCCGCGACGCCTCGGACTACTGGGGCGACCGCAAGGTCCCGTTCCGGTGCTTCTATTCTTTTCTGTAGCCCGTTCTGCATCTACCAGCCAAGCAGAACGGGCGAACGAGGCTCAGCCGAAAGCTGAAAACCTCGATGGCATCGAAGTGAACAACACCGCAGCAGCAACCACCACGGCCAGCACGGAGCCGGCCGGCGAAAAAATGCCAACCGACAAGCTCGTCGACGTGTCGCCGCTGGCGCTGCGCATGAGCAGCCCGTTCAACGCGAGTTACTGGCTCGCCGCCGCTTAAAGCGGCTTGAGCATCGGCGCCTGGGAACCTCCCCGGCGCGCATGAAAAAGCCCGTCTGTGACGGGCTTTTTCATGGGGCCACGGCCTGCGCCAGGGCCACATATTCGTGCACAGGCACTTCCTCCGCCCGGCGCTGGGTGTCGAACTCGCCGGCAAAGCCGTGCTCCTGCAGCCACTTGCCCAGTGTGTGCCGCATGATCTTGCGCCGCTGGCTGAAAGCCACCTGCACGATTTCGCCCAGGCGCTTCGCATCAACGACCGGTGGCTGCGCCAGCGGCACCATGCGCACCACGGCGCTGTCCACGCGCGGCGGCGGCTCGAAGCTTTCCGGTGGCACGAACAGCACGTTGGCCATGTCGTAGCGCCACTGCAGCATCACGCTCAGGCGGCTGTAATCCGACGTGGCGGGCTTGGCCACCATGCGGTCGATCACCTCTTTCTGAAGCATGAAGTGCTGGTCGGCCACCAAATGGGCCGAGCCCAGCAGGTGGAACAGGATGGGCGTGGAGATGTTGTAGGGCAGGTTGCCCACCACGCGCAGCGGCTTGGCCGGAAAGCGGCCCGCGAGTTCGGCGAAGTCCACCTTGAGCACGTCGGACTCGATCACGTCGAGTTGCGCATGGTCGCGCAGGCGCTTGGCCAGGTCGCGGTCCAGTTCGATCACGGTGAGCCGGCCGAGCCGCTCGACCAGCGGCTGCGTGAGCGCCGCGAGCCCCGGGCCGATCTCGACCATGGCGTCGCCGGGCTGCGGGGCGATCTCCCGCACGATCGCATCGATGATCCCCGCGTCGGACAGAAAATGCTGTCCGAACCGCTTCCTGGCGATATGTGCCATCGGTGAATCAGGACTGCGGGGGTTCGCGGTACTCGACGTAGGCCCGCGCACGCACTTCCTGCATCCAGGTACTGAAGGCTTCCTCGATGCGCTGCTCGCGCAATGCTGTCCGCGCGGCTTCACGCTGCTCGGACTGGCTCAGCTTGGCATCGCGGCGCCCGACCACCTGGATCAGGTGAACGCCGAAGCGCGACACCACGGGGTCGCTGATCTGGCCCGGCGAGAGCCGGTCCATCGCTTCCTCGAACTCGGGCACGAACTGGCCTGGACGCGACCAGCCGAGGTCACCGCCGGCCTTGGCGCTCGCGTCCTGCGAGTTGTCGCGGGCCAGGCCCGCGAAGTCGGCCGTGCCGGCCTGCAAGCGGCGCTTGAATTCCGCGAGTTGCGCGACCGCCTGGGCGGTGGTGCGCTTGGGATCGTTCAGCAACAGGATGTGGCGCACCTGCGTCTGGGTGACGGTGGCATCGCTGGAGCCGACCTGGGCCTTGGCCACCACCTTGAGCACATGGAAACCGGCGCTGGAGCGCACGGGTCCGGCAATGCCGTTCACGGCCGTCGATTGGGTGGCCTCGACGAACAGCGCCGGGTAGCGGTCGGCGCTGCGCATGCCGATGGCACCGCCATTGGCACGGTCGGGCGAATCGGAGTTGTCCTGCACCAGTTTGGCGAAGTCTTCGCCAGCGCGGGCGCGCTGGGCGAGGCCCTGGGCCTTCTGCTGCGCGGCGGCGATCTGCGCGTCGGTCGCGTTCTCTGGCAACGCGATCAGGATCTGCGCGAGGTTCAGATTCTCCAGCGCGGCGTTCTTGACGGACACATTGCGCTGGTCGCGCAGGTACTCGTCGGCCTCGACGTCGCTGATCTTGACCTTCGACTCGACCTCGCGGTCGCGCAGGCGCGTGAGCAGCAACTGGTCGCGCAGGTCGTTGCGGAACTCCTTCTGCGCAATGCCTTCGGCCGCCACACGGCGGCGCAGTTCGACAAGGCTGATTTCGTTCTGGCGCGCCACGGTCTGCTCGGCCTGGTCGATCGCCACCTCGTCGACCTTGATGCCGTTTTCCTTGGCGAGCTGAAGCTGCGCGCGCTCGGTGATCAGGCGCTCGAGCACGAGCCGCGTGAGCTCGTTGCGCGGCACGCGCTGGGCGTCGGGGTTTTCCTTCAGCAGGCGCTCCACGCGGGTGAGCACCTCGGTGTTGGTGATGGGCTCGGAGTTGACCAGCGCGACGATGAATTCCGCCGAGCGTTGCACCGGAGCCGCCGCAGGCGGCGTGCCGGGGGCGGGGCGCGCCGCCGGCGGGCCCAGGCGCGGACCGGCGCGCATGATGTCCGTGATGCCGCCGCCCGAGCGAAAGCCCTGGGCGCCTGCGGTTGCAGCCATGGCCGCAAGGCAGCCGAGGGTGATGATGGAACGGATGTTTTTCATGGCTAGCTCAGTCAGTCGACTCAGTCGTAATTGGTGAAGCGGCTGGGCGCCTCGCCCGGTTGGCGCAGGGGTTCGTAGCGCTGGATGTTCTGCCGCAAGGCCTGCATCGGGCTGGAGCCGATGCTGGAGAACCCGACGAATTCGAGCTGGAACATGATGCGGGTGTTCGCCGTCACCTGGCCGGTGGTGATGCGTTGCAGCACCACGCGCCCGATCCAGCAGCAGCCGTCGTATTCCAAGCCGAGCACGCCGTCGGTGAGCTTCTTGTCCTGCAGGCTGTAGTTCAGGCGGCCCACGGCGTACAAGCGTCCGCCGCCCTGGCCCTTGCCCGGACCGAGGTTCTTGCCCTTGTCGCCCCACAGGTCGTTGAGGGGCCATTGCCAGCCCACGTCGAACGACTTGTTGCCGTCGGTGGCGGTCGGGGTGGTGGGTGCCTGGTAGCGGAAGGCCGCGCTCAGGTTGTGGTACGGCTCGGGGTTGTAGCGGGCGCTGATGGCCGAACGCTCCGAGCGGCGGGTGTCGGGGTTGTACTGGACCACCGTGTCCAGGCTCCACTTGGGCGTCCAGTTGATCTGCGCGCCCACCAGCAGGTCGCTCGCGCGGTCGGTGACCGGCGTGCCGCCGGGCAGCGTGACCTTCTGGTCGCTGAAGCGCAGGCGCTGCGCGATGCCGAAGCGCGCCGCCTCGATGCCGGTGGCCGGGTCGATGAGGCGCGAGGTCACGCCGAGCGTGAGCGCATTGGTGTCCGAGATGCGGTCGCCGCCCGAGAACGCGTTCTCGGTGTAGATGGTCGCGAAGCTGAAGTCGTTGGCCGCCGAGTCGTAGTTCGGCAGCATGCTCTGGTTGCGGTACGGGGTGTACACGTAGTACGCGCGCGGCTCGAGCGTCTGGCGGAAGGCGCGCCCGAAGTAGCTGGCGTCGCGTTCGAAGATCAGGCCGCTGTCGAGGCTGAAGGTCGGCACCGTCCGGTTGCTGGAGGTCGGGAAGAAATACAGCGAGCTCGGGTTGTAGGGAATCCCGCCGACGTACTGCGTGCCGTTGATCGTGAGCTTCGGAATGTCCGCTTGCGGCACGTAGTAGCTGTAGGACGCCGTGTTCAGCATCAGCTTGGGAATGACGAACGAGCTGGGCGTGATGAACGGCCGGCTGATCGAGGCGATGGCAGAGGCCCGGTCGCCGTCGGGCTGCGACTGCTGGTTGACGTCGAAGCCGGGCTGGCCGCTCAGGATCGTGTTGACCCGGAAGCGCGTGTAGTCCAGGTTGAGCGACACGTCGAAGCCGTGCCAGTCGTACTTGTTGTAGTTGGCCGTGATCTGCGGCATGCGGTCGTACGACGGCACGATCGGCGACAGGTTGTACTGCAGGTTCTGGTACTTGAGCGCGCGGATCGCGCCGCTCCAGTCGTCCTTGGTCCAGCTGAGCGACGCGTCGTTCGGCAACTGGCGCTGCGCGAGCGACGGCGTGCGCGTGAAATCGCGCCAGTAGTCGTTGTCGCTCACGCGGTTGATCGCGATGTTGGCCGACAGCGAGTCCAGGCCGAACGCCTTGGCGTCGAAGTCCTGGTGGTGACTGAGCCAAAGGCCCCAGCGCCTGGTGCTGTTGGGTGGGCCGGTCAGGTCCTTGGCCTGGATTTCTCCGTTCGCCAGCTGCTGCAGCTGGGAGGTGCGCAGCTCGTTGTAGCGCTGGCCCACCAAGCGGTCGCTGCCCATCAGGTCGAGCCGTGCCGTGCCGCTGTAGCCCTTTTCGAGGTAGCGGAACTCGTTGCTGAGATTGAGTCCGCGCTTGCTCATGAGCGTGGGCGTGATCGTGGCGTCGCGGTTCGGGGCGATGTTCCAGTAATACGGCTGCGCGATCTCGATGCCGTTGTTGTTGTCGATGCCCATGGTGGGCGGCAGCAGGCCGCTCTTGCGGGCATTCGACAGCGGGAAACTCACGCTCGGAATGGGCGGCGTGGTGATGCCCATGAAGCTCAGGCGCGCATTGGTGGCCACGCCTTCGTCTTCCTCGGTGTCGGTGGTCATGGTGGTTGCGGTCAGCAGCCATGCCGGCATCCAGCCGGGGAAGTCCTCGCGGCGGCAGGTGGTGTAGGTGGCCTGGCGGGCCACCGACACGTTGGCGTCGACGAAATCGATGCGTTGTGCCTCGCCGTGCGCCTCGTTCGCCAGGAACTGGTAGCGCACGTTGTTGAAGAAGCCCTCGAAGGTCTCGAGCTTGAGTTGCAGCTCCGGGCCTTCGTACACGTTGCCGCCCTGGTTGACCCGCACGTTCCCGGTGGCCTTGGCCTGGTCGTCGGGCTGGTAGTACTCGAGCCGGTCGGCGGTGATGGAGACCGGGCCGCGGCGCAGCGTGGCATTGCCTTCGACCAGGGTGTCGAGGTCGGGGCGGCCGGAAATGCGGTCGCCGGTGATCAGGCTGGGCAGTTGGCCGCGCTCGGCGGGCGGCACGATTTCGGTCAGCAGCGGCGTGCGCTTCAGCGTGAGCGGTCCGTCGACGTTGGCGGCGGTCTGCGCGGACGCGCCGTGCACATGCATGAGGGCCAGCGACAGCACAGCCAGCGGCAGAGGCGGGCTGGAGCGCCGCGGGGTCGCGCGTCGGCTCATCAAGCCTCCCGCCCGGCCATTCCGAGGAAAGCCGGCGACTCCCCCGGGGAGAGCAGCGAGCGCACAAGGTGCCAAGCGTGAGGGCTTTGGGTCGTAGGCATCGGTTCGGAACGAAGGATCGTCGGGGGACGGCGCGGCAGGCCGGCGGGTTGCAGGGGCCGGCAGCGACCCCGGCCCGGCCGCAAGCCGGCCGCGAGGGGTTGCCGCGCCAGGCGGATTTGTAGAATCGATTATCCATGACAGCACCCTTGCCCCCCGCCTCTTTGGCCCCGAGCCCCGCCGAGACCATTCTCTGGACCGATCCGCAACGCGCAGAGGCGTTCCGGACCTGGCTGGCCGGCATCGCGCCCACCCAGCGGCTGTTGCCCGACACGGTGCGCCTCGCCTCGGCCGACGCGAGCTTTCGCCGCTACTTCCGCGTAGCCACCACCGACCCGGTCGCGCCCACGCGCATCGTGATGGACGCGCCGCCGGACAAGGAAAACAGCGACCCGTTCGTCCAGGTGGCGAAGTTGATGGCCGAGGCCGGCGTGCTCACCCCCACGGTGCTCGAATGGGACCGGCTCCAGGGCTTCCTGCTGCTCGACGACCTGGGCCGCCAGACCATGCTGGACGTGATCGACCCGGCCCAGCCCAACGCGAGCCGCCCGCTGTACGACCAGGCGATCGACACACTGATCAAGTGGCAGCTGTCCTCCAGGCCGGGCGTGCTGCCGCCCTATGACCGGGCTCTGCTCGAGCGCGAACTGGCGCTGTTCCCCGAGTGGTACATCGGCAAGCACCGCGGGGTGGCCATCGAGGGCAAGCTGAAAGAGCGGCTGGAGCGCAGCTTCAGGCTGATCGTCGACACCAACCTGGCGTCCCCCAGCGTGTACGTGCACCGCGACTTCATGCCGCGCAACCTGATGATCGGCAACGGCGCGGCGCTCGGGGTGCTCGACTTCCAGGACGCGGTGTACGGCCCCATCAGCTACGACATCGCCAGCCTGATGCGCGACGCCTTCCTGAGCTGGGACGAGGAGTTCGTGCTCGACATCACCATCCGCTACTGGACCGCCGCGCGCAAGGCCGGCCTGCCGGTGGACGAAGACTTCGGCGCGTTCTACCGCGCCGTCGAGTGGATGGGCCTGCAGCGCCACCTGAAGGTGGCCGGCATCTTCGCGCGCCTCACGCTGCGCGACGGCAAGCCCAGGTACCTGGCCGACACGCCGCGCTTCATCGCCTACATCCGCGCCACCGCCAGCCGCTACATGGAGTTGACGCCGCTGGTGCGGGTGATCGACGAGGTCGAAGGCACGTCGGCGCTCACCGGCTTTGCCTATGGCCGCGTCTGACGCCCGTCGGATGGCCCTGTGTCGCTACTAATTTCATAGCATGCCGCGTTTTCACTGTTCCGTGCCGCTGACCGCCGGCACCAGCCTGGCGCTGCCGTCCGGCGCCGCGCGCCATGTGCAGGTGCTGCGCATGCAGCCCGGCGACGCGCTCACCCTGTTCGACGGCGCGGGCGGCGAGTACGCGGCCACGGTCGAGCGCATGGGCCGCAGCGACGTGTCGGTGGCGGTCGGCGCCCACCTGCCGGTGGAGCGCGAGGCGCCCCGCGCCGTGCACCTTGCGGTCGGGATGCCGGCCAACGAACGCATGGACTGGCTGGTCGAGAAAGCCACCGAACTCGGCGTGGCGAGCATCCAGCCGCTGGCCACCGCCCACGGCGTGCTGCGTCTCTCGGGCGAACGGGCCGAGAAGAAGCGGGCGCACTGGGAGGCGATTGCGGTCGCCTCCTGCGAGCAATGCGGGCGCAACCGCGTGCCGGTGGTCCATCCGGTGCAGTCCTTTGCGGGCTGGATCGATGCGCAGCCAGCCGAATCGTCCGCTGTGCGCCTGGTGCTCAGCCTTGCCGACGGCACACGCGCCGTTCATGCCGTGCCAATGCCGGACGGCCAAGGCGCTCTGGTGCTGAGCGGCCCCGAAGGCGGCCTCAGCAGCGCCGAGGAGCAGCAGGCCATCGTGCGCGGCTTCGCGCCTGTCACCCTCGGCGCGCGCGTGCTGCGCGCCGAAACGGCGGCGCTGGCAGCGCTGGTGTCGCTCGCCGGCCTCTGATCCCCCGCGGCAAACGCCGAACAGAAGGCAAAAGGTGAGTGTTTTCCGCAACGTGCGCGCGGAAAACCTGGGAAACAATCGTTACTTCATTAAGACAAAAGAAGGACTTTTGCCCCATGTCCCGCTTGCCGGGCGCTTTGCGCCTCGCCCCCCTCGCTCTCGCGGTGCTCTGTGCGGCGCCAGGCGCCAACGCCCAGAGCCCGGCCGTCGCTCCGGCGCCCGTGCAGGCCAGCCCCGAGGTCGACAAGGCCTACACCCAGCTGATGGCGTCGACCGCCATCCATAAGCTGCTGGACGCCGTCAAGGCCGACCATGAGCGCTCGGTCGAAGACCTGAGGATGCTCGCCGAGATCGAGGCGCCCCCCTTCAAGGAGCACAAGCGCGCCGAGGCCTTTCTTGCGCGCATCAAGGCGCTGGGCCTGAGCCACGCGAAGATCGACGCCGAAGGCAACGTGGTCGGCCTGCGCAAGGGCATCGGCGGCGGTCCGAAGCTGCTTGTTTCGGCCCACCTCGACACCGTGTTTCCCGCCGGCACCGACGTGAAGGTGAAAGAGCGCGACGGCCGGCTGTACGCGCCCGGCATCGGCGACGACACGCGCGGCCTCGCCGTGCTGCTGTCGTGGCTCAAGGTGCTGAACGACAACAAGGTGCAGACCGTGGGCGACCTGGTGTTCGTCGCCAACGTCGGCGAGGAAGAGCTGGGCAACCTGCGCGGCATGAAGGCGATCTTTCGCGACCACCTCGACATCGACGGCATGGTGGGACTGGAGCCGTCCCCGCCGGGCGCCGTGCTGGTGCTGGGCACCGCGAGCCACCGCTACGAGGTCACGTTCCAGGGCCCGGGCGGCCACAGCTTCGGCGCCTTCGGCCAGGTGCCCAGCGCCATCCACGGCATGGGCCGCGCCATTGCGAAGATCGCCGACGTGCGCACGCCGAGCTTCCCCAAGACCACCTTCACCGTCGGCACGGTCGGCGGCGGCACCTCGGTCAACACCATCGCGCCCGACGCGCGCATGGCCATCGACATCCGCTCGGACGACATGGGCGCGCTGCTCGAGACGGAAAAGAAGATCCTTGCCGCCGTCGACGAGGCCGTGGCCGAGGAAAACAGGCGCTGGAACGTGAACACGCTGAGCGCGAGCACCCGGCTCATCGGCGACCGGCCCGGCGGCCGCACGCCGCCGGACTCGGTGATCGTGGAGGCCGCCACGCGCTCGAACGCGGCCTTCGGCCACAAGACGATGCTGCGCGGCGGCAGCACCGACGCCAACGTGCCGATCTCGCTGGGCATTCCCGCGATCATCGTCGGCAGCGGCGGCAAGGGCTCGGGATTCCATTCGCTCGCCGAGTCCATCGACGTGACAGACGCCTGGAAAGGCGCGCAGAATTCGCTGGTGACGGTGCTCGGGTTGGTGGGTGTGCAAGGGGTGAGCCCTGCATTGCTGCCCAAACGCGTGGCGCGTACCAAATAATTTGTCACGTTACCGGTGCGAAAGTAGCCCTACTACTTTCCACTTAAGGTCCGCAGCATTTAACAATGTTGTCGGTTCTGTCACACACCAAGAAACCAAGGAAACGGCCATGGGATTGCTCGATTCGGTACTCGGACAAGTGCTGGGAGGCGCTGCACAACAGCAGCAGCCGCAAGGCGGCGGCCTCGGGGGGCTGGGCGATCTCGGTGGCCTGGCCGGCGCGCTGGGAGGCCTGCTCGCGAACAATGGCGCTGAAGGTGGTCTGGGCGGCCTGGGAGGGCTGGTCTCGAAGTTCGAGCAGGCCGGCATGGGCAACGTCATCAACTCGTGGATCGGCAAGGGAGAGAACCAGCCGGTCTCGGGCGACCAGCTGCAGAACGCGCTGGGCGGCGACACCATTGCCGCCATCGCGTCGAAGCTGGGCATCAATGCGCAAACGCTGCTGCCGATGCTCGCGACCATGCTGCCGGCGCTCATCGACCATCTCACGCCGCACGGCAAGGTGCCCGAGCAGGGCCTGGGCACCCAGGAAGACCTGCTGGGTTCGCTCAGCGGCCTGCTGCAAGGCAGGAAGTTCTAAGCCGGCCACGGCTTGCTCGAATTCCGGCGCCCGCGAGGGCGCTTTTTTTTGGCCCGCCGCCGTGGCCGACAATGCCGCTCGCATCAGTTCGAGGGGAGCATGGCATGGCGGTCGGTGGCAAGTCGAAAGAGCAGAAGGGGGCGCAAGGCCTGCAGGCAGAGCCCGACGGCAGCGTGCGCTGGACCAAGGGCATGCGCGAATCGCTCGCGCGGTTCAACGACCGGGCCTGCGGCCACTGCGGCGGCCTGCTGTGCGCCGAGCGCAGCCTGGCCGACAGCCTCGACTTCTTCCGCCGGCACCGCGCCAGCTTCTACCCGCCCCGCGCCGCGCGGCTGCGCATGCTCGAGATGCACGGCGCCGCGGCGGCCGAACTGTTCTTCGAGCCGTCGCCGCACAAGGAAGCCGTGACCGACCTGCTGGCGATTTACGACGCGGCGGTCGTGCGTTTCTTCGTGGCGCAGGTCAAGCAGATCGACTGCAAGACCGCTCTGGCCAAACAGGCCGCGCGCTGGCCGCTGTTCGTGCTGCGCGAGTTGCTGTCGGCGAACCCGGCGCGCCACCAGGCCGGCGCCGCGCTCGTGCTGGAGCTGCTGGCCGCCAACCCCGACTGGCAGGCGCCGCTGGAAGCGTCGTGCGACGACGGCCAGCGCAAGACGCTCGCACGCCTGCAGGAAGACGGCTCCGGCGGCGTGACCGACGCCACGCCCGAAGCGTGGCCCGCGCTGCTGCGACGTCCGCCCTGGAACAACCGGCAGGCGCTCCCCGTCGTGCCCACGCTCGCGCTGCAGCCGCTGCCCGCAACCGCCGCGCTGCACTGGAACGCGCTGCCCCCGCCGCAGTACCAGCAGGACACGGGCGACGCGTCCGACTGGCTGGGGCAGGAGGTGCGCTCCTTGCGCGCGCGCTCCGACGAGCAGGCCAGGGATTTCGCGCGCCTCCAGCCCGACGCGCCCGAGGCCATTCGCAACGCCGACCCCGTGCGCAAGGCGCTGTGGATGCTCGGCGTGCGGCCGGAACGCATCGACGACATCGCTGGCGGTCACGCGGTGCAGCCGGAAGACTTCGGCGACATGCCCGGCAGCGCCTGGGCCACGGCCGACCACATCTGGCAGCTGCCGCCGCAGCTGGCCATGGCGGTGTTCACGCACGGGCCGGCGCCGATGCACGCGCTGAGCGACGCGGGCCGCATCCGTCCGGTTCTGCATCACTTCGGCGTCGCCGCGCTGCCGGCGTTGCCACACTACCTGCGGCACGGCGCGCGCGCCATGTTCGAGCTGGCGTCGGCCATCGAGTGGGACCCGCTGGCGGGCTGGATCGCCAAGGGCCTGCACACCAACCGCTGGGTGCGGCGCGAAGCCGGCGACTGGCTGGCCCGCTACCCCGACACGGCCGCGCGGGGGCTCATTCCCGTGGCATTGGGCGAACCCGGCGCCGCGCACGAAGCCGCCCAGGCCGCGCTGCGCTGGCTGCACGCGGCCGGCCATGCCGACGCCGTGCGCCGCCAGGCCGCCGCCTACGGCGCCGAGGCCGCCGACGCGGTGGCGACGCTGCTGGCCATCGCGCCCGAAGACCTGCTGCCCGACGAGTTGCCCGTGCTGCCCAAGACGCTGCCGCTGGCGGCGCTGCCCCGGCTGATCCTGAAAGGCAGCGGCCACGCGCTGCCGCAGGCCTGCGTGCCGGACGTGCTGATGGCCATGATGCTCGGCCGCCCCGACGCCCCCTACCCGGGGCTGCCCGCGCTGCTGGACACGCTCGCGCCCGATTCGCTCGCGCGTTTCGGCCGTGCGCTGCTGGCCTGGTGGATCGGCAACGGCCGCCCCGGCAAGGAGCGCTGGATGTTCGCGCTGCAGGGCCGCCTGGGCGACGACGAAACCGCCCGCCAGCTCTACGGCCTGCTGCGCCAGTGGCGCGCCGCGCTCGACCGCGTTCGCGCCTACGACGCCATGGCGATGCTCGGCGACATCGGCAGCGACGCCGCCCTGATGCACCTGGCCGAGCTCGCGCGCCAGACCCGCTACGACGACCTGCGCACCCGCGCCGACCGCATGCTGGGCGAGGTGGCCGAGCAGCGCGGCCTGAGCCTCGACCAGCTGGCCGACCGCACGGTGCCCGACCTGGGCCTGGACGCGCGCGCCCGGCTCACGCTCGACTTCGGCCCGCGCACGTTCGAAGTGCGCATGGACGACCACTTCCAGCCCGTGGTGCACGACGCCCGGGGCAAGGTGCTCAAGACGCTGCCCAAGCCCGGCGCGAACGACGAGCCCGGCAAGGCCGCCACCGCGACCACGCAGCTGAAAGACCTGCGCAAGCTGGCCAAGACCGTCGCCACCACGCAGGTCAAGCGGCTCGAAGCCGCCATGTGCGCGCAGCGCCGCTGGAGCGCCGACGCGTTTTTGCCCTTCTTCGCGAACCACCCGGTGCTGCGCGTGTTCAGCCGGCCGCTGGTGTGGGGCCTGTTCGATGCGTCGAACCGGCTGACAGGCACCTTCCGCGTGAGCGCCGAAGGCGAGCTGACCGACCTGCAGGACGACCCGGTGGCGCTTGCGGACACCGCGCGCATCGGCCTGCCGCACCCGCTCGAACTGGCGGCGAGCGATCCGGTGCTGGCCACCGCCTGGGCCGCGGTGCTGGCCGACTACGAAATCATGCAGCCCTTCGAGCAGCTGACGCGCCAGACCTTTGCGCTCGACCCGTCGCTGCGCACGCGCCGCGAGCTTGCGCACTGGGCCGGCCGGCAGGTGTCGAACGCCGGCCTGATGGGGCTGGAGGCGCGCGGCTGGCTGCGCGAGGTGGGCGACGGCGGCATGGTCGACAGCTTCAACAAGGCGCTGCCAGGCGGGCGGCGCCTTTGCGTGCAGCTGGAAGAAGGATGGTTCGTGCAGGACAGCCCCGACGGCAAGGCGCTGCAGACAGTGCGCGCGGTGGCGCTGGACGGCACCGACGCGACGAAGGGCACGCTGGGCGACCTGTCGCCGATCGCGTTCAGCGAGATCGAGCGCGACCTGCAGCGCGTGATGCGGGACGCTGCATGAACCACAACCTCCGGCTGCCCTGAAGTCAGCCGGGTGTGCGGCTGAAAGGCGCGTTCAGGCGGGCGGAAAACGCGCGTCGAGCCAGCGCCGCAGGGCCGCGAAGACCGGCGCGGCGTCGAGCTCGTTGAAGATCTCGTGGTACAGCGCATCGAAGCCATGCGCCTCGACCATGCCGCTGGGCGCGGCCGCAGCGGCAAAGGCGCGGCTCGCGTCGGGCCGCACGAGGTGGTCGTCGCCCGCGTAGAGCAGCAGTGTCGGCACGGGCCAGCTTGCAGCGCGCTGCTGCACCCTTGCGCCTTCGCTCGCGAGAAAGCGCGCCAGGCGGCTGCCGATGCGGTCGTGCGTGAGCGGATCGTCCCGGTAGGCCTGCACCACGGCCGCATCGTGCGAGAGGTAGTTGTCGTCCAGCCCGTTGCCCACGCGCAGGTTCGGCGCAATGCGCGGCAGCACCGCCAGCAGCACTTTCTGCACACCGCTCAGGCCCGGGTCGAGCCCCGGCGAAGACAGCACCAGGCCGTCGACCGGCCGCACGTCGCGCGCCACCAGGCTCGCCGCGACCAACCCGCCGAGGCTGTGCCCCAGCAAGACCAGCGGCACGCCGGGGCTCAGGCGGCGCGCGTCGTCGATCACCAGCGCCAAGTCGTCGACCAGTCGCAGTTCGCTCGGCAGGCCGCCGCGCGCACCGGTCGATTCACCGTGCCCGTGGTGGTCGTGCGCCCACACCGCAAAGCCCCATTCGTGGAGGCATTCGGCCACCGCGTGGTAGCGGCCCGCGTGCTCGCCGAGCCCGTGGACCACCACGATGACGGCCCGCGCCGTGCCCGGTGCCGGCAGCCGGCGCAGCACCAGCGTCTCGCCGTCCGGGGTGGACAGCGACACGCGCTGCGGCAGGGGCAGCGGCTCGCTCAAGCGGCGACGGGTTCCGACGCGGCGGCGCGGTGCGCCACCGGCAGGGCCGCGATCACCTCGGCCACGGCGGCGGTCAACTTCTTGGCATACGGCACATGCAGGAACTCGTTGGGGCCGTGCGCGTTGCTCTTCGGGCCGAGCACGCCGCAGACCATCATCTGCGCCTTGGGGAAGCCGGCGCTGAGCATGTTCATGAGCGGGATCGTGCCGCCCTGGCCGATGTAGCCGCACGAGGCGCCGAAGTGCGCCTGCGAGGCCTTGTTGAGCGCTTGCTCGAACCACGGCGTGATGGTCGGTGCATTCCAGCCGGTGGCGCCGCCGCCGCTCTCGAAGGTGACACGGGCCTGGTAGGGCGCGTTGTCTTCCAGCAGGGCCTTGAGCTTTTGCACCGCCTCGGCCGCGTCGATCAGCGGCGGCAGGCGCAGCGACAGCTTGAAAGCGGTGTACGGGCGCAGCACGTTGCCCGCGTCCTTCAGCGCCGGGAAGCCTTCGGCGCCGGTGACCGACAGCGTGGGCTTCCAGGTGCGGTTGAGCAGCGCTTCCACCGGGTCGGTGGTGGTGGGGAGCGCGAACATGGTCGAACCGCCGCAGTCGTAGTGCGCCCATGGAAAGCGCTTGTAGACCTCTTCGCCGAGGATGGCGGCGGTGGCCTGCGCCTGCGCCAGGCGATCGGCGGGCACTTCGCAGTGGAAGCTCGCGGGCAGCAGGCGGCCGGTGGCGCTGTCTTCGAGGCGGTCGAGCACCTGGCGCATGATGCGAAAGCTCGAGGGCACCAGGCCCGAAGCGTCGCCTGAATGGATGCCTTCGGTCAGCACCTCGACCTTGAGCGTGCCGCTGGCCATGCCGCGCAGCGAGGTGGTGAGCCACAGCTGGTCGTAGTTGCCGGCGCCCGAGTCGAGGCAGATCACCAGCTCGACATTGCCCAGGCGCGGACGCAGCGCGTCGACGTAGGGCAACAGGTCGTAGGAGCCGCTTTCCTCGCAGGTCTCGATGATGCCGACGATGCGCGGATGCGCCGCGCCCTGCGCCTTGAGCGCCTGCAGCGCGGCCACGCTCGCGTACACCGCATAGCCGTCGTCGGCGCCGCCGCGGCCGTAGAGCAGGCCGTTTTCGTACTTGGGCGTCCAGGGGCCCAGGTCGTTGCGCCAGCCGGTGAACTCGGGCTGCTTGTCGAGGTGGCCGTACATCAGCACGGTCTCGCCCATGTCGGTGCCGGTGGCCGGCACTTCGAAGAACAGCACCGGGGTGCGGCCTTCGAGGCGAACGATTTCCAGCTTCAGGCCTTCGACCTTCTGCGCCTCGACCCAGGCCGCGGCGTTGCGCAGCACGGTCTCCAGGTAGCCGTTGGCCGACCAGTCCTTGTCGAAGCCGGGCGACTTGGCGGGAATGGCGATGTAGTCGGTGAGTTGCTTGACGATGTCGCCGTCCCATTGGGCGGTGACATCGGACAGGGCGCGCGCGGCGTCGAGCGTGCCGGCGGGCATTTCGCGGTGCAGGGGAGCGTTCATCGGGGTTCTCCGCGGAAAGGGGAAAGAGGGGAAAAGGGAAAAGGGGAAAAATTTGCATTTTGCGCCTTGAAGCGACCGCGCGTAGAGTGCGGGCGATCTCAACGCTGGAGGCCATGTGAGCAAGCCAAACATCAAGGTGGGCATCGGCGGCTGGACCTACGAGCCCTGGCGCGACAACTTCTACCCGAAGGGGCTCGTGCAGGCGAAAGAGCTGAACTACGCGAGCCGCCAGCTCAGCGCCATCGAGGTCAACGGCACCTACTACAGCACCTTCAAGCCCGAGACTTTCCGCAAGTGGCACGACGACACGCCGGCCGACTTCATGTTCTCGCTCAAGGCCTCGCGTTTCGCGACCAACCGCAAGCTGCTGTCGGGTGCGGGAGACTCGATCAAGCGCTTCATCGACAGCGGCGTGGCCGAGCTGGGCGACAAGCTGGGGCCGATCGTGTGGCAGTTCATGCCGACCAAGCCCTTCGAGGCGGAAGACTTCGAGGCGTTCCTGTCGATGCTGCCGAAGAAGGAGGGCAGCCGCGTGCTGCGCCACGTGATGGACGTGCGGCACGAAAGCTTCATCGTGCCCGCCTACAAGGCGCTCGCGAAGAAGCACAAGGTGTCGACGGTGTTCACCGACGCCGACAAGTTTCCGTCCTTCGAGGAGCCCGAAGGCGACGTGGCCTATGCACGGCTCATGATGGCCGACGCCAAGCTCAAGACGGGCTACGGGCCGAAGGCGCTCGACACCTGGGCCGAGCGTGCGCAGGGCTGGGCTGCGTCGCCAACGTCATCGAAAAAGCGCGACGTGTTCGTCTACTTCATCAACGGCGCCAAAGAAAAAGCACCGGCCGCGGCCGGTGCTTTGCTGGAGCGCCTGGGGTGGACGCCGCCGGGCGCCTGAGGCCCGGGCGGCGCACCGGAACTACGCCTTGGTGCCGAAGCTGATTTCACCGGACAGCTGGCCGCCTTCTTCGATGACGATCTTGCCGTAGCGGATCTTGCCGGTGACCTTGCCGGTGGAGTGGATCACGAGCTTTTCGCGCACCGTGAGGTTGCCGTCGAACACGCCGCGGATTTCGGCGATGTCGATCTCGGCGGAACCCTTGAACTCGCCCTGTTCGGCGATCTGCATCAGGCGCGAATCCATCGTGGCTTCGACCAGGCCTTCGACCACGAGCGTGTCGCAATCGGTGATCTCGACGCCCTTGAGCTTGATGTTCGGGCCGACGGTGAGCTTGCTGCCGCCTTCCTTGACTGCGGGTGCAACGGCTGCCGCTGCCGTGTTCAGGCCGCCTTGCTGTGCGGTCAGCGACGAGGGATTGACGGGGGTACCCGAGAGATTGGTGCCTGCGCCGACCAGCGGTGCGGGGCGGGAAGTCAACGAGTCGGTGTCTCGGTCACGCTTGCCGAAGAAGGGGGACTGTGTAGCCAATGGGGAGCTCCTCAAGGAAAAGGACTATCGTAAGAACGCACTTGCGGCCTGCCGTACTTCATTGCGCAAGAGGCGTAACCGAGTAAGACGTTACACCCCGCCGACAATGGCTTTCCAGTAGACCCTAAACCACGGCAGATGACGACCCTTTCGAGCAGCAGCGAAACAACCTCTTCAGATTCGGCCGCAGGCGACGCGCGCTTCGGCAAGCCCGAACAGGGTTGGCGCCGCACATTGTTCTCGGTGATCTTCGAGTCGGAGTCGCGGCTGGGACGGCTGTTCGACCTGATCCTGATCGCGGTGATCGTGACCAGCGTGGGCGTGGTGATTCTGGACAGCGTGCAGGCCATCCACCAGCGCTGGGGCCACGTGTTCGGCGTGCTCGAATGGGTGTTCACCGCGCTCTTCACGCTCGAATACATCGGGCGGCTGGCCTGCGTGAATCGGCCCGCGCGCTATGCGGGCAGCTTCTACGGCGTGATCGACCTGCTCGCGCTGCTGCCGACCTTCCTCGCGGTGCTCACGCCCGGGCTGGCGTACCTCATCGACGTGCGCATCCTGCGGCTGCTGCGCGTGTTCCGCATCTTCAAGCTGTCGCGCTATTCCGAGGAGTACCGCGCGCTGGTGTCGGCGGTGCATGCGAGCCGGCGAAAGATCACGGTGTTCGTCGGCTTCGTGATGATGGTGGTGCTGGTGATGGGCACGCTGATGTACGTGGTCGAAGGGCCGGTGCACGGTTTCACCAGCATTCCGGTGGCGATCTACTGGGCCATCTCGACGATGGCCACGGTGGGCTTCGGCGACCTCGTGCCCAAGACCGACCTGGGCCGCGCGATCGCCTCGGTGATGATGCTGCTGGGCTGGGGCGTGCTGGCCGTGCCCACCGGCATCGTGACGGCCGAGATGGCGCGGCGCGGTCCCGACGACGAGGCGGTGCCGCTGGCGCCGCGCGGCATCCTGGCCATGACGGCGTCCGTGTCCGCGGCACCTGCGCGCGTCGCGGCACCTCCGGTGCCGGCGAAGCGCGTCACGCCTTCGGCCAGACGGCGCGCCCTTGCGCAGCATCGCCGAGACGGGCGATGAACGCATCGGCATCGGGTTCGGGCAGCGAGAAGGCGAAGGCCACGTCGTCGCCGTGCGCCACGCCTTCGAGCACCGCGCCCGCCGCCGCAAGCTCGCGCCGCACCAGGCCTTCGAGCGCGTAGGGCACCGTGCAGCGCAGGCTGCGCTGGCGCACCAGCGGCACGAGCGTGGCGCCGAGCAAAGCCTGCGCGACCGCATCGGTGTAGGCCCGCACGAGGCCGCCCGCGCCCAGCTTCACGCCGCCGAAGTAGCGCACCACGGTGGCAAGCGCGCCTTCGATCTGCTGGTGGCGCAGCACCTCGAGCATGGGCCGGCCGGCGGTGCCGCCGGGCTCGCCGTCGTCGTTCGCGGCCGACTGTCCGCCGGCCATCAGGGCCCAGCACACATGCGCGGCAGCAGGGTGTTCGGCGCGCAGCGAAGCCACCACGGCCAGCGCGGCCGCGCGGTCGGCCACCGGCTGCACGCAGCCGATGAAGCGGCTCTTCCTGATGAGCAACTCGCTGTGGACCGGCCCGGCCAACGTGAAGCTCATCGTGCGCTGCAGGGGTGCTTCAGCTGCCGCCGCGCTCGAACTTGAAGACCGCCGTGCCGGCGCGCGCGTTGGGCAGCCAGCGCACGCCGCGGCCGTCCTGCAGGCCGAAGGCATCAAGCACGCGCAGGTTGTTCTTGCCGGCCAGCACCTCGAAGTCCTTGAAGGTGCCCACGCGGATGTTGGGCGTGTCGTACCACTGGTAGGGCAGGCGCCGCGTCACGGGCATGCGGCCGCGCGCGATGCTCAGGCGGTTGGGCCAGTGCGCGAAGTTGGGAAAGGCGACGATGCCGGTGCGCCCGACGCGCGCGGTCTCGCGCAGCATCACCTCGGCATTGCGCAGGTGCTGCAGCGTGTCGATCTGCAGCACCACGTCGAACGAGGCGTCGTCGAACATCGCCAGGCCTTCGTCCAGGTTGAGCTGGATCACGTCGACGCCGCGGCGGATGCACTGCAGCACGTTGCCGTCGGCAATCTCCACGCCGTAGCCGGTGCAGCCGCGCTCGCGCTGCAGCAGGTCGAGCAGGGCGCCGTCGCCGCAGCCGAGGTCGAGCACGCGCGAGCCTTGCGGCACGAGCTGCGCAATCAGCCGTTGATGGTCGAGGTCGCTCATTGGAACTCCTTGGCAACGCGCTCGAAGTAAGAGCGCACCACACCCATGTAGCGCACGTCGTCGAGCAGGAAGGCGTCGTGGCCGTGCGGCGCGTCGATCTCGGCGTAGCTCACGTTGCGACGGTTGTCGAGCAGCGCCTTCACCAGCTCGCGACTGCGCGCGGGCGAGAAGCGCCAGTCGGTCTTGAAGCTCACGAGCAAAAACTTGGCCGTGGCATTGGCGAACGCGGTGCTTAGCTTGCCGCCATGGCTGCGCGCGGGGTCGAAGTAGTCGAGCGCGCGGGTGATCAGCAGGTAGGTGTTGGCGTCGAAGTACTCGCTGAACTTGTCGCCCTGGTAGCGCAGGTAGCTCTCGATCTGGAACTCGACGTCCTGCGTGGAGTAGCGGTAGTCGAGCGCCGCGGCCCCGCCGCTGCCCTCGCCCTCGACGGCGCTGCGCAGGATGCGGCCGAACTTGGTGTTCATCACGTCGTCGCTGAGGTACGTGATGTGGCCGATCATTCGCGCGATGCGCAGGCCGCGCTTCGGAATGACGCCGTGTTCGTAGAAATGGCCGCCGTGGAAGTCGGGGTCGGTCACGATGGCGCGGCGCGCCACCTCGTTGAAGGCGATGTTCTCGGCCGTGAGGTTGGGCGCGCTGGCCACCACCACGGCGTGGCGCACGCGCTGCGGGTACTGCAGCGTCCACGACAGCGCCTGCATGCCGCCGAGGCTGCCGCCCATCACTGCCGCAAGCGTCTCGATGCCCAGCGCGTCGAGCAGCGCGGCCTGGGCGTGGACCCAGTCTTCCACCGTGACCACCGGGAAGTCGGCGCCGTAGACGCGGCCGGTGACGGGGTTGACGTGCATCGGGCCGGTCGAGCCGAAGCAGGAGCCCAGGTTGTTCACGCCGATCACGAAGAAGCGGTCGGTGTCGACCGGCTTGCCCGGCCCCACCATGTTGTCCCACCAGCCCTCGGAGCGGGCCTGGCCCTGGTAGACGCCGGCGACATGGTGCGAGGCGTTGAGCGCATGGCACACCAGCACCGCATTGCTGCGCTCGGCGTTCAGGGTGCCGTAGGTTTCGTAGGCGAGCGTGTAGTCGCTGATCGACGCGCCGCTGCGCAGGGCCAGCGGCCCTGCGAACTGCATCGACTGCGAGGTGACGACCAAGGGAGGTGACGACGACATGAATGAAAAAACCCGGCCTCGCCAAAAACGAGCCGGGTCTGCCGCGCCTGTCTTTAGCTGAATTTATAAAGCGCCCGCAAGCTGTAGCAAATCGGCGCAGAGCAAGTATATCCCCCAGGCTTCGCGCACTTCGTGTCGCTTCTCCACCCCCCTTTCCGGGGGCAACACCGGCGGCCCGGCGAAGCCGGTTCCGCGGTGTTCCTGGAAGGAACCCGCCCTTCTTACCAGCCGAAGATCATGATGATGCCGAGCACCAGGAAGATCGCGGCGGAGATGCCGTGCACGAGCTTGATCGGCACGCGCTGCACGATCTTGTCGCCGAGCCACACCACCGGCGCGTTGGCCAGCATCATGCCCAGCGTGGTGCCGGCGACCACCCAGAGGTAGTCGTGCGTGAAGCGCGCGGCGAGCATGACGGTGGCGATCTGGGTCTTGTCGCCCATCTCGGCCAGGAAGAAGGCGATCACGGTGGTGCCGAAGACGCCGAACTTCGACGCACCCCGGGCGTCGTCGTCGTCGAGCTTGTCCGGAATCAGCATCCACGCAGCCATCGCGATGAACGAGCCGCCGAGGATCCAGCGCAGCACCTCGGGCCCGAGCCAGTGCGTGATGTAGTTGCCGACGGCGCCCGCCAGCGCGTGATTGACGATGGTGGCAACGAAGATGCCGAGCACGATCGGCCAGGGTTTTCGGAAACGGGCCGCAAGCAAAAGGGCCAGGAGTTGGGTCTTGTCGCCCATTTCCGCGAGCGCAACGACGCCGGTTGCAACGAGAAAAGCTTCCATGATGAACGTGGGGTTCCTTGGGCCGAAGGACGCAATTGACCATGCAACACCTTCGGCCGTATTTCCCGAAGTTGCATGGTCAAAGGTCTCGCCAGGTGTGGGTTCACTGCACGCGCCATGTCCTGTGTGGGGCAGGACAAGTCTGTTGACGCGGGCCCTTCTCGCAAATCGGAAGGCGGCTACTCCCCAATGACGGGGCGGATTCTAACCACCGGTCGCGCCCGAACACGGCCCCCGGCAGTCAGCGTGCGCTGGCTTTGTGGTGGTTTTGAAAGGGGCTACCTCAAGACGCAAATTCCCGCTTGCTTTTCGGATATTTCACCCATAATGCACGAGCCTCCCTCTTCATTTTGGCCGGGAGACAGTTCGGTGATCGGTCAGTTTCGCGCGACTCGACGGCTCTCGTTTGAGTGATGCTTTCGGGACTCCATCGCTTTTATTGATGTGTTTATTAGGAGTCCCTTGATGGGCAACAAACTGTACGTCGGCAACCTGCCTTATTCGGTGCGCGACCAGGATCTCGAACAGGCTTTCGGCCAGTTCGGCGCGGTGACCAGCGCCAAGGTCATGATGGAACGGGACACGGGCCGCTCGAAGGGCTTCGGCTTCGTCGAGATGGGCAGCGATGCGGAAGCCCAGGCAGCCATCACCGGCATGAACGGTCAACCCCTCGGCGGCCGCGGCATCGTGGTCAATGAAGCACGTCCGATGGAAGCACGGCCCCCGCGCAGCGGCGGCGGTGGCGGCTACGGTGGTGGTGGCGGCGGTGGCGGTTATGGCGGCGGTGGTGGAGGCTACGGCGGCGGCGGTGACCGCAGCGGTGGCGGTGGTGGCTACGGTGGCGGTGGCGATCGCAGCGGCGGCGGCGGTGGTGGCCGCTCCGGCGGTGGCGGCTACGGCGGCGGTGGTGGTGGTGGCCGCAGTGGCGGCGGCGGTGGTGGTGGCGATGGCGGTTTCCGCAGCCCCTACGGTGCCGGCCCCCGCGGCGGCGGCGGTGGTGGCCGCAGCGGCGGTGGTGGTGGCGGCGGTTACGGCGGTGGTGGTGGCGGCAATAGCTACTGAGCCACGCACCTCGGCACACAGAAAGACAAAAGGCTCCGTCAGGAGCCTTTTTTCATGGCCGGCCGCTCAACGCCGCCCGCACGATGGCGCTCAGGCTTCCCCGCTTCGCTTCTTGCGCCCGCGCCCCTGCACGGCCCGGTCGAGCAGGGCATTGGGCAGCAAGCGCATGACCTTCGCGATCACGCCCATCTGCCACGGAATCACGCGGTAGCTGGTGCCCGACTCGATGGCGCGCAGCGCCTGGGCGGCAAAGTCTTCCGCCTTCATGAGAAACGGCATGCCGTAGCGGTTGCCCTGCGTGAGCGGCGTGTCGATGTAGCCCGGGCACAGGGTGACCACCTTGACGCCGCTGTTGTGCAGCTCGCCGCGCAGGCTTTCGCAGTACGCCACCACGCCGGCCTTGCTGGCGCAGTAAGCACCGTGCCCCGGCAGCCCGCGAATCGACGCCACGCTGCCGATGCCCACCAGCCGCCCGCTGCCACGCCGCACCATGGCCTGCACGAAAGGATGGAAGGTGGCGGCGAGGCCGACGTTGTTGGTGGCGAAGGTCTGCGCCAGCACGTCGAGGTCGGCGCGCTCCGCCGTGTCGATGCCCACGCTGATGCCGGCATTGGCGATCACCACGTCGGGCAGCCCCTGGCGCGCGATGCAGGCGTTGCCCGCGGCCACGATGCTGTCGGTCTGTGCCACGTCGGCACTGTAAATTTGATAGCGGTCGGCGCTTAACTGGCGTGCGTTTGCCCACGATTCGATCTCTGCCGTGCGGCGCGCGACGAGCGCCAGCCGGTAGCCCGCGTCGTAAAAGCTCGCGGCCAAGGCCTGGCCGATGCCGCTCGATGCGCCGGTGATGAAGACTAGCGGGGACGTGGTCATGCGGGAATGTTCTTCTTCAGCGCTTCTTGGCGGGAGCAGGGGCGGCAGCCGCCGCCGACGGAATCAGCACCCCGCGCACACGGCCGTTCAGGTTGGCCACGCCGCTGAGGTTGTCGTAGTCCAGCGTGTCGCCCACGAATTTGTCGGTGCCGCGGATGAGCGTGACCGGCTTGTTCGAGGTGACGCGCTCGGTGTCGACATAGGCATGCAGGAAGTCGCCGCGAAACTCGAGCTGCGGCGTGGCCTTGCCGCCCGGGCTCACTGTCGGCTCGCGGATGACGATCGCATTGCCGAACAGCTGGATCTCGCTGCCGTCGGAGTTCGACAGGCCCCGGTCTGCCGTTGCGCGGGTCACGAGCCCCTCGGGGGACACGGAGCGCATGCGCACCTTGTCGACTTCCATGGTGTCGGTGTCCGGAAAGTGCCGGCCCTCGGTGCCGTGCAGCTCGCTGCGCAGGTCGCCGCTGGGCAGGAAGTTCTTGATGACGAAGTCGCGCATGAAGTAATCGGGCTCGTGCGTGGGCGCCACCTTGGCCGCGGGCTCCAGCAGCTTGGGCGCGTTGCGCACCAGCCAGTAGGTGCCCAGCGCGACGCACGCCGTCAAAATGATCGGCAGGTAGATCGTGGTGCGGTCGAGCGCGTCGCGCACCAGGCCCCACGCGCGTTTCACGTTGCTCATGGCTTCGGTTCCCGGTTCTGGCCCAGCGCCGTGTCGAGCAGCGCGCGGTACTGGCCGCAGGCGGTGAGCAGCAGGTCGCAGAATTCGCGCGCCGCGCCTTCGCCGCCGCGCGCCTGGGTTACGTAGTGCGCAATGCCGCGCACCTCGGCGTGCGCGTTGGCCGGCGCCGCCGCGAAGCCGACGCGCGTGAGCACCGGCAGGTCGGGCCAGTCGTCGCCGATGGCCGCAGCCTGCGCCCAGCCAAAGCCCAGCTGGTCGAGCATGGCCTGCGCGGCGGGCAGCTTGTCTTCGGTGCCGTAGCGCACATGCTCGATGCCGAGTGCTTCGAGCCGCACGCGCAGCGGCTTGGAGTCGCGCCCGGTGATCACCGCGGGCACGATGCCCACCTTGCGCAGCAGCTTCAGGCCGTAGCCGTCGAGGATGCTGAAGCGCTTGAGCGTCTCGCCGTGTTCGGTGAAGTACACGCCGCCGTCGGTCAGCACGCCGTCGATGTCGAAGAAAACGATGCGCACGTCCTGCGCGGCGAGCAAGGTCTCGGCCTGGAACTCGAGCGGCATCAGATGACCTTCGCGCGCATCAGGTCGTTGGTGTTGATCGCGCCCACGATCACCCCCGCGCCGTCGATCACGAACAGGCGGGTGATGCCGCATTGCTCCATCAGCTCGGCGGCTTCCACCGCCAGCGCGTCCACGCGGATGGTGCGCGGGTTGCGGTGCATCACGTCGGCGGCCTTGGGGCTGCGCAGGTCGGCGCCGGCTTCGATCAGGCGGCGCAGGTCGCCGTCGGTGAAGATGCCCGCGGCGCGGCCGTCGGGCTCGACCACCGCCGCGGCGCCGAAGCCCTTGATGCTCATTGCGCGCATCAGTTCGCTGATGCTGGCCGACGGCGGCACGCGCGGCACCTCGTCGCCCGAGCGCATGACGTCGCTCACGTGCGTGAGCAGCTTGCGCCCGAGCGCGCCGCCCGGGTGCGAACGCGCGAAGTCTTCCGAGCCGAAGCCGCGCGCGTCGAGCAGCGCCACGGCCAGCGCGTCGCCCATCGCCATCTGCGCGGTGGTGCTCGCGGTGGGTGCGAGGTTGAGCGGGCAGGCTTCCTTCGCCACGCCCGCGTCGATCACGATGTCGGCATGGCGCGCCAGGGTCGATTCGGGGCGTCCGGTCATGGCGATCAGGGACACGCCCTGGCGCTTGACGACCGGCAGGATGACGGTGAGTTCGTCGACCTCGCCGCTGTTGGAAATGGCCAGCACCAGGTCGACCGTCTTGATCATGCCGAGGTCGCCGTGGCTGGCCTCGGCGGGGTGCACGAACATCGCGGGCGTGCCGGTGGAGGCGAGGGTGGCGGCGATCTTGCGGCCGACATGGCCGCTCTTGCCCATGCCCATCACGACCACGCGGCCGCGCACGTCGAGGATCTTGCGCACGGCCTCCACGAAGCTCGGGCCGACGCGTGTCTTCAGGCCGAGAACGGCCTCGGCTTCGATGTCGAAAGTCAGGCGTGCCCGGGCGAGGATCGCTTCGGGGTCGACCACGGGGGCCGGGGCGGGGCGGGAACTCATCGGTCGATTTTACGGGCGGTGGCTGTATGCCCCCACGCTCGGCACTGCGTGTCCTCGCTGCCCCCCCGAGAGGGCCGCTCGCGCCTTGGGGCGGCCCGGCGGCGCTCGGTGCCCTTTCGGACGCCCGCGCACGGGTCTTGCTCTAGCATCGGCGCCTATGTCTTCGTTCGATCTCACGCTGTTGTATCTGTTGGCCGCGGTGATCGGCGTCGTTGCATGCCGGTCGCTGAAGCTGCCGCCGATGCTCGGCTATCTGTCGGCCGGCGTGCTGATCGGACCGCACGCCTTCGCGCTGGCGCAGAACACCGAAGGCATCCAGCACCTGGGCGAATTCGGCGTGGTGTTCCTCATGTTCGTGATCGGACTGGAGTTCAGCCTGCCCAAGCTGCGCGCGATGCGCAAGCACGTGTTCGGGCTCGGCCTGCTGCAGGTGCTGCTGACGATGACCATCGCCACCGTCGGCGCGCTGGTGATCGCCACGCAACTGCCGCCCGCTTGGCGGCTGGGCTGGCAGACCGCGCTGGCGCTGTCGGGCGCGCTCACCATGAGCAGCACGGCCATCGTGGTCAAGCTGATGTCCGAGCGCCTCGAGCTCGAGAGCGAGCACGGCAAGCGCGTGATGGGCGTGCTGCTGTTCCAGGACTTGGCCGTGGTGCCGCTGCTGGTGCTGATTCCCGCGCTGGGCGCACCGCCCGAGGCGCTGGCCAAGGCGCTGGGCTTCGCACTGCTGAAGGCGAGCTTTCTCATCGGCGTGCTGCTCTACGGCGGGCCGCGCGTGATGCGCTGGTGGCTCACGCTGGTGGCGCGGCGGCGCAGCGAAGAGCTCTTCATCCTGAACGTGCTGCTGGTCACGCTGGGCCTGGCCTGGCTCACCGAACTGGCCGGCCTGAGCCTGGCGCTGGGCGCGTTCATCGCGGGCATGCTGGTGTCGGAAACCGAATACAAGCACCAGGTCGAGACCGACATCCGCCCGTTCCACGACGTGCTGCTGGGACTGTTCTTCATCACCGTGGGCATGTCGCTCGACTGGCACATCGTGGTCGAGCGCTGGCTGCTGGTGGGCGTGCTGCTGCTGGTGCCGCTGGCGTTCAAGCTGGGGCTGGTGACGGTGCTGGCCAAGGTGCTGGGCGCCACCTCGGGCGTGTCGCTGCGCACCGGCCTGTACCTGGCGCAGGCCGGCGAGTTCGGCTTCGTGCTGCTCACGCTGGCGCAGGAGCGCAGCCTGCTGCCGCCGTGGCTGGCCAACCCGGTGCTGGCGTCGATGGTGCTGTCGATGCTGGCCACGCCCTTCATCATCATGTACAGCAATGCCATCGTGCGAAAGCTCGTGGCCAGCGACTGGATGCAGCAGTCGCTGCAGATGACGAGCATCGCGCGCAAGACCATCAACACCGCCAAGCACGTGATCATCTGCGGCTACGGGCGCTGCGGACAGAACCTGGCGCGCATCCTGGAGCGCGAAGGCATTCCGTACATGGCGCTCGACCTCGACCCCGACCGCGTGCGCCAGGCCGCCGCCGCCGGCGACTCGGTGGTGTTCGGCGACGCGGCGCGGCTGCAGGCGCTGATGGCCGCGGGCCTGGCGCGCGCGAGCGCCGTGGTCGTCACCTACCTCGACGTGCCAGGCGCCATGAAGGTGCTGGCCAACACACGCGCCCACGCCGCCCACGTGCCGGTGATCGTGCGCACGCAGGACGACCACGACCTGGAGAAGCTGCAGGCGGCAGGCGCCACCGAGGTGGTGCCCGAGGCCATCGAAGGTTCGCTGATGCTCGCCAGCCATGCGCTGGCGCTGGTCGGGGTGCCGATGCGCCGCGTGATCCGCGTGGTGCAGGACCAGCGCGACGCCCGCTACAACCTGCTGCGCGGCTACTTTCACGGCGCGGACGACGACAACGCCGACGAGATCAACCACGAGCGCCTGAACAGCTTCACCCTGAACACCGGCGCGCGCGCCATCGGGCAGACGCTGGAGCGCATGGCGCTGCCCACGCTGGACGTGCGCGTGGTCAGCCTGCGCCGACAGGACGGCCAGACGCGTGCATTGGCCGAAGACACGGTGCTGGCGGACGGCGACACGCTGGTGCTGTCGGGCAAGCCGGCCGCGCTGGCCGTTGCCATCGAGCGCCTGCAAAAGGGCTGACAGGGCTGAAGAACGGGCAACGACGGGTGAGGGCCGAAAGGGCCGCCATCGGCCCGGTCAGTTGACCAGTATCGGATTGCGCTTTTCTTCTTCGAGACGCTGCTGGCGGCGCACCGCTTCGCATTGCGCGTGGGCCTTGAACTCGGCCTTCAGGCACTGGGCGGCCATGCACTGCGCCTTGGCGATGAAGTTGCGGTCGCCGCACAGGGCCTGGGGCTCGGCCGCTGGCACGGGGGCGGCCGGCGGCGGGGCCGGTGCGACAGCCGGCGCCGCAGGTTCCGGTTCACTCGGCGCCGGCCCGGCGACAGCCGCCTGCTTGCGCGGCTTGGCGACGGGCTTGGGCGTCGCCAAGCCTGCCGCTGCCGGGGCTGTTTCAACGACCGGCCGTGCATCAACCGACTCGGCTGGCTCTGCGGCCTGCGGTGCCGGTGCCGCAGCAGGCGGCGGCTCGGTCGCTGGCGGGGTTGCGGCAGGCGCCGAAGCCACCACGGCCTGCGCTGGCGCATCGGCCACCGCTGGCGCCTTGCGCGTGCCGTAGCCGTACCAGCCCGCAACGACCATCGCCACCGCCACGACCAGCAAGCCGAGCCACAGCAACACCACGCGCTTGCGCGGCGGCGGCTCGGCAGCAACAGCAGGTACAGGCCGGCGGACCGAAACCCGCGCCTTCGTGCGCCCGTCCTTCGCAGCTTGCTGCGACTCGAAGGTCGCCGACACGGCATGCGGCGCCGCGGCGTGCAGCGGTTCGTCGTCGTCGTCGTGCACCATGAACACCGTCTGCTCGTCGTCCCGCGGCGCGGCGCCCAGCCTCCCGAAGAACGACGACCGCGCGGGTCGGCGCGCCGGCACAGGCGCTGGCGCGCCCGGATCGAACAGCGGCGCCGGAATGGTCGGCGCGCGCAACTGGGCCGGCGCGGTGGTGGCCCATTCGCGCTCGGGGCTCGGCGGCGGGGGAGGCCGCTCGGGCGTGGTGGACAACGCGAGGCCGCAGCTTCGGCAGAAATGGGCGCCGTCACGGTTTTCCGTGCTGCAGACCGGACAGATCAAGGCCATGGCTTGCGACTGACTACTCTGGGATCAAAAAAGAAAATGGGGGCTTCGAGCCCCTGTGGAAGACGGTCTGGCGGCGGACAGCGCAGGCCTCAGGTCACGGCGACGCGCTTGGAGCGGTGACCCATGCGCTTGGCGAGCACGGCGCCCAGCGCCATGGCGATTTCCAGCGCCATGTTGGGCTGGCGGTTCGACATTTCGCCGAAACGGATCGCGTTGAGCCGCCACACGCGGCCCGCGCCGGTGACCACCACGTTGGCCGGGTGCGGCTGGCGCGAGAAGAACGACCCCTCGCCGACCACCGAACCGGGCGTGAGCACCGCGAGCTTCATCTGTTCCTTGCTGCTGACACGGTGCACGCTGATGGCGCCGCTCTCGATGAAGAACACCGAGCGGTCCGGCGTGCCCTGCTCGATCAGCACGTCACCGACGCCGGTCTCGATGGGCTGGAGGTAGCCCGCCAGGGTGTCCCACTGCTGGACGGTGAACGTCAACGCGAAGGCGTCTCCGTTCATGTTCTCCGCGATGGCGCGGCTCAGGTTCTGGATGGACATGTTTTTATTCAACCCCGCAAGTGAGCCGAAGTATCCGCGAACGCCGCAAGATTCGGCTACAAGTGTTTACGCTTTTCCTCGGCGCCTGTCGCTATTTGCCGATGCAGAAGCTCGAAAAGATGACCCCCAGCAGGTCGTCCGCGCCGAACTCGCCGGTGATTGCGTTCAGCGCGTTCTGCGCCAGGCGCAGTTCCTCGGCCAGCAAGTCGAGCAGTTGCGCCTGCGCGGCAAGGTGGCCCGCGGCCAGCGCCAGGTGCGTTTCGACCTGGGCCAGCGCCTGCACATGGCGCGCCCGCGCCAGGTACACGCCCTCGGGCACGGCCTGCCAGCCGGCCATGGCCAGCAGCTGTTCGCGCAGCGCCTCGATGCCCAGGCCGGTCTTGGCCGACAGGGCGATGCCCTGGTCGTGGGGAGCCGAAGGCGCCGCGTCCTGCTTGTTCCACACGTCGAGCACCGGCACGCTCGCGGGCAGCTTGCTGCGCAGGCTGGCCAGGATGGCGGCATCGGCGTCGGCGTAGTCGCTCTGGTGGGCGCGCGTCAGGTCGTGCAGGAACAGCACCGCATCGGCGCTTTCGATCTGCCCCCAGGCACGCGCCACGCCGATCTGCTCGACCTCGTCGCTGCTCTCACGAAGCCCGGCGGTGTCGGCCACGTGCAGCGGCACGCCGTGGATCTGGATGGTCTGCGAGACCACATCGCGCGTGGTTCCCGCCACGGCGCTCACGATGGCCAGCTCGGCGCCGGCCAGCGCATTGAGCAGTGAACTCTTGCCCGCGTTGGGCTGACCCGCGATGACGACCTTGATGCCTTCGCGCAGCAGCGCGCCCTGTTTTGCGCGCTGTTGCACCGTGGTCAGTTGCGCCTGCAACCGCACCAGCTGGCCCGCCGCATCGGCCTTCTGCAGGAAATCGATTTCTTCCTCCGGAAAGTCGAGCGTGGCCTCCACCAGCATGCGCAGGTGGATCAGCGCGTCGCGCAGCGTGTGGATCTCGCGCGAGAAGGCGCCCGACAGCGAGCGCCCGGCGCTGCGCGCGGCCGCCTCGGTGCTGGCGTCGATCAGGTCGGCAATGGCCTCGGCCTGGGCCAGGTCGATCTTGCCGGCGAGGAAGGCACGCTGGCTGAACTCGCCGGGCTCGGCCACGCGCAGGCCGGGGAGGCGAGGGCGCCCGCTGGCGGGGTCGGGCTCGGCGGCGGCCTCCAGGCAGCGCGCCAGCAGCAGTTGCAACACGACCGCGCCGCCGTGGGCCTGCAACTCGAGCACGTCCTCGCCGGTGAAGGAATGCGGCGAGGGAAAGTGAATGGCCAGCCCGTGGTCGATCGGCTCACCGGCCGCGTCGCGAAAGGGCAGGTAGGTGGCTTCGCGCTGCTTCAGCGGCCGGGCGCACAGCGCGTCGATCAGCGGCGCAAGCCGGACACCGGACACCCGCACGATGCCGACCGCCCCGCGGCCGGAGGCGGTGGCGATGGCGACGATGGGGTCGGTGGTGTGTGCGAGCATGGTGGAGGGCGGATTCTTTCAGCAAAAAGGGCCGCAGATGCGGCCCTTCGGGAACGACGCAGGTGGCGTCCGGCTATTTCTTGCCGATCGTGCCGAGCACACCCAGCCGCTTGTTGATGAACCACTGCTGCGCGATCGACAGCGTGTTGTTCGTGATCCAGTACAGCACCAGGCCTGCCGGGAAGAAGATGAACATCACGCTGAACGCGAGCGGCATGATCCACATCAGCTTGGCCTGCATCGGATCGGGCGGCGTCGGGTTGAGCCAGGTCTGGAACAGCGAGGTGGCCGTCATCACGACCGGCAGGATGTACCACGGGTCTGGTGCCGACAGGTCGGTGATCCACAAAATCCACGGTGCGTGGCGCATCTCGACCGACGACAGCAGCACCCAGTACAGCGCGATGAACACCGGAATCTGGATCACGATGGGGAAACAGCCGCCCATCGGATTGACCTTCTCGGTCTTGTAGATCCGCATCATTTCCTGCTGCATTTCTTGCGGCTTGTCCTTCAGCCGCTCGCGCATTTCCATGATCTTCGGGTTGATGGCCTTCATCTTGGCCATGCTGGCGTAGGCCTTGGCGTTGAGCCAGTAGAAGGCCGCCTTCAGCAGCACCACCAGCGCCACGATCGACCAGCCCCAGTTGCCCAGGAGGCCGTGCAGCTGGGTGAGCAGCCAGTACAGCGGCTTGGAGATGATTGCGAAGATGCCGTAGTCCTTCACCAGGTCCAGGCCCGGGGCGATGGCTTCGAGCTTCTTTTCTTCTTCAGGGCCGGCGAACAACGCACTGTTCACGACCTGCGTGGCACCCGGGGCGATCTTCGGCAGCGTGGCCACCATGGCCACGGTGAAGAGGTTGTCGCCCAGATCCTTCACGCGGAACTCGCGGCGCAGCTGTTCGCTGGCCGGGTCGCCCTTGAGCAGCCACGCCGACGCAAAGTAATGCTGCACCATCGCGATCCAGCCGTCGTTGGCCGGCGGCGGTGGTTCGATCTTGCCCTTGGCAATGTCCTTGAAGTCGAGCTTGTGGAACTTCTTCTCGTTGGTGTACGCAGCGGGGCCGGTGAAGGTGTTGGTGCCGAACATGGTGCCGGCGGCCACGGTGCCGTGACGCAGCAGCTGCAGGTACAGCTGGGCTTCGCGCGGCTGGTCGCTCACGTTGACCACTTCGTGGCGCACGCCGATGACGTAGTCGCCGCGGTGGAACACGTAGGTCTTGATGTACTTCAGGCCGCCGACGGGCGCGCTCTCGAAGCCCACTTCCAGCGTGTTCTGGCCGTCGGCCATTTCGCGCGGACCGGCCTTCGGCGTCATCGGCGTCAGGTGGTTGGGGAAGCGGTCACCGGTGTCGACCGTGTTCAGCAGGCCGGTCTGCGCCACATAGCGCGTGGCCGGGGAGCCGTTCTCGAACAACACGACGCGCTTGGTGCGGTCGGCTTCGTCGTACTTCAGCAGCTCGAGGTGGTTGACCGTGGCGCCTTCGCTGTCGATCGTGGCCTTGAACAGGTCGGTGGTCACGCCGACCTGCTCGCGCGGCGCGACCGCGGCCGCCTGCGTGGGCACTGCGCCGGCGTTGCCGGTGGTACCGGCCGCGGTCGGCACGCCGTTGGCTGCAGGTGCGTTGGCGGGGGCGGCGGCCGTGGCCGCCGGCTTGCTCGACGGCAGGAAGGTCGGCTTGTTGCCGTTGAAGACCTGCCATTGGTCCCACAGCAGCACCAGCGAGAACCCAAAAATCACCCACAGGATCGTGCGGCGGATATCGTTCATGACGAAGACTTCTTGTCGGAGGAGAGAAGAGACGAAAACAGCGATCCTGACTTGTCAGTGCGACGCTTTGATTTCGGTGGAACCGGATCGTGCCCGCCCTGGCACCAGGGCTGGCAGCGCACGATACGGTGCGCAGTGAGGTAGCTGCCCTTGAGCGCGCCATGCACCTCGAGCGCCTCGATCGAATACACCGAGCAGGTCGGCGTGAAGCGGCACGACTGGCCGAGCCAGGGGCTCAGCAGCAGGCGGTAGCCTTTCACGAGGCCGATCAGCAGGCGTTTCATGGCGAGGAGGCAGAAGGAGGGGGCGTGGGCGCACGCTCGGAACGCGCGCGCGGCGGCGGCGCCGGGCGGGCAGCCCGCTCCAGCAGCTGCTGGAGCTCGGCGCGCACGGCGGCCTTGAGCTTGTCCGACGTGGCGCTCACGAATTCCTTGCGGTCGAAGGTCGAGCGCAGCCGCACCACGTGCGCAGCACGTGGCAAAACAACGCCGGGAGCAGCGCTCACGGCGTAGATCTGGCGCTTGATGGCGTTGCGCGTGACCGCGCGGCGCGCCCAGCGCTTGGGCACCATGGCACCCAGCCAGACGTCGTCGGACACGAACAACGGCTGTGCGCTCGATGCGAGATCGAGCGCACAGCGGTGCAATGCGAAATGAGCAGTGCGCGCCACGGTGGCACCTGCGAGAGCGGCCTGGAATTGCGCGCGGGTCTTGAGCCGCTGCATGGAAGCCGGGCCGGACACGTCGCGGCCGGTAGAACCGGGTGCGCTGGCTGCGGGAGCTGGCGCTGGCGTGTCGGCTGCTGGCAACGGCAGGTGAGCTGCCGTCAGACTGCCAGGCGCTTGCGGCCCTTGGCGCGGCGTGCGTTGATGACGGCACGGCCGCCACGGGTCTTCATGCGGACCAGAAAGCCGTGGGTACGGGCGCGGCGGACTTTGGATGCTTGGTAGGTGCGTTTCATGGTGATTTCCTGTTTCCCTGTTCGCGCGGACTCTTCGTACGGAAGGCATGAAGAACCTGCGGGGCGCCGGGGGAGCGTATTGGGATGGCCCCTGAGCTCCTAGTGACGAACGCAAGAAGGTTTTCAGGGAAACCCGCAATTATCGCAAACATTGGCGCCCCGGACAATCTTCGAGCGGATTTGCGGGCCTTTCGCCAACCTTGCCAGCATGTGGATAAGGTTTTGACAAGTTAGAATGCCGAGCGCCTTCCAGCAGAGAATATCCACAGTACCTATACCAAAAAATGCACGAGGGTTTCACCACTTTTTCAAGCGCCCATGTCCACTGACGGCATCGGCGAAAGCCTCTGGCAGGCCTGCGTCGACCAGCTCGCGCAGGAGCTGTCCGAGCAGCAGTTCAATACCTGGATCAAGCCCCTGACCGCACAGGTCGCCGACGACCTGTCGCGCATGACCGTGTTCGTCGCCAACCGCTTCAAGCTCGACTGGATCCGCGCCCAGTACGCCGGCAAGATCGCTGCCATGGCCGAGAAGATGTACGGCCAGCCGGTGGCCGTCGAGTTAGCGCTTGCTCCGCGCGAAGCCCCCATCCGCTCTGCGCCCGTGGCCGTCATGGCCGAAACCGATGTGCCGCGCGACGTGGCCGGTCCGGGCGAGGAGCCCGCCGCCGCCGGCTTCAAGAACCGGCTGAATTCCGGTCTCACTTTCGACACGCTGGTCGAGGGCACCGCGAACCGCATGGCGCGCGCCGCGGCCATGCACGTGTCGGGCATGCCGGGCCATCTGTACAACCCGCTTTTCATCTACGGCGGCGTCGGCCTGGGCAAGACCCACCTGATGCACGCAGTGGGCAACCGGTTGCTCGCCGACCGTCCCGATTCCAAAGTTCTCTACATCCACGCCGAGCAGTTCGTGTCGGATGTGGTCAAGGCGTATCAGCGCAAGACTTTCGACGAGTTCAAGGAGCGCTATCACTCGCTCGATCTGTTGCTGATCGACGATGTGCAGTTCTTCGCCAACAAGGACCGCACGCAGGAAGAGTTCTTCAACGCGTTCGAGGCCCTGCTCGCGAAGAAGTCGCACATCGTGATGACCAGCGACACGTATCCCAAGGGTCTGGCCGACATTCACGAGCGCCTGGTGTCCCGCTTCGATTCGGGCCTCACGGTGGCCATCGAGCCGCCCGAACTCGAAATGCGCGTGGCCATTCTTATCAACAAGGCGCGCGCCGAATCGGCCGAAATGCCGGAAGAAGTGGCCTTCTTCGTCGCCAAGAACGTGCGCTCCAACGTGCGCGAGCTCGAAGGGGCGCTGCGCAAGATCCTGGCGTACTCGCGCTTCAACCAGAAGGAGATCTCGATCGCCCTGGCGCGCGAGGCGCTGCGCGACCTGCTGTCGATCCAGAACCGGCAGATCTCGGTCGAGAACATCCAGAAGACGGTGGCCGACTACTACAAGATCAAGGTCGCCGACATGTACAGCAAGAAGCGACCGGCCAGCATTGCGCGGCCGCGGCAGATCGCGATGTACCTGGCCAAGGAGCTCACGCAGAAAAGCCTGCCGGAAATCGGCGAGCTGTTCGGCGGCCGCGACCACACGACGGTGCTGCACGCGGTGCGCAAGATCTCGGGCGAGCGCCAGCAGCTCACCGAGCTCAACCAGCAACTCCACGTGCTCGAACAGACGCTCAAGGGCTGAAGAAGCCGAATGTCATCAGGAACGCCCCCCGCGACAGCGGAGAATGGCGCCCTTACAAGCTGATTCAAAGAGATAGAGAAGAGGAAGAAGACATGATCGTTTTGAAGGCAAACCAAGACAAAGTCCTCGCTGCGCTGCAGTCGGTGGCGGGCATCGTGGAGCGGCGTCACACCCTGCCTATCCTGGCGAACGTGCTGATTCGCAAGACCGGCGGCCAGCTGCAGCTGACCACCAGCGACCTCGAGATCCAGATCCGCACCACCGCCGAGCTCGGCGGCGACGAAGGCAACTTCACCACCACCATCGGCGCGCGCAAGCTCATCGACATCCTGCGCACCATGCCGGCCGACCAGACCGTGAGCCTCGAGTCGAGCGCCAGCAAGCTGGTGCTCAAGGGCGGCAAGAGCCGCTTCACGCTGCAGTCGCTGCCCGCGGAAGACTTTCCGCTGGTGCAGGAAGCGGCCAACTTCGGCCCCGTGTTCAGCGTGCCGCAAAAGACGCTGAAGGACCTGCTCTCGCAAGTGTCCTTCGCCATGGCCGTGCACGACATCCGCTACTACCTCAACGGCATCCTGTTCGTCGCCGAAGGCAAGCAGCTGAGCCTGGTGGCCACCGACGGCCACCGCCTGGCGTTCTCCTCGGCCACGCTGGACGTCGAAGTGCCCCGTCAAGAAGTGATCCTGCCGCGCAAGACGGTGCTCGAAATGCAGCGCCTCTTGTCCGACGCCGAAGGCGCCATCGAGATGCAGTTCGCGAACAACCAGGCCAAGTTCAGCTTCGGCGGCATGGAGTTCGTCACCAAGCTGGTCGAGGGCAAGTTCCCCGACTACAACCGCGTCATCCCGAAGAACCACAAGAACACCGTCACGCTCGGCCGCGCGCCGCTCCTGGCCAGCCTGCAGCGCACCGCCATCCTGACCAGCGAGAAGTTCAAGGGCGTGCGCCTGAACATCGAGCCGGGCACCCTGCGCATCGCGTCCAACAACGCCGAGCAGGAAGAAGCGCAGGACGAGCTCGACATCGACTACGGCGGCGACGCCATCGAAATCGGCTTCAACGTGACCTACCTGATCGACGCGCTGTCGAACATGGAACAGGACATGGTGAAGCTGGACCTGGCGGACTCCAACAGTTCCGCGCTACTGACCATCCCCGAGAACGCATCCTTCAAGTACGTCGTGATGCCGATGCGTATCTAGCAGACAGACCCTGTAGCGCCTTGCGCACACAACCCGCGGCCCCCCGCGGGTTTGCGCTTTCAAGAGGCGGCGAATTGCGTTGTTGCGAGCCCGAAAAATCACGGCCATGCCGTGAGAGAGATAGAGGAATACCGAATGAGTGCAGAAGAAAACAAGCCCGAAGTGCCGCACACCGAGCCGGTCTACACGCCTGAAGTGCAGGTCGTGCCGCCCGAGTCCATCGCGCCCGACACCAGCTACGGCGAAGGCTCGATCACCATCCTCGAAGGGCTTGAGGCCGTGCGCAAGCGCCCCGGCATGTACATCGGCGACACCTCCGACGGCACGGGCCTGCATCACCTGGTGTTCGAAGTGGTGGACAACTCCATCGACGAGGCGCTGGCGGGCCACTGCGACGACATCGTCGTGACCATTCACAGCGACAACTCGATCTCCGTCACCGACAACGGCCGCGGCATTCCTACCGGCGTGAAGATGGACGACAAGCACGAGCCCAAGCGCTCGGCGGCCGAAATTGCGCTCACCGAGCTGCACGCCGGCGGCAAGTTCAACCAGAACAGCTACAAGGTCTCGGGCGGCCTGCACGGCGTGGGCGTGTCCTGCGTGAACGCGCTGAGCATCAAGCTGCGCCTGGTCGTGCGTCGCGAAGGCAAGATCCACGAGCTCGAATTCAGCCGCGGCTTCGTGCAGAACCGCCTGCTCGACAAGGTGAACGGCATCGAGGTCTCGCCGATGAAGGTCATCGGCGACACCGACAAGCGCGGCACCGAGGTGCACTTTCTGCCGGACACCGAGATCTTCAAGGAGAACTCGGACTTCCACTACGAAATCCTCAGCAAGCGCCTGCGCGAACTGAGCTTCCTGAACAACGGCGTGCGCATCCGCCTGAAGGACGAGCGCACCGGCAAGGAAGACGACTTCTCGGGCGCCGGCGGCGTGCGCGGCTTCGTGGAGTTCATCAACAAGGGCAAGACCGTCCTGCATCCGAACTCGTTCTACGCCGAAGGCGAAAAGCCGGCCGACACCTACGGCGGCATTCCCGGCACGCACATCGGCGTGGAAGTGGCGATGCAGTGGAACAGCGGCTACAACGAGCAGGTTCTCTGTTTCACCAACAACATTCCCCAGCGTGACGGCGGCACCCACCTCACGGGCCTGCGCGCCGCGATGACCCGGGTCATCAACAAGTACATCGAAGAAAACGAGTTCGCGAAAAAGGCGAAGGTCGAAGTCACCGGCGACGACATGCGCGAAGGCCTGTGCTGCGTGCTGAGCGTGAAGGTGCCCGAGCCCAAGTTCTCCAGCCAGACCAAGGACAAGCTGGTGTCCAGCGAAGTGCGCGCGCCGGTGGAAGACATCGTCGGGCGCCTGCTCAGCGACTACCTGCAGGAACGCCCGGGCGACGCCAAGATCATCTGCGGCAAGATCATCGAGGCCGCCCGCGCCCGCGAGGCGGCCCGCAAGGCCCGCGAAATGACGCGCCGCAAGGGCGTGCTCGACGGCATGGGCCTGCCCGGCAAGCTGGCCGACTGCCAGGAGAAAGATCCCGCGCTCTGCGAGGTCTACCTGGTGGAGGGCGACTCCGCCGGCGGCTCCGCCAAGCAGGGCCGCGACCGGAAGTTCCAGGCCATCCTGCCGCTGCGCGGCAAGATCCTGAACGTGGAAAAGGCACGCTACGAGAAGCTGCTCACCAGCAACGAAATTCTGGTGATGATCACAGCCCTGGGCACCGGCATCGGCCGCGCCGGCGCCACCAGCGCGGGCAGCGGCGCAGACGACTTCAACGTCGCCAAGCTGCGCTACCACCGCATCATCATCATGACCGACGCCGACGTCGACGGCGCCCACATCCGCACGCTGCTGCTCACCTTCTTCTACCGGCAGATGCCTGAACTGGTGGAGCGCGGCCACATCTACATCGCGCAGCCGCCGCTCTACAAGGTCAAGGTCGGCAAGGAAGAGCAGTACCTGAAGGACGAAGCCGCCCTCAACGCCTTCCTGATCAAGGTGGCGCTGAAGGACGCGCGCATCGAGACCGGCGGCGCCGGCTCCACCACCCTGACCGGCGACACGCTGGCCGAACTGGCGCGCAAGCACCAGCTGGCCGAGGCCGTGATCGCGCGCCTGCGCAACTTCATGGATGCCGAGGCGCTGCGCGCCATTGCCGACGGCGTGGCGCTCGACCTCGACACCACGCCCGCAGCCGAAGCCTCGGCCGCGGCGCTGCAGGTCAAGCTGCGCGAGCTCAACACCACCGGCATCCCGGCCGAGGTGAGCAACGAGTTCGATGCACGCACCGACAAGCCGCTGTTGCGCATCAGCCGCCGCCACCACGGCAACATCAAGAGCAGCGTGATCACGCAGGACTTCGTGCACGGCGCCGACTACGCCGCGCTGGCCGAAGCCGCCAACACCTTCCGCGGCCTGCTGAGCGAAGAGGGTGCCGTGGTTCGCCGCGGCGAGGGAGAGCGTGCCAAGGAAGAAAAGGTCGGCGACTTCCGCCAGGCCATGAAGTGGCTGATCGGCGAAGCCGAGCGCGCCACGTCGCGCCAGCGCTACAAGGGCCTGGGCGAAATGAACCCCGCGCAGCTGTGGGAAACCACCATGGACCCGACCGTGCGCCGCCTGCTGCGCGTGCAGGTCGACGACGCGATCGAAGCCGACCGCGTGTTCACGATGCTGATGGGCGACGAGGTGGAGCCGCGCCGCGAGTTCATCGAGCAGAACGCGTTGCGGGTGGCGAACATCGACGTCTAGGAAAGACGCATCGGCAGGCAGCACCGCACTGCCGAGACGCAACGAACGCCCGGCCGAGCCGGGCGTTTTTCATTGGAGTTGCAAGGTCGTGGAAGCCTGCGAACCTTCGGCGCACGGTCCGTCGGAATACTCGGCAGTGCCGGAAGACGACACACACTTGGTCACCGCCAGGCGCACGGGCGTTGCGACGACGGGCGACAGCGCAGGCGCCACGCGTGTCGCGTCCCGCGCAATATAGGCCCGACCGGAAGACGCCGGCCCATACACCGGCATCGCATCGTCGGCGCCACCGCCCGCCAGAGGCGGCTGAACGACGGCCGGGACCGCGCTCACCGGCACGGGTGCGTGGGCGGCGCGATCTTTCAGCAAGTCGGTCAGCGCCACATAGAAGAGGCACATCGCCACCAGCGCCACGGCCAGGCAGGGCGCCCAATAGCGCTGCGAGCCGGGGCGAGCAACAGTCCGCTCGCTCAGCGCCGCGGCCATGCCAGACCCCCGCTCTGCAACGTTCCGGCCAGCTTGGCGATGCCGCCGGTGCCGCTCGCCGCGCGCCCGATCAACGCACCGCCCGCCGCGCCCACCACCACGCGCATCAGGAACGACCGGCTGCGGCCCGCCGCCAGCAGCAGCAACACACCGGCGCCCAGCACCGCGAGGTGCTCGCCGGGGTAGTCCGCCCGCTGGGCGTCCACTTTCTTGAACTCGTTGAGGGTCGATTCGAGGGTCATGGCCGAAGCTCCTTGTGTCTGTTCAGCCATTCATATCGCGCCCCGCCGTGCACCGCTGTAGGCGTGCACCCATGCACGTTTGCGGATTCGGACGCCAAAACGCCGCAGAACGCAGCGAAACCGCACGGATCAGGGTTTCCGTGAGGCTTGTTGACAAAAATAGCCAGAACGCACGTCACACGGACGTCATCAGCTATGAAAACAATAGCATTCAACCTGAATCCGCAGATCGTTCCTCGTAAACGCTATATCTAGCCCGACTCTTGCTAAGCAAAATCCTTGACGGATTTCACGTTACGCAAGATCGAGGACCACACAGCAATGAACCCTTCGCGTCTCCGCCGGCCACTGGCCGCGCTGGTATTGAGCGGCACAGCAGCATTCCTCGGGGCCGTGACCCTGGTCGCACCGGCCCATGCGCTCTCGAACCCGCCCATCGAAGTGGCGCAGGGCATCGAGTACATGTGCGGCGGCGCCGCACGCGACGAAGCCGCCTTCATGGAAATGGTGTCGCCGCGCTGGGCCGCCACCATCGCGCTCGGCGTGAGCGACGGCAAGGGCGCGCAGCAGGGCGGCTTTCCGGCCAAGGCCGCCGTGCAGATCCGCCAGAAGTACACCGGCCAGCTGGTGATGGACGTGCAGACGAAGTCGCCGTACATGCTCGCGCGCCTGAACCCGGGCGCCTACGACGTGAACGTGACGCTCGGCGGCCTCACGCTGACGCAGTCGCTGGTGGTGATTGCCGGCGTGCCGGCGCGCGCAGCCTTCGTCTGGCCGTCGAACTTCGACATGGCCTCGGTGGCGCCGCAGCTGCCGCAGACGCTGGCGCAGAGCACGGCCACCGCGCGCTGAGGCCTTTGGGGCCCCGGCCACGCCGCATGGCGTGGCCCGTTTTCTTTTCAGGTCAGCCTTTCCTCAGCCACGCCGCGCACAGTGGCCTCGTGGCGTTCCGCCATGTCGACCCGGAAAGGATCCAGACCATGACCTCCCGTTTTCCATCGCGCATGCGGCCCCTGGCGGCCGCGCTGCTGTGCGGCGCCGCCCTGCTCGGCGCGCTGTCGTCGGCCCAGGCGGCGGTGAATCCGCCGATCTACATGTCGCACGGCGTCGAGTACATGAGCGGTGGCATCGGCAGCGATGAAGCCCAACTGATGGAGACGGTGGCGCCGCGCTGGCCTGCCACCTTCGAGTTCGCGGTCAAGGACAGCAAGGGCGCCGACTTCGCGGCCAACGTGCACGTCACGGTTCGCGACAGCCACGGCGTGGCCTTGATCGACAACGTGACCTCGGGCGGCCCGTTGATGGTGGCGCGGTTGGAGCCGGGCAGCTACGAGGTGGAAGCACGCCTGGGCAGCCAGGTGCTCAAGCAGCGGGTGCGGGTGCCCGAAGGCGCGTCGGCCAAGGCGAGCTTCGTCTGGCCTGCGGGCACCGACATGGCCTCGGCCGGCACGCGCGCGGTGCAGTAGCGCTGCGTGAGGGCGCGCAAGTGGGCGCCGGCACCGCGTGGCGACAGCGTTTTTCTTCGGCGCCTTGCCCGCCACAGCGCCCGCTATCCGGGCCCCTTGCGCTATAGAAAAAATAGCGACTGCCGCGTACCGCGGCGTCTTGAATGCGCGGCATGCGCCTTGCAGGTGGTGTATCCCGGGCAGTGCCCGAACCCATTGCCCCGATGCCGATCCGTCCCCTGAGCGCGCTTACCGCGCTGCTGCACGTCTACATTGCGCTGCGCCTGCTGCCCGCGCTGGCTGCGCTCACGCCTGCCTGGCCCCTGGCGCTGCTGGCGCTGGTGGTGTCCGCAGCCACGATTCCCCTGCCTTTTGTCTCGCGCCGCGTCGGGCGCGAGGGCTCGGCCGGCGCCGTCCTGAAATGGGTCGGCCTGATCAGCATGGGCTGGTTCTCCTCGATGTTCGTGCTGACGCTGTTGCGCGACGCGGGCCTGGGGCTGACCTGGCTGGCCAGCATCGCGGGCGGCATGCAGGTGCCGTGGAGCAGCCTGAAGCCCTGGAGCGCGCTGGCGGTGCTGGCGTTGGCTACGGCCACGTCGGCCGTCGGCTTTCTCAACGCGCGCCGCACGGCCAGCGTGAAGCGGGTCGACGTGCCCATCAGCGGCCTGCCGCAGGCACTCGAAGGCTTCACCATCGCGCAGCTCAGCGACATCCACGTGGGCCCGACCATCAAGAGCGCCTACATCCAGCGCATCGTCGAAGCGGTCAACCGGCTGGGCGCGGACGCCATCGCGATCACCGGCGACCTGGTCGACGGCAGCGTGCCCGAGCTGCGCGAGCACATCGCGCCGCTGGCGGGCCTGCGCGCGCGCCACGGCACCTTCGTGGTCACGGGCAACCACGAGTACTACGCCGGCGCGCACGCCTGGATTGCCGAGCTGCGCCGGCTCGGCCTGAAGGTGCTGCTCAACGAGCACGTGGTGCTGCAGACGCGCAACGTGCGCGGCGCGCAGACCGACGAAGAGCTGTTCGAAAGCGCGCTGGTGCTGGCCGGCGTGACCGACTTCACCGCCGGGCACTTCGACGCGGCGCATGCCAGCGACCCGCACCTGGCGCTGCACGACGCCCCGCCGCTGGTGCACACGCGCGTGCTGCTGGCGCACCAGCCGCGCAGCGCGACACTGGCCGCCGCCGCCGGCTACCAGCTGCAGCTGTCGGGCCACACGCACGGCGGCCAGTTCTTTCCGTGGAACCTGTTCGTGCCGATGCAGCAGCCCTTCACGGCGGGGTTGCACCGGCTGCACGACATGTGGGTGTATGTGAGCCGGGGCACCGGCTACTGGGGTCCGCCGAAGCGCTTTGGCGCGCCTTCTGAAATTACATTGCTGACGCTGGTGCCGGCGAAGGGCTGAGCGTTTTCGTCAGGCTTCGAGGTCGGCCAGCCGGCGCGCGTTCGACGTGGCGGCCGCATGGATCGGCTTGAGGCCTTCGCGCGCGATGCCCGCTGCAATGCCCGGCAGCTGGCTCGCGGCCGAGACGGATCCGGCGGCCGACTGCACGAAGGCATCGCCGTTGGCCGCTGCCTGGGCCGGCGTGACGCTGCCGGCCAGCAGAAAGAAAGCCGTGGTGCCCTGCACCCAATGCTGCACCGTGCGGCTGGCCAGCGACACATGGCTGTCATGCCACTGCCTGGCCATCGCCATGCCCGACTCGCTCGCGGCGGCGAGCTTTTCCTGACCCATGAGCTGGAACTCGGCCAGGTCGACGGCGCTGGGCGCGAGCCCCGCCTTGGCCATGCGTTCGGTCCGCATGCGGATCACCGAGCCGGAAGACAGCAGCATCTCCTGGGTCTTGAGTGCCAGGTCGAGCCACTGCGTGAGCGGATGGGCCGGACGGGCGGCGGTGGTGAGAGATGACATGAGGGGGCAGTGCGCAGGTTGGGAGGAGGTCGTACCACTATAGGCTTCTCGCGGCGAAATTGCTGCAGCGCAACAATTTCGTTTTCATTGCTGTGCAATCGGTCCGGACGCCGCGCGCAGCCGCCTGGCGCGCACCTCGGTCGCCAGGTAGGCCACGGTGGCCACCGCCAGCGGCAGCAGGTAGTAAAGGGCGCGGTACGCCAGCAGCGCCCCGAGCAACTGCGCCTCTGCCACGGCATGCCCCAGCAGCGCCACGAACACGGCCTCGAGCACGCCGAGCCCCGCGGGCACGTGCGTGACCACGCCGGCCACCGCAGCCACCAGCAGCACCGCGAGCACGTGCACGTAGCCGACCTGCCCCTGCAGCAGGAACCAGATCACGCCGCCGATCAGCGACCAGTTGGCGCACGACATCGCCAGCTGCAGCAGCGCCATCGGCAGGCCCGGCGTCTTGAACGCATGCCCGCGCACGCGCCACACACGCCCTTTGGCCACCGCACACAACGCCAGGTACGCCAACGCAGCCGCCAGCAGCGCCGCGCCCAGAATGCGCAGCCCTTCGTTGCCGATCTTCCAGCCCGGCGGCAACGCCAGCGGCCAGAAGCAGAAGGCCGCGCCCGCCACCACCAGGTAGCCGAACCAGTTGGTCAGCATGCTGAAGCCCAGCACCCGTGTGATGGTGTCGTTGCTCAGCCCCAGGCGCGAATACAGCCGGTAGCGGAACGCCACGCCGCCCACCAGCGAGCCCAGGTTGAGGTTGAATGCATAGCTGATGAAGGTCACGCCCATCACCGTGCCCGCGCCCAGCCGGTGCTGCGTGATGTGCCGGCCCAGCAGGTCGTAGGTGCTGTACAGCACGAAGCTGCACACCACCAGCGCGCCGGCGGCCAGCAGCGCGCTGGCGGGGAGAGCGCGAATGGCACCGAGCACCTCGGCCCAGTCGATGGTGCGCGCCTGCGTCACCAGCAGCCAGGCGATCAGCGCGAAGAAGCCCCACACGGCCACGCGGCGGGCCCAGGGCCACCAGGCGGTTCGGGTCAGGGTCATCGCGCTCATGTCCATTCGCTCATGCCCGCTTGTTGACACCCGGCCTCAGGCGGCTTCAGTCTGCGTGGCACCGCCAGTCGGGTTGCTCAGCCCGGTGTCGCGCCGATTCGCCAGGTCGGTCGCCTCGGCCGGCGTCAGGCGCGGCACGTGGCGCGGCAGCCGGCCCAGCAGCGCCGGGTACCAGCGCAGGATGTGGAACACGAAGAAGCTGCGCACCAGCCGCCAGCCGCTCCATTCGCTGGCCAGGTCGGCCGCCTCGATCTGCTTGCAGCTGTGGCGCATCAGCTGGTCCATGCGCTCCCACAGCACGCCGTTGAAGGCGGTGTCGCGCACGATCACGTTCGACTCGAGGTTGAGCGACAGGCTCAGCGGGTCGAGGTTGCTCGAGCCCACGGTGCTCCACCTGTCGTCCATCAGCGCGACCTTGCCGTGCAGCGGCCGTTCGCAGTACTCGTAGATGCGCACGCCCGCGTGCAGCAGGTGGTGGTACAGCATGCTCGCGGCCGTCTTCACGATCGGCATGTCCGGCTCGCCCTGCAGGATGAGCCGCACATCCACCCCGCGGCGCGCCGCGCGGCGCAACTCCTTGATGAGCCGGTAGCCCGGAAAGAAGTACGCGTTGGCGATCACGATGCGCTCTTTCGCTGCGCGGATGGCCGCGCGGTACTGGCGCTCGATGTCGTTGGTGTGGCGCCGGTTGTCGCGCGTGACGAACATCACATCGGCCTCGCCGGCAGGGCTTTGCCGCACCGGCGGCGCCAGCTTCAGGCGGCGGCGGAACCAGCCCGCGCCCTTGCCGCCGAGCGCGATGGCGCGCAGCACGAACTGGTGGATCTCCGCGACGACAGGGCCTTCGAGCGCCACCGCGTAGTCCTGCTTGGCCTTGGGGCCGAAGTCCAGCAGGTGATCGGCCGAGTAGTTGATGCCGCCCACGAAGGCACGCTCGCCGTCGATCACCACGATCTTGCGGTGCATGCGGCGAAACACGTTGAGCCGCCGGCCCATGAAGCGCGCACCGGGGTCGAACACACGCACCTTCACGCCGACCGAGGTCAGCCCCTCGATGAACTCGCGCGAGAGGTCGGGCGAGCCGAAGCCGTCGATCATCAGGTCGACCTTCACGCCGCGCTGCGCGGCCTCGCGCATGGCAGCATGCAGTTGCAGGCCCACCTTGTCCTCGAACAGGATGAAGGTCTCGATGATCGCTTCGCGCTTCGCATGGCGGATGGCGTCGAACACGCGCGGGAAGAACTGTTCGCCGTTCTCGAGCAGCTCGATGCGGTTGCCACCGATCCAGTGGTTGTTGTTGTTCATGGGAATGCCCGAAAAACGTCTTGAATTTCAGAGGTCGATGTTCGCCACCAGCGGCGCGTGGTCCGACAGGTGCGACCACGGCCGGCGCGGCAGCACCACCGGCGCATGCACGCCGGCGTTGCGCACGTAGATGCGGTCGAGCTGCAACACCGGAAAACGCGCCGGAAAGGTCTTGGCCGCGCGGCCGTTGGCCTGCACGAACACCTCGCGCAGCGCGGCACCCTTTTCGAGCACCTCGTGCGCCCGCCCGCGCCAGTCGTTGAAGTCACCCGCCACGATCAGCGGCGCGTCGGGCGGCACCTCGTCGCGCACGATGTGGCACAGCAACTCCAGCTGCTGCTGCCGATGCGCCTCGGCCAGGCCCAGGTGCGCGCAGATCGCGTGCACGTCGACCGGGCGGCCCGGCAGGCGCAGCACGCAATGCAGCAGGCCGCGCTTCTCGGGCCCGCTCACCGACACGTCGTGGTTGCGGAAATGCACGATCGGAAACTTCGACAGCACCGCGTTGCCATGGTGGCCCTTGGGGTACACCGCGTTGCGCCCGTAAGCGAACTGCGGCCACATGGTGTCGGCCAAAAATTCGTAGTGCGGCGCCTCGGGCCAGTTGCTCACCTTGCGCTCATGGCGCGAATGCGTGCCCAGCACCTCCTGCAGGAACACCACGTCGGCGCCCACGGTGCGCACCGCATCGCGCAGTTCCGGCAGGATGAACTTGCGGTTCAGCGCGGTGAAGCCCTTGTGGGTGTTCACCGTCATGACCTTCAGCGAGGTGGTCACCGTGGGGGTCACGGGCGCTGCGGCAGCGGAGGGAATGGGCGAAGAAGACATCGTTGCAAGGGTTGTACGTGGCTGAACGCGACCTGACTGTAGGAACGGGCCACCTTCTGGCGCCCCTTTCAGGCCCGGGGCGCGACCTCCTACAGGCAGGCCTGCCCCACCCCCACGTGGCACGGATTTCGGCGCTCCTACGGTGAATTCAGGGCCTGAAGAAAGCAGCCCGCGTTTTCATCCATCCACACCGAGACAAGCCACAAGGAGCACAAACATGAAGTCATCCACTTTTCACGCCGCCGTTCTCGCCGCGCTGCTGGGTACCGCCGGCATGGCCATGGCGCAAACCACGTCGATCCCCGCCGCGCCCGACGCGTCGGTCGGTGGCGAGGCCAGCACCATGACGCCAGCCGGCGTGGCCAATCCGCCGCAGCGACCCGACAACTCGATGCCCGCCTCGCGCGAAGCCGTGAAGGCCGAAGCGCGCGCGCAGAACCGCAACAACGCCAACAGCCTGGTGCCCAAGGGTGAAGCCAGCACCACGTTGAACCACCAGCCCAACGCCACGCCACAGCCCACCGGCGAGATGTCGCGCGCCGAAGTGAGCCAGACCGGCCGCAAGGTCAAGCCGCAGTTCGGCCAGAAGGGCGAACGCCCGGACGTGGCGACGAACCCGACCGACAAGACCGGCACGCCGAAGTAACCCACGAAGTCACCCGGCCACGCACGCAGGAAAAAGCCCGCAGCGCTTTCGCGCCGCGGGCTTTTTTACGAGCCGCCGGGATCAGCCCTTGGCAGGTGCCGCACCGCGCTGGCCGTCAGAGCCGCCATGGCCGTGGTGACCGCGGGGGCCACCATGACCGCCGAAATGCACGGTCTCGGCGTCGAAGGTCTTCTGCTGGTCCGGCGTCAGCGCGGCATAGAAGGTTTTCGTGGCGTCGGCGCGCTTGGCGAACATGGCGCTGCGTTCGGCCTGGCGGGCCTGCATGCGTTCCAGGCGCTGCGGCGTGGTCAGCTTGGCGAACTCGGCGCGGTCCATGCGCGGCGGGCGGGCACCGGCCGGCGGTTGGCTCGCGGCGGTGAAGGTGCTCCAGGCGCTTTCCTGGCCGCCGTTGAGCTTGAGCTTTTCCTTCAGGGCCGCGAGGCGCTTGGCGCGGTGTTCCTGCATGCGCTCCATGCGCTGGGCGGGGTCCATGCGCTTGTGCTGCGCCTTGGGCGCGGCAGCGTTGTCGGCCTGGGCCACCGCGGCGGCGGGTGCGGCTGCGGAGGGTGCGACCGGCGCTTGAGCGAAGGCGCCCGAAGAGGCGAGGGCGGCCGAACCGAGCAGGCTGGCCCAGACGATGCGTTGGCGAAGAGAGATCATGAGAAGTGCTTCCTTTCGAAGACCGCCGCCGATGGGCAGCAGGTGAGACGAAGTGTGGAAGACCTCTGTATCGGCACCGTTAGCCCGGCGTGAGCTTGCGTAAAGAACGGTGAATGCCGCACCGCGTGCCGGACAGTCGTGCGCTCCTTACTTGGGCCGCGGGCGCTTCAGCCCCTGGTCGGGCGGCTGCAGCTTGCCGGCGCGCAACTCGCCCACGGCGCGAGCCACCGCGCGCGCCACGTTGCGCACTTCTTCCTGCATGTCGGTATCGGCGTCGAGCACATCGTGGCTGGTGGCGTAGGGTTCGTAGTAGCCGATGTAGCGGTCCAGCCGCGCTTGCGTGCCGGCGTCGACGAGCCCCATCCAGTCGAGCCAGTCGCAGAGGTTGCGTCGCAGGCTCTCGACGCCGGCCACGTCGCCGTGCACCACCACGCCGTAGGCGCGGCCGTCGAGGTGCTTGGGGTAGCCCCAGCCGCTGCCTTCCAGCTCGAGCGCCTTGGCTTCCTCGGGCTTCTTGCCGTGGGTGCTGCTCGGGTCGGGGTTGCCACCGTCGGCGCACACCAGCCGGTCGATCATCAGCTTCAGCGGGCTCGTGGCCTGGTACCAATGTGTGGGCGTGAGCAGGATCACGCCGTGCGCGGACACCCAGCGCTCGTAGATCTCGTTCATCCAGTCGCCGGTCTGGCGCAGCGAATGGTTCGGGTAGCAGCTGCATGGCCAGTGGCACAGCGGCATGGCGGTGGACACACACCCCTTGCAGGGATGTATCTGCCGGCCGTACTCGGAGGTGACAAGGCTCAGGTCGAGCAGGTCGGTCTCGATGCCGCTGCCTTCGAGCACCTCGCGCGCCAGCTCGGCCATGCGCCATGTCTTGGAGATTTCGCCGGGGCAGGTGCCGTCGTTGCGCGGCGAGGCGTTCACCAGCAGCACGCGCGAGCGTGTCTGCGGCAACCCCCATGCGGCCTGCGCCGCATCGATGCGCGCCTTGGCGTCGAGCCAGTCGACGGACAGGTCGTAGTCGGGATCGGCGTAGCCGGGCCCGGCCTTGCGCGTGACCGGTGCCTTGCGGCCTTCCTCATAGGCCTCCCACGCGACAAGCTCGATGCGCTTGAGCGCTTCGGCCTCGGCCTGGAAGGCCGGGTCCTGAAAAGGCTGCATGAAGCGTTCATGGAACTGGGCGCGCTGCAGCGTGTCTGGCGCCTGTCCTTTTCGGATCGTGGGGGTCATTGCTGCACGCTAGGTAGCGGTGCGTCGGGCCGCACCCGCGCCCCACGCCGTCTTTCGGTAGGCGGGCGACTACATCAGCCCAGCTTGCCGCTTTGAAAGTCGTGCATCGCCTGCCTGATTTCTTCCTGCGTGTTCATCACGAAAGGGCCGTACTGCGCAATGGGCTCGTGCAGCGGCCTGCCCGCGATGAGCAGCGCGCGCGCCGGGCTGTGGTTGGTGGCGCCCGCGCGCAGCACCACGCCGTCGCTGGCCGCGTCGTTGGCGAGGATGGCCATGCGGCGCGTGGGTATCTCGCTGCCAGCGATCCACACCGATTCGCGGAACACGTAGACCAGCACGTTGTGGTCGTGCGGCAGCGGCTGCGCAAACTCGGCTCCCGGCGGCAGCGTGATGTCGAGGTACAGCGGCTCGGTGTGCGCGCGCTGCTCCGCGCCCGCAATGCCGTGGCTGGTGCCGGCGATCACGCGCACATGCACGCCGGCGGCGGTGGTGAACTCGGGAATCTCCGCGCTCTGGATGTCGCGGTACCAGGGCTCGCGCATCTTGTCCCTGGCGGGCAGGTTGAGCCACAGCTGGAAGCCCTCCATCAGGCCTTCTTCCTGCTCGGGCAGCTCGCTGTGCACGAGGCCGCGGCCCGCGGTCATCCATTGCACACCGCCGTTCTCCAGCAGGCCCTCGTGCCCCGCGCTGTCGCGGTGGCGCATGCGGCCCGCGATCATGTAGGTGACGGTTTCGAAGCCGCGGTGCGGGTGGTTGGGAAAGCCGCCGATGTAGTCGCCCGGGTTGTCGCTGCCGAAGGCGTCAAGCATCAGGTACGGATCGAGCCGCTTCTGCAGCGGCTGCTGCAGCACCCGGGTGAGCTTGACGCCGTCGCCGTCGCTGGTGGAAACACCGGCCACGATGTGGTCGATGCCGCGCGGCACGGCGACGGGATCGGTGGGGTGGTTGGCGTGGTGGTGGGCGTTCGTCATGCGGCCATGGTGGCACTAACACGCGCCCGGCGCCACCCATGCACGTGTTCCCGGTCTTCTTACTTCGTCCAGTAGTTGTACTGCCAGTGCGTCTCGAAGCCGGCGCGCCGGTACAGCGCCAGCGCGGCGGGATTCGCCGCGTCGACCTGCAGGAACACCCGCTCGAACCCCTGCGCCAGCGCGGCCTGCGCCAACCCGGCCAGCACGCGGCCCGCCAGGCCGCGTCCGCGCTGCGCCTGCTCGGTTCGCATGCCGTGCGCGCTGGCCCAGCCGTGGCCGAACGCCATGGCGCCGGCCGCCACCGTGCGGCCGCCTTCGCGCACGCTCGCATACAGCGTGCCCTTGGCGCGCGACAGCATGCGCACGCGGTGCGCGCCGTCCACCGGGTCGAAACCTTCACCGAGGAACAAGGCAGCCCACGCGTCGTCGGGGGCGCTGTCGACATCGGCCGGCGCCACGCCGGGCGCGGCCACCTGCCGCATGCGCTGCGCCGAGCCGACCTGCACGCAGGTGGGGGTGTCCGCCTTGTACTGGCGGCGTTCCAGCTCGGCGCGCAGCCCTTCAAAGCAGGGTGCGTCCGCCAGCCGCAGCGCGGTCGCGGCCTGGCGGCTGGCGTAGCGGTCCTCGATGCGGTCGAGCGTGGCCGGCTCGACCGCGCCGCGGTGCAGCGGCACGGCCGACTTGGCGCGCTTCACGGTGCCTTCGGCGAAGGGCAGCAGCCAGCCGTCGAGTTCCTCGGTGAGGTCGGGCGACACGGCCGCGACGGTGGCACGCTCGATGGCTTCGATGTCGGTCACGCTCGGTGGTCGGGTGTTCATGGTGTGGCCTCGGGCGCCGTGAACTTCGCCGCGGCCACGCCCTTGAGCAGCGCCTCGCGCTGGTTCCGGCTGATGCCGCGGATGCCCTCGGCCACCCACTTGATGCGCTCGGCGTCGATGTGGCCGTCGCGCCGCCATTGTTCGAGCACGGCCTGCGGCTTGTGCAGCATCGCCGCGAGCCACACGGCCTGCGCCGGCTCCAGCGTGCGCGCGCTGCGCTTGAAGTAGCGGCGCGCCGCGGCCTCGGCGCCGCACAGGTTGCCGCCCCAGGGCGCGTTGTCCAGGTACAGCTGCAGGATGCGGGCCTTGCCCAGCGTCTGCTCCATTTCCACGGCGTAGAGCAGCTCGCGCAGCTTGCGTTCGGCCGTGCGGTCGCTGCCCGTCACCAGCAGCTTGGCCAACTGCTGCGTGAGCGTGCTGCCGCCGCGGCGGATCTGCCCGGGCTTCTGGTTGTTGTCGATCGACGCGAGGATCTCGGTCAGGTCGTAGCCGGTGTGGGTGAAGAAGCGCTGGTCTTCAGCCGCGATGACCGCGCGCGCCAGCCAGCTGTCGCTGGTGAGTTTGGCCGACGGGCCGCAGCTGGTGCGCGCGTTCAGCATGGCCTCGGTGCCCAGCCCCTCGACCGTGAACTGGCCGATGTTCGGCTGCACCGCGAAGGTGGCCTCTGGCAGCAAGAGCTGGCCGCGCAGCGACAGCGTGCCGCCGATGCGCGCGCGCTGCAGCTCGGGCAGCGTGGGCACCAGCACGGCGTACCAGCGCGCGATGGGCGCGTCCTGCACGCTGGCGTTGAGCTGCAGGGTCCTGGGTGCGAGCTTGCCGTCCCACTGGCCCTGCAGCGGCGTGGTGTCGGTGCTCAGCGGCATGGCCTCGAAGGTGCCGGCCAGCGTGTTGCCGTCGCGCTTGACGGTGGCGACCAGGCGCTCGACCTTGATCGGCTGCGAGCCCAGCGCCGGCACCTCGGCGCTGCAGGGCGCGCACTGCATTTCGAGCAGCTCGCCGGCCGGCTTCCAGGCGAAGCGCACGGTGCCGAAGCGGGTGTCGAGCGAACGGCCGTCCAGGTACGGCGCGAACCATGGCGAGGTGGCCACCCGCAGCGCGGTCGGCACGCCGATCTCGAAGTTCAGCGGCCCGGCCTTCACCGCGGTGCTCCATTCGCCCACGGCCGGCGCGAGCGCCAGCTTGACTATCAAAAAGATAGCTACACACGCAGTGATGACAAGGGCCAGCAGGCCATAAAGCACAAATCGCAGGGTCTTCTTCACAGGCACGTTTTCTCAGATCGGTCTCGCCACGGTGACAGCTTGCCACGGGCCATGCGACTGGCCGCTGGCCGCTGCCCAGTACCAGGCTGAAGTGTCAGTGAAAGCCGTGCCTTGGGCGTCCACGATCCGCTCGCAGACGCGGATTTTTTGCGCGCCGTGCCGTTGCGCAACAAAACAGCGCCACAGGCGCTCCTGCGCATCGCGTTCCAACCGTGCCTGCTCGATGCGGTAGCCCAGCGCGCGGTAGCAGTCCACCGCGGGGTGCAGCATGCGCGTGGGCTGCGTCACCGCGCGCATCACCAGCGTCTGCGTGCCATCGGTCATGCGGCCGATGGCGCCGGGAAAGTTGTCGGCAAAGCGCTGCTCGACCTCGCTCAGCGCCAGCGGGCGCAACGGCGCACCGTCCCATTCGCGGGGCCATTCGTGCGAGGCAACGGCAGCGGCCCGCTCGGCCGGCGCGCGCACCGCCGCCGTGAACGACCACCCCATGCACAGCACCATCGCCAGCGCGAAGGCCGACTTGTGGCCGATGCGGTTGATGAAGTGGTTGGCGAACCAGCGCTCAAAGAAAGGTGTCGACACGGCGGCCTCCTGGGGCGGTGATCAGGCCCGGAATGGGTTGTTCGGAATATTCCGGCGCGGCGCGCACCGGCACCATCAGCCGGGCGATGGCGCCGCACACCACGGCCAGCACCAGCAGGCCCAGTGCGTTGTGCGCCCAGGGCGCCAGCGGATGGCCGGCGCCCTCGAAGGCGATCAGCACGCTGTTGCGCACGATGTTCCCGCCCAGCACGAAGAGGCCGACCATCGGCAGGCAGCGCACGAAGCCGCGGTCGCTGCGGCCGGCCCACAGCGCGACCGCGCAGGCCGTGAAGTAGCCGAGCCAGACCATCTGCACACCGGAGCAGGGCGCGTCGACGATCACCAGGCGCCCATCGACCATCAGCGCCGCGCCTTCGCGTGCCACCTCGAAGCCCGGCGCCAGCAGCCAGCGGCTGACCTCGGCCGTGACCACGCGCAGCGGGTAGCCGGCATAGAACTGCAGCGACGACAGCAGCGGCAGCGCCAGCACCGACAGGCCGACCACCGGCAGCGCCGCCACGCGCCTCGGCAGGAACGCGAGCAAGCCGCAGGCCACCGCCAGCACGGCCACCAGTCCCGCCGCCAGCGGCGGCAGCGCAGGCACGACGCCGAGCCCCGTGCGCAGCAGCGTCGCCAGCACGGTGCCTGCGCCCGCCAGCGCAAGCCAGCCCAGGCGCGGCGAAGCGCGCAGTTCGCGCCGGCGCTGCCAGGCCAGCGCGGCGAGCGCAACCAGCGCCAGCAGGCCCATCGGATCGTCGGAGCCGTCGCGCATGCGCTGGACCATCCAGGCCCAGGTCGGCACCAGCGCGGCGAACTGCAGCGCCAGCCAGCCGGCGGCCGGCGTGCGGTCGATGTGGATGCCCCAATCCACGATGCGCGGGTGGCGGTGGGCGAGCGTTGCCAAGGACATGGGTCTTCTCTCTTTTTTCTGTTCAGGACGTGAAGCGGCGCGCGTCGTTGCGGCGCGCGCGGCGGCGCAGCATGGCGAGCATCGACAGCACGACGGCGATCGCACCCAGCGATTCGGGTTCGGGCGTGCTCGGCACCTCGGCACCGAGCGCCAACTCGCTCACGCCTTGCGGCAGGGGCAACGGCTGGTTCACTGGCGCGCTGTCCTGCGGCGCGAGGTTGCGCACCACCTTGTCGACCGCGATGAAGCTCGTGTACTGCGTGAGCAGGCTGTACTTCAGGCCCAGCTCGGTGATGCGCTCCTTGAAGGCCGCGCTGCCTTCCAGCGTTTCCTGGTCGCCCAGGCTCTGGATGCGGTGGCGCGCCCACAGCGTGCGCAGCGCGGCCGTGTCCTGGCGGGTGCGGCTGTCGATGCGCACCTCCTCGCGGTACGGCCCGCTGGCGCTCTGGCCTTCGATGATCACGCGGCCCCTGGCCTCGCCCCTCCATTTGCCGAACACGATCACCGGGCGCTCGCCCAGCACGTCGGGCAAGGCCTGCGGCTCCACGTCGTACACGTCGAGGCCGCCGAAGGTCGCCTTCACGTTCGTGAGCACCGGCGACTCCACCATGCGGCGAAAGCGCGCGGCCTGCTCGGGCGCCTGCACCGGGTCGGTGATGATGAAGGGCTCGCCCATGCCGGCGCGCGCAATGCCTTCCATCAGGCTGCGGTTCACCGACGAGCCGATGCCGAAGGCGAACACGTTGGCCTTCGACAGGTTGTTGCGCACCAGCTCGAAGGCCTCGCGCTCCACCGTCACGTAGCCGTCGGTCACCACGACCACGGTGCGCGACACCTTGTCTTCCTTCGGTTCGGCGTACACGCGCTTCAACGCCGGAATCAGCTCGGTGCTGCCGCTGCCGCTGTAGTTCTGGATGGTGGCGAGCGCCTGCTCGATGTTGGCGCGCGTGGCCGGCACCGACCGGGGCGACAGCATCTTGTTGCTGCCCGAGAACAGCAGCACGTTGAAGGTGTCGCTGGCGCGCAGCCCGCCGATCAGGCGTTCGAGCACCGTCTTGGCGGTGTCCAGCGGAAAGCCGTGCATCGAGCCCGAGATGTCGACCACGAAGATGTAGTCGCGCGGCGAAATGGCACTGGCGGCCACGGCCTTGGGCGGCTCGATCATCGCGAGGAAGAAGTTCTCGGCGTTCTCTCCCTGGCCCTTGTAGAGCATCAGGCCCGACTCGATCTTCTCGCCCGCCAGGCGGTAGTCGAGCACGAAGTCGCGGTTGTCCGCGGGGCGGCCGTCGGCCGTGAGCGCAATGTCGGCGTGCTGGTCTTCGCCGCTCTTCTTCACCTCGATGGTGTGCGTGGCGGAGCGAATCTCCTTCAGGCCCATCGGCGTGTCGATGCTGGCCTTGAGCTTGAAGCTGGCGGTGGGCGCCGTGCCCGAGGCCGGTGTGGGAAGCGTCGGTTGCGCGACCCACTTGGCCTGGGCGTTCTCCGACTGCGGCGAGTTGTAGCGCGGCCCGACCACGGTCGGGAACACGAACTGGTAGTTGCCCGACTGCGGCACCAGCAACTCGGTGTAGCGCAGCTCCACCTTCACGTCGTCGCCGGGCAGGATGTTGGCGACGTTCATCTGGAACACGTTGGGCAGGTGCTGCTCGAGCAGCGCGGCGGTCTTGCCCTCCTTCTTCGCGGTGTCGTACTCGATCTGCGCCTGCTGCTTCTCGCGGATCTGCGCGGTGATGAGGCGGTCGGCCAGGCGCACGTTCAGGCCGCTCACCGCGGCCTTGGTCGAACCCGGGAACACGTACTTCGCCTCGATGGCGCGACGGCCTTCGTTGCGGTAGGTCTGCGTGACCGTCACGTCGGCGATCACGCCCGAGATCTTCACCGAGACCTCGGTGCCTTTCAGCGGCAGGCGGTCGACCGCGGGGTCGTCGCTCTTCACGAAGAAGTAGGGGCTCTCGGTCTTCAGCCGTTCGCCGGTGGGCACTGCCTGCGCATGCGCCGGGCGCACGCCCATGGCGATGAAGCCCGCGGTCGCCAGGCTCACGGTGGCGAGCCAGAGCCATCGGCCGGGGCGTGGGGTGGTGTGGGCATCCATGGCGGGGTCCTTGTCCGTGCGAACTTGCACAGCGGCAACTGTCGCCAGCGCAAGAGAAGGCAATGGGAAGGCGCCTTGAAGTCGCAACCCTTGAATTCCCCGCTGTGTGAAGTCTGTGTGAAGCCGTGCGGCGCGGGCGCTTCACACGGCCTTCGGATCGCGCGACGAGCATCGCGGCTTCGCTGACAACGAGGAAAGAAAGAAATGCTTCAGTTCCTGAGAGCCCTGCAAACCTCGATGCTGGTCAAGGTGGCCGGCCTGTTCTTTTTGATGCTGCTGCTGTGCATTCCGCTGGCGGAGATCGACTCGATCAACCGCGCGCGCGGCGACAGCCAGCGCGAAGCCGCCCGCGAACTCGCCGCCACCTACGCCGGGCGCCAGACCGTGGTCGGCCCGCTGCTGCTGGTGCCGTATGTCGAACGCTGGATGGAGCCGCAGCGCAATGCGCAGGGCACGGTGATCGGGCAGGAAGCGCGGGCCAAGGAAATGACCCACGTGGTGTTTCCGGAGAAGCTGCACATCGAAGGCACCATGGCGCCGCAGGAGCGCTACCGCGGCATCTTCAAGATTCCGTTCTACACGCTGAACGCCACGCTCGGCGGCGGCTTCGCGGCCTTCGATCCGAAAGCCGTGCAGCACAGCGAGACCGATTCGAAGATCGAATTCAAGACCCCGTTCATCGCCTTCAACGTGAGCGACCTGCGCGGCCTCGACGGCTCGCCCGCGCTGGTGATGGGCGGCGAGCCCTTGCGCTTTCGCCAGCGCGTGCCGGGCATTGCCGACGACGCCTGGTTGGCCGACGGCATCCATGCGCCGCTGGCAGGGGCGGCGCTGGCGGCATGGCAGGCCGACACCCCCGTGTCTTTCGAAATGAAGCTCGGCCTCGTCGGGCAGGACACGCTGGCCATTGCCCCCATTGCCGAGGAAACCACCGCACACCTGAGCTCACCCTGGGCGCACCCGAGCTTCGGCGGCCGCTTTCTCGCGGCCGAGCGCAGCGTGACGCCGCAGGGCTTCGATGCGCGCTGGCGCGTGTCCTCGCTCGTCACCTCGGCGCGCGAGCAGGTGCGCGCCGGCCTGGCCGGGCGCGGGGGCGACTCCGAGAGCGACGCCGAAACCACAGGCCGCGCGCGCCGCACACTGGGCGTGCTGCAGACCTTCGACGTGTCGCTTGCACAGCCCATCAACGTGTATTCGATGAGCACGCGCGCAGGCAAGTACGGCATGCTGTTCATCGGCTTGGTGCTGATGGCGGCCTTCATGTTCGAGCTGTTTCGCAAGCTGCGCCTGCACCCGGTGCAGTACGGGCTGGTGGGGCTGTCGATTGCGCTGTTCTTCCTGCTGCTGCTGGCGCTGTCCGAGAAGTTCGCCTTCTGGATGGCGTATGCGGGCGCCGCCACGGCCAGCGTCGCCTTGCTGGCGGTGTACTTCAGTGCGGTGCTCGAAGGCTGGCGGCGCGGGCTGTCCTTCGGTGCGTTCGTGGCGCTGCTGTATGGCGCGCTCTACGGACTGTTGGCGTCGGAGAGCAACGCGCTGCTGCTCGGCGCGCTGCTGATCTTCGGCATGCTGGCCGTGCTGATGGTGGTGACGCGCAAGGTCGACTGGTATGCGCTGTCGCGGCAAAACAAGGCGAACGAAGCGACGCCGGCCGCAATCGCCGAAGCACGGGCGGCATGAAGTGTCGAAACAATCTGACGCATCCATCGTGCGGGGCCATGTCATCCTTGTGGAACTGGGCGCGCGGCACCCGGTTTCTTTCTCGCGCAAAATCGTGCGGCAGGTGATTCGGGGCGAACGGGGTGGGCAGGGCCTGCGCGTCATCGACGATCTCACGATGGCGCGGCCTGCAAGCGCGGTCTCTGCGAAGCCACCGCTCGCGCCTTTGACGACGACACGTATTTCGATGCCCTGCATTGCGCGCACCAGGCTGTGCAGCGTGGCGCACTCGATCTCAAGATGCTGGAACGCCGCGCCGCGCAGCGGCTCCAATCCTTTCGCTAGCTAGCTTTCTCCTATGTTCAAACGTTCAAGCTCCACCCCTCCCGACGGCCCTGAAGACGATGGCCGTCCCGGCGATCCGAACCGCCGCTGGAAACGCATCGCAGGGTGGGGCGCCATCGTGGTGGGTTCCGGTGCGCTGGTGGCCATCGTCGCGGCCATCGTGGCCGTGGTGGCCATCTACCCGAAGCTGCCCGACGTGTCGGCGCTGTCCGACTACCGCCCCAAGCTGCCGCTGCGCGTGTATTCGAGCGAAGGCCAGCTGATCGGCGAATTCGGCGAAGAGCGCCGCAACCTCACGCCCTTCGCGAACATTCCCAAAGTCATGAAGGACGCGGTGCTGGCGGTGGAAGACGCGCGCTTCTACGACCACGGCGGCGTCGACTACAAGGGCTTCGTGCGCGCGGCCGTGGCCAGCCTGAAGGGCGGGCGCAAGCAGGGCGCCTCGACCATCACGATGCAGGTGGCGCGCAACGTATACCTGAGCTCCGAGCGCACGCTGAGCCGCAAGTCGTACGAGATCTTGCTGGCGCTGCGGCTGGAGCAGCAGCTCACCAAGGACCAGATCCTGGAGATCTACCTTAACCAGATCTACCTGGGCAACCGCGCCTACGGCTTCGCGGCTGCCGCCGAAACCTACTTCGGCAAGCCGCTGCAGAACGTGACCGTCGCCGAAGCCGCCATGCTGGCCGGCCTGCCCAAGGCACCGGGCGCCAACAACCCGGTGGCCAACCCGCGGCGCGCGCGGGCGCGCCAGTTGTACGTGATCGACCGCATGCAGGAAACCGGCTTCATCACCGCCGCGCAGGCAGCCGACGCGAAGAAGGAAGAACTGCACCTGCGCGACTCCGCCGACCCGAGCCGCCTGCACGCCGAGTACGTGGCCGAGACGGTGCGCCAGATGATGTACGCGCAGTACGGCGACAGCATCTACACCAGCGGCCTGAAGGTCTATACCTCGCTGGTCGCGGCCGACCAGGCGGCGGCCTACAAGTCGCTGCGCAAGGGCATCATGGATTACGAGCGCCGCCAGCCCTACCGCGGTCCCGAGAAGTTCGTCGACCTGCCGACCGAGCAGAAGGAAGTCGACGAAGCCGTGGACGATGCGCTGGCCGAACACCCCGACAACGGCGACGTGGTCGCGGCCGTGGTGCTCGATGCGGACGCCAAGGAAATCAACGCCGTGCGCGCCAACGGCGAAACCGTGCAGATCACCGGTGAAGGCTTGAAGCCCGCGCAGTCGGGCCTGGCCGCGAAGGCGCCGCCCAACATCAAGATCCGCCGCGGAGCGGTCATTCGTGTGGCCCGCACGCCGAAGAACACCTGGGAGATCACGCAGCTGCCCGAGGTCGAAGGCGCCTTCATCGGCATGGACCCGCGCAGCGGGGCCATCAAGGCGCTGGTGGGCGGCTTCGATTTCGGCAAGAACAAGTTCAACCACGTGACGCAGGCCTGGCGCCAGCCGGGCTCGAGCTTCAAGCCTTTCATCTATTCGGCCGCACTCGAAAAGGGCTTCTCGCCTTCCACCGTGGTGAACGACGCGCCGCTGCACTTCGACGCCGCCGAGAACGGCGGCCAGCCCTGGGAGCCGAAAAACTTCGAAGGCACTTACGAAGGCCCGATGCCGCTGCGCACCGCGCTCATGAAGTCGAAGAACCTGGTCACGCTGCGCGTGCTGCAGTCGATCGGCGCGCCGTACGCGCAGGACTGGGTCACCAGGTTCGGCTTCGACAAGGACAAGCAGCCCGCCAACCTGCCGATGGGCCTGGGCGCCGGCTCGGTCACGCCGATGCAGATGGCGGTCGGCTATTCGGTGTTCGCCAATGGCGGCTACCGCGTCAACCCCTACCTGGTCACGCGCGTCACCGACCTGCGCGACAAGGTCATCATGGAAACCGAGGCGCCGGTGCTAGACGAAACGCGCCGCGCCATTCCGCAGCGCAACGCCTTCATCATGGATTCGCTGCTGCAGAGCGTGGTGAAGAACGGCACCGGCTTCAAGGCGCACCAGGCCCTGAAGCGTGACGACCTCTACGGCAAGACCGGCACCACCAACGACTCCTTCGACACCTGGTTCGCAGGCTTCCAGCCGACCATGGTCGGCATCGCGTGGATCGGCTACGACACGCCGCGCCAACTGGGCGTGCGCGGCGAGACCGGCGGCAGCCTGAGCCTGCCGATCTGGATCGGCTACATGCAGACCGCGCTGCAGGGCGTGCCGGTGACGCTGCCGCCCGAGCCACCGGGCGTGGTGAACGTCGACGGCGAGTGGTACTTCGACGACTTCACGCCGGGCCACAACGTGGCGAGCCTGGGGCTGGAGACAGAGACTGCGCCGCCACCGGTGGAGGAAATCACCGGCGCGCCGCTGGGTGCGCCGCCGCAGCCTGAAGAGCGCAACAAGATCCTGGATTTCTTCAGGTAGCTCTTTCAACCAGAAAACAGGGCGGGTCGCGGTGCCTACACTCGGTGCTGCGTCCCGCCTTCTCTTTTTCTTCCCCACGATTCCATGGAAATTCTTACCCTGGTGGCATTGATTGCCGCCGGCTTCTACATTCTCAAGTCCCGGGAGCAGCGCCAGCGCATCGCCGTGCTGGGCAGCCACCTCGGCCGCTACCAGATCGAGCGGCTCATGGAGAGCCTGACTTCCGGCTACCTGCGCTGCCTGGGCGAAGACGACGCCGAACGCCGCCAGCAGATCTGGCACCTGCTGGACGCCACCGAGGAAAAGATCGCCAGCCAGCTCGAGAGCTTCGCCACCGAGATGTCGCGCGTGCCCGAACCCATCGCGCGCGTGAGCAAGCTGCCGGTGGCGCTCCCGCTGGCCACGCAATTTCTCCCGGCCGCCAGCTTCGACCTGCGCGAAGCGCTGCGCATCCACGCACGCGGCGTGGCCGGCGTGACGCGCAACGACGCGAACCGCACGCCCAAGTCGAAGGCCTTCACCATGTCTGCCGAGCTGTTCCTGATGCAGCACACCTGCCACTGGTACTGCAAATCGAAGACCGTGGCGTCGGCGCGCATGCTGGCGCGGCACAAGACGTCCTACGACCAGTTGCTGGCTGCGGTGAGCACCGAAACGCGCAGCGCCTACCGCGCCCTCACGGGCCAGTGACGAACTCAGTGATGTGACGACAGCAACGGCAACGTGAGCGTCGCCACCGCGCCGCCCCGCGATGCGTTGCCCAGCTCGATGCGGCCGCGGTGCAATGCCGCGATCTCCTTCACGAACGCCAACCCGAGCCCCGTGCTTTTCTTCTGGCTGTGCGGCCGGGCGAGCGAATAGAACTTCTCGAAAACCTTTTCCTGCGCGTACTCCGGAATGCCCGGCCCGTGGTCGCGCACGGTCACGCGCGCGAGCTTCGAGGTGGTTTCCAGCGTGAGCAGCACCTCGCTGTCGCGCGGTGAAAAATCGATGGCGTTGTCCAGCAGATTGCTGATGGCCCGGCGCAGCAGAAAGGGGTCGCCTTCGGTGCGCGCTTCGTCGCGGATGTTCACCAGCAGGCGGATGTTGCGCTTGGCCGCCGCGGGCTGGGCGCTGGTGGCGATGTCGTCGATCAGCAATGCGAGCGCCACGGGTTCGGTGCGGTCCAGCCTGCGGCGCGTTTCCAGCGCGGTGAGCTCCATCATGCGATCGACGATTTCCTGGATGCGCTGTGTCTCGCGTTCGATGTTGGTGAGAAAGCGTTCGCGCTCGGCATGCGGCATCGACGGTTCCTGCAGCAACTCGGCCGCGCCGCGAATGGCCGACAGCGGGCTCTTCACTTCGTGCGTGAAGGTCTGCACGTAGTCGGCCACGTAGTTGCGCCCGGTCAGTGCGTCGCGCATTTCGCTGAAACCGGTGCGTACGCCGTCGACCGCGCGGCGCGCCATGCGCCACAAACTCAGGCTGCCCATGCGGTGTTGGGCGCGCACCCAGATCCAGTAGTCGCGGATCAAACCGAAGGGCCGCACCAGCCACACCGAGACGATCAACGCCAGCAGCAACAGCGCCAGCCCCGAGCCCACGCCCACCCAGATGGTGCGGGCCCGCGCGTCTTCCACGAACTGGCCGAAGCTCTGCACCGGCTTGCCGACGCTGACCATGCCGACGATCTCGTTGTTCCAGCGGATCGGCGCGCCCACGTACATGACCGAAGTGCGCGGGTCGCCGTCGACATCGCGCGAGGTGCGCGCGCCGTACAGGCCGGCGAGCGTGCGGCTCACGTCGCTCCACTGCGAATAGTCGGCGCCCAGGTGCCTGCCGAGCGAATCGAACATCACGCGCCCGCTGCGATCGGTCACGTACACGCGCAGCTCGACGCGGCTCTTGTGCAGGTTGTAGATCTGGGCCGAGAACTCGCGCGCGTAGACCGTGCGGAACAGCGGTTCGAGCCGCGCCGTGTTGATGGCGCCTGCAATCACGTCCTGCTCGATCAGGCTGGCCACGAGCTGCGAGGTTTCGACCAGCGATTCCTCGGCCGACTCGCGGTAGCGCGGGTCGATGTCCGAAACCACGCGGTAGAGCAGCAGCCCGATGCCCGCCGTGTAGATCAGCAGGATGCCGATGAAGATGCGCGTGCGTCGCGTCAAAGGCTGGCCCTCCCCCAGGCTTGCCCACTTCGTGTGGCCTCCAACCCCCTCGCCGGGGGCAATACCAGCGGCCCGGCAAAGCCGGTTCCGCGGTATTCCGCGAAAAGGCATGCCCGGGTCGGAGTCATGCCTTCGAGGGCAATTCTTCGTTCAATGCATAGCCGGTGCCGCGCAGCGTGCGGATCGGCTCGACGTCGGGCGCGATCGCCTTGAGCTTGGCGCGCAGGGTCTTGATGTGCGCGTCGACCGTGCGGTCGAAGCTGTCGCTGGCGTCGTCCCAGACGAGCTGCAGCATTTCGTCGCGCGTGAAGACGCGCCCAGGCCGCTGCACCAGGAGCCGAAGCAGGCCGTACTCGTAGCGGGAAAGCTCCAGCAACCGGCCGTAATAGCGAATCTGCATGCGCTCGTTGTCGAGCAGAAACGGCATTGCAGGTGCCTGCGGGCTCGCTGAGGAGGCCTGGGGCGCGATTTGAGGGAGTACCCCATGGTTTACCGCTGCGGCGGCTGGCGGGGCTCCTGTGCCGTTCCTGGCGCTGCGCCGCAGGATCGTTCGCACCCGGGCGACCAGCTCGCGCGGCGAGAACGGCTTGGCGATGTAGTCGTCGGCGCCCAGTTCGAGGCCCACCACGCGGTCTATTTCGTCGCTGCGGGCCGTCAAGAACACCATCGGTACCTCCGGACCACCCATCGCCTGATTCAGCGCCTGGAGGCGTTTGAAGAGCTCGAAGCCGTTCAGGTCGGGCAAACCGATGTCCAGGATGGCCAGCGCCGGCGGTTCCTGCGCGAACTGGGCGATGGCTTCCTCGGCCGTGGCGCACCAGACCGGAATGAATCCGTCGCTTTTCAGGACGTATTGCAGCGTGTCGGCAATGCCCGACTCGTCTTCGGCAATCAGGATCCGGGGTTTGAAGCTCATTCCCCGGATGGTAGCGAGGCAGGAGAACCGGGAGCACACGTTGTTGCCCAAGGCGCCGTGGACCGGCGCGGCCGTTCGCGGCCTTTTTTTTGCGCGCAGCTGTCTCTGTCTCCTATCTTCTTATTCTTCTTATTCAAATTAGTAGTAGTAGATAAGGGTCGCACTCTTCTGTGGACATGCCACTTTTTTCGTTATGTGACAACGAGTTGTCATGCCTGCGTCACTGTGCGCACCTGCGCTTCCGAGGTGTACCCGCCAAATGAACAACATTGGGTAACCGCTTCGGCCTGTGGATAAGCCATGACTTGTGCAAAAACTGTCCCCAGAGTTGTGCTTTGACGCCCTCCGGAAAATCTGCCAAAGACGGTTTTGGCGCAAAGAAATTCAGTGCTCAAAATAGAGGCAATGTGTAGATTTCCTTTGTAGATCAACCACTTGCCACACCCCTACACGGAATTGCCAAGGTTATCCACAGAGTTGCCCAAGGTTTGTGGGGAGAACACGGCGCGGAACCTTCCGTCGGCTTTGGCAACCCAACCTGCTCCTTCCATTTACCAAATGTCGAAAATGACACCTTCAGAAACAAAGTCGATCGTGACCCTGAGCCTGCTGGCTGCCTTTGTCGATGGCGAGAAGCACGAGCGAGAGCGCGCCGAGATCAAGCGGATCGCGGAAGGCCTGTCGCAGGCCGACGGCGTGAACCTGCCGACGCTCTACCAGGACGTGCTGATGAAGCGCGTGTCGCTGGCCTCGGTGGCCGGGGAACTGAAGAGCAGCGAGTCCAGGCAGCTGGCCTATGAGATGGCGGTGTGCGTGTGCGACGCGGACGGCACGCAGTCGCAGGCCGAGCGCTTGTTCCTGGCGGACGTGCGCACGTCGCTGGGACTGGACGCGTCGGCGGTCGGCTTTTCGCAGCAGGCGGAAGACATTGCGGCGGCGGTGCCCGCTGCGGCGGCCGGCACGGCGGTTGCAGCGTCGTCGCAGCCGAACTTGCCCGGTGCAGCTGCGTCCGACGCGGCCGAGCTCGACAAATCGATCCTCAACGCCGCCATCCTGAACGGCGCGCTCGAGCTGCTGCCCGAGACGCTGTCGACCATGGCGATCATTCCGCTGCAGATGAAGCTGGTCTACCGCATCGGGCAGGCGCACGGCTACCAGCTCGACAGCGGTCACATCAAGGATTTCCTGGCGACGGTCGGCGTGGGCCTGACCTCGCAGTACCTGGAGCAGGCCGGGCGCAAGCTGCTCGGCGGTTTGCTCGGCAAGGTCGGCGGCGGCCTGCTGCGCGGGCTGGGCAACCAGGCCGTGAGTTCGGGCATGAGCTTTGCCTCGACCTATGCGCTAGGCCACGTGGCCAAGCGCTACTACGCGGGCGGTCGCACGCTGTCCACGCAGATGCTGAAGGAAGCGTTCTCGGGCGTGGTCAAGGAAGGGCAGAGCCTGCAGACGCAGTACCTGCCAGCGATCCAGGAGAAGGCCCGCACGCTGGACGCGGGCAAGGTCTTGTCGCTGGTTCGCGGCGCCTGAACAGGCTCGCCCCAGGCTTCGCGCACTGCGTGTCGCTGCTCCCACCCCCTGCCGGGGGCGACACCTGAGGCCCGGCAAAGCCGGTTTCACGGTGTTCCTGGAAGTGGAAGGGAGCCGGGCGCTAGTTTTTGCTCAAGTCGTCGAGGATGGGGCACTCGGGCCTGGCGTCGCCGTGGCAGCAATGCACCAGGTGGGACAGCGTGTTGCGCATCGACTGCATGTCCGCAATGCGCTGCTCCAGTTCGCCCAGGTGCTTCTGGGCGATGCGCTTCACGCTGGCGCTGGCACGGCGGCGGTTGTGCCACAGCCCGACCAGCTCCGCGATCTCTTCCATCGAGAAACCCAGGTCGCGCGAGCGCTTGATGAAGCGCAGCGTGTGGATGTCGGCGTCGCCGTACTGGCGGTAGCCGCTCTCGGTGCGCGCCACCGCCGGCAGCAGGCCCAGCCCTTCGTAATGCCGGACCATGCGGGCCGACACGCCGGAGCGCTGCGCCGCTTCGCCGATGGCGACGGGGCCTGTCATTGGACGGCGTAGCCCGCGTTCTCTATCGCGGCCGCGATGTCCTGGCGCGGCTGTTCGCTCAGCACGTCGACATGGCCGGTTGCAAGATCGACCGTGACCTGCGCCTGGGCGTCCACCGTCTGCACCGCGTTCTGCACCGCACTCACGCAGTGACCGCAGCTCATGCCCGTGACCTGGAATTTCTGGCTCATCGTTCTGACTCCTTCGAAGTGGGTGAATGGTTTGACCGGGAAGACATCGCAGTCTGAACCTTCTCACGATGTCAATGTCCAGCGAAGGGGCACTGAAATTCTCCGCTTGACCTTGCCATCGTGTGAAGCCTTAGCCTATTGCTCATGTACTTCATGCAACCCACGGAAAACCTGCAGCCATCCCCCGCCGCCACGCTGGACCTCTCGGTCGGCGGCATGACCTGTGCCTCATGCGTCATGCGTGTAGAGCGGGCCCTGAAGAACGTGCCCGGTGTGCAGGACGTGAGCGTGAACCTGGCGACGGAGTCTGCGCGCGTCGTGACCCAATCCGGCAGTGGCGGCAGCGACGACATGGACGTTCGCCTGCGCCGCGCCGTGCGCGCCGCCGGCTACGAGCCGCGCGCGGCGAGCACCGCGGCCGACGACGCCGCGGCGCTGTCGCCGTGGCATGGCTTCGCGCCCGTCGCCGCCGGCATGGCGTTGTCGGTTCCCTTGCTCGCGCCCATGCTCGGCGACCCCTTCGGACAAGACTGGATGCTGCCGCCCTGGGTGCAGCTGTTGCTCGCCACGCCGGTGCAGTTCTGGCTGGGCGCGCGCTTCTACCGTGCCGGCTGGCATGCGGCCAGGGCGCGCACCGGCAACATGGACCTGCTGGTCGCGCTCGGCACCAGCGCCGCGTTCGGGCTTTCGCTGTGGCTGTGGTGGCGCTCGGCCACCGGCGAGCACGCAGGCCACGGCGCGATGCCGCACCTGTACTTCGAAGCCTCGGCCGTGGTCATCACGCTGGTGCTGCTCGGCAAGTGGCTCGAGGCGCGCGCCAAGCGCCAGGCCACCTCGGCCATCCGGGCGCTGCAGCAGCTGCGGCCCGAGGTGGCGCACCTGGTGGGCCTGCGCGGCAAGGAGAGCGACGTTCCCCTGGCCGAGGTGATGGTGGGCGACCGCCTTGCGGTGCGGCCCGGCGAGCGCGTGCCGGCGGACGCCCGCGTGGTCGAAGGCCAGTCCGAAGTCGATGAATCCATGCTCACCGGCGAACCGCTGCCCGTGCCCAAGGGCCCGGGCGATGCGCTGACCGGCGGTGCGGTGAACGGCGACGGCCGCATGGTCGTCGAGGTGCGCGCGGTCGGTGCCGAGAGCGTGCTGGCGCGCATCATCCGCCTGGTCGAGGACGCGCAGGCGGCGAAGGCGCCGATCCAGCGGCTGGTGGACAAGGTGGCCGCCGTGTTCGTGCCGGTGGTGCTGGTGATTGCGCTGGTCGCGCTCGCCGGCTGGCTGATGGCGGGCGCAGGCATCGAGACCGCGCTGATCCACGCGGTGGCCGTGCTCGTCATCGCCTGCCCGTGCGCATTGGGCCTGGCCACGCCGGTCGCGGTGATGGCGGGCACGGGCGTGGCGGCGCGCCACGGCATCCTCATCAAGGACGCGCGCGCGCTGGAAGTCGCGCACCGCGTCGACACCGTCGCGTTCGACAAGACCGGCACGCTGACCGTCGGCCGGCCGGTGCTCACCGCGCTGGTGCCGCTCGCGGGCACGCAGGCCAGCGAAGACGAATTGCTGGCCACGGCCGCCAGCCTGCAGGGCGGCAGCGAGCACCCCTTGGCCAAGGCGGTGCTGGCCGCCGCGGCACAGCGCGAGCTGCAGGCGCCACCGCTGGGCGCGATGCAGGCGTGGCCGGGTCGCGGTGTGCGTGGCGAGGTCGGCGGCGTCCATTGGGCGATTGCCAGCCTGCGCTGGTGCCGCGAGCTCGACGCGATGCCGGAAGCCCGCGACATCGACGCCCTGCAGTCGCAAGGCGCCACCGTGTCCGCCTTGCTTCGTTTCGACGAAGCAGGCACCGCGCATGCGCAGGCCTTGCTCGCCTTTGCCGACGAGCCCAAGCCGCAGGCCTCCGAAGCGGTTCGCACGCTGCGTGCGCGCGGCCTGCGGGTGGTCATGATTTCAGGCGACAACCTGCGCGCGGCGCAGGCGATGGCGGCGCGCCTGGGCATCGATGCCGGCGACGTGCGCGCCGACGTGCTGCCGGCCGACAAGGCCGCGCAGGTCAGCGCACTGCGAAAGAACGGGCATGTCGTCGCGATGGTGGGCGACGGTGCCAACGACGCGCCCGCGCTGGCCGCGGCCGACGTGGGCATGGCGATGGCGCCTTCGGGCGGCGGCACCGACGTGGCGATGGAAGCCGCCGGCATCACGCTGATGCGCGGCGACCTGGCGCTGGTGGCGCAGGCCTTCGAGCTCTCGGCGCGCACGGTGGCGAAGATCCGGCAGAACCTGTTCTGGGCCTTTGCCTACAACGTGGCCGGCATTCCGCTCGCGGCCTTCGGCCTGCTGAGCCCGGTGGTCGCCGGTGCGGCGATGGCGCTGTCGAGCGTGAGCGTGATGGCCAATGCGCTGCTGCTGCGGCGCTGGAAGCCTTGAGATTTCTGCCGACGGCGTTTCAGTCGACCAGCAGCGCCAGCACGTACTCGTCGACGTAGTCCGCGGCGCCCGCGCGCTTGTAGAACTTGCGCAGCGTGCCTTCGCGCTCGAAGCCTATCTTTTCGTAGAAGCGCAGCGCGGGTGCGTTGTCGCTTTCGGCGAAGAGCTCGATGCGCTTGACGCCGGCGGCCTTCAGCGTATCGATGGCGTCGCCCACCATGTCGCGCGCGATGCCCTGGCCGTGGAATGCGGGGTCGACCGCCAGCGTGCCCAGGCAGGCCACGTGCTGCACACGGCCCGGGTAGCGCGTGGCGCGGTAGAAGCCGGCCATCTTTCCTTCGCGCTCGTAGATGAAGAAGCAGCCGCTGTCGACCAACGCCTGGTAGACCGGGCGGAAGTCGTCGAGCGGCATCGGGTCGTAGCCCAGGAAGGGCACGACCTTCTCGTGCATGTAGAGGGCGAAGACGGTGTCGATGTCTTCAAGGGTGGCCAGCCTGCGCATGATGGAAGCTTCTAAGCGATGAAGCCGCCGAGCATAGCGAGGCTCAGGCGAGAAGCAGCGCCGACAGCACCAGCAACAGCAGTTGCGCGCACCATGCCCATCGCAGGCGCAGCCGCGCGTCGAGCACCGCGCCGATGGCCCAGAAACCGCCGACGGCCAGGGCGAGCAGGGCCAGGCCCGTGTGGAACGACAGGTCGTCGGCGCGCCACAAAAAAGCCAGCGTCATGCCGACCCAGCAGGCGAAGTGAATCGACGCCGAGGCCGACTGCGCACGCGTCAGCACCGGTGCGTGGATGTGCCGGGCTTCCTCCAGCGAGAACGGCGGCTCTGGAAAGCGCGCCGCCACGTCGGCCGGCCGCCACCCCGGCGGCTTGAACCACACGGCGACCTTGTCCCGCCAGCGCTCCGTGTGCCACGCGTCGCGCAGCAGCGGCACGTACGGCCCGAGGATCGCGCGCATCGGGTCGAAGCTGGCCAGCGCCTTGCGCGTGCCGTACACGCAGGGCTCTTTTTCTTCGGTGAAGGTGCCGAACATGCGGTCCCATATCACCAGCATGCCGCCGTAGTTGCGGTCCACGTAGCCGTCGTTCACCGCGTGGTGCACGCGGTGGTTCGAGGGCGAGGAGAACACGCGGTCGAACCAGCCGAGCTTGCCGATGTGCTCGGTGTGGATCCAGAACTGGTAGACCAGCACGATCAGCCCCGCCAGCCCGAACTGCTCGGGCGGCACGCCCACCACCGCCATCGGCAGGTAGAAGGCCCAGCCCAGGAAGGCCACCATGCTTTCCTGGCGCAACGCGGTGGAAAAGTTGAACTGCTGGCTCTGGTGGTGCACCGAATGCGCGGCCCAGAACACGGCCGACTCGTGGCCCGCGCGGTGCAGCCAGTAGTCGAAGAAGTCGAACAGCAGCACGGCCAGCACCCAGCCAATGGCGCTGTCCCAGAAGTCCGGCCGGGTCCACACGGCGACCAGCGGATAGACCATGGCATACAGCCCGATCTGGAACAGCTGGGTGCACACCGCGAGCGCCTGGCTGAACAGACCCTGGCTCAGGCTGCCGAGCGTGTCGGCGAAGCGGTAGGTGTTGCGCCGCTTGAGCCAGCCCCAGGCCAGTTCGCACGCCATGAGCAGCGCGAACACGGGCACCACGAAAACGACCAGCCGATGCACCGTGTTCTTTTTTTCAGCAAGCGTTCAGCGAATCTTCAGTCTTGGGCGGCACGACCGACCACGAGGACCGCGTTGGTGCCGCCGAAGGCGAAGGAGTTGGACAGTGCATAGCGGATGCCCTTGGCCTCGCGCGCCTCGCCCTGGACAAAGTCCAGGTCGAACGCGGCGTCCGGTGTCTGCAGGTTGGCAATGGGCGGCAGCGTCTCGCGTGCCAGCGCGCGCAGCGCCGCAATCAGCTCGATCGCGCCGCCGCCGCCGAGCACGTGGCCGTGGATCGACTTGGTCGCGCTCACCGGTGTGCCCCTGCCGAACACCTCGCGGATGGACGCGGCTTCCGCGGCGTCGCCGGCCGAGGTGGCGGTGCCGTGGGCGTTGATGTGACCCACGTCGGCGGCCTCGATGCCCGCGTCGCGCAGCGCCGCGCGCATGGCGCGCACCTGGCCCGCGGTGTCGGGGTTGGTGATGTGGGTGCCGTCGCAGTTGGTGGCGTAGCCCGCGAGCACGAAGGGCGCGGCCTGCGCGCCCCGTGCGGCCGCATGCGCTTCCGATTCGAGCACCAGCGCAGCGGCGCCTTCGCCGATGGCAAAGCCCGCGCGGTCGCCCGAGAACGGGCGGCAGGCGGCAGAGGGCGCGTCGGCCGGCGGCGGTGCCATCACGCGCATCGCGTTCCAGCTGGCCATCACGCCGGGTGTGAGCATGGCGTCGTGGCCGCCGACGATGGCCACGTCGATCCAGCCGCCGCGAATGGCGCGCATCGCCTCGCCGATGGCCACGGCCGAGGAGGCGCAGGCGCAGGCATACGCAATGGCCGAGCCGCGCGCGCCGAAGTGCAGCGCCAGCTCCGCCACGGCGGCGTTGGGCATCACGGTGAGCACGGTGGTCGGGCGCATGCGGCGCTGTTCGCCGTAGAGCGCGCTGGTGGTGTTGTCGAAGGTGCCGGCGCCCGCGAGGCCGCTGCCCCAGAAGATGCCCAGGCGGTCGCGGTCGATCGTCTCGAGGTCGAGCCCGGCCTCGCCGGCGGCGTCTTGCGCGGCGGCCAGCGCCATGGCGGTGCCTCGGTCCAGCGGCAGGCGCGAGGTGCTGCGCACGCCGTTCGAGTCGAACTCGCAGGCGGCCACGGCCAGCTGCACGGTGTCCATGCCCTTGATCTCGAGCGTGTGCGAACGCACGGCCGAGCGGCCTGCGAACAGGGCCTCGTCGAAGGCCTCCACGGTGCGCCCGATGGGCGTGACGAATCCGATGCCGCTCACGCGCACCGGCGCGGAAGCGGCGCGCGCGGCCGAAGCAGCGAGTACGGCGTGGGCGGCACCGCTGCTCATTGGAGTACCTCCGTGCTGCGCACTGCGGTGCGAGCTTGCTTGGGGCGGCCCGGCGCGGCGCTCATGCGGCAGCTACTGCAGGTTGCACCGACACGGCGGCGCCGCTGCTCTCGGCGTCGATCACTTCGCACAGGCGCTGCAGCGTGATGCCGGCTTCGCGCGGGTCGAGGCGGTCTTCGGGAATGCGCAGGTGGAAGGCGTCTTCGACGGCGAAGACGAACTCCATCAGCGCGAGCGAGTCCAGGCCGAGGTCCGACAGCGCGGTGGCCGGCGAGATGGCCGAGCGCTCGACGCGAAAGTCGGTTTCCAGGATCGTGGCGATGCTGTTGAAAGTGGGGGAAGAAGACATGGGAATGCTTTCCTTTCAGGCGGGGTCGGAAGGGTTCAGGCGTACAGCGGATGCTCGGGCATCGTGCCATGCGCCACCGCATCGGCGAACGACACGGTCTCGCGCATGACCTGTTGCCGGTCGTTGTCGATCGTGATCATGTGGTAGCTGTTGGCGACCACCACCGTGCGGAATGCGCGGCAGCGCAGGCCGCGCGCGAGGATGTCGAGGTTGGCCACGCTGGCCACCTCGTCCTGCTGGGCATGCAATGCGAGCACGTTGGCGCATTGCACGTTGTTGAGGTTGCGCCGCACGTGGCGAATGAGCCGGTCGTGCTCGCGCAGGTGGCCCACGCCGATCACCGAGCTGCCCGCGCACGACACCTTGCGGTGGCGCAGTTCGCGCTCGATCCAGGCGCGCACACGTTCGTTCTTCACGCCGTAGGGCGGGCGCTCGCGGTATTGCCACAGCCGCCCGAGCGGTGTGTAGAAAGCCAGCGGCAGCAGGAACTGCGTGCGCGGAATGGCCCAGCCGTCGAAGCGCAGCGTGGTCGACATGAGCACCAGCGCATCGACGTCGCTGCCGCAGCGGATGGCAGCGCCGAGCGCGAGCGACGAGCCGGCCGAAATGCCCACCAGCATCACGCGGTCGTGCTGTACGCGCAGCGCCTTCACACGCGCCTGGATCGCGTCGATCCAGCGCTCGTACGGCGCCGCGCGCTGCATCGGCGCGCCGGCATCGAACGAGTAGCCCTCGATCGTCATCGGATGCACCGAATAGCCGCGGCTGCGCAACGCGGACTGCACGGTCAGCAACTCGTCAGGCGTGCTGCACAAACCATGCAGCAGGACCACCGCGGTGCGTTGCACTTCGGGTGGCACGATGCTCAACTGATCGGAGGGTTCGCGTGCACTCATCGCGTGGCGCGGGCCATGAAAGTGGCCCGTGTTTCGTGTGGCTGTCGTATGCTCATGCCGCGTTTATCGCTTGGAGCGACTGACCGGCCGCTGACCCGTCTGTCGCAAGGGCAGACCACCTCCAACCATTCAAAAATCACCATGCGAATCCTGCTTGTCGAAGATGACGCCGTGCTGCGCGATGTGATGGTCCGAAGCCTCGCGGACGCAGGCCATCGGGTCGACGTGTCGACCAACGTCGAAGATGCCGACCACCTGTGGCGCGTGCAGCCCTTCGATGCCGTGCTGCTCGACCTCAACCTGCCCGCCACCGCCAGCCCCACCAGCGGCCTTGCGAGCGGCCTCACCGCGCTGCGCCAGGCGCGCGCGCGCGGCGACCGCACGCCGGTGCTGGTGCTCACGGCGCGCGGGCGCACCGAGGAGCGCATCGCGGGCCTGGACGCCGGCGCCGACGACTACCTCGGCAAGCCCTTCGACCTGGCCGAGGTCGAGGCCCGCTTGCGCGCGCTGGTGCGCCGCGCCAAGGGCACCGAAGACATCGTGCTGCTGGGACAGCTGAAGCTCGACCGCAAGGCACGGCGCTTTTCCACCGCGAGCGGCCCGCTCGACCTGCCGGCGCGCGAGTTCGAGGTGCTGTGGGAGCTCATGAGCCCGCCGGGGCGCACGGTGAGCAAGCGGGCGCTGTCCGACAAGCTCTCCAGCTTCGACGAATCGCTGGGCGACAACGCGCTGGAGGCCTTTATCTCGCGCCTGCGCAAGAAGCTGCAGGGCACGGGCGCGGGCATTCGCACGCTGCGCGGCATCGGCTACCTGCTCGAAGCCGAGGCCTGATCCGCGTGTGACCGAGTTCGCGAAAGAACGGCCGCAGGAGCCGAAGAAAGCAAGACAGGCACCGTCGCTCACGCGGCGCGTGCTGCGCAACGTGCTGGTGCCGCTGGCGCTCACGTGGATGGTCGGCGCGGTCATCGCGCTGGTCATCGCCAACTACTTTTCCGAACAGGCCTTCGACCGCGGCATGCTCGACGATGCCTATGCGCTGTCGGCCAACGTGCAGGCGGGCGAGCGCGGCATCGAGCTGCTGCTCACGCCGCGCGAAGTGGCCACCGTGCTGTTCGACCAGGTCGACAAGGTGTACTTCGCGGTGCAGCGGCTGGACGGCGCGTTGATCTCGGGCCAGTCGGGCCTGGAGGCGCCGCTGCCGGTCGATGGCGCACGCTACCGCTTCTCGGACATCGACTACGAAGGCAGCGTGCTGCGCGCGGTGGTGCTCGAGCACGACGCCGAGCCCGACCTGAGCATGCCCTACCGCGTGATCATTGCGCAGACCACGCTGAGCCGGACCGCGCTGGTGCGCCAGCTGCTGGGCTATGCGCTGGCGCCGCAGATCCTGCTGCTGGTGCTGCTCGCCATCTGGCTCTGGTACGGCATTCGCAGCGACCTGCGCCCGCTGGGCGAACTGCAGCGCGCGCTCGACCGGCGCGACGTGCACGACCTCTCGCCCGTGGCGGTGGCCGAAACCTCGCGCGAACTGCAGCGCCTGGGCAATGCGGTGAACTCGCTGTTCGAGCGGCTCGGCCAGAGCGTGCAGGCGCAGCGCGAGTTCGTGGGCAACGTGGCGCACGAGCTGCGCACGCCGCTGGCGGGCATTCGCGCGCTGGCCGAGTACGGCCTGGCGCAGCAGGACACGGCTGTATGGCGCGAGCAGCTCGAGCGCGTGTCGGAGCGGCAGTCGCGCGCCAGCCACCTGATCGACCAGCTGCTGGCGCTGGCGCTGGCCGAAGAGGCGCGCGCGGGGCTGGCGCGCGTGCCGGTGCGGCTCGACGTGCTGGCCGAGCAGACGGTGCTGCGGCATCTGGCAAAGGCCGATGCGCGCGGCGTCGACCTGGGCGCGCGCGGCCTGGACGACGGCGTGGAGGTGATGGCGAACGAAGCGCTGGTCGAAGGCATTCTCGACAACCTGATCGACAACGCGCTGCGCTATGGCGGGCGCACGATCACGGTCGAACTTTCGGGCCGCACGCTGAGCGTGATCGACGACGGACCCGGCATTCCGCTGGAGGCGCAGCGCGACCTGATGCAGCGCTGGGCGCAGGGGCCGGAAGGGCAGAAGCTCGGGCAGGGCTCGGGGCTGGGGCTGTCGATCGTGTCGCGCTATGCGGAGCTGCTGGGGGCGGAGCTGCGGCTGGAAGCGGCGGAGCCGACGGGCCTGCGTGTGAGCGTGGCGTTCGGCGAGGTGGCGTAGCGCTGTCCTGCTCGCAGATGACGGGCACGTGGTGGATGCGAGCCAGCTGCATCGTGCGGCTCACTGCATGGGCTTGCGCAGGTACACGCGGGTGCGGCCGTCGAGCGTTTCGCGCTTGTATTCGACATAGCCGATGCGCTGGTAGAGCGCGCGGTTCTCGGTCATCTTCTCGTTGGTGTAGAGGTAGATCGACGCATGGCCTTGCCGCCCTGCCTCGCGCTCCGCGAGCTCGAGCAAGGCACGCCCGACGCCCGTGCCCTGGTGCGCCGGCAGCACGGCAATCACGTCGATCAGGAAGCCTTCGCCGGTCACGTCGAGCAGCAGCGCGGCGACGGTCTCTTGCCGCAGCGTGGCGACCCACACCTGCGCATGGGCGATGGCCTCGGCGTAGTCGCGCGTCATCGGCCGCGGCTCGACGCCCAGGCGCGGAATGTAGACGCGGAAGGCATCGGCGGCGCAGGTGGCGACAGCGGATGTGTCGGCTGCGGTAGCACGCCGCAACCTCCAGGGCAAGGCGGGGTTCGTGGGGTTGGTGGGGTGCGTCACTCGAACTCCACCTCGCCTTCGATCTCCACCGGAATGTTGAACGGCAGCTCCGCCATGCCCACGGCACTGCGCGCATGCGCGCCGATGTCGGGGCCGAAGAGTTCGAGGACGAGGTCGGAAAAACCGTTGATCACGTTCGGCTGCCTGTCGAAGCCGGGGGCGCTGGCCACCATGCCGAACACGCGCGTCCACGCGGTGATGCGGTCGAGGTCGCCGAGTGCGCGCTGCAGGCTGCCGAGCATCGCGAGCGCGGTGAGGCGCGCGGCCACGTAGCCCTGTTCGACGGTGAGCTCACGCCCCAGCTTGCCCAGCGGCTCGGCGATGGTGCCGTCGGCGTTGAGCGGGCCGTGGCCCGAGACGAGTGCGCGCCTGCCGATGACGCGCACGAACTGGAAGGGCAGCACGACGCCGGGCGGCGGCGTCACGGGAGGTGGCAGCACGAGGCCGGAATCGGCCAGTCGTTGTGCAATGCGGGCCATGGCGGTGGTCTCCTGTCAGCGGACGAAGGGGTCCGCCGCATCTTGCCGCATCGCGCCAGGCCCCCCCGGCAGGCAGGCTCAGGCCAGCGCCGGATAGTCCGTGTAGCCCTTCGCGCCGCCGCCGTACATGGTGGCCTTGTCGATCTCGTTGAGCGGTGCGTTCTCGCGCAGGCGGCGCACCAGGTCGGGATTGGAGATGAAGGGCTTGCCGAAGGCCACGAGGTCGTCGCCTTCCTTCACGGCTTCTTCGGCCAGCGGGCGGTCGTAGCCGTTGTTCACCATCCATGCGCCCTTGCCGCCGGCTTCGCGGTAGGCGGCCTTCAGTGCTTCGTAGTCGAACGGACGGTCGGCAATTTCGCGCGGGCCGCCGGTGGCGCCTTCGATGATGTGGATGTAGGCCAGGTTCAGCTGCGCGAGCTGCTTCACCACGTAGGTGAACAGCGGCTGCGGGTTGCTGTCGTGCACGTCGTTGGCGGGCGTGACGGGCGACAGGCGGATGCCGGTCTTGCCGCCGCCGACCGCGTCGACCACGGCGCGCGTGGCTTCGAGCAGCAGGCGGGCGCGGTTCTCGATGCTGCCGCCGTAGTCGTCGGTGCGCTGGTTGCTGCCGTCCTTCAGGAACTGGTCGAGCAGGTAGCCGTTGGCGCCGTGCAGTTCCACGCCGTCGAAGCCGGCGGTTTCCACCGCGCTGCGTGCGGCCACCGCGAAGGCGTGCACGATGCCCGGAATTTCACCGGCGTCGAGCGCGCGCGGCTCGGAGGTGTCGACGAAGCCCGGCACGCCGTTCTTGATGAGCACGGTCTTGGTCTTGGCGGTGATGGCCGAGGGCGCCACCGGCTTGCCGCCGTCGGGCTGCAGTTCGGTGTGCGAGACGCGGCCCACGTGCCACAGCTGCACGACGATCTTGCCGCCTTCGGCATGCACGGCGTCGGTCACGCGCTTCCAGGCGTCGAGCTGTTCGCTGCCGTAGAGGCCGGGCACGTCGGAGTAGCCCTGGCCCTGGTGGCTGATGGCGGTGGCCTCGGTGATGAGCAGGCCGGCGCTGGCGCGCTGGGCATAGTAGGTGGTGGCGATGTCGGGCGGAATCGCGTTGGGCGAGCGGTTGCGCGTCAGCGGCGCCATCACGATGCGGTTGGCGAGCTGCAGGTCGCCGGCCTGGACGGGGTCGAAGAGGGTGGACATCGGAGTTGCGGGTGGGCAGAGTTGAAACAGGCGCAAGGCTAAGCGCCCGGGGTCAACCCTGCTGTCGCACGGTTGTCCTGAAAGGTGTTAGGACAACAGCGCGAGAAGCGCGGGGCTCACCCGCACCGGCAAGGCCAGCAGGATCTGCCCCATCCCCTTGCCCAGCGGATCGTTGCGCAGCGACGCCATGCCGCCGCCGCCCAGCGCCTGCTCGCAGACGAAGTTGAAGGCGCCGATGCCCGGCACTTCGAAGCGCGTGACGCGGCCCTCGACGAGGTGGGCCAGCCAGTTGGCCACGCGCGCCTCGGTGAGCTGTTCGCGCAGCAGCGGCAGCAGGTCGGGGTGGCGCGCGATGACGCCGATGTTCGAGGTGTCGCCCTTGTCCCCGCTGCGGGCCCAGGCGAGGCGCACGAGGGGCACTTCGACCGCGTCCGATGCCTGGGGTGCGGGCGCGTTCGCCGGGGCCTTGGCGGGCTGCGCGGCCGTGGCGGCATCGTTCGCCACCGGTGCCCCTTCGCGCGGCAGCGCGATGCGCTCGCCGCCGACGTGCACCTCAGCCTCCACCAGCGACTTGTCGAGCAGAAAGGCGTACTGCCGGATCGACGGCGACACCGAGGCCCGCCCGCCGCCCGCGCCCGTGGTGCCCGGCGCCCACGAGGTGCCGGCCGGCGCCACCTCGCGCGTGAACAGCGCCAGCGCCTCCTTGCGCGGATGCGTCACCGCGAGCCGCAGCACCGCCTCGCGCGTCTGCAGGGCCTGCGCGCTCGCATGCGGGCCGTAGCACGACTCGGCCCCCAGCACCTCGAGCTGCGTGCCGCTGTAGGGCCCGAAGCCTTGCTGCGCGAACAGCGCCCCGGTGCGCGCCAGGATCGCCTCGCCCGTGCGCCTGGCCTTGGCCACCGCGTCGAAGCCCACGAGGGTGAGTTGCGCCGCGGTCTTGAAGCCGTCGACGTACGTGGCGCTCACCTTGTAGCTGGCCGTGGGTGCGCGGCCGCGCGCGCCGTGCACGCGCACGCGGTGCGCGCCGGCCTGTTCGATGCGCACCTGCGTGAAGTCGGCCGTGACGTCGGGCAGCAGGTAGGCCGCGGGGTCGCCGATTTCGTAGAGCATCTGCTCGCCCACCACGGCGGGCGTGAGCTTGCCGCCGGTGCCTGCGGGCTTGGTGACGACGAAGCTGCCGTCGGCGCCGCACTCGACGATGGGGTAGCCGATGTTCGGCCAGTCGGGCACCGTGTCCCAGTCGGTGTGCAGCCCGCCGGTGGCCTGGCAGCCGCATTCGATGATGTGGCCCGCGAGGCTGCCGGCGGCGAGCAGGTCGAAGTCGCCCGGCTGCCACTTGAACTCGTGCATGAGCACGCCCAGCGTCACGGCCGAGTCGACGCAGCGCCCGGTGATGACCACCTGCGCGCCGGCGTCCAGCGCGGCCCGGATCGGCCCTGCGCCCAGGTATGCGTTGGCCGTGAGCACGCGTTCGGGCAACGCAGCGCCGCTCTGCAGTTCGCGCACGGGCGGCAGCGACTGGCGCAGTTGCGGCAACAGCGCGGACACGTCGTCGCCGCTCACCACGGCGATCTTCAGTTCGATGCCTTGCTCCGCGGCCAGCGCCGCGAGCGCGTCGGCGCAGCCCTGCGGGTTGACGCCGCCCGCGTTGCTCACCACGCGAATGCCTTGTGCCACGACGTCCTTCAGCACGGCCTTCATGGCGACGGAGACGAAGTCGGTGGCATAGCCCAGCTCGGGCTTCTTCAGTCGTGCGCCCGCCAGGATCGACATGGTGAGTTCGGCCAGGTAGTCGAACACCAGGTAGTCGATCTGCCCGCTGGCCACGAGCTGCGGCGCACCCACGCTGCTGTCGCCCCAGAAGCCCGAGGCGCCGCCGATGCGCACGACGCGGTGGCCGCTGTCGCTGCGGTTGTTGCTGCTGCTGTTCATCGCCCACTCCATTGCGGCTTGCGTTTCTCGCGGAAGGCGAGCTGCCCTTCGGCGGCGTCCTCGGTCAATGCGAAGAGGCCGATCTGGCTTTCGGTGAAGGCCATCGATTCCTCGAAGGCCATCGCCTCGATCTTCTTCATGGTGTACAGCCCGCGGCGGATGGCGGAGGGCGACTTGTCGAGCAGGCGCGCAAGCAGCCCTTCGACGGCCTCGTCGACGTCGTCGCTCACGCGGTTGACCAGGTGAAGGTCCAACGCCTGCGCGGCGGTGATGGGCTCGCCGGTGATGCACATCTCGGCCAGCACGCGGCGCGGCAGCAGGCCGCCCAGCACGCTGAGCACCTGCGCGGGAAAGACGCCCACCTTGACCTCGGGCAGGCCGAACACGGCGTGGCTGGCGGCCACCGCCATGTCGCACATCGCCATGAGGCCCATGCCGCCCGCCATGCACGCGCCGTTGACGCGCGCGATCAGCGGCACGGTCGAATGCCGCGCCTGGCGAAAGAGGTTGGCCATGCCCTGGTAGGGCGCGGCGTAGTCGAACTGGAACGAGGTGCCGCTCTGCAGGTCGGCACCCGAGCAGAAGGCGCGTGTGCCGGCGCCGGTGAGCACCACCGCGCGCACGGCGGTGTCGGCGTTGGCGCGTGCCAGTGCATCGCCCAGGCCGGCAATGACCGCGGCGTCGACGGCGTTGCGGCGCGCTTCGCGTTCGATGGTGAGCCACATGACGGGCCCGCGCATCTCTTCGCGCAGTTCGGGGGAGGAGGGAGACGGAGGCGGTGAGGGCGAATGGGGCATGCGCCTAGCGTCGCCCGAAAAAAAAGCCGCTTCATGCGGCTTGTGGCTGAAGCGGGCCGGGTTTTCCCTGAGCGGGAAGCCGGCCGCCGGGTGGCCGGGCTTACTTCAGCAGGCCTTCGGCCTTCAGCGCTTCCTGCACCGCGGGGCGAGCGCCCACGCGTGCGTGCCAGGCCTGCAGGTTGGGGTAGCCGGAGATGTCCACGCCCGTGGGCTTGGTCCAGTTGGTCACGGTGAAAAGGTAGCCGTCGGCCACGCTGAAGGTGTCGCCCATCAGGTACTCCTTGTCGGCCAGTTCGCTGTCCAGCCACTTGAAGCGCGTGGCGAGCTTGTCCTTGAAGATGGTCTTGGCTTCTTCGGGCATGTTCGGGTTGAACAGCGGGCTGAAGCCCTTGTGCATTTCGGTGCCGATGAAGGTCAGCCATTCCTGCAGGCGGTAGCGCTGCAGGGTGCCGTTGGCCGGTGCCAGGTTCTTGGTGGGCGCCAGGTCGGCGATGTACTGCAGGATGGCCGGGCCTTCGCGCAGTCGGGTGCCGTCGTCGAGCTCGAGCATCGGCACGTAACCCAGCGGGTTGATGCCGTAGTAGTCGGTGCCGTCCTGCAGCTTGTGGCTCTTGGTGCTGGCCAGCACGGCCTCGACGACGATGCCTGCTTCGTGCAGGGCGATGTGGGGCGAGAGCGAGCAGGCGCCGGGCGAGTAGTACAGCTTCATTCGAAAAACTCCAAAGGATGACGAGGTGATTGTTGTGGGAGACCGCGCAGGATGCTAGCGGGTTTGGTGGCGTCGCGTTTTTGTCCTACGGCGCCTTGCGCAGGGCGACTATCGGGCGCGCGGCGGGCTTTTTCTAAGCTCCGTCGCACGGCGGGCAGGGCCCCGCTGAAGGAGTTTCAAATGTTGAAGTACGCGATCATTTTTGCGGTCATCTCGCTGCTGGCGGGTGTACTGGGCTTCGGTGGCGTGGCCGCGGGTGCCGCCGGCATCGCCAAGCTGCTGTTCGGCCTGTTCCTTGTGCTGGCCGTGCTGTTCGTCGTGCTGGCCGCGCTGGGCGTGGGCGCGGTGAAAAAAGCGCTCGACTGACATCCCCTGAGCCGACGCTGCAAGGAACCCCATGCATCTTTCCCACATCGACGCGCAACTCGACTACGAGGTGGTCGCGCCCGCCCACATGCTGCTCAACATCGAGGCGGCACGGTGCGGCGCGCAGGCCGTGGTCAACGAGCAGCTGACCATCGAGCCGCCGACCGAGATGCAGGTGTTCTGCGACGAAGGCAGCGGCAACCGCTTCATCCGTTTCGACGCCAGCCCGGGCCCGCTGAAGATCAGCTACAAGGCCAGCGTGCAGCGCGCCCATGTGCTGGTGCCGCCCGACCTGCGCGAGGTGTCGGTGAGCCAGGTGCCCGACGAGGTGCTGCACTACATGATGCCGACGCGCTACTGCGAATCGGACCTGATGTCGCGCTGTGCGCAGCAGCTCTTCGGCGACCTGCCGCCGGGCATCGGCCGGGTGCAGGCCATCGTCGACTGGATTCACGAAAGCATCGCCTACGAGCCGGGCAGCAGCGTCTCGACCACCACGGCGAGCGAGGTGTTCGTGGAACGCGCAGGCGTGTGCCGCGACTTCGCGCACCTGGGCATCACCTTCTGCCGCGCGCTGAACATCCCGGCGCGGCTGGTGGTGGGCTACGTGTGGTTCGACGAGCCGCCGCAAGACTTTCATGCGGTGTTCGAGGCCTGGATCGGCGGGCAGTGGGTGCTGTTCGACCCGACGCGCATGGCGCCGGTCGACCGCCTCGTGCGCGTGGGCACCGGGCGCGATGCCAAGGACGTTGCCTTCTGCACGATCTTCGGCAACGTGCGCATGACCGACAAGCGCCTGTCGATTCGCGAGCTGCAGGACGAAAGCCTGCAGCCCTCGAAGGCACCGCCGCCCACCGGTGCGCTGGTCGGCATCGAAAAGCCCGTGCCGGTGGTACAAGTGGCTGAAGTGACCGGCTGACGCGGGTTGTTTGCTATAAAATATATAGCAAACTATTCAATTGGGACGAGCGCAAGGGGCCAATTTGGCAGGGCCGCCTAGCTTGCCCCCACCACGGGCACAGCCGGGCACCGGCGATTAAAATTGGTGCCCCCTTTTGCGCCGCGCACGCGTCAGTTGTGCGCCCCCATTTCAAATGCTGTACCCCGAAGAATTCGACGTGATCGTCGTCGGCGGTGGCCATGCCGGCACCGAAGCCGCGCTCGCCGCCGCGCGCATGGGCGCCAAGACGCTGCTGCTGTCCCACAACATCGAGACGCTGGGCCAGATGAGCTGCAACCCGTCGATCGGCGGCATCGGCAAGGGCCACCTGGTGAAGGAGGTCGATGCGCTGGGCGGCGCGATGGCCATTGCCACCGACGAGGCGGGTATCCAGTTCCGTATTCTCAATTCGAGCAAGGGCCCTGCGGTGCGCGCTACCCGCGCGCAGGCGGACCGCGTGTTGTACAAGGCGGCCATTCGCCACCGCCTGGAAAACCAGCCGAACCTGAGCCTGTTCCAGCAAGCCGTCGACGACCTGATGGTGGAGGGCGACCGCGTGGTCGGCGCGGTCACGCAGGTGGGCATTGCCTTTCGTGCGCGCACCGTGGTGCTGACCGCGGGCACCTTCCTCGACGGCCGCATCCATGTGGGCCTGGACAACTACCAGGCCGGCCGTGCGGGCGACCCGCCGGCCATCAGCCTGTCGGCGCGGCTGAAGGAACTGAAGCTGCCGCAAGGCCGGCTGAAGACCGGCACGCCGCCGCGGCTGGACGGGCGCAGCATCGACTTTTCAAAGCTGGCCGAGCAGCCGGGCGACGGCATGCCGGGCGGGGCAGGGCCGATGCCGGTGTTCAGCTTCATGGGCCGGGCGGACATGCATCCGCGGCAGATGGCGTGCTGGGTGACGCACACCAACGCGCGCACGCACGACATCATTCGCTCCGGCTTCGACCGCAGCCCGATGTTCACCGGCAAGATCGACGGTGTGGGTCCGCGCTACTGCCCGAGCGTGGAAGACAAGATCAACCGCTTCGCCGACAAGGAAAGCCACCAGATCTTTCTGGAGCCCGAAGGCCTGACGACCAACGAGTACTACCCCAACGGCATTTCGACCAGCCTGCCGTTCGACATCCAGCTGCAGCTGGTGCGCTCGATGACGGGGCTGGAGAACGCCCACATCCTGCGCCCGGGCTATGCCATCGAGTACGACTACTTCGATCCGCGCGAACTCAAGAGCAGCTTCGAGACCCGCTCGGTGAAGGGCCTGTTCTTTGCCGGGCAGATCAACGGCACCACCGGCTACGAAGAGGCGGCGGCACAAGGCCTGTTCGCCGGCATCAACGCCGCGCTGCAATGCCGCGGTGAAGACGCCTGGCTGCCGCGCCGCGACGAGGCTTACCTGGGCGTGCTGGTCGATGACCTGATCACCAAGGGTGTGACCGAGCCGTACCGCATGTTCACCAGCCGCGCCGAGTTCCGCCTGCAGCTGCGCGAAGACAACGCCGACATGCGACTGACCGAAGCAGGGCGCAAGCTGGGCTTGGTGGACGACGCGCGCTGGGACGCTTTCAGCCGAAAGCGCGACGTTGTTTCACGTGAAACAGAGCGGCTCAAGTCGATCTGGGTGAACCCACGCAACCTGCCAGCCTCCGAATCGGAGCGGGTGCTGGGCAAGGCCATCGACCACGAATACAACCTGGCCGACCTGCTGCGCCGGCCCGACGTGAACTACGAAACGCTGATGTCGCTGGACGGTGGCAGGTACGCCGCTCCGGTGGCACTCAACGGCATCGAGGTCGAACAGATCGAGATTTCTGCCAAGTACTCCGGCTACATCGAGCGCCAGCACGACGAGGTGGAGCGCGCGTCGCACTTCGAAAGCCTGAAGCTGCCCGCCGATTTCGACTACGGACAGGTCAAGGCGCTGAGCTTCGAGGTGCGCCAGAAGCTGGACAAGCACCGTCCGGAGACGCTGGGCCTGGCCTCGCGCATCTCCGGCGTGACGCCGGCTGCCATCTCCTTGCTGATGATTCACCTGCGCAAGGGCGGCCACAAGGCCTTCGCCCGTGGCGCTGAAGTGAACGAAGCCGCCACGGAAGCAGCCACCGCGCCGCAGACCGCCGAATGACGGCGCCCATCGACATGCTGCGCGCGGGCGCAGCCGCCATGGGTCTTACCCTGTCGGACAGCCAGGGCGAGCAACTGCTGGCCTACGGCACGCTGATGCTCAAGTGGAACAAGGTCTACAACCTGACCGCGTTGCGCGACCCCGCCAGTGTGCTCACGCACCATCTGCTCGACAGTCTGGCAGCGATCGCACCGCTGCAGCGCGAGTGGCCGGGGGAGGGCAAGCTGCTCGACGTGGGCTCGGGCGGCGGCCTGCCTGGGGTGGTGATCGCCATCATGCGGCCCGACCTGCATGTGAGCTGCCTCGACGCCGTGGCCAAGAAGGCCGCCTTTGTGCAGCAGGTGTCGGCCGAACTGGAGCTGCCCAATCTGCGCGGGCTTCATGCGCGGGTCGAGTCGCTGACTGGCAGCTACGAGGTGATCAGCTCGCGCGCCTTCGCCTCCTTGCCGGACTTCTTCAACGGCTCGATGAACCTGCTCGCCCCGGGCGGTGTGTGGCTGGCGATGAAGGGCAAGGTGCCCAGTGACGAACTCGCTGTCTTGCCCAAGGGCGTCGCAGTGTTTCACGTGGAACAACTGACGGTTCCAGGCCTCGATGCCGAGCGCTGCATCGTCTGGGCGCGCAAAGAAGTCGGCTGAAAGCCGACCAAGGTTGGCGGGAATCGCGTTCGATTCCATAAAAGAAGCGGTGGCACCGGCAAATGCCGGTGCCTCGACAGCCCGCCCGGCAGTGCGCTCGCTTAGACTCGACGCCTCCCTCCGTTTCTCTCTCCCGTCTGTTCCCGGCGCTCTTTTTGAGGCAATCCCATGTTCGGCATCGCTGACTACGGCGCATTCGTCGCCGCCATCGTTTTGTTCCTCCTGATTCCCGGCCCGGGCAACCTGGCGCTGATCACGTCGACCAGCAAAGGCGGAATCCGTGGCGGGCTGGCCGCGACAGCGGGGTTGATCCTCGGCGACCAGTGCTTGATGTGGGCGGCGGTGGCAGGCGTGTCGGCCGTGCTGGCGGCGTACCCGGCGGCCTTCAAGGCCGTGCAATGGCTGGGTGCCGGCTACCTGGCGTGGCTGGGCCTCAAGATGCTGCTGGCCAAGCCGGGCTCGGCGCCCATCCTCAACATCAAGCCCAGCCACTTCCTGCGCCAGGCCTTCACCATCACCTTGCTGAACCCGAAGGCGATCGTGTTCTACATGGCCTTCTTTCCGCTGTTCGTGGACCCGGCCCGTCACCAGGGACTGGTCAGCTTCGCCGCGATGGCCGTCACGATCGCGGCGCTGACCTTCCTGTATGGCCTGACCTCGACGCTGCTCACGCACTTCCTGGCCGAGCGCATCCGCGCCAATCCCCGCATTTCGACCACGCTCGAGAAGCTGGCCGGCACCTTCCTGATCGCCTTCGGCATCAAGCTCGCGATTTCCCGCTGATCGACCTCCCGTACTGACATGGCCAAGATTTTCTGCATAGCCAACCAAAAGGGCGGCGTCGGCAAGACCACCACCACCGTCAACCTCGCGGCCGGCCTGGCCAAGGCCGGCCAGCGCGTGCTGATGATCGACCTCGACCCGCAAGGCAATGCCACCATGGGTTCGGGCATCGACAAGCGCCAGCTCGAACTGACGGTGTACGACGTGCTGCTCGAATCGGCCTCGGTGGCCGAGGCACGCGTCAAGGCCGACAAGCTGGTGGAGGGCGGTTGCGGCTACGACGTGCTGGGCGCCAACCGCGAACTGGCCGGCGCCGAGGTCGAAATGGTGGCCATCGACCGCCGCGAGAAACGCCTGCGCACCGCGCTGGCCGCGGTCGGTGCCGAATACGACTTCGTGCTGATCGACTGCCCGCCCAGCCTGAGCCTGCTCACGCTCAACGGCCTGTGCGCCGCGCACGGCGTTATCGTGCCGATGCAGTGCGAGTACTTTGCGCTCGAGGGGCTGACCGACCTGGTCAACACCATCAAGCAGGTGCACGCCAACCTCAACAAGAACCTGCAGATCATCGGCCTGCTGCGCGTGATGTTCGACCCGCGCATCACCCTGCAGCAGCAGGTGAGCGAGCAGCTCAAGTCCCACTTCGGCGACAAGGTGTTCGACACCGTGATCCCGCGCAACGTGCGCCTGGCCGAGGCGCCGAGCTACGGCCTGCCGGGCGTGGTGTTCGACCCGGCGGCGCGTGGCAGCCAGGCCTTCATTGCCTTCGCGCAGGAGCTGATCGAGAAGATGCCGCCCGCGAGCGCTTTTGCCTCGGGCGCGGTGGCGCCGCCCATTGCACCGGCCGGGCGTACCGCACCGGACCTGGCGATACCGGACGACGTGCTGGCCCCCGCTTCGTCGCCGAACTCCACCAGCGAAAACAATGCCTGACGCTCGTCCAGCCTGCATAGTTTGCTATTAAATTAATAGCAAATGACGGCGCCCCGCATTCTTCTCCTCCCCGGCTGGCAAAACAGCGGCCCCGGACACTGGCAAACCCGCTGGGAGTCGGCGTACGGCGACTGGCGCGTCGAGCAGCATGAGTGGATGCGCCCGTTGCGCGGCGACTGGTCGATACAGCTCGAAGAGGCCGTGCTGGCCGCGCCGGGCCCGGTCGTGTTCGCGGCGCACAGCCTGGGCTGCATCCTCGTCGCCGCATGGGCCGCGCATTCGCGCCACACACACAAGGTGCGTGGCGCCTTGCTGGTCGCGCCCGGCGACCTGGAGCGCGACGACCTGCGCCAGCTGATTCCCGGCTGGGCGCCGATCGTGCGCCAGCCGCTGCCGTTTCCCGCGGTGCTGGTCGCCGCCAACGACGACCCGTACTGCGACGCCGCGCGCTCCCGGCAACTCGCCGAAGACTGGGGCGCCCGCTTCGTCGACGCCGGCCCGGGCGGCCACCTGAATGCCGAATCCGGCCTGGGCGACTGGCCCGAAGGCCGGCACCTTCTGAACGAAATCTCGAAAGACACCGACTGATGGCGACCAAGAAACCCAAGGGCCTGGGCCGCGGCCTCGAAGCCTTGCTCGGCCCCACGGCCGCGCCCGCCGCCGACCACGGCAATGGCGACGGCACGCCGGGCTCGCAAGACGGTGGCGCGCAACGCAATCCGAACACGCTGATGCTCGACCAGATGGTCGCGGGCGTTTATCAGCCGCGCACGCGCATGGACGAGGGCGCGCTGTATGAGCTGGCCGAGAGCATCAAGGTGCAGGGCATCATGCAGCCGATCCTGGTGCGCCGGCTCGACGCCGAATCGGCCGCCGCCAAGAACGCCGAGTACGAAATCATCGCTGGCGAGCGGCGCTTCCGGGCCGCCAGGCTCGCGGGCCTGGACAGTGTGCCGGTGCTGGTGCGCGACGTGCCCAACGAGGCCGCGGCGGCGATGTCGCTCATCGAGAACATCCAGCGCGAAGACCTCAACCCGCTGGAAGAGGCGCAAGGCCTGCAGCGCCTGGTGAACGAGTTCGGCCTCACGCACGAGCAGGCGGCGCAGGCCGTGGGCCGTTCGCGCAGCGCGGCCAGCAACCTGCTGCGCCTGCTGAACCTGGCCGAGCCCGCGCAGCAGATGCTGATGGCCGGCGACATCGACATGGGCCACGCGCGCGCCCTGCTGTCGCTGGACCGCGGCACGCAGATCACCGCGGCCAACCAGATCGCGGCGAAGAAGATGTCGGTGCGCGAAGCCGAGGCGCTGGTGAAGAAGCTCGCGGCCGAGTTCACGCTCACGCCTTCGCGGCGCGGCAATGACGGCGAGAAGTCGCGCGACCTGCAGCGCGTGGAAGAAGAACTCGCCGACCTGCTGACCGCCGAGGTCGAGGTGCGAATCAAGAAGCGCACCAAGCGCGGCGAAAGCGGCGAGCTGGTGATTCACTTCGGCTCCATCGATGCGCTGAACGGGCTCATAGAGCGCATCCGCCGAACGGCGGCCTGATGGATCGCATCCGCCTACACGGCGGCCTGAACGGTCGCATCCGCCTACACGGCGGCCTGATCGGTCGGCATCGTCCGAATGGCCTGTGGTGTGAACGCGGTGTCGGGCGTTCGTTTGGTTGATCAGTGCAATCCTTTGCGCGTATCCTTCGCGACAGAATTTGTTAAACAAAGTCTCTGAACACAGAGGGAGTCCACCCATGCAGCTCACCAGGTTCCCGCTTGCGGCCATTGCCGCGGGCGCCTTCTTTCTCACCGGCTGTGCGGCCACCGACATGCAGATGGGCAGCCCGTCGGCCAAGACCGTGGCCACCGGCAGCGCGGCCGGCGGTGCCACCTCCGGTGAAAGCAGCCAGCTCGAGCGCTGCGAATCGCCGCTCGGCACGGTCTCGCTGATCGAGAACCAGAGCGCGGGTTGGTACACGGTGCTCACCGGTGAGTACAAGCTGCCTCCCACCGCCAACCTGCTGCGTCTGCTGGTGCAACAGTCGAACTGCTTCGTCGTCGTGGAACGCGGCGCGGCCGGCATGAACGCCATGACGCGCGAGCGCGCGCTGCAGCAGTCGGGCGAAATGCGCGGCGGCAGCAACTTCGGTCGCGGCCAGATGGTGGCGTCCGACTACGGCCTGTCGCCTGAAATCGTCTTCAGCAACAGCGATGCCGGCGGCATCGGCGGTGCGCTCGGCGGCCTGGTGGGCGGCGGTCGCGGCCGCGCCCTTGCAGCCATCGGCGGCAACATGCAGACCAAGGAAGCCAGCGCGCTGCTGACCCTCATCGACAACCGATCGAGCGTGCAGGTGGCGGCCGCCGAAGGCAGCGCCTCCAAGACCGACTTCGGTGCCTTCGGTGCGCTGGCCGGCCGCGGCGGCGGCGCCGGCGTGGGCGGCTACACCAACACGGCGCAGGGCAAGGTGATTGCCGCCGCGTTCATGGACGCCTTCAACCAGATGGTGCGTTCGCTGCGCAACTACAAGGCACAGACCGTGCGCGGCCAGGGCCTCGGCGGCGGCGGTCGCCTGGGCGTGGACGGCGGCGCGGCACCGTCGCAAACCTACGTGCCTGCCGAGAAGGCACCGCCGGCACGCCGGCGCAGCAACAGCAACCAATAAAAGAAGCAACCAGCAAGCACGGCAACTGCAAAGCAGAAAGCCCGGTGGCTCTCGCGAGCCACCGGGCTTTTTTTATTGTTGCGGCGGCTGAACGGGCCAGCTCAGAGCGCGAAGATCTTGCCCGGGTTCATGATGTTCTTCGGGTCGAGCGCGCGCTTGATGGTGCGCATCATCTCGATGGCGCCGGCACCCGCTTCGGTCACCAGGAAGTCCATCTTGTGCAGGCCCACGCCGTGCTCGCCGGTGCAGGTGCCTTCGAGCGCCAGCGCACGGCTCACCAGCGCATGGTTGAGTTCTTCGGCCTTCACGCGCTCTTCGGGAATGTTCGGGTCGAGCAGGTAGCCGAAGTGGAAGTTGCCGTCGCCCACGTGGCCGACCAGAAAGTAGGGGATGCCGCTGGCATCGGCCTCGGCCACCGAGTCGAGCAGGCAGTCGGCCAGTCGCGAGATGGGCACGCAGGTGTCGGTAGAAATTACGCGGCAGCCCGGGCGCGACTGCACGGCCGCGAAGTAGCTGTTGTGCCGCGCGGTCCACAGGCGCGTGCGTTCTTCCGGCGTGCTGGCCCATTCGAAGGCATTGCCGCCGTGGCCGCTGGCGAGCTCCTGCACCGTCTCGGCCTGCTCCTTCACACCGGCGGGCGAGCCGTGGAACTCCATCAGCAGCATCGGCTCTTCGCGCAGGTTCAGCTTGGCGTAGGCGTTGACCATGCGCACGGTGTTCACGTCGATGAGTTCCACCCGCGCGATCGGCACGCCCAGCTGAATGGTCTCGATGGTGGTGCGCACCGCCGCCTCGATGCTCGGGAACGAACAGATGGCCGCCGACACCGCCTCGGGCAGCGGATAGATGCGCAGCGTGACCTCGGTCACCACGCCCAGCGTGCCTTCGCTGCCCACCATGAGGCGCGTGAGGTCGTAGCCGGCCGAAGACTTCTTCGCGCGCGTGCCGGTGCGAATGACTTCGCCGCTGGCGGTGACCACCTGGAGCGCCAGCACGTTCTCGCGCATGGTGCCGTAGCGCACTGCGTTCGTGCCGCTGGCGCGCGTGGCCGTCATGCCGCCGATGGAGGCGTCCGCGCCCGGGTCGATGGGGAAGAACAGGCCCGTGCTCTTGATCTCTTCGTTGAGCTGCTTGCGCGTGACGCCGGGCTGCACCGTCACCGTGAGGTCGTCGGCGTTGATCGACAGCACCTTGTTCATGCGCGACACATCGACGCTGATGCCGCCTTGCACCGCCAGCAGGTGGCCTTCGAGCGAGGAGCCCACGCCGAAGGGAATGACCGGCACGCTGTGTTCGCTGGCGAGCTTCACGGCATCGGCCACGTCCTGCGTGCTTTCGGCGAACACCACGGCCGAGGGCGGCGGTGCGTCGAACGACGACTCGTCGCGCCCGTGCTGCGTGCGCACTGCCATGGCCGTGGAACAGTTGGCGCCGAAGCGCGCCTTCAGCCCGTCGATGAGTGCGGCAGGCACGTCGCGCAGATGAAGCGCCGGCATCAGGTGCGAGGTTTGGGTCGGGGCGTTCATCGGGCGTCTCCTGCAGGGTGAGAGGGATCGGGGATCGAGGGGGGAGGGGGCATTTTACGGAGCGCGCACCATAATGCGCTTCGGAAAAAACATGAACCCTACGACCCTCAGCGCTCTCGCGGCCTTCCCGTCGCAACTGGAGGCCCACTACGCGGCCATTCCCCCGGCTTACAGGCACTGGACGCCGCCTTCGTGGGAGGGCGTGCCCAGCGAGGCCTTCACCGCCATCGAGCAGCTCTGCCACGTGCGCGACATCGAGATCGAGGGCTACCACGTGCGCTTTCGCCGCACGCTGGCCGAAGCCCATCCGACGCTGGCCTCCATCGACAGCGAGCCGCTGGCCGTGGAGCGCGATTACGGCGCGGCCGATGCAGCCCGGGTGCTGGCCGACTTCCGCATGGCGCGCGTCCAGACGATGGAAATGGTCTCCAGCCTGAGCGACGCCCAACTGCAGCGCACGGCCGTGTTCGAGGGCTACGGCCCGCTCACGCTGCGCAGCCTCATTCACTACCTTTGCAGCCACGACCAGCAGCATCTTGCAGGCCTGCAGTGGCTGGCCGGCAAGATCGACGCTTCCACCGTCGGCACCTGACCTCTAACAAGGAGCCTCCATGGGCAACCGACTTTCACAGATCGCCACCCGCACCGGCGACGACGGCACCACCGGCCTGGGCGACAACACGCGCGTACCCAAGGACCATCTGCGTGTGCACGCGATGGGCGACGTGGACGAGCTCAACTCCACTATCGGCGTGTTGCTGTGCGAGCCCCTGCCAGAGCCCGTGCGCGAGTTGCTGGTCGACGTGCAGCACCAGCTCTTCAACCTGGGTGGCGAGCTGTCGATGCCGGGTTTCACGTTGCTCAAGGCCGATGCGCTGCTGCAGCTGGACAACGCGCTGGCCGAGCACAACGCCGCCTTGCCGCGCCTGGCCGAATTCATATTGCCGGCGGGCACGCGCGCCGCGTCGCTCGCGCACGTGTGCCGCACGGTGGCGCGCCGGGCCGAGCGCGCGGTGGTGGCGCTGGGGGCGAACGAGCAGCTCAACGATGCGCTGCGGCAGTACCTCAACCGGCTCAGCGACCTGTTGTTCGTGCTGGCGCGCGTGCTCAACCGCATGGACGGCAGCGACGACGTTTACTGGAAGAGCGAGCGCATGGCGCGCGCGGCCGAGTCGCAAGCAAACACCGAGGAGGCTCCATGAAATTCCCGAACACCTTTCACGCGTCGCTGACCGCAACGCTGGTTGCAGCGCTGTGGTTGCCCGTCGCCGCGCAGGCGCAAAGCGCCGACAACCCACCCCATGCCCAGCGTGCCCACACCCTCAAGTCGCCCTCGCGCAGCGGCAAGGTCGTGGGCAGCGTGCAGCGCGGCACCAACGCCGCGGGGCGTGGCGTCGACCGTGCGGACGCCGCCACGCGACGCGGTGTGAACAACGTGTCGGAGAAGGCGAGCCGGCCGGTGCGCAACGTGGGGGAGGCCTTCGGTCGCAAGCTGTCGCCGGGGTCCAGCGGGCGTGCGCGTCCACCGGCTGTGGGGCCTCAAGGCAACGCGCCTTGATTGATTGCCGGGGACAGTTCAGGGCGGTCTCACGCCGACGCGGTACCCCTTTTCTCGAATGTCCCCCGGCCTGCGGCCTCCTCCTTTATTTCGCGAAAAGGGGCACCGCATCGGCGTGAGCCTTCAGCGCGGTCGTTGATCGGCCACGACCCGACAGCGTGCCCAGGTGAACAGGGCGTCGGGTGCTTCCCGCAGCGAAATAAAGGAGGAGGGGCGCAGCCCCGGGGGACATTCGCGGAGGGAAGTACCCGGCGGCCTGTGCACGCGCCCTGAATAAATGCGCCAACGAACCCAACGCAGAGACACATGGCAAGAAACGTCGAGATCAAAGCCCGCATCGACAGCATGGATCGCATCGCCAACATCGCTGCAACGCTCGCCGACAAGGGCCCTGTAGAGATCGCGCAAGACGACACCTTCTTCCGCTGCAACGACAGTGCCGACCGCCTCAAGCTGCGCACCTTCGCACCAGACCGCGCCGAGCCGAAGGAATCGCCCACGCGCTCATGGCGCGGCTGGGCATTGGCGTTGAACAGCTGGTGCAGGACGCCTGCGTCGACCTGCCGAACACCCGATCAGCAGCGGCCGACTAACGCCAGCCGGCGGCCTTCAGCTGGTCGGCCAGCAACTGCGCGACCTTTTCATAGCCTCGTGCATTGGCATGGATGCGGTCGGAGCGCAGCGACGCGTCCGACAGCACGCTCGAATACACATCGGGCACCAGCAGCGCCTGCTGCGACCTGGCCACCTCTTCGTAGAACGGCGCATCGCTGAGCGAGCCCACCGCCGCGCGCATCGCATCGGGCGCGGGCGTGGCCAGCACGGCGACGTAGGGCGTGTGCGCACGCGCCTGGGTGATCAGCGCCGCGAGGTTGTCGCGCGTGGCGGTGGCCGACACGCCGCGCAGCATGTCGTTGCCGCCGATGCCGATCAGGACGGCGTCGTAGGCGCCCGCGCTCAACAGCCCCGGCAACCGCTGCAGCGCGCCTTCGGAGGTGTCGCCGTTCACGCCCTCGTTGTCGACCTGCCAACCCGTCAACTCGCCCAGCTTCACGGGCCACGCCGCGTCGGGCGGCGCGCCGTAGCCGTGCGTCAGGCTGTCGCCGATGGCCAGCACGCGGGCGTCCGGCTTCAACGCGGCCGCCGCTGCCTTGCGCTTGCCGCAGGCTGAAAGAAGGGCCAGGGCAGGCACGCCGGCCAGCAGAGTGAGGAGGTGACGGCGCTTCATGTGGCGCGCAGCATAAACGCGCCACAGGGCCTGCCCGCGCTTGCCCCTTTGCGCGGAAAGCGCATAAGCCTCCCCGTTTTTGTTCGTTCCCCGGTGGGGGGCGCAGGCGAAGAATCGCGGCCCTGCACGTTCATTCATCACGGGGTTCGACACCATGCCCACACCCAAGACACCTGCGACGCCTTTCACTCGCCACCGCTTCCTGCGCCACGCGGTCGCGCTTTCCACCGCCTTGCTGGTGGCACCTCTCTCGGCCTGGGCCGCGCCCGCCACCGGCGAGCCGGTGTGGTTCGGCGTGAGCGGGCCGCTCACCGGACAGAACGCGCAATACGGCGCGCAGTGGAAGGCGGGCTTCGACCTGGCGCTGGACCACGTCAACGCGCAGGGCGGCATCCTGGGCCGTCCGCTGGCCTACAACTTCGAGGACAGCCAGAGCGATCCGCGCCAGTCGGTGGCCATTGCACAGAAGCTGGTGAACGACAAGCGCGTGCTCATCGAGCTGGGCGACTTCTCCAGCCCGGCGTCGATGGCGGCCTCGCCCATCTACCAGCGCGCGGGCCTGGTGCAGCTGGGCTTCACCAACTCGCACCCCGACTTCACCAAGGCCGGCGACTACATCTGGAGCCCCTCCGTCAGCCAGGCCGACGCGCAGCCGCTGCTGGCCGAACTCGCGGTGAAGACGCTGGGCTTCAAGCGCATCGCCGTGCTGTACCTCAACACCGACTGGGGCCGCACCAGCAAGGACGTGCTGGTGAAGGCCGCGCAGGAGCGCGGCGCGCAGCTCGCCATTGCCGAGGGCTACCAGCCCGACGAGAAGGACTTCCGCTCGACGCTGGTGCGCGTGCGCGACGCCAACCCCGACGGGCTGGTGCTCATCTCCTACTACCCCGACGGCGCGCTCATCGCGGGCCAGGTGCGCAGCGTGGGCCTGAAGCAGCCGATCGCGGCGGTGGGCTCGGTGTATTCGCCGAAGTTCATCGAGCTCGGCGGCGCGGCGGTGAACGGCATCCACACCAACACGTCCTTCTATCCCGAAGAGCCGCGCGCCGAGGTGCAGGAGTTCGTGAAGAACTTTCGCGCCAAGTACAACAAGGAGCCCGATGCGTTCAACGCCTATGCGTACGACGCGGTGGTGTATGCCGCGGCGGCGCTGCGCCAGGCCGGCCCGCAGGCCGACCGCAAGGCGGTGCGCGACGCGTTCTACAAGATCAAGGACGTGCCGAGCGTGATCTTCGGCAAGGCCAACTTCGACGCGCAGACGCGCCGCGTGATCGGGGTGAAGAGCGTGAACCTGGTGGTGAAGGACGGCAAGTGGGCGCAGCTGGAAGAGAAGGCGGCCGTGGCCTCGACGGCGAAATGACCGGTCTTTCGCGTTGTCCCCTCTCCCGCTTGCGGGAGAGGGCTAGGGTGAGGGCAGCGGCCTTCGATAGGCGGCAGGTCCTTGCATCCGCCGCCGCACCCTCACCCCAACCCTCTCCCGCAAGCGGGAGAGGGAGCAAGGCAGGCACCGCCGCATGAGCTTCACCTCCTTCTTCGACTACACCGTCAACGGCCTGATCATCGGCAACATCTACGCGTTGCTGGCGGTGGGCCTCGCGTTGATCTTCGGTGTGTCGCACCTCATCAACTTCGCGCACGGCTCGGTGTACACGGTGGGTGCGTACATCGGCTGGGCCAGCATCACCTACCTGCACACGCCGCTGCCCGTCACCATCCTGCTGGTGGTGCTGGGCTCCGGCGCGCTGGGCATGCTCATCGAGCGCGTGGGCCTGCGACCCTTGCAGGGCGCGGCACGCATCGCACCGCTGCTGGCCACCATCGGCATCAGCTTCGTGCTCGACATCCTGGTGCAGTTGGTGTTCAGCCCCGACCCGCGCTCGCTGCCCACGCAACTGCCCGACTGGCGCCTGCAGATCGGCACCGGCACCATCGGCGCACTCGACCTGCTGATCGCGGGCATCGGCATCACGAGCGCGGCCGTGCTGTTCGGCTTCCTGCGCTTCACCAGGCTGGGCTGGGCCGTGCGTGCCACCGCGCAGGACCGCGATGCGGCGCAGCAGATGGGCGTGGACGTCGACCGCGTGAACCAGGCCGTGTTCGCCATCGCCGCCGCGCTGGGCGGGCTCTCGGGCCTGCTGGTGGGCATGTACTACAACAACATCAGCCCGGCGATGAGCTTCCAGGCCACGCTCAAGGGCGTGGTGGCCACGGTGGTCGGCGGCGTGGGCAACGTGCCCGGGGCCATCGTCGGCAGCCTGCTGCTGGGGCTGATCGAAAGCTACGGCGTGGCGATTCTCGGCACGCCGTACCGCAACCTGTTCGCCTTCGCGCTGCTGCTGGTCATTCTGGTGTGGAAGCCCAACGGGCTGTTCGGCCGCAAGCGCGCGCTGCCGCCCGAGCCGCTCACGGGCACCTTCATCGCGCCCAGCAAGCCGTGGCACGTACCGCCGCGCGTGTTGCTCGCACTCTTCGCTGCGGCGGTGGCCTTGCCGCTGTTCGACCCGTCGCCCTACCTGCTGCAGACGCTCACCAACGCATGGCTCTACGGTGCGCTCGCGTTGAGCCTCACGCTGGTGGCCGGCACCATCGGGCAGATCTCGCTGGGCCACGCCGGGCTGCTGGCCATCGGCGCGTATGCCTCGTCGCTGCTGGTGCTCGACCTGCACCTGCCGGTGGGCACGGGCATCCTGCTCGGGGGCATCCTCACGTCGCTGATCGGCACTGCGCTGATTTTTCCGGCGTTCCGGCTGCGCGGGCACTACGTGTCGATCGCCACGCTGGGCATCGGCGAGATCGTGGCGCTCACCATCCTCAACTGGGAAAGCCTCACGCACGGGCCCATCGGCGTGTCGGGCATTCCGCCGCTGTCGCTGTTCGGGCGCGACGCCTCGTCGAACGAGGCCATCTACTGGGCCTCGTTCGGTGCGATGGTGCTGCTGGCCCTGCTGCAGTGGCGCCTCTTGCGCTCGCACCTGGGCCGCACCTTCCGCGCGGTGCGCGAAGACGAGGTGGCCGCGCGCGCCTACGGCGTGAGCCCCGACCGCTACAAGGCGCTGGCCTTCGGCTTCGGCGGCTTCGCGGCCGGCGTGAGCGGCGCCTTCACCGCGCACATGTACTCCTACATCAACCACGAGACCTTCGGCTCGCAGATCTCGATCCTCGCGCTGACGATGGTGATCCTGGGCGGCCTGGGGAACATCAGCGGCGCGCTGCTGGGCGCGGTCGCGCTCGTGAGCCTGCCCGAGCTGTTCCGCGTGACCGCCGAGTACCGCATGCTGATCTACGGCGTGGCGCTGCTTCTGTTGATCCGCTTCCGCCCGCAAGGTCTGCTGGGCACTGTCTGAAAGAACCACACCATGAGCCACCTGAACGACTACCTCGCCGAGAAACGCGCCGCCGTGCTGGCACGCAATGCCGCCGTCGAAGCGGGCACCGCCAAGCCGGCGCAACTCAAGGCCACCGTGAAGGCCGAAGGCCGCAGCGGCGTGCGCCGCCTGCGCATTCGCGAGCACCAGGTCATCAGCGACAGCCCGCCCGATTTCGCGGGCTACAACCTCGGCCCCAGTTCGCCCGAGCTGCAGCTGGGTGTGCTGGGCACCTGCGTCACGCACATCTTCCTGATCCATGCGGCCGAGCGCCAGGTGCCGCTCGAAAGCCTGGAGGTGGAAGTGACCGGCGTCATCGATCCGCGCGGCGGCAAGCCGGGCCACGAGCACACGCCCATCTGGCCGCACGAGATCGGCTACACGGTGCACATCGATTCGCCCGCGAGCCGCGCGGACATCGACGCGCTGTTCGAGGCGGTGGAGCGCAACTGCCCCATCCTGAACCTGCTGCGCAACCCGCAGACCATTCGCGCCGAGGTGAAGCTCGTGAACTCGAAGGCCCATGTGCCGGAGACGCCCGCCGATGCCCTCGCTGCTTGAAATCAAAGGCCTGGTGCGCCGCTTCGGCGGGCTCACGGCCGTCAACGCGGTCGACCTGCACGTGGACGAGGGCGAACTGCTCAGCGTGATCGGCCCGAACGGCGCAGGCAAGACCACGCTGTTCAACCTGGTCACCGGGCTGGACAAGCCCGACGAAGGGCAGGTGCTGTTCGACGGGCAGGACATCACCGGCCTGCCGGCGCAGCAGCTCGCGCAGCGCGGCCTGGCGCGCACCTTCCAGCATGGGCGCGTGTTTGCGAACCTCTCGGTGCTCGACAACGTGCTGGTAGGCGCGCACACGCGGCTGCGCGCCGTGAAGCCGCGCGTGGGCGGCATTCCGGGCCTGGGCGCATTGGCCGAACTCGCGCTGGCGTTGCTGCAGCCCGGTGCCGTGCGCCGCGAGGAACAGGCGCTGCGCGAAGACGCGCACGCCATCATCGCGCTGTTCGGCGAACGCCTGGCGCCGCGCGCAGGCCACCCGGCCTACAGCCTCTCGTACGCCAACCGGCGCCGCGTGGAGATCGCGCGGGCATTGGCGCTCAAGCCCCGCCTGCTGCTGCTCGACGAGCCCACCGCGGGCATGAACGAGAGCGAGACGGCCGAGATGCTGGAGATCGTTCGCGGCCTGAAGGCGCGCGGCCAGACCATCCTGCTGATCGAGCACAAGCTCGACCTGGTGATGCAGCTGTCCGACCGCGTGGCCGTGCTCGACGACGGCCGCAAGATCGCCGAAGGCCTGCCCGACGAAGTGCGCAACGACCCGGCGGTGATCGAGGCGTACCTGGGCCACCGCCATGTGGGCCAGGCACGCAGAGAGACGCACACGCAGGCGCAGGCGGTGCCCGCATGATCGCCACCGTCGCCCGCACCGGCCTTCCTGCTCCCTCTCCCCTGCGGGGCGAGGGTTGGGGTGAGGGTCTGCCCGAACGCACGGCGCCGGCTTCCGGCGCATCCGCGCAACCCCTGCTCCAGCTCAAGAAGATCAACAGCTTCTACGGCCCCGTGCAGGCCCACTTCGACCTCGACATCGAGGTGCGCAAGGGCCAGATCGTGAGCCTGCTGGGCGGCAACGCCAGCGGCAAGTCGACCACCATGAAGATCGTGCTCGGGCTGCTCAAGCCGCGCTCGGGCGAAGTGAACTTCGACGGCGCCTCGACACTGGGCCTGAGCACGCCGCAGATCATCCGCAAGGGCATCGGCTCGGTGCCCGAGGCGCGCCGCCTGTTCCCGGCGATGACCGTGCGCGAGAACCTGCTGATGGGCGCCTATGCGCGCCGAGACCGCAAGGCCGTGGCCGAAGACCTCGAACGCATGCTCGAGCTCTTTCCGCGCGTGGCCGAGCGCATCGAGTTCCAGGCCGGCACGCTGTCGGGCGGCGAGCAGCAGATGGTGGCCATGGCGCGTGCGCTCATGGGGCGCCCGCAGCTCATCTGCATGGACGAGCCGACCATGGGCCTGTCGCCGCTGTACGTCGACAAGGTGCTGGAGCTCATCGCGCGCATCAACGCGCAGGGCGTGTCGGTGTTCATGGTCGAGCAGAACGCCAGCCTGGCGCTGCAGATCGCGCACCACGGCTATGTGCTGCAGACCGGGCGCATCGTGCTGTCGGGCCCGGCGCGCGAGCTGCTGGCCGACGCGCGCATCCGCGATGCGTACCTGGGCGGCGGCGACGCCGCGCGCACCGCTTCCTGATCCCGCTTCCTGATTCAGACGACCCACAGAGAAACACACATGTCCTTGAAACTCGACCACATCGTCATCGCGGTCCACGACCTGGAACGCAGCATTGCCGACTACGGCGCGCTCGGCTTCCACGTGGTGCGCGGCGGCGACCATCCGGGCCGCGCCACGCACAACGCGCTGGTGGTGTTCGGCGACGGCAGCTACTTCGAGCTGATCGCGTGGCGCGAACCGTCGCCCGCCGAACGCTGGTGGCAGCTGCTGCAGCGCCACGGCGAAGGCATCGTCGACTTCGCGCTGCTGCCGCGCAGCACCGCCGCCACCGTGGCCGACGCGAAGGCGCGCGGCCTGCTGCTGGAAGGCCCGCTCGACGGCGGCCGCGTGCGCCCCGACGGCGAACGCCTGCGCTGGCAAACGGCGCGCTCGCCCTCGGCCGACCTGCCCTTCCTGTGCGGGGACCTCACGCCGCGCGCCCTGCGCGTGCCCGAAGGCGAGGTGCGCGTGCATGCCAACGGCGCGCTCGGCGTGGCGAGCCTGGCCATCGCCGTGCGCGACCTCGACGCGACGCTCTCGCGCTACCGCGCCTTGCTCGGCACCGAACACGACGACGCGGACACGCACATCGGGGAGCCCGTGGCGGTGCCCGGCAGCAACGTGCGCGTGGCGGTCGTCGCGTTGGGTGGCAGCGTGCTCGTGCTGTCGTCGCCGCGCGAGAACGCAGCGAATGCGGGGGAGGGCGGCGACACGCTCGCGCAACGCATCGCCGCGCGTGGCGAGGGGCCGTACGCGCTGGTGCTGCACACCGACAAGCCGCAGTCGACCGGCACCTTCGACCTGGCACGCGCGCATGGCGCGTTGATCGAACTCGACCTGCCGCCGGTGGGGCGCGAAACAAAACGCGGCCATCGCACAGACCCGGCCGACAGCGTGGTGGGCGGATGAGTCGACACTGCGTGGCATCCAGAGCTCATGAAGGACAAGGCCCCGTGCGGATACCAGCGCTTACCTGATTTCACCTGACCGCGACCTGAAGTGGCCGAAGCGGACACACGCGGGGCAGACAATGGACCTGTCACCAACGCATGAAGGAGTTCCAGATGATCCGCAATTCAAAGAGCATGGCCGTTGCCGCCGCGGCGCTTGCAATGTGCATGGCCGCGGGGAGCGCCTTTGCGCAAGACCGCCGCTTCGACGGCCGCCCGGGTCCCGGCGGCGATGGCCGTGACGGCCGCTTCGAACAGCGTGGCCCCAATGGCGATCGCGGCGACCGTGGCGATTACCGTGGCGGCCCTCCGGGCTACCGCGGCAACCAGGACTTCCGCGACGGCCGCCAGTTTGATCGCCGTGGCTTCCCGCAGCCGCACGCCGAATGGCGCCGTGGTGGTCGCGTGCCCAGCGAGTACCGTGGCCGCAACTACGTGGTGCAGGACTGGCGCTCTTACCGCCTTCAGCAGCCGCCCCGTGGCTATCAGTGGGTGGGCGTGGGCGGCGACTTCGTCCTCGCGGCCATTGCCACCGGCGTGATCGCGAACATCATCGCAGGCCAGTAAACAGACGCTGTCCCGGCCGTCGCACGCGACAGACCAACGCCGCAGGCCGAAAGGCTTGCGGCGTTTTTTCAGACCAGTGCGGTGGGTGCGGACTGGGCGCAGACGTTGCGCCCGGTGATGGTCAGGCGCAAGCCGCCGCCGTGCCATTCGAGCCAGCTGAGGGCCACGTACGCGTCGATGTCGGCGTCGTCGATGCGGTCGGCCTGTCGGCTCTGCAGCAGCTCCACCGTGGCGGGCAAGGCCCGTCTCAACCGCTCGCGGCGCTCTGCTGCATCGGCCGCCTTGAGGGCGGCCCTTGTTTGCTGTTGCTGCTGCTGCGGGGTCGATGCCATTGCTGATCCGTTTCCAGGAAGCCAGGGAATTAACCCGAATGTACGCCCCCTGTGTGAAGCCGCATTCTTCTTTTTTAACCTTTCTGTCGTCCGCAGTACACACCCGGCCCTTGACCGCGATGTGCCGCCGGCCACGTTCTAGATCTCGTAATGCGAGGCCTTGGCCTCGTCGCCCAGCGCCTTCTCCACGACCGCCCGCGTCAGCGTCGGCGCGAACGACTCGATGAAGGCGTAGACGTACTTGCGCAGGTAGGTGCCCCGGCGCACCGCGAGCTTGGTGAGGTTGATGCCGAACAGGCGCCCCGCGTCGAGCGCGCGCAGCTGCGTGTCGCGCTCGGCCTCGTAGGCCACGCCGGCGACGATGCCCACGCCCAGGCCCAGTTGCACGTAGGTCTTGATCACGTCGGCGTCCATGGCGGCCAGCACGATGTTGGGCTGCAGCCCGCGCTGTTCGAAGGCCTCGTCGATGCGGGAGCGCCCGGTGAAGCCGGTGTCGTAGGTGATGAGCGGATAGCGCGTGAGCGCGTCGAGCGTGAGCGGCGCGTCCAGCAGCGGATGGTCCGGCGGCACGATCACCGAATGTGTCCAGCGGTAGCAGGGCAGGGCGACCAGCTGCGGGTAGTCGCCCAGCGCCTCGGTGGCGATGCCCACGTCGGCCTCGCCGTCGAGCAGCATCTGCGCGATCTGTTTGGGCGAGCCCTGGTGCAGGTGCAGTTTCACGTTCGGGAACTGGGTGCGGAATTCCTGCACCGCCACCGGCATGGCGTAGCGCGCCTGCGAGTGCGTGGCCGCCACCGAGAGCAGGCCGCTTTGCTGTGCCACGAACTCCTGGCCCGCGTGCTTGAGGTTGCTGCTCTCCATGAGCATGCGTTCGATGATCGGCAGCACGTGGCCGCCGGGCTCGGTGAGCCCGGTGAGCCGCTTGCCGGCGCGCACGAAGAGCTCGATGCCGAGCTCTTCCTCGAGCTCGCGGATCTGCCGGCTCACGCCGGGCTGGGAGGTGTGGAGGGTGTGGGCGACTTCGGTCAGGTTGAAGCCGCAACGAACGGCCTCGCGTACCGAGCGCAGTTGTTGAAAGTTCATCTGCCGCGGAGGAGTCAAGAGAGTCGGGGCCCCGGTTGGGGCCGAGGGGCGATTCTCGGCAGAAGTGCTTATTCGGGGAACGATGCGTTTGTTGGTTCCACATGAGTAAAACATCTTTAAGGCTTTTGCCGCCGCGTCGAGGAGGGTGCTGGCGGGTGAGCGCGCGGGCGGCTCGCGGCGTCGTGCCGCGCCCCTAAACTGCCTGCCGACCCTGGCCTTCGCCAGGGACGCACACGCACCGACCGCACATGGGTAATCGCTCCTGGCTCTATCTCGAACACCGCACCGCTGCCGATGACGAAGAGGCTGGCTCCACCGAATTCGGCGCGGCCAACAACAACTTTCCCGTGCTCTGGCAAATCTTGCTGGCCGACGGCGCGGCGGGCGCGGCCATCGACCACCAGCGCGTCTTCGGCGACGCCGGCACCCCCAGCCTCGCCAGCGACGCGCATGCTGCGCTGGGCCGCGTCCGGCGCATGCAGGACTTTGTCGGGCAGCATCCGATGCTGCACACGCTGCCGCAGATTGCGCTGCAGTTCGAGGCACTGGCGCTGCACCTGGCCGCGCTGATCGACGAGGCACCCGAAGGCACCCGGGCGCGCTTGTCCGCCGACCTGGACGAGCTGTCGTGGATGGACGGCGATGCGCAGCAGGACGGCTTCATCGAGCGCAGCCGCGGCGAATGCAACGCGCGGTGGGCCCGCGTGCAGCATTGCATCGACGCCGGCAACCACCCGGGCTTCGACGCCGAACTCGGCATCAAGCGCTTCGCGGACTGGGAGGGCTGGGCCTGGCAGTTCGGCCTGGGCGGTGTTTCGCATCCGTACTTCAACGGCTTCGAGCCGCCGCGCGACGAGCGCTTCGAAGACTTCACGGCAAATGAAGGCGACGGGAACGGCGACGAGCAAGACGGGGAAGACCGCGACTGGGACAACCACCTGGTCGGCCCGCTCTGGCGCTTCGAGGCCGACGGCCTGTGGGGTGTGCGCTTCTCGCAAGACGGCGACCGGCGCACCGTGGCCGAGCCCGCGTGGGACGACATCCGCGCCAGCGGCGCGAGCGATGCGCGCCTGCTGTGGGTGTCGCGCGGCGAGCACACCGGCCTGCTGCTGGCGGACCCCGATGCACCGCGCGTGCTGCTCGCACCTCAGCTCGACGAGGCCTGGGACTTCGAGGACGACATCGCCACCGTGCTGGTGGGCGACCACATCGGCCTGCTGCGCACGGACGGCAGCTGGCTCATGGCGCCTTCGGTCGACGAGATCTGGAGCTTTGCCGGCGGCATGGCGCGCGCCCGCGTGGGCGAGCGCCACGGCTATGTCGATGCGCAGGGCCGGTGGGCCGTGGCGCCGCGGTTCGACGAGGCCGAAGACTTCGCGCCCTGCGGCCTCGCACCCGCGCACACCGACGCCGGCTGGGGCCTGGTGCGCACCGACTGCGCATGGGCCGTGCCGCCGGGTTTCGACACCCTCGAGTGGCACCACGACTGGGACGCCTTCGAAGCCGTGCGCGACGGCATGACCGGGCTCGTCGACACGCAGGGCCGCGTAGCGGTCGAGCCGGTGTATGAGGTGCTGGAGCTGCTCGAGGAATATCCCGTCGAGATGCTGGAGGCCGCCGACGCGGCGCCGGGCCATGCCGCGCCCGTGGCCCGGCCGAAGCGCTTCGCCGTGCAGCGCGAAGCGGGCCGGTGCGGGCTGATCGACGCGCATGGCCAGGTGCTGGTGCCCTTCGACTACGGCCTGTTCGAAACGCTGGAGCCGCCGACCGGCGAGGAGCGCGACCATGCGATGGTGCGGCGCGACCTGGTGCGCGTGGCGTCCAAGGGCGGGCGCACCGCGAAGAACGCGCCGTGGCTGCGCGGCATCTACGACATCGGCGCCGGCCGCGAGCTGGTGCCCTGCAGGCACCGCACGGTGCAGCCGCTCACGTGGGGCACGCAGGACATCGGCTGGCTGGTGGCCGACCCGCTGCCGCGGGCTGAAAAGACCGACAGGACGGCCAAGGGTCAACTGGCCGTGGGCGTGCTGCGCGCCGACGGGTCCACGCTGCACCCGCAGGCCTACCCCTGGATCGCGTCGCCGGTCTCCGTCAGCGAGGGCTGGTACGCCGTGCTGGTTCGCTCCGAACTGCGCAAGCGCTGGAGCGCGGGCGAGCCGGTGAAGGCCGCGCGCAACGACCGCGACGTGTACGTCTGGCTGCACGCCGACGGCCGCGAGCAGGCGCACACCGCGCACATGGCCGAGCGCCATGCGGCGGGCGACCTGCGCTCGGCCTATGAGCTGGCCTGCCATCTGCGCGACGGCGAGGGCGTGCCGGCCGACGCAGCACAGGCCCTGCAATGGATGGCGCGTGCCGCCGGCGTGCGCGCGCCGGGCGATGCGCCGGCCAGTGCGTCACCGGGCGGCTTGCCCGAAGCCATGCGCGAGCTCGCGCTGATGCTGCGCAGCAACGCCGAGGGCACAGGCGCCGACCCGGCCGGCTCGCGCGCATGGCTCGTCCACGCCGTTGCGCACGGCGGCGCCGACGACGCGCAAACCCGGGCCCAGCTGGGCTACATGCTCTTCGAAGGCGTGGGCGGCGAACGCGACCCCGAGGCCGGCGTGCGGCACTACGAAGCGGCCGCCGAACGCGACAGCCCCATGGCGCTGTTCAACCTGGGCCTGGCGTTGCGAGACGGCGAGCAGGTGGCGCCCGACCTGGCGCGCGCCGCAGGCTACTTTCGCCGCAGCGACGAGGCCGGCGACGACGACGGCACGCTGCAGCTCGGCGTCACGCTGCGCCGCCTGGCCGTGGAAGCGGGCGAGACCGCTGGCGACGAGGCTGCCGATGCGGCGCAGGCCAAGCGGTTCTACGCCGAGGCGGCCTACGCGTTCCAGAAGCTGGCGGAAAACAACGACAGCCGCCTGCAGGGCTGGGGTTGCCACGGGCTGGGCATGCTGCGCTTCCACGGGCATGGCGCGCAGCCTGATGTCGCCGAGGCCTTCGAGGCCGAACGCTGGCTGCTGGCCGGCGCCGCGCTCGGCGACTGCGAGCAGAACCGGGAAAGCCAGCGCGCCTGTGTCGAAGACCTGGCGCAGGTGCTCTACGGCGACCGCGCGAGCCCGCTGTTCGACGCGCACAAGGCAGCCGAATGGGCCCAGCGCCTGCAGGCGCTGCCGGCTACCACGTCGGATGAACCGGGGTGAACACCGGCCTGAACAGGTGCCGCCACACGATCTGCCCGTACCCCCGGTAGTAGAAATGGCCGTTCGCTTCCAGCACCGCCGCGCGGTGGCGGCGGAAGTACACCGGAATCTCGTACCAGGGCATGGTCGGCGCGCGGTGGTGCACGTGGTGCAGGTTGTTGAACAGGTACAGCAGCCCGAACACCAGGTTCGACTCGACGATGGCCACGCGCTCGTGCGGCGTGTCGGCCCAGCGGTGTTCGGTGAAGGTGCGCAGCGAGCCGAGCATCATTCCCGGGTACACGAAGTACAGCAGGTACTCGCCCAGGCCGATGCCGCACACGGCCGTCACGAAGTACAGCACCGGCGCCACGCTCAGCGCATGCCAGCCCCAGGTCGGCAGGCGCGAGAAGTCGCCCGAGAGCACCTGGCCGCCCTCGAAGCGCACCAGCTTCCACAGCTTCAGGAACGGCCCCAGCACCACGCGGAAGGCGATGGTCTGGTTGGCCATGTAGATCCACCGCCACACCGGCCCGTAGCCGGCCCAGGCGGGCGCGGAGTGGTAGGCGCTTTCGTTGTCGCGCTCCGGGTGCGTCAGGTGGAAGTTGACGTGGTGCGAGCTGTGGCCGCGGTTGTAGAACGGGTACGGCAGCCACAGGTTGAGCGGCGGCCACACCACCGCGTGGCGCAGCCACTTCGGCAGGTGCCGCATCGCATGGATGCTCTCGTGCTGCAGCGAGAAATGCAGCTGCGCCAGAAAGCCGCCGAGCACGAACAACGCCCAGCCCGGCAGCGCCGCGTGCCACCACAGCAACGCGGCCCATGCGGCGTAGAGCGCGCCGGCCAGCAGCAGCGTGGGCACTTCGTAGTGCCACCACCAGTGGCGGCGCACGGACGGCTTTTCTGTGAGCGGCGTGGCAGTCGATGTCATGGTGAAGGACTGCATGCTAGGTAGCAAGCGACCGCTTGCATGCGCGCATTTCGCATAAGCATGGACGTGAAACTTCGTTCGCCGCGGCGCGGGGTGCGGCCTACGCTCGCCGGCTCCGCTGTGTTCCCTCGCCCATGAAAAACTTCCTTCTCCGCCTGGCCCTGGCGCTGCTCGCCGCACTGGCCACCGATGCGCAGATTCACGCCGCCACCGTGGGCGGCGATACGGTGCAAAGGGACAGCGACAGAGACGCGCACCCGAGAATGCGCGCATGAGTTCGCCGACGCCGACGCCCACGCCCAGCGCCGTCGCGCCCGCCGAGCTGTGGGCCCTGCTGCTGGCCGAGCCGGCGGCGGAACTCGCCTTGCTCGACGTGCGCGAAACGCGCTGGTTCGTGCAGCGCCACCTCAACCTTGCGCGCAACGCGCCCTTCAGCGGGCTCGAGCTGCAGGTCGGCGCGCTGGTGCCGCGCCGTTCCACGCCCGTGGTGCTGCACGACGACCACGGCGCGCCCGACGGCGTGGCGCAGGAAGCCGCAGTGGTGCTCGCGCGCCTGGGCTACACCGACGTGCGCACGCTCGCGGGCGGCCTGCAGCGCTGGCTGGCCGAGGGCCTGCCCGCCATCGACGGCTACGGCACGCTGGTGAAGGCCTTCGGCGACCGGGTGCGGCTGCACTTCGGCACGCCCGGCCTGCCCGTGGAGGCCCTGCGCGCGCGCCTGCGCGAAGGCCGGCCGACCACGCTGGTCGACGCGCGGCCGCGCGCGGAGTTCGAATTTCTCTCGCTGCCCGGCGCGCGCAACCACGCGGGCACCGAGCTGGCGCTGCGCCGCTTCGCGCCGGGCGGGGCCGGTCACCCGGCCGAAGACTCGCCCGACCACCTGTGGGCCATCAATTGCTTCAGCCGCACACGCGGCATCGTCGGCGCCACCACGCTGCGGCTGCTCGGCCGCGCGAGCGACGCCGTGTTCGTCGAGGACGGCGTCATGGACTGGGGCCTGCACGGCGCACCCACGGTGCAGAACGCGGCGCCCGAGGACGAACTGCCGCCCGAATCCCCGGCGCTGCTGCGCGGCATCGCCGACGACCTGCTGCGCAGCTTCGCGCTGCCCGTGGCCGATGCCGCGCAGCTGGCCCGCTGGCGCGGCGACGAAGCGCGCACCCTCTACGTCTTCGACGTGCGGCCCGAGGCCGACCCGGCCTTCGCGCACACCGGCCTGCGGCAGGTACCCGGCGGCCAGCTGCTGATGCATTTCGAGAACCTCGTGGGCACGCGCGGCGCGCGCATCGTGCTGCTCGACGACCCGGCGCACCGGTTGCGCGCGGCCGTCACGGCCTTCTGGCTCACGCAGCTCGGCCAGGCCGAGGTGTACGTGTACGACGGCGAGTGCACGCCGCAGCAGGCCCCGCTCGACCCGTCGGTGGCCATCGACGCGGCGCCGCCACCGCTGGTGCCCGAGGCCCTGGCCGCTCTGCTCGGGGACGGCGCGGCCACGGTGGTCGACGTCGGGCCCAGCCTGGACTACGAGCGCGGCCACCTGCCCGGTGCGCTCTACCTGCTGCCGGCCTCGCTGGCGCCGCTCTCCGCGCACGCCGTGGCCGGCCGCACCCTCGTCTTCACCTCGCCCGACGGCACGGCCGCCGCCCGCGTGGCGCGCGATGCGCACCGGCGCTGGCAGGGTTCAGGGGCGGTGTTCACCTGGCTGCAGGGCGGAACACAGGGCTGGAAGGCTTCGCAGAGGCCGCTGGAGGCGGCTTTCGAGCCGGCCCAGCTGCTGACCCCCTTCGACGACGACTGGGGCTCGGTGATGCGCGTGTTCGGTCCGCGCCGCGATGCGGCCTGGGCCGGCTACCTCGCGTGGGAACGCGCATTGGCCGAACGGGTCTTGAAAGACCCGTCCGTGCGCTTTCGCTTCTTTGCGCTCAGCGCGCCGCAGCGGGCGTAGCGGGCACAGGCGTGGGGTCGGGCAGCTCGATCTTGATGTCGAGCACCTCGAGGTTGTCCTGGGTCTCCAGGTGCACCTTGATGTCGCTCGGGTTGATCGACACGTACTTGGAAATCACCGCCACCAGCTCGCGCTGGAGTTCGGGCAGATAGTCGGGCCGCTTCTTGCCGCTGAGGCTGGACCGCTCGTGCGCGAGGATGATCTGCAGCCGCTCTTTCGCGACGCTCGCAGTCTTCTTCTTTTCGCCCAGCAGGAACGAGAGAAAGGACATGGCCTACTTGCCTCCGAAAATCCGCTTGAAGAAGCCCGGCTTCTCGGCGTCGACGAAGCGCATGGGTTTTTCTTCACCGAGGAATCGAGCGATCACGTCCTGGTAGGCCTGCGCCACGTCGGTGTCCTTGTCGTGGATGGCCGGCACGCCCTGGTTGGAGGCGTGCAGCACGCTCTCCGACTCGGGGATCACGCCGATCAGCTTGATGCGCAGGATGTCCTGGATGTCTTCCAGCGACAGCATCTGCCCGCCCGCCACCCGGTTCGGGTTGTAGCGGGTGATGAGCAGGTGCTCCTTGATGGGGTCGCCGCCGTCCTTGGCGCGCTTGGTCTTGCTGCTGAGCATGCCCAGGATGCGGTCCGAGTCGCGCACCGAAGACACCTCGGGGTTGGTCACCACCAGCGCCTCGTCGGCGAAGTACATCGCCATCATGGCGCCGGTCTCGATGCCCGCGGGCGAGTCGCAGATGATGTATTCGAAGTCCATCGCGGCCAGGTCGGTGAGGATCTTCTCCACGCCTTCTTGCGTCAGTGCTTCCTTGTCGCGCGTCTGCGAGGCGGCCAGCACGAACAGGTTGTCGCACTGCTTGTCCTTGATGAGCGCCTGGCTCAGGTTGGCCTCGCCCTGGATGACGTTGATCAGGTCGTACACCACGCGGCGTTCGCAGCCCATGATCAGGTCCAGGTTGCGCAGGCCCACGTCGAAGTCGATCACGGCCGTCTTCTTGCCCGCCAGCGCCAGGCCCGAGGCGAAGCTGGCGCTCGTGGTCGTCTTGCCGACGCCGCCCTTGCCCGAAGTCACCACCACAATTTTGGCCATGGCCATTCCTTCTTGTTTCGATTCAGTTGTTGGTTGTCAGGGTCGCCGCGGTCCGTGAGGGGGCTCAGGGAATCGGGTCGATCGCTAGTTTCTTGCCGTCCAGGCGCACCTGGGCCGATTTTCCCAGCACCGTGTCGGGCAGCGGCACTTCGTTCGTGCGATAGATGCCGGCAATGGCCACCAGCTGCGCTTCCATGCAGGTCGAGAAGATCCGCGCCTCGGTGTTGCCCCGCGCGCCGGCAATGGCCTTGCCGCGCAGGGGGGCGTACACGTGCACGTTGCCGTCGGCAATGACCTCGGCGCCGAAGCTCACCACGGCCGTCACCACCACGTCGCCGCCGCGGGCGTAGATCTGCTGGCCCGAGCGCAGCGGCTTGTCGATCAGCAGCGTGCCGTTGGCCGGCACCGGCACCTCGCGCACGATCTGCGGGGCTTCCGACACCGGGGCCTCGGCCGGCGGCGCAGGGGCACGGGGTGCGGGGGCTGCCGGCATGGCGGCCACCGAGAGGCCGGCGGCGCGTGCCGCGGCGTTCTGCCCGGCGTTGCCGCCGCGCACCGCGATCGGCTGGGTCTGGTGGCGCGCCAGCAGGCTGCGCAGCGCGGCAAAGTCGATGTCGGCGGCGGCCTGGCCCTCACCCTGTGCGTCCTGCAGCAGGGAGAGATCGATGACAACCGGCTCCTGCTCGAAGAAATCGGGCGAATCCGCCAGCTGTGCGTCGAGCGCCTCGGCCAGCACGTCCAGGTCGGACGTCTTCAGGATCACTGCGATCAGCGGCAGCGTGGCGCTCTTGAATTCGAAAACCGCCTTGGTGCGCGCGGCGGAGACATCGGCCATTGGAAAACGTCGGTGCGAAAAGCGTTGGAGTCTAACGGGCGCGGGCCGAACCCCGGCCACCCGCCTTCGCTTCGAACCCCCCGGACAACACTTCTTTCATGAGGTTGCACTTTTCCGGCGCGGGCCGTGTCAGTTCTTCGAGCGCCCCAGCAGCGCGTAGAGAACGATCGCGCCGAAGGTGGCGGTACCGATGCCGCCGAGCGCGAAGTCGCCGAACTTCAGGGTGAAGTCGCCCGTGCCGATGATCAGCGTGATGGCCGCCACGATCAGGTTCCTGTTCTGCGAGAAGTCGACCTTGTTGTCGACCCAGATCTTGGCGCCCGCAATGGCGATCAGGCCGAACACCACGATGCTCACGCCACCCATCACCGGCAGCGGAATGGCCTGGATCAGCGCGCCGAACTTGGGGCTGAAGCCCAGCACCAGCGCGATCACGGCCGCCACCACGAACACCGCCGTCGAGTAGATGCGCGTGGCCGCCATCACGCCGATGTTCTCGGCATAGGTGGTCACGCCCGTGCCGCCCGCGGCGCCGCTCACCACCGTGGCGATGCCGTCGCCGATGAAGGCGCGGCCCATGTAGGCGTCCAGGTTGCGCCCGGTCATGGCCGTCACCGCCTTCAGGTGGCCGAGGTTCTCCGCCACCAGGATGATCGCCACCGGGGCGATCAGCAGCATCGCGTTGGCCGTGAACACCGGCGCCGTGAAGGTCGGCAGGCCGACCCAGGCCGCGTTGGCGATGCCGCTCAGGTCCACCGGCTTGCCCAGCCCCAAGCCGTTGGTCAGCACGGCATAGACCACCGTGGCCAGAATCAGCCCGATCAGGATCAGCAGGCGCTGCAGCATGCCGCGCGCGAACACCGCCACCAGGCCCACGCACAGGAAGGTCACCGCCTGCATCCACGCGTCGAAGTTGCTGGCCGCCATGTTCTTGATCGGCACGCTCGCCAGGTTGAGCCCGATCACGGCCACCACCGAACCGGTGACCACCGGCGGCATGAAGCGCTCGATCCAGCCGGTGCCGATGGCCTGCACCAGCGCCCCGATCAGGATGTACACCACCCCGCAGGCCACGATGCCCCCCAGCGCCACCGCGATGTTGGCGTTGGGCCCCTTGCCCGCGTAGCCGCTGGCCGCGATCACCACGCCGATGAAGGCGAAGCTCGAGCCCAGGTAGCTGGGCACCTTGCCGCCGGTGACGAAATAGAAGATGAGCGTGCCGATGCCGCTCATCAAAATGGCGATGTTGGGGCTGAAGCCCATCAGGATCGGCGCCAGCACCGTGGCGCCGAACATGGCGATGACGTGCTGCACGCCCATGGCCCCGGTCTGCAGCCAGGGCAGTCGCTCATCGGGCCCGATGACCGCGCCGTTGGCCAGCGCGGACGCGGGTCGTTCTGTCCAGTTGAACATTGCTTGTCTCCTCTTGTTGGTGGTGTGTGCTCGGTGGCCAGGACGCCCTGGCTTGCCCGGGGCGTGATTGTGGGTGAGGAAACGGGGGCTGAACATCCGGACGAGCCGCAAGGGGCCGGATCCCGACAGCGCCCGACCAACGTGAACCGGCAATTTGCGGCCGGACCGTGACGAATTGGTTTTGAGGACGCAGAGGATGTTCTTAGCCTTGCGTGCTCACACCATCAAAACAGGAGGAAAAATGGCCAACGAGACCATGAGGATGAGCGCTGCCGGCATGTCGGAACTGCGTCGGCGCGAGAGCGTGGTGCTGCACTACTACAACGACAGCGCAAACAACTGCACCTTTGGCGCCGGCACGCTGGCGCATCTGGGCGGCTGTACCGGCGAGGAGCTGGCCCGTACTGTCACGGTCGCCCAGGTGAATGCATCGCTGGCCGGCCGCGTGGCCTCTGCCGAGGAAACGGTGCGGCGCCGGGTAACCCGCCATTCACTGACGCAGGAGCAGTTCGATGCACTTGTGAGCTTTACCTTCAACGCGGGAGCCACCGTTGCCCGGCGAACGCTTGATGCAGCGGATCGCGGAAGCCACGCCGATGTGGCGACGAACATGACCCATCATGTGTTCGTTCACCCCAGGGACGGCCACGGTCGCCGAGGACCGGCGGTCAGATCGACCGGGCTCGTGAACCGCCGCCGTGAAGAGGTCGCGCCCTTTCAGCCGGCCGCGGCGCCCCGGTGAACGTGGCACGCTTCGCGATGTCCTTGTGGCTCGCGGCCCTGGGCTTTTGCGCGTCGACGCACGCACGGGCGCCCCATGGATTTGTCAAAACACCTACGGCGCGGGAGGCGTTTTTCGAACTGTCCCGGCGCAGCAAGCTGCCCGAAGAAGAACTGGTCCGCCTCACCGCAGATTGCGCCGCCAGCCAGCAGAGCATGTACTTCTGCGCCTACCGTGACCTCGTGTCGGCCGACCTGGCGCTGCGACGCGTCATGGCGGACAAGGGGCGGCAGTTTCCCGCCTGCCAGCCGGCAATGGACGCCGGCATCCACCGCTGGGAGGTCAAGCGCGACAAGACGTGCGCCCGGCGCGCCGCCAGGGAATGGCGCGGCGGTTCCATGGAACCCACGGCGCGCAATCTCTGCCTCGCCGCCAGCACCGGGACCATGGCGCGGCAGATGGAGCGAATGAGCGCTTGCCCGCGCCCGTAGGCATGTCGCCGTCGCCGCCGCTCAGCGCGGCTGCAGCACTGCCATCGTGATGCGCGACACGCAGGTCAGCTCGCCCGCCTCGTTCGTCAGGTCGATCTGCCAGACCTGCGTGCTGCGCCCGCGGTGCACCGGCCGCGCGGTGCCGATGACCCAGCCGCTGGTCACCGAGCGGATGTGGTTGGCGTTGATGTCCAGGCCCACGGCGCGGTCGCCTTCGGGGGCCGAGTAGTGGGCGCCGCAGGAGCCCAGCGTCTCGGCCAGCACCACCGACACGCCGCCGTGCAGGATGCCGTAGGGCTGGCGGGTGCGTTCGTCGACCGGGCAGCGCGCGCGGATGAAGTCGTCGCCCACCTCCAGGAATTCCATGCCCAGCGTGGAGACGGCGGTGCCGACGTGGTTGAGGGTGAGCGCCTCGACGGAGATGTCTTTTTTCCAGATACGCATTCGGTTCTTTCGTGCTGGGTGCCTGTGGGAGTGGCAAAACTATAGCGACGGCGGCTGACAAGGGCAGTCGCCTTTGCGTGTTAACTTGACCCGATGAAGCACCCCGTCCGCCGTTGGCTCCTCGGCATTGCCGCCGTTCTGGTGCTGGGTGTCGGCACGCTGGTGCTGGTGGTGCGCGCCAAGATGCCCACCGACGACGAGGTGGCCGCCATGATTTCCCAGGGCTTCGAAAAGCGCTTCGGCGTGGCGCTGAAGGTCGGCGCGGCCCACTGGGCGCTGCTGCCCACGCCCATGCTGGTGCTGACCGACGTGGCCACCGACCAGCCCCGCCCCATCACCCTGAAGCGCGCCAGCCTGCAGTTGCAGCTGGCGCCGCTGCTGCACCGCGTCGTTGCGCTGGACGATATCGAGGTCCAGAGCCTGGTGCTGCCGCGTGCCTCGGTGCAGGCGTTCAGGGGCAAGGGCCCCAAGCCGCAAGAGGGCGGCAGCCCCGTGGCGCTGCCCGCGCCCTGGAAGCTGGCCGCCGTTCCCCTGGAACAGGTGCGCTGGCGCGACGTGGTCTGGATCGACCGGCGCGACATCGCGCTGGCCTACGACGGCGAGGTCAGCTTCGATGCGCAATGGCGCCCGCGCCAGGCGCGCCTCGAACGCGCCGGCCTGACACCGCCTGCGCGCCTGCGGCTGGACCGCGAGTCCGGCCAGGACCGCTGGCGCACCCGCATCGACGCGGGCGGCGGCACGTGGAACGGCGTCGCCCGGCTGGAGGCGCTGCCCGGCGGCAAGCTGCGCGTGTCGGCTGAGCTGGAGCCGCGCCAGGTCGACATCGAAAGCTTGGTGCAGGCCTTCGACCGCCGCACCTCGCTGGCCGGCAAGGTGTCCGGGCAGACCACGCTGACGGCCGAGGCGGACGCGGTGCAGGACCTGAGCGCGCTGATGCGCAGCCTGCACACCCGCACCACCTTCACCGTGCAGCCCGCCACCCTCACCAAGCTGGACGTGGTCAAGGCCGTGAGCACCGCCGGCATCAGCCGGGGCGGGCGCACGTCGCTCGACCAGCTCACCGGCACGCTCGACACCCAGGGCACCGAAGACGGCGTGATGATGCAGTACACCAACCTGAAGGCCCGCTCGGGCGTGCTCACCGCCAGCGGCAACCTGAAGATGTTCAACCGCAAGCTCGACGGCGAGATCGCGGTCGACCTGGTCGACGGCGTGGTGGGCGTGCCGCTGAAGATCGGCGGCACCATGAGCGACCCCGAGCTGTCGCTGACCGGCGCCGCGCTCACCGGCGCGGCCATCGGGAGCGCGGTGTTGCCGGGCGTGGGCACCGCCATCGGTGCCCGGGTGGGGCAGCAGCTGGAGAAGATGTTCGGCGGGGACAAGAAGCCGGTGTCCAAAGCTGCGGCCAAGCCCGCGCCCCGTTCCGCCAGGCCCTAGCCGAACGCCTTGATCACCGCCGGCACCGTCAGCACGGCCGTGTAGTAGCCCATGAACTGCACGCCGGTGTTGAACCCGATGGCGCGCGACAGCAGGCCGCCCAGCAGACCCATCGTGAGGATCACCAGCAGCCCGAGCAGCTGGCCTTCCCACACGCTGATGACAACGATCAGCCCGACGAAGGTCGCGATGATCGCCTCGTGGCTCACCTTGCGCGACACGAACAGCGCGGCGCGGCGCGCGAAGTTCATCGTGAACGGGTAGGCCACCAGCGCCGCGAGCACCACGGCCAGCATGCCGTAGCCCAGGAACTCCCAGTGGCTCAGCAGGTTGTGCAGGTTGTGCGTCTGGCCCGTGGCCGCGTCGATGGTGTACACCGGCGGCGCATTGAACAGCGGCGCCGCAGGGCCGGCCGCCACGGGGCTCAGCGGCAGGCCGATGGCGATCAGCGGGATCAGCGCCTCGGCGATGTAGGTGGCCTCGGTCACGCCGTTGCGCGCGGCCAGCGTGGTGGTGAGCCGGTGGTACGCATGCTTGATGCGCGAGCCCACCAGCTCGCCCAGCACCACCGTCATCGCGACCGGGCTGAAGACGAAGGTGGCGCTGGAGATGGCCGCGGTCGCCACGGTCCACTTCACTTGCGTGCGGTCCAGCACCTTGAACGGATTGGGAAAGTAGCCCGACCAGCCCTTCACGTCCGGCGCCAGCGAAAAGGTGCGCACCGTGTCGCGCCTCATGCGCGCACGCGCCGCAGGCGAGATCACCGAGAACAGGTCGGCCACCAGCGGCCCGATGGCAATGCCCAGGAAGTAGCTGATGCTGAGCTTCACCCCGTACTTGCCGGTGAGCGCCTGCAGCGCGACGATCACCATCACGAACGGCACCAGCGTGGCCACCGAGGCCCAGCGCCCGCTGGAGAACCAGGCAATGGCCACGGCCGCCACCACGAAGATCCACGGCGCCGCCTTGGTGATGGCCGCGCCGTAGGGCGCCAGCAGCACCGCGAACAGCACGGCCAGCGGCACCGCGAGGAAGGCCGCGATGATCGCGCCCGACACCATCTTGCGCAGCGCGATGTGCGGCACGCCCAGGTTGCGCAGCACGTTGGCGTCCTGCAGCAGCGGCGTGGCCATGGTGTCGCCCGGAATGCCCAGCAGCGCGGTGGGCACCGCATGCGTCATGTGCTTGGCCACGGCGGCGGCCAGGAAGAAGGTGAACACGCCCTCCGGCGGCACGCCCAGCAGCACCACCAGCAAGGTGAGCGGCGCGAGCGTGGTGGTTTCGTCGGTGCCCGAGACGAGGCCGATGGCCGCGAACACGATGGCGCCCACCAGGCCCATGCCGGTGGCCACCAGGATCTGGTGGAGCAGTGCGGCGTCGATCATGGTGCGGCTCCTTCGGCACTTCGGGCGGCTTTGGCGCGGGGCTTGTAAGACGCGAACAGGTCGTAGATCTGCAGCTCCTTCATCTCGCGAACCACCGAGGGCGGCAGGTCGTCGACAGAGCCCAGGGTGCCGTGCTCGCCGGCCAGCTCGGCCAGCACCTCTTCGCGCCAGCGCGGATCGGCCTCGGCGCCTTCCACCACCTCGCGCTTGGGCGTGAAGAGCTTCGCGCAGATCACGCCCGAGACCACGCAGCCGCCGAGCCCCGCCAGCATGGCGTAGGCGCGCGCCAGCTCGGGCGTGCTCACCAGGCTCGCGAGCACGCGGCTGGCCACCAGGTAGCCCGTGAGGCTCACCGCGACGCCGATGACGATGGCCCACGCAAGGTGGCCCAGGTCGGCGGTGTCGCCCCATATCTCCACCAGCCGCCAGCGGGCGGGCGTTGCACTGTCTGCGTTCATTTGCGATGTCTCCGTCTGTTGTTATGTGACGCCCGCTGCTGTGGAGGCCGCGGTCCGTGGTGCGGGCTCTCCCGCGCGTGCTTACTTTGTGCGCAGCGCTTCGAGCAGCGCCACGGCGCGGTCGGTGCGCACGTCGTGCTCCGCGGCCATCTGTTTGGCGATGCTGTCGATCTCGTCGCCCGTGGCACCCGCCACCAGTGCGATGTTGCGTGCGTGCAGCGCCATGTGGCCGCGCTGGATGCCTTCGGTGGCCAGCGCACGCAGGGCGCCCAGGTTCTGCGCCAGGCCCACGACCACCGCCACCTCACCCAGTTCCTGCGCCGACTTCACGCCGAGGATCTTCAGCGCCAGCCGTGCGAGCGGGTGCGTCTTGGTGGCGCCGCCCACCAGCCCCACCGGCATCGGCATCTCGATGGTGCCGACCAGCGCGCCCGTGTGGTCCTTTTCCCAGGTGGTGAGCGAGGTGTAGCGGCCGCTGCGGCAGGCATACGCATGCGCGCCGGCTTCCACCGCGCGCCAGTCGTTGCCCGTGGCGACGATCACCGGATCGACGCCGTTCATGATGCCCTTGTTGTGCGTGGCCGCGCGGTAGGGGTCGACGGCCGCGAAGGTGTAAGCATCGAGCACGCCCTCGACGATTTCCTCGCCGCTGCGCTCCTGGGTCTTGAGCACTTCGGGCGTGAGCCGCACGCGCGCACGCGCCAGCCGCAGGTCCGCCAGGTTCGACAGGATGCGCAGGCGCACCGTGCCGCCCGTGAGTTTTTCCACCAGCGGCGACACCGCCTCGGCCATGGTGTTGACCGTGTTCGCGCCCATCGCGTCGCGCACGTCCACGATCAGGTGCATCACCACCATCGCGCCGCGCGGCGTGCTGTCGAACACATGCACCTCGATGTCGCGGCAGCCGCCGCCGAGATCGATCAGCACCTTGTCGCGGCTGTTCGCCACGGCCAGGATCTCGTCGCGTGCGCGCAGCAGCGCAAGCCGCGCGCCGTACGGATCGCCCAGGCCGATCACCTGCACCTGCGCGCGCATCAGCGGGCCGGTGCTCGAGGTTTCGAAGCCGCCGCCTTCGCGCGCCAGCTTGGCCATGAACGAGGCGGCGGCCACCACCGAAGGCTCTTCCACCGCCATCGGCACCAGGTACTCGCGGCCGTTCACCAGAAAGTTGCCGGCCACGCCCAGCGGCAGCTCGAAGGTGCCGATCACGTTCTCGACCATGCCGTTGGCGCGCTCCAGGCCGAGGGCGCCGGGCGCGGCCAGCAGCGCCACCTCTTCGCCGTTCAGCGATGCGGCGCGCGCGATGTGCGCCAGGCGCTGTGCGGGGGTGAGTGCGCGGAAGTTGGGAATGCGGGAGTCGGCGACCATCGTGGCGTGTCTCTTCAAAGGGTGAATTCGGGAGAAGGCAATTTAGGCCGGCTGTACCGCTGGGGGAAGGCACAGTTTGGCGGGACAGTGCGGACAGTGGACTGCCGTTGGCGCCCGCTGTGTCACAGTCCAAACCCATGACGACCATTGCAGATTCGCTCGCCAACGCCCTCGAACGCCAGATCGCGAGCGGCGCCTACAAGGCCGGCGACAAGCTCCCGTCGCTGCGCGAACTGGCGCAGCTGCACGGCTACGCGAAGAACACCGTGGTCGCCGCCTTCGAGCTGCTGGTGTCGCGCGGGCTGGTGGAGCCACGGCGCGGCTCCGGCTACTTCGTGCTCCCGCAACAGGCCGCCAAGCCGGTGGAGGAAGACGCCGGCAGCCTGGGCCGCGCCATGGACATCGTGTGGCTCATGCGCGAGCAGCTCAAGACGCAGCCCGACGCCGTGGCCGTGGGCGACGGCTTTCCGCCGGTCGAATGGCTGGCCGACGTGCGGCTCGACAAGTACCACCCCAAGGTGGTCCGAACGGGGCTCGGCGCGCTGTTCCGCTACGGCAGCCGCTTCGGCTACGCGCCGCTGCGCGACCATCTGGTGCGCAAGCTGGCGGACTTCGGCATCGGCGCGGAGCCCCGGCAGATCGTGCTCACGCACGGCGCCAACGAGGCGATGGACATCGTCATCCGCTACTTCGTGCCGCCCGGCGGCAAGGTGCTGGTGGACGACCCCGGCTACTACCCGCTGTTCGGCAAGCTCAAGCTCGCGGGCGCACAGATGCTGGCCGTGCCGCGCCTGGCCGACGGGCCCGACCTGGAGGCGCTGGAGCGCCTGCTCGTTGCCGAACGCCCGCGCCTGTTCTTCACGCAGTCGATCGCGCACAACCCCACGGGCTCCGACATCTCGCCGGCCAAGGCGTTTCGCGTGCTGCAGCTGGCGCAGAAGCACGACCTGCTGATCGTGGAAAACGATCCGCTGGCCGACTTCAAGCCCACGTCATTGCCGCGCCTGTCCGCGCTCGACCAGCTGGAGCGCACCATCTACATCGGCAGCTTCTCGAAGTCGTTCTCGGCCGCGCTGCGCGTAGGTTTCATCGCCTGCGGTGCCGGCCTGGCGAGCGATCTTGCGGACCTGAAGGCGCTGATCCACGTGAGCAGCTCGGAGTACTGCGAGCGCACGGTCGACGTCATCCTGAGCGAGGGCCACTACCAGCGTCACCTGAACCGCCTGCAGACGCGGCTGGGCGAGGCCACGCGCAACGCGATCAGGCTGTTCGAGTCGGTCGATGCGGAAGTGTTCGCGCGCACGCCGCAGTCGCTCTACGTGTGGGCCGCGCTGCCCGGCGTGGCCGACTCGCTGGCCTTCGCCAAGGAGCTGCTGCCGCGCAAGATCGTGATGGCGCCGGGACGCATCTTCAGCGTCGACTCCACGCAGGTGTCGCGCTGGTCGCGCTTCAACGTGGGTGCCATGGCCGACCCGCGCTTTGCGAAGGCGCTGCGCACCGCGCTGCGCCGGCGCGTCAGCGACTGACGCCGAAGTCACCGTGGCGCCCGGCGCCGCCCGCGAAGCGCGCGGCACCGCGTTCGCCTTCGGCAAAGACGATCGGCACGCCGTGCACGCCTTCGCTGCGCAGGGCGTCGGCCAGCGGCAGGTTCCACTGGGCGCAGGCCGAGGCGCGATCGGCCCGCATGCATTGCTGCGGAAACGCGGCAATCTCGCGCGCCAGTTGCTGCGCGGCGGCCAGCGCGCCGCCGGGCGGCGTGGTGCGGTTGACCAGGCCCATCGCCAGCGCTTCGGCCGCGCCGACCGGGCGGCCCGTGAGGATCATGTCGAGCGCGCGCGCCATGCCCACGGTGCGCGGCAGCCGCACCGTGCCGCCGTCGATCAGCGGCACGCCCCAGCGGCGGCAGAACACCCCCAGCACCGCGTCGTCGTCGGCCACGCGCAGGTCGGCGAGCAGCGCGAGCTCGAGCCCGCCGGCCACCGCATGGCCGTTGATGGCCGCGATCAGCGGCTTCGACAGGGCCATGCGCGTCGGCCCCATCGGCCCGCTGCCGCCGCCTTCGGGGTCGAGCTCGTTGCGCAGTGCCGGGTCGCTCACCGCGCCCAGGTCGGCGCCGGCGCAGAAGTGGCCGCCCGCGCCGGTCAGCACCGCCACGCGCAGGGCGTCGTCGGCCTCGAAACGCTCGAAGGCTTCATGCAACTCGGCGGCCATGGGGCCGTGCACCGCGTTGCGCTTGTCCGGGCGGTTGAGCGTGATGGTGCAGACGGTGCCGTCCGTGTCGAAGTTCACGTGGTGGGGGGCCATGCGCGTTTCCTTTCGCGGCCAGCCTACCTCGGGGATCGCCCGGCGTCATCGTGGGAAATGCCGGGGCTGATGCGTCACGCCAGCTCGTCGAACTGGACCACCCCTTCCTTCATCACCAGCGGAATGCGCTCGCCCTGTCCCAGCAGGCAGGCGACATCGCGCAGCGGATTGCCGTCGACCACCAGGATGTCGGCCAGTGCGCCCGGCACCAGGCGGCCCAGGCGCTCGGGCATGCCCAGCACCTCGGCGCCGATGGTGGTGGCGCTGGCAACGGCCTCGGCCGGCGACAGCACCTCGGCGCGCAGGCGGAACTCGTCGCTCTGCAGCCGCTGCGACTCGCCCAGCAGGTCGGAGCCGAAGCCCATCTTCACGCCCGCCGCCTTGTAGATTTCCAGCGAGCGCAAGCCGGCCTCGCGCACGTCGGCCACCTTGGCCACGCTGTCTTTCGGCAGGCCGAAGCGCTCGCCCTCGTTGGCCAGCGCGTCGTAGGTGACCAGCGTGGGCACCACGTAGGCGCCCAGTTGCGCCATCAGCGCGGCCGTGGGCGCGTCCACGAGGTTGCCGTGCTCGATGGTGCGCACGCCGCAGCGCACGGCCCGCGCAATGGCCTCGGCCGTGTAGGCGTGCGCCATCACGTAGGTGCCGCGCGCGCGGGCTTCCTCGACGATGGCGCGGATCTCGTCCTCGCTGTAGCCGAAGGCGCCGACCGGGTCGGTCGGCGAGGCCACGCCGCCGGAGGCCATGATCTTGATCTGGTCCGCGCCCATCTGCAGCTCTTCGCGCACTGCGCGGCGCACCGCGTCCACACCGTCGACCACGCGCGCCAGCGCACCCACGCGCACGCAGGTGGGGCAGGGTGCGTTGGGGTCGAGGAAGTCGGTGCGCGCGCGCATGTCGCCGTGCCCGCCGGTCTGGCTCAGCGCGCGGCCGGCAACGAACAGGCGCGGCCCTTGCGCCAGGCCCGACTCGACCGCCTGCTTGAACGCGAAGCCCGCGCCGCCCGCGTCGCGCACCGTGGTGAAGCCGCGGCGCAGCATGCCGCGCAGCATGGGCACGCTGCGCAGCGTGACGAGCACGTTGGGCATGTGCACCTGCCGCGCGAGGTTGAGCTCCACGGCGATCACGTGCACGTGCAGGTCGATCAGGCCCGGCATCACCGTCTTGCCCTTCACGTCGATGACGCGCGCGGTCTGGCTGTACAGCGGCGTGTCGGAAACCTCGCGCACCACGCCGTTTTCGACCAGGATGTCGCGGCCCTCCAGCAGCTCGTGGTGCTGCGGATCGAGCAGGTGGGCGTTCTTGAAAAGTACCGCGTTCGTCATGCCATGGTCTCCTTGGACTGCAGCGCCATCACGGCCGGCACCGCGAGTTGCGCGAACACGCGCGCGGGTTCGATGTGTTGCGTGCCGTACCAGTTTTCTTCATGCAGCAGGTTGAGCGTGCCCAGCGTTTGGCCCTGCCAGCGCAGCGGAATGTTCAGCACGCTGCGGCAGCCCAGCGAGTCGATGAGCGCGTGGTCGTAGAACACCTCGCGCAGGTCGTCGGCGTTGCGCCCGATGTAGGGCAGGCCGCGCTGCATCACCTGCTGCATCCACGGCGAATCGGTGACCGGCTTGCGCCCGCCCACCGGGTAGGCCTCGCGCATGTTGGTGTAGATGCGCTCGGACTCGCGCTGCGCGCGGTGGTGCACCAGCACGGTGAAGAGCCGATGGCCGATGGTGGCCGCCAGCGCCGCGTCGATCGCGTCGAAGGTAGCCTGCGGCTGGTGCGTGTCTGCGTGGGCGCGTGCCACGGCCCAGAGCGATGTGTCGAAGGAAGTCGGTTGCATGGATGTCGAATGTCTTCAGGAAAGTTCGGCCGCGGCAATGTCTTCGAGCGAGCGGCCGCGTGTCGGGATGCCCATGAACGTGACGGCCGCCGCGCCCAGCAGCAGCACCGCCGTCGTCATGCCGAACACGCCCGCGAAGCCCAGCGTCGGGTAAATCAAGCCGACCAGGATGGGCGACGTGATGCCGCCGATGCGCCCGATGGCCGATGCCAGGCCGGAACCGGTGGCGCGCACATGGGTCGGAAACACCTCGGGCGTATAGGCGTACACGCCCGCATAGGTGCCGTTCATGAAGAAGGACAGCAGCACGCCGGCCACCATGATCTGCGCGTCGCTGTGGGTGAAGGCCAGCCCCAGCGCAGAGAGCCCGCCCAGCAGCATGTAGCTCACGATGGTGGCCTGGCGGCCGATGCGCTCGTTGAACCACGCGGCCGAGAAGTAGCCCGGAATCTGCGCCACGTACATCACCAGCGAATAGCCGAAGCTCTTGGTGATCGTCATGCCGTTCTGGATCAGCAGGCTCGGGATCCATGTGAAGAACGAGTAGTAGCTGAAGGTGATCGACAGCCACATCAGCCAGGTCATGGTGCTGATGCGGATGAGCTTGTGCGACAGCAGCGTGGCGTAGTTCTTCAGCAGGCTGCCCCGGCTAGTGCTGGGCGGGGGCGCGGCCACGTCTTCGGCGTTGAGCACGGGCAGTGCATGGCCGCGGCGCACGTGGTCCGACTCCATCGCATCCATGATCGCCTCTGCTTCGAGCGTGCGCCCCTGGCTTTCGAGCCAGCGCGGCGACTCCGGCAGCGCCCGGCGCCACCACAGCAGCAGCACCACGGGCGTGGCGGTGATGAAGATCACGATGCGCCAGCCCTCGGCAAAGGCCGGCACGATGAAGTAGCCCAGCAAGGCCGCGGCCACGAAGCCGAACGAGAAGAAGCCGGCCAGCGCCCCCGTGAAGGTGCCCCGGTAGCGGCGCGCCACGAATTCCGACAGGTAGGGCGCGATGATCGCGCTCTCGGCACCGGCGCCGAAGCCGGCCACGATGCGCAAGCCCAGGAACACGGTCCAGTCGTTCACCATGCCGCTGAACAGCGACGCCACGCAGTAGATCGCCAGCGCCGACATCATCACCTTGCGCCGCCCGACGAGGTCGCCGAACGAGCCGGCGGCCAGCGCGCCGAAGAAGAAGCCGATGAAGTTCGCGCTGGCCAGCACGCCGACCTGCACGCTGCTCAGGCCCCAGGCCGTGCGCAGCACCGGCAGCACGAAGGCAATGACGGCGGCGTCCATCGCATCGAAGGTGTAGCCCAGTCCCCCCATCAGAAGCAGCCGGCGATGAAAGCCGGAGAAGGGCAGGCGCTCGATGCGGGCCGACAGCATGGTCATGGGAATCCCTCAGCTCGGGTGAGACGACGAAACGATGCAGAAGCGCCAAATCGTAGGATCGGAGGGATATAACGGCAAATTTATACGTGTGATTGTGTTTATAGAGCCCGTGAATGACCTACCGCACCGCCGACCTCAACCTGCTGAAGGTGTTCGAAGCCCTCATGACCGAGGGCAACGTCACGCGCGCCGCGCGCAAGCTGTCGCTGACCCAGCCCACGGTGAGCAATGCGTTGCGCCGGCTGCGCGAGACCTTCGACGACCCGCTGTTCGTGCGCAGCGGCGCGGGCGTCAACCCGACGCGGCGTGCCATCGACCTGTGGGAGCTGTTGTCGCAGTCGCTGCATGCCATTCGCGGCACGCTGGACGTCGAGCGCTTCGACGCCCTGCGCAGCACCGCCAGCCTGAGCATCGCCATGTCCGACTACGTGTCCAGCATCGTGGTGCCCCGGCTGGCCCGCACGCTGGGCGAGGCCGCGCCGTCGATGCAGATCCATGCCATTCCCAACATGCTGGTCGATTTCGGCAAGGTGCTGACCGACAACAAGGCCGACTTCGCGATCAGCGTCTACAACGAGGAGGTGCAGCGCCCGGCGTTCCTGAAGTCGCGGGCGCTGTGGTCGCCCGATTTCGTGTGCTTCATGCGCACCGGGCATCCGCTGGCGCGGCTGGAGAGGATTCCGCTGAAGAAATTCCTGGCCGCGCGCCATGTCGACGTGAGCCTGGTCGGCAAGACCGCGCCCACCTACGACCTGTTCCTGCGCAGCCGCGGCCTGCAGCGCAACCTGGTCTCGACCGTGAACCACTACGGCGCCGCCTACGAGGTGGTGCGCCGCTCCGACCTGATCGCCGTGCTGCCGTGGTCCGCGCGCTTCGAGCCGGCGCGCCTGGCCGGCCTGCGCAAGGTGCCCGTGCCGCTGGAGGCGCCGCCGCGCATCATCGAGCTGTTCTGGCACCAGCGCCACGAGACGTCGGCGCTGCACCTGTGGCTGAAGAACACGCTGCTCGACCTGTTCGAGCAGCGGTGATGCGCCGGCACGCTCAGCCGCGCAGTCGCACCACCTGCGGGTCGTCGTGCGTGGCGGCATGCAGCCGCGCCACCTCGGCCGCGCGCCGGTTCAGCACCGCGCGCTGGTTGATGTAGCCCTTGTCCGTGATCTCGCCTGCGTCCAGGTTCGGCGGCTCCGCCAGCACCAGCGCGCAGGTGGGGCACTGCGAGGAGCCCGCGCCCTCGTCGCGCAACGCGCGCAGCACGCCGGCAATGCGCTCGCCCAGGGCTTCGCCAGAGAGCGATGCGGCCTGCGGACTGGGAAACACCAGCATGCCGATTTCGTCGCGGTCATGCCCGGTGAGCACCACGTCCTGCACGTGCGGCGCCAGCAGCGACACCAGCTTCACGCGCAGCGTGCCCACCGACACCCAGGTGCCGCTGGAGAGCTTGAAGTCTTCCGCCACGCGGCCGTTGAAGATCACGCCGTGCGCGGGCTCGCCCGGGTTCGCGAGGAAGCCGGCGTCGCCGATGCGGTAGTAGCCCTCTTCGTCGAAGGCCTCGGCGGTTTCGCGCGGGGCGTCGCGGTAGCCCGGGAACACCGAGACGCCCTTGACGCGCATTTCCAGCTTCTCGCCGTTGGGCACGAACTTCAGCTCCAGCCCGGGCAGCGGCGCGCCGATGCAGCCGGCGCCATCGAGCTTCCAGTGCGCCGAGGTGATGGCGGGCGAGGTCTCCGTCGCGCCCCACGAGGTGGTGAGCCACAGCGGGCGCGCGGGCCGCACGCGCCGCGCCACGGCCTCCAGCCGCTGCCACGTGGAAGGCGCCAGCGCCGCCGCCGCATAGAAGGCCAGCCGCAGGCGCGAGAACACCTCGGCGGCCAGCGTGTCGTCGGCCTCCAGAGAGGGCAGCAGCATGTCGAAGCCGCGCGGCACGTTGAACAGCAGCGTGGGCTTCACCTCGCGCAGGTTGCGCACGGTCTTCTCGATCAGGCCCGGCGCGGGCCGGCCCTCGTCGATGTAGAGCGCGCCGCCGTGGCACAACACCATGTGCAGGTTGTGGTTGGCGCCGAAGGTGTGGCTCCAGGGCAGCCAGTCGACCAGCACCGGCTTTTCCTGCGACAGGAAGCGCCAGGTCTGCGCCACCATCTGCTGGTTGGCGCACAGCATGCGGTGTGTGTTGATGACCACCTTGGGCTTGCCGGTGGAGCCGGAGGTCAGCAGGTACTTGGCGTGGGTGTCGGGCAGCACTTGCGCAAAGGCGTCCATCACCGCGGGCGTTTCCCTTGTGGCCAGCAGCCGCTCGAACGCCATCGCATCCGGATGCGCGTCGGCGTTGCGGCTGAACACCGTCACCGCTTCCACGCCGCAGCCCGCGAGCGAGCCGCCGTAGACCCTGGCGTCGGATGCGTAGATCAACCCCGGCTTCAGCGCCTGCAGCATGCCGTGCAGCCGCGACGGGTCTTTCGCCATGCGCGAGTAGGCGCTGGACAGCGAGCACGCGGTGCGCCCGATGTGCATGGCCGCGAGCATCAGCACGGCATGGTCGATGGCGTTGTCCGAGAGGATCACGATGGGCTGGCCCGGCGGCAGCTTCAGGTCGAGCAGGCCCTGCGCGACCGCGCCCACGGCGTGCCGCAGCGCGCGGTAGTCGAGTTGGCGCCAGCCTTCGCCGGTCTCGTCGCGTTCGGCGAACGCCAGGGCATCGGGCGTCTCGCGTGCCCAGCGCTCGATCCATTCGCCGATGCAGCGCGCATAGGGCTTCAGCGCCATGGGAGAGCGCAGCGCGAAGGAGCCGTCGTCGAAGTCGATGCGCACCGTGCGGGGCGGGGCGATCAGGCTTTCGTCATTCAGGAAGTCGGTCATTTCAATCCAGCTTGCCGGTGTCGGCCTTCGCGCGAATCAGGTTCAGCAGCAGGGTGTCGCGCGCGGCTTCCAGATCGCTCGTGCGTCGGGTGCCCAATTCTTCGGCGACCCCTGCGGCCACCTTCTGCTTGAGCTCGGCCGTCATCGACGGCGCGCCCAGGTCCTTCCACCAGTCCTCGATGGGCCCGCCCAGGTGCGCGAGCACATGCGCGATGCCGCCCGCGCCGCCCGACAGGTGCAGGTTCATGAACGGCCCCATCACCGCCCAGCGCAAGCCGGGGCCATGCGCAATGGCCGTGTCGATGTCGGCCACGCTCGCCACGCCTTCGTTCACGAGGTGGAAGGCCTCGCGCCACAGCGCCGCCTGCAGCCGGTTCGCGATGTGGCCCTTGACTTCGCGCTTCACGTGGATCGGCCGCTTGCCGATGGCCGCGTAGAAAGCCATGGTGCGTTCGATGACCTCGGCCGAGGTCTGCTCGCCGCCGATCACTTCGACCAGCGGAATCAGGTGCGGCGGGTTGAACGGGTGCCCCAGCACCACGCGCTGCGGGTGCGCGCAGCCCGACTGCACGCCGCTGATCGCCAGCCCCGACGAACTCGACGCGAGGATGGTGGCGGGCGGTGCGGCCGCGTCCATGCGGCGGAACAGGTCGATCTTGAAGTCCATGCGCTCGGGGCCGTTCTCCTGCACGAAGTCGGCCACGGACACCGCGTCTTCCAGGCTGTCGTGAAAGCGCAGGCGGTCGACCGACGCACCCTCGGCCAGGCCGAAGCGCTGCAGCGTCGGCCAGTGCTGTGCCACCGCTTCGCGCAAGCGTTCTTCGGCACCGGGCGAAGGGTCGGTCGCGTTCACGTCCAGGCCGTGCGCCAGGAAGTACGCCGCCCAGCTCGCACCGATCACGCCGGTGCCGACCACCGCGACGCGCTTCACTGCGTTGTTGCTCATGATTTCCACCGCGCGCAGCGGCTCTCCGCCTTCGTCGTCCATGCGGCCTCGCCGCGAATCGGCTCGACCACCTTGTAGTAGTCCCACGGCTCCTTCGACTCGGCCGGGGTCTTCACCTGCATCAGGTGCATGTCGTGCACCATCAGCCCGTCGTCGCGCAGCCAGCCGCCCTTGACGAACATGTCATTGAACTTCGTCTTGCGCAACTGCGCCATCACCTTGTCGGCGTCGTCGCTGCCCGCGGCCTTCACGGCCTGCAGGTACTGCAGCGCGGCCGAGTAGTCGCCGGCATGGAACGAGGAGGGCATGCGCTTGTGCTTGTCGAAGAAGCGGCGCGCCCACTCGCGCGACTCGGGGCTCTGGTTCCAGTACCAGCTGTCGGTGAGGTACATGCCCTGCGAAGCCTTCAGGCCCAGCGCATGCACGTCGTTGATGGTGATGATCATCCCCGCGAGTTTCATGTTCTTGCCGAGGCCGAACTCCGCCGCCGACTTGATGGCGTTCACCGTGTCGCCGCCCGCGTTGGCCAGCGCCAGCACCTGCGCCTTGGAGCTTTGCGCCTGCAGCATGAACGACGAGAAGTCGCTCGCGCCCAACGGGTGCTTCACCGACCCGGCCACCGTGCCGCCGTTGGCCTGGACGATCCTGGCCGCATCCGCCTGCAGCGCCGCGCCGAAGGCGTAGTCGGCCGCCACGAAGTACCAGCTCTTGCCGCCGGCCTTGACCACCGCGCTGGCGGTGCCGCGCGCCATGGCCACCGTGTCGTAGGCGTAGTGCACGGTGTAGGGCGAGCAGTACTCGTTGGTGAGGCTCGATGCGCCCGAGCCGACCACGAAGTACGGCTTCTTCTTGTCGGCCGCCACGCCCGCCATGGCGATGGCCGCGCCGGAGTTCACCCCGCCGATCAGCATGTCGACCTTCTGCACGTCGAACCACTCGCGCGCCTTGGCCGCGGCGATGTCGGGCTTGTTCTGGTGGTCGGCCGTGAGCAGCTCGATCTTCTTGCCGCCGATGGCGCCGCCCATGTCGGCGATGGCCATGCGAATGGCCTCGGCGCCGGCCGGGCCGTCGTAGTCGCGGTAGATGCCCGACATGTCGCTGATGAAGCCGATGCGGATGGTGTCGTCGGACACCTGGGCCGATGCGCCCGATGCGAATGCGGTGCCGAGGGTGAGTGCGAGTGCGAGTGCTCGGGCCAGCGCGGTGCGTGAATTGGTCATGGGTCTTGTCTCGTTTCGTTGTTCTTGCCGTCGTGGGTGTCGGGCTTCAGCCCAGCGCGAACTCGGGCCGCGGACCGCCCACGCGCGGCAGCCCCAGGATCTGGCGCGCCTCGGCCGGCGTGGCCACCTCCATGTCGAGCTCGCGGATCACGCGCACGATGCGCTCGGTGAGCTGCACGTTGGTGGCCAGCTCGCCCTGGCGGAAGTACAGGTTGTCTTCCAGCCCCACGCGCGCATGGCCGCCCAGCAGCAGCGCCGCCACGTTGGCCTCGAGCTGCGACATGCCGATGCCGCTCACGCCGAAGATCGCGCCCTTGGGCAGGGTGTCGACCATCATCTGCAGGTTGCGCGGCGAGTACGGCATCGCGTTCTGGAAGTTGCGGTGCACGTTCATCACCAGGTTGATGAAGTAGGGCTCGTCGTCGTGGCCTTCCTCGATCAGCGTGGTCGTGTCCTGCAGGATGTGCGTGGGGCTGAACACCTCCCACTCGGGCTTGATGCCGCGCGCCTTCATGCCGGCGGCCAGCTCGCGGCCCTTGGTGATGGGCGTGTCCATCAGGATCTGCCGGCCCTCGAAGCTCAGGTTCAGCGTGGTCGCGTCGAGCGTGCACATCTCGGCGCCGGCGTCCATGCCCTTGATGCGCTCTTCCCACGCGATTTCCCAGCGGTCGCCAGCCAGCGGCTTGACCATGTCGCCGTGCACGCCGCCGCCGGTGGAGTTGTTGAGCACGATGTCGCTGCCGCCCGCGCGGATGCGGCTGTTGATGTCGCGGTACACGTCGGCGTTGCAGGTGGCGCCGTCGTCGGGGCGGCGTGCGTGGATGGCCACCACGCTGGCACCGGCGTTCCAGCAGCGCAGCACGTCGGCGGCGATCTCGCCGGGCTGCGTGGGCAGGTGGGGGTTCTGCGACTTGTGCGCCATGCCGCCGGTGGGGGCGATGGTCACGATCACTTTGCGCTTGGACATGCTCGGGGACTCCTGGTGTCTTTCATGGGGGCGCGCCATTATTTTTGGGGGCGCCTGCGCACGCAGTCATCGCGACGACATTTGGGGGCAGGGTTTACGCTGCGCCCCACGCTAAAGTCACGCCTGCGCGCGTTGCGCACCTCAAGGAGAACCCATGAAACTGCTGCCCATCCTCCTGGCCACCGCGGCCGCCTTGACCTCCACCTGGACGCTCGCGCAGTCCGCGGCCGGCGCCACGGGCACCACCTGCGAAGCCAAGCGCGAAGCCATCGGCCGCGACATCGATGAGGCCAAGGCCAAGGGCCAGAAGCAACGCGTGCGCGGGCTCGAAACGGCACTGGGCGAGGTGCGCCGCACGTGCAGCGACGCGAAGCTGGCGGCGGAGCACCAGCGCCGCATCAAGAGCCAGGAGCGCAAGGTCGCGGAACGCGAGCGCGACCTGCGCGAAGCACAACGCAAGGGTCGCGCCGACAAGATCGCGGACCGCGAAGGCAAGCTGCGCGAGGCGCAGGCGCAGCTGCAAACGCTCAAGGGCGCGCACTAAGCCGCCACATGCCCACGGCCAAGCCGCTCATCCAGGCCGCATCGCTGACGGTTGCGCAGCTGCTGCAAGGCTCGGCGTGGTTTCCGCTGCTCGACGTGAGCGCGGGCGAGCGCGTGCTCGACGAGATGCGCGAGGTCGATGTGGCCGCCGGTGCCGCGCTGTGCCGGCGCGGCGACACGCCGGCGCACTGGTACGGCACGCTCGAAGGCCTGCTCAAGTGGTCGATCACCTCCAGCGACGGGCGCTCGGTGACGCTGGGCGGCCTGTCGGTGGGCAGCTGGTTCGGCGAAGGCACGCTGCTGCGCGCGCTGCCGCGCTCGGCCGACATCATCGCGCTGCGCCCCAGCCGCGTGGCGCAGCTGCCGCTGGACACCTTCGAGTGGCTGCACCGCACGCAGCGCGGCTTCGATCACTTTCTGCTGCAGCAGATCAACGAGCGGCTGCACTGGTTCATGGGCAGCTACGCGGCGCACCGCCTGCTCGACGCCGACAGCCAGGTGGCGCGCGCGCTGGCGGGGCTGTTCCACCCGTGGCTGCACCCGGGGAGCGAGCCCCACCTGCAGACTTCGCAGGAGGAGATCGCGAATCTGTCGGGCGTGTCGCGGCAGAGGTGCAACGCGGCGTTGAACCGGTTGAAGGAGGCGGGGTTCCTGCGCATCGAGTACGGTGGGATCACCGTGGTCGATCTCGAAGGGCTGCGTCGGTTCATCAGCGAGTGACGGGGAGTTGCTCCCTCTCCCCTCGGGGAGAGGGCTGGGGTGAGGGTGCGGCCTCCAACTGAACGCCGCGCTTGGTCGAACGCACCTGCCCTCACCCCAGCCCTCTCCCGCAAGCGGGAGAGGGGGCAAAACCAGATGCCCCTTGCGTCACGCGTCACGCATCAGCGCGTATGGTGCGACGCAGCCCGCTCGTACACCGGCGTATCGATCCCCTCCATGCGCGCCTTCAGCTGCAGCGCCAGAAACTGCGAGTAGTGCCGCGACTGGTGCAGGTTGCCGCCGTGGAACCACAGGTTCTCCACCTGCGTGGGCTTCCACATGTTGCGCAGCTCGCCTTCCCACGGCCCCGGGTCCTTCGGTGTGTTCGAGCCCAGGCCCCAGCACTTGCCGACCTTGTCGGCGATCTCGGGCGAGATCAGGTCGGCGAGCCAGCCGTTCATGGAGCCGTAGCCGGTGGCGTACACCAGCAGGTCGGCGGGCAGCTCGGTGCCGTCCGTCAGCGTCACCGAGCGCTCGTTCACCCGCTCGATGTTCACGCCGCTCTTCAGGTGGATGCTGCCGTTGGCCACCAGTTCGGAGGCGCCCACGTCGATGTAGTAGCCCGAGCCGCGCCGCAGGTACTTCATGAAGAGCCCGGAGCCGTCCACGCCGAAGTCGAGCAGGAAGCCCGCCTTCTCCAGCCGCGCATACAGGTCGGCGTCGCGCTTCTTCATCTCGTCGTACACCGGGATGTGGAAGGTGTGCATGACCTTGTAGGGCACCGACGCGAAGATCAGATCGCCCTTGTGGTGGTCGATGCCGTTCTTCACCGCCTGCTCGGAGTAGAGCCCGCCCAGCGCCAGTTCCATCAGCGACTGCGAGGGCGCGATGTGCGTGGACGAGCGCTGCACCATCGTCACGTCCGCGCCGTGCTCCCACAGCGCCGCGCAGATGTCGTGCGCCGAGTTGTTCGAGCCCAGCACCACGCACTTCTTGCCCGCGTAGGCCTCGGGCCCGGGGTGCCGGCTGGAGTGGTGCTGGTCGCCCTTGAAGTTGTCGGCGCCGGCCACCTTCGGCACGTTCGGGTAGCCCGACACGCCCATCGCGAACACCAGCTGCCTGGGCCGCAGCACCACGGTCTGGCCCTCGCGCTCCACCGTCACCTCCCAGCGCTGCGTGGCCTCGTCGAAGCGCGCATTCTTCGCGTTCGTGGAACTCCAGTAGTTGAGCTCCATGACCTTGGTGTACATCTCGAGCCAGTCGCCGATCTTGTCCTTGGGCGCGAACACCGGCCAGTCGTCGGGGAAGGGCATGTAGGGCAGGTGGTCGTACCAGACCGGGTCGTGCAGGCACAGCGACTTGTAGCGCTTGCGCCAGGAGTCGCCGGCCTTGGCGTTGCGCTCCACGATGACCGTCGGCACGCCCAGCCGCCGCAGCCGCGCACCCAGCGCAATGCCACCCTGGCCGCCGCCGATGACCACCACCTCGGGCTGCTCGGTGTAGCCGAGCGCGGCTTCTTCGTCGCGGCGCTTCTCCAGCCAGTTCTTGCGGCCCTTGTGCACGCCGTGTTCGGCGCCCTTGACCCGGTTGTCGCCGGTCTTTTCCTCGAAGCCTTTCAGCTCCGTCATGGTGGTGAGCAGGGTCCAGGCCTTCTTGTTGCGCAGCCGCAGATGCCCGCGCCCGCGTGCCACGCGCGTCTCGAAGGTGAACCAGGCATCGACCACGCCGTCGGCCTCGCTCGCGTCGCCCTCCACCGCGAAGGCGGTGGGCTGCGTGTCGGCCAGCCGTGCCGCCAGCATCGCGCGGATGGCGTCGGGCCCTTCCTGCGTGCGGATGTTCCAGGTGAAGGCGACAAGGTCGCGCCAGTAGCTGTCGGGCTCGAACAGCGAAACGGCCGCGTCGATGTCGCTGCGCGCGAGCGCGGCGGCGAAGTCGGCGAGCCATTGGGCGGCGTCCCGCGCGGGGCCGGTGGTCGGGTCTGTCATTGCATGTCTCCGTAGCGTCGTTGATGAATGCGCGGCGCGGCGAGGCGCACGCGGTGTTCATCGCGCAGCTTTCGTGCCGCGCGGCGGGCGACGGGGAATCAAGGGCTTGGCGGTGGTTTTGTCGCATCTGTCGCAGCCGTTGCGCGACAGGCGTTGCATCTGCTACAGGCGCTGCGGCGGCGCGATGCCGTTGCGCTTCATGTGCCGGTAGAGCGTGGCGCGGCACACGCCGAGCTCATCGGCTGCACGCGACACATGCCAACGGTGGCGCTTCAACAGTTCGAGCAGGCGCGCCGCGTTGGCGACGTCTTCGACCATGGGCTTGTGGGGGGGCGGCATGGAGCCCGTGGCGTCGCCGGCAGGCAACTGAAGATCGTCCACGCCGACCGATCCGCCGGTGCACAACGCCAGCGCCAGCCGCAGCACATTGCGCAACTCCCGCAGGTTGCCCGGCCAGTCGTGCGCCAGCAGTGGCCCCATTGCTTCTTCGGACAACCGAGCCGACGACGCCATCGCCGCCGCTTCCTCGTGGAACATCCCCTCTATCAGGTAGCGCCTGTCGCTGCGCGCGCGCAGCGGCGGCAGCTTCAGCACCGCGCCGCACAGCCGGTAGTACAGGTCTTCGCGAAACTGTCCCGCGGCCACCAGCGCCGGCAGGTGCCGGTGCGTGGCCGCCACCACCGCGATGTCCACCCGCTGCGGCGACTCCGCCCCCAGCGGCAGCACCTCGCCCTCGGACAGCACGCGCAGCAGCCGCGTCTGCAGCGCCATCGGCATGTCGCCGATCTCGTCGAGGAACAGCGTGCCGCGGTCGGCCTGCGCGATCAGGCCCTTCATGCCCTTGGCGCGGCCGCCGGTGAAGCTGCCGGGCGTGTAGCCGAACAGCTCGCTCTCGATCAGCGAATCGGGAATGGCCGCGCAGTTCACCGCCACGAAGGGCAGGGCCGCGCGGCGGCTCGCGCCGTGCAGTGCGCGCGCCAGCACTTCCTTGCCGCTGCCGGTTTCGCCTTCCACCAGCACGTGGATGCCGCGGTCGACCAGGCGGCGCGCCTGGGCCAGCAGCTTCTGCATCGCGGGGTCGTCGCCGGCGATGCGCTCCAGCGGCGGCAGGCGGTCGGAAGGCCGCGCGTTCGGTGCCACTGCAGGCGCTGGTCCAGTCGACGATGCAGGCGCCGGGGCGCGACGCACGCGCGGCGCCAGCAGCGACGCGTGGTACTCGCCGCCCCCGGGCAGCAGCACCGTGTGCGCGAAGGGCATCGCCGACGCGCCGCCGCTGCCGATGCGCCAGACGGCGTCCATCGGCATGTGCAGCAGCTCCGACACCGCGCCGCTCAGCGCCCGCCCGGCCAACGCCTGCCGCGCGCCGCCGTTCGCGCCCGCCAGCGTGCCGCCCTCGTCGAAGGCCAGCATCACCTCGCCCGCCACGTCGACCAGCCCGTAGGCGCTGCCCAGCCGCAGGATCCAGTGGCCGCGAAAGTTGCGCAGGAAATCGGCGTCCTCGATCATCCGCGCATACATGCCCACCAGGTGCCGCACCAGGTGCTGGCTCTCCCTGGCCTCGGGCGAGCGCAGCGCCGACACATCGAGGATGGCCGTGAGCTTGCCGCTGTGGTCGAACAGCGGCGCGGTGGTGCAGCTGAGCGCGATGTGCGTGGCGTCGAAGTGCTCGGTCTGGTGGCAGGTCATGGCCTGCTGCTCGACCAGGCAGGTGCCCACGCCGCAGGTGCCGGCATGCGCTTCGTTCCAGTCGGCGCCCAGGTACAGGCCGGCCTTGCGCAGCTGGTCGTCCCATGCGGGGTTGCCGATGTAGTCCACCGTGATGCCTTCGGCATCGGTCAGCAGCACCATGTAGCCCAGGTCGGCCACGCGGCGGTAGATGTCTTCCATGCCCGCGCGTGCCGCGCGAAGGAAGTGCGCGAGCTGCTGCTGGTGCGCGCGCACCTCCTGCGCGGGCAGGATGCGCGCGGGGCTCGGCTTCGACGGGTCTAGCCCGTGCTCGCGCACGCAGCGCGCCCACGACCTGTGGACCAGGCTGCCTGCCGGATCGGCCAGCGCCGTACCCGTGGCGATCGAGAAGACGTTGTCGATGTGACGCGATTGCAGGGAGATCATGCGGAACCTCGCGGTGGCGCACGACCGCGCGAAGCGAAGCCAAGGCTGCCGTGCAGCCGGACATCATTCGGCCGCCGCAGGGTCGCGGGTGAGAGGTGAAACCCGGTGCAACCGAGGTGTTACGCCCTCACACAACCGAACGGGCCTGGCGCCAGGCGCTAGACGCCCAGCAGCTCTTCGAGCGCCTGCGGCTGCGCCAGCAAGTCGGCCGAGGCCCCGTGCCGAACGATCTGCCCCTTCTCCATCACCACCGCCAGGTCGGTGTGCGCCAGCACCTTGCGGTAGTCGCGGTCGACGATCAGCGTGGCGATGCCGGTGGCGCGAATCTCGCCGATCACGCGCCAGATCTCGGCCACGATCAGCGGGGCCAGGCCTTCGGTGGCTTCGTCGAGGATCAAGAGGCGCGGGTTGGTCATGAGCGCGCGGCCGATCGACAGCATCTGCTGCTCGCCGCCCGACAGCTGCTGGCCGCCGTGCGACAGCCGTTCCGACAGACGCGGAAAGGTGGCCATCACGCGCTCGAAGGTCCAGGCGCGCCGGCCGTCGATGCCGGCGCGTTCGCTCATCACGAGGTTCTCGCGCACCGACAGGTTGGGAAAGATGCCGCGGCCTTCGGGCACGTAGCCGATACCCAGGCGCGCCATCTTCTCGGGCGGCAGGCCGGTGACGGTGCGCCCGTCGACCTGCACTTCGCCGGAGGCCGGGCGCACGTAGCCCATCACCGTGCGGATCAGCGTGGTCTTGCCCATGCCGTTGCGCCCGAGCAGGCCGACCGAGGTGGCCGATGGAATGGCGGCGTGCACGCCGCGCAGGATGTGGCTGTTGCCGTAATAGGTGTTGAGGTCGCGAACGATCAGCATCCCAGGTCTCCCGACGGGCCGCCCCTAGGGAGGCCTGCGCCCCCTCGGGGGGCAGCGAATACACGAAGTGATGAGCGTGGGGGCATCAATGCTTCTCCTCGCCCAGGTAGGCGGTGCGGACCTCGGGGTTCTCGCGGATCGACTTCGGGTCGCCGGTGGCGATGACGGTGCCGTTCACCATCACCGTGATGCGGTCGGCAATGCGGAACACCGCGTCCATGTCGTGCTCCACCAGCAGGATGGCGTGCGTGGCCTTGAGCCGCGCGAGCAGCGTGAGCATGCGGTCGGTTTCTTCCGCGCCCATGCCGGCGAGCGGCTCGTCGAGCAGCAGCACGCGAGGCTTGGTGGCCAGGCACATCGCCACCTCGAGCTGGCGCTGCGCGCCGTGGCTCATGGTGCCGGCGATGCGCCGCGCCTCGTGCGCGAGGCCGGCCGCTTCGAGCGCGGCATCGGCCGATGCGTTGCTGGTGGCGCAGCGCTGCGACGACTGCCAGATCGCCCAGGGCTTGGCGGTGGCGGCCTGCGCGGCAAGGCGGCAGTTTTCGTGCACCGTGAACTCCGGGAAGATGGTCGTGCGCTGGTAGCTGCGGCCCACGCCGTCGCGTGCACGGCGCGATTGCGCGCGGCCGGTGATGTCCACCCCGTCGAGCGCGATGCGGCCTTCGGACGCCTCGATCTCGCCCGAGAGCATGTTGATGAGCGTGGACTTGCCGGCACCGTTGGTGCCGATCACCGCGTGGACCTCGCCGATGTGCAGGTCGAGCGTGACGGCGTTGACGGCGGTGAGGCCGCCGAAGCGGCGGGTGAGCTTGTCGACGGAAAGCAGTGCGTTCATGGTCTTGCTCCTTCCCCTTCCGGGGGAAGGTTGGGATGGGGGCAAGCGGCGCTGGTGGAGGCGGTGCTTCGACGAAGGCCGCGTGCCCCCACCCCAGCCCTCCCCCGGGAGGGGAGGGAGCAACTCGGAACGCCTGGGCGCGTCGTGATTGGCTTTGCTCCTTCCCCCTTTGGGGGAAGGCTGGGATGGGGGCAAGCGGCGTTGGAGGAGGCCGTGCTTTTGCGAAAGCCGCGTGCCCCCACTCCAGCCCTCCCCCGGGAGGGGAGGGAGCAATGCGGGAACGGGGTCATGCAGCCTCCTTCGGCGACAGCCGCTTCACCAGCCCGATCAGGCCCTTCGGCAGCAGCGCCACGAACACGATGATCGTCAGCCCCAGCGTCAGCTGCCAGTGGTCCGCCAGCGGCCCCATCACCGCATGCGTCGAGAAGATCTCTTTCAGCAGCGTGAACGCGATGGCGCCGATCACCGCGCCGCGCAAATGCCCGAGCCCGCCCAGGATCACCATCAGCAGCACCTCGCCCGAGTTGTGCCACGCCATCAGTTCCGGGTTGACCACGCCGTCGCGCGAGGCCAGCAGAAAGCCCGCGAGGCCGGCCAGCGCACCCGCCAGCACGAAGGCCGCGAGCTTGTAGCCGTACACCGCGAAGCCGGCCGCGCGCATGCGCTGCTCGTTCACGCGAATGCCCGCCAGCGCCGCGCCGAAGCGCGAGCGGCGCACCAGCGCCAGCAGCCCGTAGGTGAACACCAGCGACGCCAGCACCACATAGAACAGCACGGTGCGGTTCTCCAGGTCGAGCGCGCCGACGGCGGGGCGCACGTACATGTAGATGCCGTCGCTGCCGCCGCCCACCTTGGTGTCGTGGAACACGAAGAAGGCCATCTGCGCGAAGGCCAGCGTCACCATGATGAAGTACACGCCGCGCGTGCGCAGGCTCAACGCGCCCACGAACAGCGCATAGAGCGCCGCCGCACCCATGGCCAGCGGCAGCAGCAGCGCGAAGTTGCCGCCCTCGCTGCCCGAGGCCAGCACGGTGACGTAGGCGCCGATGCCGTAGAACGCCGCATGGCCCAGGCTCACCAGGCCGGTCATGCCGACCAGCAGTTCCAGGCTCAGCGCGAAGATCGACAGGATCATGATCTTCACGACGAAGTCGGACATGTAGTTGCCCATCAGCGGGCCGGCCACGCCAAGCGCGACGGCGCAGGCCACGGGCACCAGGAAAGCGCTTTTTTTCATGACCGTCATGACCGCTTCCCCATCAGCCCTTCGGGCTTCCAGATGAGCACGATGGCCATCAGCAGGTAGATGCCGATGCCGCTCAGGTCCGCGAAGAACACCTTGCCGAAGGTGTCGACGAAGCCCACCAGCAGCGAGGCCACCAGCGCCCCGGTGATCGAGCCGATGCCGCCGATCACCACCAGCACGAAGCAGATGATGAGCACGCTCGCGCCCATGTTCGGGTACACCGAGGACATGGGCGCGGCGATCATGCCGGCCAGCGCCGCCAGCGCCACGCCGGCCGCGAACACGATGCGGTACAGCCGCTTCACGTCGATGCCCAGCCCGCGCACCATGTCGCGGTTGCTCGCGCCGGCGCGGATCATCATGCCCAGCCGCGTGCGGTTCACCACCCAGTACAGGCCCACGGCCAGCACGATGCAGGCGGCCGAGGCGAACAGCCGATACCACGGGTAGCTCATGACGTTGCCCAGCGCGAAGCTGCCGTCCAGCCAGGCGGGCACCTTCACGCCGTGCACGTCGTTGCCCACCAGGATGGAGCGCAGCTCCTCGAACACCAGGATGAGCCCGTAGGTCATGAGCACCTGCTGCAGGTGGTCGCGCTGGTAGAGGTAGCTGAAGAAAGCCCATTCGAGCAGGTAGCCGAAGATGGCCGCGAGCACCACGCCGGCCACCAGCATCAGCAGGAACTGGTCGCCGAACAGCGGCGCGAGCGCGAACGCCATGTACGCGCCGATCATGTAGAAGCTGCCGTGGGCGAGGTTGATGACGCCCATGATCCCGAAGATCAGCGTCAGCCCCGAGGCCACGAGGAAGAGCAGGAGGCCATACTGAACCGAGTTCAGGCACTGCACAAGGAAGGTTCCGAAATCCACGTTGGAGGTTCTCTCAGGGCGGAATCGTTGAGGGAAAGAGGTGCACTGCGCGAGACACCACGGAACCGGCTTCGCCGGGCCGCAGGTGTCGCCCCCGGTGAGGGGGGAGGCGCAGCGACACGAAGTGCGCGAAGCCTGGGGGAGAGCGTTGTCTACATCCTGCAGCCGCGGGCGGGGTCTGCCAGGCCCTTGATGGCCGTGCTCACCAGCTTGTTCTCCTTGCCGTCCACCTTGCGCAGGTAGATGTCCTGCACCGGGTTGTGCGACTTGCTCACGGTGAACGGGCCGCGCGGGCTGTCGATCTTCGCCTTCTCGATGGCGCTCGTGAACTCGGCCTTCTTCGAGATGTCGCCCTTGGTCGCGTTCAGGCCCACGCCCAGCATCTGCGCCGCGTCGTAGCCCTGCACCGCGTACACGTCGGGCTGCAGCTTGAAGGACTTGGCATAGGCGGTGCGGAAGGCCGTGTCGCGCGGCGTGTTCAGGCCGTCGGCGTAGTGCAGCGTGGTCAGCATGCCTTGCGCCGATTCGCCCTGCGCGTCGAGCGTGCCGTCGGTCAGGAAGCCGGGGCCGTACAGCGGAATGGTCTTGTTCAGGCCGGCGGCCTGGTAGTCCTTGACGAACTTCACCGCGCCGCCGCCGGCGAAGAAGGCGTACACCGCATCGGGCTTGGCCGCCGCGATCTCGGTCAGCAGCGCCTGGAATTCCACGTTGGGGAAGGGCAGCGTGAGCTGCTTGTCGACCTTGCCGCCGTTCTTCTCGAAGCCCTCCTTGAAGCCGGCGACCGACTCGTCGCCGGCCGCGTACTTCCAGGTGATGGTCATCGCCTTCTTCTTGCCCTGCTGCTTGGCCGCGACTTCGCCCATGGCGTAGGCCGGCTGCCAGTTGCTGAACGAGCTGCGGAAGATGTTGGGCGCGCACATCGGGCCGGTGACGGCGTCGGCGCCGGCGTTGGGCACGATCAGCACGGTGCCGCTTTCCTTCGCGGCCTTGGCCATGGCCATGGCCACGCCCGAGTGCACGGTGCCCACGATCACGTCGACGTTGTCGCGCTTGATGAGCTTGTTGACGTTGTCGGTGGCCTTGGCAGGGTCGGACTCGTCGTCGACCTTGAAGTACTCGATCTCGCGGCCGGCGAGCTTGCCGCCGTGCTCGTCGACGTACAGCTTGAAGCCGTTCTCGATGGCCACGCCCAAAGCGGTGTAGGTGCCGCTGTACGGCAGCATCAGGCCGACCTTGAGCTTGCCGGTGCCCTGGGCGCCGGCGGCGGTGGCCAGGGCGGCGAATGCGATGGCGGTGAGTGCCAGCCGTGCTGTGCGAAGGGTCATGGTGTTTGTCTCCTGTTTTGGGTGATGAAGGAAGTGGTCGCGACGATGACACGATCCGGCTGATCGCGATGCGGGGAATGCCCGCATTCAGGGATCTCGAGCAGCTGCGTCGTGGGCACGCGCGCGGCGATGTCGCGGATCTGCGCGAGCGTGCCGTACTCGTCGTCGATGCCCTGCACGGCGAGCACGGGGCAGCGAATGGTGGCGAGCTCGGCCTCGATGTTCCAGTGCCGGAAAGGCGGGTGCAGCCAGATGCGGTTCCAGCCCCAGAAGGCGGAATCGGCGCTGTCGTGGTAACGGCCCAGCTTCGTCGGCAGATCGGTGTTCAGGTAGGCGGTGCGCGCCGTCTCGATGTTCGCGACCGTCTTGTCTTCCACGAAGATGTGCGGCGCGAGCACCACCAGGCCTGCGACCTTGTCGGGGAAGCGCGAGGCATACAGCAGCGAGATCGAGCCGCCGTCGCTGTGGCCGAAGAGCCAGGGCTTTTCGCCGTCGAGCTTCAATGCGGCGAAGAGCGCGGGCAGCACTTCGAGGGCCTGGCGGTGCATGAAATCGACGTTCCAAGTCTCGTCGTCGGCACGCGGGGTGGAGCGGCCGTAGCCGGGGCGCGAGAACACGAGGCCGCGCGCCTGCACGGCTTCGCAGACCTGCGCGGGAAAGTCCTTCCACATGGCGACGGAGCCGAGGCCTTCGTGGAGGAAGACGATGAGGGGGGCGGTGGTGCGCTCGGGGGCGATCCACTGGCATTCGATGCGGACCGTGCGGCCGCGCCATTCGATGGTGGCGAACTCGGGGCTCATGGTTTTGCTCCTTCCCCCTTTGGGGGAAGGCTGGGATGGGGGCCAGCGGCGTTGGCAGAGGCAGTGCTTGTGCAAATGCCGCGTGCCCCCACCCCAACCCTCCCCCGGAAGGGGAGGGAGAAAGACGGGCGCCTCATGCCTGCCGTTCCTTCTCACGCAACCTGAACCGCTGAATCTTCCCCGTCGCCGTCTTCGGCAGCTCGCTCACGAACTCCAGGAAGCGCGGGTACTTGTACGGCGCGAGCCGCTCCTTCACGAAGGCCTTCAGCTCTTCCTCGGTCGCCGTGCTGCCGTCCTTCAGCACCACGAACGCCTTGGTCTTCGTCAGCCCTTGCGCGTCTTCCTTGCCGATCACCGCGACTTCCAGCACCGAGGGGTGCTGCATCAGCGTGGCCTCGACCTCGAAGGGCGACACGTAGATGCCGCTGACCTTCAGCATGTCGTCGCTGCGGCCTGCGTAGGTGTAGTAGCCGTCGGCATCGCGCGTGTACTTGTCGCCGCTCTTGGTCCAGCCGCCCTGGAAGGTGTCGCGCGACTTCTCGCGGTTGCTCCAGTACATCAACGCCGCGCTGGGGCCGCGGATGTAGAGGTCGCCGATCTCGCCGTCGGCCACGGGGCGGCCGTCTTCGCCGCGCAGCTCGATGTCGTAGCCCTCCACCGGCTTGCCGGTGGTGCCGTAGCGCACGTCGCCGGGGCGGTTGGAGATGAACACGTGCAGCATCTCTGTGGAGCCGATGCCGTCGATGATCTCGCAGCCGTAGTGCGCCTTGAAGCGTTGCGCGATCTCGCCGGGCAGCGCCTCTCCGGCCGACGAACACATGCGCAGCGCCACCGCCTCGCGCGCCGGCAACTTCGGCGAAGCCAGCATGCCCGCGAAGCCCGTGGGCGCGCCGAAGAACACGGTGGGCTTGTGCTCCGTCCAGCGGCGGAAGGTGGCGTCGGGCGTGGGCCGTTCTGCCATCAGCACCACGGTCGCGCCCACCGACAGCGGAAAGGTCAGCGCGTTGCCCAGGCCGTAGGCGAAATACATCTTGGCGGCCGAGAAGCAGACGTCGTCCTCGGTCAGCCCGAGCACGGGCTTGCCGAAGAGTTCGGCCGTCCACCACAGGTTGGCGTGCGTGTGCACCGTGCCCTTGGGCTTGCCGGTGGAGCCGGAGGAGTAGAGCCAGAAGCCGGGGTCGTCCGACGCGGTGGTCACCGGCGCGGCCAGGGGCTCGACGGCGGCGAGCGCGGTGTCGAACTCTTTCGCGTTTTCAGGCAATGCACCCACGGGCTGCGACACGAAGAGCGTCTGCACTTCATGACCGCCGCGCGACATCGCGTCCTGCAGCGTCGGCAGCAGCGCGCCCGACACCAGCACGGCCTGCGCGCGGCTGTGGTCGAGCATGTAGGCGTAGTCGTCGGGCGTGAGCAGCGTGTTGACGGCGACCGGCACCACGCCGGCATACAGGCAGCCGAGAAAGCTCACCGGCCAGTCGCTGCTGTCGAGCATCAGCAGCAGCACGCGCTCTTCGCGGCGAATGCCCGCCGCCTTCAACGCGGCGGCCAGGCGGCGCGCGCGGTCTTCGAGCTGGCCGTAGCTCAGCGTGCCGCGGTCGTCGATGTAGGCAATGCGTTCGGCGCGGCCGCGGTTGAGGGCGAACAGGTGCTCGGCGAAGTTGAATCGGGGGGGCAGGGTCATGTCTTTGTCTCCTTCGGCCGTGTGCTTCTTGTTGTTGTGGCTCTAGAGGCCCAGTGCCGCGAGCACGCCGGGGCTGGCCTGCACGGCGGTGCGGCGGTGATAGAAGTCGAGCGCGCGCAGGCCGCCCAGCTCGGCGCCGCCGCCCGCGCGGCCGGGGCCGCCATGCAGCGACATCGGCATCACGTTGCCGTGGCCGGTCTGGGCCTGTGCCACTTCGGGCGTGACGACGTGCACCCGGCCGTGGCTGGGTGCGACAGACAGCGCGGCTTGCGCCAGCGCGGCGTCGTCGCTGCCGTACAGCGAGGTGACCAGCGAGCCCTGACCCCGATGGGCGAGCGCGATGCCGTGCGCGAGGTCGCGGTACGGCAGCAGCGTGGCGACGGGGCCGAACACTTCCACGTCGTGCACGCGCTGCGCCGCATCGGCATCGCGCGCGCCCAGCAGCACCGGGCCGATGCAGGCGGCCACCTTCGGGTCGGCGTCGACCAGGGGCCTGTTGCGGCTGTCGTGCAGCACGGTGGTTTGCGCGGCCAGGGCGTCGAGCCCGTTGCGCACCGCGTTCAGCTGCGCGCGGCTCACGAGCGAGCCCATGCGCACGCTCTCGTTGCGCGGGTTGCCGACGGTGATGCCCGCGAGCTTGGCGCCGATGGCTTCGGCGGCCGCGTCGTACACCTCCGCCGGCACCATGATGCGGCGGATGGCGGTGCACTTCTGGCCCGACTTGACGGTCATTTCGCGCACCACCTCGCGCACGAGCAGGTTGAAGGCCTCGCTGCCGGGCGCGGCGCCGGGCAGCAGCAGGGCGCTGTTGAGGCTGTCGGCCTCGATGTTCACGCGCACCGAGCGCTCGGTCACGGCGCGGTGCGAGCGGATGATGGCGGCCGTCTCGGCCGAGCCGGTGAACGAGGCCACGTCGAAGGGTTGCAGCGCGTCCATCAGGCCCGCCGAGCTGCCGCACACGACCGACAACGCGCCGGCGGGCAGCACGCCCGCGTCGACCACGTCCTTGACCATGCGCTGCGTGAGCCAGGCGGTGGCGGTGGCGGGCTTCACGATCACCGGCACGCCCGACAGCAGCGCGGGCGCGGCCTTTTCCCACAGGCCCCACGACGGAAAGTTGAAGGCGTTGATGAACAGCGCCACGCCGTGCGTGGGCACCTGCAGGTGCTGCGACTGGAACACCGGCTCCTTGCCGAGCTTGACCGCGTCGCCGTCGCGCAGCGCATGCACGTCGCCCAGCGTGTCGCCCCACTTGGCGTACTGGCCGACGGTGAAGATCGCGCCGTCGATGTCGACGGCCGAGTCGTTCTTCACCGTGCCGGAGTTCGCGGTCGCGATCTCGTAGTACGCGTCGCGCTTCGCCTGCAGCACCTTCACGATGGCGCCGAGCAGCCCGGCGCGCTGGCGGTAGGTCAGCGCGCGCAAGGCCTGGCCGCCCTGTTCGCGGGCGAAGGCAAAGGCCGCGGGCAGGTCGAGCCCGGTGGCGTCGACGCGCGCGAGCTCGGTGCCCAGCACCGGGTCGAACAGCGGCGTGCCGGCGCCCGATCCGACTTGCCAGCGGCCGGCGACGTGGTTGGGGAGGAGCTCGGTCATGGGGTGAACTTGATCTGCCCTTCGGGCAAAAGATAGAGAACGAGCGCGCGGCCACTGGCCACGGTCGGGCGGTGTGCGGTGCCCGGGCCGTAGACGCACCAGCCTGCGGGCCGTCCGTCGAAGGTGGCGGGGTGGTCGTCGAGCGGCATGATCAGGTCGATCTCGCCGTTGGGGTGGGTGTGGTGCGGGCCGGCGATGTCCTGCATGTCGACCACGTCGACCGAGAAGCGGTGCAGCGCGTCTTCGGCCTTGAAGACGCGGCCGTACCGGATGCCGCCGCCTTCGCGCTCGCACAGCCAGCCTTCGGCCACGCCGCCGATGCAGGCCTGGCGCAGCTGCGCGAAGCTGGCGCTGCCCGCGCCGTGGGTGGTGTTGAGCCACTGGTCGAGCGCGGCGTCGAGCGGCCGGCCGTCGATGTCGGCGGTCAGGCCGGCGATCAACTGGTGAAATGCGGCCTTGCCGGTGGCGGTGGCTGGGTTGCTGCTGTCGGACATCGTGGGCCTCGATCTTGGGAAGTGCCTTGCGCGAATGCGGCGTGTGCAGTATCTTGCTTGTGGCCGAACAATAAGCATCGAGACAATGAGTGTCAAGCAATATAGTGCATATATGGTGTTTACCCTGAGCGCGCACAATCCCGGCGAAGAACGAGGAATTGCATGAACGAGCATGTAGACGCGGTGCTGGCCGCCGTGCCGGAAGGCGCCCAAGGCAGTGGCGGCACTGTCGCCGCGCCGGCCGGGGAGGCCAGGAATCCATTGCTGGCGGCGCTGGGCGACCGCGTGCGCAACCTGCGCGCGCAGCGCGGCCTCACGCGCAAGGCGGTGGCCCTGTCGGCCGACGTGTCGGAGCGCCACCTGGCCAACCTCGAATACGGCATCGGCAACGCGTCGATCCTGGTGCTGCAGCAGGTGGCCGGCGCGTTGCACTGCTCGCTGGCCGAACTGGTGGGCGACGTGACGACCAGTTCGCCCGAGTGGCTCCTGATTCGCGAGCTGCTCGAGAACCGCAGCGAGGCCGACCTGCGCCGCGTGCGCGTGGCGCTGGGCGAGTTGCTGGGCACGGCCTCGGTCGACCCGGCGCGGCACCGGCGCATCGCGCTGGTGGGGCTGCGCGGCGCGGGCAAGTCGACGCTGGGGCAGATGCTGGCCGAAGACCTGGAGCTGCCGTTCATCGAGCTGAGCCGCGAGATCGAGAAGCTCGCGGGCTGCAGCGTGCGTGAAATCCACGACCTGTACGGCACCAACGCCTACCGCCGCTACGAGCGCCGCGCGCTCGAAGAGGCCGTGCAGATCTACAGCGAAGTGGTCATCGCCACGCCCGGCGGCATCGTGTCCGACCCGGCCACCTTCAACGAGCTGCTGGCGCACTGCACCACCGTGTGGCTGCAGGCCGCGCCCGAGGAGCACATGGGTCGCGTGGCGGCGCAGGGCGACACCCGTCCCATGGCCGCGAGCAAGGAAGCGATGGAAGACCTGCGCCGCATCCTGAACGGCCGCGCCGCCTTCTATTCGAAGGCCGACCTGTCGGTGGACACCAGCGGCAAGACGCTGGCCCAGAGCTTCCAGACCCTGCGTGCGACCACGCGCCAGTCGATGGGCCTGGTCACCTGACTGAAATCTGAAAAAAAGCACAACAGGCATTGACTTGCCTGTATGCATGCAGCATGATGCATGTCATCGGAGCAAGAAAGTGCATTATCTTTCCTGTTCACGGTTTCCGAACACAGCCCCACAGGAGACTTCTGCATGACCGACACCACCACGCTCCAGGCGCCCCTGCGCGTCGACTACCGCACCGAACCCGGCCAGTACCGCCACTGGTCGCTGAGCTTCGACGGCGCCATTGCCCGACTGGTGCTCGACATCGCGGAAGACGGCGGCATTCGCCCCGGCTACAAGCTCAAGCTCAACAGCTACGACCTGGGCGTGGACATCGAACTGAATGACGCGCTCAACCGCGTGCGCTTCGAGCACCCCGAAGTGCGCAGCGTGATCGTCACCAGTGGCAAGGACCGCATCTTCTGCTCGGGCGCCAACATCTTCATGCTGGGCGTTTCCAGCCACGCCTGGAAGGTCAACTTCTGCAAGTTCACCAACGAAACGCGCAACGGCATCGAAGACACCTCCAAGTATTCGGGCCTGAAGTTCATCGCGGCAGTGAACGGTGCCTGCGCCGGCGGCGGCTACGAGCTGGCCCTGGCCTGCGACGAAATTTTGCTGGTGGACGACCGCTCCTCGGCCGTGTCGCTGCCCGAAGTGCCGTTGCTCGGTGTGCTGCCCGGCACCGGCGGCCTGACCCGCGTGACCGACAAGCGCCGCGTGCGCCATGACCTCGCCGACATCTTCTGCACCAGCGTCGAAGGCGTGCGCGGCCAGCGCGCGGTCGACTGGCGCCTGGTCGACGCCGTGGCCAAGCCCGCGCAGTTCCCCGCCGCCGTGCAGGAGCGTGCGTCGCAGCTCGCCGCCGGCAGCGACCGCCCGGCCAATGGCAAGGGCGTGGCACTGACCCGCCTGGCGCGCACCGACAGCGCCGACGGCATTGCGTATTCGAACGTCAACGTGCAGATCGACCGCAGCAAGCGCACGGCCACGATCACCATCAAGGCGCCCACCGGCGCGCAGCCGGCCGACATTGCCGCCATCGAGGCCGCGGGCGCCGCCTGGTGGCCGCTGGCGATGTGCCGCGAACTCGACGACGCCATCCTCAACCTGCGCACCAACGAGCTCGACACCGGCACCTGGCTGCTCAAGACCGAAGGCGATGCCGCCGCGGTGCTCGCATCGGACGCGGTGATGTTCGCGAACAAGGACCACTGGCTGGTGCGCGAAACCATCGGCGCGCTGCGCCGCACGCTGGCGCGCCTCGATGTGTCGTCGCGCAGCCTGTTCGCGCTGGTCGAGGCCGGCTCGTGCTTCGCCGGCACGCTGGCCGAGCTGGCCTTTGCGGCTGACCGCACCTACATGCTCGCGCTGCCCGACGACGCCGACCGCGCACCCAGGCTCACGCTGGGCGAGGCCAACTTCGGCTACTTCCCGATGGTGAACGACCAGAGCCGCCTGCAACGCCGCTTCTATGAAGAGACCGCGCCGCTGGAGGCCGCGCGCGCCGCCGTCGGCAAGGCACTGGACGCCGACGAAGCCGTGAAGCTGGGCCTGGTGACCGCCGCGCCCGACGACATCGACTGGAACGACGAGATCCGCATCGCCATCGAGGAGCGCGCGGCCATGTCGCCCGACGCGCTCACCGGCCTCGAAGCCAACCTGCGCTTCGCGAGCAAGGAGAACATGAACACCCGCATCTTCGGGCGGCTCACCGCCTGGCAGAACTGGATCTTCAACCGCCCCAACGCCGTCGGCGAAAAGGGCGCGCTGAAGGTCTACGGCACCGGCGAGAAGGCCGGCTTCGACCTGAACCGCGTTTGAGCACACACCCGTCCGAACAACCCAAGGAACAACGATGAGCACGATCAACTACGGCGAGAAGATCCCCAACAACGTCAACCTCGGCGAAGACCGTACGCTGCAGCGCGCGCTCGAAGGCTGGCAGCCCAACTTCATCAACTGGTGGGACGACGTGGGCCCCGAAGGCTCGACCAACCACGACGTGTACCTGCGCACGGCCGTGAGCGTCGACCCGCAAGGCTGGGCCCAGTTCGGCCACGTGAAGATGCGCGACTACCGCTGGGGCATCTTCCTGAACCCGGGCGACGCCAACCGCGAAATCCATTTCGGCGACCACAAGGGCGAGAAGGTCTGGCAGGACGTGCCCGGCGAGCACCGCGCCAACCTGCGCCGCATCATCGTGACGCAGGGCGACACCGAGCCCGCATCGGTCGAGCAGCAGCGCCACCTGGGCCTGACCGCGCCCAGCATGTACGACCTGCGCAACCTGTTCCAGATCAACGTGGAAGAAGGCCGCCACCTGTGGGCCATGGTCTACCTGCTGCAGAAGCACTTCGGCCGCGACGGCCGCGAAGAGGCCGACGCGCTGCTGCAGCGCACCTCGGGCGACGCCAACAACCCGCGCATCCTGGGCGCCTTCAACGAGAAGACGCCCGACTGGCTGGCGTTCTTCATGTTCACGTACTTCACCGACCGCGACGGCAAGTTCCAGCTGGCCGCACTGGCCGAGAGCGCGTTCGACCCCCTCGCGCGCACCACCAAGTTCATGCTGACCGAGGAAGCCCACCACATGTTCGTGGGCGAGAGCGGCGTGTCGCGCGTCATCGCGCGCACCGCGCAGGTCATGAACGAGCTGAAGACCGACGACGCGCAGAAGATCCGCGCCGCCGGCTGCATCGACCTGGGCACCCTCCAGCGTTACCTGAACTTTCACTACAGCGTGACCATCGACCTGTTCGGCGCCGACCAGTCGAGCAACGCCGCCATCTTCTACAGCTCGGGCCTGAAGGGCCGCTACGAGGAAAGCAAGCGCGGCGACGACCACGTGCTCAAGGGCCAGACCTACAAGGTGCTCGAAGTGAAGGACGGCCAGCTCGTCGAGAAGGACGTGCCGATGCTCAACGCGCTGAACGAGGTGCTGCGCGACGACTTCATCAAGGACTCCGTGGCCGGCGTGGGCCGTTGGAACAAGGTGCTCGAGAAGGCCGGCATTCCGACGCGCCTGTCGGTGCCGCACAAGGCCTTCAACCGCCAGATCGGCGCGCTCGCCGGCATCAAGATGTCGCCCGAGGGCCGCGTGGTGAGCGAGGTGGAATGGGCCGCCAAGCGCGACGAATGGCTGCCGAGTTCCGAAGACTTCGCTTTCGTGGCATCGTTGATGGGCCGCGTGGTGGAGCCGGGCAAGTTCGCCGGCTGGATTTCGCCGCCGGTGATGGGCATCAATCGCCAGCCGGTGGATTTCGAGTACGTTCGTTTCGGCTGATTTGGGTATTTCGGTATTGCTCCTTCCCCCTCTGGGGGAAGGCTGGGATGGGGGCTCGGCGGCGTGACCACGACAAACGCCGCTTGCCGCCACCCAACCCTCCCCCGAAAGGGGAGGGCTTTCAGGAGAGAACAACATGGACATGGCCGTTGAAGCCGGAGTCATCAAGCAGCACCTGATCGACCCCGAGATCTGCATCCGCTGCAACACCTGCGAGGCCATCTGCCCCGTGAACGCGATCACGCACGACGACAACAACTACGTCGTGCGCGCGGACACCTGCAACGGCTGCATGGCCTGCATCTCGCCGTGCCCCACGGGCTCGATCGACAACTGGCGCACGATGCCGCTGGTGCGCGCGTACACCATCGAGGAGCAGCTGACCTGGGAGTCGCTGCCCGGCGAACTTTCCACGGAAGAGCTCGAAGCCGCGGGCGTGTCGGCAACCACCGCAGAAGCAGCTGAAGTGCCCGCTCAAACGCAGGCCCAGGCCGCTGCAGAAGCCGCCGAGCCGGTCTTCAATTCCGCGCAGTACGGCGCCAGCGTGCCGCCCTGGTCGGCCGCGCATGCGTACACGAACCTCTTTCCGCCCAAGACCCCGACCACCGCCACCGTGGTCGGCAACTTCAACTGCACCGAGGCGGGCTTCGACAGCGAGACGCACCACATCGTGCTGGACTTCGGCGTGGTGCCGTTCCCGGTGCTCGAAGGCCAGTCGATCGGCATCGTGCCGCCGGGCACGGACGCCATCGGCAAACGCCACCATGCGCGCCAGTACTCGGTGGCCAGCCCGCGCAACGGCGAGCGGCCCGGCTACAACAACGTTTCGCTCACCGTGAAGCGCGTGACCGAGGACCACGAGGGCGACCCGGTGCGCGGCGTGTGCTCCAACTTCGTGTGCGACCTGAAGGTGGGCGACACGGTGCAGGTGGTGGGGCCCTTCGGTTCCTCGTTCCTGATGCCCAACCACCCCAAGTCGAACATCGTGATGATCTGCACCGGCACCGGCAGCGCCCCCATGCGCGCCATGACCGAGTGGCGCCGCCGCCTGCGCAAGAGCGGCAAGTTCGAAGGCGGCAAGCTGATGCTGTTCTTCGGCGCGCGCACGCAGCAGGAGCTGCCGTACTTCGGCCCCCTGCAGTCGCTGCCGAAGGACTTCATCGACATCAACCTCGCCTTCTCGCGCACGCCCGGAAGCCCCAAGCGCTACGTGCAGGACATGATGCGCGAGCGCGCCGCCGACCTGGCCGCGCTGCTGAAGGACGGCAGCAGCCACTTCTATGTGTGCGGCCTGAAGAGCATGGAAGAGGGCGTGGTGCTCGCACTGCGCGACGTGGCCAGGGACGCGGGGCTCGACTGGGACACCGTGGGCGCCGCGCTCAAACGCGAAGGCCGTCTGCACCTCGAGACCTACTGAGCCGCGGCGGATGCAGTTCGCCGACTTCCATGCGGGCCAGGTCATCGAGGCCGGGCCCTACGTGCTCACCGAAGCAGAGCTGGTGCAGTTCGCGCGGGCCTACGACCCGCAGTGGTTCCACACCGATGCCGAAGCCGCTGCACAGAGCCCCTTCGGCGGACTCATCGCCAGCGGCTGGCAGACCTGCGCGATCGCGATGCGGCTGGTGGTCGATGCGGTGCTGGCGGGGTCGGAGTCTTTCGCGTCCCCGGGGCTGGAGCAGGTGCGTTGGCCCAACCCCGTGCGGCCCGGCGACACGCTGCGGCTGGTGGCCGATGTGAGCGAGGTGCGGCGCTCCGAGAAGCGGCCCACGCTGGGCATCCTGCGCTGGCGCTGGCGGTTGTTCAACCAGCGCGAGCAGCTGGTGCTCGAGGTGGACGTGACGAGCATGTTCAAGCTCAAGCCGGCGCCTTGAATCCAAAAAAAACCCGCAACGCGTGAGCGCTGCGGGTTTTCCGTGTGTGACAGACTGGGCTTTTACTTGGTCAGGTCGACGGCGCTGGAACCCTTGGCCTTGCCGTTGGCTTTCACGCCGGCTCCCGGTGTGCCGGGCGCCTTCAGGCCGGTGCCTGCAGAGCCCGCTGCGCCGGTCGCGCTGTTGAGCGTGCCGCCCACGGTGTTCGTCAGGCCGCCCGTGGTGTTGCCCACGGCGCCCGTGGCGCCGCCGAGCGCACCGGTCGCACCGCCGAGGACACCACCCACCGCATTGCCAGCGCTGCCTGCTGCATTGCCTGCGCCGCCGGTGGCTGCGGACGTGTTGGCTCCGGCGGCAGCGCCGGTGCTGGCACCAGCGCTGCCCTGGGCCGGCGCGGTCTTCACGCCGGCCGAGGTGTTGACGTCGGCATTCACGCCCACGCCGACGCCCACGCCTTGGGCCTGTGCGGCACCGCTCACGGCCAGGAGGCCGGCGAGCAGGGCGCCGACGAAGATCTGCTTGTGTTGTTGTTGCTTCATGTGTGACTGTTCCTTTCGTTGAATGGTCACGAACCGGCTTTCGGCCAGTTCGAGTTGAACCTTCGGCGTTGCGGCACGTGTCGCCGTGTGCGCGACAGTCGTCCTTGCGTGTGGGACTTGGCTGTCAGCGCCATCGGGGGCTTGTGCGTTAGGGCCGGCCTTTCATTCGGTGACAAAGACACCACAGCGCGCAGGTGCAAACCGGAAGCGGTCACGCGCCGTTCAACACATGCAACTCATAATGTTGCATGAAACGAGACAGCAAGCTTTCAGGCGTCCTCCACGTGCTGCTGCACATGGCCGAGATGGACGGCCCCGTCACCTCCGAGTCGCTCGCGGCGGCGATGCACACCAACCCGGTCGTCGTGCGCCGCGTCATGGCGGGCCTGCGCCAGGCGGGGTTCGTGAGTTCGGCCAGGGGCCATGGCGGCGGCTGGGTGCTGTCGTGCTCGCTGGCGGCGGTGACGCTGGGCGACATCCACAACGCCGTGGGCGCGCCCGCGCTGCTGGCCATGGGCCATCGCACCGAGAGTCCGGGCTGCATCGTCGAGCAGGCCGTGAACGCCGCGCTCGACGGCGCCTGCCAGGAAGCCGAGGCCTTGCTGCTGCGGCGTTTCAACAGCATCACCCTGGCCGATCTGTCCAGGAACTTTCACCGCCGCATGACGGGCGGCGGCTTCACCTTGAAGGACATCGAACATGCGGCATGACGCCCTGATCGTGGGCGGCAGCTTTGCCGGCCTTTCCGCTGCCATGCAGCTGGCCCGTGCGCGACGCAATGTGTGCGTGGTCGACGCGGGCGCTCCGCGCAACCGCTTCGCCGCCCAGTCGCACGGCTTCTTCGGGCAGGACGGCGTGCAGCCGCTGAAGATGATCGCGGATGCGCGCGACAAGCTGCTCGCCTACCCGACGGTCAGCTTCGTCCAGGCCAGCGTCGTGGCCGCAAGCGCTCAGGGCGCCGAAGGCGCCGACGGATTCACCGCCACGCTGGACAACGGCGAACAGCGCTCGGCCCACAAACTGCTGCTGGCCTTCGGCGTGCAGGACGGCCTGCCCGACATCCCCGGCGTGCGCGAGCGCTGGGGCACCAGCGTGCTGCATTGCCCCTACTGCCACGGCTACGAGTTCAGCGGCCGGCAGTTGGGCCTGTTGTTCGCCGGCGCGCTGCCACCGGACCACGCGCTGCTGATCGCGGAGTGGGGCCCGGTCACGTTCTTCCTGAACGGCAGCGAAGCGCTCGACCCGGAAGTGCGCGCCAAGCTGCAGGCGCGCGGCGTGACCATCGAGCCGGGGCGCGTCGCCGGTATCGAAGGGCCGGGCACCGACCTGGCCGGCGTGCGGCTCGGCGACGGCCGGCTGGTGCCTATCGAGGCGCTGTACGTGGTGCCGCGCACGCGGCCCGCCAGCCCGCTGGCCGCGCAGCTCGGCTGCGCCTTCGACGACGGCCCGCTCGGCCCGGTGCTGCGCGTCGACGCCATGAAGATGACGACCGTGCCCGGCGTCTACGCGGCGGGCGACCTTGCCATGGCCTTCACCAACGCCACGCTGGCCTCCGCCGACGGGCTCACGGCCGGTGTGTCGCTGCACCGGTCGCTGGTGTTCGGGGCCTGATTTCACTTTTTTTCACGGATTTGGCAAAAATGGCCACAGAGCACCCTATAATCTGAGGCTGTCGCGGGAATAGCTCAGTTGGTAGAGCGCAACCTTGCCAAGGTTGAGGTCGAGAGTTCGAGTCTCTTTTCCCGCTCCAAATCGCGCAAAAAGGCCACCCCACAAGGGTGGCCTTTTTCATTGGTGCGCCGGTTCAGCCCCGGGCCGGCAGCACCGTTCCCCGGCTCTCGCCGAACCCGATGCGCGCATGCCCGGGCTTCTCGCACCAGCCGCGCAGCAGCACGGCGTCGCCGTCTTCCAGAAAGCTGCGCTGCTCGCCATTGGCCAGCGTGACCGGGCTTTGCCCCGCGCGCGCCAGCTCGATGATGGCGCCGGCCTCGCCCGGGCCGGGCCCCGAAATCGTGCCGCTGCCGAACAGGTCGCCCGGATTCAGGCTGCAGCCGCCCATCGTGTGGTGCGTGACCATCTGCGCCACGCTCCAGTACTGGTGCCTGAAGCTGGTGGACGACAGGCGCGACGGCCCCGTGTTTTCCTGGCGTGCCTTCTGGCTTTCGAGCCACACCTCCAGCCGGATGTCGAGCGCGCCGCTTGCGCGGTTGGCCGCGTTCTCCAGGTACGCCAGCGGTTGCGGCTCGCTCGCGGGCCGCGTCCAGGCGTGCCGGTAGGGCGCGAGCGCCTCCATGGTCACGATCCACGGCGAAATCGTGGTCGCGAAGTTCTTCGCAAGGAAGGGCCCGAGCGGCGCCATCTCCCAGAACTGGATGTCGCGCGCCGACCAGTCGTTGAGCAGGCAGATGCCGAAGATGTGTTCCCCTGCGCGTTCGAGCGGAATCGGTTCGCCCTGCGCGTTGCCCGTGCCGATCCACACGCCCAGCTCCAGCTCGTAGTCGAGCCGTGCGCAGGCTTGATACGTCGGCGCCTTCGCACCCGGCGCCATCGCTTGCCCCATGGGCCGGTGAAAGCGCTGCCCGCTCACGCCGATGGTCGACACGCGCCCGTGGTATGCGGTGGGAATCCAGCGGAAGTTGGGCGTCACGTCGCCGTCGGGGTTCATCAGGCGGCTGATGTTCAGCGCATGGTCGATCGAGGTGTAGAAGTCGGTGTAGTCGCCGATGCGTGCGGGCACGGTGTATTCGACCTCGGCCTGCGGCACCAGGCACGTGCGCACCGCCTGCACGGTGGCATCGGGCGCGTCGTGCTTCAGCAGGTCGAACAGCGCGTGGCGCAACACCCGCCATGCACCGGCGCCGAGCGCGAAGAAGTCGTTCAGCGCAGGCAACGCAGCCGCGCGCGCCGCATCGAGCGCCGGGCCGTTCAACTGCTGGCTTTGGACCAGCGCCGCCAGGTCGAGCACCTTGTCGCCGATGGCCACGCCGCCGCGAAAAGCCTCGGTGCTGCCCGCGCGCCGGAACACCGCATGCGGCAGGTTCTGGATCGGAAAGTCGCTGCCCGCGGCATGGGCCGATTCGACCCAGCTGCGTGCGTCGGCGTCGTGCGTGCGATTGAGTTCGCTCATGAAAAAGGCTCCTTACACCGACGCCATCAGCGCGTCGTCGAAGATCGCGACCGCGCGTGTCCAGCCCGCCGAAGCGCCGCGAATCTTGTGCGGAAAGCAGCTGATGAAAAAGCCCGTGGGCGGCAGCACCTCCAGGTTGTGCAGCTTCTCGATGTGGCAGTAGCCGATGTCGCGCCCGGCCTTGTGGCCCTCCCAGATCAGCGAGGCGTCGTGCGTCTCGCCGTACTTCTTCGCGGTGTGCACGAAGGGCGCGTCCCAGCTCCAGGCGTCGGTGCCCGTCAGGCGCACGCCGCGCTCCAGCAGGTACATGGTGGCTTCGTAGCCCATGCCCGCGCCGGCCGCCACGTAGTCGTCGTGGCCGTAGCGCGCGCCGGCGCGCGTGTTGACCACCACGATCTCCAGCGGGCTCAGCGTGTGGTCGATGCGCTTCAACTCGGCCTCGACGTCGGCGGCCGTCACCACGTAGCCGTCGGCGAAGTGGCGAAAGTCCAGCTTCACGCCCGGCTGGAAGCACCATTCGAGCGGCACATCGTGGATGGCGATGGCGGGCTTCTTCTCGCCCAGCGCCTTGTCCATGGTCGAGTGAAAGTGATAGGGCGCATCGAGGTGCGTGCCGTTGTGCGTGGACAGCTGCACCAGCTCCACCGCCCAGCCTTCGCCGTCGGGCAGGTCCTCTTTCTTCAGGCCAGGGAAGAAGGGCTCGATCTGCTCGTAGGTCTGCTCGTGCGTGAAGTACTGGATCTTCGGCGCGAAGGCCGGGGGGTCGGACATCACATCGTTTTCGAGAAAGATCGAGAGGTCGACAAACTTGCGTGGCATGGCGGGGCTCCTTGTGGGGTGTTTGAGTGTTGGCGTGAAGGAATCGGTCAGGGCTGCTGCCAGCGCAGCAGGCGTTGCTCGGCAAAGGCCAGCAGTGCATTGCTCACGAAGCCGATGAGCCCGAGCAGCACGATGCCGGCGAACAGATCGCTGGCGCGAAAGGCGCGTGCGGCCAGCAGAATGGCCTGGCCCAGGCCGCTTTGCGAGGCGATCATTTCGCCCACCACCGCCACGATGAGCGCAATGGTCAGCGCCAGGCGCATGCCGGCCAGGATGTCGGGCATGGCGTTGGGCAGGCCCATCTTCCAGATGTACGCCGCGCGCGACATCTGCAGGCAGCGCGCCACCTCCGCCAGGCGCGGCTCCACGGCCGCGAAGCCGTGCACCGTGGCCAGCAGCACCGGCCACATCGCGCCGAAGGCGACCACGAAGAGCACCATGCCGGGGTTCAGCCCGAAGATCGAGATGGCCAGCGGCAGCAGCGCCGAGGCGGGCAGCGGGCGAATGAACTCCAGCGTCGGCTGCACCCACGCGCGCACCGCGGGCGACACGCCGATGGCCGCGCCCAGCACCACGCCGAACAGCGACGCGAGCAGCCAGCCTTCGACCATCCGGGCGACCGTGGCCTGCGTGAATGCGAGCAGCTCGCCGTTGCCTGCGTTCGCGCCAGCGCTGGCGTTGGGGCCCGAGAGGTTCAGCCCTTCGAGCAGGCTGGTGAAGGTGGCCTGCGGCGTCGGCAGGAACACGCGGCTGACCCAGCCCGCATTGCTCGCGACCCACCACAGCGCGACCAGCGCGAGCAGCACGCCCAGCGAGCCGAGCCGGTTCGAACCCGAGCGCTCGTTGCGGCCGTTCATGGCTGCACCCCCATGCGTCGCGCGACCACGCGCTGCAGCAGCACCATGCCCGCGTTCACCGCGAAGCCCACCACGCCGATCCAGCCCAGCCAGGCCAGCATGAGCGCGGGGTCGAAACTCTGCTGCGCGATCATCATCGCGTAGCCCATGCCGTTCGGGTTGGCCGCGATCTCCACCGTCACGGCCACCACCAGCGCCACCGCCACGCCCAGGCGCAGCGCGACGAACAGGCGCGGCACGATGGCCGGCAGCACGATCTTGAAGGCCCGCTCCCGCGCCGACAGGCCCAGCATGCGGCTCACCTCCAGCAGGCGGGGCTCGATCTGCCGCACCGCCGACTGCACCAGCACCAGCAGCGGCCAGAAGGTGGCGAAGGCGACGATGGCCAGCTCCATGCGCACGCCGAAGCCGAAGCCCAGCATCGCGAGCGGAATCAGCGCCACCGACGGCACGGGGCGCAGCACCTCGATGGACATCGACCCGAGCTGCGCCGCGCGGCGCGAGAGCCCGAGCACCAGGCCCCCCGCAATGCCGAGCACCGCGCCCAGCAGCAGCCCGAGCGCGGCGGTGCCCAGCGTGAAGCCGGTGGACTGCCACAGCGAGCCGTCCATCGCCGCGCCGGCAAAGGCCCTGGCCGCCGCGCTCGGCGGCGCGAGCGAATCGCTGCCCAGGGCGGCCGCGCGCCGCGCGTACCACTCGAAAGCGCCGACCAGCACGGCGGGAACCACCCACGGCCGCACCCACCCAAAGACGCCGCGCTCAGTCATGGCCCTGCGCGATGAAGGCGAACAGCTCACGCCGCAACCGCAGGTATTCCGGATGCTCCTTGGTCGTGAGCTGGTCGCGCGGCCGATCGATCTTGACGTCGATCATCCGCGCCAGGCTCGGCCGCCCCGGCCCCGGGTCGGCCTGCAGCGCGATCACGCGGTCGCCGAGGTAGATGGCCTCTTCCAGGTCGTGCGTGACGAACAGCACCGTGAGCCCGTCGTCGCGCACCAGCCGCGCCAGCTCGTCCTGCAGGCTCTGGCGGGTGAGCGCGTCCAGCGCGCCGAAGGGCTCGTCCATCATCATCAGCTCGGGCTTCTGTGCCAGGCAGCGCGCAATCTGCGCGCGCTGCTGCATGCCGCCCGACAGCTGCGCCGGAAACTTCTGCGCATGCTTCGCAAGGCCGACCTTGCCCAGCACCTCGGCGATGCGCGGCGCGCGTTGGGCCGCCGGCACGCCGGCCGCTTCGAGCGCCAGGCTCACGTTGCCCTCCACCGTGCGCCAGGGCAGCAGCGCGCGGCCGTAGTCCTGGAACACGAACGCGACCTCGCGCGAGGGCGCGGTCATCGTCACGCCGTTGCGGCGCACTTCGCCCGCGCTGGCCGTGACCAGCCCGCTGGCCGCGCGCAGCAGCGTGGTCTTGCCGCAGCCGCTGGGCCCGACGATGCACACGAACTCGCCGCGCGCCACGTCGAACGAGGTGGGCGACAGGATTTCGCGTCCGCCCAGGCGGATGGCAACGCCGTCGAAGCGCAGGAACGGCGTGGCCTGCATCGCGGGGCCGGCCGGCGAAGAAAAGGCGTTCGCCGGCAACGCGGCGCGCGCTGTGACAGGAGCGGGTGCCGAGATCACTTGGCCACCAGCTTCGCCACGTCGATGTTCGTCTTGAGCATGTCCTGCTCCTTCATCAGCCCGGTCCAGTAGGCGAGCTGCTTCTCGGTCACGACCGCTCCGGGCGGCGAGATCTGCACCTTGGCCAGCACCTCGGGCGGCAGCTTGATGTACTTGCCGATGGCCGCGCGCACCCTGGCGTCGTTCTTCGTCTGCTGCATGAACGCGGCCGACTCCACCAGCGCCTCGCGGAAGGCGCGCGCCGCGCCCGGGTTCTTCGCCACCCATTCGCGCTTGGCCGCATGCACGATGGTCTGGTTGTTCTCGGGCAGGAAGGTCGAGTAGTACGAGGCCACGTAGCCCGCGCCGCTCTCGGTGATGCGGCTCATGAACGGGTCGGCCGACACCACCGCGTCGACCGACCCGCCGCGCAGCAGGTCGGCATGCTGCGGGAACGCGGCCTCCACGAAGTTGACCTTGCGGTAGTCCACGCCGCTGTCCTTCAGCCAGGCGCGAAAGGTCACGTGCAGGAAGGCGCCCAGGCCCGGCACGCCGATCTTCTTGCCCACGCAGTCCTGCGGGCCCTTGATGCCCGAGCCCGCGCGCGCCACCAGCCCGAAGCCGGTGATGGTCTTGGACGTGAGCCCGCCGCCCGCCACCAGCACCAGGTCGAGCCCGCCGTCCACCGCCTGCAGGAACACCGAGGGCGTGGGCCCGCCGATCTGCAGCGAGTCGGACTGCAGCGCTGCGGGAATGGTCGAGTTCAGCGGAATGAACTTCAGCTCCACCTCGAGGTTGCGTTTCTTGAAGTACCCCTCTTCGGCCGCCACGAACACCGAGGCGAAGTCGGTCACGGCCGTGTAGCCGAACACGACCTTCGGGTTGGCCTGCGCGAAGGCGGGCAGCGCCGCCGTGGCCGAGGCGGCGGCCAGCGCCGACAGCAGGGTGCGCCGCTTCATCGTGGGGGTCTTCGTCATGTCTTCAGTCTCCTGGGGGTGGTCTTGGTGCGTGGGGGCTTGGCGGTTTTCGGGCGCGGCAGCGCGGCGCGCAGCCCGCCGACGATGAAGCTCACCAGCATCGGCGCCACGGCCGGGTCGGCGCGCTTGTTTTCGCCGCGCGACAGCCGCTCGATGCGGGTGTCGTTCAGGTGGTGCAGCAGCGCGCCCAGCGCGAACTGGTAGCCCCAGGCGGCCTGGCTGCGCGTGGCGTGCGGCAGGGCGGTGTGCAGCGCGTCGATGTAGGCCTCGGCCAGCGGATCGAAGTAGGCGCGCAGCACGCGGTCGGCCTCTTCGGTGGCGTGGTACAGCTCGCGCGCCACCAGCAGCGCGTAGTACTCGCCCTCGGCGCTCGCGCGCAGCGCCAGCACCGGCGCGGTGAAGGCATCGATGATGCGCGGCAGCGTGCGCGCGTCGTCGGGGTCGATGTTCACCGCCGCCAGCCCGGCGAGCCGCGCCTCGATGGAATGGCCCCAGTGCTCGAAGATGGCGTGAAACAGCTCGTGCTTCTGGCCGTAGTAGTAGCCCACCAGCGCCAGCGGCACGCCGGCCTCCTCGGCGATCTGGCGGATCGTCACCACGTGGTAGCCGTGGCGCGCAAAAAGCTTCTCGGCCGCCAGCAGGATCGCCTGCTTGCGGTCGGGCCGCGCGGTCTCGGGGGCGACTGCTGCTTCTGCGGGGCTCGGCGTCGGGGTGCGCGAGGCGCTGCGCCTTGCGGTCGGTGTGCGGGTGCTCATCGGGGCGTATTGAACGCTTGTACAAAAACATTGAACACGCGTACAAACCCTGAGGTCAACCCTCATTGAGCAGGCTCGTTCGCGGCGCTACGCTCGTGCCATGGCCGTTCCCAACATTCCCCAGATCCGTCTCTATCAAAACTGGCTGCACGACACGCGCGGCCTCTCGTTCGACAGCTACGACGCGCTGTGGCGCTGGTCGGTCACCGACCTCGACGCCTTCTGGCAGAGCCTGTGGGACTACGCCCGCATCGGGTCGCCCACGCCGCACACCGCGGTGCTCGCCGAGTCGCGCATGCCCGGCGCGCGCTGGTTCCCCGGCGCCCAGGTCAACTACGCGCGCGAGGTGCTGCGCCACGTCGACGCGGCGCACGCGGCCGGCATGCCCGCCATCGTGAGCGACAACGAGCGCGGCGAGGTGCGCGAGATGTCGTGGCCCGAACTGCGCCGCGAGGTCGCGTCGGTGGCGCTCACGCTCAAGTCGCTCGGCGTGCAGCGCGGCGACCGCGTGGCCGCCTACCTGCCCAACGTGCCCGAGACCATGGTGGCCTTTCTGGCGTGCTCCAGCATCGGCGCCGTGTGGAGCGTGTGCGCGCCCGACATGGGCACCGCCGCCGTGGCCGACCGCTTTCGCCAGATCGAGCCCAAGGTGCTGATCGCGGTGGACGGCGTGCACTACGGCGGCAAGGCGCTGGACCGCAGCACCGTGCTGCACGAACTGCGCGCCCAGCTGCCGAGCGTGAAGAAGCTGGTGCTGGTGAAGACAGCCTACGCCGCGCAGACGGTGCCGCACGACATCGAATGGCTGCACGCCACCGACCGCTACGACGACCGTGTGGCCGCCTTCGAGCCCGAGTGGCTGCCCTTCGACCATCCGATCTGGATCGTGTATTCGAGCGGCACCACCGGCCTGCCCAAGCCCATCGTGCACGGGCAGGGCGGCATCATCCTCACCATGCATGCCTGCGGCCTGCACAACGACGTGGGCGCGAGCTACGGCGCCAACAACTTCGGCGAGCGCTACCACTGGTACAGCTCCACCGGCTGGGTCATGTGGAACTCGCAGCTCTCGGGCATGGCCTTCGGCGCCACCATCTGCATCTACGACGGCAACCCGGCCGGCAGCAAGGACAGGCCCGACTGGGGCGTGCTGTGGCGCTTCGTGGCGCGCCACAAGGTCACTTTCTTCGGCGCGGGCGCGGCCTACTTCACCAACTGCATGAAGGCGGGCCTGGTCGCGAAGGACTGCGGCGACCTGTCGCGCGTGCGCGCGCTCGGCAGCACCGGCTCGCCGCTGCCCGAAGAGGTGCAGCGCTGGGGCTCGCGGCAGGTGCTCGACGCGGGCTCCCCCGAGGTGTGGTGGTGCAACATCTCGGGGGGCACCGACTTCTGCGGCGCCTTCGTCGGCGGCAACCGCGAGCTGCCCGAGGTGCCGGGGCAAATGCAATGCCGCGAACTCGGCCATGCGGTGGAGGCCTGGAACGAGAGCGGCCAGCCTGTCATCGGCGAGGTCGGCGAGCTGGTGTGCACCCAGCCCATTCCGTCGATGCCGCTCTACCTGTGGGGTGACGAGGGCAACGCGCGCTACCTGTCGAGCTACTTCGACACCTACCCCGGCGTGTGGCGCCACGGCGACTGGATCAAGATCGGCGAAGACGGCGGCTGCGTCATCTACGGGCGCAGCGACGCCACCATCAACCGCCAGGGCCTGCGCATGGGCACCAGCGAGATCTACAGCGCGGTCGAGGGCCTGCCGGAGGTGCTCGACTCGATGGTGGTCGACCTGGAGTACCTGGGCCGCGACAGCTACATGCCGCTGTTCGTGGTGCTGCGCCCCGGCGTGGCGCTGGACGACGCGATGCGCGCGCGGCTGAACAACGCCATCAAGACCTCGCTGTCGCCGCGCTTCGTGCCCAACGACATCTTCCAGGTGGCCGAGATTCCGCGCACGCTGTCGGGCAAGAAGCAGGAGCTGCCGATCAAGAAGCTGCTGCTGGGCCAGCCGATCGAAAAAGTGGTCAACCGCGAGGCCATGGCCAACCCGGCCAGCCTCGACTGGTACGTGGCCTTTGCCGCGCAGCGCGCGGCCGCGGCCCCGCAAGCCGCGGCAGCCTAGGACGTCAGCAGCTCGTAGAGCACCATGCGCGTCTGCCGGCCGCGCAGCTCCACCAGCTCCTCGACGCGCCGCGTGTGCAGCCTGCCTTGCAGCCCGGCGAAGGTGACCTCCGACATCAGCATCTGCGTGCCCAGCTGCTTGTTGATGCCCTCGATGCGGCTCGCCACGTTGATGACGTCGCCGAAGGCCGTGTAGGACAGCCGGTCGTTCGAGCCCAGCACCCCGGCGATCACCGTGCCGGTGTGGATGCCGATGCGCGTGCGAAACCCGGGCAGCCCCTGTTCCAGCCACTTGCGGTTGAGCTCGCTCATTTCCACATGCAGCTCCAGCGCGGCCAGGCAGGCCTTGTGCTCCGCGTCGGGCAGGTCGGCCGGCGCGCCCCACAGCACCATGATGCCGTCGCCGATGAACTTGTCGACCACGCCGCCGTGCCGCGCGAACACGCCGGTGGCCAGGTTGAAGTACTCGGTCAGCATGCCCACCAGCACGTCGGTGTCCAGCGACTCCGAGATCGAGGTGAAGCCCTCCACGTCGGTGAACATCACGGTGATGCGGCGCGGCGAGCCGTTGGGCGCGAGCGCGTGGCCCTCGGCGATGAGCTGCTTGACGACGTCCACCGGCACGAACTTGCTGAAGGCCTTGAGGCTGCGCGCCGATTCGTCCAGCGCCTGGTTCAGGTGCTGGATCTCCTGCACACGGCTCGGTTCGCGCGGCAGGTTGTCGAGTTCGAGCCGGCCGATGCGGCGCGCGATGCGCGAGAGGTTCTCCACCGGCGAGGTCACCAGCTTGGAGAGCTTCAGCGACATGAACAGCGCCAGGGCCAGGAACACCAGTGCCAGCAGCAGGCCCCAGAGCACTGCGCGGCGCAGCCCGCCCAGCACCACGTCTTCGGGCACCCAGCTCACCAGCTCCCAGCCCGTGGCCGTGATCAGCGAGGTCTGCACCAGGTAGCGCTTGCCGTCGAAGTCGAAGGAGAAGGTGGAGTCGCCATCGCCGTCGCCGCCCGCGTGGTCGTCGGCCGCGATGTGCCCGTGCATCTGTGCGTGCAGCGCGCCCAGGACTTCGGTGGGCGGCTCCAGCCGGTGCAGCACGCCCGGCATGTCGCTGCGTGCCAGCACCTTGTGGTCGGCGCTCAGCAGGGCGCTGTGGCCATAGCCGCTGCCGCTGAAGAGCCGGACGAACTCCGACAGCCTGCCGAGCGACACATCGCCCGCCATCACCACCAGCGCCTGGGGGTCGGCGCCGGTGTGGCGCCGCTCGCTCGGCAGCGCGTAGGTCACGCCCAGTTCCTGTGCCGCGACGAACACGTAGGGCTGCGTCCAGATCGGGCCCTGCATCCTGTCGGCCTGCTGGAACCAGCTGCGCCGGGTCGGGTCGTAGCTGCTGCGAAAGGACTCGACGCGCTGCGTGGCAAAGCGCTGCTGCGCATCCACCTCGGCAGCAAGGGGCTGCTTGTATTCCCAGGTCTCGGTGGTGAAGGCCGTGCCGTGCACGATGTGGCGGATGGCAGGCACCGGGTAGCGCAGCGCCATCAGCATCTCGCCGCGCTCGTTGGCCACGTAGACGCTGTCGAGCTCGGGAGACTGCTGCAGCAAAGTCCAGAGCAGCTCCGCCGTGCGGCCGGTGTACGGGCCCGCTGCGCTCAGGCTGGGCGCGCTGCCCACCGCACCGACCACCGACTCGACCTTGGCGAGGAAGGCCACCACCTTGTCCTCGATCCGGCCGTGGTTGGCCCGATGCGCCGTGGTGCCGATGTTCGACACCAGCCGCTGGGAGCCCCAATAGCCGAGCGACACCAGCAACAGCGACTGGGTGAGCGCGACGACGCTGACGATGGTGCCCACGTCGACCCTGAATCGGCGCGAGCGCCCGGGCGGCGAGGCCGGCACCGGCGCGGCGGCGGTTGTTGACGACGGCTTTCCAGCCGCGGCCGGGTTCCCGGACGAGTTCTTGTGCATACAGCTCCCTGACGACCACCAGAACACACCCGCCGCGCCAAGGCCGCGGGTCGGCATCCGGTGGGCCCGCGGCCCCGATCGTGGGTGTCGGGGATCCTGGCGGGCGCCGGAAGCGGGCCGATTTTCGCTCGACTTCGGTTTGGTGGGGGCCGCTAGCGCGCGTCGTGCAGGATCAGGCCCAGCGTGTGCCGCCGGCCCGAGCGCAGCCGGCTCACGCCGTGGCGCATCGTCACGCGGTAGCTGCCGCGCGTGCCCGCCACCGGCCGCTGGTCGACCGCGAAGATCACCGCCTCGCCCTGTGCGAGCGACACCACCTCGGCGCGCGACTGCATGCGCGGGCGCTGCTCGGTCAGCACGAACTCGCCGCCGGTGAAGTCCTGCCCCGGCACGCTCAGCAGCACCGTGAGCTGCAGCGGGAACTGCAGGTCGCCGTACAGGTCCTGGTGCAGGCAGTTGTAGTCGCCTTCCTCGTAGCGCAGCAGCAGCGGGGTGGGGCGCAGCTGGCCCGCGGCGTGGCAGCGTGCCAGGTAGGCGGCGTGGTCCGGCGGATAGTCGGCCGGCCGGCCCATGGCGGCGGCCCACGCGTTGGCCAGCGGCGCGAGGCGTTCGTACAGCGCGCCGCGCCACGCCGCGAGCTTCTTCGGCAGCGGGTAGGCGAAGTACTGGTACTCGCCCTGGCCGAAGCCGTGGCGCTGCATCACGACGCGGCTGCGAAAGCGCTCGCCCTCGCCGTACATCGCGATGAGCGCGGCGCATTCGTCGGGCGTGAAGAGGGGGCCGGCGACGGCGCAGCCGCGGGTGGCAAGGTCGGTTTCGATGCGGGGCCAGTCGAGGGCGGCGACGGTGCGTGCAGGGGTGACAGGGGTTTGCATCAGGCCAGTGTCGGGGCGCCCGGCTGGCAGTGCTGGCCGTTTCCGGACGCCATGCCAACGGCGACCGGGCGTTCGTTCAGGTGCGGTCGCTGTGCGTTTCGCGGGACGCCCCTGGGTGCAAGGTCTCGCGGTACTCGCCATGCCGGAGCGCGATGGCGGTGCCGCCGCCGAACAGGCAATGGTTGTCTGCCAGCAGGTCGGCGTTCAGCGCTGCCAGCACCTCGGCCACGCGACGATGGTGCAAGCGTTCAAACATCCAGCGGCTTTCGGCCCAGCATGCGGGCCAGTTCCGCCAGCAACTGGCGTTCGTTGTCCTGGAGCTCGGACGGATATGCGTGGCGCCAGTTGCGTTCGTAGGTGCCCCAGGCTTCTTCAGGTGTGAGTTCTGCGTCTGGAGGCAGTTGCCAGGCAAGACGGCGCAGCTGCGCGAAGTCGGCGATGCGGACGGTTTGCGTCGGCACCCGCGCCGACCCGGTAGCCGCCACCTCTTTGGCGGAGCGGTCGTCCGGCGCAACCACATCGACGTCCAGACCCAATGCCGCCAGCGCGTTCATGTAGGCCCCCATCGTGACCGACGGCTCCCCGCGTTCGATGCGATGCAGCGTCATGCGCGACATGCCCGCCGCCTCGGCGGTCGTGACGGCGCTGATCTTGAGGGCCTTTCGCCGGGCGTGAATATGCCGGCCGAAGGCTTCAAGGCGTTGGCCGGCTCCTTGGGAGACAGTGGGCGCGGTGGATGGCATATACGTATCTCATGATAGACATCTTCATAAAAATGTCCAGTTTGAGAGACGTTGATGGTCATCGAGCTTGCCGGGCTTGCCCCAGCAGCCAGTCGCTGAAGAACTTCAGCAGCGGCCGCTGGTCGGCGCGCTCCGGCGTGACCAGGTAGTAATTCCGCTCCCCCGACAACGGCCGCGCGCACGCCACCACCAGCTCGCCGCGCGCCAGTTCGTCGGCCACCAGCATCGTGGGCATCAGTGCCACGCCCAGCCCGTGCGACGCGGCCGCCGCGAGGATGGAGAACAGCTCGTAGCGCGGCCCGCCGCGTGCGTTGGGCGCGTCGATCTGCTGCGCGTCGAACCACTGGCGCCAGCCGTCGGGCCGCGTGCTCTGCTGCAGCAGCGGCAGCTTCGCGACGGCGGCCGGTGCCACGGCCTTGCCGCGGGGCAACAGCGACGGGCTGCACACCGGCACCACGTCCTCGTGCATGAGCAACAGCGCATGCGTGCCGGCCCAGTTCTCGACCTGCGCGGGCGTGCCGGCATACAGCGCGGCGTCGAACTCCGCGTCGGCGAAGAGAAAGGGGCGGGTGCGCGTCTCGATGTGCACCACCACGTCGGGTTGCAGCGCCGCGAAGCCCTTCAGGCGGGGCATCAGCCAGCGCGTGGCGAAGGTGGGCACGGCGGCCAGCGACAGCGAGCCGCCTTCGCCCTGGTGCGCCATGGCGTCGAGCGCATCGCGTTCCATCGCCTGCAGCCGCAGGGCCGTTTGCCGCGCATAGGCCGCGCCGCTGGCGGTGAGCGCCACGCCGTGGCGCGTGCGGCGGAACAGCGCCACGCCCAGGAAGGCCTCGAGCGTGCCGATCTGGCGCGACACCGCGCTCTGCGTGAGGGCGAGCTCCTGCGCGGCGCGGGTGTAGCTCTCGTGGCGCGCCGCGGCATCGAAGCACACCAGGGTCTGCAGGGGCGGGATCTTGCGTCGCATGTATGACTGGAATGTATGAATGGGAACGGGGGCTCGCCAATGAAGATGCCGTTCCAACATCTTGCAAGACATTCTAAGAACGCATATCTGGGTGCGCAATCCTCGTTTGCCTCATGGGTCCCGGGTGGCTAGGATCGGGTCATTCCCCCTCATTCATTCCTCTTCCGGAGACAGCACATGGCCGCCAAAGCGCAATTCCACTGGGACGATCCCCTTCTTCTCGACCAGCAACTGACCGACGAAGAACGCATGATCCGCGACGCGGCCAATGCCTACTGCCAGGAGCGCCTGGCGCCCCGCGTCATCGAGGGTTTCCGCAGCGGTGAAACCGACCCGGCCATCTTTCGCGAAATGGGCGCGCTCGGCCTGCTGGGCCCGACGATCCCCGAGCAGTACGGCGGCCCCGGCCTCAACTACGTGGCCTACGGCCTGATCGCGCGCGAAGTCGAGCGCGTCGATTCGGGCTACCGCTCGATGGCCAGCGTGCAGAGCTCCCTGGTGATGGTGCCCATCTTCGAATTCGGCACCGAAGGCCAGAAGCAGAAGTTCCTGCCCAAGCTCGCCACCGGCGAATGGATCGGCTGCTTCGGCCTGACCGAGCCCGACCACGGCTCCGACCCCGGCAGCATGGCCACGCGCGCCAAGAAGGTGCCGGGCGGCTATTCGCTCAGCGGCTCGAAGATGTGGATCAGCAACTCGCCCATCGCCGACGTGTTCGTGGTGTGGGCCAAGGAAGTCAGCGAAAGCGGCACGGTCGGCCCCATTCGCGGCTTCGTGCTCGAAAAGGGCATGAAGGGCCTGAGCGCCCCCGCCATCCACGGCAAGGTCGGCCTGCGCGCCAGCATCACCGGCGAGATCGTGATGGACGGTGTGTTCTGCCCCGAGGAAAACGCCTTCCCCGAAGTGCAAGGCCTGAAGGGCCCCTTCACCTGCCTGAACAGCGCCCGCTACGGCATTTCGTGGGGCGCACTGGGGGCGGCAGAAGACTGCTGGCACCGCGCCCGCCAGTACACGCTGGACCGCAAGCAGTTCGGCCGCCCGCTCGCGGCCAACCAACTCATCCAGAAGAAGCTGGCCGACATGCAGACCGAGATCACGCTGGGCCTGCAAGGCAGCCTGCGCCTGGGCCGCATGAAGGACGAAGGCACGGCCGCGGTGGAAATCACCTCGATCATGAAGCGCAACAACTGCGGCAAGTCGCTGGACATCGCCCGCATGGCGCGCGACATGATGGGCGGCAACGGCATCAGCGACGAGTTCGGCGTGGCACGCCACCTGGTGAACCTGGAAGTGGTCAACACCTACGAAGGCACGCACGACATCCATGCGCTGATCCTGGGCCGCGCCATCACCGGCATCGCGGCGTTCGCCAACTGATCGAAGGCATGAGCAACCCGCCCGCAGCACTCGACGGCATCAAGGTCCTGGATCTGTCCCGCGTGCTCGCGGGCCCGTGGTGCACGCAAATTCTGGCGGACCTGGGCGCCGACGTCGTCAAGATCGAACGCCCCGGCGTCGGCGACGACACCCGCACCTGGGGCCCGCCCTTCATCAAGGACGCGCACGGCAACGACACCGACCAGGCCAGCTACTTCACCGCCTGCAACCGCAACAAGCGCTCGGTCACCATCGACATGGCCACGCCCGAGGGGCAGGCGCTGCTGAAGCAGATGGCGGCGCAGGCCGACATCGTGGTGGAGAACTTCAAGACCGGCGGCCTCGCGCAATACGGCCTCGACCAGCAGAGCCTGCGCGCGGCCAACCCACGCCTCATCTACTGCAGCGTGACCGGCTTCGGCCATGACGGCCCCTACGCCGAGCGCGCGGGCTACGACCTGATGATCCAGGCCATGACCGGCATGATGAGCATCACCGGCCGCCCCGACGACGCGCCCGGCGGCGGCCCGCTGCGCGTGGGCGTGGCGCTGACCGACCTGTTCACCGGCGTCTACGCCAGCACCGCCATCCTGGCGGCGCTGCAGGTGCGCGATCGCACCGGCGAAGGCCAGCACATCGACATGGCGCTGCTCGACGTGGGCATGGCGATCCTCGCCAACCAGGCCAGCGCCTTCCTCAACACCGGCGAAGCGCCCCGGCGCCAGGGCAATACGCACCCGAGCCTGGCGCCCTACCAGGACTTTCCGACGCAGGACGGCGCGATGCTCCTGGCCGTGGGCAACAACGGCCAGTTCGCGCGCTTCTGCGACGCGGCCGGCCACCCCGAATGGGCGGCCGACGCGCGCTTTGCGACCAACACGCTGCGCGTGAAGCACCGGCTGGTGCTGATCCCGATGATGGAAGAACTCACGCGCACCCGCACCACGGCCGCATGGGTCACGCTGCTCGAAGACAAGGCCGTGCCCTGCGGTCCGATCAACGACATCGCGCAGGCCTTCGACGACGCGCAGGTCAAGGCGCGCGGCCTCAAGGTGACGCTGCCGCGCGACGCGGGCGACGGCATCGCGAGCATCACCGGCGTGGCGAGCCCGCTGCGCCTGTCGGCCACGCCACCCGTGCTGCGCCACGCGCCGCCGGCACTGGGCCAGCACACGCAGGAGGTGCTGGCGGAAATGGGCATCGGCGGCGAGCGCTTCGACGCGCTGCGCGCGGCCGGCGTGGTCTGACGCGGCGCCACCCTCGCGCGCGTCGCGGCTTCGGTCAGAATCGGCGCGCGCCATCACTCGCGTTGGCGCGCACAGCGATTCTTCAGGGAGCTTTCCAATGTCCGAACATCCGTTCGCCGCGCGCGTTGCCGCGCGGCTTTCCTTTGCCTTGCCCGTCGTGTCCGCCGTGGCCGCAGCCGCACTGCTGGCCGCCTGCGGCTCGCGCCAGCCCGCACCCCCCGAGCCGCCGCCGGCCACGGCCACGCCGCGCAACAGCGTGGTCATGCCCGCCATCGCCTACGGCACCACGGCCAAGGGCCTGCAGCTGACGAAGGCCGACGACGCCTGCGACGTGCCCGCGTCGCTGCGCCAGGCCGTGCAGGACCAGTTGCTCGAGCCCTACGAGTTCGTGCTCGCGCCGCCGGCGCCCGCCAATGCGCAGGCCGCGCCGGTGCTGAAGGTGGAGATCACCGACCTGCTCGCCAACGCGGGCGGTCTGTACGGCGGTCCCAAGATCGTGCAGCTGCGCGGCATGCTGGAGCGCGAGGGCGCGGCGCCCGCCGGGTTCACCGCGCAGCGCCAGATGTTCATCTACTTCGGCATGCCGCGCAGCACCCGCAGCATGGTCGGTGTGGTGACCTACAAGCTGGGCGAGGACATTGCGCAGTGGCTGCGCAAGCCGGTGGACGGCGCCGTACTGGGCGAGCGCTGAAACCGCGTCGGGCGGGGCTTAACCCGCGCGCCCGACGATCGCCACCCCGAACACCACCACGCCCAGCACCAGGTTCATTCCCACCAGCTGGCGCACCGTGTTCAGCAGCGACGCCGCCTTCGGCCATTCGCTGGCGGCCACCGCGCGGCGCAGCGCCTTGAACACCGAGGCGCGGATGTACACGTAGATCGCGGCCATCACGATGGCCAGGCTCATCATGGCCTGCACGCGCCAGTGCACGGAGCGAAAGCCGCCGGTCGCAAGGATCATCACCACGCCGGTTACGAACAGCAGCGTGACCGACGCGTCCACCCCCACGAAGAAGCGCCGCAGCGTCGCGGCCATCATGCGCAGGCGCAGCGGCGGCTCCAGCGTGGCGACGGCGGCGGGGCGCACGGCGAAGTGCAGGGTCGCCATGCCGCCGACCCAGAAGGCGGCGCACAGCAGGTGGATGAAAAGCGCAATGACATAGGACATGGGGTGCGATCAGAACACCGATGGGCCGCATCGCGCAACGTGGCCCTTCATGCGGCCACGCCGCGCCGGCGCGTGGCCGGGCGCTTCTCCGGCGCCGGCGGGGTCTCGGCATAGCGCCGCATGTCCGTCACGATGCACCGCAGCAGTTCCGCCGCGGCCGGCGACAGCATGCGCCCGTGCCGCGACACGATGTGCGAGCGGCCCTGCGACAGCAACGGGTTCTTCATCGGCAGCTCGACCACTTCCGGGTGGGTCGCATTGGGCGTGAGCGAGATCCGCGTGCCCAGCGCGTACCCCAGTCCCGCCGACACGAAATGCCCGAGCGCGCTGAACGAGGTGGTGGTCAGCACCGAGGGCAGCCGCACGCCCTCGCTGACCTCGGCCGCCTCGATGTGCTGGCGCACGCCGAAGTTGCGGTGCAGCGTGGCGCCGGGGTAGGGCAGCAGGTCGGCCAGCTTCAGCGGCCGGCCCAGCCGTGCGAGCGGGTGCGAAGCCAGCACCAGCGCCTGGATCGGCTGCGGGTGCGACTGGTGCGACGTGAGCCGCTCGTCCTTCGGCGGCTGGAACAGCATGCCGATGTGGGCGCGTTCCTCGACCACGCGCTGCACGATCTCGTCGGTGCTCGCCACGTCCAGGTCGATGGTGATCTTTGGGTGCGTGGTCATGAAGTCGCGCAGGCTGTGGCGCATGAGCCAGTCGACGTAGCCCTCGCCGGCCACCACGTCGATGTGGCCGCGCTCGATCTTGCGGATGCTGTCCATCTGCGCCATGAGGTGCTGCTTCTGGCTGTTCTGCCTGCGCACGTAGCCGGCCAGCATCTGCCCCGCGTCGGTGGGCACCACGCCGCGGCCGTGGCGCTCCAGCAGCGGCACGCCGCACTCCTGCTCGAGCAGGCCGATGGCGCGGCTCACGGCCGAGGGGTCCATGTCGAGCACGTCGGCGGCGCCGCGCACCGAGCCGCTGTCGAGCACCTGCATGAAGTAGCGCACGCGGCGCGTGTCGAGCTTGTCGTCCATGGCCCGGTCTCCTGAAGTTCGTGGCGAGTGTTGCATCTTGTGCATCGAATATCCCGATTTACTGTCATTGATGCAAGAGCCCCGCAGGCAGAAACTCGCCGGCATTCCGCCAGAAGAAGCCCACACCCCATGACCTCTGCCGCCTCCGCCATGCCGACTCCTGCCGCCGCCGCGCCCTCTGCCGGCGCCTCCGGAAAACTCAAGCTCGCGCTCGTCACGCTGGCCATCGTGGCCGCGGCCGAACTCATCGGCCCGGTGCAGTTCAGCGTCGGCCCCGGCAAGGTGGCGCTGCTGCCGATGCTGTGGGCGCTGCTGATCGCGGCCGTGTGGGGCATTGCGCACCGGCGCATGCCGGGCGTGGTGCGCGTGGCGACCGCCGAGCAGTCGTTCGCCGGCGGCCTGCTCAACGCGGGCCTGCTGCTGTTCATCGTGAAGCTGGGCCTGACCGTGGGCGCCGCGTTGCCGCAGATCAAGCAGGCCGGCTGGGCGCTGCTGTTCCAGGAGTTCGGCCATGCGCTGGGCACCCTGGCGCTGGGCCTGCCGCTGGCGCTGCTGCTGGGCATCAAGCGCGAGGCGGTGGGCGCCACCTTCTCGGTGGGCCGCGAGGGCAACCTCGTGATCATCGGAGAGAAGTACGGCATGGCCTCGCCCGAAGGCCGCGGCGTGCTGGCCGAGTACATCACCGGCACGGTGCTGGGCGCGCTCTTCATCGCGGTGCTGGCGGGCTTCATTGCCAGCCTGCACGTGTTCGACCCGCGCTCGCTGGCCATGGGCGCCGGCGTGGGCTCGGGCAGCCTGATGGCCGCGGCGCTGGGCGCCATTGCAGCGCAGAACCCGCCCGAGCTGCTGCCGCAGCTCACCGCGATCGCCGCCGCGTCCAACCTGCTGACCACGGTGGCGGGTTTCTACTTCACGCTGTTCCTGTCGCTGCCGCTGTGTTCGTGGCTGTACGGCAAGCTGGAGCCGGTGCTGGGCCGCGTGTCGAAGCGCGGCGCGCAGGACGCCGTGGACAGGGGTGCCATGGCGCAAGTGAGCGTGGCCCACGGCGGCGCGCTGCCGTTGCGCGACACGCTCATCGCCTGGGCCGTGGTGGGTGGCGGCGTGCTCATCGGCAATTCGCTGACCTACAAGGTGCCGGTGCGGGTGTCGCTCGAAGGCGTGGCCGCGGTGGTGCTGATCGCGCTGGCGGTCGAGGGCATCAAGCGCCTCGCGCCGCGCCTGCCGATGGTGCTGGTGCTGTCGGTGGTGGCCACCGTGGTGGGCATTCCGGGGCTGTTCCCGTTCTCCGACGCGCTGATCGGCATCACGTCCAAGCTCAACTTCCTGGCCTTCACCACGCCGGTGCTGGCGCTGGCCGGCTTCTCGGTCGCGAAAGACCTGCCGGTGTTCCGCCAGCTGGGCTGGCGCATCGTGGTGGTGTCGCTCACCGCCACGGCCGGCACCTTTCTGGGCGCCACGCTCATCGCCGAATTCTTCCACTGACCCCACAACCCCACGAGAGACCCACGCCATGTACCGCGACCCCGAAATTGCCGAAGACACCCGTGCCCGCATGCTCAGCTGGCGCCGCGACATCCACGCCAACCCCGAGACCGCCTTCGAGGAACACCGCACCGCCAATGTCGTCGCCAACGCGCTGATGCTGATGGGCCTGCCGGTGCACCGCGGCCTGGCCGGCACCGGCGTGGTCGGCACGCTGAAGAACGGCGAAGGCCCGAGCATCGCGCTGCGCGCCGACCTCGACGCGCTCAACATGCAGGAGCTGGGCACGCAGGCGCACGCGTCCAGGTGCGTCGGCAAGATGCACGCCTGCGGCCACGACGGCCACACCGCCATGCTGCTGGGCGCGGCCGAGCACCTGTCGCGCCACAAGCCGTTCAAGGGCACGGTGCAGTTCGTGTTCCAGCCGGCCGAGGAGAACGAAGGCGGCGGCCGCGTCATGGTGGAAGAGGGCCTGTTCGACCAGTTCCCGGCCGACGCCGTGTACGGCATGCACAACTTCCCGGGCCTGGCGCGCGGGAAGTTCGCCATCCGCAAGGGCACCATGACGGCCTTTCTCGACACCTTCGAGATCGTCGTCACCGGCAAGGGCAGCCACGGCGCCATGCCCGAGACCGGCATCGACTCGGTGGTGGTCTCGGCCCAGCTCATCAACGCGCTGCAGACCATCGTGAGCCGGCGCACCGGCGCCACCGACTCGGCCGTGGTGAGCGTCACGCAGATCCACGGCGGCGACACCTGGAACGTGATTCCCGAGACGGTGGTGCTGCGCGGCACCGTGCGCACGCTGGACGCGGCCATCCAGGACAAGACCCAGGCCGCGATGCAGCAGATCTGCGACGGCGTGGCGGCCACGCACGGCGCACGGGTGGCGCTGGACTTCCGCCGCGGCTACCCCGGCGTGGTCAACACGCCCGCCGAGACCGACGCGGCCATTGCCGCGGCCGCCAGCCTGGTCGAGCGCGCGCAGGTGCACACCGACATTCCGCCGGCCATGGGCTCGGAAGACTTCGCCTTCATGCTGCAGAAGCGCCCGGGCGCCTACATCGGCATCGGCGCGGGCGAGGGCCCGAACGACCCGAACGTGCACAACCCGTACTACGACTTCAACGACAACATCCTGCCGCTGGGCGCGGCGTACTGGGTGGCGTTGGTCAAGCAGCAGCTGCCGCTCGCATGACGCGCTGATGCTGTCCGCCTTCGACATCTTCAAGATCGGCATCGGCCCGTCGAGCTCGCACACCGTGGGCCCGATGCGCGCGGCGCTGATGTTCGCGCAGGGGCTCGAAAGCCGCGGGGTGCTCGCGCAGGTGGCTCGGCTGCATGTGGACTTGTTCGGCTCGCTCGGCGCCACGGGCCATGGGCATGCGACCGACCAAGGCGTGATCCTGGGCCTGCTCGGCGACGCGCCCGACACGGTGCGGCCCGAGAGCGTGCAGCCGCGGCTCGACGCGCTGCGCCGCACCGGGCAGCTGAGCGTGCTGGGCACCATGCCGATGGCGTTCGACCGCGTGCGCGACATCGCGTTCCGCGGCGAAGAATCGCTGCCCGAGCACCCCAACGCGATGCGCTTCAGGGCTTTCGCGGCCGATGGCGGCATGCTGGCCGAGGGCACGTACTTCTCGGTCGGCGGCGGCTTCGTGGTCGAAGGCGGGCAGGCCGTGGCCGCGACGGTGGCGGCGGCCGCCGCCGTGCCGCACCCTTTCACCACCGGCGACGAACTCATGGCGCAATGCGAGGCCACCGGCCTCTCGGTGGCCGCATTGGTCATGCGCAACGAATGCGCGTGGCGGCCCGAGGCCGAGGTGCGCGGCGGCCTGCTGCGCATCTGGCAGGTGATGCAGCAGTGCGTGCAGCGCGGCTTCGGCATCGACAACCCGATGGCCGCGCAAGCGCTGCCCGGCCCGCTGCGCATGCGCCGCCGCGCACCGGAGCTGAACCGCGAACTGCTGGCACAGGCCGGCGCGGCCGACCCGCTCGCGGTGATGGACTGGGTCAATGCCTTCGCCATGGCGGTGAACGAGGAGAACGCGGCGGGCGGGCGCGTCGTCACCGCGCCCACCAACGGCGCGGCCGGCGTGGTGCCCGCGGTGATGCACTACTACCAGCGCTTCGTGCCGCACGCCAGCGACGCAGGCATCGTCGACTTCCTGCTCACCGCCGCGGCCATCGGCATGCTCTACAAGACCAACGCCTCCATTTCGGGCGCCGAGGTCGGCTGCCAGGGCGAGGTGGGCGTGGCCTGCTCGATGGCGGCCGGCGCGCTGGCCGCGGTGCTGGGTGCCACGCCGGCGCAGGTCGAGAACGCGGCCGAGATCGGCATGGAGCACAACCTGGGCCTTACCTGCGACCCGGTCGGCGGCATGGTGCAGATCCCGTGCGTGGAGCGCAACGCGATGGGCGCGGTGAAGGCCATCAACGCGGCGCGCATGGCGCTGCGCGGCGATGGCAGCCACTACGTGTCGCTCGACGCCGTGATCCGCACCATGAAGCAGACCGGCGAGGACATGAAGTCGACCTACAAGGAAACCTCGCTCGGCGGCCTCGCGGTGAACGTGGTGGAGTGCTGAGCGGGCCGCGCGCAGAATGCGGGCTCCTTGCCACGCACGCAGAAAGCCGAGGCTCCATGACCCGCACCATCGACCAGAAACGCGCCGACTTTCGCGCGCTCCACGCCAAGGGCTGCTTCGTCATTCCGAACCCCTGGGACACGGGCAGCGCACGTTACCTCGAAGGCCTGGGCTTCAAGGCGCTGGCCACCACCAGTTCCGGCTTCGCGTGGTCGCACGGCCACGCCGACGGCGCGATGTCGCGCGACGCCATCCTGGCCCATCTGCGCGAGCTGGTGGCGGCCACCGACCTGCCGGTCAACGCCGACTTCGAGAACGGTTTCGCCGCCGACGCGCAGGGCGTGGCCGAAAGCGTGCGGCTGGCCATCGAGACCGGCGTGGCGGGCCTGTCCATCGAGGACTCGACCGGCAACGCGGCCGAGCCGCTCTTTGCCATCGACGTGGCGGTCGAGCGGCTGCGTGCCGCACGCAAGGCCATCGACGCGTCGGGCACCGACGTGATGCTCGTCGGCCGCGCCGAGAACTTCTTCGCCGGCCGGCCCGACCTGGACGACACGCTCGCGCGGCTCAAGGCCTATGCGAACGCGGGCGCCGACTGCCTTTATGCGCCCGGCATCAAGACCCGCGAGCAGATCGCCGCCGTGGTCGCCGCCGCCGGTCCCAAGCCCGTGAACCTGCTGGTGGGCGGGGCGAGCGAGCTGACCATGGTGGACATCGCCGAGCTGGGCGTGCGCCGCGTGAGCGTGGGCGGCGGCATGGCGCGCGCCGCGTGGGGCGGCTTCCTGCAGGCGGCGCGCACGCTGGCCGACCAGGGCCGCTTCGACGGCTTCGCGGACGCCGCGCCGGGCGCCGAACTCAACGCCTTCTTCCGGCCGTTCGCCGGCTGACTGCGCGCCGCGCAGGCCTGCCGTGGAGTTGCTGCTCGCCGAGATCCGACGCTGCACCGCCTGTGCGGCGCACCTGCCGCTGGGCCCGCGGCCCGTGGTGCAGGCCAGCGCCAGCGCGCGGCTGCTCATCGTCGGCCAGGCGCCCAGCCTCACCGTGCACCAGACAGGCGTGCCCTGGGACGACCAGAGCGGCGACCAGCTGCGCCGCTGGCTCGGCGTGGACCGCGACACCTTCTACGACGCCACGCGCATCGCGCTCGTGCCCATGGGCTACTGCTACCCGGGCCGCGGCGCCAGCGGCGATTTGCCGCCGCGCAAGGAGTGCGCCCCGCTGTGGCAGCAGCGCCTGCTGACGCAGATGCCGCACGTCGAGCTGACATTGCTCGTGGGCCAGTACGCGCAGCGCCACCTGCTGGGCAGCAGGGCGCGCGGCGGCGTCACGGAAACGGTCGAGGCTTTCGCGGACTACGCGCCGCGCTTCATTCCGCTGCCGCATCCCTCGCCGCGCAACACGGGCTGGTTCAAGCACCACCCGTGGTTCGAGAGCGAGGTGCTGCCGGTGCTGCGCCAGCGGGTACTGCAGGCACTGGGGCCACGTTTCGTCGCAGGCCGAAGCGAGCCCGCCGCACCGCCGGCACCATCGAACGCCATTCCCCGAAGAAAGCTGCGTTCCCCATGAAGCGAGAAGTCATCCGCGTCGAACCCCTGTCGAGTTGGCTGGACAACTGGAAGGCGCCGGTGTCGGTCGTCACCCGGCATGCCGGCACGGTCTACGTGTCGGGCCTGCCGCCGTTCGACCCGGCCACCGGCGAGGTCGTGCTGGGTGCGACGCTGGAGCGGCAGGCCGAGCTGGTGCTCGCGCAGCTCCAGCTGTGCCTCGAGGCCGTCGGCTGCTCGCTGGCGCAGGTGCTCAAGTGCAACGTGTACTGCACTTCGGTGGAGAAGTTCGCGGCGGTCAACGCGATCTATGCGCGCTACTTTCCGAAGGACCCGCCCGCGCGCATCTTCGTGTGCGTGCCCGCGTGGCCGGGGCGCTTCGACATCGAGATCGACTGCATCGCGGCCTGCGACTAAGGGGCGGAGGCCACCGAGGCGGTTGCGGCGGTGAAGGGCCGCGCCGCGTACACCACGCGCCCGCCCACCACCGTCATCAGCGAGGTCGTCTTGCCGATGCGCTCCACCGGCACGCTGAAGAAGTCCTGGTCTAGCACCGCGAAGTCGGCGAGCTTGCCCACCTCCAGCGTGCCGCGCCGGCCTTCGTCGAAGCTGAACCATGCGCTGCCCGCCGTGTACAGCCGCAGCGCCTGCTCGCGCGTGGGCATTTCGTCGGGCCCGCGCATCGCCTTGCCGCTCACGGTCTTGCCGTCGAGCATCCACTGCAGGGCCACGAAGGGGTTGTACGAGGCCACGCGGTGCGCGTCGGTGCCCGCGCCCACGTTCACGCCGGCGCGCAGCGCGGTGCCGATGGGCGGCATGCGCCGCGCCGCCTCGCCGCGCACGGCGAGCGCGCGGTCGCCCTGGAAGTACATCGCGTCCTGCATCGTCCAGCCGATGCCCAGCGCCTTCATGCGCGCGAGCGTCTCGGGCGAGGCGTCGTCCAGGTGCGCGATGGACCAGCGCAGGCCGTCGATCGGCACCTCGGCGTTCAGCTTCTCGTACAGCGCGAGCAGATGGTCGACCGAGCCGTTCTCCTGCCAGTGGATGGTGACGGCGAGCTTGCGCAGGGCCGCCCACTGGATGAGCTCGTAGAACTTCGCCTTCACGGCCTCGTCGGGAAAGTTGTTGTTGTACATCGCGAGCGTCACGCGTTCGCCCAGGCCGTTGAACTTGAGCATGTCGTCGCCGAAGCCCATTGGCAGCATCTGCGTGAGGTCGCGAAACTCCTGCAGCTCCGCGCCGGGCTTCTGCGCGAACACGCTGTAGGCCACGCGCAGCGTCAGCGCCTTCTCGCGCCACAACGCGAACAGCGCCGCGTACTGCGAGGGCGCGATGCTGAAGCCGCCCGGGTCCACCAGGCCGGTGATGCCCAGGCGGTTCAGCTCGGTGAAGAAGGCACGCGTGCCGGCCACGTTGTCGTCGTAGGTGGGCTTGGGCAGCTTGTCGAACAGGGCCGAGATGCCGACGATGTCGCCGGTCATCCAGCCCGGCGCGCCGTCGGGCGAGGGCTTCATGCCCGCGGGCAGCGTTCCCGCCGGCACGGCCAGCGCCTCGAGCGCCTTGGGCGTCATGACCACCGCTTCGTAGAACAGCTGCACGTACACCGGGTGGTTCGGCGCGGCCTCCTGCAGCTCCGCGAGCGTGGGGCGGCGGCGCTCGGCGAACTGCTGCTCGGTCCAGCCGCCCGCCACGATCAGCCAGCCGCCGGGGCGTGCCTGCGCCGCGGCAGCGCGGATGCGCGCCATGGCTTCGGCGATGGTGCCCGCGCCGATCCAGTTGACCTCGGTCGAGTAGCTCAGCGCCGCGCGCACGGCGTGCATGTGCGAGTCGATGAGCCCGGGGATCACGGTGCGCCCGCCCGCGTCGACCGTGCGCGTGGCGGGGCCGGCGAGCGTGCGCATCTGCGCGGCATTGCCGACCGCCACGATGCGGCCGTCGCGCACGGCCAGCGCCTGCGCGGTGCGGGCGGCGGCATCGAGCGTGGCGATCTTCGCGTTCGTGACGATCAGGTCGGCCGGTTGCGCTTGCGCGGACACGGGCAGCAAAAGGCTGGCGGCCAGCGCCGCCGCGGTGAAGAGCGCAGAGAGCGTGCAGGCCATGTCAGTCGACCTTGATGCTGGCGGCCTTGACGACCTGTTGCGCCTTCGCCGTCTCGTCGACGATGAACTTGTTGAACTGCGCGGACGGCATCGTGAAGGGCTCGGCACCCAGCTTCTCCAGGCGCTCCTTCAACTCCGGCGACACCATGATCTTCGCCACCTCGGCCTGCAGCCGGTCCACCACCGGCTGCGGTGTTTTTGCGGGTGCGAACAGGCCGACCCAGAACAGGTACTCCGAGCCCGGCACGCCGGCCTCCACGGTGGTCGGTGCGTCGGGCAATGCCGACGAGCGCTTGCCCGTGCCCACGGCCAGCGGCTGCAGCTTGCCGGCCTTGATGAGCGGCAGCGCCGACACCATCGGCGCGAAGAACCAGTCGACCCGCCCGGCCATCACCTCGGTCATGGCCTCGGGTGTGCCGCGAAACGGCACATGCTGCGCGTCGATGCCGGCCGCGAGGCGGAACACCTCGGCGTTCATGTGCGTGGCCGAGCCGTTGCCCGCCGAGCCGTAGTTGAAGCTGCCGGGCTTGGCCTTGACCTTCGCCACCAGGTCCTTCACGTCGGTGAAGTGCGCGGGCGCGGTGACCAGCACGTTGGGCAGGCTGGCCATGGGCGTGATGCCCGCGAAGTCCTTGATCGTGTCGTACGACAGGCCCTTGTAGATCCACGGGTTCACCAGGTGGCCGGCCGAGTGCACCAGCAGCGTGTAGCCGTCGGCCGGCGCCTTGGCCGTGATGGCCGCGCCCAGCGTGCCGCCGGCGCCGGGCTTGTTGTCGACGATGACGCTGGTGCCCAGCGCCGGCCCCAGCTTCTCGGCCACCAGGCGCGCGACGATGTCGGTGCCGCTGCCCGCCGTGAAGGGCACCACCAGCTTGATGGGCTGCGTGCCCGGCCATGGGCTCTGGGCATGGGCGCCGGTGAGTGCGCAGGCTGCCGCGAATGCGGCGGCCGTCGCCAGCGCGTGCCGGCGGCCCGGTTGGAATGTCTTCTTCATGCGTCTTGTCTCCGTTGATTTATTCGATGAGCGATGAATGACTGAAAGAGAGAGCGAGAACTTGCTAGGGCGGCGGTGCGTTCGGCATCACCAATGCGACCAGCACCGGCCGGTTGCTGCGGTTCTCCAGCTGGCGCTTTTCACCGGGCGCGAAGCGGCAGCTGTCGTAAGGCTCGAGCACCTCTTCCCAGTGCTGCCCGTCGATCTCGCCGACCACGTGCAGCTGGCCTTCGAGCACGAGGTAGAGCTTTTCCATCGGCGAGCCGTCCAGCCCGGTGTGGCCGCCGGGCAAGATCTGGCTCATGCCCATCCACATCTGCGTGGACGGGCCGGCCTCCTTGCCCTGCAGGCGCAGGCAGCGCATGTCGAAGTGGTTGGGCGCCTCGTAGTGCGGCGCGGCGTTGAAGCGTGTGACGTGCATGGCGTGTGCTCCGCAAAAACTCAGGGCCGCAGCACGACGCGGTCGGTGCTGCCCGAAAGCACCAACCGGTAGGCGTCCATCGCTTCGTCGAGCGTGAAGCTGCGCGCCACGGGAAAGGGTTTCAGCGTGCCGCGCTCGAAGCCTTCGCGCATGGCGTCGAGCTGCGCGGTGCTGGCAATGCAGTCCATGGCCAGCGAGTCGATGCCCACGAAGGTGTGCATGCCGCGGTAGAACGCGAAGATGTCGAAGGGCACCGCGCGCTCGTGCGTGGCAATGAAGATCTGCGTCGCGCCCTTGGCCATGGCCTTGTGGGCGGCCTCGAAGTAGGCGCTGCCCACGGTGTTGTAGACGATGTGCGCGCCGCGCCCGTCGGTGAGTTCGCGCACCCGCGCGCCCAGGTCCGCGGCCTCGGTGTGTTGTCGCGCGTCGATCACCTCGACCGGCCCGTTCGCAAAGCCTTCGAACGGCCCGGCGCGCCGCTGCACCGCGATCACGCGTGCGCCGGCTTGCGATGCCAGCTGCACTGCCGCCTGCCCGACCTTGCCGTTGGCGCCGAGCACCAGCACGGTCTGCCCGGCCTGCGGCATGCCGCTGCGGCGAAAGCCTTCGTACGCGGTGACGAAGGGCACGCCCACCGCGCCGGCTTCGTCCATCGAGATGCCCTGGGGCTTGGCGCGCAACGCCTGCTCGGGCAGCACGAGATAGCGTGCATGCGAGCCGTCGCGCGTGATGCCGATGTCGCCGCCCGAGCCGTAGACCTCGCGGCCTGTCCATTCGGCAGGGCCGCTGACGACGGTGCCGGCAAAGTCGCGCCCGGGGGTACGGGGCCACACGGCCTGCGGCATGATGCCCAGCGTCGCCTTGACGTCGCTCGGGTTCACGGCTGCGGCGGCGATGCGCACGACGGCGTGTCCGGGAGGCGGTGTGGGTTCGGCCTGAGGCGCGGCATCGAGGTGCAGCGTGTCGAGGTTGGCGGCCTTTTCTTTCACGCGCAATGCGCGGGGGGTGTGGGTCGTGTGCATGGCTGCGACGTTCATCGTGCGGCTCCTTGCACGGCGCGGGTGTCCGCCAGCCCGAGCATCGCGCGCGCCTCGCGCGGGTTGGCCACTTCACCGCCCAGGCTCACGAGGATGTCGCGTGCCTTCGCCACGAGTTGGGCATTGCTCTGGGCGAGCACGCCCTTTTCGAGGTAGATGTTGTCTTCCATGCCCACGCGCACATGGCCGCCCAGCAGCCACGCCTGCGCGACGATCGGGAACTCCATGCGGCCGATGCCGAAAGCGCTCCAGAAGGCGCCGCGCGGCAACATGTTGCGTGCGTACAGCAGCGTCTCGGGCGTGGGCGCGAAGCCGTACTTCACGCCGAGCACGAAGGTCCACATGGCCGGGCCGTCGAGCGTGCCGTCGGCCATCAGGTCGAGCGCCAGGTTGATGTCGCCCGAGTCGAAGATCTCCAGCTCCGGCTTCACGCCCGCCTCGCGAATCACCCTCGCCATGCGGCGCACATTCTTCGGCGTGTTCATCACCACGTCCGGCCCGGAGTTCATGGTGTTCAGGTCGAGCGAGCACACGTCGGGCCTGATGAGCGCGATGTGCTCCACGCGCTTTTCCGGCGGCAGCAGCGTGGTGCCGGGGGCCGCGACCTTCGGGTCGTGTTCGCTCGGAACGAAACGCCCGCCCGGACCGGTCGTGAGGTTGACGATCAGCTCGCGGTTGCCGCGGCGGATGCGCTCCACCACCTCGCGGTACAGCTCGACCTCCATCGACGGCTTGCCGGTTTCGGGGTGGCGCACGTGGATGTGCACCTGGCTCGCGCCGGCCTCGGCCGCGGCCAGGCATTCGTCGGCGATCTGCACCGGCGTGATCGGCAGGTGCGGCGTCTGCTCCGGCTTCACGAGGTTGCCCGTGACGGCGCAGGTGATGAGCGTCTTGCCGGTGCTCACAGGTGGCGCCCTCCGTCGACCACGATGCGCGTGCCGGTCACGAAGCGCAGCGTGGTGGCCAGCGCCTCGACCGTGGCGGCCACGTCGTCGGGCTTGCCGATGCGCCCCAGCGGCGTGGTGCTGGCCATCTTGCCGGCGAACTCCGCGCCGCGCCCGGGCACGAAGCCCGACTCCACCGCGCCCGGCGACACCGACACCACGCGCACCGCCGGCGCCAGCGCCTTGGCCAGCGCGTCGCCCACCACGTCGAGCCCTGCCTTGGCCGCGACGTACGCCAGGTTGCTGCCCACGCCCGTGAAGCCCGCGATGGACGAGATGTTGACCACCAGCGCGTCGCCGCTGGCCTTGAGCATCGGCGCGAAGGCGCGGATGGTGGCGAACACGCCGCGAAAGTTGGCCCGCACGATGTCGTCGATGAGTTCGTCGGTCAGCGCGTCGAGGTCGGCGGCCGGCACGGGCTGCGTGTGGCCCGCGCTGTTGACGAGGATGTCGCAGCGCCCGTGCGTGGCTTTCACTTCGGCGGCGGCGGCGGCAAGGCTGGCCGAATCGACGATGTCGGCGCGGATCGCCGCGTGGCGCTGGTTCTGCGCCGAGGGCAGGGCGGCGGCGCGCGCGGCCGCATCGTCGCCCTTGCGGTGCAGCAGCACGCAGGTGGCGCCGAGCGCGGCCAGGCGCATGGCCGTGGCATGGCCGATGGCGCCGAGGCCGCCGGTGATGACGGCGACCTTGCCGTCGAGTCGGGATACAGGATCGAAGCTCATGTCGGTGTCCGGAGTGGGTTCATGGGTTCAGGGGATGGGAGGCCGGGGAAACTTCATCTCGCCCGGTTCGAGTTCAAAGTCGTGGTGCATCGACGCGCTCTTGCCGTCGGGCGCCAGTGCGAAGCGCCCGATCAGCCGGCGCGTCACGCCGAAGGTCGGGTCGCTCTCCAGGTTCTCGTCGTCGTCGGCGAACACCTGGGTGATCAGCACCTTGTGCCCCGGCTTGCTCACCATGAAGTGCAGGTGCGCGGGGCGGTTCGGGTGACGCAGTTGCGCGCGCAGCAGCACGCCGCACGGCCCGTCGGTCGGCACCGGGTAGCCTGCCGGGCGCACGCTGCGGAAATGAAAGCGGCCCTCGGCATCGGTGCCGAAGCGCCCGCGCAGGTTCATGTCTTCCTGCGCCGGGTCCTGGTTCTCGTAGAGGCCGACGGGCGAGGCCTGCCACACGTCGACCGTGGCACCGGCCACCGGCCGGCCCGCGGCGTCGCGCACCGTGCCCGTCACCTCCAGCGGAATGCCCGGCGTGCCCGAGCGCGCGATGTTGTCGCCCAGCGCGCAGGCCGGTGCGTTCGCGCGCCAGAAGGGCCCCAGCAGCGCGGCCGGCGACTCGCCGTGCGGGTCCTGGTTGTTCTGCAGCGCCACCACGGTCGACACGCCCAGGATGTCCGCCGCCAGCACCACCTCGTTCTTGGTCTCGCCCGTGGCGTGGCCGATGGCGACGATGAATTCGAGCGCCTGCTCGAACTCTTCTTCGGTGAGCTTCACCTCCTGCACGAAGGCATGCAGGTGGCGCGTGAGTGCGTCCATCACGGTGCGCAGCCGCGGGTCGGGCGTGCGTTGCATGGCGTCGAGCGTGAAGCCGAGCACCGAGTCGGGGGAGGTGGCGATATTCATGGCAGGTCTTTGCAATCGTTTGCACGATGGTAATGGAAATCGGCGAAAAGTAAAATGCGGGCATTCCGCAAGCCATGAATGATGGAAAGGCGGTCGAAGCCACCCGTTCGCACGACAATCGTTTGCACCAATGAGCACCAAGCCGCCGCCTTTGCCTTCGCCGCCTTCCCCGGTCACCATCCGCGACGTCGCCCGCGCCGCCGGCGTGCACGTGTCGACCGTCTCGCGCGCGCTCAGTCCCGAGAAGCGCTCATTGATCAGCGACGAGGTGCTGCGCGTGGTGGAAGAGGCCGCCCAGCGCCTGGGCTACCGGCCCAACCGCGCGGCCTCGGCGCTGCGCACGGGGCGCACCCACACCATCGGCGTGCTGGTGCCCGACATCACCAACGCGGTGTTCCCGCCCATCCTGCAGGGCATCGAGGCCAGCGCGGCGGCGCGCGGCTATTTCGTGTTCGTCGCCAACGTGGTCGATCCGGCGCTCGCCCGGCCGGTGCTCGAACGCATGCTGGCGCAGCGGGTGGACGGCGTGGTCATGGCCACCGCCACGCGCGACGACCCGCTGGTCGACTTCGTCACGAAGGCCGGCATGACGGCCGTGCTGGTCAACCGCGCCGACGAAACCGGGCGGCTGCCCGCCGTGGTCAGCGACGACCGCCTGGCGATGAAGCTCGCGGTCGATCACCTCGTCGGCCTGGGCCACAAGCGCATCGCGCACCTGGCCGGCCCGCAGAACATTCCCACGGGCGTGGGCCGCAGGCTGGGCGTGGAGCAGGCCTTGCGCGACCACCGCCTGAAGCCGTTGCGCGTGGTCGAGTGCGCCAGCTACAGCCGCGAGGCCGGCGCGGCCGCGATGCGCCAGATGCTGGAAGCCGGCGCGCCGCCCCAGGCGGTGGTGTGCTGCAACGACCTGGTGGCGCTGGGCGCCTACGACGCACTGCGCGCCGCGGGGCTGCGCGTGCCGCAGGACATGTCGGTCACCGGGCACAACGACATGCCGCTGGTCGACATGGTCGACCCGCCGCTCACCACCATCCGCCTGCCGCACCGCGAGCTCGGCTGGCGCGCGGCGGAGATGCTGTTCGAGGAGATCGACGGGCGCTCGATGTCGGCCTCTACCGTGGTGCTGCGGCCCGAGCTGGTGGTGCGCAAGTCGACCGCCGCGCCGCGTGCGCCTCGTGCCCCGGATGCGCCGGGTGGGGCGCGCTGACCGGCGCCACGCTTCGACATCGGCTCACCACCAGCGGGCGATGTCGTCGCTCAGGCCCGCCAGCAGCAGCGCCACGGCGACCAGCGCGACGATGAGCCTGGTGCGCCGCGACAGCCCCTCCTTCGGCGCGAAGGCTTCGGCGCGACCGCTGAAATGCACGCCGCAGTGGGGGCAGCGCAGCGCGTAGCCGAACACGGGCTGCTTGCAACGCACGCAGGGCACTTCGCCGGGGCCCATGCCGGGCTGCGCCGGGGTGTCGGTGGCAGCATCCGCGTCGCGCGATGCCTGCGCCGCGGCGCGTTCCTGCTGCAGCTTTTTCAGCCGCGCGCGGCGTTCGCGGTGCGCGGCCAGGTCGATGGGATCGCTGGCGCCGCTGTGGCTGCTGTGGCCGCTTGGGCCGTCGTGTCCGTTGTGGTCTTTGGGCATGGGATGAACCAGGTCTCTAGCGCGCGCGGGGCGCGGTCTTCTTTCGTGCGGCCGGCCGGCGCGGCGGTTTCGCTTCGAGCACCAGCTCGGCCGGCAGCGTGTCGTTCCACGATTCCGTGAAGTAGGCGCGGTCGCTGGCCACCAGCGCGGGCAGGGCCTCGCGCAGCAACGCCAGCGACGCTTCGGCCGCCTTCAGGTCGCCCGCGTGCGCCGCGTACCAGGCGTGCTCGAACAGCAGGCTGCAGTGCTGCAGGCCGGGGTAGCGGCGCCGGCCGGCCTGGTGATCGGCCAGCCGCGCCTGCGCCACCAGCACCCAGCGCGCGGGCCAGTTCGTCGCGTCGAAGGCGTCGGCCAGCGGACCCGCGAGCCTGGAGACAGCGGCCGGGTCCAGCGGCTTCTGCGCGCGGAACTGCGCGAGCGTGGGCTGCGCGCCGGCTTCCTCGGGCTTGCAATGGCCGCGCGCGATGCGCATCAGGTAGATCGCGTTCCATGCCGAGCGGCCCTGGCCGTCGGCGTGGCCGCAGAGCCATTCGCTGAAGGCGATCCATTGCACGGCGCGACGCGTGGTGTCGGCGTGGCCGTCGTGCGCCAGCGCCGGCAGGTCGGACAGGCCCACGCGGTCGAACAGCCATGCGGCCATGCCCATGTTGGCGGCCACGTGCTGGGCCGCGTCGAAGGAGTGCGACTCGAACGCCGCCGCCAGCGCCTCGCCGAAGCGGCGCAGCGACTCTTCGGCCAGCGCTGCGGCGGCAGGCTTGTCGTCGGCCGCGAGCCCCAGCGCGCGCGAGCGGCACACCAGCGCCCACAGGTTGCACCACTCGAAGCGCACGTCGGGATGGTGCCGCAGCACCAGCCCGCGTGCCGCGTCCTCGGCCATGCCGGCCAGCAGCGACTGCGCCAGCGGCAGGTCGCGCGCGGTGTAGGCGCACCACGCCGAGACGATGCACTCCATCGCGCCCAGGTAGTCGTTGCCCGCCACGTGGTGCGCGAGCCGCTGCTTCTTCAGCGCCTGCAGCCGGCGCCGCGCCTGCTCGTTGTCGCCCAGGCGGCGCCACAGCATGGCCTCGTTCAGCGTGACCAGCGCGCGCTGGAAGTCGCTGGCGGCCAGGGTGCCGGCCAGGCGTATCGATTCGAGGGCGCTGCCGCCGGCATCCCCGCCCGCCACCGGCGCCATCAGCCGGCCTTGCCGGGCGGCCTGCTGCGAGGCGACCAGCTGCTTCCAGAACGCCGCGTCCTGCAGGTGCACGGCGTCGGGCGGCGGCGAGCCGGCGGCCTGGGCCTTGCGCGAACGCAGGCCGAGAAACGACGCCACCTCGGCGTGCGTGGCCGCGCGGCCATCGACCAGCACGCGCAGGCGCCTGGCTTCAGCGGCGGGCAGCCAGAACGGGCCCTGGCTGCGCCGCTCGGCGTTCAGGAAGCGCGGCTCGCGCTGCGTGTCCTCGCCCCAGCCGACCTCGAGCTGCCAGGCCTTGAAGTCGCGAAACGCCCGGCTCACCACCATGCGCAGCGTGCTGGCGTCGGACACCTCGCCGCGCAGGTCGGCCAGCCGCACCACGCTGTCGGCGGTGTCGTGCGCGTGCCGCATGCGCACCAGCAGCCAGAGCGATTGAAAGGCCGCGCGCCGGCCGTCGACCGACTGCGGCGAAGTGAGTTCGATGGAAAGAACGGCGGGGGTGGGAGCGGGCTTGGGCACGCCCTGAATTGAACCTCAAAACGGGCGCGATGCCCGAACGAAGCCGCGCGGTGCTCAGTACCGGTGGCGGTCCAGCAACGCGGGCACCTCGCTGCGCCCGATGCCCAGGTCGCGCAGCTCGTGCTCGCTCATGCCGCCCAGGTGCCGCTGGTCGGCGCGCGCACGGCGGCGGTTCACCACGCGGCGGCGCCAGCCCCGCAGGGCATGGATCAGGCGTTGATGAAAAGACGGTGGCTTCGGCGCTGTCACGGCGGGCTCCTTGGTTGGGAGCGCTCATCTTCTTGCGCCGGCTGTTATTGTGGAAGTTGAGAATACTGACATCACCGATCAGACTTCCTGATACTCAACCGAAGCAACGCCATGCGACAGCTCAACCTCGACCAACTGCGCACCCTCATCGCCATTGCCGACCTCGGCACCTTCTCGGCCGCGGCCAGGGCGCTGCACCTGGCGCAGCCGACGGTGAGCCTGCACATCAGCGAGCTGGAGTCGCGCCTGGGCACGCCGCTGGTGCTGCGCGGCGGCCGCGCCGTCGTGCCCACCGCGGCCGGCGTGGCGTTGGTGGAGCGCGGACGAAAGCTGCTGCGCGACACCGACGACGCCATCGAGGCCGTCAAGCGCCAGACCGAAGGGCGCGTGGGCCGTGTGCGGCTGGGCACATCGACCGGCGTGCTGGTCGACCTGCTGCCGCAGGTGCTCGAAGCGCTGGGCGAGGCGCACGCGGGCATCGACGTCGAGGTGAGCATCCGCGGCTCCTACGAGGCCATGGAGCGGCTGGCGGCGGGCACGCTCGACATCGGCCTGGTGGCGGTGCCCCAGCCGCCGGTGCGCGGCATCGTCGTCTCGCCCTGGTGCGAGCAGCCCATGATGGCCTTCGTGCCCCAGCGCTGGAAGGCCCCGAAGCGGGTCACGCCGGCCTGGCTGGCGGCACAGCCGCTGATCTTCAACGAGGCGACCACGCACATGTACCGCCTCACCATGGAGTGGTTCGCAGCGGCGGGCTTCGCGCCGCGCGCGCGCATCGAGCTCAACTACGACGCGGCCATCCGCAGCCTGGTGGCGGCCGGCTACGGCGCCGCGCTGCTGCCGCTGCAGCAGAGCACCGACATGCTGGACAACGACCGCATGCGCGTGTTGCCGGTGAGCCCCAGGCTCACGCGGCGCGTGGGCATTGCGCACCGCCAGCACGCGCTGCTCGACGGCGCCACGCTGAGCGTGCTCAAGGTGCTGAAGACCTTCAGCCAAGCCGGCCAGGCTTGAGCATGCCGAGCCGCGTCAGGCGGTGCCGTTTGCATCGAGCAGGTAGCGCCCGACGAGGTCGGACGCCGTCATGTCCTCGTTGCAGGCCAGCGTAACCAGCGGCCGCCCGAGCGACCACGCCAAGCGCGCCACGAAGCGCGTCTTGCCGCAGCCGGTCGGGCCCTTCAGGATCAGCGGCATGCGGTGGCGATACGCCTGGCGGTACGGCGCCATCTCGTTGCCGGCGGGCCGGTAGAAGGGCTCGGTCTCGATGCGGCAGGCGGCCAGCGGATCGGGCACGGCCGCGTTCATCGGTGCCGGGCCGGCGTGTTCGGAATGCCTTCGATCGGGCACTCGGGCGTGCCCACCGTGGTGCGCGTGAACGACTCCACCCGCTCTCGCGTGCCCTCGGGGTCGTTGACCCACTGCGTGTAGAAGTTGAACGGGCAGGCCGCAACGCCCTTGTCGCCGTCGCCCGAGTGGATGGTGCCGGTGTAGCCGCGGTGCACCAGCTTGAACAGGTGGTTCTGCGACTGGCCGTTCTTGCGCGCGTCGCGGATCAGGCCCATCGAGAGCTCGGCGTAGTTGATGCCCATTTCTTCCTCGCCGCATTCGCCGAGCGTGCGGCCGTCGAAGCCGATCAGCGCCGAGTGGCCGAAGTACGAGTACACGCCGTCGAAGCCCGCCGCGTTGGCCACCGCCACGTAGGTGTTGTTCATGAAGGCCATGGCCTTGGACACCAGAATCTGCTGCTCCTTGGCGGGGTACATGTAGCCCTGGCAGCGCACGATGAGTTCGGCGCCGCGCATGGCGCAGTCGCGCCAGATCTCGGGGTAGTTGCCGTCGTCGCAAATGATCAGGCTGATCTTCATGCCCTTGGGGCCGTCGCTCACGTAGGTGCAGTCGCCCGGGTACCAGCCCTCGATGGGCACCCACGGCATGATCTTTCGGTATTTCTGGACGATCTCGCCCTGGTTGTTCATGAGGATCAGCGTGTTGTAGGGCGCCTTGTTCGGATGCTCCTCGTGGCGCTCGCCGGTCAGCGAGAACACGCCCCACACGTTGGCGCGGCGGCAGGCGTCCGCGAAGATGGCGGTTTCCTCGCCGGGCACGGTGGCCGCGGTGTCGTACATCTCCCTGGCGTCGTACATGATCCCGTGCGTGGAGTATTCCGGGAACACCACCAGGTCCATGCCCGGCAGTCCGCGCTTCATGCCGACCAGCATCTCCGCGATCTTGCGGGCGTTGTCCAGCACCTCGGCCTTGGTGTGCAGGCGCGGCATCTTGTAGTTGACGACCGCGACGCCCACGCAATCGTTGCTGCTCGAAATATCACCATGTCGCATGACGCTGCTCCTGAAGGATGGTCGAGAAAAACAAAAAGGCCCGAGAGCCGGTGCCTGACCGGTTCGGGCCTGTCTGCGGGGCAACGGGTTCGTGTCGTCGAAGCCGATTGTTCTCAACGCAGCGCGGGCTGCCCATACGTCATTTCGCTGATTGCAGGGCGGTCCACGGACCGCTCAGCGCGGTCGTGCGTAGTCGGACTCGATCCAGGCGCCGGCGCTCGACGGGGTCAGCTTGAACGCGGGCGACACGTTCACGCTGGCCAGCTCCGAATCGTCGGCGTCGTCGAAGGCGGTGAGCGTGGCCGAGGGGTTGTCCTCGTCGGGCACGATGGCCAGGGTCACGCGAATGCGCCGGTCGTTGCGCGCGGTGACGGTCACGCTGCGGTTGAGCGTGGCGTGCAGCTGCTGCTCGTGGCGGCGGATGACCTCGGCGGCGGTCTTCACCAGCGTGGAGAAGGCGGGGCCGTCCAGCGGCTTGGGGTTCTTCTTGTCGCGGCCCATGGTCCAGGGGCCGACCAGGGCGGGCTCGGGGTCGCCCTGGCGGGTCATCTCGACGGCCCAGCCGTCGTCTTCCTCGTTCTTGATGACGCGGGCGGTCCACAGGCCGTCGCGCCAGAGGCGGGGTTCCTGCAGGGGAAGGGTGTCGGGGTCTGTGGTGTCGGTCGGTTCGGTCATGGGGGTGCCTGTGTTCTTGCGCGGGCTATTTTCCCCTGCGCGGCGGGCGCTTTCGCCGCGTCCACGTACTGTTGCAGGCCTTCGGCCAGCGCGTCGAAGGCGGCGCGGCAGCGCGGGCTGTGACGCAGGTCCTCGTGCATGGTGACCCAGGTGTCCAGCGCCATCGAGAAGGCGCGCGGCATCAGGCGCACCAGCGCGTCGCCGCGCCGCGCCAGGCCCACCTGGCACACGCCGATGCCCGCGCCCGCGCGGATCAGCGCGAGCTGGGCCAGGTCGCTGTCGCTGCGCAGCGAGAACAGCTCGCGGCTGTAGCCCTTGAGCGACTTGCCCGCGCTGCGCACGAAGGCGGAGGGCTGGTCGTGGCCGATGACCGTGTGCCCGGCGAGCGCCTCGAGCGTGCGCGGCGTGCCGTGGCGATCGAGGTAGTCCTGGCGCGCGTGAAAACCCAGCTCGATGTTGCCGATGCGCCGCGCCACCAACTGCTCCTGCTTCGGGCGCACCATGCGCACGGCAATGTCGGCTTCGCGCCGCAGCAGATCCTGCACGCGGTTGGTCGACACCAGCTCGACCTTCAGCGCGGGGTGCGCCTCGCGCAGCCGCGCGACGATGGGCGGCAGCACCTCCACGCCGATCACCTCGCTGGCCGAGATGCGCACCACGCCGCGCACGCCTTCGCCCTGGCTGCTGGCCGCGCGCTGCAGCGACGCGGCGGTGCTTTCCATGGCCTCGGCGTGCGTGCGCAGCGCCAGCGCCACCTCGGTGGGCAGCAGGCCGACCTGCGAGCGTGTGAACAGCACCACGCCCAGCGCCGCCTCGAGGGCGGCCACGTGGCGCCCGGCCGTGGGTTGGGTGATGCCCAGCGCGCGCGCCGCGCCCGAGAGCGAGCCCTCGCGCAGCACGCTGAGAAAGGAGCGGTACAGCTCCCAGCCGATGTCGTTGATCATGCAGAAATGTATAGCTGCTGGCTCATGTTCGGCAATTCCAATGCAACGCCATCGCTTCCAGAATTCACCCATCGACAACCCTTCTGGAGCATTTCATGGCAAGCAACGACACGGTTCTGGTTCTGGGCGCAACGGGCGGCATCGGCGGCGAGGTGGCCCGCCAGCTGCGCGACGCGGGCTGGCAGGTGCGCGCGCTCAAGCGCGGCGCCAAAGAGGAAAGCCGGGACGGCATCACCTGGCTGGCCGGCGACGCGATGGACGCGCAGGCCGTGCTGCAGGCCGCGAAGGGCTGCGCGGTGATCGTGCATGCGGTCAACCCGCCGGGCTACCGCGGCTGGGCCCAGCTGGTGCTGCCGATGCTGGACAACACCATCGCCGCCGCGAAGGCCGAAGGCGCGACCATCGTGCTGCCGGGCACGGTCTACAACTTCGGGCCCGACGCCTTCCCGCTGCTGGCCGAAGATTCGCCGCAGCGCCCGGTCACCCGCAAGGGCGCGATCCGCGTCGAGATGGAAAAGCGCCTGGAAGACGCGAGCCGCCAGGGCGCCCGCGTGCTGATCGTGCGCGCCGGCGACTTCTTCGGTCCGAAGGCCGGCAACAACTGGTTCTCGCAGGGGCTGGTGAAGGCGGGGCTGCCGGTCAAGGCCGTGAGCTACCCCGGCCGCGCCGGCACCGGCCACCAGTGGTCGTACCTGCCGGACGTGGCGCGCACCATGGTCGAGCTGCTGGCGCGGCGCGACCGGCTCGAGCCCTTTGCGCGCTTCCACATGGCCGGGCATTGGGACGCGGACGGCACGCGCATGAGCGGCGCCATCCGCAAGGTGGTGGCCCATCACACGGGTGGCACGGCCGCCGGGGTGCGCGTGTCGGCCTTCCCGTGGTGGCTGCTGACGCTGGCCTCGCCCTTCGTCGCCACCTTCCGCGAGATGCGCGAAATGCGCTACCTGTGGGAAACGCCCGTGGGCATGGACAACGCGAAGCTGGTGGCGTTCCTGGGGCGCGAGCCGCACACGCCGCTCGAAGAGGCGGTGGAGGCCGCGCTCGGCGGCATGGGCTGCCTCCCCGTGGCACCTGCGGCAGCGGCGGCCTGATCAGAAGACCGAGAGCCCGGTGCGCGCCACGAACATCTCCAGCGCCTTCATGCCCAGCAGCGAATTGCCGGTGGCGTCGAGGGCGGGCGACCACACGCACAGCGTGAGCTTGTCGGGCACCACCGCCACGATGCCGCCCCCCACGCCGCTCTTGCAGGGCAGGCCGATGGAAAAGGCCACGTCGCCGGCCGCGTCGTAGGTGCCGCAAGTGAGCATCAGCGCGTTGATGCGGCGCGTTTGCCGCTCGCCCGTGATCTCGGGCTCGCCGTCGATCGGGTGCGCGCCGTCGCGGCTCAGGAAGGCCGCGGCGCGCGCCAGCTGGCGGCAGCTCATGCGCAGCGCGCACTGGTGGAAGTAGGTGTCGAGCACGGTGGCGACGTCGTTGTCGATCTTGCCGAAGCTCTTCATGAAGTTGGCCAGCGCGATGTTGCGAAAGCCCGTGTCGGCCTCGGACTGCGCCACCTCGTCGTCGAAGGCGATGGGCTCGCCGCACAGGCCGGCCATGAGCGCGAGGATGTCGTCCTTCGCGTTGCCACCCGCGGCCTTCGCCTGGCTCACCAGACGGTCGGCCACCGCGATGGCGCCGGCATTGATGAAGGGGTTGCGCGGCTTGCCCTGTTCGTTCTCCAGCTGCACCAGCGAGTTGAACGGGTTGCCCGAGGGTTCGCGCCCGATGCGCTCCCACAGCGCGTCGCCCATGCGCTGCATGGCCAGCGTGAGCGTGAAGAGCTTGGACACGCTCTGGATGGAAAACGGCGTCTCGAAGTCGCCCGCGCCGGCTTCCTCGCCCTCGCAGGTGCGCAGCGCAATGCCGAACTGGCGGGCATCGACGCGTGCCAGCGCCGGGATGTAGCTGGCGACCTTGCCGCCGTGTTCGCCCTGGCCGCACTGGTCGATCTGCGGGCGCAGGGTGGCGACGATCTCGTCGAGCACCGGCTGGAATTTCATGGGCTTCATGCCGTGCGTTGTACCGCGGGCCGGCGGTTCACCAGCACGATGCCCAGCGCCACGCCGGCGAGCGCCACGATCAGTTGCGCCGTGAGCGGCTCCTTCAGCAGCACCACGCCGCACACCAGCGCGAACAGCGGCGTGAGGAAGGTGAAGGACGACATCTGCGTGGCCGGGTAGTGCCGCAGCAGCCACATCCAGGCCAGGTAGCTGGCGAAGGCGCCGACCACCATCTGCAGGCCGATGGAGCCCCAGGCCCAGGCCGAATACGCGAAGCCCCACGGCTCGCCCAGCGCCAGCGACAGCACCGGGCACACCGCGGCCGTCACCGCCACCTGATAGAACAGCGTTTTCTCTGCGCTGGCCGTGGCCAGCCGCGTGGTGCGCAGCGTGAGCGTGGTCAGGCCCCACAGCATGCCGGCCGCCAGGCCCATGGCGTCGCCGATCAGCTGCGACGAGCTCATGTGGTCGAAGCCCTCGCTGAAGGCCAGCACCACGCCCGAGAAGGCGATGAACAGGCCCAGCCACTGGAAGCCCCGCAGCCGTTCGGCCGGCACCCAGCGCGGCAGCAGCAGCGACACCCAGAAGGGCGCCGTGTAAAGAAACACCGTGAGCCGAGACGCGCTGGTGTGCTGCAGCCCGAGATAGATGCCGGCGAACTCGCCCGAGAACAGCAGGCCGGCCAGCAGCCCCGGCCACAGCGTGCCGTCGCGCTCGAACAGCCGCACGCCGCGCGACACGCACCACAGCCACAGCAGCGCGGTGGCACCCACCATGCGGATGGAGGCCTGCCACATCGGCGGCACCTCGGCCACGGTGGTCTTGATGAGGATCTGCTGCAGGCCCCAGAAGGCGCAGCAGGCAATGAGCAGGCCGATGGCGAGGCTGTCGAGGTGGGTCTTGCGCTGGATCATTGGCTGTGTCTCGTGAGGGTGCCGTGCGGGCAAGTGCCGCCGGAATTCATCCGATGATCGTATCTCGTCGGCGTGTTCTTCGGGCGCGTTACTGCGCGAAGGCGTCCAGCGCGGGCAGCGGCGCCTGCCGCTCGAAGCGCTTCTCGATGGCCAGCAGCGCGGCCTCCAGGAACTGCAGGAACATGCCCATGGCCACCGCCGTGGTCTGGCCCGCGCGCTGATAGAGGCAGCTGAACGAGCGCGCGCCCGCGTCGGCCAGCCCGGTCCACACCAGCGTGCCGCGCTCCACGTCCTCGGCCACGTTCTCCGGAATCAGAAAGCCGATGCCCGTGCCGCCGGCCACCAGCCGTCGCACCATGGCCACCGAGCTGGTCTCCACCAGCGGGCGCACCTTGCGGTGCTCGCGGTGGTCGATCTGGTCGACCATGGCGCGCAGCTCGGTGTCGGGCGTCATCAGGATCAGCGGGTGCTCCAGGCAGTCGCGCAGCCGCGGCAGCTTGCCGAGCGCGGCCAGCGGGTGGCCGGGCGGCGTGACCAGGCCCAGGTGCTGCGGGAATGCGCGGATTTCCTCCACGCCGGGCGGGGGCTTGCGGCGCAGGCAGAAGCCGATGTCCGACTCGCCGTTGGCCACCCACCTCAGGATGTTCTCGCCGCTGCCCGAGCGCACGCTGTAGGTCACGCCGGGGTAGTTCTTCATGGCCGCCTCGATCACCTCGGGCACCAGCTGCTCGGCCGACGAGTGCGACACCGCCAGGTTGATGTGCCCGCGCCTGAGCGACCGCAGGTCTTCCACCTGGGCCATGGCGTTGTCGAAGTCGCGCTGCCCGCGCCGCACGGCCGCCACCATGATCTCGCCCGCGGTGGTCAGCTGCATGCCGCGCGGCAGCCGGTCGAACAGCGGCGTGCCCACCTGTTCCTCGAGGTTGAGCACCTGCTGGTGCACCGCCGCTGCCGTGAGGTGCAAGGTCTCGGCCGCCTTGCGCACCGAGCCGCGCCGGGCCACTTCGTCGAAACACCGAAAAGTCTGGGAGATGGGGCGCATGGTGTCGCGGAGTGTATGGATTTTCCATACGCGCCGTACAAAACAAACAGATTTTCCTGACGGGCGATGCGGCCTAGATTCGCTCCATGACCCAGACCACCACCGTCGACCAGATCACCCAGCGCCGCCGCGGCGTTGGCCTGATCGCCCACGACCCGGCGCTCAGCGCCGGCGGCTACACCCTGATCGCTCCGCAAACGGCCGACGGCAACGTCTACCTGATCGACATCGAGGGCCGCATTGCGCACCAGTGGAAGATGCCGGTGCGCCCGGGCCGCGCGGCCGTGATCCTGCCCAATGGCAACCTCGGCTACAACGGCAACCACGCCGGCACGCCCGAGATCTACGCGGCCTGGTCGCTGTGGCACGGCGGCGATTTCTACGAGGCCACGCCCGCCGGTGACATCGTCTGGCGCTTCCAGGACCCGACCCACCACCACGACGCCCGCTGGCTGGCCAACGGCCACCTGCTGTACGCCGGCTGCGCGCCGGTGCCGGCCGCCTTTGCCGAGCGCGTGCCGGGCGGCACGGCCCACGGCCCCGACGAGACGATGTACGGCGACGTGGTCCGCGAGGTCGACCGCGACGGCAGGCTGGTGTGGGAATGGAAGGCCTGGGAGCACCTGGCGCCGGAAGACTTTCCCATCCACCCCGGCTTCGGCCGCACCCACTGGCCGCTGGTGAACGGGCTGGACGTGACGCGCGAGGGCCTGGTGCTGATGAGCCTGCGCACCACCTCGGGCATCGTCGGCGTCGACAAGGCCACCGGCGCCGTGAAGCTGCACATTCCGCCCGGCGTGCTGTCGCACCAGCACGCGCCCGTGGCGCTGGAGAACGGCCACATTCTTGCTTTCGACAACGGCAACTTCCGCACCGGCAAGCATGTGGCGTTCTCCCGCGTTCTCGAAATCGACCCGGCCTCCCACGAGGTCGTGTGGCAGTACGCGGACGAACTGGTCAACGCGTTCTACACGGCCTACATGGGCAGCGCGCAGCGCCTGCCCAACGGCAACACGCATGTCACCGAGTCGGCCACGGGCCGCCTGTTCGAGGTCACGCCGGCCGGCGAGGTGGTGTGGGAGTACGTGATTCCGTGGTTCGCCGAATACCCCGACGAGGCCGCGCGCAAGTACGTGCCCGGCCGGCAGAACAGCGTGTTCCAGACCTTCCGCTACACGGCGGCGCAACTTCCCTGGCTCAAGGTTTCCGCACCATGATTTCTTACGCCCTTCGATTGGCGGCACCCCTGGCGCTGGCCGCATGGCTGCCGCTGTCCGCGCTGGCGGCCGACGCGCCCAAGCCGGTGCAGCCCGTGCGCATCCTGAGCAACTGGTTCGCCCAGCCCGACCAGGCCGGCTACTGGCAGGCCCAGCAGGACAAGCTCGGCAAGGAGGCCGGCATCGAGATCAGCGTGCTGCAGGGCGGCCCGAAGATCCAGACCATTCCGCAGGTGGCCTCGGGCCAGGCCGAGTTCGGCATCGGCAACGCCGACGACGTGCTGCTGGCCCGCCTGCGCGGTGCGCCGGTGCGCGCGGTGTTCGCGCACCTGGACTACGTGCCCTACACGCTGGTCTACCACGCCGACCCCGCCGTGAAGTCCATCGCCGACCTGCAGGGCCGCACCTTCGCCGTGAACCTCGGCAACGCCTACTGGGAGTGGACGAAGAAGCAATACAAGCTAACGGGCACGCGCGAGATCCCGGTGAGCGGCGACCTGAGCCTGTTCCGCAACGACCCGAAGATGGTGCAGCAGGGCTACTCGCTGTTCCTGCCCGCGCGCATGGCCGCGGCCGGCGTGCAGGTGCAGCAGGTCACGCTGGCCTCGCTGGGCTACCGGCCGTACGACGTGCTCTTCACCACCGACGAGCTGATCCGCAAGAATCCCGCGCTGGTGAAGGCCACCCTTGCGGCGGTGCAGAAGGGCTGGGCCAGCTACGTGCGCAACCCGCAGGGGCTGAAGCCGTTGATCACCGGCATGAACAAGCAGATGACGCCCGAGATCTACGACGCGGCGAACAAGGAAATGATCGAGACGCTGATCTCGCACGACCTCGGGCGCATCGGCTGCATGACGGACGCGCGCTGGAGCGAACTGGCGGGCCAGCTGCGCAGCGTGAACTTCCTGCCGGCCGGCTTCGACGCGAAGCAGGGCTACGACCGCACGCTGGTGCCGGGCTGCAACCCATGAGCACCCCGGGCGCCGCCATCGGCCTGGAGGGTGTCTCGAAGCGCTTCGGCAAGGGCAAGGGCGAGGGCCTGCAGGCGCTGGACGCGGTCGACTTCGCGCTGCGCCCGGGCGAGTTCGTCTCCATCGTCGGGCCCTCGGGCTGCGGCAAGTCGACGTTGCTGCGCATCATGGCGGGGCTCGTCGCGCCGAGCACCGGGCGCTGCACGCGGCCCGAGGGCATCGCAACCGCCTTCGTGTTCCAGGAGGCGGCGCTGCTGCCCTGGCGCACCGTGGAGCGCAACGCGCAGCTGCTGATGGAGCTCGAAGGCCACGCGCCGGCGAGCTGCAAGGCACGCGCCGCCGAGGCACTGAAGCTGGTGGGGCTCGCGGGCTTCGAGAGCTCGTATCCGCACGAGCTCTCGGGTGGCATGCGCATGCGGCTGTCGCTGGCGCGCGCACTGGCGCTGCGGCCCGGGCTGCTGCTGCTGGACGAGCCGCTGGCGGCGGTGGACGAGCTCACGCGCGACGTGCTGCAGGAAGAGCTGTCGTCGCTGTGGCGGCAGGCCGGCTTCACCGGCGTGCTGGTGACGCACAACGTGCACGAGGCGGTGTACCTGTCGAACCGGGTGGTGGTGATGTCGCCGCGGCCGGGGCGCATCCTGGACGTGATCGACGTGCCTTTCGGCTTTCCGCGCGCGCCCGAGCTGCGGGCCAGCGCCGGTTTCGCGGCGCTCACCGGCCAGGTGACGGCGGTGCTGCGCGCGCAGCACCACGCGCCGGCCTCGGCCTGAGGGAGCGAGCCATGGCAACGACCCGATCTGTCTCGTCTTCGGCCGTGGCCCTTGCGCGCAACGCCGGCCCCGTGCTGGTGGTGGCGTTGCTGGGCATCGGCTTCTGGTGGCTGCTGAGCGCCACCGTCTACCAGGGCAAGGGCTACCTGCTGCCGTCGCCGCAGGAAGTGGCCGCCGCCGCCGCGGAGAACGCCGGCGTGCTCGTGGGCGCCACGCTCTCGACGCTGAAGGAGGCGCTGCTGGGCTACGCCCTGGCCATCGTGCTCGGCATCGCGGGCGCGGCCGTGATGGCGCAGTCGCGGCTGCTGGAGCGCAGCCTGTACCCGTACGCGGTGCTGCTGCAGACCGTGCCGGTGGTGGCGGTGGCGCCGCTGATCGTGCTCTGGTTCGGCTACAACGAGCTGTCGGTGGTGATCGTGAGCTTCATCATGTCGCTGTTCCCGATCGTCAACAACACCATGCTCGGCCTGCGCTCGACCTCGCGCAACCTGGCGGAGCTGTTCGCGCTGCACCGCGCGAGCGGGCTGGTGTCGTTCTGGAAGCTGCGGCTGCCCGGCGCGCTGCCGCACATCTTCGCGGGGCTGCGCATTTCCGCGGGGCTGTCGGTCATCGGCGCCATCGTGGGCGAATTCATCATCGGCTCGGGCAATGCCGAAGGCGGGCTGGGTGTGCAGATCGTGTTCGCGCAGGGGCGCATGTACACCGCGCTGCTGTTCGCCGAGGTCATCGCGGCGACGCTGCTGGGCTTTCTGTTCTTCCTGGCGGTGAGCGCGATCGGGCGGCTGCTGCTGCGGCACTGGCACGAGTCGGCGCTGGAGGGCTGAGTGGCGACACGCCTTGTGTCGCGGCCACCGGGCAGGGCGGCTTGCCCCGTGTGCCGACCGTCAGGTCGGGCACGGCCTTGAGCGGCCCCGGGGCCTCCTGCGCCATGACGGTCTGCGCAAGAAGCAGCAGCACGGGCATGCGCGCAGGGTGTTTCACTACAAGGGGTGTTCCGTGTAGAAGCGCCCGCCGTGGAACAGCAGCGGCGAGGCGCCGGCATCGTGGCTGCAGCGCTCCACCTCGCCCACGAAGATCACGTGGTCGCCTTCGTCGTAGCGGCTGCGGTTGAAGCACTCGAAGCTGGCCGCGCAGCCCGCCAGCACCGGCGCGCCGCCCAGGCCTTCGGTGAAAGCCACGTCGGCCCAGCGGTCGATGTTCTTGGTGGCGAAGCGCTCGGCCAGCGCCTTCTGGTTGGCCGCCAAAATGTTGACGGTGTAGTGCGAGCCGGTGCTCAGCGCGGGCATGGAACCGGCCGCGCGGGCCAGGCTCCACAGCACCAGCGGGGGGGCGAGCGACACCGAATTGAAGGAGTTGGCCGTGAGGCCGACCAGCGTGCCGTCGGCCGCGCGCGCGGTGACGATGGTCACGCCGGTGGCGAACATGCCGAGCGCATCGCGAAACTCGTCGGGCGAAAAGGAGGGCGGCTGGGCCCGTCGGGAAGTGGTCACTGAAAGGGGCAGCAAGTGCTTGAAGGGCAGAGGCGCATTTTGGCTCAGTGCAGCACAGGGTGCTCGGGTGGGCTCTTCGACTGTGACGAGTCCTATCCAAAGAACCAGTAGCAGACGGCGATGGCTGCCACGACCCCCGCCACCTCGGCCAGCAACGCACAAGCCACGGAATGCCGCGCACGCTGGATGCCCACAGCCCCGAAATACACCGCCAGCACATAGAACGTGGTCTCCGTGCTGCCCTGGATGGTGGCCGCCACCAGCGCGGGGAAGCTGTCCACGCCCTGGGTCTTCATGGTCTCGATCAGCATCGCGCGAGCCGCGCTGCCCGAGAACGGCTTGACCAGCGCGGTGGGCATGGCGTCGACGAAGCGCGCGTCGAAGCCGCCCGCCGTCACCAGCCAACGCAGGCCGCCCAGCACGAAGTCGAGCGCACCCGAGGCGCGCAGCACGCCGACAGCGCACAGCATGGCCACCAGGTACGGCAGCAGGTTCTTCGCGATGTCGAAGCCTTCCTTCGCGCCTTCGATGAAGCATTCGTAGACCTTGATGCGCCGGATGGCCCCGGCCAGCAGGAACACCAGGATCACGCCGAACAGCGCGAGGTTGCCCAGCAGCGACGACAGCGACGCGATGGCTGCGGCCGACAGCGTGCCCAGCAGCGCCATGAACCCGCCCAGCACCAGCGCGCCCGGCACCAGGTAGGCCAGCACCACCGGGTCCCACAGCCGCAGGCGCTGCACCACCGCCACCGACAGCAGCCCGACCAGCGTCGAGGCGCTGGTGGCCAGCAAGATGGGCAGGAACACCATCGTCGGGTCGCTCGCGCCCTGCTGCGCGCGGTACATGAAGATGGTGACGGGCAGCAACGTCAGTGACGAGGCGTTGAGCACCAGGAACAAGATCTGCGCGTTGGTGGCCGTCACCGGGTCGGGGTTGAGCCGCTGCAGCTCGCGCATCGCCTTCAGGCCGATGGGCGTGGCGGCGTTGTCCAGCCCCAGCGCATTGGCCGCGAAATTCATGGTGATGAGCCCGAGCGCCGGGTGCCCCGCCGGCACGCCCGGCATCAGGCGGCTGAAAAGCGGCCCCAGCAGCCGCGCGAGCCAGCCGACCAGGCCCGCGGCCTCGGCGATGCGCAGGAAGCCCAGCCACAGCGTGAGCGTGCCGAACAGCAGCACCATCACCTCGACCGCCAGCCGCGCCATGGTGAACAGGCTTTCGACGATGGCCGCGAACACCGTCGGGTCGCCCCCGACGAGCCAGCGGCCCAGCGCGGCCAGCGCCGCCATTGCGAAGAAACCCAGCCACAAGCCGTTGAGCACGCTTCTTTTCCTTTTTGCTGCGCGATCATAGGCCGCGCATGGCGTGCCGCCGCGAGCTACAGTTCGGCCCATGCGCGCCACCACCTTTCGCCGATTCGCCGCCCTGGCGCTGGGGTCTGCCGCCGTGTGGCTGGCAGGTTGCGCGGGCCTGCCGCCACCGCCGCCGGAAGCGCCGCCCACGCTGGCCTTCACCGATGTCGCGCAGACCGAGCTGGCCCAGCTCGCCGCCAAGGACGCACCCGGCGGCTCGGCGCTGCTCTCGGGCTTTCGCCTGCTGCCCGAGGCGGCCTTCGCGTTCGATGCGCGCATCTCGCTGGCACGGCACGCCGAGAAGTCGCTCGACGTGCAGTACTACCTGATCCAGAACGACGACGTCGGCCTGCTGTTCCTGAAGGAGCTGCGCGAGGCCGCCGCGCGCGGCGTGCGCGTGCGCCTGCTGGTGGACGATCTCTACACCGGCGGCGAGGACGAGCTGTTCAGCGCGCTCTCGGCGTTCCCCAATGTGGAGGTTCGGCTGTTCAACCCGCTGCCGTCGCGAGCGAGTTCGCTCTCCACGCGGCTGCTGATGTCGCTGACCGACTTCGGGCGCATCAACCACCGCATGCACAACAAGATGCTGCTGGCGGACAACAGCTTCGCGGTCACCGGCGGGCGCAACATCGCCAACGAGTACTTCATGCGCAGCACGGCGGCGAATTTCATCGACATGGACGTGATCTCCAGCGGCCCGGTCGTGCGCGAGATGTCGGCCGGCTTCGACCGCTACTGGAACAGCCCGCACGTGCGCCCGATCGAGAACATCGCGCCGCTGCGCACCACGCGCGAGGCCGCGCAGCGCCGCTTCGACGAGATCGCGCGCACCGCGGTGCCCGACGTGGCCATGCGCCCGCGCGACATCCTGAACAAGTCGCCCGTGGGCGAACAGCTGCTCACGGGCAGGATCGACCGCTACTGGGCGCCGTTCACCTTCTTCGTGGACGACCCAGAGAAGATCACGCGCAAGCCCGAGCTCGCGTTCCAGGGGAGCGTGACCGAGGGCGCGCTGGGCGTGATCGACTCCGCGCGGCGCGACGTGAAGATCGCCTCGCCCTATTTCATTCCCGGCCCACGCGGCATGGCGCAGATGAAGCGCGGCGTGGCGCAGGGCACGCACATCACCGTGGTCACCAATTCGCTGGGCGCCACCGACGAGCCGCTGGCCTATGCGGGCTACGAGCGCTACCGCGCCGACATGCTGAAGATCGGCGTCAACATCTTCGAGATCGCGCCGGTGCTCAGCGGCCGCTCGGGCCAGTTCGGCGACTTCGGCAAGACCACCAGCCGGCTGCACGCCAAGCTCGCGATCGTGGACGACGAGCGCTTCTTCGTGGGCTCGATGAACCTCGACCACCGCTCGGCAGCGGTCAATACCGAGGTCGGCCTGGTGATCGACAGCCCCGAGCTCGTGCGCGACTACGACAAGCTCATGCGCACCACCGGGCGCGTGAACATCGGCTACCGGCTGCGCCTGGGCCCCGACGGGCGGCGCGTGCAGTGGCTGGAGTACGACGACGCCGGCGGCGACATCGTCCACGAGGACGAGCCCGGCGAGTTTCTCTGGCTGCGCCTGAAGAACTGGCTGCTGCTGCCCATCGTGGGCGAGGAACTGTTGTAACGGCGGGTCGGCGCGCGCCGGTTGTCATCTCCAGAACGGGCAGTTGCGTTACATTTCTAGTAGAAATGTGAACTTTTGTGACCGCATTCCGGAGACTTCGACCATGACCGATTCCCTGCCGCGCGAGCCGATGGCGCCGCTTTCCAACAGCCGCCGCCGTGTGCTGACCGGTCTGGCCGCCACCGCGGCGAGCGCCGCCGCGGGCCTGGGACTGCCGGCATTCGCGCAGAACCGCGCGGTGCGCGTGGGCACCACCTTCGACAACAGCAGCGTGGAGAAGGCCAACGGGCAGGGGCTCTTCCAGGGGTCGAGCGCGTTCTTCGCGGCGCTGAACAAGGCCGGCGGCATCAACGGCACCAAGGTCGAGCTGGTGATGGCCGACGACACCTTCAAGCCCGACGTGGCCAAGGCCAACGCGCTGGCCTTCGAGAAAGACGCCTCCGTGCTCGCGCTGCTGCACCCGCTGGGCACGCGCCAGACGGCCGAGGTGATGGACGCAGTGCCCGGCATGGCCGTGGTCGGCCCCATCACCGGCACCATCTCGCTGCGCAAGAAGGCCTCGCCCAACACCTTCTGGGTGCGCGCCAACTATGACCAGGAGGTCGACAAGCTCGTGAGCACGGCCGCCGTGCTGGGCCAGAGCCGCATCGGCCTCGTGCATTCGGAAGACCCGCTGGGCCAGTCGGTGCTGGCGGCCTTCAAGAACGCGCTGGCCAAGGCCAAGCTGGAGCCGGCGGTCATCGCGACCACGCCCAACACCACCAGCATGGAGGTGGGGCCCGCGGCCGCCGCCATCGCCAAGGCCAAGCCGCAGGTGGTGGTGGTGGGCCTGGCCGGCACCGCGCCGGTGTTCCTGAAGGCGCTGCGCGAGGCGGGCAACAGCAGCTCGGCCTACGGCCTTTCGATCACGGCCAGCGCGCTCGCGGCCATGGGCGACCTGGCCAAGGGGCTGGGCTTCGTGATCGTGGTGCCTTCGCCGTACTCGACCAAGTTCGAGATCGTGCGCCGCTACCAGGCCGACATGCTGGCCAGCGGCGTGAAGGAGTTCTCGCTCACCAGCCTGGAGGGCTACCTGAACGCGGCCGTGCTGGCCGAAGGCATGCGCCGCGCCGGCGGCTCGCTCACGCGCGCGTCGGTGATGTCGGGGCTGGCCAGCATCGAGAACTTCGACGTGGGCGGCGTGAAGATCAACTACGGCCGCACCAACCGCGAAGGCGGGCAGTTCGTGGACGTGGCGGTGATCGGCAGTCGCGGGCAGATGCTGAGCTGAGCCTGCGCTCCCGCGCGTTGCGCGGGAACGGCGCCGCTACAGTGCAAGCCACCTGCATTGCCGGAGCCAAGCGCCCATGGACAACGACTTCCTGCTGCTGAACGGCCTGCTGCTGCTCGGCTTCGTGACCTGCGCGGTGCTGGCCCTGGGCGCTTTTTTTGCTTGGCAGCGGCCCGTTTCGCAGGGGCGCATCGGCCCGTTGGAGGCCGGCCTCGGCTATGCCCTGTGCGTGGCCGCGGTGCCGCCGGCCGTGTGGTGGTGCGCGGGCGCCTGGCTCCAGGGGTTGCCCGGCGACGCCCCGTCGTTCTGGACGCACCTGGCGGACATCGGCGTGACGTTCATCGTCTTCGCGTGCCTGTGGATCTGCTGGGCCGTGGCCTTCGTGCTCGCGTGCCTTGCCGCGTGGCGCTTCACCGTTTGCGCCCGGCGCTGGCGCGAGCGGGCCGGGGCCTGAAACCGGGACGCTTCAAGCCGTCAGGTCAGCCCGCCACGTCCTCGGCAATGCCCACGCCGAGCAGCCCTTCGAGCAGGCCCTTGTCCGCCGCCAGCGCCGCGCTCGGCCCGGCATGCACCACGGTGCCGCGCTCCAGCACGATGGCCTGGTGCGTCATCTCCAGCGCCAGCACCGGGTGCTGTTCCACCACGATCGACGCCAGCCCCTCCGACTCGCACAGCCGCCGGATCGCCGCGGCCAGCTCCTCCACGATGATCGGCGCCAGGCCTTCCATCGGCTCGTCGAGCAGCAGCAGCCGGGGGTTGGTCATGAGCGCGCGGCCGATGGCCAGCATCTGCTGCTCGCCGCCCGAGAGCTGGTTGCCGTAGTTGCCGCGCCGCTCGCGCAGGCGCGGGAAGAAGTCGTACACGCGCTTCAGGTTCCACGCGCCGAAGCGCGCGATGACGGTCAGGTTTTCTTCCACCGTGAGCGAGGGGAACACCTCGCGCTCCTGCGGCACCCAGCCCAGCCCCGCGCGCACGCGCTGGTGCGAAGGCCAGCGCGTGATGTCCGCGCCTTGCCAGCGAATGGCGCCCTGCATCACGCGGGTGTTGCCCATCAGCGTTTCGAGCAGCGTGGTCTTGCCCACGCCGTTGCGCCCGAGGATGGCGAGGCTTTCGCCCTGCTGCAATGAAAAGTCGAGGCGGTCGAGCACCACGGCGTTGCCGTAGCCGGCGGTGACGCGCTCGAACGCAAGTGCGGTCGTGGATGCGGGGGCGAGTGCTTCAGGCATGGTGATGAGAACTTCCCAGGTAGACCTCGCGCACACGCGGGTCGGTGCCGATCTCGGCCGGCGTGCCTTCGGTGAGGATGCGTCCGCCCACCAGCACCGAGATGCGGCGCGAGAAGCGGAAGACGAGCTTCATGTCGTGCTCGATGAACAGCACGCTGATGTCGTCCGGCAGGGCCGCGATGGCTTCGAACAGTTCGCCGCTCTCGTCTTGCGGCACGCCGGCCGCCGGTTCGTCGAGCAGCAGGATGCGGGGCCTGGCCGCGAGCGCCAGCGCAATCTCGAGCAGGCGCTGCTTGCCGTAGGGCAGTTCGGACACGGGCACATCGGCCAGGCTGTCGAGCTTGAGCGTGCCGAGCAGCGCGTGCGCCTCGTCGAACACCGCGGTGCACCCCGTGAGCGGGCGCCACCAAGTGGCGCCCAGCCCTTCGCGCTCGCTGATCGCCAGCACCACCGACAGCAGCGGCGTGAGGCTGGGGAACAGCGTGTTGATCTGGAAGGTGCGCGCCAGGCCCATGCGGGCGCGCTTGTCGCAGGGCAGGCGCGTGATGTCGCGCCCGCCCATGTGGATCGAGCCGCTGGTGGGCTTGAACACGCCGGTGAGCAGGTTGATGAGCGTGGTCTTGCCCGCGCCGTTGGGGCCGATGAGCGCTTGCCGCGCGCCGGGTTCGAGCGAGAGGTTCACCTCGCTCACGGCCTGGAAAGCGCCGAAGCGGATGCCCAGGTTGTGCGTGCGCAGGGTGTGGGTGGTCGAGCTGCTCATCGCGCCTTCCCCGTGCGAACGAAGCGCGACAGCGCCCCCATGAGGCCGCCGCGCCCCAGCATGACGGCCGCGATCAGGAAGATGCCGAGCCAGAACATCCAGTACTGCGGGTTCATGTCGGCGAACATGTCGTGCACCAGCATGTAGACGATGGCGCCGATCATGCCGCCGTACAGGCGCCCGGTGCCGCCGAGCACGAGGATGATGAGCACCTCGGCCGAGCGGTTGAAGCCGATCGACTCGATGCCGACGAACTGCGTGGTCTGCGCCAGCAGCGCGCCCGCCACGCCGGCCACGGCGGCCGAGAAGGCGTAGGCCATGCGCAGCCGGGCTTCGACCGGCGAGCCGATGGCCAGCATGCGCTTGCGGCTGTCGTGGATGCCGCGCAGCGCCAGGCCGAAGGGCGAGCGCAGCACCAGCCGCACGAGCAGGAACATGGCGAGCACCACGCCGAAGGCATAGCAGAAGGCCGTCTTGCCGTAGAGGTCGAAGTCGAAGAAGCCGAGCACCGGCGCAATGACCACGCCCTGCAGCCCGTCGGTGCCGCCGGTGATGCCCGAGAGCCGGTTGACCACCTCGTACAGCAGCACGCACACGCCGATGGTGATCATGAGCCGCGTGAGGTCGGCGCCGCGCACCACGAGGTAGCTCAGCGCATAGCCCAGCAGGCCGCTGACGACCAGCGCGAACACGAGGCCGGTGAAGGGCTCGCTCCAGCCGTACTTGGCGAGCAGGCCGGCGGCGTACGCACCCGCACCGAAGAACGCCGCGTGGCCGACGGTGAGGATGCCCGCGTAGCCCAGCGCCATGTCGAGCGACACGGCGAACAGGCCGAAGATCATGACCTGGCTCATCAGCGTGAGCTTGTCGGGCAGCAGGAAGAAGCTCGACGCGAGCGCGAGCCAGAAGGCGACCTCGGCGATGCGCAGCTGCGCGGGGGAAATGCTCAGGGCTTTCACGCGATTCCCTTCTTCGCCACGATGCCGTTGGGCCGCACCAGCAGCATGACGATCATGACCACGTAGATGAGAAAGGCCCCCGCTTCGGGCCAGTAGTACTTGCCCGCCACGTCGACGATGCCGACCAGCAGCGCCGCGATGAACGGCCCGGTGACGGTGCCCGCACCGCCCACGCACACCACCATCAGAAAGTAGACGAGGTACTTGAGCGGGAACGAAGGCTCCAGCCCCAGCATGCCCAGGCTCAGTGCACCGCCCAGCCCCGCCAGGCCGCAGCCCAGCGAGAAGGTCAGGAAGAACAGGCGCTGCACATGAATGCCCGTGCCGCCCGCCACGCGCTGGTTGTCCACGGCCGCGCGCACCATCGCGCCGTAGCGCGTCTTGCCCAGGCCCAGCAGCAGCGCGGCCAGCACCACCACGCCGCAGACGATCAGGAACAGGCGGTAGCGGCCCACTTCGAGGCCGAACAGCGACACCTGTCCGCTGAGCGCCGCCGGCAGCGTGAAGGGCTGCATCGTCGGGCCGAAGAAGTAGGTGAACGCGGCAATCGACACGAACACCACGCCGATCGACAGCAGCACCTGGTCCAGGGGGTGCGCACGGTACAGGCGCCGGTAGAACACCAGCTCCAGCACCGCGCCCACCAGGGCCGCAGCCACGAAGGCTGCAGCGAGCGACAGGCCGAAGCCCACGCCGAAGTGGTTCATCAGCACGCTTGCGGCGTAGCCGCCCACCATCGCGAAACTGCCGTGCGCGAGGTTGACGAAATTCATGAGCCCCATCGTGATGGACAGGCCCACGCCGATGAGGAACAGGAGCATGCCGTAGGCGACTCCGTCGAAGATCACGATGCCCATGAATTTGCTGCTTGCTGCTGGATGCGTAGTGGCTGGCGTCTTGCGTTGCGCCTTACTTGGCGGCGGCTTCCTTGGCCGGGTCCTTCACGCGGTCGAACTTGTCGAACTCCACGTTCACCAGCTGGCCGTTCACGCGCTCGGTCTTGCGGATGTACACGGTCTGCACGATGTCGCGCGTGGCGGGGTCGATCTCGATGGGGCCGCGCGGGCTCTCGAAGCTCAGGCCCTTGAGCGCCTCCATGAACTTGTCGCCGCCGGTGTCGCCCTTGGTCTTGGCCAGTGCCAGGTCGATGGCGGCCATGGCGTCGTAGGCGGTCACGGCGAAGTAGCTGGGGCGCAGCTTGGCGCCGTTGTCGGCGGCGAAATCTTTCACGAACTTCTGGTTCTTGGGCGAAGGGTGCGCGAACGAGTAGTGGTGGCTGGTGACCAGGCCCAGCGCCACGTCGCCGGTGGCGTCGAGGTAGCTGTCGTCGGTGGCTTCGCCCGTGGCGTACAGCTTGATGCCGGCCTGCTCCATGCCGCGTTCCTTCCACACCTTCAGGAAGGCCGGCGGCATCACGCCCGAGGGAAAGAAGAAGAACACGGCCTGGGGCTTGGCGTCCTTGATGCGCTGCACGTAGGCCGAGAAGTCGGGGTTGTTCATGGGCGTGCGCACCTCGCCCGACACCTTGCCGCCGCCGGCGGTGAAGGTCTTCTTGAAGGCGGTCTCGGCGTCGACGCCCGAGGCGTAGTCGGCCACCACGGTGTACGCGTCTTTCACGCCTTCCTTGAGCATGTAGCGCGCCATCGGGTCGGTGACCTGCTGCACGGTGAACGACAGGCGCGCCACGTAGGGCGAGCTGGTGGTGATGGCCGACGAAGCGGCGTTCATCACGATGGTCGGGATCTTCGCCTGCGTGGCGACGGCGGCCACGGCGTAGGCGTTGGGGCTGAAGTCCAGGCCGGTGAGGATGCTCACCTTGTCGCGCACGACGAGCTCCTGAGCGATGCGCTTGGCGGCGTCGGGCGCGGGGCCGGCGGTGTCTTTCTTGATGACCTCCACGGTGCGCCCGCCCACCTTGCCGCCGTGCTCCTTCAGGTAGAGCGCGACGCCGGCGTCGAATTGGCGGCCGTAGTCGGCATAGGGGCCGGAGTAGGTGGCGATGAGGCCGATGCGCAGCGGCTCGTCGGCGGCGTGCGCCGTGGCGCCCAGCAGGCCGAAACCGGCCAGCAGAAGGGTCGAGAGGATGGTTCTCTTGGTCATCGTCATTTGGAAAACGCCTTTCAGTTGGAGTGGATGCGCCCGCTCGGGCGCCGCTGTCATGTAACCGGATGCGCGAAGCGGGCGATGATGCCCGAGCTCCGCTTCAGATCTGCGTGGCGGGCACGCGCACCGTGAGGCCATCGAAGGCGGCCGTGACGGTGAGCTGGCAGCTCAGGCGCGAGCCCGGCCTGCGTTCGGAGGCGACCGCGTCGAGCAGCGCGCTTTCCATGTCGTCGGGCGGCGGCAGCAGGTCGAGGAAGGCGTCCTCCACGTAGACGTGGCAGGTGGCGCAGGAGCAGCAGCCGCCGCACTCGGCGTCGATGCCGCGCACGTTGCCGCGGATGGCGGTTTCCATCACGCTGGCGCCGAGCTTGGCGTCCACGTCGCGCGTGGTGCCGTCCTTGAGGATGTAGTGGATCGTGGGCATCGGAAGGTCTAGAAGATGTCGAAGTACTCGCGGTGTTCCCACTCGCTGACTTCGAGGTGGAAGCGGGCGATTTCCGCTTCCTTGATGTGGCACAGGTAGTCGACGAAGGTCTTGCCCATCTGCGCGTTGAGCATTTCGTCCTTGCGCAAACAGGCGAGCGCGTCGCTCAACGAGCGCGGGAGTTGCTCCGCGGGCGTTTCGTAGGGCGCGTCGGCCGAAGGGCCGGGGTCGGTGCGGTTCTTCATGCCGTCCAGGCCCGAGAACAGCTGCGACGCCAGGTACAGGTACGGGTTGGCCGTCGGCTCGCCCACGCGGTTCTCGATGCGCGAGGCGTTCTGCCCCACGCCGCCGAGCACGCGCAGCATGGCGCCGCGGTTGTCCTTGGCCCAGATCGCGCGGTCGGGCGCGAGCGAGAAGGGGCGGTAGCGCCGGTAGCCGTTGATGGTCGGGCTGGCGAGCGCCGCGGCGCCGCAGGCGTGCGCCTTCAGCCCGCCCAGGTAGTGCATGCCGATCTCGCTGAGCGTCTGGCCTTCGGCCTCGGGCATGAACGCGTTCACGCCGTCGCTCTTGCGCCGCAGCGACTGGTGCAGGTGCCAGCCGCTGGACATCACGTTCGGGATCTTCGGGCGGCACATGAAGGTGGCGTGCAGCCCGGCGCGCTGGCAGATCTGCTTGATGGCGCTGCGCAGCAGCACCATCGTGTCGGCCGGCGTCACGCCCGCGGTGGGGCCGAAGGTCAGCTCGAACTGGCTCGGGCCGAACTCGATTTCCAGCGAGCGCAGCGGCAGGCCGAGCGCGATGAGCTGCGAGCGCAGCAGCTCCATGAGCGCGTCGACGCGGTCGTAGCGCAGCTCGGTCAGGTATTGATGGCCGTGCGACAGCAGCGACACGCGCGGCGGCTCGCCGGGCTGGCCCGAGTCGGCCAGGTTCATGCGCGCGTCTTCCAGCTTGAAGACGTGGAACTCCACTTCGAGGCCGGCGATGAAGTCCAGCCCGAGGTCGTCGAGCTGGCGCACCGCGCGCTGCAGGATCTGGCGCGTCGCGAAGGGGCAGGGCTTGCCGTCGGCCATGTAGGCGTCGCACAGCACCCAGCCGGTGCGCGGCGACCACGGCAGCACCTTGAAGGTGGCGGGGTCGGCCACGACGGTGAAGTCGGCGCCGCCCTGCAGGCCCTCGATGGCGAAGCCGCCGTTGGCGCTGAACACCGGGAACACGGTCTTGTGCGAGGTGTCCTTGGCCAGCAGGGTGGAGGTGAGGTTCACGCCCTCCCACAGGGCCGAGCGGGCCTCGGTGGCCACCAGCGTCTTGCCGCGCAAAATGCCGTGCTGGTCGGGCCAGGCGAAGCGCACGAGGTCGACCTCGGCGTTGTCGATGCGGCGCACCAGTTCTCGGGCCTGCGCGTGCTGGTCGTCGGACCAGAGGCCGAAGCGGTCGACGAATGTGTTGCTGTTGCTCATGGCGTGCGCTCAGCCGGCGAGCCGTGCTGCGGCCCAGTCGGACTTCAGGCGGCGCGCGCGGTCGGCGTCCTGCCAGTAGGCCTCGGTGGCGGCCTCGTCGGCCACGTTGCGCCCGATGCCGTCGATGGACGGCGGCCCGGTCATCGTGCGGGCTTGCACCGCGTCGATGAGCATCGGCGCGGTCTCGCCGGCCGCTGTGGCCTCGATGGCCTTCACCAGCATGCGGCGGTAGGCCACGATGCCCTTGTCGGTGCTGCCCAGGTGCTCGCGCGTGCGGTCCTGGATGGCGCCCTGTGACTCGACAGCCCACTGGTCGTGCACGTTGATGTCGTCGCCCATGCCGGTGTAGGTTTCGGTCAGCTGCTCTTCGATGCTGAAGCCGTAGTTGTTGCGCTTGTTCTTGCGCGAGGTGTAGTCGGGCAGCTCGTACAGCTTCAGGCGCTGGTCGCGCATCTGCTGCTTGTCGACCGGGCCGGTGAAGCTGGTGAACACGGCGTACCAGTAGCAGTGCGTGTCGTCCACCGGCACGTGCCATTGCGAGATGGTCATCTCCGCGCTCATCGGGATCACGAAGGCCTGCGGGAACACCACGTTGGTCACGCGCACGTGGGTGGTGTCTTCGCTCAGCTTGCGCAATGCCTTCAGGCGAAAGCCGTAGTCGGTGGGCTCCACGCTGATGTCGGGGCGGTCGTACTCGCGCAACACCTTGGTGATGGGCATGTCGGAGTCGGCGGAGGCGCCGCGAAACTGCTTGCCGTAGCTCTCGGAGGTGTCTTCGTCCTCGAAGAAGCGGTGCAGGTACGAGGCGTGCGCGGGGTCGATGCCCACTTCGAGCGCCTGCAGCCAGTTGCATTCGAACAGGCCCTTGAACGCGAAGGTGTGGCTGTCGGGCGCGACGAAGCAGTCGAAATCGGGGAAGGCGGGGGGCTCGCCCTCGCCGATGTACGCGAAGACCACGCCGGCCTTCTCGACCACCGGATAGGCCGACTGCTTGATGCGGCTGCACAGCTTGCTGGTGGCGGGCTCGGCCGGGGTTTCGAGGCAGTTGCCCTTGGCGTCGAACAGCCAGCCGTGGAAGGCGCAGCGGATGCCGCCGTTTTCCAGCCGGCCGAAGGCGAGGTCGGCGCCGCGGTGCGGGCAGTCGCGGTCGAGCATGCCGAGCTGGCCGCTCTCGTCGCGGAACAGGACGAAATCCTGCCCCATGAGCTTCACCGGCTTGACCGGGCGTGGGCCCGCCAGTTCGTCGGCCAGGGCCACCGGCTGCCAGTAGCGGCGCAGCAGCTGGCCTGCGGGCGCGCCGGGTCCGACGCGGGTGATGAATTCGTTCTGCTCTGCGCTGATCATCGTGCGGGCTCCATCGTGGGTGCTGTCAAAAGAGGCTTGAATCGCCATTGCATGCAACTGTATGCATTGTCTTGGTGATCCTCGGCTCCGGTCAAACTCGCAGTGCTCTTTTTGCCGTGAATCGGGGCATTGGCCGCCGAGAATCAGGGTAAATACGCAGACTACCGTTTGTTTTTGACACTTGTTCGTTAACAATGCATGCAACAACCGCGCCAGGGTAAATCTGCTGCGTGCAATAGCGGCAGCGTCTCCTAGAATTCGCCGATGGACTCCCAACAATCCCGCGTGCTCGTGCAACTGCGCGACCTGATCCTGAAGGGCGCCTTCGTGCCCGGAGAGCGGCTGGCCGAGATCCCGCTCGCCGAGAAGCTCGAGGCCTCGCGCACCCCCGTGCGCCTGGCGCTGGCCAGCCTCGAGCACGAAGGCCTGATCGAGCAGTCGCCCAGCGGCGGCTACCAGATGCGCCGCTTCACCTCGCAGGAGGTGGCCGACGCCATTCGCGTGCGCGGCGTGATCGAGGGCTTCGCGGCACGCCTGCTGGCCGAGGACGGTGCATCGCGCCAGCTGCTGCGCGACCTGAGGGAGTGCCTGGACGACGGCGACCGCGCCGTGAACAAGCCGAGCATGGAAATCGACGACTACGCGGCGTACGTCGAAATGAACGACCGCTTCCACAAGCTGATTCTCGAAGGCTGCGGCAACCTGGCCTTGAAGCGCGTGATGGACATGCTGGGCGGCCAGCCCTTCGCCGCGCCCAGCGCGATGCTGCCGATGCAGTCGTCGATGGAAGAAGGCCAGCAATGGATGCGCCAGGCGCACCGCACGCACCACGCGATGGTGCAGGCCATCGAGCGCGGGCAGGGCTCGCGGGCGCAGGCGCTGGGCGAGGAGCACGTCGAAATTGCGCGCATGAACCTCGACTACGCGCTGGAACGGCCCGAACTGGCGGCTGAGCTGATGCCGGGCATTCGGCTGGTGTCCAAGGGCCGCAGCAGCTGAACGCCACGCCGGAACTGGTCAGTCTGTAAAAGACCGGTTGGTATTTCGGCATCCAGTCCGTCTGATTGGCGACGCTCGAGACTAGAATTTCGCGCATGAGTGCCACCGCCCCCGCCAAGACCTCGTTCAAGGAACAGATGCTGCAGGCCCGCGAGGAGGCCATCGTCCAGACCGCCAACCGCCTGCTCGCCGAAAAGGGGTTCGAGTCGATGACGGTCGACGAGGTGGCCGCCACGGTCGGCATTGCCAAGGCCAGCCTCTACAAGCACTTTCCCAGCAAGGAAGACCTGGCCGCCGCTGCAATGGTGCGCATCATGCAGCGCACGCTCGACTTCGCGGCCGCCGTGCCGGCCGAGGACACCCCCGTCGCCAAGCTGCGCGCCGTGGTGCGCTGGTCGATGGAGGTGCAGCTGGCCGGCGAGATGCCCTCGCTGCCGCACCAGAACTCGACGCTGCGCGCCGCGCTGATGAACAACCGCGGCTACCTCGACCGGCTGGTGACGCTCAGCGACAAGCTCGGCGGCTGGATCCAGGCGGCGCAGGCGGACGGCGCGCTCGACCCTAAGCTGCCAGCGATTGCCGTGCTGTACACCTTGTATGCGCGCGCCTGCGATCCGGTGCTCGGCTTCCTGAAGGCGGGCGGCCTGCAGACCGATGCGCAGATCGTCGACCTGGTGCTCGCAACCTGCTTCGACGGCATCGCGGCGCGCTGAAACGCCGGACCGGCGTCAGTTGCTCAGAAGCGCCCTGCGGGGCGTCACCACGGCTTCCACCGCCGCCCCCACGGCCAGCAGCCGGTGGTCGGTGTTGCCGATGCCGGCCACCATCAGGCCGACGGGCGCGGTGCCCGCGTCGTGGCAGGGCACCGAGAGCGCGCAGCCGTCGAACAGGTTCACCACCGACGGGTTGCGCAACATCCGGGCGTTGACGCGGTAATAGGTGTCGTCGTCCTTCAGCACCTCGGCGATCGGCGGTGCGATGTCGGGCGTGGTGGGCATCAGCATCGCGTCGTAGCCGGCGGCGGCGGTGTTGATCGAACGGACGAACTGGCGGCGCAGCGCCTGCAACTGCAGGTAGTCGGATGCGGCGATGGTCTCGCCGGTCTGGATGCGGGCCAGCACGCGCGGGTCGTACTTGGCGGCGCCGGTCTTGATGAAGTCGCGGTGCCAGGCAAAGGCCTCGGCGGCGGTGATCATGCCGCGCGGGTTGATGGCCGGGGTCTTGGCGAACTCGGTCATCGGCAACTCGGTGACGGTGGCGCCTGCCACGGAGAGCTTGGCGAGTGCCGACGCGAAAGCCGCGGCCACCGGCGGCGACAGCTCGTCCTGGAAGAAGGTCTTGGGCACTGCGAAGCGCAGGCCCCGCAGCGGCAGCACGCGCAGCGGGCGCGACAGCTCGGCGGCCAGCACCGCGTCGAGCAGGGCGCAGTCTTCCACCGTCCAGCCCATCGGCCCGGCCGAATCGAAGGAGGTCGACAGCGGCAGCACGCCGTCCAGCGGAATGCGCCGCTGCGTCGGCTTGAAGCCCACCAGCCCGTTGAGCGCCGCGGGAATGCGCAGCGACCCGCCCGTGTCGGTGCCGATAGCGCCGGCCGCCATGCCGTCGGCCACCGAGATGGCGCCGCCCGAGGTGGATCCGCCGGGAATGCGGCCGGTGGCGCGGTCGTAGACGTTCTTCGGCGTGCCGTAGTGCGGGTTGATGCCCAGGCCGGTGTAGGCGAACTCGACCGTGTTGGTGCGCCCGATGACGATCGCGCCGGCGCGCCGCAGACGTTCGACCACGAGGGCGTCGCGCACGGCCGGCGGCTGGCCGGCCAGCACGGTCGACCCGCCCAGCGTGGTGACGCCGGCTTCGTCGAACAGGTCTTTCAGCGAGATCGGGATGCCGGAGATGGGCGAAGCGGCAGCACGCCCGGCCTTGCGTTCGGCGTCGAGCCGCGCCGCCGTGGCGCGGGCCGAATCGGTGTGCACGCGAATGAAGCTGCGCGCGCCTTCGCCCGCAGGATTCTGGATGGCGGCCAGCGCCTCTTCGACCAACTGGCTGCTGCTGAGCGCCCCTGTGGCGAGACGGCGCGACAGTTCGGCCATCGACAACTGGCCCATGGCCTTGCCGGCAGCGTCGGGGCGCTGGGCGAAAGCAAGGGACCAGGCGCCCGGCAGACCGAGGGTTGCGGCGGCACCCACCGCCTGTTTCAGAAGGGTGCGTCGTCGTTGTTGTTGCTGCGTCATGGCGCTCTCCTCCATCGGTGAGATGGGCTCGAGCCAGTCTACACAGCGGGCACGGCGCGCACGTTGCAGGCCGTTACGGTGTTACCGATGCCGCGGCGGCGTGCGCTCAGCGCACCTCGATCAGCAACCGGGGCTGGAAGCCTTCCTGTTCGCCGTTGCGCGCATAGCCCAGCGGGTTGGCGACCACGCGGCAGCCGTTCTTTACGTAGTCGGACGGGCAGTGCAGATGCCCGTGCAGCCACAGCTTCGCATGGGGCAGCAGGTCGTCGAGCCCGTTGCAGAAACCGGCGGTGCCGGGCGTCAGGCCGTAGCGCGGGTCGCCGCTGTCGAGGCTGGGCGCGAAGTGCGTGATGGCCACCGTGGCGCCGTCGAACGGCTCGGCCAGCGCCTGCGCGAGCCAGGCCTGGCAGGCCAATGCCTGCTCCCGCAGCTGCGCGGAAAGGAAGAGCTCGCCGTGACGCATGGTGGCTGCTTTTTCCAGGTAGAAGTCGGCCGCGCGCATGGCCTTGCCGCGCTTCTTCAGCGCCTCGGCGAGGCTGTCGGTGGGCACGGCGAGCGCGTCGAAGTCGGCCCAGAGCGTGGTGCCGATGAAGCGGATGCCGTCGATCACACGGGTTTCGCGTTCCAGCCAGAGAATGCCGAGCTCTTCGCAGAGCGCGCGCAGCTTGTCGTGGGTTTCGTCGAAGTCGACGTTGTCGTACTCGTGGTTGCCAGGCACGTAGATCACCGGCGTGGGCCAGCCGTTGCGCGGGGAAAAACGGCCCAGGCCGAAGTCTGTGTCGGTCAGGCGGGAGCCTTCCTGGTACGAGCCGATGTCGCCCGCCAGGATCAGCATGTCGGCACCCGGCACGGGCTCGGCATGGAAGCGGGGGTGGGACTCCAGGTGCAGGTCGGAGAGCAGTTGCAGCTTCATCGTCGGGGCAGTCTAGGTGAATTGCCCCATGCATGAAGCGCATAAGGTCGCGCTTGTTTTGTTAGGGATAACCCTTAATCTTGGTACATCAACCACTCAGAGCACGGCCACAAGCCGCGCAACACCATGTTCAGCCTCATCGCCCAAGTGGCACGTTTCTTTCGTTCCTCCACCGTCAATGCCCCCGCAAGCCATGCGTCGGCCTTGATGGAAAGCGCCGACATGCGTGCCGGCCGCGGCGCCCACGACGCGCAGGAACTGCGCGCTGCCGCCAGCGCCTGGCTCAGCGTCGTTCGCTGATCCGTGCCACGGTCAGTCGGGCACCTTCTGCCCGAGGACCGATCCGGCGAAAGCCGAGGCTGCCGAGCGCAATAGCGCCGTGCGCAGCCATTCGTGCGCATGCCCGTGCTGGGCGCGCCGGTGCCAGATGGCATCCACATGCACCGGCGGCTGGTCGAAGGGCAGGTCGCGCAGCACCAGTTGGTCGTCGATGCCGGTCACGGTCACGAAGTGACGCGGCAGCACGGTCAGCAGGTCTGAATTGGCGACCACCCGGCCCGCCGTGAAGAACTGGTTCACCGTCACCACGATGCGCCGCTCGCGCCCCAGGGCGCCCAGCGTCTGGTCGATGAAGCCGTACGGTCTCCCCGAAAAACTCACCAGCAGGTGCCGCGCCGCGCAGTAGTCGTCGAGCGTGAGGGGCGACTTTGCCAGCGGGTGGTCCCGCCGCATCACGCACACATATTGACCCAGGTAAAGCCGCTGGGTCTCGAACGCCACGCCCACGCCCGACTGCCCGCGCGCCGCGAGGCTGGCGATCACCGCGGGGAAATAGCCGACGGCCATGTCGACCTCTTCCTGCTCCAGCATGCGGCGCGGGTCGCGCGTGGTCAGCGGCAGCACGCGCATGGAGATGGCGGGCGCTTCCTTTTCAGCGATCTGCACCAGCCCCGGAATGAGTTCGGCCGCGGTGGCGTCGGCCATGGCCAGCAGGAAGGTGGTGTCGGCGGTGGCGGCATCGAACTCGCCGGGCGCCAGCGTGTGCTGCAGCTGGCGCAGGGCGTCCCGTACGGTCGGCCACAGGGCCAGCGCGCGCGGCGTGGGCTCCACGCCGGCGCCTGAGCGTCGCACGAGCTCGTCTCCCAGCACGTCGCGCAGACGCCGCAACGCATTGCTCACGGCAGGCTGGGTGATCGACAGGTTGCGCGCGGCGCGCGTGAGGTTGCGCTCCGCCATCACCTCGTCGAAGACGCGGAGCAGGTTGAGGTCGAGCGTACGAAAGTTGACGTCCATCAGTCCTGTGAATGATAAACATCAGAAAGATAAAGTGGAAACGTACTAGGGTAAGCCCTAATATCACTGCATCGGCTTTGTTCGCCACCACTGATTTTCACTGTCCCTTAGGAGGGATGCATCATGACCAGCTTCGTCCACGTTGACCAACCTACTGTCCATCCCGGCGTGCGTCGCGCCGAAGTCCTGTTCGGCCAGATCCAGGCGGCCCGCGCCGGCGGCAACGGCGCCCGCCCCCTCATCGCCTTGCTGATCGTAGCCATCGCCGCGGCGGTACTGGTCGTGACCGACTCGCTCGTGTCGAACTGGAACGAAGGCAGCGTGCTCGCCGTGTGGGCGGTGTTCTGCCTTGCGGCCATCGGCTTGTTCGCTCTGTTTGCCGGCTCGGTCCGCCAAAGCAGCGTTGCTGGTGCCTGGCGCGCCGCGGCTCAGCGCCGTGCTGCTGCTCGCGCTGATGCTCGTTTCCTGGAAACGGCCAAGAACGATCCGCGCGTGATGCAGGAACTGCAGGCCGCCATGTGGCGTCAGCAATCGCAAGGCACCGTGCCGGCGGCCGAAGCCGCCAAGATCGATGCCGTTGCCCGTATGAACGTGCGTTCGCAGGAAGCACGCATGCCTACGCTGTACGAAGCGATGCGTCGCATGAACAACTCGCGCTATTACTAAGCAGCGAGTTGCAGGATGCAAAGCCGCCCTTGGGCGGCTTTTTTAATGTGTGCGCCCGTCGGGTAAGTGACTGCTTGATGAAAAAGTCTTCGCTCAGTTGCTGGAAGTGCTGAAAACTGTGCATAATCGAGGGCTCGACTAACAGTCACTGCAAGGTGGTTGAAGCGGTGGGTTCTTCGGAGCTGATTGCGAGTTGGTTGGGTGGAAAAAAGCTTCTTTGAAGTTGACGCTGATTGAAAAGTCGGTGCATAATCGAAG